>NZ_JACHWE010000001.1:0-1408729 GCF_014191175.1 Cupriavidus alkaliphilus | reverse complement strand
GCGCCGATGATAGTGCGGATTCCCGTGTGAAAGTAGGTCATCGCCAGGCTCTTATTCTGCAAAACCCCTCGACAGCGTGTGCTGCGAGGGGTTTTTGCTTTGGCGCGCCGAAACGGGCGGGCGCCGGCACCACTGAGCGCAAGCTGCTTGCTTCCGCTGCGCCCATGGCACGCCAGCAGAAGCGCGCCCATCGAGCCATGCACGCGAGCGGAACTACCGACAGCGGGGCATGGCTATCGACAATGCATTGTGACGCCGGCCCCGTTAGGCTTCGATGTCCTAGTGCGACCGGCTGGACGATGCCGTGCCGGCCTTGTCGTGCGTCGCGTATTTCTCGCACCCCCAGGCCAACGCCCAGCGCCAGGTTGTCGGTCGCGACCACCGCGACGACGGTGGCCACCATCACCATCCTGGCATGGATTATTTGCAAGCTCTGCCGGTGCCGGTACAGGAATTGGTGCAAATCGTGGTCTGCAGGGATGGCGTCGAGGTGCTAACCTCAAAAAGCACCCGCCCGCTGTCACCCTTGCAATTGGGAGAGAAAATGAGCCGCCTGCTGCTCACCAATATCGCCCCCGACACCTCGGACGAGGAGATCCGGACGTTCCTGGAAAAATACGGTTTCCCGCCATTTGACAGCCTGGAGCACGAGGACGGCGACGGCACGCACCCGGCCGTACTGCTGACTTATGAAACCCTGGACCCCGCGGTGCTGGGCAAGCTGCAGCAGCGCATCGACCATATGTACTGGAAGAAGCGCCAGCTGAGCGCTTCCATCCTGCATGACCGTTTCGCCTGAGCGGCCTAGCGCGATGGCGCGCCCGGGCCTGCCGCGCCGGCTTCCTCGGCGGGTTCGGGCGTAAGCGGGGCAGGAACCGCCATCATCTTCTCGGCCGGATAGAGCGCCATGAAGCTTCGCGCCAGCTCCGGATCGCGGCACGCGAGCCAGGCTTGCCATTGGAGGTACGGAATCATCACCACCGACCGTTTTTCCTTGCCGGGGGCGTGCATCAGCTTCATTACCGCATGGCCAGGCGCGCTCACCGTGAACATGGCGAAGGAATAGGTTCCGTCCGGCCATTGCTTCCACAGCCCGGCAATGCCGAGCGCCGGCTCGTCCGGCAGCCAGATCCGGTAGCGGATCCAGCCCTGGCCGGCGACATAGCACGGCTCGTAGATGGCCATCGCCGGCACCAGGCACAACTGGGTGCGGTGCCACGCGCTGCACGAACCGCGCTTGTCGCCCACACACTCGGCGCGGACATTCATGGTTTCAAAATCCCGGGCGCCGTGGACGTGGCGCGAGCGCGGCACGAGGCCAAAAGTAGCCAGCAAACATTCGCGCCGGCCACGGGCATCCGCACGGACGATCGGTGCGGCATCGCCTGGCCATATTTCGGGCTTCCACGTTCCCGGCGGTGGTTCGGCCCCGAAAACATCGCGCAGTGCCGGGCCCGTCACCGCGGCAAAATTGGTACACACGGTATTACCTCCCCTGACGTCAGATGCCTTGCCGCAGGCACGATCAGCCGTTATTCGCTACACCTGTCCGAGTGGCGGTGCGCAGGGAAGGGTGGGCATCTCTCCGGCTGACCAGCATTTGCAGGCAGCTATCGCGATACCTCCCATGCCATTTTCCTGGCCGACTCCAGGTGGTGCTCGAGCGTCGGCAAGGTCTTCTTTGCAAAATCCCGTACATCGTTGTCGCGCGCATCGCTTGCGGCCTTGCGGAACAGCGCCACCGCATCGTTGTGCGCCTTGACGCCGACTTCGTCGGCGTACTGCTTGTCGAAGCTGGCGCCTTGCAGTGCGCCCATGGCTTCGAGCTTGTTCTGGTCAGCGGGACTCGGGGTGGTCGGCAATTGCACGCCCTTGGCGTTGGCCAGCCGCTTGAGATCTTCCGCCGCGGCGCGATGGTCCTGCAGCATTTGCCCGGCAAAACGCTTGACCGTCGCGCTGGTGGCCTTGGTCTCGGCCAGCTTGCTGGCATCGATCTCCATCTGGCCTGCCTGCGCGGCCTTGTTCATGAAGTCCACGTCGCCGGCGGGCGGCGCGGCGTACAGGCCGGTTGTCAGGCCAAGCAATATCGCCGCAAGCGCGGATCTGGCATGTCGCGCAGGGCGGCCGGGCCGGCGTGCATCGAATGGCATGACTGTCTCCTGAACGGGCAACCATACCCGTCCTTCTTGCAACAATCATGCCGCCATGCTGTTCAATCTCCGGCCTCAGGAAACCCGGACGAATTTGGCGACGGAAGGCACCCCTTGCGAGTCGATGATAAACAGCATGTAGTAGCCGGGCGGCACCAGCGAACTGGAGGCGGGCAGGGTGACGCGCAGGTTCTTGGCGCCCTGTTTGGTATGGCGCAATTTGATATAGCGCTGGTGCATATCGTTAGCGTGGGTCACGGCCCCCGGCGCGACCAGGGCGACGCTGGAAATATTGGGAGTGCTGGAGCCGACGGTAAAGGTTTGTCCCAGGCTCAATGTACCGGGCGCACTGGTGATGTTGGGACGCGATCCCTTGAACAGGTAAGGTGGCGAATACACCTGCGCCTGGTGCGTGCTGGCGGCCAGTGGATTCATATCGTCCTGGGACAGCAAGACGGTGGCGTCAGGCAACAGAATGGCACTGGAGTGGTAGCCCGCCTGTATGGTGTTCGGGCTCATGGAAATCCAGGTGCCGGTCGGATCGCCGGCCGGCTTGTTGTAAAGCTCGCTGTCGAAATGCGGATTGTCATAACCGTTGCTGGCCGCATTCCCGCCCACGGTAAAGAGCGTGCCATCCGGCAGGATCACGGTATTGGCGTTATGGCGAGGCTGCAGCCATTGCGGAAACTGTCGCCACCCGGCGTTGGGATTGCCGACATCGAACCATTCGTTGTTGCGGAAGGCGCTGTCGCCTTCGGCGCCGCCCGCGATCATGACGACCTGCTTGGCGGGCGTGACCGAGGCATCGGTATAGAGAACGCCGTTAGCCCACTCATAGTGCGAGCTCAGCAGGTTCGGAATGCTGCTCCATGACCAGGTGCCGGGCGTCAGCAGCGCGGTATTGTAGAAAGCCGGTCCGGCCTGCATCATCTGACCCGAACCAAGCAGGTACTGGAACGGGTACATGCCGGAGGGGTCGCGGAAAGAAACCGTGCTCATCGTGCCGACGCTGTCCATGCCTGCCGCAGGGGTGAACAACTCGACCACCCCCGTGGTATTTCCGGATCCTGTTTCGTCGAGACCGCTGGTGATGACCACGCTGTTGTCTGCCAGCTTGGTAACGGTCGGATACCAGCGGCCGACCGACATATTCGGCTGCGCGGTCCAGGTCTCGGTCAGTGGATTGAAGGTATAGCTGCTCAGCGCGCCCTGGAAGTTTTGCTGTCCTTCCGGCGCGTTCGGGTCCGGGTAGCGCAGGTTGCCACCCGCAAGGAAAACCCTGCCGTCGCTCAATATCGTCTGGCCGGCACACCAGATATTTTCCGGCGGCGTAATCGCGTGTCCCGTACGGGTTACCGGATCCCAGACATAGGCGACGCCTGTGTTGGACGCCGCTGGATTATGGTATTGAGTCGGCTCGTACGACCAGAACAGCACCTTGCCAGTGTGCAGCAATACCGCCGTGATGCCGACCACGGGAATGACGAACGGCTCGCTCCATTGCCCGGCCGTGTTGGTCGCCTGGGCTCTGGCGGCCGCAAGTACCTGTTCATCCGGTGCCGGTGCATTTTCCAGGCCTCTTGCCACGCGGCACTGCTTGGCGCGTGCCCTGGCATGCGCCTCGGCATGGCTGGGACCGAGCACAGCGGTTTCCCGTTGCTTCAGCCTGGCCTCAGCGGAAGGGTTGGTGCAGGCGTCATTATCAAAGCTGACGGGCGGGGCTGCGTGAATCGGCAGCGCCACCAGCGAAAAGCCGACCAATGACGCCCACACGGTTTTCCGGAAGATGGTGAGTTGACGCATTTGCATCACCTCCTGCGGTGACAGCGTTGCCATGGAATGCGGGAGTTCCGCGCGGCGAAGCTCACGGTGGAGTGCCGCAAGGACATTCGCACCGGACTTTTCTAGCTTAGGGTGGCAAGCAGCGAGGCAATGTGGGCTGGCGCACGGAAGGCACGCGATCGGGGGCTTGCGTTTTGCTCAAGAAGCGTTGAAGGCGCTGGATGAATCTTGGGGTGGCAATATATTATTTAACATAATATACATTATGCGAATGAAATCGAGTTTTGGGCTGCCGGGAAAATTTCGGATTATGTAAAGTCCAGCTCCCGACGTCGGGGGTTCAGAAGCAAGAGCCGGCACCGTTAGCGTGCTGGCTTTCTTGTTGCCGGAGACGCGATGACTACCGCGAGGACGGTCCCGTCGGCCTGGGCCCGCGCAAGCGAGGTCGTGACAGCAACCACCAGTTCCCGCCCGGGCTGGAATCCCGCGTGCGCGGCCTGATTTGCGAACAGCTATGCCGATTTGCCCGGCACCTGTCATCCGGCAATCGTGAGCAGGCGTTGCCATACAGACATGTCGAGCCTCGCCTCACTCGGCCGCAACCGTCGTCACCGCCTGCCAACGGCCCCCTTTGACCTGGTAAAGCGTCGACGCCGGATTCCTTAATTCGCCATCGCCATCGAAGGCGATCGTGCCGGTCACTCCCTCGTATTGCGTTGCGCGTACCGCCGGCACGAAATTGGCGGGCTTCGCGGAGCCAGCGCTTTTCATGGCCACGATAACGACCCACGTGGCGTCGTAGGCGAACGGCGCATAGCTTAGGCTGTCGCTGCCGAAGCGTTTCCTGAATTTCTGCAGGAACGCCCTGCCCTGCGGCAGGCTGTCGCGCGGACGTCCATACTCCCATGCCATGGCGCCTTCGGCGGCGGGTCCGGCGATCTTCAGGAAGATGCTGTCGGCGATGCCGCCGCTGCCGACGAACTGGGTGCGCATGCCCAGTTCGCGCATGCGCTTCGTGACCAGTGCCGCCTGGTTGTCGAGTCCGGCGAAGAAAAGCACATCGGCGTTTGCGGCGCGGATGTTGGTGAGCTGGGCGCTGAACTCGACGGCCTTGTCGCTGGCGTATTCCGCGATCACGATCTTCCCGCCAGCGGCGACGATGGCCTTCTTGAATTCGTCCACGGCGCCATGGCCGAACGCGGTGCGGTCGTCCATCACGGCAATGCGGTGAGCCTTCATCACCTTGACCACGAACCTGCCCGCGTTGCCGGAGTTCTGCGCGTCGTTTGGAATGATGCGGAAGACCGTCCCCAGGCCTTGCTGCGTGATGGACGGATTGGTCGCCGCCGGATGGATCACCGGGATCCCGACCCGCGCGAAAACCGGCCCGGCCGGCAGTGCAACGCCCGAGTTGTAATACCCGATCACGGCGGCTACCCCATCGTCCACCAGTTTCTGCGCCACCTGAACGCCGATGCGCGGGTCGCTCTGGTCATCGCCGGTGGCGAGTTCGAAACGCACGGACTGTCCGTCGAGCCGGATAGCCTGCGCATTGGCTTCCTCCAACGCAAGGCGGACACCGTTCTCGATGTCCTTGCCATTGGCGGCGTTGAGCCCGGTAAGCGGAGCGGACACGCCGATCCTGACCACCTGCTGCCCCTGCGCATGGGTGCATGCCAGGGTCAGCAGGATGGCGTTGAGGCCGGCAACCAGGAGCCTTCTGGCAAAGTCGGTCATTGGTTCCTTTCCGCGGCCGAGTGCGTCGGCGCATGCCGCCTGCGGCCGGTGCATGCGCCCTGCCCGATTCTAACGGTGAAATCATCCCGCCTGCCGGCGCTCGTGGCTGGGCGCATGCCCGAACTGCGCCCGGTATGCCTTGCTGAAATGGCATGGCGACTGAAAGCCGCAGACCGCCGTCACCTGCGCGATCGACGCGTTGGTCGTGCGCAGCATGTCGCGCGCGCGCTTCAGGCGCAGGGTCAGATAGTAATGGGTCGGCGACACGTTCAGATAGAACTTGAACATGCGCTGCAAGTGCCGCTGCGACAGCCGCACCAGCCGCGCCAGTTCATCGAGCGACAGCGGTTCCTCGATATTCGCCTCCATCAGCCGCACCACCTCGACCAGCTCTGCCCGCGACAGGCCGACGCGCGCATTGACCGGGACCGGCTGTGCATCGGTGGCGCCACGTATGCGCTCCAGTATGAACTGCTCGGAGACCTGGGCGGCCAGCTGCCGGCCGAAGCGCAGGCCGACGAGATGCAGCATCATGTCGATGGGTGCCGTGCCGCCCGTGCAGGTCAGCCGGTCGCGGTCGATCACAAAGAGCTCGTCGGCGAAACGCACCAGCGGAAACTCTTCATGCAGCGACGCCCGGCTTTCCCAATGCACCGCGCAGCGGTAGCCGTCCAGCAGCGCGCTCGACATCAGCGCGTAGGCGCCGGTGCAGATGGCGCCCAGCGGCATGGCCAGCGCGGCCAGCCTTGCCAGCATGGCACGCAGGCGCTCATCAACGGCATCGCGGATGCGGATGCCACCGCAGATGATCATGACGTCCGGCAGCGCGGCGTCGTCGAGGGCGCCGGTGGGCCGGACCACGATGCCGTTGCTCGCCTGCACCGGTTCGCCGTCGGGCGAATAGATCGACCATGTGTAATGCTCGGCACGCCCCAGGTAGTTGGCCATGCGCAGCACTTCGACCGCACTGGAAAACGCGATCATCGAGAAGTCCGGCAGTGTCAGGAAGCCGAAGTGCGACAGCGGCGCCAGCGCTGCGGCTGGCGCGGCCGGGTCCTGGGGCGGCATTGGCGCGGAAGTGCTGTCGGTTGGCACGGCTGCAACGCCCCCGGGGTCCATGTCGTGGCGGCTGGCGGCGGATCAGGCTTGCGCCGTGGCGGCCTTGGCGCCGAACAACTGCCTGAGCCCCGAGAACAGCGGCGCCTTTGCTTCGCCCGGCGCACGGCCGAAGCTCTCGGTGATGCGATCGAGCATGATCGCCAGCAGCACGACCGAGAGACCGCTCTCGAAGCCCAGGCCGATATCGAGCCGCTGGATGCTGGCAAGCACCTCGTTGCCCAGGCCGCCGGCGCCGACCATCGAGGCGATGATCACCATCGACAAGGCCATCATGATGGTCTGGTTTACCCCTTGCATGATCGACGGCAGCGCGTTCGGGAACTGCACCTTGTACAGCAGCTGCCACGGCGTACAGCCGAAGGCGTGGCCGGCTTCGACGATCTCCATGTTGACCTGCCGGATGCCAAGGCAGGTCAGCCGGACCGCGGGCGGCATGGCAAAGATCACCGTTGCCAGGATGCCGGGCACGCGGCCGAGGCCGAACAGCATCGCGGCCGGGATCAGGTAGACGAACGCCGGCATGGTCTGCATCAGGTCCAGCACCGGGCGTACGGCGGCGGCAACCAGCCGGTTCCTTGCCGCCCAGATCCCGAGCGGCACGCCGAGCAGCAGGCTGATGATGGTCGACGACAGCGTCAGCCCCAGCGTGATGATGGTCTGGTCCCAGAAGCCGGTGGCGAAGATGACGAACAGCGACGCCGCGGTGAAGAGCGCGAAGCGCCAGCCCACGCGCCAGAGTCCGATGCCGATGAAGATCGCCATCATCAGCCACATCGGCACGGCTTGCAGGCCGCGCTCGATCAGTTCCGCGAGGCCGCCGATGGCGCGGCCGATGGCGTCGAAGGTCGCGGCGTCGTGGTCCAGAAGGTAATGGACGGATTGGTCGACCCAGCGGCCGAGGGGCAGGAGTTCAGACATGGTTACCTCGCGAGCGCGTGATGGCTTTCAGGATGACGGCGCGGCTGACCGAGCCGCGATAGCAGCCGTCGTCGTCGACGACCGGCAGCGCATTCGGGTTCGCGACCACGCGCTCGACGACGTGGTCGAGCGACGCGCTGAGCCGGATGCTCTCGACGGGACGCACGTTCTGCGTGGCGTCGCGCGTGACGAAGCCACGCAGCTTGCGCTGCGCATCCAGCACGAAGGCGTAGTCCTCGGTGCCGTTCAGCGTCGCGGCGATGTTGGCCGCGTCGAGCCTGGACAGCGTCGGCACGGCGTTGGTCTGCATCAGGTCGCCGGCGGTCAGGTAGCGGCTGGTGTCGATGCCGTCGAAGAAGGTGCGGACGTAGTTGTCGGCCGGGTTGGCGATGATCTCGTGCGGCGTGCCTACCTGGACCAGCCGGCCGCCTTCCATGATCGCGATCCGGCTGCCGATGCGCAGCGCTTCCTCCAGGTCGTGCGAGACGAACATGATGGTGCGGCGGTGCTCTTTCTGCAGTTGCAGCAGCACGTTCTGCATTTCCTTGCGCTTGAGCGGGTCGAGCGCCGAAAAGGCCTCGTCCATGATCATCAGCGACGGATTGACCGCCAGCGCGCGCGCCAGCCCGACGCGCTGCTGCATGCCGCCGGAGAGCTCGCGCGGCAGCTTCTGCGCGAATGTCGCCAGGCCGACCTGCTCCAGCACCTCCATGGCGCGGCGCTCCCGCTCTTTCCTGCCGACGCCGGCGACCTCGAGGCCGAAGGCGGCATTGGACAGCACGGTGCGCTGCGGCATCAGCGCGAACGACTGGAACACCATGCTCATGTCCTTGCGGCGCAGCGCGATCAGCTCGCCACGGCTGACCGCTGCCACGTCGCGCCCGCCGATCAGCACCTTGCCGGCGGTCGGTTCGACCAGCCGGTTGACCAGGCGGATCAACGTCGACTTGCCGGAGCCCGACAGGCCCATCAGCACGAAAATTTCGCCTTCCTTCACGTCGAACGACACGTTGTGCACGCCGACCACGTGGCCGGTGCGCCGGAACACCTCGTCCTTCGTCGCACCGGCGGCGAGCATGTCGAGGGCCTGCCTGGGATTGCTGCCAAACACCTTGCACAGACCTTCGACCACGACCTTGGGACTATCCATCGAAACCTCTCCTGGTCCTGCGGGACTCACTCGTCATATGGCATGCCAGCCTTTCGTCCACTCCCCTGGAAAGCGCTGGGGGCGCGTTACTACCCTCCGCCGTGGAACGGCCTTGGCAAACGTTGTCGTCGCATCGCGATCCGCGTTGCACGATTACCTACATGGTTGCCAAGAAACGCCGTCCCCTGCCGACGAATTCCGACAAGCGCTTGCGCAAATGCGACAACGGCAATCCGGCACGGAAAATTTGCCGGCGACTATCCACAAACGGCGCCACGCGCGGCGTGGCGCGCGGATACCAGCCACGCGGCGCTTCGGTTCTATCCGGTGCCCGCAGGGGCTGATCTACTTGGCGCATGGCATGTGCGCGCACCAGGCGTGCGCGGCCAGTCAACCACAGAGGAATCGCATGAACGCGCAGTCTCCTTCACCGCAGCACATCCTGACGCTGTCGTGCCCTAGCGCCCCCGGCCAGGTGGCCGCCACCGTCGGCTTGCTCGAGCGCCATCGCTGCTATATCGACGCCCTGACCGTCTTCGACGATGACCTGAGCAACCGCTTCTTCCTGCGTTGCATGTTCCATCCGACCGATGCGCAGGCACTGGACATCGGCCGGCTACGGCAGGAATTCACGCCGATCGCGCAGGGCTTCGGCATGCAGTGGGCCATCCACGATGCGTGCGCCCGTCCCCGCGTGCTGATCATGGTGTCGAAGCTCGAGCATTGCCTGGCGGACCTGCTGTTCCGCTGGCGCATGGGCGAACTGAAGATGGATATCGTCGGCATCGCCTCCAACCATCCCGACCTGGAGCCGCTGGCGCGCCAGCACGGCCTGCCGTTCCGGCATTTCCCGATCACGCCCGAGACCAAGGCCGGGCAGGAAGCGCGCTGGCTCGACCTGTTTGAATCGAGCGGCGCCGAGCTGGTGATCCTGGCCCGCTACATGCAGGTGCTCTCGGCCGCAACCAGCGCCAGGCTGGCCAATCGCGCGATCAATATCCACCATTCGTTCCTGCCCGGCTTCAAGGGCGCCAAGCCCTATCACCAGGCGCATGCGCGCGGCGTCAAGCTGATCGGCGCGACCGCGCACTTCGTCACCGACGACCTCGACGAAGGCCCGATCATCGAGCAAGCGGTCGAGCGCGTCGATCATTCGTACCGGCCGGAGCAGTTGCTCGCGGTCGGCCGCGACGTGGAATGCATCACGCTCGCGCGCGCGGTGAAGGCGTTTATCGAGCGGCGCGTATTTCTGAACGGCGACCGCACGGTCGTATTCCAGTAGGCGCAACGAAACGGGCCACGATCGCATGACGATCGTGGCCCGCAATCTTGTGCCACCGTGGGCAGGCGGAATTACTGCGCGTTCTCGAGCCACGCGCTGACGCGGTCTCCATGCGCGGCGATCCAGGCATCGGCGGCCGCCTCCGGTTTGGTGCCGTTCTGGATTGCCAGCATCACGCTGTCGATCTCGCCCGGCTTCCACTGGAACTTCTTCAGGAAGGCCACCACCGGCCTGGCCTTGTTCTCCAGGCCCGGGTTGACGACGTTGTCGACGTGCTCGGACTCGCCGAACACCTTCTTGGGATCGTCGAGGAAGCGCAGCTTCCACTTGGCGAACATCCAGTGCGGGGCCCACCCGGTCACCACCACCGGCTTGTTGCTGTTCATCGAGCGCGCCAGTTCCACCGTCATCGCGCTGCCCGAACTCGGCATCAGCGTATAGCTCAGGCCATAGCTCTTGATTGCCTCCGACGCCTTGCGCATTACCCCCGCGCCGGCGTCGATGCCGACGATGCGGCCTTCGAACGCGGTCTTCTGCGCATTGAGCTCGTCGATGCTTTTCGCGCTGACCGATGCCGGCACGATCAGGCCGATCCTGGCTTCGGTGAAGTTGGGACCCAGGTTGACGACCTTGCCCTTGAACTGCTCCCAGTACGCGCCCTGCGTCACCGGCAGCCAGGCCGACAGTGTCGCGTCGAGGTCGCCGCGCGCAACGCCCTGCCACATCACGCCCGCCGCGACCGGCACCAGCTGCACCGGATATCCCAGCCTTTTCTCGATGATGCGCGCGGCCACGTTGGTGGTGGCAACGCTGTCGTCCCAACCCTCGACGTAGCCGATCTTCAGGGTGGGCCTGGTGTCCCCGAGCGCGAGCGCACTCCATGTCAGCATCACCGAGGCGGCGCTGGTGAAGAATAATTTGGTGAGAAGTTTCATGTCTACCCTCCTGTCATCGGCGCCGAGGCGCTCCCTTTCCGAATGCGAAGCGCCGGGCGCCGTGGGCGCCGGATCTCGCACAACCCTTGCCTCACTTGTCGATCACAAGGTCCGATAGCGGCTTGCTGCAGCACAGCAGCACCATGCCCTGGTCGATCTCGCGCTGGCGGATGCCGCCGTTGTGCTTCATCTCGACCTGGCCGCTGAGCAGCTTCACCTTGCAGGTGCCGCACATGCCCTGTGTGCACGACGCCGCCAGCCGTACGCCCGCCTGGCGCGCCGCGTCGAGCACGTTCTGCCCCGCGCCGCAGGCAATCTCCCGGGCGGTTCTGGTGAAGCTGATGTTGAATTGCGCGGCGTTCGCGGGGGCGCCGGCCGCCGGCGCGCCAGCCTCCACCGCTGCGCCGGCGTCGGGCTCCGCCTGCAGGGTCTCGAACGAGAAGCTTTCCTCGTGGTAGCGCCTGCGATCGAAGCCGGCTTCGTCGAGCAGCGAGCGCACCGCCTGCATGTACGGGGCCGGCCCGCAGGTGAAGACCTCGCGCTCCATGAAGTCCGGCGCGACCAGCTTCAGCAGCGGCAGCGACAGGAAACCGGTGACGCCTGGCCAGTTGGTGCGCGTGCCGACCCGCTCGCACACGAACGCGGTGCGGAAGTTGCTGTGGTTCGACGCGATCAGGTCCAGCTCGCGCGCGAAGATGATGTCGTCGGGTGTGCGCGCGCTGTGCACGAAGACGATATCGCGGTCCTCGGCCAGGTCATGGTGCGCGCGGCTCATCGACATCAGCGGCGTGATGCCCGAGCCCGCCGACAGGAACAGGTACTTGTGCGCCGGATGCCGGGCGCAGGTGAACTCGCCGGCCGGTCCCAGCATGCGCACCGGCGTGCCCGGCTTCATGGTGTCGTGCAGCCAGTTCGACACCTTGCCGCCCGGCACGCGCTTGACCGTGATCGAGACCGTGTGCGGCCGCGCCGGCGATGACGAGATCGTGTAGCAGCGGTTGATCGTCTCCCCGTCGATATCGAGCTCCAGCGTGACGAACTGCCCCGGCTCGAATACAAAGGCGCGCCCCAGCGGCGAGCGGAAGAAAAAGCTCTTCACATCGTGGGTTTCCTGCCGCACATGGCAGCACACCAGCGTCTCTTCCGCGTCGCTGGTCCAGCGCTCCGGAAGCGCGTTCCAGAACGACGGGCGTGTCACCCGGCTGTCTGCCGATTCAAACTGCACCGCTTCGCGCATCATCTCGACCTCCCCTCCCTTGCGCTCAGGCCCCGATCTGCTCGGCGAGCCGGCGCACGTACCAGGCCGAGAACTTCTCGACCAGGCCTTCCGTGAACGGCGAGTACGGGCCGGGCTCGTAGGCGCTGCTGCCAGCGCCGCGCTGCGAGTACTCGACCAGCGCGCGGTCCTGGTCGTTGGTCGCGTTCCAGACCGCGGTCAGGTTCTTCACGTCGTAGTCGACGCCCTCGCGCGCGTCCTTGTGCACCAGCCATTTGGTGCGCACCAGGGTTTCGCCGGCTGACAGCGGTATCACCGAGAACGTGACGATGTGGTCGCTCATGAAGTGATGCCAGGAGTTCGGCTGCGTCCAGAACGACAGGCCGCCCAGGTCGGCCTGCTCGAACTGGCCCAGCAGCTTCTTGGACGCCACCTTCGCGTCCAGCGTCTGCGACTCGCCGCTGCGGTCCAGCGGCAGGCGCTGGGTACGGAAGCCGGTGGTTTCCAGCAGCCGCTCGATCTCGGCCGAGGGCAGCTTCATCGCTTCCCACTCTTCGGCGCGCGTGCGGCAGGTGCGCTCGAACGCCTCCATGCCCTCGGCGTTGGCGGGCGAGCGCTGGTAGCCGAAGCCGTACTCGTACAGCGAAATGGTCAGCTCCGGATGGTTCGCGACACAGTGATAGCACTCGCGGTTGTTCTCCATCGTCAGCTTCCAGTTGCCCTGCTCGATGATGTCGACCTGCGCGGCGACCTTGGTGTTGGGCAGGTCATGCGGCAGCAGGTACGGCTCCATGGCAGCGCGCATCGCCGCGAAATCGGGCGGCTCCTTGGCCAGGCAGACGAAGATCAGCCCGGCAAGGTTCTCGACGTGGACCGATTTCAGGCTGTGCTTGCAGCGGTCGAACTTCTCGCCCATGTGCTCGGCGAACATCAGCTCGCCGCTCAGGTTGTAGGTCCAGCTGTGGTACGGACACACGATATTGCCCACCGTGCCCTTGTCCTCGTTGCACAGGCGCGCGCCGCGATGGCGGCACACGTTGTGGTAGGCGCGCACCTGCATGTCGTCGTCGCGCACGATCAGGATCGAGTCCTGGCCGAGCTCGACGGTGACGTAGTCACCCGGCTCGGGCACGTCGGGCTCGACCGCCACCTGGATCCAGTGCTGGCGGAAGATTGCCTCCATGTCGAGCGCGAAGATCTCGTCGCTCAGGTAGAAAGGCGCCTCGAGGCTGTGGCCCGCCTTGCGCCGCTGCACCAGCGCGCGAATGTCTGCCGATACGTTCATCGTTTGCTCCGGATTCCCTGCGTCCCTGGTTGTTTGCCGACAGGCCGGCAATGTCAGTAGTCGATGAGTTGATGCTCGCGTAAATAGGCGAGGATGACTTGTGCTTTTTCGACCGAAGTCCCACCGTTTACGACGTTGCCGCCGCGGCTCTCGGTGGTGGTCGCGGACAGCATGCGGGCGTGGCCAGAACGCTTCTCGGCCGCCGCCAGCCTGACCGGCTTGCGCTCGACGGCGCCCAGCGTCCAGGCGGCGGCCTCGTGGTCCGCGTAGCGGGCTGCCGGCGCAGTGCGCACGGTGCCGTCGCGCAGGCGGGCGTAGGCGTAGCGCGGCTGCGCATTCGCCAGCGGGTGCACCGCCACCACCGCGGGCAGCGCCGCATCGACGCGCCGGCGCAAGCCCTTGGGCAGGAACTGCCGCACGGCGACGCGTCCACCCTCGATGTCGATGTCGATATCGACAGCGGCGCCGACCAGCGGCCGGCCGAGCACCGCGGCAAGGCGGTACGGCAGCATGCCGGTGTCGTAAGCGCCCTCGGCGCGGGTCCCGGTCAGCACCAGGTCGCAGTGCTTCACGTGCGCGGCCAGCACGCGCGCCGCGTCGTCGCCGGCGCCGCACGCCAGTACCTCGATCTCGCCGGCACCGAGCGCCAGGTAGTCGGCCAGTGCCGGATCGGCGGCATCGCCCGCGTGCAGCACGGCGAGCTGCGCGCCGTGCCTGGCGGCCAGGCCGCGCGCAAGCTCGAGCGCGGCGGCGTCGTTGCGGCTGTAGCGCGGCGCGCCGCTGACCGGATGACGGCCGATGGAGACCAGCACCGCGATGCGCTTCAGTTGTCGGGGGGCGTTCATGCTGCAACTCCTGCGAGTTCCCTGGGGCGCGCCGGGGCCGGCTGGCCCGGCGCAGCGCGTGCCGCCTGCACCAGCGCGATCAGTTCGGCGATGGTTTCGCGCGCGTCGCCGACGACGGTCAGGTTCGCGCGCCTGGCGATCGGCGCGCTGCCGTCGACGTTGACGGCAATCACGTGGCGGCAGTCCTTGATACCCTGCAGGTGCTGCACCGCGCCGGAGATGCCGAAGGCGATATAGACGCTCGCCTCGACCGTCTTGCCCGTGGCGCCGACCTGCTTGTCGCGGCTGAAATGCCCGTTGTCCACCGCGACCCGGCTGGCGGCGACGGCTGCGCCGAGCGCGCCCGCGAGCTGCTCGAAGGCACCGATATCCGCCACGCCGTTGCCGGCCGCGACGATGAAGTCCGCCTCCTCGAGCGCAACCCGGGCGGCATCGATCTGCTCGATGCCCTGGTCGCGGTACGGGTGCGTGCTGCTTCCCTTGGCGAACAGAAAGTCGGGCGAGAGCCGCTCGCCGGCGCCGGTGAACGGCAGCTTCGCGTCGACCGCACCGGGCGCCAGCAGGATCACGTCGGGCAGCGCCCGGGTCGCGAACGAACGCCTGGCGTGCGCAAACGTGCCGACGTGGCGCGCATCGATCTCGACCACGTGGGTCGCGACGCTGGCCCCGGCCTCCGCCGTCGCCGCGGCATAGCGCCGGCCAAGGTCGCCATCGCCCGCGGCGTTGTCGGGCATGAAGACATGCCTGGCCGACAACGCGGTAGCGCAGGCCTGCAGCGCGCGCAGTTCCGCCTCGGGGGCGAAGGTGCGGCGGTCGAACTCGGGCAAGGCGATCAGCTTGTCCGCGCCCAGGTCCGCGGCATCGTCCTTCATCTCGCCGAACACCAGCAGCGCGACCTCGGTCTGCGCGTCGGCCAGCAATGCCGCTGCGGCAACCGCCTGGCGCGCATGCTCGTCGAGCGCGCCGCGCTCGCTGTGCGCGGCCACCAGCATCACGTAGCGCGGGTCGCTTACCATGCGCCGCGGCTTTGCCGCCGCGCCATGGCCGTGCGCGGGCCAGTGCGCGGCGCCCGCGTCGGCGCTGCCGGCCTCGCCCAGCGTGATGCGCCTGAGGCCCGCCGCGGTGATGATGAACGGCCGGCGCGGATCGATTCGTTTGATCGTGTCCATCGATTTACTCCAGGGAGGCCGCAACCAGTTCAGCCACGTCGAGCACCTCGGGCCGCGGGCCGACCACGCCCTCGAGCATCGCGGTGCAGTTGGGACATCCCACCGCGACCACTTCCGCGCCCACCGCGCGCGCGTCGGCGATGCGGATATCGGGAATGCGCTGCTTGCCCGGGATGTCGGTCAGCGGCGCCCCGCCGCCACCGCCGCAGCAGCGGCCGCGCATGCCGTGGCGTTCCATCTCGACCACCTGGATGCCGATGGTCTTGAGCAGCTTGCGCGGCGCCTCGGTCTCGCCGTTGTAGCGGCCCAGGTAGCACGGATCGTGATACGTGGTGCGCTTGTCGCTGAGCGCTTCCACTGCCCTGGGGGCGATCAGTCCGCTCGCCGCCAGCTCGGCCATATAGGTGGTGTGATGCTTGACCGTGACACGCAGCCCGAGCGCGCGGTACTCATTGCGCAGGCTGTGCATCACGTGCGGGTCCGCGGTCACGATCTGCTTGAACGAGAGCGTGCCGAGCGTGCCGATCAGGTGCCTGGCCAGCTGCTGGAACGTGGCCTCGTCGCCGAGCCGGCGCGCAACATCGCCCGTGTCGGTTTCGACCTCGCCCAGCACTGCATAGTCGACGCCGGCCTTGTTCAGCACCTTGACCAGCGCGCGCAGGGTGCGCTGGTAGCGCATGTCGAAACCACCCTCGCCGGCCACCACCAGCACGTCGACCGCCTTGGCGGGCTGCGCCACGGGTGCGTTCAGATCCACCGACCAGTCGTAGCGCGCCGCCTTGTCGTAGCCGCCCATGGTGCCGGTCTCGCGCAGGTTCGCCAGCACTTCGGCGCCCTTGCCCGGCACGGTGCCGTGCACCAGTGTCTGGTTGCGGCGCATGTCGACGATCGCGTCGACGTGTTCGATCAGCATTGGGCATTCCTGCACGCAGGCGCGGCAGGTGGTGCACGACCACAGCGTCTGCGCCTCGATCAGCCCGGACACGATCGTCCCGTCGGGTTCGCCGCGGTGCCGGCCGACGGGAATCCCCGGTGTCGGGCTGCCGGCGTAGGCGGCATCGGTGCCCCCCGCCATGCCGACTACCAGGTCCTGGATCAGCTTCTTCGGGTTCAGCGGCTGGCCGGAGGCGAAGGCCGGGCACGCCGCCTCGCACTTGCCGCACTGCACGCAGGCGTCGAAGCTCAGCAGCTGGTTCCAGCGGAACTCGACCGGCTTGGCGACGCCGTATTCTTTCTGTTCGATGTCGGGCAGCTTCAGCGCCGTCGGCGGCGTGGCGGTACCGCTGCCGGTATACGAGTCGGGCGTTGCGGCGAAGCGCTCCTGGCGCGAGTGGAAGGCCAGGTGCAGCAGGCCCGCCATCGCATGCTTCATCGGTCCGCCCGTGGCGGCGCCGACCGTCATCGCGAACGCGCCGATGCCGATCAGCACCGCGCACAGCACCGCGAACGCGCCCGACATGATTTCGGCGGGAACCACCGTGTACAGTGCCAGGCCCAGCGCGAACGCGCCGAGCAGCCAGGGCAGCGTGTTCCACGGCCCCTTCGACAGGCGCGCCGGCACATCCTTCGCCTTGCGTCGGCGCCAGACGAAGACCGCGCCGACCAGCATCGCGAGCGCCGCGACCAGGATCAGCTTGTCGAGCCATGGCGAATAGATTGCCAGGCCGTAGTTGACGAACACCAGCGCCAGCGCGGCAATCGCCCCGCCCGCCGTGGCCACGTGCGTCCTGGCGATATACGGATCGCGCGCCACCACGTGGTGCAGGTCGACAAAATAGCGCTTGGGGATCGCGAACAGGTTGGCGATGGCGGCCGAGCCGGGCGCGGCCGCCCGCCCTGCCCGCCAGTACGACGCGCGCCGCAGCAGCGCAAAGGCCAGCCCCGCCACCGACAGCCACAGCAGGACGGTAATCAGCAAGGATGGTTGCATGGTCAGAAGTCCTTGACGAGGCGCAGCGCGTCGTAGATCGCGCCGTGGATGTTGTGCATCGAGATGCAGTCGCCAACGCGGAACAGCAGGAAACGGCCGTTGCCGAGCGTTTCCGACAGGCACGGCTGCGGCTCGGCGGCAAACAGCTTGTGCACGTCGACCTGGCCGCGGTTGAGCGATTCCGGCTTGAGCTTCCAGTAGAGCGCGTCGTTCGGCGTCGAGCCGTTCTCGATCACGACCTGGTCGACCGCGCGCTCCTCGAGTTCTTCCGTATACTCGTTGCGCAGCACCGCGATCTTCTTGCCGTCTTCCTCGTAGACACGGTCGAGCCAGTAGTTGGGTGTATGGATTACGCCCTGCGCATACAGGCGGCGGTAGAAGATCGGGAAGGTGGTGCCGCCGCAGTCGTCGGCAACCTTCACGTCGGGCGTGACGATCTCGACCTTTGCGCCGCGGCTGGCCAGGTAGTCGGCAACGCCAGCGCCGGCATGCGTGCTGACGCCGTCGTAGACCAGCACGTTCTGCTTCGCCTCGACGCGCCCGGACAATACCTCCCACGAGCTGACGGCCAGCCCGTCGGCAACGCCCCACGCGGGCACCTGGTCGGAGAAGGCGCGGCCGCCCGTGGCCAGCACGATGATGTCCGGCTTTTCAGCCATGATCATCTTCGCATCGGCCTCCACGCCGAGCCGGCGCTCGACGCCGAGGCGCTTCGTTTCCATGTCGAACCAGCGCACGATGCCGGCCATCTGCTCGCGCTGCGGCGCCTTCGACGCCAGCATGATCTGCCCGCCGACCTCGGCATTCTTCTCGAACAGCACCACGTCATGCCCGCGCGCGCGCGCCACCCGGGCCGCCTCCAGGCCCGCCGGGCCCGCGCCGACCACCACCACCTTGCGCTTCGGCCCGCGCGATTTCTCGATCACGTGGGGCATGGTGGCCTCGCGGGAGGTGGCGGCATTCTGCACGCACAGCACGTCGAGGCCGTTGTACTGGCGGTCGATGCAGTAGTTCGCGCCGACGCATTGCTTGATCTCGTCCTCGCGGCCGTCGCGGATCTTGATGACCATGTGCGGATCGGCCATCTGCGCGCGCGTCATGCCGACCAGGTCGACCATGCCGCTTGCCAGCAGCCGCTCGGCCTGCCCCGCGTCGCGGATGCTCTGCGCGTGCATCACCGGGATCTTCACCACCGACTTGATGCCCGCGGCCAGGTGCACGAACGGCTCGGGCGGCAGCGCCATCGGCGGCATGCAGTTGGCCAGCGTGTTATGCGTGTCGGCGCCCGAGCCGATCACCCCTAGGTAGTCGATCAGCCCCGACTCCGACATGGCCTGCGCGATCTCCTTGAGCTGCTGGTGATCGAGCCCGTCCTCGTGGAACTCGTCGCCGCACATGCGCAGGCCGACGCAGAAGTCCTTGCCGACCGCCTCGCGCACCGCCTGCAACACCTCCACGCCGAAGCGCAGGCGATTCTGCAGGCTGCCGCCCCATTCGTCGGTGCGGAAGTTGGTGCGCGGGCTCCAGAACTGGTCGATCAGGTGCTGGTGCGCGGCCGAGATCTCGATGCCGTCCATGCCGGCATCCTGGACGCGCTTTGCCGCCGCGGCGAAGTCGGCAATGATGCGGCGGATCTCTTCCACCTCGATGATCTTGGCGTTGCCGCGGTGCACCGGCTCGCGCACGCCCGAGGGCGACATCAGGTGTGGCCAGTGCTCGCCGTGGAACGCCGAGCGGCGCCCCATATGAGTGGCCTGGATCATGATCTTCGCGCCGTGCCGATGCATCGTCTCCGCCAGCCGGGACAGCGGCTCGACGATGCGGTCCGTGGCCAGGTTCACCGACTTCCACCAGCCCTGGGGGCTGTCGATCGACACCGGGCTTGAGCCGCCGCAGATCGCCAGGCCGACCCCGCCCTTCGCCTTTTCTTCGTAGTAGCGCAGGTAGCGGTCGCCCGGCAGGCCGTCCGGCTCGGCGTACACCTCGGCGTGCGCGGTGCTGACGATCCGGTTGCGCAGCGTCAGCTGGTTGAGCTGCAGGGGTTTGAACAGGTGGGGATAGCGCATCGCAGGCGACCTCTGGCGTTCGTATGTCTTCGTGTTGCGTCTTTGGTGTTGCGGTGGAAGGCGGTGCTCGCGCGCTCAGACGGCGATCGCCGACACCTGGAACACGCAATGCCCGTGGCCCTCGGCCGCGCACTGCGCTTCCTTCGATTGCGCGCGCGGCCCGCCGCTGCCGCCCGGCGCGGTGTCGTTGACCCAGTCCATCGCGCCGGCGAACCAGCCGGCGAACATGTAGCAGAGCTTGCCTTCCTTGCCCGGCTGCGCCAGCACGAACGACGAGTGGTGCAGCGCGATGCGCGCGTGCGCCGTCGCCGGATCGGCTTCGAGCAGCGAGAACAGGCCCCAGCCGCGCTGGGACAGCCGCTTCAGGTAGTGCTGGTACACCGCCATGCCGGTCAGGCCGTGCAGCTGCGCCTCCTTGTCGCACCAGTGGTAGGCCGACTTGTAGCCGGCCTTGTACAGGATCTCCGCGTACGCCTCGACGCCGAGCGTCTCTTCGACGGCGACGTGGTTGTTGGTGAAGAAATGGCGCGGGACATACAGCATCGGCAGCGCGTCGGTGGTCCAGACGCCGGTATCGGGATTGACGTCGATCGGCAGTTGCGGTTGCATCGTGGTGGCTCCGTGAGGATGAATTTGCCGCTTGCGTCGTTGCGCAGGCGCGGCATTGCCCGCGTGCCCGCTCGGTGCGCGGGCACGTCCCGTTTATCGTGAATCGCTTGAAGAATGGCTGCGGCTGGCGTGGCGCCCGCTCAGGCGCCCCAGACCTCCCTGAACACCCGCACCCAGTTCTCGCCCATGATCTTGCGGATGCGCGACGCCTTCCAGCCCGCGCGCTCCATCGCCGCGGTCAGGTTCGGGAATTCGCCAATGGTGCGGATGCCTTCTGGATTGACCACCTTGCCGAAGTTGGTCAGGCGGCGGTAGCGGCCCTTGTCGTGCGTCAGCATGTCGAAGAACTCGGTGCTGTAGCCCTGCGTGAAGTCGGTGCCGATGCCGACCGCATCCTCGCCGACCAGGTTGACGACATAGTCGATCGCCTCGATGTAGTCCTCGACGGTGGCGTCGATGCCGCGCTTCAGGAACGGCGCGAACATGGTCACGCCGACGAAGCCGCCGGCATCGGCGATCTCCCTGAGCTGCGCGTCGCTCTTGTTGCGCGGGTGCTCCTTCAGGCCGGATGGCAGGCAGTGCGAATAGCAGACCGGCTTCTTGGAGAAGGCGATGGCTTCGGACGAGGTGTTGCCGCCGACATGCGACAGGTCGACCATGATGCCGACGCGGTTCATCTCGGTGATCACCTCGCGGCCGAAGTCGGACAGCCCGCCGTCGCGCTCGTAGCAGCCGGTGCCCACCAGGTTCTGCGTGTTGTAGCAGAGCTGCACCACGCGCACGCCCATGTCGGCGAACGCCTCGATATAGCCCAGGTTGTCCTCGAACGCGTGCGCGTTCTGGAAACCGAGGATCACGCCGGTCTTGCCTTCGCGCTTGGCGCGCAGGATGTCGTCGGTGCCGCGGACCAGGGTCAGCAGTTCGCTGTGGTCACGGATCTGCTGCTTCATCTGCGCGATGTTGTCGACGGTCTTGGTGAAATTTTCCCAGACCGAGACGGTGCAGTTGGCGGCGGTGACGCCGCCCTTGCGCATGTCTTCGAACACCGAGCGCTCGAACTTCGAGATGTTCAGGCCGTCGATGATGATGCTGTCTTCGTGCAGCGGGCTCATGGTTTGCTCCACTCCTTGGCTCAGTTCTGGTCGCATCTCAGTAGATCGGGAAGCGGTCGCACAGCGCGAAGATCTCGCGCCGCACGCGCTGCTCGGTGGCCGGGTCGCCTTCCGGGTTCGCGCGCAGCGCCTCGAACACCTCGAGGATCAGCCGGCCGACCTGGCGGAACTCGGCGACGCCGAAACCGCGCGTGGTGGCGGCCGGGGCGCCCAGACGGATGCCCGAGGTAATGGTCGGCTTCTCGGTGTCGAACGGAATGCCGTTCTTGTTGCAGGTGATGCCGGCGCGCTCGAGCGCCTGCTCGACCTGCGTGCCCTTGAGCCCCTTGGGGCGCAGGTCGACCAGCAGCAGGTGATTGTCGGTGCCGCCCGTGACCAGGTCGACGCCGCCCTCCTTCAGCACTTCGCCGAGCGCCTGGGCGTTCGCCAGCACATTGTCGATATAGGTCTTGAACTCCGGCTGCAGCGCCTCGCCGAACGCGACCGCCTTGGCCGCGATCACATGCATCAGGGGGCCGCCCTGCAGGCCGGGGAACACGGCCGAGTTGATCTTCTTCGCAATCTCCTCGTCGTTGGTCAGCACGAAGCCGCCGCGCGGACCGCGCAGGGTCTTGTGCGTGGTCGAGGTGACGACGTGCGCATGCTCGACCGGGTTGGCATGGCGGCCCGCGGCGATCACGCCGGCGATGTGCGCCATGTCGACCATCAGCTTCGCGCCAACGCTGTCGGCAATGGCGCGGAAGCGGGCGAAATCCAGCTGGCGCGGGTAGGCGGAGAAGCCGGCGATGATCAGGCCGGGCTTGTGCTCGTGCGCGAGCGCTTCGACCTGGTCGTAGTCGATCAGCATGGTGTCGCGGTTCACGCCGTACTGCACCGCGTTGAACCACTTGCCGGACAAGGCCGGCCTGGCGCCATGGGTCAGGTGGCCGCCGGCATCGAGCGACATGCCCAGCACGGTGTCGCCCGGCCTGGCCAGTGCCAGCATCACCGAGCCGTTGGCCTGCGCGCCGGAGTGCGGCTGCACATTGGCGAAGCCGGCATTGAACAGCTGCTTCACGCGGTCGATGGCGAGCGCCTCGACTTCATCCGCGAATTCGCAGCCGCCGTAGTAGCGCTTGCCCGGATAGCCTTCGGCGTACTTGTTGGTCAGAACCGAGCCCTGCGCCTCCAGCACCGCGCGCGATACGATGTTCTCCGACGCGATCAGTTCGACCTGCGACTGCTGCCGCTCGAGTTCCTTCACGAGTGCGCCGCGCACCCGCGAGTCGCGCTCGGCCAGGGGCTGCGAAAAGAAAGACTTGGTGTTCGACATAGGGTATCCGTGGCTGATTGAATGGGCTGCTGACGGGGCGAAGCGCCCGCTGCGCCCGGAGGACTTGTCCGGTTCGGCGCAGCGTTGCCGACGGATCTATTCTTGTCGTTCGGGTTTTTGGCCGGTTGGTGAATTCAGACGCGTTCTTTTCCATTTCCGCCATGCGCGTCCGATTTGGACAAGTGGGCCACGCAACGCCTCGGAACCTTGTGCCGGATGCGGCCGGCCGCGCCACGACGGGCCCGGTGCCAAGCCCGTGCCTCCACCGGACTTCGATGCACCGCACCGGTGCCTTGCACCGACGCGGCGCCGTGCGCGCGCCACGTATTCTCGGCATTGCGGCGCTTGCGGCGGGTCGCCGCCACGCCTGGCTAGGGTTTCGCCGTATGGCACGTTTGTTGCGCGCGCATTATGAATATCGATAGACGGCACCGCGCCTTTCCCCAAGGCCACAAAAGCCCGCCAGAAACCAAGGAACGCCCCCAATGTCCACCGACCGAACCGCGTCGCTGTCCCACTTTGCGTTCATGCCGCTGCCCAACTTCACGATGATCGCGTTCACCAACGCCATCGAAGTGCTGCGCATGGCCAACTACCTGAGCGGGCAGGAGCTCTACCGCTGGTCAGTCATCAGCCCCGAAGGCGGCCCGGTGACGGCAAGCAACGGCCTGACCATCGACACGCTTGCGGCCGACAGCATCGGGCGGCCGGACATCGTGTTCGTATGCGGCGGCATCGACGTGCAGCGCGCCACCGGTGCCGGCCACCTGTCTACGCTGCGCCGCGCTGCGCGCGAGGGGCTGATGCTGGGCAGCCTGTGCACCGGCACGTACGCGCTGGCCAAGGCGGGGCTGTTGTCGGGCTATGCCTGCGCCATCCACTGGGAGAACATGTCGGCGCTGAAGGAGGAGTTTCCCGGCACGCGTTTCCTGAAGGAACTGTTCGTGATCGACCGCGACCGCGTGACCTGCACCGGCGGCGTCGCGCCGCTCGACATGATGCTGTATCTGATCGCCGCGCGCGTCGGCACGGGCCGCGTCACGCAGATCGCCGAGCAGTTCATCGTCGAGCATGTACGCGACACCAGCGCGCAGCAGAAGATGCCGCTAGTGGCGCGGCTGGGGTCGGCGAACAAGTCGCTGTTCGAGGTGATCGCGCTGATGGAGAACAACATCGAGGAGCCGTTGTCGCGCGAGGAACTGGCGCGCCTGGCGATGATGTCGCAGCGGCAGCTGCAGCGGCTGTTCCGCGACCACCTCGGCATGACGCCGACGCACTATTACCTGACGCTGCGGCTGCGGCGGGCGCGCGAGCTGCTGTTGCAGACCGACATGTCGATCATGCACATCACGATGGCGTGCGGGTTCCAGTCGGCCTGCCATTTCAGCAAGAGCTATCGCGAGGCGTTCGGGGTGGCGCCGACGCGCGAGCGCCGGGCGCAGGCGGCGCCGCTGGCGAAGGCGCCTTTGCATGGGCAGGGGCAGAGGTATGCGCCGGTGATGCATGCGTGAGGCATGCAGCACGCTGGCTTGCGCCCCTCTCCCGCAAGCGGAAGAGGGAGCGAACCTTCAGCGGATCTTCGCTCCCCCGGAACGTTACCGGATCACGCCGCCAGCATCCCGTGCGGATCGATGACGAATTTGCGCGGCGCGCCGCCGTCGAACTGCTGGTAGCCTTGCGGCGCCTGGTCCAGTGAAATCACCGACACATTGACGATCTCGGCGATCGGCAGGCGGTTGTGCAGGATGGCCTGCATCAGGTTGCGGTTGTACTTCACCACCGGCGTCTGCCCGGTATGGAAGGAATGCGACTTGGCCCAGCCCAGGCCGAAGCGCAGGCTCAGGCTGCCGCGTCGTGCGGCGGCGTCCTTCGCACCCGGATCGTCGGTCACGTAGAGGCCCGGGATGCCGATCGCGCCCGCGGGCCGGGTGATCTCCATCAGCGAGTTCAGCACCGTCGCGGGTGCCTCCTCCACATGGCCCGACGCACCGTGGCCGTGCGCCTCGAAGCCAACGCAATCCACCGCGCAGTCGATCTCGGGCGTGCCGAGGATGGCGGCGATCTGCTCGCCCAGCGTTGCGTCCTGCGACAGGTCGACTACCTCGAAGCCCATTGCCCGGGCGTGGGCCAGGCGCGCGGGGTTCATGTCACCGACGATGGTGCAGGCCGCGCCCAGCAGGCGCGCCGACGCCGCGGCCGCCATGCCGACCGGTCCTGCGCCGGCAATGTAGACGGTCGAGCCCGGCTTCACGCCGGCCGTGACGGCGCCGTGGTAGCCGGTCGGCAGGATGTCCGACAGGCAGGTCAGGTCGCGGATCTTTGCCATCGCCTGGTCCCGGTCGGGGAACTTGAGCAGGTTGAAGTCGGCGTACGGCACCATCACGTACTCGGACTGCCCGCCGATCCAGCCGCCCATGTCGACGTAACCGTAGGCACCGCCGGCACGCGACGGATTGACGCTCAGGCAGACGCCGGTATGCTGCTCCTTGCACATCGCGCAGCGGCCGCAGGCGACGTTGAACGGCACCGAGACCAGGTCGCCGATCTTCAGCGTCTCGACGTCGCGGCCGATCTCGATCACCTCGCCGGTGATTTCATGGCCGAGCACGAGGCCCACTTCTGCGGTGGTGCGGCCGCGCACCATGTGCTGGTCCGAGCCGCAGATGTTCGTCGTCACCACCTTGAGGATCACGCCGTGGCCGATCGCGCGACCGCTGGGATCGACCATCTTCGGATAGTCGATGTTCTGCACCGCGACCTTGCCCGGTCCAAGATAAACGACACCCCGGTTGTTGCTCATCGCTTCGTCTCCATGTCTCGTTAGGGCCTGCCGGGTCCGCGCCCGTCGGCGCGGCATCCACGGCATGCGTGTTCGAGAGTAGTGCGCTGCGCCGCGGCATCTTGTGCAAAATCCGACGCCGGTTTGAGCAGGCCCGACATTGCCGCCGGCGGCTCAGAACTTGTGGCGGATCGCGGCGCGCACCAGCACCTGGCTCAAGGTCGACGACGCGTCGGCCGCGCCGGGGATATAGGCCCGGTCCAGTGCCGTGCCGGTCCGGTCGCCGCTGACGCGCTGGTAGACGCCCTGCAGATAGACATCGGTCCGCTTCGAGAAGTTGTAGTCCGCCATCAGGCCGATGCTGTGGACCCTGGGCCTGGCCTCGCCCGACGACGCCTGGAACTTCTCGGTGGTCAGCGTGTAGACCGCGCCGGCATAGAACGCCGGCGTGAACTGGTACTTGAGGTTGAATTCGAAGTTCTGGAACTTGAGCGCGTCCAGCGTGCCGGTGGCGGGCAGGATCGACCCGGAGATGTACGAGGTCGACAGCGGCTGCGTCAGGTTGGTGTTCGAGTAGGCAAAGCCCGCCGTCGCGGCCCCGAAGGTGTAGTTGACACCGGCGCCGAAGATGCGCAGCCGCCGGGCCAGGAAGTTCTGGTCGTCGCCGGCGCTGATGGCACCGTTGGCCGTGGCCGACGGGTTGTCGGCCTGCAGGTACGCCGCCGCCAGCAGCCAGCCGCCGTTCGCGTACTGCATGCCCGCGCCGTACTGGCGGTTGTTGGCAAAGTTGGTGTCGTTGCTGAAGCTGTAGGTGCCGCCGAACTGGAAGCCGCCAAGCGCGGGGCTGGTGTACTTGACCGTGTTGTTGACGCGGAACGAGTAGACCATGTTGTCGTTGTCGTAAGGGTGGCCGAACAGGTAGCCGCCCCAGCTGCCGACCACGGTGGTCTGCGCCAGGTAGTCGATCACGGAATCGTACTGGCGCCCCAGCGTGACGGTGCCGAGCCGGTCGTCGGACAGACCGACATAGGCCTGCCGGCCAAACATCGCCCCACCCTGTGCCGCCCTGCCGGTGCTGGCATTGAAGCCGTTCTCCAGCTGGAACAGCGCCTTGAGGCCGCCGCCCAGGTCTTCCGATCCCTTCAGGCCCCAGCGGCTGCCCTGGGCGAAGCCGCTCTGCATCTCGACCAGCCGGTCGCCGCCGACATTGTTGGTGTAGTTGATGCCTTCGTCGATGATGCCGTACAGCGTCACGCTGCCCTGGGCAAAGGCAGGCGTGGAACACAGCAGCGCGATGGTCAGTCCTGGCGTGGCTTTTTTCATTGGATTTCCTCCTCGTGTCGTGGCGCGGCGCCGCCACGCCGATTGGCACGGCAGCGACGCGCTACGAGAGTAGTCTCCATCGCGGTATTGGCTGCATGCCAAAACCGACGCGCGCTTGGCCGGCGCCGCCACGCCTCAGGCAAGCCTGCCGCCACACCTCAGGCAAGCTTGCCGCCGTACCTCAGGCAGGCTTGCCGGTGCGGCGCAGGTAATCGGCGCGGGTCCATTCCAGCTCGACACCGACGCGCTGGGTGCCGGGGCGGATCCTGGGCTTGTGCGCCGCGAGGGTCAGGGTGTCGAGCGCCGGCCATTCGCGGAACGACAGCTCCGCGATGTCGGCCACCAGGGTCTCGAGCAGCCGCGTATGCGGCTTGCCCGCCAGGAACGTTGCGACGCGCGCGCAATAGCCCTCGTAGTCGATCCACTCGGCCGCTTCGCTGGGCTCGCGCCGGTAGCCCAGGCGCGCGTCGATCACCACCGGCTGCGGCGCGTCGTGCTCGTGCGGATGGATGCCGATGCGCACCGGCACCGTCAGGGCATCGATAAAGACGCTCCAGCCCCGCCCCGGCAGCAGTGGCGCCTCGAGGCCATCGAGTGCGTTGAGTCCCGGCCGCGGCTCGCTGAACACCTGCTCGACCGGCTTCATGACAGCAGCGGCGTCGCCGCGTCGAGCAGGATGCGGCAGAAGTAGTCGGCGAAACTGCGGCGCACCACGATCTCGTAGCGGTCGTCGCCGGTCGGCAGCAGGATGACGGGCGCCTTGAAGTAATGGCTCTGCGCGCATTGCCCCGCGCCGAACACGCGCGGATGCAGGTCGAGCGGGCAGCCCCGCGCCAGCACGTCGCGCACGCGGTCGCCGCTGATCTCGACCACCGTATAACCGCTGCCGACATCGACCGCGGCGGAGTATGAGCCGGCGATGGCCGGCGCCAGCTTGCCCTCCAGCACGCCGGCCGTCACCGGCGTGCTGGAGCGCACCAGCCATTCGTCCGGGCCTAGCCACAGCACGTCGTAGGCGGCGCTGCGCGCGACCGTGTTGGGCGCGGCCGGCGGACAGCAGCCCACCACGCTCTCGAACCCGTCGACGAAGGCGGCATCGGCCAGTTCGCCGCGCACCATCACCAGGTCGAGGAACTGCCGCTCGCGCACCGTGAAGTACATCGAGCCGCGCAGGTGCGGCGCTTCCAGCAGGCCGGCGGCGCCGACCAGCGGCGACTCCAGGCGCACGTCGCGCGTGCGGGCGCTCGGCACCGGCGCATCGGCCAGTGCGGTAGCAATGCCTTGTTCATTCCACATTCTGGCGCACTCCTTCGCTATCGTAGAAAACCGGGCTGGAAATCTTCGCGCTCACGCGGCGGCCATCGGCCAGCGGGATCGCGACGCTCTCGCCCATCTTGCCCAGCCCGCCCTTGACCACGGCAAGCGCGATCGAGCGCTGCAGGATCGGGCTGTAGTAGCTCGAGGTCACGTGGCCGATCATCGGCGTCGGCTCGGTGGTCGACACGCGCGTCTGCGGCGCGACGATCTGCGCGCCCTCGGGCAGCACGAACTGGGCGTCGTCGGTGAGCAGGCCGACGAACTGCTTGCGCCCTTCCTTGGCCGTGTCCGAACGCGTCAGCGAGCGCTTGCCGAGGAAGTCCTTCGACTTTGCCACCAGCCCGCCCATGCCGAGGTCATACGGCGTGATCGAGCCGTCGGTGTCCTGGCCGACGATGATGTAGCCCTTCTCGGCACGCAGCACGTGCATGGTCTCGGTGCCGTACGGCGTGATGTCGAACTCGGCGCCGGCGGCCATCAGCGCCTCCCACACCGCACGCCCGGCGTTGGCCGGCACGTTGACCTCGTAGGCCAGCTCGCCCGAGAAGCTGATGCGCATCACACGCGCCCTGGCGCCCGCCACGGTGCCGTTGCGGTAGCTCATGAACGGGAACGCCGCGTTGGCGAAGTCGATGTCGGCGCAGACCTTCCGCAGCACCTTGCGGCTGTTCGGCCCGACCACGGCGAAGGTGGCCCAGTGGTCGGTCACCGACGACAGGCGCACCTTCAGGTCCGGCCACTCGGTCTGCAGCCAGCGCTCCATCCAGGTCAGCACGCGCGCGGCGCCCCCGGTGGTGGTGGTCATCATGAAATGCTGCTCGCCCAGGCGCACGGTCACGCCGTCGTCGAACACCATGCCGTTCTCGTCGAGCATCAGGCCGTAGCGGCACTTGCCGACCTCGAGCTTGCCCCAGGGGTTGGTGTACATCCAGTTCAGCAGCGTGACCGCGTCCGGGCCCTGGATATCGATCTTGCCCAGCGTCGACGCATCGAGGATGCCGACGCTGTTGCGCACCGCCAGGCATTCGCGCTTGACCGCGGCGTGCAGGTCCTCGCCCCGCTTCGGAAAATACCAGGGGCGCTTCCAGTTGCCGACATCCTCGAACAAGGCGCCGTTGGCGACGTGCCATTCGTGCACGCAGGTCTTGCGCACCGGGTCGAGGAAGTCGCCGACCTCGCGTCCGGCGAAGGTGCCGAACGTGACCGGCGTGTAGTTGGGCCGGAACGTGGTGGTGCCGGTCTCGGGAATCGACTTGCCCAGCGCCTGCGCCAGGATCGCCATGCCGTTGATGTTGCCGAGCTTGCCCTGGTCGGTGCCGAAGCCCATCGCGGTATAGCGCTTGACGTGCTCGACCGACTCGAAGCCTTCGCGCGCCGCCAGCAGGATGTCGGCAGCCGCGACGTCGTTCTGGAAATCGACGAACTGCTTGGGCCCGCGCGCGGCGGCCTCGCGGCTGCCCACCAGCCACAGCGGCAGCAACGGGCCTTCGGCAACGGCGCTGACCTTCGGTGCCGCCGGCCGCTTGGCCGTGATGAAGCCGGCGGCCCTGGCCGCCTCGGTGCCGGCTTCCAGCGCCAGCGGCAGCGCCAGCGCCAGGTTGAATTCGCCCGCGGCCGCGCCGACGCTGCACTCGGCCTGCATCGACTTGCCCGGCACGAAGCAGGTCTTGTCGTCGCTCCACTGCGCCTTGCCGCCCGATTGCGCGAACAGGTGCAGCACCGGGCTCAGGCCGCCCGACATCGCGACCAGGTCGCAGGCGATCTTCGACACCTTGGCGCCGACCGCGCCGTTGGCATAGGATGCGACGCTGACCGAGTTCACGTGCGTCTTGCCGGCGGCGGCCACCACCACCGCGCCGTTCATCACCGCCACGCCCTGCCGCTTCGCCGCCGCGGGCAGCGCCCCGTTGGTGGTGGCGCGCGGATCGACCACAGTCACCCTGGCGCCGCACGCCTTCAGGTCCAGCGCCGCCTGGTAGCCGCGGTCGTTATTGGTGAACACCACGGCCTCGCGTCCCGGCAGCACGCTGTAGCGGTGGATGTAGGCCGACACCGCCGAGGCCATCATCACCCCCGGCAGGTCGTTGTTGCCGAACACGATCGGACGCTCGTGCGCGCCGGTCGCGAGGATCACCCGTTTGGCGCGGATTTTCCACAGCAGCTCGCGCGAGCCGTGGCGCATCGAGACCGACAGGTGGTCGGTCAGGCGCTGCGTGACGGTGACCAGGTTATGGTCCTGGTAGCCAAAGGCATTGCTGCGCGACAGGATCGTCACGTCCGGCAGCTTGCGCAGCTTCGCCTCGGTCTCGGCGACCCACTGCAGCGCCGGCTTGCCGTTGATGTCGGCGCGCGCGGCCAGCAGGCTGCCGCCGAGTTCGCACTGGTCGTCGACCAGGATCACGCGCGCCCCCGTCACCGCCGCCGCATGCGCCGCGGCCAGGCCGGTGGGGCCGCCACCGACCACCAGCACGTCGCAGTGCGCGTAGCACTTGTCGTAGCGGTCGGCGTCAAGCGTCGTCGGGGCCTTGCCCAGGCCGGCCGCCGCGCGGATCTTCTCCTCGTAGCGGGGCCACATCTTGCGCGGCCACATGAAGGTCTTGTAGTAGAAGCCGGCGGGCATGAAGCGCGCGAACTTCTGGTTGACCGCCATGCGGTCGCGCTCCAGGTCGGGCTCGGCGTTCACGCTGGTCGCGACCAGTCCCTGGTAAAGCTCGATCTCGGTCGCGCGGGCGTTCGGCACCGTGTAGGCGCCGCCCTCCAGCTGCACCACCGCGTTCGGCTCGGCCACGTCGGCGGTCATGATGCCGCGCGGGCGATGGTACTTGAAGCTGCGCGCGACGAAGCGCACGCCGTTGGCAAGCAGCGCCGAGGCCAGCGTGTCGCCCTGGAAGCCCTGGTACACGCGCCCGTTGAAGGTAAAGGACAGCGGCTTGCCGCGATTGATGCGGCCGCCGGTGCCGAGACGGTGTTTCTGACTCATTGCTTGCCCCTTCCCTGCGGTGCGTTGGCGGCGGGCTGGCCGAAGGTCTCGTAGCCCTTGATGTCATAGGTGACGGTGTCGCGCTCGGCCTTGAACCAGCGCCGGCAGCCCTGTGCGTGCAGCCACTGCTCGCGGTGCATGCCGCGGGTGTTGGTGCGCATGAACAGATAGTCGCCCCATTCGCGGTCGGACAGCTTGTCGGTCTCCAGCGGGCGGGCGATGTCGGCCTCGCCGCCGCACGAGAATTCGGATTCGGCGCGCGGGCCGCACCATGGACATTGGATCAGCAGCATGTCGTTCTCCTGCTTGGGGTCAGTGCGCGACGGCAGCAGCGCCGTGCTCGTCGATCAGGTGGCCGGTATAGAAGCGGTCCAGCGAAAACGGGGCGTTCAGCGCATGCGGCTGGTCGCGCGCGATGGTGTGCGCGTAGGCCCAGCCCGAGCCGGGCGTCGCCTTGAACCCGCCAGTGCCCCAGCCGCAGTTGAAATACAGCCCCTTCACGTCGGTCTTGCTGATGATCGGGCACGCGTCCGGCGAGGTGTCGACGATGCCGCCCCACTGGCGGTTCATGCGCACCCGCGAGAACACCGGGAACATCTCGACGATGGCCTGCAGCGTGCCTTCGATGACCTGGAAGCTGCCGCGCTGGCCGAAGCCGGTGTACTGGTCGATGCCCGCGCCGATCACCAGGTCGCCCTTGTCGGACTGGCTGATATAGGCGTGCACCGCATTGGACATGATCACCGAGTTGACCACCGGCTTGATCGGCTCCGACACCAGCGCCTGCAGCGGGTGGCTTTCCAGCGGCAGCCGGATGCCCGCCATGTCGGCCAGCGTGGTGGTGTTGCCGGCCGCCACCACCGCGACCTTCTTTGCCTTGATGAAGCCCTTCACCGTGTCGACGCCGACCACCGCGCCGCCATCGCGGCGGATGCCGGTGACCTGGCAGTTCTGGATGATGTCGACGCCGGCGCGGTCGGCGCCGCGGGCGAAGCCCCAGGCCACGGCATCGTGGCGGGCCACCCCGGCGCGGCGCTGGATCGACGCGCCCAGCACCGGGTAGCGGCTGTTCAGGTTGATGGTGGGCTCGATCTCCTTGACCTGCGCCGGCGTCAGGAACTCGGCATCGACGCCGTTGAGGCGGTTGGCGTTCACGCGCCGCTCGGTGTCGCGCACGTCCTGCAGCGTGTGCGCCAGGTTCATCACGCCGCGCTGGCTGAACATGACGTTGTAGTTCAGGTCCTGCGACAGGCCCTCCCACAGCTTCATCGCCTTTTCGTAGAGCGCCGCGGACTCGTCCCACAGATAGTTGGAGCGCACGATGGTGGTGTTGCGCGCGGTATTGCCGCCGCCGATCCATCCTTTCTCCAGCACCGCCACGTTGGTGATGCCGTGTTCCTTCGCCAGGTAGTACGCGGTCGCCAGGCCGTGCCCGCCGCCGCCGACGATGACCACGTCATACTCGCGCCTGGGCTCGGGGCTTCTCCACTGCTTCTCCCAGTTCTCGTGGTACGACAGCCCGTTGCGAAACAGGCTGAAGATTGAATAGCGGCTCATTTCCGACACTCCCTTAGCATTCAATGACGTTCACGGCCAGGCCGCCGCGCGACGTCTCCTTGTATTTCGTCTTCATGTCGGCGCCGGTCTCGCGCATGGTCTTGATCACCGAGTCGAGCGACACGTAATGCTGGCCATCGCCCTTGAGCGCCATGCGCGAGGCGTTGAGCGCCTTGATCGCGCCCATCGCATTGCGCTCGATGCACGGGATCTGCACCAGCCCGCCGACCGGGTCGCAGGTCATGCCGAGGTTGTGCTCCATGCCGATCTCGGCGGCGTTCTCGACCTGGTCGGGGGTGCCGCCCATCACCGCCGCGAGCGCGGCCGCGGCCATCGAGCACGCCACGCCGACCTCGCCCTGGCAGCCGACCTCGGCGCCGGAGATCGATGCGGTCTCCTTGTAGATCATGCCGATCGCGGCCGCGGTCAGCAGGAAGTCGACGATGCCGTCGTCGTTCGAGCCGGGCACGAACTTCACGTAGTAGTGGAGCACCGCCGGAATCACGCCGGCCGCGCCGTTGGTCGGCGCGGTGACCACGCGCCCGCCCGCGGCGTTCTCTTCGTTGACCGCCATCGCGTACAGGTTGACCCAGTCGAGCATCGACAGCGGATCGCGCAGCGATTCCTCGGAGCGCGTGCGCAGCCGGTGGTTGAGTTCCGCCGCGCGGCGCTTGACGCGCATGGGCCCGGGCAGCTCTCCTTCGACCTTGCAGCCGCGCTCGACGCAGGCGGCCATCGCGTGCCAGATCGCCAGCAGCCCGGCGCGCACCTCCTCGGCCGGGCGCAGCGCGCATTCATTGCGCAAGACCAGCGCGGCGATCGACAGCCCGCTGGCGCCGCACGCCTGCATCAGCTCGGCGCCGGTGCGGAACGGGTATGGCACCTCCGCGGCCGAGCGCACGCCGTTGACGCGGTCGCCGTCGCGGTTGACGACGAAGCCGCCGCCGACCGAGTAATACTCCTTCTCGACCAGCAACTGCCCCTGCTCGTCGAACGCCTGGAAGCGCATGCCGTTGGGATGCACCATGCTGCCGGTGCCGCTCATCAGGCGGCGGTAGAAACCGAGGTGCTCCTTTTCATCGAAGCCGATCTCGTGCTTGCCGAGCAGCCGCATGCGCTTGTCCTTGCGGATCTGCGCCAGGCGCGGTTCGATCGAATCGGGGTCGATGCGGTCGGGCAGGCTGCCTTCCAGGCCCAGCAGCACCGCCTTGTCGCTGCCATGGCCCTTGCCGGTCGCGCCGAGCGAGCCATACAATTCCGCCCGCACGCGGCGCACAAAGCCGAGTAGGTTCGCATCCTCGAGGTGGGATGCGAAGCGGCACGCGGCGATCATCGGGCCGACCGTATGCGAACTCGAGGGTCCGATGCCGATCTTGAACAGGTCGAATACGCTGACATTCATCTGACTGCCTCTCTGCGGGATGCTGGGGTGCTGGGTTGCTGTCGTTGGGAGCCAGTACAGCAGAGCGCGGGATTTGCAGATAGAACAAAACCGGCATCGGCGTGGGATGCCGGCGCCAGCGGCCCGGCCCTACCGGCCGGGATTTCGCTTTGGCGATGATTCGCGTCGGAATTGTGCAAGTCGGCGGCGGGCGGATCGGCGACTCTGGCGACTCTGGCGGGGACGGAACGCGTCGTCCGCATACCACTTTTCCGGCGCCGGGACGCCCTGCCCTGCCCGTCGACTCCGGGCTAACCCGGATCCGCTGTCCCGCGCGAGCCTGTCAAGATGAATGCCGCCATGACCCCAGACGTTCCCATTTCTCCCGTCGCCGCGCCGGCGCCCCGGCGCATCCGCTTCGGCATCGTGCTGCTGCCGAATTTCACGCTGACCGCGTTTTCCGGCTTCGTCGACATGCTGCGGCTGTCGGCGGACGATGGCGACTACAGCAAGCCGGTACGCTGCGTCTGGAGCGTGATCGGCAACACACTTGCGCCGGTGCGCGCGAGCTGCGGGATCCAGGTCGCGCCGTGGGAGACCTTCGATGAGGCCGAGCCGTTTGACTACGTGGTAGTCGTGGGCGGGCTGCTCCACTCGGGCCCGCAGGCAGGGCCCGAGACGCTCGACTTCATCCGCCGCGCCGCGGGCGGCGGCGCCACCCTGGTCGGCATCTGCACCGGGGTCTTCTCGCTGATGCGTGCCGGCGTGCTCGACGGCCACCGGGCCTGCGTCAGCTGGTTCCACTACTGGGATTTCATTGAGCGCTTCCCGTCGGCCGATCCCGACCTGCTGATCGCCGACCGGCTGTTCGTGATCGACCGCCGGCGCATCACCTGCTCGGGTGGGCGCGCGTCGATCGACGTCGCCGCGGCGATCCTGCTGCGCCACTTCGACCATGCCACCGTGCAGAAGGCGCTGCGGATCCTGCTGGTCGGCGAGATGCAGAAGGGCAACGCGCCGCAGCCGCACCCGCCGGGGCTGGAGCCGGCCACGCACCCGAAGGTCAAGCGCGCGATCCTGCTGATGGAGCAGCATGTCGGGCGCGCATTGCCGCTGGATGAACTTGCCTGCAAGCTCGACCTGTCGGCCCGCCAGCTCGAGCGCCTGTTCAAGGCCGAGACCGGCAAGAGCCCGCAGGTATTCGCCAGGCAGGTGCGGCTGCGCACCGCCGCATGGCTGCTGACCAGTTCCGACCGCAGCGTTGCCGACATTGCGCTGAGCTGCGGCTTTGCCGACGCCTCGCACCTGGGGCGCGAATTCCGCAAGCAGTACGGCGTGCCGCCCGCGACCTACCGCGACAAGGGCGCGCCGCCCGCCGCATCCGCCTTCGCCGCGGACGACGATGGCGACACACCGTGCACGCTCGTCGTGCCTGAACGCGAAGACGGGGACGCAAGCCACGCCTGATCGCGGCCACCGGCCAACCTGGGTCGGATTTCGGACAAATCCATGCCGGCCGGCCCGCCAGCGGCGCCGCGCGCCTTATAGTCTCGCGCTACGAACCAATCGACAGGACCGACCAATGAAAACACGTGCAGCAGTTGCCTGGGGTGCGGGAAAGCCGCTGACGATCGAAGACGTCGACCTCGACGGCCCGCGCGCCGGCGAAGTGCTGGTGGAAGTGAAGGCCACCGGCATCTGCCACACCGACTACTACACGCTGTCCGGCGCCGACCCGGAAGGCATCTTCCCGGCGATCCTGGGCCATGAGGGCGCGGGCATCGTTACCGACGTCGGGCCCGGCGTGACCTCGCTCAGGCCGGGCGACCACGTGATCCCGCTGTACACGCCGGAATGCCGCCAGTGCAAGTTCTGCCTGTCGCGCAAGACCAACCTGTGCCAGGCCATCCGCGCCACCCAGGGCAAGGGCCTGATGCCGGACGGCACCTCGCGCTTCTCGCTCGACGGCAAGCCGATCTTCCACTACATGGGCACCTCGACCTTCGCCAACCACATCGTGGTGCCGGAGATCGCGCTGGCCAGGATCCGCCCGGATGCGCCGTTCGACAAGGTCTGCTACATCGGCTGCGGCGTCACCACCGGCGTGGGCGCGGTGCTGTTCACCGCCAAGGTCGAGGCCGGCGCCAATGTGGTCGTGTTCGGCCTGGGCGGCATCGGCCTGAACGTGATCCAGGCGGCGAAGATGGTGGGCGCCGACAAGATCATCGGCGTCGACCTGAACCCGGCGCGCGAAGCGATGGCGCGCAAGTTCGGCATGACCCACTTCATCAACCCGAAAGAGGTCGACAACGTGGTCGACCACATCATCCAGCTCACCGACGGCGGCGCCGACTACTCGTTCGAATGCATCGGCAATACGCAGGTCATGCGCCAGGCGCTGGAGTGCTGCCACAAGGGCTGGGGCAAGTCGATCATCATCGGCGTGGCCGAGGCCGGCGCGGAGATCTCGACGCGTCCGTTCCAGCTGGTGACCGGGCGCGAGTGGAAAGGCTCCGCCTTCGGCGGCGCGCGCGGGCGCACCGACGTGCCCAGGATCGTCGACTGGTACATGGAAGGCAAGCTCAATATCGACGACCTGATCACGCATACGCTGCCGCTGGAGCGCATCAACGAGGGCTTCGACCTGATGAAGCGCGGCGAGTCGATCCGCTCGGTGGTGTTGTACTGAGCCTGGCCTGACGGCAACGCGGGGCGGCGACGCTCCGCCTCAGCCCGCCCCGGCGTCATCGACGCCGGTGCTGGCAAAGCGCTCCCGATAGGCGCCCGGCGTGACCTGGAGCCGGCGCTGGAACGCTTGCCTGAGCTTGGCCTCCGAGCCAAAGCCGCTCTCGACTGCGATCCACTTCAGCGGCTGCGCACTGTCTTCCAGCAGGCGCCGCGCCGCAGCGAGCCGGGTCTGCTCCACGTAGGCCGACGGCGTATGCCCGGTTTCCTTCAGGAATACCCGGGAAAAATTGCGCTGGCTCATCGCAAAGCGCTGCGCCAGCACCTGCACCGAGAGGTCCGCCTTGGGCATGCGGTGGATATAGTCCTGGATATCGCGCACGCGCGGATGCCCCGTCATCTGGCTGAGCAGGTGTTCACTGAACTGTGATTGACCGCCCGGCCGCTTCAGGTAGACCACCAGATCCCGCGCCACCGACAGCGCGATGTCGCGCCCGAGGTCCTCCTCGACCATGGCAAGCACCAGGTCGAACACCGCGGTCACGCCGGCCGAGGTCCAGATATGCGCATCGCGCACGAAGATGGCATCGGCATCCACCCGGACCCCGGGATACCGCTGCCGCATCAACTCCGCCACGCTCCAGTGCGTGGCCGCGCGCCGGCCCGCAAGCAGGCCGGCCTCGGCAAGGAAGAAGCTGCCCGAGCACAGGCCCACGATGGTCCGCAGCCGGCCGGCCTGGGTCCGGCACCAGCTGACGATGTCGCCGCACGCGCCCAGCACGTTGACGATGTCGCGTGCGCCGACGACCACCACCACGTCCGCGGGCGCCAGGCCAGCGAGCGCGTGCGTGGCCTCGAGCGATACCAGCGTGTCGGAGCGGATCGCGCCGGCGCGCGGCGCGACCAGGCGCAGCTCGTATTTCGGCTCGCAGCCGAGCTGCCGCAGCCGGGTATTGGCGTAATCGAAGACATTGATGGCGCCGACCGCTTCGACGGCCTTGAATCCGGGATAGATGACGATGTCTACAGTAGTCTTGGTCTTCATGGCGCGCAGCGTCGCGGGAGGAGCGGCAAAGGCGCCTTGCGGCGCTGGTCGGACGCCGATTCTATCGAATCCGCGAACCGCACCCCGACCGCAATGCAAGGCTGCAGCCCTCAGGCCCCCAATCAGCTTGCGCCCCGCACGAACGGTGTGCGCACGACTTTCGCCGCGATCCGGTTGCGGTAGACCTCCACCGTGACGCGATCGCCGATCCCGACCCCGGGCGCTACCCGCGCCAGCGCGATGGCGAAGCCCAGCGTCGGACTATAGGTGGCGCTGGTGACCTTGCCGATCACCGCGCCCTCCTCGCTGCTCACCGTGCTGTGCGCTGGCGGGACCGCGCCGCTGCCTTCCAGCGCGAGTCCGACGAACTGCTGCGTCTGGCCACGGGCGCGCACGGCAGACCTGCCGCAGAAGTCCCGGCCGGAATCGAGATCCACGCTCCAGCCCAGGCCTGCATCGAGCGGCGAGGTATGGACGTCAATGTCGTGCCCGTGCCGATGCACGCCCGCCTCGAGCCGCAGCGTATCCCACGCCTCGTGGCCTGCCGCAACGATTCCTGCCGAGTGCAACCGGTCCCAGAGGCGGCCGGCATGCCTTGCCGCCACCATCAGTTCGAAACCATCCTCGCCGGTCTTCCCGGTCCTCGCCACCATCAGCTCGCCGGCTTCCGGGTCGCGCACGAAGGTGGAGTTGAACGGCTTCAGCGTTTCGGCGTGGCGGGTGGCCGGAATTGCCCGCATGACTTTTTCGCGGGCCCTCGGCCCCTGCACGGCGATGACCGCCAGCGGCTCGACCCCTGCCGTGACGCCATCCGGCCGTCGCGGCACCACGGTCATTTCGGCCCTGGCCTCATGGATCCTGGCGCGGATCCATGCGATGTCACCAGCGGCCGTGCGCGCGTTCAGGACGGCGCGGTAATGCTGCGGCCCGAGGTAGTAGACCACGAGGTCGTCGATCATGCCGCCCGAAGTGTCGAGCATGCAGCTATACAGGGCCTTGCCAGGCGTCTTCAGCTTGCCGACATCATTGGACAGGAGCCTGCCAAGCATCATTCGCGCATCCGGACCCTGCAGGTCCGCCACGCACAGATGCGACAGGTCGAACATGCCTGCGTCCTTGCGCACGGCATGGTGCTCTTCGATCTGGGAGCCGTAGGCAAGCGGGAGCTTCCAGCCGTCCACGTCGCCCATGCGGGCGCGCAGCAGCAGGTGCTGATCGTACAGCGGCGTGGACTGCCACTGCGGGGGACTTTTCGTCATCGCGTTGGGGCCGGTGGGCAATTGGGTAATTGGGCAATCGGGAGCGCGGCCATCGGCCTGGTCCGTCGCACCACGCTAGCCGGTTGCGCGCATCGGCTTGCGGCAGCGGCGACGTTGCGTGCCAGTACATCAGATCGCCTGGCGACCGGATAGAACAAAGGCGGCATGCGCATGGGACGCCTGCGCCAGGCGGCGACCGGCGGCGGTGCCGTCCATCTCGGCTGCCAGCAATGACCGGGGCTCCTTCAGCACGCCGCGCATGTCGGACGCGCCGCGGCGGCGCCTGGCATCGCAGATGTCTCGAGCTGCGCCTCGGTCAAACCGCGCCTGACAGTGCTCCGTGCGACAGCGAACAGAACGCGGCACCGGCTGCCGGCATGCTTGAACGCCACCGTCCCCCCAGCGAGGGCCTGTGCTGTGCAAGCCATGGAGCGCAACGAGGATGAGCCAGCCCGAGCCCCCGGACATCGCGCCGCCGCTGCCCGATCTCCTGATATTCAGCGCGCCTTTCCATCCCTCGGTGGGCGGCATGGAGCGCTTTGCCGAAGACCTGGCGCTGGGACTGGCCGAGCTGGGCTATCGGATCGAGCTGGCGACGCGCACGCCGGCGGCCGCTGACGACGCGCCGGAGTTTCCCTATCCGGTCACGCGCGTGGCGGGCATGGTCGAACTGGCGCGCGCCATGCTGCGGCACCCGCTGGTCGTGTTCGTCGGGCTGACTTTCTACGACGTGTTGCTGGCCACCGTGCTGCGGCGCCGCATCGTACTGACGCATCATGGCCCGTACAGCCACTATGGCGAGACGCGGCGGTTCACGGCGGGCAACGTCAAGCGCTGGATGTCGCGCTTCTACCACAACATTTGCGTCAGCCGGTACCTGGCCGGATGGCTGCCCGGCCACCCGCTGGTGATTCACAATGGCTATCGCGACGACCTGTTCAAGCCGGCTGCCGCGCGGCGCCAGCCCGGTACCTTCGCCTTTGTCGGGCGGTTGGTGACGGAGAAAGGGGTCGACCTGTTGCTGCGCAGCTTTGCCAGGCTGCGCGCGATGCGGCCTGATGTACGCCTGACGGTGATCGGCGACGGGCCGCAATACGCGGTGCTGGTGGCGCTGGCGGCAACACTGGAGTGCGCCGAGGCCGTGACCTTTGCCGGTGCCCAGCGGCCCGCGGTGGTGGCGACGATGCTGGCGCAGCATGCCTGCCTGGTGGTGCCGTCGACCGGCTACGAGCCCTTCGGCATCGTCGCCCTGGAAGGCCTGGCAGCCGGCTGCGAGGTCATCGTCACGCGTCGCGGCGGGCTACCCGAGGCGGTCGACGGCTTCGGCTGGGTGGTGGACCCGGGCGTGGACCCGTTGTGCGCAACCATGCTGGCCGTTTGCAGCGGCGAGTCACGCCGCAGCGAACCGGGCCTGCGCCTGTTCCTGGCCGATCACCAGCGCCAGGCGGTCGTGCGCCGCTATGCCGAAGCCATCTCCGCCTTCACCCGACACTAGCGCGCGGGCTTCTTCGGCTTGCCGGCTTCAGCCTGGTGCTGCCGGCGCGGATCCTCGTTGCGGAAGCCGCCATAGCTGCTTTGCCCCGGATCGGCGCTGCGGCTCTTGATCTCGCTGGCCTCGCGGTCCATGCGCGCGCCCGGGTTCTTCCTGTCGGCGCCGGCCTTGCCAGCGGTCTTGCCTGAGGTCTTGCGTGCGGTCTTGCCGCTCGAACCTGGTTTCATTGCCAACTCCTTGTCGTGACACGTCGGTCGTTCTGAGGACTTGTTCCCCGTGCGGGCCGGCCCAGATTGCCGAAGCGGGCCGCCGACCGCGGGAAGCCAAAACCACGCAACTTTCGTTCCACGATTCAGGGCCGCACGCCGGCGCCGATGGGGGCCGGTACTGCGGTCGCATCAGGCAAGCCGCGCGTCAGCGTTGCAGAATTTGCAGGCCGGCTCCGCGCGCCGCCCCCGCCGTGACACCAGCGACGCGGTGTTATATCCTCCACATCACGCTCCCCCGCCGTCCGGCCATACAAGAACAACGGCACCGCGCCAAACCTGCATGCTCAAACTCCTCGGGCGTATCCAACCACGGCTGCGCTACCTCGACCTGAGCCTGAACGCCAGCCGCACGGTGCGGATCCGGGTGGTCGAGCGGCCCGGCATGTGGATGGAGCCCGCCCGGCTCGACGCCATGCTGGCCGAGCTGCGCGGCATCGTGCAGCGTGGCATTGGCAAGGACCTGGATTACGGCGTGCTCTCCGGCGATCCGGAACGGCTGCGGCGGGCCGTGATCACCCTGCTGTATGACCGCGACAGCGGCCGGGCCATCGCTTTCAATGCGCTCTCGGTGATGCCGATCGAGCTGCGGGGCCAGCCGGCGGAGGCGATCCACCTTGGGCTGGTGATGGTAGATCCGGGGTATCGCACGCAGGGGCTGTCCTGGGTGCTGTACGGGCTGACCTGCATCCTGCTGTTTTTCCGCCGCGGCCTGCGCCCGATCTGGATCAGCAACGTGACCCAGGTGCCGGCGATCATCGGCAAGGTGGCCGAGGTCTTCGTCTCCTCCTACCCCAATCCCTTCGCGCCGTCGCGCCGCAGTTTCGAGCACCTGAGCGTGGCGCGCGAGATCATGCGCTCGCACCGCCATGTGTTTGGCGTCGACCGGGCCGCGGGCTTCGACGAGGCCCGCTTCGTCATCATCGATGCCTATACCGGCGGCTCGGACAACCTGAAGAAGACCTTCGAGGAGGCGCCAAAGCATCGCGACGCCCGCGCCAACGAACTGTGCCGGCGCGAACTCGACTACCAGCGCGGCGACGACTTCCTGCAGATTGCCTGCCTGGACCTGGCCAGCGCGCGCAAATACCTGCTGCGCGAAGTGCCGCGCGATTCCCTGCCCGCCATCCTGTACCAGGTGGCGTTTCTCGCGGTGGGCCGCATCGTCCTGCCGCTGTTCCACTGGCTGAACCCGCGCGAGCCGATGGGCGACCTGCGCGCAAGGAAGAGCCCATGACGGCGCCGTTCTCGTACGAGGAATTCACCACCCGCAATATCGGCTTCGTCACGGAGGCGGAGCAGCGGCTGCTGCGCCAGGCGCAGGTGCTGGTCTGCGGTGTCGGCGGCATGGGCGGGGCCTGCCTGCAGGCGCTGGCGCGCGTCGGCATCGGCCGCTTTGCGCTCGCGGACTTCGATGCCTTCGACGTGTCCAACCTGAACCGGCAGGTCTTCGCCAGCCTCGACACGGTCGGCGTGGACAAGGTCGAGGCCACCGTGGCGCAGATCCGCCGCATCAACCCGGAGCTTGCCATCGAGACCTTCGGCGCCGAGTGGACCGACCGCCTCGATGACCTGCTGGGCCGCTACAAGATCGTGGTCAACGGCATGGACGACATCGCCGCGGGGCTTGCGCTCTACCGCAAGGCCCGCGAGCACGGCGCCACCGTGATCGACGCCTATACCTCTCCCCTGCCCTCGGTCACGGTGGTGCGCCCGCACGATCCCCGGCCGGAGGAACGGCTGGGCTATGCCACCCCCGGCATGGACTGGCAGGCGCTGACGCCGGAACTCCGGCAGGCGTGCCTGGGCAAGGAACTGGAGTACGTGATGGTCCATTCCAGCTCGGTGCGCCATGTCCAGCTGGACCTCGCCAGGGACCTGCTGAGCGGCAAGCGCAAGCGCATGTCGTTCGCGCCGATGGTGATCGCCACCGGCAACCTGATGGCGTTCGAAGCGATCAAGCTGGTGCTCGGGCGTCCGCGGCTGGCCGATTGCCGCGGCTATTTCTTCGATCCCTGGAGCATGCGCATCGAGCGACCGCGCAACCCGCTGTCGGCATGGGCCGTGCGCGCGCTGGTGCGGCGCTTCATGGCGAGGCTGATGCGCGATGGGGGCTGACGGTGATTGATGCGCTGGCAAGCGATGTGGCCGTGACCTGGCTCGGCGCGGCCGGCTGCGGACTCTACCTGCATTTCCTGTGGAGCCGGCGCGAGGCCGGCGCCGGCACGGGTCTGTTCCTGTTCGGCGTGCTGACCGCGCTGCTGGCGGTGCGGGGCTTTGCCTGGCTGTTCGGGAGCACCTGGCTGGCGCAACTGGTGTTTGCCGCGGCCACGCTGCTGCCGCTAGCGATGACGCTGTTCGCCGAACGCCTGTTGCGGCGGCACCATCCGCTGTGGCTGAAGGGGCTGGCGCTGGGCGTGTCGGCGCTCTTCTTCACCCTCAACCTGTTCACGGACCTGGCCGGCGATACCCCGCTGCTGCTCGCCTTCCTGGGCGGCCTTGCCGTGGTCACGGCCAGCAATGGCTGGTTGCTGCTGTGGCTGCGCGACGCCGACCTGTCGGCCAACGAGGCGCGCCTGGCGCGCGCCGTGGTCGTGGTGGTGGTGCTGGCGCTGCCGCTTGCCGCCACCGATTTCCGCGAAGAGCTGGGCCAGGTGCCGGTGCGCCTTGGCGCGCTGGGGGCGCTGGCGTTCGTCTATGTGTTCCTGCACCTGTCGGAATCGCAGCGGGTCGTGCGCGGACTGCTGGCGCATATGGCGGCCGCGCTGGTGTTCGCGACGGTGCTGGCCGGCGTGATGGCGCTGGCCACGCACGGCACCGGGCCGGGCTTTGCCGAGGCCGGCCTGCGTGGCATGCCGGTGGCCATGGCCTGGGTGCTGCTGACCGCGATCTTCGTGCGCATGCGCGCGGTGTCGCTGGCGGGAGATGGCAGTGCCTTCCTGCGCTGGCTGCTGCATGCCCGGCTCGATACGCCGGAAGGCTTCCTGCGTTCGCTCAGGCGCCTGCCCCAGACCGCCGACCACGTGGTGCTGGGCGAAGCCGAGCTGGCGGGCTATGCACTGGACGCGCTGTTCGACATCGCCGGCAGGCGGCGCGAGCCGGTGTCGATCGGCGAAGCGAGAGCGTGGGCCGCAAACGAGACCGGCGATCGCGTCGAGGCCGCGGAGCAGCTGGCAGACCTGCTCGCGCGCCACGAGATGACGCATGCGCTGCTGGTCACGCGCCAGCCCGCGCAGGTGGTGCTGCTGAACCTGCCGCAAGGCGCCAACGCGGCCATCGGCGAGCTGCGCGCTGCGGTGATCCTGCGGCTGGCGCGCCATCTCGGCCAGCGGGAGGCCGCATGACGCTTACCCTGCGCGAAGGCGATTTCGATGCGTTCTTCGAAGCGCCGTTTGCGTGCTATGGCCACGCCACGCATTTCGTCTCGCCGATGAAAGGCGACCTGGCGCGCGCGCTGGATGCGGCGAAGAACCCGCTGTTCCGGAACTTTGCACGGCGCACCTGGTTCACCGCGCATCGCGACGGGCGCATCGTGGGCCGGCTCCTGGCGCATGTCCACGATGCCGCCAACCAGCGCTTCGGGCAGCAGCGCGGCTATTTCGGCCTGTTCGACTGCATCGACGACGTGGCGGTGGCGCAGGCGCTGCTGGATGCGGCAGCGGACTGGGCCAGGCGGCAGGGCTGCGACGAACTGGCCGGCAGCTTCAACCTGACCATCACGCAGATGATCGGCATCGTCACCGATGGCTTCGCGCATGCGCCCTACACCTACCAGGAATACACGCTCCCGCATATCGCCAGGCTGCTCGTTGCATGCGGCTTCGAGCCGTTCTTTCCGATGCGCACCTTCGAACTCGACGTGCGCGGCTGCGATCCGGAGCTACTGATCGGGGACAAGCAGCGCGCGCTGCTGGAAGACCCCGCCTGGCAGTTCACGCCGATCCGCCGGCGCGGCTTCGAGCAGCGCCTGCGCCAGGCCTGCGCGGTGCTGAACGACGGCTTTGCCGACAACCCGATGTTCGTGCCGCTGACCGAAGAGGAATTCCTGTACCCCTGCGCCGGCATGATGTGGATCATCGACCAGCGGCTGTCGTATGTCGCCAGCTGCAACGGCGAGCCGGTCGGCGTGCTGTTGTGCGTGCCGGACCTCAATCCGTTCCTGCGCGCCACTGGTTTCCGGCTGAAGCTGGCGACACTGTGGCACCTGCTCCGCTTCCGTGCCGGCCGCAAGCGCGCGGCCATCATCTTTTTCTCGGTACGGCGGAAGTTCCACGGGCTTGGCGTCAATGGCGTGATGCTGCATCGCCTGCTGGCCGCGCTGCGCGGGGCCGGCTACTCGCATCTGGGCGTCAGCTGGATCTCGGAGTCGAACGGCGCCAGCCTCAGGCAGATGGAAAAGATCGGCGCCAGCCCGCTGCATCGGCTGAACCTGTTCAGGAAGGCGATCTAGCGACATGCTTACCCGCGCCCAGCAACTTATCCTAGTGGCACAAGCCGGCCGCGCACCCAGCGCGCACAATATCCAGCCGGCGCGCTGGCGCTTTGCGGGCGACCGGGTGGAGTTGCTGGAGGATCCCGCCCGCTGGCTGTCGGTGGGAGATCCCACCGGACGGGACAACCAGATTGCGCTGGGGATGGCGTGGGAAGGCATGGCAATGGCGCTGTCGGCCATCGGTGTGGGATTGGCGCGGCCCGAGGTGCGCCCCCTGCCGTATCCCTGCACCTCGCCGGCGTTGCGGATCGCGGCCACCGCCACCATGGCGCCCGGCGCGCATGCCGATGCGCTTGCCGTGCAGGTTGATCGGCGCCATGCGTATCGGGGCAAGTTCCGCGGCGCGAGCCCATCGCAGCGCACGGCACTGGCGCAATGCGTTGCCGCGCACTCGGCCCATGTCATGCCCGCCGGCGAGCACAGCAGCGCCGAGATCGCGCGGTGGTACGACGAGGCCGCGGCGGCGGCATTCGAGATGCCGGGCTTCGCCGCCGAGCTGTACCGCTGGCTGCGCTTGTCGCCGGAGCATCCGCAGTGGCGGCGCGATGGCCTGTCGGCGCCGTGCATGGCGCTGTCGCGCTGGGAAGCCTGGGGCGCATCGATGGTGCTGCGGCCCGGCGTGGTGCGGTGGCTGTCGGCGCTGTCGCTGACCGGCATGCTGGCCACCGAGAGCGCGAAGATCCGCAGCGCGGCCGGGATCGTGCTGATCCACGCCGGCCCGGAGGTGTCGAATTTCGACATCGGCCGGCACTGGTACCGGTTCTGGCTGGCCATGACCGCGCACGGCCTGGCCGGCGTGCCGATGTCCGCACTGGCCGATTCGCCCGGCCATGCGGCGCTGCTGGCGGAAAGCCAGCGGCTGCCGCGCGGCAACCGGCTGGTCAACGTGATGCGCTTCGGGCCGGCGCCGGCGGGCGTGGCGCAGAGCGCGCGGCTGCCCGCGCACGAACTGCTCGTCGACGACTGACCTGGCCTGGCATGGCCTAGAGCAGTTTCAGGAATTCGAGCAGCGCGTCCTTGTCGTCTTCCGCCAGCGTCGAAAACTCCCGCTCATGGCCGCGGTTGCTGCGCCCGGGCGTCGCGGTGTCGTAGAACATCGGCGCGGACCACGGCCGGTAGCCCGCCGGATAGGCCCAGTCACCTTGCGCATCGGGCTGCCCGGCAATGCCCAGCTTGCGGTAGTCGAGCGCATGCCCGCCGACCCAGAAGCGCGCGGGCCGCGCCTGCGGATGCATCAGGTGCCACAGCGTCGGCACCGAGCCGTTATGCAGGTAGGGCGCCGTGGCCCACAGGCCGGACAGGATAGGCGCGACGTAGCCGCCGGTGTTGGCGGCGTCGATATGCTTGCCCAGCTCGGAGCGCGCGATCGCACGCAACAGGTCCGCATCGATGGCTTGCCAGCGCGTCGGGTCGGTGCCGAGGTCGGCCTGCGCCACCAGCCGGTTGGGGAAGCTCAGCAGGCGCGGGCGTTGCGCGTCGTCGCTGTAGCGGCCGTGGCATTGCGCGCAGCTTGCGGCATAGACGGCGCGGCCGCGCGCGGCGCGGGCCAGGTCGACCGGCCCCGGGAACGGCGGCGGCGTGTAGCCCGCCAGGAAGCGCATGACGTCCGCCACCGGCGCGATCGCGCGGCCGGCCCGGTCGGGCGGCATGCCCATGGTCGGCACGGTAAAGAAGGCGACGATCGGCGCGAGGCGCGCGGCATCGCCGGCCGTCCCGGGTGGAGCCGGGCCAAAGCGCGCCATGCCCTTGCCGGCATAGACGCCGTCGTACAGCAGCGAGGTGCGCAGGTTGCGCTGGCCCAGCTCCGGGATCGAGGTGGCGCCGCTGGCCGCCGTCCCCGCGGCCAGCAGGTGGAACTGGAACTTGAGCGCGGCGACGCCGTTGGTGCTGCCGGGCGCCCCGTTGCTGAACGGCAGCGGCGCATCGCCATTCGCCTCCAGTTCCGCCACGCGCCTGACCAGCCGCGGCCAGACGAACTTGCGTAGCGTATGCAGCTCCTGCGCGCTGGTGTCGGGATAGAGCTGGGTGATCGCCGCCAGCAGCGCCTGCGGATCGGCGCGCACGCGCTTGACCGCCTGATAGACCGCGGCGACGAAGGCATCGAGGTTGAGCGAGGTATTCGGCAGCCCGAGCCAGACGTTGCGCGCGGGATGCCCGTCGGCGCCGTAGGTGACGCCGGCATGGCAAGCGGCGCAGCCCAGGTTGGACACCTCCAGCCGGATCGTGGGGAGCTCGCGGCCGATCATGCCGCTGACCACGCCCAGCGGCTTGTCGAAGCGGGGTTGCTGCGCGCCCGGCCAGTTGAGGACCGCGTCGGGATAGACAAAGCCGAATTCGCGCAGCGCCCGGCGCAGGCGCTCCGGCGTGACCGGTGCATCGGGATTGCCCGCGACCAGCAGCGCCGCGGTGGCCAGCTTCCACGGCAGCGCATTGGTTTCCAGCGTGTCGGTGCTGAGGCCGCCGAAATCGTCGAAGACAAAGCGCATCGCGCCGATCGCGGCATCGGCATCGGCATGGGCGCTGCCGGCGCGGAAGTCCCGCATCACGGCGGATTCGCCTTCCGCATAGCCGCGCAGGAAATCGCACCCCGACAGCAGGCCCGGCAGCAGGCCCAGCAGCAGGCCCAGCGAAAGCAAGCGTGCAAGCAGCATGGTCCTGATCGTCCGAGCCTGCGCGCCGGGACCTCCCGGCGCCCCCCGCAGATGGTAGCGGACCATGCGCCCCGGCCTCAAGCCAGCCGCAGCAGCCACGCCGCCGCCCAGGTCGCGCCGGTCGACAGCACCAGCCCGAGCGCGACCGGCACCGCAAAGCGCGCGCCGCCCGCCGTCGACGCGACGATCTTGCTGACGGTATTGGCCGTCAGCGCGCCCAGCACCGGCCATACCGCGTCCGGCGGCGCCAGCTTGCCGGCGCCGACCATGGCGCCGATCGAGGTGGCCGCGGCGTGCGCGTCGGCAAAGCCGGCGCCCACGGAAAGCGCGAGCAGCCCTTCGTTGCCGGCCCATGCCTGCGTGGCCGCGCCCACCAGTTGCAGCACCGCAAACAGCAGCGCGAACACCGCCGCGCCGCGCCAGTCGAAGATCCCGCCGCCGGGCACGCTCCCGGTGCCGCCGCGGGCCTCATGCCACGAGCGCCACAGCCAGATGCCGCCAAACGCCGCGATCACCGCCAGCCCCGCGGCCAGCGGCAGCGCCAGCGCCGCCAGCGCGGACAGGCTGGTGGCGCCCAGCAGCACCAGCATCTGCACATAGGTGGCGACACTCGACAGCAAGGCCGCCGCCACCGGACCGTGGATGCGCGCCTCGCTCTGGCGCGACAGCACCGCCATCGCGGCAATGGTGGCGGTGCTGGAAACGAAGCCGCCGAACAGGCCCGAGATCGGCAGGCCCAGGCGGTTGCCGAACACGCGTGCGCAGATGTGCCCGACCGCGCCGGCCAGCAGCACCAGCAGCACCACCAGCCAGATCGCGTGCGGGTTCCAGGCGTCGAGCGGGCCCATGTAGCGGTCCGGCAGCAGCGGCCAGACGATCAGCGCGGCGGTGGCCAGGATCAGCGCCTGGCTCATTTCCTCGCGCGTGACCTCGCGCCGGGCAAGGTGGTGCAGGAAGGACTTGCCGTGCAGCAACAGCACCACCACCGTGGCCAGCGCCGCCGCCAGCGCCGGATGGCTCGCCGCCAGCGCGCCCAGCAGCAAGGTCAGCAGCAGCGCGAATTCCGTGGTCAGGCCGCTGTCGCGGCCGGCCGAGCGGTGGTAGCCCACCGCCGCCAGCAGCGCCGCGCCCAGCAGCATCACCGGCAGCACCAGCGCCGCCGACAGCATCGCGCTGGCCACGCCCGCCAGGCTGGCCAGCGCGAAGGTGCGCAGCCCGGCCGGCGCTTCGCTGCCGCCGTCGGCCGCCTGGCTGCGCTCGCGCTCCAGCCCGATCGCCAGTCCTATGCCCAATGCCACCGATGCGGAAATGATCAAGGGGTCCATGCCGTATGCCCGGGATTGCGGTCGCCGTGAAGCCTGGCGGATGCCTGTGACGACAGTATCGGTGCAGGCGGCGATTTGCGCACCCCCTGGCGGGCCCGTGCGAGGCCCTGACCTGGCTTCAGGGCGCCGTGACCATGACCACGTGCGCCTGCATCGGGCCGGCCAGCGGCCCGTCGCCGTAGGCCTGGACCAGCGCCCGCTCGCAGTGGCCGGTCGCGCGCGCCAGGGCGTCGGGGCCGCGCGCTTCCAGCTCGGTGCGCAGCGGCGTGCCCTGGCAGAACGCCGTGGCGGGAATGCGCGCGGCGGCTGCGTGGCTGGTCTCGGTGACGGTCTCGAACACCGCGCCCGCCGTGAACCCGCCGGTGCGCAGGTCCTGTTCGATGGCGGCCTGGCTGTGGTAACCGTGCGGGATGCGGACCATGAAATCGGGCGGCGCCTCGGGGAACAGCGTGGCAAGGGCCGCGGTGATATCGCGGGCGAAGGCGTTGAACGCGATCCGGTCCCACACGTTGAACACCAGCGTGCCGCCCGGCACCAGCACGCGGCGGGCCTCGGCGAAGGCCCTGCCCTTGTCCGGGAAGAACATCGCGCCGAACTGGCACGCGACCAGGTCGAAGCTGGCGTCGTCGAACGGCAGCCGCATCGCGTCGGCCTCGCGCCACTGCACCGGGCGCGCGGTGCCCGCGGCTTGCGCGCGCGCCAGCATCGGTGCATTGAGGTCGGTGGCCACCACCAGGGTGTCCGCCGGCAGGCGCCCGGCCAGCTCCCGCGTCAGCGCCCCGGTGCCGGCGGCCAGCTCCAGCACCCGGCGTGGCCGCAGCGCGGCGATGCGCCGCCCCAGGTCGGCGGCATAGGGCGCAAAGATCATCGGCACCATCAGCGCCTCGTAGACCTCGGCAATCGCCCCGGCAAAGACCTTGTCCTGCTGCTGCATGCCCATGCGCCGTCCTCCCCCTGCCCGGCCGCGAAGTCGCCGGGGTCGCCTGACTGGGTGTAGGACACATCGCGGCGAATGTAAACCGGGCCCGCTAGAACGTCTTGCTCAGCGAGCCCCACACGGTGGCGCGGCCAAGGTAGCGCCCCTTGGCGCTGGTGTACACGGCGCGGTCGGCATTGGTATCGAGATACGCCAGCGCCAGCGCGAAGCCGTGGCCCAGGTCCCTGGTCAGGCCAAGCTTCCAGTCCGCGTACGAGGCCTCGGCCACCTGCACCTTCTGGTAGCCCACGTGCGCGTTCAACGTCAGGCCCCAGAACCCGAGCGGAACGTTGGCCGACAGGTCGGCATACCAGCTGTGGCGGCTATCGGCCAGCCCGAACAGGTTGGTCGGCGCGTAGGAGTATTTCAACGTCACGGGGCCGTAGCCGATGCCGGCGTACAGCTCGGTGGTGTCGGGGCTGGTGTAGCGGTCGGGATAGCTGCCGGGATAGTAGTACTGCAGCACGCCCACGTCGGTGCTCCAGCCGCTGTCGCCAAATGCATGGCGATAGCCGCCGTAGAAGTCCATCTCGACGGGCGCGGACACGTCCGGATGGCTGTCGCCCAGCCAGCTGATGCTGGAGTTCCAGTTGCCGAGGTAGAAGCCGCTGGCATGGCTGTAGTCGAAGCCACCCTGGATCGCCGGGCGGCCGCTGCTTTGGGTCAGGCCGCGGTAGCGGTAGTCGCTGGCAAGCGCGAGGTTGGCACTAAAGCTGTGGACTGCGGCGTCAGCCGCGTCGGCGGGGGCTTGCGCCAGGACGGGCTTGGCGCTGGCCAGCCACACGGCGGCGGCCAGCGCGGCAGTTGCGGCGTGGCGGCCGGCGGAGATGCGAGGCAAGGTCATGGTCGAAGGTAGCGGGTTGAGGAGCGCGTCCGCATCGGAACGCCCCGCCACGATAGGGACTTCGACATAAAAACGGCGTCAAGAGACGCCGTGACCGTATTGAAATGCGGTAAATGCCCATGTCTGCGCATGTCAGCGCAAGGCGCGAATCTTGCAAGAATGGCCGCGACAGGCTTCCGCGACGGAACTTCGGGGTCAACCGCATGAACCGTGGCGCCGCCGCTTGCAAAAAGTACAGACCAGGGCATCACGATGATCCGGATCGGCATCTCAGGCTGGCGCTACGCCGGCTGGCGCGGCGTGTTCTATCCCGAGGGGCTGGCGCAGCGGCGCGAGCTCGAATATGCGTCGCGCGCGGTCGAGACCATCGAGATCAACGGTTCGCACTACGCGCTGCAGACGCCGAAAAGCTATCGCGCCTGGCATGAGGCCACGCCGCCGGGCTTCGTGTTCAGCGTCAAGGGCCCGCGCTACCTGACCCACATGCTGCGCTTTCGCGACGATTCGGCGCGGCCGGCGATGGCCAACTTCTTTGCCTCCGGCGTGCTGGCGCTCGAGGAAAAGCTGGGGCCGGTGCTGTGGCAGTTTCCGCCCAACTTCGGCTTCGATCCCGAGCGCATGGAACGCTTCCTGTCGCTGATTCCGCACGACACGCACAGCGCCCGCGAGCTGGCGCGGCAGCACAACCGCAACGTCAGGGAGCCGTGGTGCGAGACCCGGCGCCGGCGCCCGATCCGGCATGCGGTGGAAATCCGCCACGCCAGCTTCTGCACGCCGGAGTTCCCGGCCTTGCTGCGCCGGCACCGGGTGGCGCTGGTCATCTCGGATGCCGTCGCCGACTGGCCCTATGCCGAGGACGTGACCAGCAATTTCCTGTACCTGCGCCTGCATGGCACCGAGACGCTGTATGGCGGCGCCTATTCCGACACGGCGCTGGACCGCTGGGCCGCGCGGCTGGTCAAGTGGGCCAATGGCGGCGAGCCCGCCGACGCGCAGCGGATCTCGCCGAAGCGGCCTCGCGCCGCCGCGCATCGGGACATCTACTGCTACTTCGATAACGACAAGAAGGTCAAGGCCCCGTTCGATGCGCAACGGCTGCGCGCGCGCATCGAGGAGAAATAGCGTTTATCGGTGAATGCCAGGGGATGCTGGGATCGATGCGGTTGACTTTGTGGATGCGCGGGCCCTCACCCCCGCCCCTCTCCCGCACGCGGGAGAGGTGAGAAAAGCGCTCAACAAGTGCATGCCCTGGATGGCGCCGTCTTCCACTCAATCCCGAATCCGCGGCATCCACCCGCTCCCTCGCGTGCGCGGGTCCACCGGCAGTTGCCGCTGCAGCGCGGCCTTGGCCAGCATATGGGCGCTGATCGGCGCGGTCAGGAACAGGAAGGCGGTCACCAGCAGCTCATGCAGGCTGGCGTCGCCGCGGAAGCTGAAGTACGCCACCGAGGCCAGCACCACGCCGCCCACGCCCAGCGTGGTCGACTTGGTCGGCCCGTGCAGGCGCATGAAGAAATCCGGCAGCCGGAACAGGCCGATGGCCCCGACCAGCATGAACACGCTGCCCACCAGCAGCAGCGCGCAGACAATGAATTCGGCAACGGGATGCAGCATGGGCCGGCTCCTAGTATTCGATGATATCGCCGCGTTGCAGGTACTTGGACAGCGCCACGGTAGCGACAAAGCCCATCACCGCGATCAGCAGCGCGGCCTCGAAGAACACCGCCGAGTCCAGGCTGATGCCCAGCACCACGATCAGCGCGATGGCATTGATGTTGAGCGTGTCGAGCGCCACGATGCGGTCTGGCAGGCTGGGCCCGCGCAGCAGCCGGCCCAGCGTCAGCAGGAAGGCCAGGCCAAGGATCGCCAGGCAGACCGGTATCACGATGGCAAGCATTGGAAGATCTCCTTGAGCGGGGTTTCATAGCGCGACTTGATCAGCGCGACCAGCGCGGCTTCTTCCTCCAGGTCCAGCACATGGACCAGCAAGGCGCGGCGGTCGTCGCTCAGTTCGGCGCACAGCGTGCCGGGGCTGAGCGAGACGATGCTGATCAGCGCGGTGGTGGCGAGCTCATGCTCGACATCGAGCGGCACCACGATAAACGCCGGGCGCAGCCGTGCGGTGCGTCCCAGCACCATCACGGCCACTTCCACGTTGGCCTTGACGATATCGATCAGCACATGGCAGCTCAGGCGCAGGATCAGGTCCGGACGCGACAGGCGGAAGGCGCCAAGCACCAGCCAGCGGTCGGCCAGCCGGCCGATGGCCCAGCCCAGCGCCGCGCCCAGCAGCCAGTGGCCCGGCGCGATGCTCTGCGCCAGCATCAGCCACATCAGCATCAGGATCAGGCTCAGCCAGGGATGGGGCAGCAGACGACGCAACATGGCCTACCCCCGCTCGCCGGGCAGCACCGCCCGCAGGTAGGCGGCGCGGTCCAGCAGTTGCGCGGCGGCATCCGCCACGTAATCGCTGACCGGACGCGCGCCCACCGTCAGTGCCAGGTTGCCGGCCAGCAGCAGCATGCAGCAGGCCAGCTTGCGCGCGTCCGGCCGCACCCGCAGGCGCGCCGCGCCGGGATGGTCTTCGTCCAGGTATTCGGCGCCTTCGGCGACGCGCTGCGCCTCATGCGGCAGGCGCCACAGCAGCCGCGTGCCGGTGCGCGAGACGGCGATCAGCAGCAGCAGGCTCGAGCCCAGCACCGCCGGCCACAGCAGCGGCATCCATGGCGCCGGCGTGGCGCGCAGGATCATGGCCTTGCCGAGGAAGCCCGACAGCGGCGGCAGGCCCACCGCCGCGACCACGCCCACCAGGTACAGCAGGCCGGCCAGGCGCGAGGCAATGACCGGCGCGCCGTCGGTGCGCGCGGCTTCGGGCTCGAGCGCATCGGCCAGCAGGAACAGCGCGGCGGTGCACAGCGTGGTGCTGAGCAGGTAGTACAGCGCCGCGGCCCAGCCGGCCTGGCTTTGCATCGACACGCACGCCGCCAGCAGCCCGACCGACGCCACCACCAGGTAGCTGGTCAGGGCGCGCAGCGCCGTCGCGGCCAGCGCGCCCAGTGCCCCGACCGCCAGCGTGGCCAGCGCCAGCGCGAACACCCAGTCGTGCAGGAACGGACCCAGCAGCCCCTGCGCGCCGCCGAAGATCAGCGCGTCGCAACGCAGCATGGCATAGATGCCGACCTTGGTCATGATGGCGAACAGCGCCGCCACCGGCCCGGTTGCGCTGCCATAGGCGCGCGGCAGCCAGAAGTACAGCGGGAACAGCGCCGCCTTGAGCGCGAACACCAGCATCAGCATCGCGCCCGCGGCCACCGCCAGCGGCAGGTCCTGGGCCGGCAGCCCGGCCAGGCGCAGGCCCAGGTGCGCCATGTTGAGCGTGCCCGAGAGCCCGTACAGCACGCCGATCGCGACCAGGAAGAACGATGACGCCACCAGGTTCAGGATCACGTAGTGCAGGCCGGCACCGACGCGCGCGCGCCCCGCCCCATGGACCAGCAGCGCGTAGGAAGCGATCAGCAGGATCTCGAAGAAGACGAACAGGTTGAACAGGTCGCCCGCCAGGAACGCGCCGTTCAGGCCCATCAGCTGGAACTGGAACAGCGCGTGGAAGTGCCGCCCCTGGCGCGCCGTGCCCTCGCCCGCCGCGGCCAGCGCGGCCACCGCCAGCAGCGCGGTCAGCGCCAGCATCATCGCGCTGGTGCGGTCCAGCTGCAGCACGATGCCGAAGGGCGCGCTCCAGTTGCCCATGGCATAGACCGCGATCTCGCCGCCGGCCGCCTGGCGCAGCAGCAGCACCGCTACCGGCACCAGCAGCAGCGCGGCCACCGCGCTGGCTGCGCGCTGCGCGTGCAGCCGCTGGGCCGGCATCGCCGTCAGCAGCGCGCCGGCGAACATCGGGATCAGGATGGGCAGCAGCACGGCATGGTTCATGGCCGCGGCTCCTTGTCGCCAGCGTTGCCGCCCGCGGCGGTGTGGCCGTCGCGCGCCTGCGGCCGGCCGGCGGCATCGACATGGTCGCTGCCGGTCAGCCCGAGCGAGCGCAGCGCCAGCACCACCGCGAACGCGGTCATGCCGAAGGCAATGACGATCGCGGTCAGCACCAGTGCCTGCGGCAGCGGATCGGCATAGCTGGCGCCGGGCGCGATCACCGGCGGCCGGCCGATCGACAGTCGCCCCATGCCGAGCAGGAACAGGCTGACCGCATACGACAGTAGGGTCAGCCCCAGCACCACCGTGAACACGCGCTCGCGCAGCAGCAGGTAGATGCCCGCGGCGGTCAGGATGCCGATGGCGATGGCGTAGAGCGCTGCCATCAGTCGTCCTCCGTGGCCTGTGCCGGCGGCAGGTTGCGGACGCCCAGGTGAGACACGATCACCAGCGTGGTTCCGGTCACGGTGCAGAACACTCCCAGGTCGAAGATCATGGCCGTGGCCAGCTCCACCTCGCCGATGCCGGGAAGGTGGAAGTGGCCGAAGGCGGTGGTCAGGAACGGATAGCCGAAGGCCAGGCTGCCGAGGCCGGTCAGCCCTGCCAGCAGGATGCCGGCGCCGGCGATGGCGCGGTAGTCCGGCGCGATGCGGGCTTCGGTCCAGCGCACGCCGCTGGCGACGTATTGCAGCAGCAGCGCCACCGAGGTGATCAGCGCCGCGATAAAGCCCCCGCCCGGCTGGTTGTGTCCGCGCAGCAGGATAAAGGCCGCCACCAGCAGCGTCAGCGGCAGCATCAGCCGCGCCAGCATCGCCAGCAGCAGCGGATGCGACTGGCTGGTCCACGGCAGGCCGTCCGGCGCCGCCGACGGGGCCGGCAGGCGCATGCCCTTGAGCAGGGCCTGTACCGCCAGCCCGGCGACCAGCAGCACGCAGATCTCGCCGAGCGTGTCGAAGCCGCGGAAGTCGACCAGCAGCACGTTGACCACGTTGTGCCCGCCGCCACCCGGCACCGCCTGCTCGACGTAGAAGGTCGACACCGGGTCATACGGCCGCGTCATTACCGCGTAGGCCGCCACCGCCAGCAGCGTGCCGCCGCCCAGCGCCAGCACGGCGTCGCGCACGCGGCGGCCGGCGCGCGGGCGCTCGTGCGTTTCATGCGGCAGGTAGAACAGCGCCAGCACCAGCACCAGGATCGTCACCACCTCGACCGAGATCTGGGTCAGCGCCAGGTCCGGCGCCGAAAAGCGCAGGAACGCCAGCGACACCATCAGCCCGCAGCCGCTCAGCAGCACCAGCGCCAGCAGCCGCTGCCGGTGCGTCGCCACCACGGCGATCGCGCACAGCGCCAGCAATGCCAGCGTGGCGGCGCCGATCGGATCGATGGCGCCGGCGGGCACGCTGCCGGCCAGCGCCGCCAGGTCGGCCAGGAAATAGGCCGGCAGCGCCAGCATCGCGAGCAGCATCCACGCGATATAGGTCGGCAGCGAGCCGTTTTCCAGCCAGCGCGTGACCGCCGCGGCAAAGCGTTCCAGCGCGCGCATGCCGTGTTCGAACGAGCGCCGCGCGCTCAGGTGCTCGATCGCCTGCTGCCAGCGCCGCAGCGCGTCGCGGCGCAGGAAGAACAGGGTCGCGCCGCCGGCCATCGACACCAGGCTCATCACCAGCGGCAGGTTGACCCCGTGCCACAGGTTCAGGCTGTATTCGGGCAGCGGCGCGCGCAGCGTCGCCAGCGACGCGGCCGCGAGCAGGTCGCCGACGGTGTAGGCCGGCACCAGCCCGACCACGAGGCAGATCACCACCAGGAATTCCACCGGCACCTTCATGAAGCGCGGCGGCTCGTGCGGCGGGTAGTTGGGCAGGTCGGGCCGGCTGCCGCCGAAGAACACGCCGTAGATGAAGCGCAGCGAATACGCCATGGTCAGTGCGCCGGCCATGGTCGCCGCGGCCGGGATCACCCAGTTGAACTCGCCCAGCAGGCCCTGCGCCAGGGTCTCGCCGAAGAACATTTCCTTGCTGAGGAAGCCGTTGAACAGCGGCACCCCCGCCATCGACAGCGACGCCACGATCGCCAGCACCGCGGTATGCGGCATATAGCGGGCCAGGCCGCGCAGGCGGTCCAGGTCGCGCGTGCCGGTTTCATGGTCGATGATGCCGGCGGCCATGAACAGCGACGCCTTGAACACCGCGTGGTTGATGATGTGGAAGATCGCCGCCACCGTGCTGAGCTGGGTATCGAGGCCGAACAGCAGCGTGATCAGCCCCAGGTGGCTGATGGTGGAATACGCCAGCAGGCCCTTCAGGTCGCGCTGCAGCAGCGCCAGCCCGGCGCCGACGATGAGCGTGGCCAGCCCCGTCATGCTGACCATGTAGAACCAGCTGTTGGTGCCGTCCAGCACCGGATAGAGCCGCGCCAGCAGGAACACGCCGGCCTTGACCATGGTGGCCGAGTGCAGGTAGGCCGAGACCGGCGTGGGCGCGGCCATCGCGTGCGGCAGCCAGAAGCTGAACGGGAACTGCGCCGACTTGGTGAACACCGCCAGCAGCACCAGCACCAGCATCGGCAGGTACAGCGGGTGGTGCTGCACCTTGCCGGCCTGCGCCAGCACCACCGACAGCTCGAAGCTGCCGCAGATATGGCCCAGCAGCAGCACCCCCGCCAGCAGCGCCAGCCCGCCGCCGCCGGTCACCGCCAGCGCCATGCGCGCACCCTGGCGCGCATCGGCGCGCCACGACCAGAAGCCGATCAGCAGGAACGACAGGATGCTGGTCAGCTCCCAGAACACCACCAGCAGCAGCAGGTTGCCGGCCAGCACCACGCCCAGCATCGCCGCCATGAACAGCAGCAGCAGGCAGAAGAAGCGCACCGCCGATTCATTGCGCGCCAGGTAGTAGCGCGCATACAGGATCACCAGCAGGCCCACGCCCAGCACCAGCAGCGCGAACAGGAAGGCCAGCCCGTCGAGGCGCAGCGACAGGTCCAGCCCCAGCGCGGGGAGCCACGCCACGCGCCAGCCCAGTGCGTGCCCCGGTTGCGCGAAGACCTCGCCGCGCAGGCTCAGCAGCAGCATCAGCGCGGCCAGCGGCAGGCCGATGATGACCGGCGCCAGCAGCCGCGGGACACGCGTGCCGGTCAGCCACGTCAGTGCCGCGGCCAGCAGCGGCAGCGCAATCAGCAGCGGCAGCGCCATGCCCGCCCCCATCAACCGTTGCGCGGGCTCGCGGCCGGCAGGTGCCGGCCGGCCTGGCGGCGCATCGCGGGCCGGGTCGCAAGCAGGAAGAAGGGTCGGGGCTGGACAGTCGGGGCGATGGTCATGGTCTGGAGGCTCTGTGCGGACGATACCGGCCGCTACTGTCCCGATTCTGCCGGCATTGCGCCGGCTGTGCCAGTCAATTGGCGCGATACTCGAAAAAAATCATCGTATCGCGCAAGAATCTGAAAGCGGTGTCGCCATGCGCATGCCGGTCGCCGTCCTGGCGGTACGGCCAGATGCAGCGCCGGGCCGGCGCGCCGCGCGCAAGCCGATCGGCGCGGCGCCCGGCTTCCAGGCCCCGGGGCCGGGCGCGGGCCCCGCCCCTTCCCCGCGCTCAGGGCTTGGGCCGCACCGCGTCCGCGGTGCCCTGGATAAAGGCCTTGATCTTCTCGACGTCCTGCGGCGTCAGCTTGCCGGTGAAGTCCGGCATGCCGCGCGCCATCGCCGGTCCCCTGAACACGACCTTGTCCAGGTTCTCGATGAAGGCGGCGTCGATATAGCCCAGGTTGGGGATATTGCCGCCGCGGTCGACGCCGGGCACGCCGTGGCACAGCACGCAGTTGCTGACGTACAGCGCGGTGCCGTCCTTGACCAGCGCCGGGTCGTACTTCACGCCCTGCAGCAGCTTGCCGGCACGGTATTCGGCGAAGGCCGGCAGCGGCGCCTTGCCGCCGAGCGCGAAGGTGTAGACCGTGCCCGGGCCCTGCCGGTTGGTGGCGCGCTGCGCCTGCCCGTAGACCCCGCCCCAGCCCACCGCCACCGAGACATACTGCCTGCCGTCGAGCTCGAAGCTGACCGGCGCGGCCACCACGCCGGTGCCGGTGGGCGATTCCCACAGCTTGTCGCCATTGCGCGCGTCATAGGCGACGAAGCGCCCGTCGGCGGTGCCCTGGAACACCAGGTTGCCGGCCGTGGTCAGCGTGCCGCCGTTCCACGGCGAGACCAGCTCCTGCGTCCACGCGGCCTTCTGCTGCACCGGGTCCCACGCAATCAGCCGGCCGAAGGGCTTGCTTTTCGGGGGCTCGGCATTGAGGAACTTGGCCGTGTTCCAGCCCACGTTGCCATGCGGCGTGCCGGGCTTGCCTTCATTGAACTGCCAGCTCTTGTCGTCCATCAGGTTGAGCGGCACGTGCTGCGCCGGCAGGTAGACCAGCCCGGTCTGCGGGTTGAACGACATCGGATGCCAGTTGTGCGCGCCGTACGGGCCGGGGATCGCGTCATAGGCCTTGTCGGCGGCGCGCGCCTCGGGCCGCTCGATCGGGCGGCCGCCGGCGTCATAGCCGGTGGCCCAGTTGACGTCGACGAAGTTCTTCGCCGAGATGAACTTGCCGTTGGTGCGGTCGATGACGAAGAAGAAGCCGTTCTTGGGCGCGTGCAGGATGACCTTGCGCAGTTGCCCTTCCAGCTTCAGGTCGGCCAGGATCATCGGCTGGGTCGAGGTGTAGTCCCAGTTGTCGCCCGGGGTCTCCTGGTAGTGCCAGACATAGTTGCCGGTGTCGGGGTCGAGCGCGACGATCGACGCCAGGTACAGGTTGTCGCCGCCGGCCGGGCTGCGCTTGCTGCGCGACCACGGCGCGCCGTTGCCGGTGCCGACGTACATCAGGTTCAGTTCCGGATCGAACGCCAGCGTGTCCCAGGCGGTGCCGCCGCCGCCCGCCTCCCAATACCTGCCGCTGGGGTCCCAGGTCTTGGCGGCGGCCGCCATCGACTCGTCCTCGAACGGCTTGGACGGATCGCCGGGCACGGTGAACCAGCGCCACTGCTGCGCGCCGGTGGCGGCGTCGTAGGCGGTGATGTAGCCGCGCACGCCAAACTCCGCGCCGCCGTTGCCGATGATGACCTTGCCCTTGAACACGCGCGGCGCGCCGGTGATGGTGTACGAATAGCGGCGGTCGATGATGGTGTCCTGCTCCCACAGCTTGCGCCCGCTGGCGGCATCGAGCGCGATCAGCCGGCCGTCGTAGGCGGCGACGAACACCTTGCCCTGGTACAGCGCCACGCCGCGGTTGACCACGTCGCAGCAGCCGCGATAGCCGAGCGAACGGTCGACCTTGGGATCGAAGGTCCAGAGCCGCTTGCCGGTGCGCGCATCGACCGCATGCACCACGCTCCACGACGCGGTCACGTACATCACGCCGTCGACCACCAGCGGGGTCGCTTCGACGCCCCGCGTCGACTCCAGGTTATAGCTCCACACCAGCCCCAGGTTGCGCACATTGGCGCTATCGATCTGGCGCAGCCGGCTGAAGCGGGTCTCGGCGTAGTCCAGGCCATGGCTGGGCCAGTCTCGCGTGGTGCCGGCATTGGCGCTGATGAAGGCGCCGTCGACCCTGGCCGCCGCGTTGCGCGGGGCCGCCGCACTGGCGGGCAGGAGTTGCGCCGCCAGTGCCAGGGTGGCCAGCCAGGCCGCGGCGCGGGTCCTGGTACGGCGCCTGGCGCGGGCAACCTCGGCCGCAACCCCGGTGGCAGATGCGGACGCAAATTCGGCGGCAACGGGATCCGTTGCCGGCTTCAACGCATGGCTCATATCGTCTCCTGAAGGGCATTGTTGTTGGAATTCGGGACTGCAGGATTACGGTACTGCGCGATGCCGGGCGGTGGCCGGGGCCCACCGATCATCGGTGAGCCCTCGCGTTATGGGTACAGGGATAACCCGGATCCGGCGGCACGGCCGGCCCGGCGAGCAATATCCAACGGATATCGCCATGGAAGAAATGAATATTGGACGCTGCCGCCCGCCCTGGCTTAGCCTTGGCCCCAGGACAGACCCCGCATCCCTACCCGGAGCCCCCGACATGAGCCAGTTCCTTCTCTCCGAACAGCAGGACCACATCGTCACCCTGACCATGAACGAGCCCGAGCGGCGCAACCCGCTTACCGGCAACACCGCGGTGGCGGAGTTCCTGGCCGCGATCGACCGCATCCATGCCGACCGCAGCGTGCGCGCGGTGGTGATCACCGGCGCCGGCACGGCGTTCTCGTCGGGCGGCAATATCAAGGACATGGAGCGCCAGGCCTCGGGCACGGTGCCGGGCATGGAGATCCGCCAGGACTACCGCTGCGGCATCCAGCGCTTGCCGCTGGCGCTGTTCAACCTCGAAGTGCCGGTGATCGCCGCGGTCAATGGCGCGGCCATGGGCGCGGGGCTGGACCTGGCCTGCATGTGCGATATCCGCATTGCCTCGGAGCGGGCGCAGTTCGCCGAGTCCTTCGTCAAGCTGGGCATCATTCCGGGCGACGGCGGCGCGTGGCTGCTGCCGCGCGTGATCGGGCTGTCGCGGGCGGCCGAGATGACCTTCACCGGCCAGCCGATCGACGCCAGGCTGGCGCTCGAATGGAACCTGGTGTCGCGCGTGGTCGCGCCCGAGGCGCTGCTGCCCACCGCCTATGAGCTGGCCGGCCGCATCGCCGCCAATCCGCCGCACGCGGTGCGGCTGGCCAAGCGCCTGATGCGCGAAGCCATGCATACGCGGCTGGATACGCTGCTGGAACTGTCGGCCGGCTTCCAGGCGCTGTCGCACCAGACCGCCGATCACCGCGAAGCGGTGCAGGCCTTCCTGGACAAGCGCACGCCGGTCTTTACCGGCAACTGAAGCGGCCGCCACAATCTCGCTGGCGTGGCCCTATCCCCCCTATCCTCCCTATCCCGCCACGCCCAGCGCGCCTTCGACATTGCGCACCAGGCTGACCAGGCGCGGACCGATATCCTCCTCCAGCTGTTTGCTCTGCTGGCTGAATACCGGCACCGACGCGGCGAAGATCCACGCCTCGCCGTCGCGGCGCGTGCCCAGCGGCACGGCCACCGATTCGACTTCGCGGTGCAGGTCGCGATGGCCGCGGCAGAAGCCGTGCTCCTGCAGGTCGCGCGCGGCATCGTCCAGGCGCGCCTGCAGCCAGTCGGCGCGCGGCGGGTCGGTGGCGCGCAGCTGGGCCAGGTAGGCCTCGCGCTGCGCCTCTTCCAGCCGCAGCAGGTAGGCGCGGCCCGAGCCGGTGCGCGAGGCCGACAAGCGCGTGCCGACCTCGGGCCGGAACACATGGCTGCCGACGCCCTGGGCGATCTCGACATAGGTCAGCGCATGGCCGCTGCCGACGATCAGCTCGACCTGTCCGGCGATATGGTCCGCCAGTTCCTGCATCGCCGGCCGCGCCAGCTGGCGGATCGTCATGCGCGCCAGCGCCGGCGCGGCCAGGTTGATCAGGCCGACGCCAGGCACATAGCGCGACAGCCGTTCCGAGTAATGCAGCAGGCCCAGCCCGCACAGCGTGTCGAGCAGCCGGAACAGGGTCGGCTTGGCCAGCCCGGTGCGCTCCATCAGTTCGCGGCTGCTGAGTTCCTGCACCGCCGGCGAGAAGCAGTTGAGGATCGAGACGCCCCGCGCCAGCGCGCTGACAAGGCGAGCCTCGCCGTCGGCGTCGGTGGACGGCGAGGCCACGGAGGCGTGTGGAGCATTAGTCATCGGCAGGCCGGGGTTTGAAGTTTTTTGATACGCGGGTCTCAAAACCCGGATGTTGCCCTTCGGCTTTTCGAAAGTCAAACCAGGCCTTTTACGTTTACACGGCGATTTTCCGACGCCAGAATCCCAATTCATCGTATTGGACGAGCACTTTTCGATACAGACGTCTCAATATCCCCGCACGACTCGCAACGCTCAGCTTTCTCAGGAGACTCCGCATGCAACAAGCCGTCATCGTCGACGCCATCCGCAGCCCGATGGGCCGCTCCAAGCCGGGCTCGGCCTTTACCGAACTCCATGCCACCGAACTGCTGGCGCAGGTGCTCAAGGCCCTGGTCGAGCGCAACCGGCTGGACCCGGGCCTGGTCGACGACGTCATCACCGGCTGCGTGACGCAGGCGGGCGAGCAATCCGCCGGCCCCGGCCGGGTGGCGTGGCTGGCGGCGGGTTTCCCCGAGCACGTGCCGGCCACCACCATCGACCGCAAGTGCGGCTCCAGCCAGCAGGCGGTGCACTTTGCCGCGCAGGGCATCATGGCCGGCGCCTATGACATCGTCATCGCCTGCGGCATCGAGTCGATGAGCCGGGTGCCGATGGGCTCGGCGCGCATCGGCCAGAACCCGTATGGCCCGTCGATGGAAGCGCGCTACGCGCCGGGCCTGGTGTCGCAGGGCGTGGCGGCCGAACTGGTCGCGGCAAAGTACGAGCTGTCGCGCGGGCAGATGGACAGCTACTCGGCCCGTTCGCACGAACTGGCCGCCGCCGCGCGCGAAAGCGGCGCCTTCCGCCGCGAGATCGTGGGCATCAGCACCCCCAACGGCGTGGTCGAGCACGACGAGACCATTCGTCCCGGCACTTCGGTGGAGAAGCTGGGCACGCTGCAGGCGTCGTTCCGCAACGACGAGCTGAGCGCGCGCTTCCCGCAGATCGGCTGGAACGTGACCGCCGGCAATGCCTCGCAGATCAGCGACGGCGCCGCCGCGATGCTGCTGATGAGCGAGGCGATGGCGCAGCGCCTGGGCTTGAAGCCGCGCGCGCGCTTTGTCGCGTTCGACGTCTGCGGCGACGATCCGATCGCGATGCTGACCGCCCCCATCCCCGCCAGCCAGCGCGCGCTCGGGAAGAGCGGCCTGACGCTGGAGCAGATCGACCATTACGAAATCAACGAAGCCTTTGCCTGCGTGCCGCTGGCGTGGCAGCGCGCGCTCGGCGCCGACCCGGCGCGGCTGAACCCGCGCGGCGGCGCGATCGCGCTGGGCCATCCGCTGGGCGCCTCGGGCGTGCGGCTGATGACCACCATGCTGCATGCGCTGGAAGACAGCGGCCAGCGCTATGGCCTGCAGTCGATGTGCGAAGCCGGCGGCATGGCCAACGCCACCATCATCGAGCGCCTGTAAGCAACGCCCTGCCCCATCCCGATTTCCCATCAAGGAGACACACCATGAAACTGACCAATATGTCCGCCGTTGTCACCGGCGGCGCTTCCGGCCTGGGCCTGGCCTGCGTGCGGCGCCTGGTGGAACGCGGCGTCGACGTGGTCATCGCCGACCTGTCGGAAGAGCGCGGCAACGCCGTGGTCGACGAGTTCGGCGGCAAGGTCCGCTTCCTCAAGGCCGACGTGACCGACACCGACCAGATGAACGCGGTCTACGACGCTGCCGAGGCCATCGCCCCGCTGCGCGCGCTGATCCATTGCGCCGGCCTGGGCGGCCCGGTGCGCGTGGTCGAGAAGGACGGCTCGCCCGGCTCGCTGGAAAAGTACGAGTCGATCGTGCGCATCAACCTGATCGGCACCTTCAACGCGCTGCGCCTGGGCGCCGCGCGCATGGCGAAGAACGAGCTGGTCGACGGCGAACGCGGCGCCTGCGTGCTGACCGCGTCGGTGGCCGCCTACGAAGGCCAGATCGGCCAGATTCCCTATGCCTCGGCCAAGGCCGGCATCGTCGGCATGACGCTGGTGGCCGCGCGCGACCTGGCGCAGCGCGCGATCCGCGTCTGCACCATCGCCCCGGGGCTGTTCGACACCCCGCTGCTGGCCAGGCTGCCCGAGAACGTGCGCGCCTCGCTCGGCGCCATGGTGCCGCACCCGGCGCGCCTGGGCGCGCCCGACGAATACGCCTCGACCGCGCTGCACATCCTCGAGAACCCCATGCTCAACGGCGAAACCATCCGCCTGGACGGCGCCATTCGCATGGCACCGCGCTGAACCGGCCGACCAGACAGGAGAGAACGCATGAGCGATACCTTGCTGAAGGAAATCCGCGGCAACGTGATGGTGCTGACCATCAACCGTCCCGAGGCCCGCAATGCGATGGACTTCGAGACCGCCACGGCGATTGCCGCCGCGCTGGATGAACTCGATGCGCGCGACGATCTTAGCCTGGCGGTGCTGACCGGTGCCGGCGGCACCTTCTGCTCCGGCATGGACCTGAAAGGCTTCCTGGCCGGCAAGCGCCCGAGCATTCCCGGCCGCGGTTTCGGCGGCGTGACCGAGCAGCCGCCGCGCAAGGTGCTGATCGCCGCGGTCGAGGGCTATGCGCTCGCCGGCGGCTTCGAGCTGGTGCTGGCGTGCGACCTGGTGGTGGCCTCGCGCGCGGCGAAGTTCGGCCTGCCCGAGGTCAAGCGCGGCCTCGCCGCCGCGGCCGGCGGCCTGATCCGCCTGCCGCGCCGCGTGCCCTACCACGTGGCGATGGAATACGCGCTGACCGGCGACATGCTGCCGGCCGAGCGCGCCTACGCGCTGGGCCTGGTCAACCGCCTGACCGATGCCGGCGGCGCGCTCGACGCCGCGCTGCAGCTGGCCGATGCGGTCGGCGCCAACGGGCCGCTGGCCGTCGCCGCCAGCAAGCAGGTGGTGGCGCAGTCGGGCGACTGGACCCGCGAGGAAATGTTCGCGCGGCAGAAGCCGCTGATCGACCCGGTGTTTACTTCCGCCGACGCACGCGAAGGCGCGGCGGCCTTCGCCGAGAAGCGCAAACCGGTATGGACGGGCAAGTGAGAGCTTCCGCCCTGACCTGAGAACGGCCGGCCGCAAGCCGGCCGTTCTTGCCTTGCCAAGCAGCCCATAAACATACGTGGAGGAGACCCATGACACCCAAGCTGCCCGCATCGCTGTCCCACACCAGCGCAGCCATGTTGCTGGCCATTGCCGCGGCGCTGCCGTGCACCGTGCATGCCGCGGCCTGGCCCGAGCGGCCGATCACCATCATCGTGCCCGGTGCGCCCGGCGGCACCACCGATATCCCGACGCGGCTGGTGGCGCAGAAGCTGTCGGCCATCCTGGGCCAGCCGGTGGTGGTCGACAACAAGCCCGGCAGCGGCGGCATCATCGGCACGCAGGCCTTCATGCGCGCCGCGCCGGACGGCTACACGCTGCTGGTCGGCAATACCGGCTCGCATGCGATCAACTACAGCGCCTACAAGCAGCTGCCCTACCAGCCGCAGGATTTCCTGCCGCTGACCGACCTGATCTCGTTCGCCAATGTGCTGGTGGTCGGCGCCCAGGCGCCGGTGCGCAGCGTGGCCGAGCTCGTGGCGCAGCTCAAGCAGTCGCCGGGCAAGTATTCCTACGCCTCGGCCGGCATCGGCCAGACCACGCACCTGACCGCGGAACTGTTCCGCCTGCGCACTGGCACCGAGGTCATCCACGTGCCCTACAAGGGATCGACGCCGGCCACCACTTCGGTGCTGGCGGGCGAAACCACCTTCATGTTCGACAACCTGACGCAGGCGCTGCCGCAGATCCGCGCCGGCAAGCTGCGCGCACTGGCGGTGACCAGCGCCGAGCGCCTGCCCGCGCTGCCCGACGTGCCGACCATGGCGCAAGCCGGCGTCAAGGACTTCGTCGTGATGGGCTGGCTGGGCTTCTTCGCCCCGGCCAAAACCCCGCCGGCGGTTGCCGCGGCGCTGCAGGAGGCGCTGGGCAAGGCCATGCGCGATCCCGAGGTCGCGGCCCGCTTCCGCGACATGGGCGGCACCCCAGGCGGCGAGCCGCAGCCGAAGTTCGCCGCGCTGGTCCGCGGCGAGATCCAGCGCTGGGGCGAGACCATCCGCGCGTCGAAGGTCAGCCTGGACTGATCGCCGGGCCTGGCCGGGCCGCCTTTGCCAAATCGGAAGGCGGCCCGGCCCAAAGCCAAATTGACACGGCCGGGCGCCGCGGCATACCCTCGCCTTACCCTGCGGTATATTCAGTGCCCGCTTAAATTCCAGACATTGCAGACATGGAAGGCGCCCGGGGGCTCACAACGATAACGAAACCCCGCGACGAGACCTACCGTGCCCCTCTTCCCCGCACCTACCCCGTCTTCATCCCCGTCCCGCTTCGAGGGCCTGCGCCCGGCGCTGCCGATCCTGCTCGGCGCTTCGGTGATGCTGAGCCTGGCCATGGGCCTGCGCCAGAGCCTGGGCATCTTCATGCCGCCGCTGACGCGCGATATCGGCATCTCGGTGTCGGATTTCACCGTCGCCATCGCCGTGCAGAACCTGGCGTGGGGCCTGCTGCAGCCGCTCGCAGGTGCCTGGGCCACGCGCATCGGCTTCCGGCCGCTGATGATGGCGGGGTCGCTGCTATACGTGGTCGGGCTGGTGCTGCTGGCGACCGCGCACAGCCTGGTCGGCGTCACGCTGGGCGCGGGCGTGGCCATCGGCGCGTCGATGGCCTGCACCGGCAGCGCGCTGGCGATGGCGGTGGCGGCGCGGCCGGTGCCGGCGGCGCTGCGCAGCACGGTGCTGGGGCTGGTGTCGGGCGCGGGCTCGCTGGGGGCGCTGCTGGCGGCGCCGATCGGGCAGATGGTGACGCAGGCCTATGGCTGGCGCACCGGGCTGGCCGCATTCGTGCTGCTGGCGCTGGTGATGCTGCCGGCGGCGTGGTCGGCCGGGCGCGTCGACCGGCTGCCGCTGGCGACGCCGGCGGGCATCGGCCAGGACAATGCGCGCCAGGCGCTGGGCACCGCGCTGCGCCACGCGCCGTTCGTGGTGATGGCGCTGGCCTACTTTGTCTGCGGCATGCAGCTGGTGTTCCTGACCACGCACCTGCCGTCGTATCTCGATGTGTGCGGCATGGACCCGATGCTCAGCGCCGAGGCGCTGGGCGTGATCGGCGGCTTCAACGTGCTGGGCAGCATTTTCTTCGGCTGGGCCGGCGGCCGCTACAACAAGCTGATGCTGCTGGGCGGCATCTATACGCTGCGTTCGCTGGCGCTGACGTGGTATTTCTCGTCGGCGCCGACGCCGCAGAGCACGCTGGTGTTCGCCGCGGTGATGGGCTTCCTGTGGCTGGGCGTGGCGCCGCTGGTGTCGGGCTGGATCGCCGAGACCTTCGGCCTGCGCTGGCAGGCGATGCTGGGCGGCGTGGCCTTCTTCAGCCACCAGATCGGCAGCTTTGTCGGCGCCTTCGGCGGCGGGCTGGTCTATGACGCGCTGGGCTCCTATACCGTGGCGTGGCAGGCCGGCGTCGCGCTGGGCCTGGCGGCGGGACTGGCGCAGATCGCTTTCGCGGTGGTGACCCGGCCGCGGCCGCCGTTGATGGCCACGTCCTGAGCGGGGCGGCGGTAAGAACGGGCGCGCATTGTAAATCTGGCGTCACCCGACGTGCGCACAGGCCGGTACGACGCGGGGGCAGCGCTGGAATGGTTCGTGCCTGTCTGCGCAGAGACGCAACGTTCAGACCCAAGGAGGCCCCCATGACCTCGACCGAACAGGAAATCCTGGTGTGCGGCCCGGAAGACGGCCGCTGGCATCTGGAAATGCGCACCGGCAATGGCGCCCCGGAGCGGCTCGACGGCGAGTTCGACTCGCCCGAGATGGCGATCGCCGCCGCCCAGCAGGTCTATCCGTCGATTCCGGTACGCGTGACCGATATCTCCGGCGCGCCGGCCCCGTCGGCGCCCGCGCATGAAGGCTCGCTGACCGACTACCACTACGGCGGCCACAGCGTGACCCGCGACGAGAAGCTGACCGGCCGCGCGCATCCTTCCAGCGACACCTCGCAGCCGCCGCCGGGCCCGCACCCCTACCAGCCCACCGATCTCGGCAACCTGCCCCCGGGCACGCCGCGCCACGGCATGTACGGCGTCGCGTCGAGCCCGGCCGAGGCCGAGGCCGCCGACCGCAGGGACCAGGCGGCGCGTCGCCCCACCGGCTCGCGCGACGCCGAAGACTAGGCCCGGCGGCACCAGCGGGCGGCAGCACGTACAATCGCGGTTTTCCCATCGCCTCGCCGCCCTGCCGCCATGACCACCCTCGGAACGCCCCTTTCCCCCTCCGCCACCAAAGTGATGCTGCTCGGCTCCGGCGAGCTCGGCAAGGAGGTGCTGATCGCGCTGCAGCGCCTGGGCGTGGAGACCATCGCCGTCGACCGCTATGACAACGCGCCCGGCCAGCAGGTCGCGCATCATGCGCGCACTATCGCCATGAGCGACCCGGACCAGCTCAAGGCCCTGATCGAAGCCGAGAAGCCGCACCTGGTGGTGCCCGAGATCGAGGCCATCGCCACGCCGATGCTGGAAACGCTGGAAGCCGCCGGCACCGTGCGCGTGATTCCGACCGCGCGCGCCGCGCGCCTGACCATGGACCGCGAAGGCATCCGCCGGCTCGCCGCCGAGTCGCTCGGCCTGCCCACCAGCCCCTACAAGTTCTGCGATTCGCTAGAGGAACTGCAGGCCGCGATCGATGGCGGCATCGGCTACCCGTGCGTGGTCAAGCCGGTGATGAGCAGCTCGGGCAAGGGCCAGAGCAAGATCGACGGTCCCGAGGGCGTGCAGGCGGCGTGGGACTACGCCATGGCCGGCGGCCGCGTCAGCCACGGCCGCGTGATCGTCGAGGGCTTTATCGATTTCGACTACGAGATCACGCTGCTGACGGTGCGCGCGGTGGGCGCCACGGGCCAGGTGGAAACGCAGTTCTGCGCGCCGATCGGCCACGTGCAGGTCAGCGGCGACTACGTAGAGAGCTGGCAGCCGCAGCCGATGCACCCGGCCGCGCTCGAAAGCGCGCAGCGCATCGCGCAGGCGGTCACCGCCGACCTGGGTGGCATGGGCCTGTTCGGCGTCGAGCTGTTCGTCAAGGGCGAGCAGGTCTGGTTCAGCGAGGTCAGCCCGCGCCCGCACGACACCGGCATGGTCACCATGGCCACGCAATGGCAGAACGAGTTCGAGCTGCATGCCCGCGCCATCCTCGGCCTGCCGGTCGACACCACGCTGCGCAGCCCCGGCGCCAGCGCCGTGATCTACGGCGGCGTGGAAGCCCAGGGGGTGGTCTTCGACGGCGTCGACCAGGCCTTGCGCGTGCCGCAGACCGAGGTGCGGCTGTTCGGCAAGCCTGAGAGCTTCGCTCGCCGCCGCATGGGCGTGGCGCTGGCCTATGCCGACGACGTCGACACCGCGCGCACGCGCGCCAAGGAAGCCGCCAGCCGCGTGCGCCCGCGCGCGGTCGGCTGAGCCGCGCCTCCCTGCATCCCGCTACATGCCGCTACATCCCCGCTACATCGGATGGCTGCCCGCGGCGGCGCCGTTGGCCGGGGCATGCTGGACCGCCTGTGCGGCCGCCACCTGCGCCGCGGCCAGCACCGGCGCGATGCGCACGCCGTTCAGGTCGGCGCCCGACGGCGCCTGGTACAGCCGCAGCCCCAGTTCCGGCAGGATCGCCAGCAGGTGGTCGAACACATCGCCCTGGATGCGCTCGTAGTCCATCCACGCGGTGAGCGCGGTGAAGCAGTAGATCTCGACCGGGATGCCCTGCGAATCGGGCTCCATCATGCGCACGTTCAGCAGCAGGTCGTGGTGGATCTCGGGGTGCGCCTTCAGGTAGGCGATGCCATAGGCGCGGAAGGTGCCGATATTGGTCAGCCGGCGCCGGTTGACCGGGTCGTTGCCGGCGGCGATCAGCAGCCGGTTGGCCTCGTCGACCTCGCGCTGCTTTTCTTCCAGGTAGTCGTGCAGCAGGCGAAAGCGCATCAGCGCGTGGACCTCGCGGTCTTCGAGGAAGCGCACGCTGCCGGCATCGAGCCGCAACGTGCGCTTGATCCGGCGCGCGCCGGATTCGAACATCTGGCGGTAGTTGCGATAGCTTTCCGAGAACAGCTTGTAGGTCGGCACCGTGGTCACGGTGTTGTCCCAGTTCTGCACCTTGACCGTATGCAGCGCGATGTCCTTGACGTAGCCGTCGGCGTTGCACTGGGGCATTTCGATCCAGTCGCCGATGCGCAGCATGTCGTTGGAAGTCAGCTGCGTGCTCGCGACCAGCGACAGCAGTGTGTCCTTGAACACCAGCAGCAGCACTGCCGACAAGGCCCCCAGGCCGGACAGCATCCACAGCGGCGAGCGGTTGATCAGGATCGACAGCACCAGCACGGCACACACCAGCCCCAACCCCAGCCGGCCCACCTGGATATAGCCCTTGATCGAGCGCGTCTGTGCCCGGCGGCTGCTGGCGTACACGTCCTGCCAGGCGCCCAGCACGCCGCCCAGCATCAGGAAGAAGCACACCCACAGGCTGGCATGCGCGAGGCGCTCGATCGCCAGCGCATAGCGGCCCATGTGCGGCACTTCGCCAATGCCGACGGTGATCACGGCAAAGCCCACCGCGTAGCCGAAACGCCGGTAGGCGCGATGGCGCGTCAGCGCCGTGCTCCACGGGGTCTTGCCCCACACCTTCAGCAGCCGGTGGGCGATGCGCGACATCACATGGCCGAACAGCCATTGCGCCAGCGCGGCGATCAGGCACAGCGCGACCAGGTACAGCGCGATCTGCGCCCACGGGTGGGCGGGAATACGTTGCTGGAACAGCTCCAGCAGGGCATCGAAATTCATGGCGGGGGCGACTCCGGCCTTTGACTAGGCCAGATAGTGTACCGAACGCGCCCGCCATCCCTGCATGCCATGCGGATGCGGGCTAGGCCGGCAGCAACTTCAACCCGCCGATGCCGACGAAGATCAGCCCGATCAGCACCAGCCGCAGCGGCGACGCGCTCTCGCCCAGAAACAGGATGCCGATCAGCGTCACGCCGATCGCGCCGATGCCGGTCCAGATCGCGTAGGCCGTCCCCACCGGCAGGTGCCGCAGCGCCGCGCTGAGCAGGTAGATGCTGGCCAGCGCGGCGCCGATGCCCAGCGCCGTCGGGCCCAGGCGGGTCCAGCCGTCGGTATGTTTCAGCGCCAGCGCCATCACGATCTCGATCAGCCCGGCCAGCACCAGCAGCGTCCACGCCATCGCCATGTTTTCCTCCCTGAGCCCGGTGCGCGCCGGCAACCATTGCCGGCCACGCCCAGCCACTGTAGGCTGTGCGGATCCGCACGGGAACTGGCCAATCGTGCAAAAGGATTATGCAAACATGCAGGAAGCAGACTGGGACGACCTGAAATACTTCCTCGCCGTCAGCCAATCTGGCTCGCTGGCCGGCGCCGCGCGCGTCCTGCACGTCAACCACTCGACGGTGCTGCGCCGCCTGGCGCGGCTGGAAGACACCCTCGGCACGCTGCTGTTCGAGCGCCATGCCACCGGCTACGCCATGACCCCGGCCGGCGAGGCGCTGGCGCAACGGCTGGCCGGGGTGGGCGAACAGATCGATGCGGCGCAGCGCCAGCTGTCCGGCCTCGACCGCCAGCTGAGCGGGCCGTTGCGCGTGACCACCACCGACACACTGCTGGGCGCGCTGCTGATGCCGCTGTTTGCCGAATTTCGCGCGCTGCATCCGCGCATCCAGCTGCAGCTGGTCGTCAACAACAGCTTTCTCAGCCTGAGCCGGCGCGAGGCCGACGTGGCCATCCGCCCGGCCAATGCGCCGCCGGAGTACCTGGTGGGCCGCCGCATCGGCCGGCTCCAGACAGCGCCGTACGCGGCGCGCAGCTACCTGCAGCAACTCGGGCTGTCGGCCACGGCGGACAGCCCCGCGCTGGCGGACTGGCCGGCCTATGACTGGGTGGTGCCGGACGAAGCGCTGTCGCACCTGGCCCAGGCGCGCTGGATACGCGAGCACGTGCCGGAGCCGCGCCGCGCGGTCAGCGCCGACAGCCTGGTGGCGATGGCGGACGCGGTCCGGCATGGCATGGGCGCCGGCATGCTGCTGTGCCTGCTGGCCGGGGACGATCCGGCGCTGGTGCGGCTGGCGCCGCCCGATGCCGCCATGGACACCGACCTGTGGGTGCTGACCCACCCCGACCTGCGGCACAGCGCGCGCGTGCGGGTGCTGGGGGATTTCCTGCATGAGCGGCTCAGAGAAGGGAGATGGCTGGCGGGATGACGCTCGCCGCGCAATGCGCCGTAGACCGTCTTAGACGTGCTGTCAACTCGCGGCCCGTTGGACAACACCTCCTCAGTCCTAACGCGCTCGTCGGCGATCACCGCCCAGTCCTGGCTTGAAAGGCATCACCCTCGGCAAAACGTAGTGAAAAACAGTCGCCACGACCCGACGAGCGCGCTTACGCCTATTGATCGAACGCGGCGACGCGATCATAGGAATCGGTGAAATCTAGGGCACAGAGATCCGCATGGATCTGTTTGAACATGCGCTGTTGCCTGCGCGGCTCGTTGGGCGATGCCAATGGCCCCCCCAAACGAGGGGGCATTGTATTGAAGTGGCAAATTCAATACATTGACAATATTTAAATCGCTACTGATTTTTTTTACTTGCGGCCTTTGCCATGGCCGCAAACAATCAGAAATACCCGACGATTAAATCAACGCCCATCCCATTTCGGATTCAACTCCATGGCCCATGCCATTCTTAGGAGGATTGATGATTAAAAAATGGAATATCTTGGCCAGCGATGATCTCATAAAGGACGAGTGGATTCACCTTAGGCGCCATCGCTGCCTAAGGTCCGACGGATCCATTGTCGATCCCTATTACATAATTGGCGGACGGGACTGGGTCAACATAATGCCGGTAACTCGGACTGGTCTCGTCTATTTGATACGTGAATACCGGCATGGTTTTGGCGAGATACTGATGGGCTTGCCAGGTGGACTGATCGACGAAGGGGAATCGCGCGCTGCCGCCGCCGTCAGAGAACTGCGGGAAGAAACCGGCTTGGCAGCATGTTCTCCCCTTCTTTTGACCGGAGCGATGGTTGTTAATCCATCAACGCATTCGAACATGGGTTACAGCTTCCTGACGCTCGTAACAGCGCCCCAAGAACCTCTGGTAGCAAGCCTCGAACCGGATATCGAGGTAGTCACGTACAGTCTGGAGGAGCTATTAGATATTGTTCTAAGTGGCTCCGAAGTGCTTTCCGGCTATGACGCGGCCTCGATCCTAAGAGGTCTTTTTTCGCTACGAAAATTCCCGGATTTTGAATTTGACATTTTGTCGAGGCTGAGTGAAAGAGAATACGTGAGTTAAAACGAATCCCAACGTAGAGGGCGCAGAGCATGTGGACAACATTAATTGTCGCGGGTGGATTTGGTACCAGGTTGAGTCCGTTCACGAAAGTCATACCAAAACCGCTCATGCCTATAGGAGACCATAGCCTCTTGGAGCGGCATATCAGTGCTCTGGCAAGAGCCGGTTCGCAGGATATCTTTATTGCCGTCCACTACTGCGCAGACCTCTTCGGAAGCATCGTAGGAGCGCTGGCGGCACGATATGGGGTGAATATCCAGCTTCTGCTGGAACCGGAACCCAGAGGCACATTCGGGTCGGCCCTGGCACTATGCCACGAATTGATCGACTGCAAAGAATGCAAGCCGCTGATGGTACTGAACGGAGACATCGCATCAGATCTGGACCTTATCGATTTTCATCGATTCCACATGGCCAGCGGCGCCGACTTCTCAGTCGCGGTGAATGACTACATATACAGAGTGCCATATGGCGTGGTGGAATCGCACGACTCTCGGATGCTGGGAGTTAGGGAAAAACCCACCGTTCCATTCCCGGTTCTCGCCGGGTACTACCTGATGCAGCCATCGATCGGCTCACTTCTGGGCTCCTTGGGCACTGGCGAAGTAGGTGTCGACAAGGTTCTCTCATCGCTACTGGAACGCGGATCGCATGTGGCGACCTATCAGCATCATGGAAAATGGATCGATGCAGGCACCATTGAAGACCTGCACCGGGCCAATGAGCTTTTCTCGGAGAGGGGAATGGCATGAGCAAAGGGAAACGGGTTCTCGTCACTGGTGCGGCCGGATACATTGGAAGCGGCGTCTGCCGTAGGCTGCTGAGTGAAGGATTTGACGTCATCGGCATGGACAGCCTGATGTACGGGGCAACGGGTCTACTGCCGCTCTTGGTGACGCCGCGATTCACCTTTGTCCGGCTCGATATCAGGAAATTCGAACGGCTCCAAGAGCAGCTAAATCAGATCCGTCCATTTGCTGTGGTTCATCTGGCGGCCATTGTTGGAGACCCCGCCTGCAAGAAGATGCCGGAGGTCGCCTGGCAGACAAATCTGGCCGCCACCAAGGCACTGTTCGGCGCAGCCTCGGAAAACGACGCCAGTCGCTTCATCTTCGCGTCGACCTGCAGCAACTATGGTATGAGTGATTCGGTGGCCTTGCTCAGCGAAGACAATGCACTAAATCCACTGTCGCTCTACGCGGAAACGAAAGTTGAGGCCGAGCACTGGCTGATCGAAAATACAGCCACACTCGAAACCTATATCCTGCGTTTTGGAACGGCGCATGGACTATCGGCGCGGATGCGCTTTGACCTGACGGTCAACGAATTTGCACGGGCCATCGCCATGGACACGCCGTTCGATGTCTACGATTCCGAAACGTGGCGACCGTATTGCCATGTCAATGACTTTGCCGAGCTGATTTGCGGCATTTGCAGCGATACCACTGTTCGCACCGGCGCCAACGTTTTCAATGTTGGATCGGACGAGGAAAACTATCGAAAGATTGACCTGATCAATGCGATTGCCCAGGCAACGGGCCGGACCGCGCGCTTCTCCGATACCGGCAAAGGCGCGGACCGCAGGAACTACCGGGTGAGTTTCGCCAGGATCGTTGAGGAACTGAAATTCATGCCGCGATATGGCGTCGCGTACTCCGCCCGACAGATCAGCGAAGCCTTGAGACTTGGCCTCCTTCCTTCCCATGAGGCTCACTATGCAAACGTTTGAGGACAGGAGCATCGACAACTATGCCCCGCTCCTGAATGGGCGCGAGCGGGACTATGTTCTACACGCCATCGAATCCGGCTGGGTGTCGTACGGCGGCCGGTACGTAAAGGAGTTCGAGACGTTGCTCGCACAAACGTTTGGTTGTGCCGACGCGGTGACAGTCGCGAGCGGTACCTGCGCCTTGCAACTGGCATTCGAGCTTGCCGGTGAGCGAGATACCGAGATCCTGATTCCCGCGTTGACGTTTGCGGCGCCAGCCAGTGCCGCGGTACGGGCGGGTATGCATCCCGTCTTTATAGACCTGAATCCACAGACGTGGCAGATCGACGATGAGCTGCTCGCGGCGTTTCTGGAAGAACGATGCGTGCGCCGAGACGGCCGCGTCGTCAATACAGCTTCTGGGAGGCTGGTCTCCTCGATCTGCCTCGTACATCTTTGGGGTGACCTCGCAAGGTTGGATCGCATTCACGCGCTAGCCAGGCAATGGAATCTGGTGGTCATTCACGATGCCGCGCAATGCTTGGGCGCCTGCTACAAGGGAATGCCGCTCGGCGCCTCCGTGCCCGACGATCGAGCCGATCAGATCATCTTCACAACTAGCTTCAACGCCAACAAGATCATCACGACGGGGGCCGGAGGCGCACTGATCGCCAAATCGCAATCGCTCTGTCGCAAGGCACGCCATCTTTCGTCGACGGCCAAGGCCGATACGATGTCATTTTTTCATGACGATTATGGATTGAACTTCCGCATGAGCAACATCAATGCCGCCATAGGTGTTGCCCAGATGGAGCTGCTGTTCGACCGCATTCATCGAAAGCAAAAACTCTACGAATACTACGCTACAGCCATCCAGAAGCGAATGGATGGTGTGCGGCTTGCACAACGCACGCCTGAGTCAGCCGGCGTTTTCTGGATGACATGCATCGAGCTGCCGCAGCCGTCCAGATCCGTCATCGAAAAACTGGTGGCACAACACATCATGGTGCGTCCAGTCTGGATTCCCCTTCCGCAGCTTCCTGTCTATTCGCGCTTTCAGTACTATCAGCACGACGCGTTCTCCACACACCTGCATGAGCACGCCATTATGCTGCCCTCGGGGCCGGGCATTACCGAAGCACAGGTGGACCGCGTTGTATCCGCGCTGGCGGAGGCGTGCAGATGACGTATCAGGGCTATTTTTTCAACTACGCCAGCTGTGTGGAAGAACGCCGGTACTGCCAATCGCCGCACACGACATTGCGCGAACTCCGCGCGCACGCGGGTCTGCTTCAGCCGCTCACGGACTGGTACGAGGACACCTATCGCCGCGCTGTCTTCGAAGAAGTGGCAAAGCCTCGGCTGCTGGACCCGTCTGACTTGGCGAACATACGCACCGCGAGGGTCACACAATTGGTACTGTTTCTCTGTGCTGCCATGGTGATGCGGCAACACGGAGCGCCAACGCATGTCGCGGGATACTCTCTCGGCTATGGCGCAGCGTTTGCGCTGTCAGGCGCGCTGACGTTTCCGACTTTTGTGCACGATGTTTTCAGCGCGAATTTTCCGTATGCAGAGGACAACCATGCGGCACTTCAGGAAGATAGGCTGCGCTCCTGCATCCTCTATGACCCAACGGAATCCGCCTTTGGCTGCACCGTTGCCGGTGCCATCCGGCACCATTTTCCCGAAGTAGTCGTCAAAGACGACCGCCCCCCATACTGCATGCAGGTTGTTGCCCCCAAGACGGTACTGGGCGCGCTTCGTGCATGGGTATTCCGCTCTTTCCCAGCGTCTGCCTCGCACTCCACAAGGATGATCAGAAGCGATGCTGCCCATCTCTACCCTGACAGATACTCGGCCGTGAAGGCAGCATTCCGACAGGCACCCTACGGCAAACCGAGTCTGGACATTGTCACGCACCAGCACGGCGTCCTTCGCCAAGGGCAATTGCCAGAAGATGGTGGCGGCGTGCTTTTCGACGCGGTCCAGGCGCCGCTCTCGATGCGGCGAGTCGTCGATGGCCTCGTGGCCTATCGCGGGCCACTAATCATGTTTGGATCTGCCAGGACGGCAGATTTTGTCTTCTTCGGTTTAGGCAGCAAGGCATTGAACCGGCCGGTCCTTGACTGGGAGCAAGCGCTGCTGCAACGCGACACACCGATTCTCATGGCTAGCCCCGCCGACTGGCGATAGTCGTTCGGACATATTGCAAGGACACAGACTTCCCATGTTGAAGCAGATCGAAAGTGGATCGTATTCTTCCGGCAACCAACCGTCCGAGGACGTTTGCGGCTATGTGGCCGATGACACGTCCGTGCACGCCTGGGTCATCGACGGCGCTACTGGAATTTCTCCATCCTTGATGCTGACGCCCAATCACTCCGACGCCGAATGGTACGCGCTCCGGATTAACTGGCACTTGCATCGCTCGATCGTGTGCAATGGTACAACGCACGATTCGAATGCGCTTCTCGCGTCTGCCATTGACGCTGCGAATGCTGACTGTCGTGCATTGATCAAGGATCGCGCTGCCGATGCGCACCTTTTGCCCTCTGCCTCGGTGATCCTAGCAAAGGTTCAACGGCATTCGGTAGGCCACTTGGTTTCCTTTGCCAAACTCGGGGATTGCTGCGGCGTGTTACGGACGGGAGCTGCATCGGCTCATATCGTGGAATCCACGCTCGGACCATCGTTTGATCTGGAATTCGATGCACTCGCTGCGCGCCTCGCACAGACGCCTGGAGACGACGAACGGCGAAGCGCTGTCCTGACTGATATTTCGGGACGCCTGCTCGTCAGGCGCAAGATGATGAACCAGCCAGGGGGCTATGCCATCGCGGCGCCAAACTGGGACCCCTCCACTCTTGCGTTCGAATCGTTCCATTCCATCGAACCGCCATCGCTAATGTTGTTGAGTGATGGCGCTGCCAGGCTGATCGACAAATATCGCGCCTGTACCCTTGAAGACGCGCTGGACGAAGTCTTCAGGATCGGGGTGTCGGGACTCGTAAGCAAGGTCCGCGAAATCGAGCGCGACGATCCTGCCTGCCAGTCGTGGCCGAGATTGAAAGCCTCCGACGACGCCACGATTGTCGCACTTCAGGTCGGCGCACATGTTCCGTGAAGCCCGCCGGATCGCCTGGCTGGCTGCCCCGACCCTCGGGATGCAGCTTACTGCCATTGGCATGATGAGCATCGACTCTGTCATGGCGGGGCGCTACGGAACCTCGGATCTAGCCGCCATCGGTATCGGCAGCTCCATCTACGTGGCCTTGCTGGTTGTCCTGACAGGAATCGCCAATGGCATCACACCCGTCGCTGCGCAACTCTGGGGGAGCGGTGCGACAACCGAACTGCGCGCCGTGCTATCGACTGGCATGGTCCTCTCCATCGGATGTGCCCTGCTTTCCTACCCCCTGCTCATGATGTGCCTCGCCATGCTGGTCGACACCGACCCGGTAACTAGGTGCAAGACCGACTCATTTCTCCGCGTTCTCTGCATTGGCTTGCCTGCCCTCCTGGCTTACCGGTTGCTGTTTGCGATGGAAGCGGCAACTGGACGTCCCGCAGCGTTCATGTGGATCAATGTTGCGGGCCTGATACTGAAAGTGCCGCTGAATTTCGCCCTGATGCAGGCGACCATCGACGACACGGGCGAAAACCTGGGAGTGGTAGGCTGTGCTGCCTCGTCCGCGATCATTGCTTGGGCGAGCTTGGCCGTCTGCTGCCATATGCTGCGGCGCAGCAACACCCTGGTAGGAATTCGTCGCCGCCAAGACCTCAGGATCTCATTGACGGCGCTAAAGCTTGTCCTGCAGGCCACGATCCCAGTCTCTGCGGTTCAGTTCGTTGAAATCGTGTCATTTTCCGGCATGGCCATCCTGATCGCCAGAGCGGGATCCAATGCGTCTGCTGCACATCAGATTGCGGCCAACGTTGCCACGCTCGTCTTCATGTTGCCGTTATCTGTCGGCATTGCGTCGAGTGCGCTGATTGCCAGATCCGCCGGAGCCAGCGCATTTTCCGAGGAATTGTCGACATTCAGGACAGGGCTGTTGATGGTCTGCTCTCTGGCGGCAGCAACAACGGTGGGCCTGCTGCTGGGACGGAGCGCAATTGCCGCGTTGTTCACGACCGACGCGGATGTGGCAGCCCTGGCTTCCAGGATGCTCTTCTGGGTAGCTGCCAGCCAGATGGCAGATGCCATCCAGATCTATTTCTGCGTGGTGCTTCGCTCCTACCGCATAGCATGGCTGGCAGTCGCCGTGGCTGTGGTGTTGCGCTGTGTTCTCGGACTGGGCCTGGGCACATGGATCGCTTTCCGCCTGGATGGCTTCGGCGCTGTCGGGGTATGGATAGGCGGATTTATCGCGCTGTGCGCGGCAGCCCTTGCGCTCGGCGCAATCTTTCATCGAAAGATTGGATCCCGGCGACGACTTGCGATGGAAGTGGCGCGCTAACGTTCCGACAACCGAGGGGCATCTAACATGCGAGCTGCATACTGCGAACGAATTGGCGAAGCGCTCCTGGTCGGCGATCTTCCGGACGCACCGCTAATGAAGGGCCAGGTACGCGTGGATACGTATGCCGCGGGCCTGAATTTTGCTGATCTACTGCTTCTGCACGGAACCTATCAGGAAAAGCCAAAATCCTTCCCGTTCGTTCCGGGATTGGAAGCGGCGGGTGTTGTCGTTGAAGTATGCCCCACAGTTACCGATGTTCGCCCGGGTGACAGGGTTATGATAGGTATGCAGTTTGGTGGCTATGCCGACCAAGCAGTGGTGGATGCAAGTTCGGTCTACCCCATTCCCGACAACATGGGTTTTATCGAAGCGGCTGCACTGGGAATTGCCTATGGCACGGCGATCGGAGCGTTGAAATGGCGGGCACGGCTTGACGCCGGGGAAACCGTTTTGGTGCTTGGAGCAAGCGGTGGTGCTGGCCTTGCCGCGGTACAGGTGGCAAAGGCGACTGGGGCAAAAGTCGTAGCCGTCGCCAGCACAGAGGCACGCGCTGATTTTGCTGTAACGCATGGCGGCGCCGATCTGGGATTGACCTATAGCCATCCAGACTGGAAGCGAGCTATCCGTGAGTCGCTTGCTGTTGAAGGCGTAGATGTCGTCTTCGATCCTGTGGGTGGCGATTTCACTCAGCTGGCGATTCGATGTTGTCAGGCAGAAGCACGATACGTCGTCATTGGATTTGCCTGTGGCGAACTTCCGGAGATCCGACCCAATATCTTCCTGGTGAAAAACCTCGATCTTATCGGGTTCTATCGGGGTTACTACAGAAGTCGGTTTCCCTCGAGGGTCGCTGACGGCTTTTCTGAGATCTTCGCATGGTACCGCCAGGGAAGAATCCGCGTTCACGTGGATCGGGTGTTCCCGCTCGCCAAGGCGACCGATGCACTGGACGCCATTGCCCAGCGACGCGCACGGGGCAAGGTCGTATTACAGACGAGGGGAAAGGAATGACGGCAGATATCCGATCTCGGGAACCGGTGGACCTTCGCGACGTACTCGCCACAGCGCTTGGCGATCCCGAGCGACTGCTCCAGATTTCGTACCTCACCATCTCGGACACCAATCGACAGTGGCTGACGGCCGATGATGTCTCTAAGCTCTGCGCCTCGCGCAGAATTATTTCAGGGCATCTTTGCCATATCAGCGAAGACGTCCTGGTCGTCGCGTTCTCGTACCGACGCTCGCCCAGCGGAAGGCTGTGGTGGTCCGAGGTTCGAGTGCTTCCGCGAAGGCTCATCGTATCCATAGATGCATGTGAGAGCGCCAGCCCAAACGACTGGCAATTCAAAGACGATTACGAACCGCTAGGATTCTAGAGCGGGTGTACGTCGTAAATTGAAGTTGGCTGTGTCCAATGCAGAGATGAGCTTTCCTATCCTCGTACTATCATTTTGTTGCGAAACTCCCACTTCGTCGAAATGTCCCGAAATGCGTCAACATAGCGGGGTTAAGCTGCGTCAGGTAACGGTAAGAGTCGTGACAACTTAAATGCGCACTACGTCGGCGGGACCGTCTCATGCCGCCGGCGCATACATCTCCAGCAACTGCTCATCGGTAAAGCCCCACTCCGCCGCGTTTTCGAACGCCACCACGGTCTCGTCGCCATGGCGCAGGTCGATCAGCTCGGTCGGCACCGGCCGCGACTGCGACACCGAGTAGAACGCCATCACCTTGGGCCGCAGCGGATCGGCGTCATGCTGCGCGCACACCACCGCCAGCCGGTTGGAGCGCAGCCGCAGCACGGTACCGAGCGGATAGATGCCGACGGTGCGCGAGAAGGCCTTGAACACGCGCCGGTCGAACAGCGTGTCGACGCGCACCGCCATGTATTCCATGGCGCGGGCCGGCGACCATGGCTGGTGCCCGGGGTGGCTGGCGGTGAGCGCGTCATAGGTATCGCAGATCGCGCCGATCCGGGCGTGCACGCTCAGTTCGCGCCCGACTAGGCCGAAGGGGAAGCCGCGCCCGTCGACGCGCTCATGGTGGTGGACGCAGACATCGAGCGGGATATTGGAATAGAGCCGGGCGTCGTTGAGGATGCGATAGCCCGCCGACGGATGGCGGCGGTAGGCCTCCTCCTGCTCGGGTGTGCGCTCGCCGGCGCGGAGGCTGGCGGCGCCGGGCACGGCCAGCTTGCCGATGTCATGCACCAGGCCGGCCAGGCCCAGCTCGCGCACCTCGTCGTCGGGCAGGCCGAGGGTGCGGCCGACCGCGATCATCAGCGCGCAGACCGCGAAGGCATGCAGGTAGTTGTCGTCGCCGCGCGCCTTGAGCCGCACCAGAGCCAGCAGCGCCTGCCCATGGCGCGACAGCGAGCGCGAGGCCGCGTCGACCAGCAGCAGCGCACCGCTGACCTCCAGCGCCCGCCCCATGCGCACGTCGGCAAACATCGAGCCGATCACGGCCTTGCCGGACTGCAGCAGTTCGCGCGCATGCACGATCTCGGCCTCGAGCGTGGTGGCTGGCGCCGCGTCAGCCGACGCATCGGCGCCAGGCGCAGGCTGGGCCGCGGCGATGGCCGGGGCCGCGCTGGCCTGCTCTTCCGGCGTCGGCAGATTGCGGCCCTTCAGGATATCGATCCAGACTTCGCGCACGCCCGCCGACCGGATCTGCCGTACCTGCTCCTCGCTGGCGACCAGGAAGCGCGCGCGCCAGAACGGGTGGCTGATCCAGGGCCCGCCCAGCCTGGCGACGAACATCCCGACCTGCAGTTGCTCCGACCCAATGCGTCTCAGCATGCGCCAACCCCTCGGATGATGGTTTTCTTGTTGTCGCCCCGGCTATCGGCAGCGGCGGGCATAACTTGAGCGGTCACGGCGGCAGGAACCGCGCCGCGCACCCTTGTCAAGCGCCGCCAAAATGCCCGGACGGCGCCGTCGGGCATTGCCGGCGGCGGCCATGGCCGCCGCTACAATGGCTGGCCCAGTGCTCACAGACGCCAGCCAGTCGCCCCCGTTCACCATGTCCGGAACGTACACGCTAGTCGGCATCGCCCGTGCCAAGACCCACCGCCGCGACGCCCTGGTCTCCCAGCTCACCGCGCTGCGCTCGCGCGGGCTGACCGAGCCCGGCTGCCTGGACTACCACGTCGGGCAGGATGCCGAGGACGCGCGGGTGTTCGTCATCTACATGGTCTGGGACTCCAAGCGCGCGCTCGAATCGCACCTGAACCGCCCGTATATGCGCGATTTCCACGCCGCGCGCGCGGACTTTGTCGAGGGCGATTTCAGCTTCCGCTGGCTCAACGCGGCCTGAGCCCGCCGTCTCGACGCCAGCCCCGGCGCAAGGCGCCATCCCGGTCACTTCCCGCCCTGCCCGCTTGTCATTGCCGCCGCACCGATCTATCACTCAAGGTGACGCCCGCGACGGTCGCGGCAGGAGTGCACCATGGAAGTCAGGGATGGATTTGCCGGCACCATCGGCCACACGCCGCTGATCCGGCTGGCCGGCCTGAGCGCCGACACCGGCTGCGACATCTACGGCAAGGCGGAATTCCTCAATCCCGGCGGCTCGGTCAAGGACCGCGCGGCGCTCTACATCATCCGCGACGCCGAGCGGCGCGGGCTGCTGAAGCCAGGCGGCACGGTGATCGAAGGCACCGCGGGCAATACCGGCATCGGTCTGGCCCATCTGTGCGCGGCACGCGGCTACCGCTGCATCGTGGTGATACCCGACACCCAATCCCCGGAAAAGATGGAACGGCTGCGCATGCTGGGCGCCGAGGTGCGCGCGGTGCCGGCCAAGCCCTACGCCGATCCCGACAATTACCAGAAGATCGCCGGCCGGCTGGCCGACGAGACCGACAACGCGATCTGGGCCAACCAGTTCGACAACCTCGCCAACCGCCAGGCCCACTACGAGACCACCGGCCCCGAGATCTGGCAGGCCACCGCCGGCCATATCGACGCCTTCACCTGCGCCACCGGCACCGGCGGCTCGCTGGCGGGCATCGCGCGCTGCCTGAAGGAACACAAGCCGGGCGTGCGCATCGTGCTGGCCGATCCGCACGGCAGCGGCCTGTACCACTTCGTCAAGCACCGCGAGGTCAAGGCCGAAGGCAGCTCGATCACCGAAGGCATCGGCTCCAGCCGCGTCACCGCCAACCTGCAGGACACGCCGATCGACGATGCCGTGCGCGTCGACGACCAGACCTGCGTCGACATGGTCTACCGGCTGCTGCGCGAGGAAGGACTGTTCGTGGGCGGGTCATCCGGCATCAACGTCGGCGCCGCGGTGGCGCTGGCGCGCGAGATGGGGCCGGGGCACACCATCGTGACGCTGCTGTGCGACCGTGGCGACCTGTATATGGGGCGGCTGTTCAATGAACAGTGGCTGCAGGGCAAGGGGCTGCAGCCGATTCCGTTCCGCCGTGCCAGCCCCGCCGGATAACGTCCGCGCTAGGCCGCCTTCAGCCGCCGCCACAGCGTGGTGGGGCTGATGCCGAGGATATGGCAGGCGGCGGTGCGGTCGCCGCCGCACTCCTCCAGCACGCGCCGGATATGGTCGACTTCGCTGGATTGCTTGACGCGCGCGAGCGAGCGGCGCGCCCGTGCGGCCGGCGCCGCCGCGGCGGCTTCGGCTCCGGCCCCGGGCGCAGTGGCAAGCGCGGCCTCGCCGAACAGCTCGGGCGCCGCGGATTGCAGTTCGCGCTGCAAGGCCTCGCCGTCCAGGCGCCGGCCGGCGACCAGCACCGCGATGCGTTCGGTCACGTTTTCCAGCTCGCGGATATTGCCGGGCCAGCGGTAGCGCGCCAGCCGCGCGCGCGCCGCCGCGGGCAGGCGCTGCGGGCGCTCCAGTCCCAGCCGGTCCTGCGCGCGGCGGTACAGCAGTTCGGCCAGCTCCGGCAGGTCTTCGGCGCGCTCGCGCAGCGGCGGCATGGCGATGCGCAGGATGTTGAGGCGGTAATACAGGTCCTGGCGGAAGCTGCCGTCGCGCACCATCGCGGCCAGGTCGCGGTGGGTGGCGGCGATCACGCGCACGTTCACCGGCACCGCGTCGAGCCCGCCGATCGGCAGCACCTGCTTTTCCTGCAGCACGCGCAGCAAGCGCGTCTGCAGCGCGGGCGGCATGTCGCCGACCTCGTCGAGAAACAGCGTGCCGTTGTGGGCCGACTCGAACAGGCCGGCCTTGCCGCCGCGGCGCGCGCCGGTGAAGGCGCCCTCTTCGTAGCCGAACAGCTCGCTTTCCAGCAGCGCCTCGGGGAAGGCGGCGCAGTTGACCGCGACGAACGGGAATGCGCGGCGCGGGCTGGCATCGTGCATGCCTTGCGCCAGCACCTCCTTGCCGGTACCGCTCTCGCCGCCGATCAGCACGGTCGAGTCCACCGCGGCGTAGCGCCGCGCCAGCTCGCGCAGCGCCGTCATCGCCGCCGAGGTGCCGGCCAGGTCGTCGAGGCTGTAGCGCACCGCCGCCGGCCGCGCGCGGCTGCGCGAGCGCAGGTTGCGGTCGACGCGCTGGATCGCGCTGGCGTCCTGGATGGTCAGCACCGCGCCGGTGGTGCCGGCCTCGCCCTGGATCGGAATGCGGTTGACCACCACCATCTTGTCGCCCAGCTTGTGGATCGCCTCGAGCTCCTTGTCGCCGGTCTGCATCACGCCTTCCAGCGCCAGGCTGGGCGCCAGCGTCTGCAGCTTGCGCCCGACCGCGGCGGCGGCCGAGGTGCCCAGGAAGCGCTCCATCGCCGGGTTGAACGACTGGATCCGCCCCTGTGCGTCGACCGCCGCCACGCCCTCGTTCAGGTGCGCCAGGATGGTGTTGACGTAGTCGCGCCGGGTAGCCTCGATGCGGCGCAGGCGCGCAGCCTCGATCGCGTCTTCCAGCGCCATGCGCACCGAGTTGCCGGAGTACAGGAACACCCCGGTCAGGCCATAGCGGTCGGCCAGGTCGGTCACCAGGCCGGGGCCCACCACCACCTGGATGCCCTCCTGCTTGAGCGCCTTCACGCGCGCCACGGCGTCGTCCTCGGTCAGGTAGGTGTAGGCCGGCACCGACAGCGAGAACGCGCGCACGAATTCATCGACCTCGGCATAGGTCGCCGCGTGCGTGACCAGCGCCACCCGCGGCGAGATCCGCCGCGCCGTGGCCAGTGCGCTCATCACGTCGAAGCCCGTGACCTTGACCAGCACCACCGGCACGTCGACATGCTGGCGCAGGTAGGCGCCGTTGGAGCCGCCGGCAACCACCACGTCGAGCCGGCCCTCGCGCACCTCGCGCGATACCGCGCTGGCGGCGGCCTCGAAACCCTTGCCGACGATGCGGAATTCGGCGCGGTCGGCATAGGCCGGAATCAGGTCGGCAAAGGCGCGCGCGAGGCGGCTGATGCCGATTGCCCAGATGCGCGGGCGGCCTTGCGTGGAAACGGGCGGAGCCATGATGCGGTGCGAAAGGAAAGTGGGATGAAAGGCGAGGGGAACAGGCGTACAGTGCTGTCACATTGTCCGCTACGCGGCCCGCGATTTCAACTTTGAATTCCAAGACAAGGGGTTTGGATTTCAAATGTGCGGAAATCCCGCCATGGAGGCCGCGACGAAACCCGCTGCCCTGCCCGCCAGCCCAATACTGGCAAGGGATGCCGGGGTTTCCCTGCCGCTTCCGCAAGGCCTGGCACATCCCTTGCATTATCCGGCTTGTCCTGTTCACCAACGCATACGCCATGACCTACTCCGCTTCCGACCTCGCGCGCTCCGCCGGCGCCCGTTTCCGCCAGGCGCTGGCCGACGAACATCCGCTGCAGGTGGTCGGCGCCATCAATGCCAACCACGCCTTGCTGGCCAAGCGTGCCGGTTACCGGGCCATCTACCTGTCCGGCGGCGGTGTCGCGGCCGGTTCGCTGGGCCTGCCCGACCTGGGCATCTCCAACCTGGACGACGTCCTGACCGACATCCGCCGCATCACCGACGTGTGCGACACGCCGCTGCTGGTCGACGTGGACACGGGTTTCGGCGCCTCGGCCTTCAACGTGGCCCGCACCACCAAGTCGCTGATCAAGTTCGGCGCCGCGGCCATGCATATCGAGGACCAGGTCGGCGCCAAGCGCTGCGGCCACCGTCCCAACAAGGAAATCGTCACCCAGGGTGAAATGGTCGACCGCATCAAAGCCGCGGTCGACGCCCGCACCGACGACAACTTCGTCATCATGGCCCGCACCGACGCGCTGGCCGTGGAAGGCCTGGACAAGGCGATCGAGCGCGCGGTGGCGTGCGTGGAAGCCGGCGCCGACGCGATCTTCCCGGAAGCCATGACCGACCTTGGCATGTACCGCAAATTCGTCGACGCGGTGAAGGTGCCGGTGCTGGCCAACATCACCGAATTCGGCGCCACGCCGCTGTTCACCACCGAGGAACTGGGCGGCGCCGGCGTGTCGATGGTGCTGTATCCGCTGTCGGCCTTCCGCGCCATGAACAAGGCCGCGGAAAACGTCTACGCGGCGATCCGCCGCGACGGCACGCAGAAGAACGTGGTCGATACCATGCAGACCCGCTCGGAGCTCTACGAGAGCATCGGCTACCATGCCTTCGAGCAGAAGCTCGACGCCCTGTTCGCGCAAGGCAAGGGCAAGTAAACGACCAGACTCAGGCGCGGCCGGGCCGGGGATATCCCCTCCCGGCCGCTTGCACGACCACAGACAGGCAACACCAGGCATCACATCAAGGAGACCCAGATGTCCGAAGCGCAACCGCTCGTCACTCCCAAGCCCAAGAAATCCGTCGCGCTGTCGGGCGTGACCGCCGGCAATACCGCCCTGTGCACCGTCGGCCGTACCGGCAACGACCTGCACTACCGTGGCTACGACATTCTCGATATCGCCGAGACCTGCGAGTTCGAGGAAATCGCCCACCTGCTGGTGCACGGCAAGCTGCCGACCAAGTCCGAGCTGTCCGCCTACAAGGCCAGGCTGAAGAGCCTGCGCGGCCTGCCGGCCAATGTGAAGGCGGCGCTGGAATGGGTGCCCGCCAGCGCGCACCCGATGGACGTGATGCGCACCGGCGTGTCGGTGCTCGGCACGGTGCTGCCGGAGAAGGAAGACCACAACACTCCGGGCGCGCGCGACATCGCCGACCGGCTGATGGCCAGCCTCGGCTCGATGCTGCTGTACTGGTACCACTACAGCCACAACGGCCGCCGCATCGAGGTGGAGACCGACGACGACTCGATCGGCGGCCACTTCCTGCACCTGCTGCACGGCGAGAAGCCGTCGGCGCTGTGGGAGCGCGCCATGAACACCTCGCTCAACCTGTATGCCGAGCACGAGTTCAACGCCTCGACCTTCACCGCGCGCGTGATCGCCGGCACGGGTTCCGACATGTACTCGTCGATTGCCGGCGCGATCGGCGCGCTGCGCGGCCCCAAGCACGGCGGCGCCAACGAGGTTGCGTTCGAGATCCAGAAGCGCTACGACAACCCGGACGAGGCCCAGGCCGACATCACCCGCCGCGTCGAGAACAAGGAAGTCGTGATCGGCTTCGGCCACCCGGTGTACACCACCGGCGACCCGCGCAACCAGGTGATCAAGGACGTCGCCAGGCGGCTGTCGAAGGACGCCGGCTCGATGAAGATGTTCGACATCGCCGAGCGGCTCGAAACCGTGATGTGGGACATCAAGAAGATGTTCCCCAACCTGGACTGGTTCAGCGCAGTCAGCTACCACATGATGGGCGTGCCCACCGCGATGTTCACGCCGCTGTTCGTGATCTCGCGCACCTCGGGCTGGGCCGCGCACATCATCGAGCAGCGCATCGACAACAAGATCATCCGCCCCAGCGCCAACTACACCGGGCCGGAGAACCTGAAGTTCGTGCCGATCAAGGATCGCAAGTAAGACCGGCTGCCGGATTGCCCTGCGTCGGGTTGCATTGAATCCGAGCCTGCGGGCAAAGGGGTAGTTGGTCGCCGACACGGGGCCACTACCCCTTTTTCATACTTATATCGATTTCCCTACACCATGAATTCTGCAAACCGCAAACCGCTACCGGGCACCAAGCTGGATTACTTCGACGCGCGCGCCGCAGTCGAGGCGATCCAGCCGGGTGCCTACGACAAGCTGCCGTACACGTCGCGCGTGCTGGCAGAAAACCTGGTGCGCCGCTGCGATCCCGCCACGCTGACGGATTCGCTGAAGCAGCTGATCGAGCGCAAGCGCGACCTCGACTTCCCGTGGTTCCCCGCGCGCGTGGTGTGCCACGACATCCTGGGCCAGACCGCGCTGGTGGACCTGGCCGGCCTGCGCGACGCCATTGCCGACCAGGGCGGCGACCCCGCCAAGGTCAACCCGGTGGTGCCGGTGCAGCTGATCGTCGACCACTCGCTGGCGGTGGAGTGCGGCGGCTTCGATCCCGATGCCTTCGCCAAGAACCGCGCCATCGAAGACCGGCGCAACGAAGACCGTTTCCACTTCATCGACTGGACTAAGAAGGCGTTCAAGAACGTCGACGTGATCCCGCCGGGCAACGGCATCATGCACCAGATCAACCTGGAGAAGATGTCGCCGGTGATCCACGCTGACCATGGCGTGACCTACCCCGATACCTGCGTCGGCACCGACAGCCACACGCCGCACGTCGATGCGCTGGGCGTGATCGCCATCGGCGTGGGCGGCCTGGAAGCCGAGAACGTGATGCTCGGCCGCGCCTCGTGGATGCGCCTGCCGGATATCGTCGGCGTGGAGCTGACCGGCAAGCGCCAGCCCGGCATCACCGCCACCGACATCGTGCTGGCGCTGACCGAATTCCTGCGCAAGGAAAAGGTGGTCGGCGCCTACCTGGAGTTCCGCGGCGAAGGCGCGTCGAGCCTGACGCTGGGCGACCGCGCCACCATCTCCAACATGGCCCCGGAATACGGCGCCACCGCGGCGATGTTCTTCATCGACGAGCAGACCATCGAGTACCTGCGCCTGACCGGCCGCACCGACGAGCAGCTCAAGCTGGTCGAGACCTACGCGAAAACCGCCGGCCTGTGGGCGGATTCGCTGAAGAATGCCGAATACGAACGCGTGCTGAAGTTCGACCTGTCGAGCGTGGTGCGCAACATGGCCGGCCCGTCGAACCCGCACAAGCGCCTGCCGACCTCGGCACTGGCCGAGCGTGGCATCGCCGTGGACCTGGACAAGGCTCGCGCGCAGGAGGCCGAAGGCCTGATGCCCGATGGCGCCGTGATCATCGCCGCCATCACCAGCTGCACCAACACCAGCAACCCGCGCAACGTGATCGCCGCCGCGCTGCTGGCGCGCAACGCCAACGCGCGCGGGCTGACGCGCAAGCCGTGGGTCAAGTCGTCGCTGGCGCCTGGCTCCAAGGCGGTCGAGCTGTACCTGGAAGAATCCAACCTGCTGCCCGACCTGGAAAAGCTCGGCTTCGGCATCGTCGCCTTTGCCTGCACCACCTGCAACGGCATGTCCGGCGCGCTCGACCCGAAGATCCAGCAGGAAATCATCGACCGCGACCTGTACGCCACCGCCGTGCTGTCCGGCAACCGCAACTTCGACGGCCGCATCCACCCGTACGCCAAGCAGGCCTTCCTGGCCTCGCCGCCGCTGGTGGTGGCCTACGCCATCGCCGGCACCATCCGCTTCGATATCGAGAAGGACGTGCTGGGCAACGACCAGGACGGCAAGCCGGTCTACCTGAAGGACATCTGGCCGACCGACGAAGAGATCGACGCCATCGTCAAGCAAAGCGTGAAGCCCGAGCAGTTCCGCAAGGTCTACGAGCCGATGTTCGCGCTGACCGCCGAGACCGGCGAGAGCGCCGCGCCGCTGTACGACTGGCGCCCGCAGAGCACCTATATCCGCCGCCCGCCGTACTGGGAAGGCGCGCTGGCCGGCGAGCGCACGCTGCAGGGCCTGCGTCCGCTGGCGGTGCTGGGCGACAACATCACCACCGACCACCTGTCGCCGTCCAACGCCATCCTGCTGAACAGCGCGGCCGGCGAGTACCTGGCCAAGATGGGCCTGCCGGAAGAGGACTTCAACTCGTACGCGACGCACCGGGGCGACCACCTGACGGCGCAGCGCGCCACCTTCGCCAACCCCACCCTGATCAATGAAATGGCCGTGGTCGACGGCCAGGTCAAGAAGGGTTCGCTGGCGCGCATCGAGCCGGAAGGCAAGGTGGTGCGCATGTGGGAAGCGATCGAGACCTACATGGACCGCAAGCAGCCGCTGATCATCATCGCCGGCGCGGACTATGGCCAGGGCTCGTCGCGCGACTGGGCCGCCAAGGGCGTGCGCCTGGCCGGCGTGGAAGCCATCGTCGCCGAAGGCTTCGAGCGCATCCACCGCACCAACCTGATCGGCATGGGCGTGCTGCCGCTGGAGTTCAAGCCCGGCGTGAACCGCTTGACGCTGGGGCTGGACGGCACCGAGACCTATGACGTGATCGGCGAACGCCAGCCGCGCGCGACGCTGACGCTGGTGGTGCATCGCAAGAACGGCGAGCGCGTGGAAGTGCCGGTGACCTGCCGTCTCGACAGCGACGAGGAAGTGTCGATCTACGAGGCTGGCGGAGTGCTGCAGCGGTTTGCGCAGGACTTCCTGGAGTCGAACAAGGCGGCGGCTTAACAGTTGCCGAGTGTTTACTCCCCTCTCCCGCTTGCGGGAGAGGGGAGAAATCACGGCCGCGCCTTGACTTCCAGGCCCTCACCAGGCCCGAAAGCCTAACCACGACTACACATTCCCATGGCCCACGTATCCCAGATCAAGATCCCCGCCACCTACATCCGTGGCGGCACCAGCAAGGGCGTGTTCTTCCGCCTGCAAGACCTGCCCGAGCGCGCCCAGGTGCCCGGCCCCGCGCGCGACGCGCTGCTGCTGCGCGTGATCGGCAGCCCCGATCCCTATGGCAAGCAGATCGACGGCATGGGCGCGGCCACCTCCAGCACCAGCAAGACCGTGATCCTGTCGAAGAGCACGCGTCCGGATCACGATGTCGACTACCTGTTCGGCCAGGTCTCGATCGACCAGCCCTTTGTCGACTGGAGCGGCAATTGCGGCAACCTGTCGGCCGCGGTCGGCCCGTTCGCCGTCAGCGCCGGCCTGGTCGACCCGAGCCGCATTCCGCAGAACGGCGTGGCCGTGGTGCGCATCTGGCAGGCCAATATCGGCAAGACCATCATCGGCCATGTGCCCATCACCAACGGCGCGGTGCAGGAAACCGGTGACTTCGAACTCGACGGCGTGACCTTCCCGGCCGCCGAAGTCCAGCTCGAGTTCATGGACCCGGCCGCCGATGAAGAGGGGGCCGGCGGCGCGATGTTCCCGACCGGCAATGTCGTCGATGACCTGGAGGTGCCGGGGGTCGGCACGCTCAAGGCGACCATGATCAACGCCGGCATCCCGACCATCTTCGTCAACGCCGAGAGCATCGGCTACACCGGCACCGAGCTGCAGGACGTCATCAACAGCGACACCAGGGCGCTGGCGATGTTCGAGACCATCCGCGCCCATGGCGCGCTGCGCATGGGGCTGATCCAGGACATCGACGAGGCGGCCCGGCGCCAGCACACGCCCAAGGTCGCCTTCGTGGCCAGGCCGGTGGACTACACCGCCTCCAGCGGCAAGCAGGTGGCCGCGGCCGACGTCGACCTGCTGGTGCGCGCGCTGTCGATGGGCAAGCTGCACCATGCCATGATGGGCACGGCGGCAGTGGCAATCGGCACCGCGGCGGCCATCCCCGGCACGCTGGTCAACCTGGCGGCCGGCGGCGGCGAACGCAACGCGGTCCGGTTCGGGCATCCGTCCGGCACGCTGCGCGTCGGCGCCGAGGCGCAGCTGGTCGATGGGGAATGGGTGGTCAGGAAGGCCATCATGAGCCGCAGCGCGCGCGTGCTGATGGAAGGCTGGGTGCGCGTGCCCGGCGACGCGTTCTGAGCTGGCAAGCGCAAGGCCCGCGCCGGCCAGCCGGGCCTCGCCAAAGTATGCGCCTGGAGTTATGGCGGCGGCGGTTTCATGCCGAATCGGCATAACCCTTGCGCCGCCCTTCCAACGCGAATTTCTCCTCACGTATAGTCTCTGCCGCTGCCCGCGCCGGGTTCTGCACCACAGTCCCGGCCGCGGGCAGCCACCGACTGAACACGGACGGCACCATTCCACCCATAAGGTATGTCGTGCCGCTTCCAGTACGGGCCACACGTTCGTATAGATACCGAGGAGAAACATGAAACATTCCGCCCGCGTCACCACGCTGGCCGCTGCCCTGCTGTCGGCGAGCCTGATCACCGGCGCTGCCCACGCTCAGCTCGCGCCCGCGGCCCAGCCTGCCGCCGCCGCTGCCACGGCCCCGGCCGAAGCCCGCAAGGCCAACATCGTCATCATCGGCACCGGCGGCACCATTGCCGGCGCCGGCGCCGCGGCGACCAACACCGCCGCCTACCAGTCCGCCGTGGTCCCGGTCGACAAGATCATCGCCTCGGTGCCGGAAGTCTCCAAGGTTGCCAACGTCAAGGGCGAGCAGATCTTCCAGATCGGTTCGGAGAGCTTCAACAACGAACGCCTGCTCAAGCTCGCCAAGCGCGTGTCGGAATTGCTCAAGCAGCCTGATGTCGACGGCATCGTGATCACGCATGGCACCGACACCATCGAGGAAACCGCTTATTTCCTCAACCTGACGCTGAAGAGCGACAAGCCGGTGGTGGTGGTGGGCTCGATGCGCCCGGGCACCGCGCTGGGTGCAGACGGTGCGCTGAACCTCTACGACGCGGTGCTGGTCGCCGCCAACCCGGCGTCCAAGGGCAAGGGCACGCTGGCGGTGCTGAACGACGAGATCCACACCGGCCGCGACGTCTCCAAGACCAACACCTTCAAGACCGAGACCTTCCGCTCGCCTTTCGGCCCGCTGGGCTATGTGGTCGAAGGCCGCACACTGTTCTACCGCCTGCCGGCGCGTCCGCACACGCTGCAGACGCAGTGGGACATCGACAAGATCGACAAGCTGCCCGAGGTGGCGGTGGTCTATGCCTACGGCAACGCCAACCCGGCCGCGGTCGAGGCGGCGGTGAAGAGCGGCGCCAAGGCCATCATCTATGCCGCCACCGGCAACGGCAGCGTCGGCGACTACATGGTCGAGCCGCTCAAGGCCGCGCGCGCCAAGGGCGTGCAGATCGTGCGCGCGTCGCGCACCGGCAGCGGCGTGGTGGTGCGCAACGCCGAGCAGCCGGACGACAAGTACGACTGGATCGTCACCGACGACCAGCTGCCGCAGAAGGCGCGCATCCTGATGGCGCTGGCGCTGACGCAGACCAACGACAGCAAGGCGCTGCAGCAGGTGTTCTGGAAGTACTGATCCAGGACAGCACCGAGGTCGTCCAGCGCCATCTCCAGGCCGATCCCGGAACTCAGGCGCTTCCCGACCCGCGGCGGGGCCGGGAAGCCGAGGGCGCCATCAATCCGGCTCAGGGTCGCTCATAAGCTTGAGCACCAGGTGCCGGCCGTCGCTGACCGCACCGTTCCTGCCGACGACGTAAAGCAGGTAATCGCCGGCGATCGCCAGTCCCGGCAGCGGCGGCGCGGTGACCTCGAGCTTGCCGCCTTGCTGCGCGAACGGCAGCTTCACGTACTGGTTGCCCCAGGTCCAGTTGTGCGTGATCGGGCCGGTGCGGATCATCGTTACCGATGCCACCTCGGTGCCGGACACTTCCAGCTTGAACTTGTTGCCGTGGCGGATGCTGGCCGGCGCATTGTCGATGACCGGCTTCGCACCCTTGAAGAAGTAAGGCGGCTTGTACTGCTCGATCACCGGGACGGCGGCATCCCGCTGCGCCTGCGTCTGCGGCGATCCCGGAATCAGGTTGACGCGGTTGCCGCCCATGACCCAGACCGCCCCATTGGGCATCAGCAACGCCGTGGAGTGATCGTGCCTTGGCACGGGAGACGACACCAGATCGGTGCGGCTGCCGTCCGCCGGATTGAACATCTGATAGCGCAGGCTGTTGGTGCGTCCGCTCGCGCCACCAACCACCAGCAGCTTCCCGTCCGGCAGGGCCACCACGTTGTTCTGCGTGGCCGGCTGGATAAGGCTGGCAAGCGGCCTCCATTTCGGCGTCGCGCTGGAAAAATCGATCGTTTCCGCGACCGCCGAGTCAGGCGTGTCGCCCCCGCTCGAGCCGCCGAACAGGAAGACCTCCTGCGACCAGGTGCCGTCCGCGCGAATCGTCACCATCAGCACGCCGGCGCCGCTGTCGTGACCGTTCTGGGCGGTGTCGACAAAGGTCCAGTGATTCTGCGCGCGCGTGGCGATCAGCGGATCGGCGAGCGCGCCCTGGACGTCGAGCAGATAGGTATTGCCGCTGTAGAAGAACGGGTCGTATCCACCGATATTGAGGCCGCCCGGCTGGCCCGGGAGCGGCGGCACCACCTCGGCCGTGACCGCAACCTTCCAGTCCTTCTCGTTCGGGCCGGTCTGGACGACAAAGGCGCGCGGATACATCGGCAACTGCTTCCACGCGTTTTCCAGGGCCACCGTCGTGTCGGTCTTGGGGTCGTAGACTTCCGGCACGCCCTGTCGCACCTTGGTGCTGCCGGCGTTGGCCGGCCCTACGCTGGTGTCCTGGTCGGAGCCGGACAGCACCAGGATCCTGCCGTCCGGCAAGGTCACCGCGGTCGGGTACCAGCGCTGGTATTTCAGGTCTGACGGGGTCGGCGGATCGGTGTTGTTCTCGTTGAGCGGATCGCAGTGAGACAGCACGCCGGTCGGATCCATTTCATAGCCGATTCTGACGCATGGCATCGGCCTTGGTACCCATGCCTCGGTTTTCGGATCGAAGATATTGACCTTCCTGCCGCCGTTGTTGCCGCCCTTGTCATGCAGCCCGACCACGTAGATCCGTCCATCCACGCCGGACACATGCCCATTGCAGAACAGGTTATAGCCCAGCCCCCTGGAAAAGCCGGCATCCGTGAAGAACCGGTCGGTGCTGCTGATGTCCGCGCTGGTCAGGTCGGCGATCGCGTTCTTGGTGAACACGCCGGTATCGATCATCGACTGCAGTCCGCACACATCCAGCAGCTGCGCGTTTTCGCGCTCGAGGTCCGGGCCGTAGCGGGACCAGCCGCTCTCGTCGAGCTGGCCAAGGCCGAACCCGCCCTGCACCAGTTCGATGTATTTCTGGTTGAATCCCGGAAATACATTGCTGCCGGGAACCGGCGCGTTGAGATAATGTTTTGGTTTATATTCCGACGGCCGCATCCAGACCAGCATGTTGGGGCAGGTCGAATATTTCTTGTTCCATATCAGCGTTGCATGGATAAAATCCTTGTGAGCCGGAACCAGGCCGCTCTTTTCTCCACATACCGCCGGACCGGCTTCGGGACACTCGACGGCCGCCCGCGCTGGGCCTGCCGGCACGACGACCAGCCATAGCGAGCACGTGCCCGCCACTGCCGCCGCGAAAGTTTTTTGCACGGTCTTCATGCCACACCTCCTCCAAGACCCATTGCCCCGAAGACCCGGATTTTTTCAATTTTTTTGGCTTTTCTTTAAATGCATAAATGTTGGTGGCGCGCAGCCTTGCACCGTTTTTTTTGCATGTCCGGTGGTGAGCATAAAATCAGTTTAGGCAGCGTTGTGGCGCGCTGATGCCCAGCGGATGCAGCTATGGTCGTGCAAGTATGTGACCCACCGTACAGACGTGATGCGTGACATCTGCCTGTCTGGTCGCCGGGTCAGCGCGATCGACGAAGATGCCCGACTCATGGCGGCGTGGAATTTTTTTCGGTTCAGGCGGGATATGGTTCCGGCCGCGTTTGCAGCGAGCCCAGGCGAAAGCGAATCCTGGCAACTGCCAGCAGATCGCGCCAGTTCCACTGGCGCGCCTGGGTGTGAGGGGGAATTTCTGGCGGTTAATTGCGTTAATAGGATCGGACCGCACGGGCTCCAGCGCCCCGGCTCAGAACATGGCGCTGCTCATCAAGGCCCTGGCGACCAGCACGCCCTCGTCGGGCGCTTCGGCGTACACCGAGACATCCGTCACCACCTGCCGGCGGCCACGCCGGGCCACCGACGCCACCGCCCGCAGCGCGGCCCCTTGTGCCGGCGCCAGATACTGGATCGACAGCGAACCGGTCGCTCCGCCTTTCACGTCGTCGGCACTTGCGCCAGACGCCGCCGCGGCCGCGCCGGCGATGTCGATCAGCGTGGCAATGACACCGCCGTGCACGATGCTGCCGTGGGTCACGTTGGTCGGCAGGAACGGCATCTCCAGTTCGACATGGTCCGGTGCCAGGCTTGCCAGCCGCACGCCGAGGGCGCGCGCCACGGGAGATCCCAGCAGCACGTTATCGACCATGGCGCGCATGCGCGGGTCGACGCCGGCTGGGCGGCGGTCTTGGGAAAGTGGCACGGCGGCGATGGTCTGGGGCATGGCTGGACTCCTGAAAAGGCGCGATTCCTGTCGCAGCGTAATGGCGCCCGCGGCATGGCTCAATGACGTCCGAGGTAATCCCCGCCCCCACGGCACGCCTTTGGCCGGGCTGCCGCCGCGCTCCCGATATAATGGGCGGCCGTTTTACCCTCCGCCCTGCCACCACCATGCCGTCACCTTCCGAATCCGCCCCGCTCCGCCCCCAACCGGACCACGGCACCACGGATTCCACGCTGTCCGAGCGCCCGGACAGCCCCTGCATCGGCATCTGTTCGACCTTGTTCGACGAGGTGTGCCAGGGCTGCGGCCGCACCGCGGCCGAGGTCAGCAACTGGGTATTTTTCAGCGACGACGAAAAGCAGCAGGTGTGGGAACGCATCACGCGCGAAGGCACCGGCAAGCGATTCCGCCAGGGCTGAGCCGCGCGCACCCGTAGCCCGTCATTCTCCAGACAGGCGCCGCTCCATCGCTTCGACTTCGCGCCGTTCCAGCCGCTGCCGCGCCAGCTTGCGCCAGCTCTCGGCCAGCGGCGCCAGCGCGGCCATTTCCTCCAGCGCGGCATAGTCGAGCCGGTCGACATACAGCACCCGCAGCAGATGGTGCAACGACCATCCGGGACAGGGCCGCGCCACCAGGTCGAGCATATCGCCCGCGGCGACCTCGCCGGTTTCCAGTACGCGGTAGTACCAGCCGGTGCGCAGGCTCTGCTGCACGGCGCGCGACATGCCCGCGTAGCCGAAGCGGTGATTGAGCTTCCAGCACGGCTGGCGCGCCTGCGACACCTCGACCAGGGCCGTGCCCAGGCGGAAGCGGTCGCCGATGCAGACGTCGGCTTCGGTCAGGCCCGTGGTGCTCAGGTTCTCGCCGAAGGCGCCAGGCGTGTCGAGGACGCCGTCGGCTGACGCGCCCTGTTCCCGCAGCGCCAGAAGCCACGCCGGGTAGTGGTCGAAGGCATAGTGGTGCAGCGCCTTTTCCGGGCCGCCGTGGTGCCGCGGATCGCCCTGCCCGTCGCCCACCAGCCCGGTCGTGGTCACGCGCAGGCGCGCGCGCGTTGCGGCCTTGGCAATGCCGCTGGGTACGCCCTTGGGGCCGAACGGGCGCACCGCGCCGGTCAGTACCGCAGCGACCGGCACGCGCAGGATGGATGCGGCCTCGCTCATAGTCCGGCCTGCTCCAGCCAGCGCGCGAACATGCGCTCCCCTGCCGCCGCCACGGTGGCGCCGACGCGTGCGGTGCGCGCGCGGATGGTGCGCGGATCGATGCCGGCCTTGCCCAGTTCGACGGTATGGCCAATCAGCCAGGCCTCGATATCGCCCGGCATGACTTCGGGGTGAAACTGCAGCGCCAGCACCTGGTTGCCGATGGCATAAGCCTGGTTCGGTACCGCCGCGGTTGAAGCCAGCAGCTGCGCGCCGGCGGGCAGGTCGAAGGTGTCGCCGTGCCAGTGCAGGACTTCCCATTGCGCCGCGGCCAGCTCGGCCAGCGCCGAATCATGTCCGGCCGGCGTCGGCGTGATCGGCGCCCAGCCGATCTCGCGGGGGCCGGGGTAGACCCTGGCACCGGCGGCGCGCGCAATCAGCTGCGCGCCCAGGCAGACGCCGATGAGCTTGCCGCCGGCGGCCAGGCGCTGCCGGATCAGCGCGATTTCCGCCTCCAGCCACGGATAGGCGTCGGTCTCGTAGACCCCGATCGGACCGCCGAGCACCAGCAGCAGGTCGGCCGGCTCGCTGGCGATGGGGCCAAGGTCGTCGACGCCGGCCTGGAACACCCGCAGCGTGTGCCCGCGCGCGCGCAGGGCGTTGCCGATCACGCCCGCGTGCTCGAAGGCGACATGCTGGATCACATGGGTGGTACGCGTTGTCATCAGGGGCTCCTGCCGGAAGTGAGGGAGAGAAAGGCCCTCATGTTAGCGTCTGTCGCCGACTGCCGGTGGACGACCCAGGCATGACCCCGCCAGTTTGAGAACCTTCCCGGCGAGGCATGCCGCGGCCCGCGCTATTTTGTCGCAGGCGCCAGCACCAGGGCGTCCGCCGCGCCTTGCGCACCAGCGGCTGCCGCCGGCGGCATGGTGATGTACTCCACCGCCGCCCACTTGCCGATCCAGTCACGGTAGCGCGGCAGCAGCGCATTGCCGGACTGCCCGGTGGAGTCCATGAAGCGCGACGCCGCCAGGTCCGACAGGTCATAGAGCGCGCGCACGCTGGCCGCATGGGTGTTTTCGAACGGCGCCTTGTCGTCGCGCAGGTTGTGCCGGCCGACGTTGACCGTATAGGTGTCGCCGCCGGTCGGCACGCGCAGGCTGAACAGCGGCGCCAGGTAGCCGACCTTGCCGAACGGCCGGTGCTCCAGCCGCGCGGCGTGGGCCTCGCCCCAGCGCCAGCGCGTGGGATCGTCGCCATAGCGGCGCGACAAGTCCGCGATGGCTTGGGTCCAGGCATCGGCCACGGCATCGTCGCAGCTCTCGGCCGGGCCGGTATGGGGACGGTCGCACCAGAACGCGCCCAGCTTGCGCGGATCGCGCAGGATGTTGAGCATGGGCTGCTGCACGTTGCGCTGGTCCCACAGGCGCACGAAGATTGCCTCGCCGGTTTTCTCCTCGAACAGCCGGCGCGACAGCTCGCGCAGCCATGCAGTGACCACCAGCGGCTCGGCGCGCGCGGCGTCCATGGTGCCGTCCCACCGGCGCAATGCCTCCAGCAAGGCGCGTTCGCGTGCCGGGCGCGCGGCATCGCGGCTGACCGGCGCGGCCAGCAGCAGCGGCAGGACATCGCGCACCGCCAGCGAGACCACGTCCTTCTGGATTGCGGCGAAGCTGTCGAACGTGTGCTTGGGCGTGGCCGCGAGCAGCGTGCGGATGCGGTCGAAGCGATACGGCACGGTCCATTCGCTGGTGATGAAGTACGGGTAGTCGGGCGCGACGATGCGCTGGTTGGCCGTCACGATCACGCCGCCGGCGGGGTTGTACTGGTGCGGCAGCGCCTCGAACGGGATAAAGCCGGTCCAGTCGTAGCGCGCATCCCAGCCGGGCGCCGGGGCCAGGCCCTTGAGGTCGTTGTCGGCGCGGCGCAGCGGCACGCGGCCCGGCGCATAGAAGCCGATATTGCCGTCGACGTCGGCATAGACGATGTTCTGCTGCGGCGAGTGGAAGTCGCGCAGCGCGTCGGTGAAGCTGTTCCAGTCGCGCGCCTGGTTCAGTCGCAGCCCCGCCAGGAAGGTGCGGTCGTCCGGTCGCAGCGCGGTCCACTGGAATGCCACCACATATTGCGCGCCCAGCGGCGCCGCGGCGCTGGCGAGCGACTCGGCCACATCCGAAATCACCGGCCCGTGGCGCGTGCTGCGGACCTTCAGCGTCACCTCGGCGGCGCCCTTGACGCGGATGGTCTCGGTGCGGGTCTCGAACGCGGCCCAGCCCTGCGGCGTCTGGTACTGGGTGTCGTTGCCCGGTCGCACGCGCTCGAGATACAGGTCCTGCACGTCGGGCGCGGTATTGGTCAGTCCCCAGGCGATGCGGTCGTTGTGCCCCAGCACCACCAGCGGCATGCCGGGCAGCGTGGCGCCGGCAACCTCGAGCCCGGGCGCGCTCAGGCGCGCGAAGTACCACAGCGCCGGCGCCTGCAGCCCCAGGTGCGGGTCGTTGGCCAGCATCGGCTTGCCCGATTGGGTGTGCGCGCCCGACACCACCCAGTTGTTGGAGCCCATGCCCTCGACGTAGCCCGGCGGCGCCTGGTCGCCCACGCTGGCCATCGCGCTCGCCAGCGGCGCCAGTTGCCGGTACAGATGGCCATAGTCCATGGTGCGTACCGGCTGCTCGCCCGGATACGGCGCCAGCAGTTCGCTGATGCGGGCCACCGGCAGCACCTGCGCCAGCCGCATGCGCAGCGTCTCCTGGACCCAGTTGCCGCCCAGGTCCCATGCCATCATGGTCTGCCAGCCCAGCGTGTCGGCCGGTTCCCAGCGCTCCGGCCGGGTGCGCAGCAGCAGGAACTCCGGCGGCAGCGGGCCTTTGCGCTGGTCGATCCATGCATTGACGCCGTCGGCATAGGCCTGCAGCGCCGCGCGCGCCTCGGGCGACGCCTGCGCGAAAATGGCCTCGGCGTTGCGCCGCACGCCCAGCGTGCGCAGGAACTTGTCGTTATCGACGGCGGACGGGCCCAGGATTTCCGCGAGCCGGCCCGCGACGATGCGCTTGTTCATCTGCATCTGCCACAGGCGGTCCTGCGCGTGCACGTATCCCAGCGCGAACCACGCATCGGCCTTGCTGGCGGCGCGGATATGCGGCACGCCGTGGCTGTCGCGCACGACCGTGACCGGTTCGCTCAACCCCGCCAGCACCTCGTTGCCCGACACCGGCGGCTGTGCCGCATGGCGATACCAGACCAGCGCGCCCGCCGCCCCGGCCACCGCCAGCCCCAGCAGCACCGCCAGCCACCTGGTCAGCCGACCGAACCCGCGCATCGTTGTTCCCCCTTTGTCGTTGTCATGTTGTTCCGCGCACTGTCGCGCATTATCCGCGCATTTTCCACGTATTCCGCGCACGAAAAAATGCCCGGACCAGCCGGGCATTTCCACGCTCCTGTACTGCCTGCGTGCGGGGCCGTCAGGCGGCGGGCTTCTTCAGCTGCAGCGACTTGTACTCGAGGAATTCCTCCAGCCCGTACTTGCCGGCTTCGCGGCCATTGCCGGACTGCTTGTAGCCGCCGAACGGCGCCTGCATGTTGAACGGCCCGCCGTTGATATCGACCTGGCCGGTGCGGATGCGGCGCGCCACGCGGACCGCGCGCGCCTCGTCGCCGGACCAGACCCCGCCGCCCAGGCCGTAGATGCTGTCGTTGGCGATGCGCACCGCGTCTTCCTCGGTGTCATAGCAGATGATCGACAGCACCGGCCCGAAGATCTCTTCCTGCGCCACCGTCGCGCGCGGCTCGACGTTGCCGAGCACGGTCGGCTTGACGTAGAAGCCCTGCTCCAGCCCTTCCGGTGTCTCCGGGCCGCCGGCCACCAGCTCGGCGCCCTCTTCCAGGCCGCGGCGGATATAGCCGGTCACGCGGTCCTTCTGCACCGCGGAGATCAGCGGGCCCAGCTTGCTGGTTTCCTGCAGCGGATCGCCCACGGTAAAACCGGCGACCACCTTCTGCGCGATCGCCTTGACTTCGTCATAGCGGGCGCGCGGCACCAGCATGCGCGTGTGCGCCGAGCAGGTCTGGCCGGAGTTGAGGAAGCAGGCACTGATGGTGCCCTTTACCGCCGCCGGCAGGTCGGCATCGTCCAGGATCACCGAGGCCGACTTGCCGCCCAGTTCCAGCGCGACGCGCTTGACGGTCTGCGCGGCCAGCTCGGACACGCGCTTGCCGGCGCGGGTCGAGCCGGTGAACGACACCATGTCGACTTCCGGATGGCTGGCCAGCACCTCGCCCACCACCGGGCCATAACCGGTCACCAGGTTGAACACGCCCGGCGGCAGGCCCGCGGCCTCGATCACTTCGGCCAGCACGAAGGCATTGAGGGGCGCCACCTCGGAGGGCTTGAGCACCACGGTGCAGCCCGCGGCCAGCGCCGGCGCCACCTTCAGCGTGATCTGGTTGAGCGGATAGTTCCACGGCGTGATCGCGCCGACCACGCCCACCGGCTCGCGCACCACCAGCGAATTGCCGACTTCTTCCTCGAAGTGAAAGCCTTCCAGCAGCCTGGCGGCCTGGCCCCAGTTGTAGACCGGGCCGCCTACCTGGATCGCGCGCGCCAGCTTGATCGGCATGCCGACTTCGCCGGCGATCAGCTGCGCCAGTTCTTCGCTGCGCGCCTTCAGCCCTTCGGCGATCCGGGCGATATAGTCGGCCCGCACTGCCGGCGGCGTTGCCGACCAGCCGTCGAAGGCCGCGCGCGCCGCCTGGATGGCATCTTCGGCGTCGCGGGCCGAGCCTTCCGGAATGGTCCCCATCACCGCTTCGGTGGCGGAATGGATGACATCGATCTTGCCGTTGCCGTGGGGCGCGACCCACTTGCCGTTAATAAAGAGTTTGTCTCGTTGTTGCATGGCCACAGTTCTCGGTTTGGTGAATTGGCGATTGCAATTTTTTGTTACTTTTATGGTGCAGGCACATTGTAGAGCGGATTCCGGCCCATGTTATGGCGCTGGGGGAAATGGCGCCGGCTGCGCCTGCCGCTCCGCACAAGAACCTGGCGATAATCGGCCGCGGGTGACAGACGGGAGACACGCGAGGCGTGGACGGGGGAGACTCGCCACGGCGCGCGCACATAACAAAAAAGGGGGCGAGGCATGGTCGATCCGATCTACCGCAAGACGCAGGCGGGGCAGGACGAGATCCGCAGCCGCGCGCGCAAGCTGGACCACAAGCTGCGCGCGCTTTTGCTGATGGTCAACGGCGAGCGCCGCGAGCAGGCATTGCTGGCGCAGGTGGCGGGCATGGGGGTAGGCCCGGAGGCCATGGCAACGCTGCTGGCCCAGGGGCTGGTCGAAGCCGTCGCCGAACCGGCGCAGCCACCCGCCAGCGCGCCGCAAGCACCCGTAAGGGTCGCGCCACCGGCTGCCGACACCAACCTGTTCTCGGTCTACGCGATGCGCCATGCGCCGGTGGCCGAGGTAGCGGCGCCGCCGCATACCAGTGCAGCGGCGGCCCACTCGCCCGCCGAGATCCAGGCATACCAACGCCTCTACCATTTCTATACCGACGTGATCGGGCAGCATCTCGGGCTGCGCGGCTACATGCTGCAGGTGAAGGTGGAGAAGGCCGCCGACCTGCCCGCGCTGATGGCGCTGCGCGAACCGCTGCACGCGGCGCTGCTCAAGGCGCGCGGCGACATCACCGCCCGCGCCATCATGGCGCAGCTGGACCAGGTCCGCGACGGCAGCGCCGCCTGACACACCGGTGCGGACAAAAAAAAGGCCGCCCGGAGGCGGCCTTCAGCATGCAGCGGGTGCGGCGCTCAGCCGTCGATGCCCTGCGACTGCAGGTACTCGTCGTACGTACCCAGGTAGTCGGTCAGCGTGCCGTCGGTGCGGACTTCGATGATGCGCGTGGCCAGGCCGCTGACGAACTCGCGGTCGTGCGAGACGAAGATCAGCGTGCCCTGGAACTTGTCCAGCGCGATCTGCATCGACTCGATCGATTCCATGTCCATGTGGTTGGTCGGCTCGTCCAGCGCCAGCACGTTGTGGCGGCCCAGCATCAGCTTGCCCCAGATCATGCGGCCCTTCTCGCCGCCGGACAGCACCTTGACGTTCTTCTTGATGTCGTCGGCCGAGAACAGCAGGCGGCCCAGCGTGCCGCGCAGCGAGGTCTCGTCGTCGCCGGCCTGGGTCCACTGGCTCATCCAGTCCATCACGTCGCGGTCTACCGGGAATTCCTCGTAGGTGTCCTGCGGCATGTAGCCGACGTTGGCGTTCTCGGCCCACTTGACCGTGCCGCGGTCCACCTCGACGCCGCGCTGCACGCCGGTCTGCACCGCGCCGTTCAGCAGGCTGCGCAGCAGCGTGGTCTTGCCCGCGCCGTTCTCGCCGATGATCGCCACGCGCTCGCCGGCCTGGATCGCCATCGACAGGTTGTCGATGATCTTGCGGTCGTAGGTCTTGGTGATGCCCTCCACTTCCACCGCGAGGTTGTGCAGCTTCTTCTCGAACTCGAAGCGGATGAACGGGTTCTGGCGCGACGACGGCTTGATGTCCTCGACCTTGATCTTCTCGATCTGCTTGGCGCGCGAGGTTGCCTGGCGGGCCTTGGACTTGTTGGCCGAGAAGCGGCGCACGAAGTCCTGCAGTTCGCTGATGCGCTCCTTGGCGCGCGCGTTGGCGGCCATCTGGCGCTCGCGGGCCTGCATCGACGCTTCCATGTACTCGTCGTAGTTGCCCGGGTAGACCTTGAGCGTGCCGTAGTCCATGTCGGCCATGTGGGTGCAGACCGAGTTCAGGAAGTGGCGATCGTGCGAGATGATGATCATGGTGGAGTTGCGCTCGTTGAGCACGGTCTCCAGCCAGCGGATGGTGTTGATGTCCAGGTTGTTGGTGGGCTCGTCCAGCAGCAGCACGTCCGGGTTCGAGAACAGTGCCTGCGCCAGCAGCACGCGCAGCTTCCAGCCCGGCGCGACGTCGCTCATCGGGCCCTGGTGCTGCGCGGTGGGGATGCCCACGCCCAGCAGCAGTTCGCCGGCGCGCGCCTCGGCGGTGTAGCCGTCGTATTCGGCGTACTTGGCCTCGAGCTCGGCGGCCTTCATGTAGTCTTCGTCGGTCGCTTCCGGGTTGGCGTAGATGGCGTCGCGTTCCTGCGCGGCGGCCCACATCTCGGTGTGGCCCATCATCACCACATCCAGCACGCGCATGTCTTCATAGGCGAACTGGTCCTGGCGCAGCTTGCCCAGGCGGATGCCCGGCTCCAGCATGACGTTGCCCGACGAGGGCTCGAGGTCGCCGCCCAGGATCTTCATGAAGGTGGACTTGCCGCAGCCGTTCGCGCCGATCAGGCCGTAGCGGTTGCCCTCGCCGAACTTGACCGAGATATTCTCGAACAACGGCTTGGGGCCGAACTGCATGGTGATGTTTGCGGTAGAAAGCACGTCTTGAACCTTGTCTGGAGATTGTGGCGCCGCGGCGCGGGCCGGAAGCATTCCGGCGGCCATGGCCGGCGCTGCGGCACGGGCCACGCCGGGTTCATGCGAGAACCCGGGAGGAAATCAGGAAATAACCGCGCATTCTATCATCCGGGCGCATTCCTTGCGACCGGCGCGCGCGCGGCGGAAAGCCGCTGGCTCAGGCCAGCGGCGGCAGCACCGGATAGCCCGAGAACGCCATGCTGAAGCCGTCGGCACGTGCCGACAGCCGCACCTGCGCCCCGACCGGCAGCGTCAGCTTGCGGGCGCAATGCCCGAACGGCAGGCCGGTCAGCACCGGCACCGGCAGCTGCTCGCGCAGGTAGGCCACCACGGCGTCCATGTCGTAGCCGTTGTCGTAGTCGGTGACGCGGTAATTGGAGAAATCGCCCAGCACGATGGCGCGCTGCGCGCCCAGCACGCCGGCCTGCTGCAGCTGGACCAGCATGCGCTCGACCCGGTAAGGGGGCTCGTTGATGTCTTCCAGAAACAGCACCCCGCCCTGCACCTGCGGCATGAACGGCGTGCCCAGCAGGCTGCACAGCATCGCCAGGTTGCCGCCCCACAGCGTACCCTCGACGCTGCCGGAGAACGGCTGCCCGCCGGACTGCGGCGCGGCGATGTCGACGCGGTAGGCCGGATTGCGCAGGATGCCCTCGAAGTGCTCCCACATGAAGGCGTCGACGGCTTCGGCGCCGAAGTCGGCCAGCAGCATCGGTCCGGCAAAGGTGACGCCGCCGGTGGCCGCCAGATAGGCCAGCTGGAACGCGGTGAAGTCGCTGTGGCCGACGATGGGCGTGCCGCTGGCACGCGCCTGCCCGGCGATGCGGGCAAAGTCGACCTGCGCCACCAGGCGCGCGATGCCGTAGCCCCCGCGCACCGCCAGCGTCAGTTCATGCGGCACGCCGGTGCCGATCGCGTGCAAGTCGGCCAGCCGCTCCGCGTCGGTGCCGCCGAAGCGCAGGTAGCGCCGCGCCAGCACGTCCGGGTTGGTCATGTGGTAGCCATGGTGCTTGAGCCAGGCACAGCCACGCGCGGCGGTGGCGACATCGTGCGGATACCCGGACGAGGCGATCAGTCGGACTTCGGTATGCGGCCTGCTGTTCGGCGTGCTCATGCTTCAGTGTCGTGGTTCTGGTCGGGTCCGGCGGCCGGCTGGGATGCAGCGTTCTGTGCCGACGCCTCTTGCGCGGCCTTTTGCGCCGCCTTTTGCGCGCGGCGGCGGGCGCCGAAGAAGTCCTTCAGCATCTGGCCGCAGGGCTCGGCCAGCACCCCGCCGGTGATGCTGGTCTGGTGGTTGAGCTGTGCCTGCTCGAACAGGTTGACCACGCTGCCGGCGGCGCCGGTCTTGGGGTCGCTCGCCCCGAACACCACATGGCGCAGCCTTGCATGCAGGATCGCGCCGCTGCACATGGCGCACGGCTCCAGCGTCACGTACAGCTCGCACTCGGGCATGCGGTAGTTGCCGATGACCTGGGCGGCGGCGCGCAGGGCCTGCATTTCGGCGTGCGCCGACGGGTCGACCGAGCGGATCGGCAGGTTGTGGCCGCGCGCGATGATGGTGTCGTTCCAGACCACCACCGCGCCCACCGGCACCTCGCCCGCGGCTTCGGCCAGGCGGGCCTCTTCGAGCGCGGCGCGCATGTAGCGCGCGTCGCGCTCGGCGGCTTGCGCCGGATCGTCCGGCAGCGCGCGCGGCGCACGCAGCGGCAGCGGTGGCGGCGAAGGCGGCAGCGGCGGCTGCGTCATCGTCGCCCGCTCAGTCCTGCGCGGGCAGCTGCACCGGCGCGCTGACCTCGGCCCAGCAGTTGGGCGTTTCGAACAGCACCAGCCTGGTCAGCTGCAGCTGGTGGCCGAAGCAGTCCTTGAACACCGGCGCCAGGATGTCGAAGGCCACCTGGGCCAGGTTCTCGACCGTCGGGATCGCGTCCAGCACCACGGTCTTGTGCCCCTCCATCGATTGCAGGAAGTTCAGCAGCGCGGTGTCGCCGCGATAGATCAGGAAGGCGTGGTCCCACTTGCTGACCAGGTGCTCGTTGGCAAGCGCCTTGATATCGCCGAAATCCAGGATCATGCCGTCATCCGACGCGCCCTCGCGATGCAGCACCTCTCCCGACAGCGTCAGGTCGAGCCGGTAGCGGTGGCCGTGGATATTGCGGCACTGCCCGCAGTGGTTGGGGATGCGGTGGCCGGAGTCGAACTCCAGCCGGCGGGTGATGGAAACTTGTTTGCTCATGTGTACCGGCGCCGGTGCCGGCCGCCTGCGTTGAAGCGGACGCCGCGCGTGCGTCCGAAGCCTCTATTGTGGACTGAATTGCCTGGGTGGTGATGCCCTTGCGCGCGCCGATGCCGCCCGGGGCCGGAGTCCCCGGCGCGACCGCTCAGCGAATGCCCAGCAGCTTGTGGGTCTGCAGCGACAGCCGCCAGCGCGGGTGGCGCTGGCAGAAGGCCACCGCAGCGGCGGTATTTTCCCGCGCCAGCGGACCGTCCATGGCCTGCACCAGGAAATGGCGGAAATCAAGCTTCTCGTATGCGGCGAAGTCTTGCCCTTCCTGCGGGATCACCACTTTCAGCTCATCGCCGCGCGTGACCACCAGCTCCGAGCCCATCTTGGGGCTGACGCAGACCCAGTCGATGCCGGGCGGCACGGCAATGGTGCCGTTGGTCTCGATCGCGATCTCGAAGCCCTGCGCATGCAGCGCCTCGATCAGCGGCGCATCGAGCTGCAGCAGCGGCTCGCCCCCGGTGCAGACCACCAGCGGCTTGCCGCCGGCACCCTGCGGCCACTCCGACGCGACCACCGCGGCCAGCTCCTCGGCGCTGCGGTACTTGCCGCCGCGCGTGCCATCGGTGCCGACGAAATCCGTATCGCAAAACTGGCACACCGCGCTGGCGCGGTCCTGCTCGCGGCCGCTCCACAGGTTGCAGCCGGCAAAGCGGCAGAACACCGCGGCGCGGCCGGCGTTGGCGCCTTCGCCCTGCAGCGTATAGAAGATTTCCTTGACGGCGTAAGTCATGCGTGGGGGTCTCTCTCGGACCGTAAACAGCGGTTCGCAGCAGTTCGGCAGCGTTTGCTGGCCGGGGTTCAGTAAAGGATGGGCAGGGCCGGAGCCGGACCTCGCGCCGCGTGGTCACATTGGCGCGTGGTCGCGCCCTCTGTGGACCGAATCGTATCGATCGGGGCGGCTGTGCTGGCAGCGCGGGTGCTGCCGGGTGGGGCTGTCCTGGCCTGTCGCAGGCTGCGCCCGGCATTGGGCCGGACGTGCCGCAAGTATACCAGAGGCCCCAGGGTTTCCGCTTGGCCGCCGCAGCCCGGTCCGCCCCGGCAAAGGTGATGTACAACGCTCGCGCCGGGCCCGCGCCGGTCGGCGTCGCGCGGCGCGCCCGGCCCGCCCGGCCCGTTGCCCGCCTACTTCAGCCCGAGGTAGTCGCGCTTGCCGATCTGCACGCCCTTGTGGCGCAGGATGTCGTAGGCGGTGGTCACGTGGAAATAGAAATTGGGCAAGGCAAAGCCCAGCAGGTAGGACTTGCCGTCGAAGCGCAGCGGGCCCTGGGGCAGCTTCAGTTCGACCACCCGCTGTTCGCTGCCTTCCAGCTGCGCCGGCGTGATCTGCTCGAGAAACGCGATGGTGCGGCCGATGCGGTCCTGCAGTTCGGCAAAGGTCGTTTCGGTATCGGCAAAGGACGGCACCTCGATCCCGGCCAGCCGCGCGGCGCAGCCCTTGGCGGCATCGCTGGCGCGCTGCACCTGCGCCGGCAGCGGATCCATGTCGGCGATCAGGCGGGTCTGGATCAGGTCGGCCGGGTCCATCCCCTGCGCCTGGGCGTGCGCCGCGCCTTTGGCGAGGATCGCATCGAGGTGGCCCAGCGCGCGGATAAACGAAGGGATCGAAACGTCGTACATCGAAAGTGCCATGGAGGGTCTCCTGTGCAGGGGCGGGTTGCTTGTCTTGCGGCCCGGCATGCGGACCGGACTGCAGCCGCGAGCATAGACCGGATCGGCCTTCGCTGCCGGACCATGCGCCGCAGGCCGGCATCCTGATTTAACATAGCCAGCCACCGCCCCCGCAATCCTGCAATCCTGCCGCCCTGCCCAGCCTGCGCCCGACATGAACGCGCCGTTCCCTCTCCGCACGGAATGCCCGCCCGGTGCCTGCATCTGCGGGCGCGAAGCGCTGCTGAGCGACCCCGATGCCGACCTGCGCGTGTTGCGCCTGACGCGCGCCGAGGAAAAGCGGCTGGTCGAGCGGCTCGAGAACCTGACCAGCCTGGCCGAGCTGCAGCGCATGGAGGGCCTGATGCAGGCCCAGCTCGGCATCGTGCTGAGCATCACGCCCAGCGCGCGCGGCGTGCGCACCGTGCGCGGCATCAGCATCCAGGTGCTGGAGCAGCCCGGCCTGTGCCGCAAGATCCGCCAGTCGATCCCGTCCGCGATCCGGCGCAGCATGGAGGCGCACCCGGAAATCGCCTACGCCATCGTCGATGCGCACGACCTGCTGGGCGGAACCTGAGCGCGCCGCTCAGCCGTTGCTGTCAGCCAGCCGCAGCGCGTGTTCGCGCACATCCGCCGGCCAGTCCGCGATCTGCCGGGCGAATCCCGCCAGGTCGCGGGCGAACAGCGCCCGGCTCGCCTCCTCGAATCCGGCCAGGTCGCCGGCAATCGCCACCATGAAGTGATACGCGCGCTCGCTGGCGGCGCGGCTGCGGTCCTTGCCGGCATGATCGCGGCGCGCCTGCTCGACCAGCTTGCGCAGTGCCACCGAGGCGCCGCCCGGCTGCGCGGCCAGCCATTCCCAGTGGCGCGGCAGCAATGTCACCTCGCGCGATACCACCCCCAGCCTGGGCCGGCCGCGGCCGCGCGGTTCGGCTGTCTGCGGCACATCGCCGCCCTCACCGCCCTCACCGACCTCACCGGCCGCCGGGTGCGGCGCGGCCAGCTGCGCCGCGCGCACTGCCGACCGTTCAAGCATCTCGTCTTCGGTGCCGCTGGTATCCAGGTCGATCGAGCGGCCGGTGCTGTCGTCGAACACCAGCACCGGCCCCGCGGCGCCGTGGTCCAGGGCCCGTCTCAGCGCCAGCGCGTTGTCCGGCAGCGGACCCGAGGCAATGCGGCGGTGGCCATCGAAGGTGGTGAAGTGGCGAGGCATCAGGGCGGTCATGGCAGCTCTGCGAAAGAGAAACAGGAACATCGCCAAATATTACCCGGATGAAAAAGAAGTCAATATTACCCGGGTAATTTATGGCGATCCGACCGTCCGGGTGTAGGACCGCGCCCGATACCTGCGCCGGCACCACTGACCTATCACTGAGACATAGGCAGAACAAGCGGAGGCCGGGCGGCATGACGATTTCATACTGGGCAGCCGGTTCCACCCTTTCCAGCCCGCCCCTGGACGGCGACGCGACCTGCGACGCCTGCGTGATCGGCGCGGGCATCGCCGGGCTGTCGGTCGCCTATGAGCTGGCCGCGGCCGGACAGGCGGTGATCGTGATCGATGCGGACGGGCCTGGCGCGGGCGAGACCGGCCGGACCACCGCGCACCTGATGACGGCCTTCGACGATTATTTTTTCTACATCGAACGCCACCTCGGGCATCAGGCGGCACGGCAGGTGGCCCAGAGCCACGCGGCCGCGGTGTCGCGGATGGAATCGATCTGCGCAGCGGAGGCCATCGACTGCGACTTCCGGCGCGTCGATGGATTTCTCTTTGCCGAATCGGCCGATGGCGAGGAACTGCTCGCGAGGGAACTGGATGCCGCGCACCGGGCCGGCCTGGACGACGTCGAGCGGGCCGGCGACGTGCCGACCGGCAAGGTGGCGCTGCGCTCGGCGCTGCGGTTTCCGCGGCAAGGGCAGCTCCATCCGCTGAAGTACCTGGGCGGCCTGGTCGACGCGATCCAGCGCCGCGGCGGCAAGGTGTACGGCAAGACCCGCGCCATGGAGGTCGAAGACGGCCGGCCCGCCACCGTGCGCACCGGCGGCGGCGCGCGCATCGAGGCCGGCAATGTCATCGTCGCCACCAATACGCCGTTTATCGACCGCTTTGCCATCCATACCAAGCAGGCCGCGTACCGGACCTTCGTGGTGGGCATGAAGGTGCCGCGCGGCAGCATGCCGCTGTGCCAGTTCTGGGACACGCTCGATCCCTACCACTACGTGCGCATCGCCGGCGACCTCGACGCCGGCTACCAGCTGCTGATCAGCGGCGGCGAGGACCACAAGGTCGGCCAGGCGGACGATGCCGGACAGCGCTTTGGCAGGCTGGTCGACTGGACCCGCCAGCGCTTCCCCGTGGTCGACGAACCCGTGTTCGCGTGGTCGGGTCAGGTGATGGAGCCGGTCGACGGGGTCGCCTTTATCGGCCGCAACCCGGGCGACGCCCATGTCTATGTCGTGACCGGCGATTCCGGCAATGGCATGACCCACGGCGCGATCGCCGGCATGCTGATCCGCGACCAGATCACCGACCGCACCAACGACTGGGCCGCGCTTTACGATCCGTCGCGCAAGTCGGTGACCGCCGTGGTCGAGTACGCGCGCGAGAACGCCAATGTGGTGGTCCAGTACGCCGACTGGCTGGGCAAGGACGACGGCGTCGCGCTCGATGCCATCGCCCCGGGCGCAGGACATGTGGTCAAGGCAGGCGGGCGCCATGTGGCCGCGTTCCGCGATGCGGATGGCGGCCTGCACACCTTCGACGCCACCTGCCCGCACCTGAAATGCCTGGTCCAGTGGAACAGCCTGGAGCAATCCTTCGATTGCCCATGCCATGGCTCGCGCTTCGGCGTCGATGGCTCGGTGCTGCATGGTCCGGCGAAAGGTGGCCTGGAACCCGTCAACGTGACACGGGACGACCAGCGCCATCATTGAACGGGGAGGCACGCCGCGCCGGCACTGCGATGGCATTGCGATGGCGCGGCGAACGCGAGGGCCCTTGCGCGCCATGAATGCGTCCTGAATGCGCCCTGAACGTCAAAGGAGTCGCCATGCTCACTCCCGCCAGCATTGCCAAGCACCCGATCCATCCGATGCTGATCACCATCCCCATCGGCTTGTGGATCTTTTCCTTTGCCTGCGACCTGATCCGCTATTTCGGCGGCGACAGTCCCAACTGGCCGGTGGTGGCCCTCTATGCCATGGTCGGCGGCATCATCGGCGCGCTGATCGCGGCCCTGCCCGGCCTGGTCGACCTGCTGTCGCTGCCCAGCGGCATCCGCCGCATTGCGCTGCTGCACATGGGCATCAACCTGACGGTGGTCGCGCTCTATGTGATCAACGCCTGGTGGCGCATGCGCGGCGCCGGTGCCGGCGCCATCGTGCTGTCGGCGATCGCGATCGGCCTGCTGGTGGTGTCCGGCTGGCTCGGCGGGAAGATGGTGCATGTCCACGGCGTGGGCGTGCAGACGCCGCCCGCACCGCTACGGTGACCAGGCTGGCCCTTACAGCAGGTCGCGCAGCCTGTAGTACCACATCCCCAGCACCAGCGCCGGGGTCCTGAACAGCGCGCCGCCCGGGAAGCGGTGATGCCGGATGCGGGTAAAGACATCGAATCTCGAGGCATCGCCGCTCATCGCCTCGGCGATCAGTTTGCCGGCCATGCCGGCAAACGACAGCCCATGGCCGGAGAATCCCTGCGCATAGTAGAGGTTGGTGCCGATGCGGCCCAGGTCGGGCGCCCGGTTCATGGTGATATCGACGAAGCCGCCCCAGGAATAATCAATATTCAGGTCCGCCGTCTGCGGAAACACCTGCAGCATGCGCGCGCGGATGCGTTGCACCAGGTTGCCGGGCGGGCGCGCGCTGAAGGTCTCGCCGGCTCCGAACAGCAGGCGGTTGTCGGCACTGAGACGGAAATAATCGACGATCAGGTTGTTGTCGGATACCGCGACCCGGCTCGGCATCAGCGCGGCGGCACGTTGCGCATCCATCGGCTCGGTCGCGATCATGTACGTCCCCACCGGCATGATGCGCGCCGCGATTTCCGGCGCCAGATGGTCGCCGAACTCGCCCAGGTAGACGTTGCCCGCCAGCACCACCTGCCGGCACCGCACTTCGCCCTCGGCGGTCTTTACCACCGGCGCCTGGTCGCGCTCGACGCGATAGGCGGGCGAATTCTCGAATACCTCGACACCCTGCCGGCGCGCCGCATCGCCCAGCCCCAGGCAATACTTGAGCGGATGCAGGTGGCCCGAGTGCGGGTCATACGCTCCCGCGACGAAGCGGTCGCTGGCGACATGGCGGCCCAGTTGGGAACCCTCCACCCATTCGAGCGGATAGTCATAGCGCTCGCGCATATGGCGCACCCAGCGGCGCAGGCCGTCGACCTTGTGCGCCCTCGGCGCCAGCGTCATGTAGCCGCGCACGTGGTCGCAGGCAATGCCGTAGGCGGCGATGCGCTGCTCCAGCAGCCGCATGCCTTCGACCGATGCATTCCAGGCAGCCTGCGCCACCTCGGCCGGGCACTGGCGCTCGATCGCGCCCTCGCCTTCCGCACCGAAGCCCACGATGGCCTGGCCGCCATTGCGCCCGGAAGCGCCCCAGCCGATCCGATGCGCCTCGAGCAGCGCAACATCGAAGCCGCGCGCAGCCAGCTCCAGCGCGCACGACAGGCCGGCATAGCCGCCGCCCACCACGCACACCTCCGCATCCGTGCGTCCCTGCAACGGCCGGCTCGGCGCCGGCCGCGCGACGCTCGCCTCGTAGTACGAGTTCTCGATGACGCCCAGTTCTTTCTGCAGCAGCCCCGACATCGCCTTCGGCTCCGGTTGCGCCTGGCCTGTGCTACGGCACGCGCACGTTGACGAACTGCCAGGGGTCTTCGTCGCCCGCTTCCGGATACAGCTGCGAGTGCTGCGTCAGCGGCGTCCAGTCGCCATAGACGCCGACCAGCTCGCCCAGGTAAGGCCGCGCCACGCGCAGCACCGCTTCGTAATCCAGGTCATCGGGCTCGACCACGCCCGCGCGCGGATGCTCGAGCGCCCAGACCACGCCGCCCAGGATACCGGCGACCACCTGCAGGCTGGTGGCGGTGTTGTGTTCCACCAGTTGCCGGGCATGTTCCGTGGTCAGCCGGGACCCGTACCAGTAAACGCCGCGCGCATTGCCCATCAGCAACACCCCGAGCTCATCCCTGCCGGCGACGATGTCGTCGCGCAGGATGCGCTGGTGGTCCTGCTTGCGCCCGCCGTTGCCCATCAGCTCGTTGATCGACAGCAGCGCATCGTCGCAGGGACGGTAGGCATAGTGAACGGTCGGCCGGTAGACCACTTCGCCGCTGTCGCGCAGCGTCAGGTGATCGGCAATCGAAATCGATTCGCCGTGGGTGATCAGGAAGCCGTGGTAAGGGCCGCCCAGCGGCGTCCAGCTGCGCACGCGCGTGGCGAATCCCGGACGCGTCAGGTAAACCGCCGCATCCGAGCCGAACCCGTGCCGCCGCGCATCGGCCGGCCAGTGCCGTTCGTGCGTGCCCCAGCCGAGTTCGGCCGGTTGCAGCCCCTCCTCGATAAAGGCGTCGACCGACCACGTGTTGATGAACTCATTGGCGGCCTTGCGCCGCTCGCCGACCTGGGTATCCTGCTCGGCGATGTGGATGGCACGGATATCCAGCTGCCGCGCCAGTGCCGCCCAGTCCTCGAAGCTTGCCGGCGTTTCATGGTCGACGTCGTTGTCCGCCGCGATATTGATTAGCGCCTGCTTGACCAGTGCCGACACCAGGCCCGGGTTGGCGCCCTGCGTCAGGATCGCGGTGGGCCCGTCGCGCTTGTCGAGGCGGAACGCCAGCACGCCTTCGCGCAAGGCATAGTTGCTGCGGCGTGAGAGCGGCGCGGCCGGGTCCGTGGCCGCGCCCGCCCACGGCTCGATCGAGGTATCCAGGTACAGCGCGCCGTGCTCCCAGCAATAGCGCACCAGCGCCTCGCTCGAGACGTTGACCGACAGGTTCAGCAGGAAGTCGCCCTTGCCGACGAGATCCTGCAGCACCTGCTTGTGATTTTCCTCGGTCAGCGCCTTGCTCACTACGCGGATGCCATAACCCTGCGCAACGGAGAGATCGTTGCCCGCCGGACAGATCACGGTGATCTGCCCCGGCGTGATGTCGAGATGGCGCAGCAACACCGGCAACACGGAACGCGCGATGCTGCCGAAACCGACGACCAGCATGCGGCCGGCCAGTCCGCCGAACTTCTTGAAAGTGGTTGCCGGCGAGTCCATCGCGTGCTCCCGAGATACCGCCGCTGCGGAGATGACTTCTATCTCTCATAAGCAATCCGCATGCCGGTCCCTTGAGGCGCGCCATGCGCAGCGATATGTCGCTGCCTGCTGCCGCGCACACCGACCGATGTGGCCTCAGGTAACTATTGCCACCGGACACCGGCAAACCTTGCAACGGTGTGCGCGCCACCATGCGCGCCGGGCTGGAACGCCCCTTGCGGCTGCCGTGCTTCCAACGCAAGGAGACGACGATGAAAGCTCGGACATGGATGATGGCGTGGCTTGCCTGCACGGCGCTGGCCAGCGGCGCGGCACTGGCGCAGGGCGCGGGTGGTGCTGGCGGAGGCGCCGGCGGCAGCTCGGGCGGCGGCAGCGCCGGCACGGGTCCGTCGGGCACGACCGGCACGCCGGGCAGCCCGGGCACGCCCGGGACCGGCACCAGCATGACCGACGGCGGCGGCAAGGCCGCCAGCGGCGACACGCACGGCAGCTCGCGCTCGTCGGCCGGCAAACGACATGGCACCGATGCCGGCGCCGGCCGCGCGGCGGGGGCATCGGGCGTGGCCGCGCCCTCGGGCTCGACGGGGTCGCCGTCGGTTACCGGGCCGGGGACCACGCGTAGCGGCGGACTGGACGCGCCCAGCACGGGCACCGGCGGCACCGGCACCACCGGACCGTCGGGCGGCGCGCCCGGAACCGGCATGGGTCGCTGAGCAGCGCGCGACTGAGCGCGGACAGCGGCGCGGGCGCGGCGCCCCGGCTAGAACGGCGCCGCGAACGTCAGCCGCACGCCTTGCTGCAGCCCGCCCATGCCGACCATCACGTTGTAGTCGAGTCCAAACGTCATCGAGCGCGTGCGCAGCTTGCCGCCCAGCCCCAGCTGCAGGCGATCGCGCCCGTATGGCGCGTTGACCACCGTGTAAGCAGGTCCGGTGCCGGCAAGGTCCGCGTACGCCAGCCCGGCCCCGCTCTGGCCGCTGAAATCATGCTGGTATTCCAGCCGCGCGAACGGCAGGAACAGGCCCCATCGCGTCGCCGTGGCGTATTCCGTGCGCAGCCCGAGCGTGCCGGACACCGTGGTCACGGTCTGGCCGAAATACTTGAGCGCGCTGAACCCGGCGCCGGTCTCGGTGAACGGGTCGAGCGTGCTGTCGGACACTGACAGCCGTCCGTACGGCGACACCAGCCAGGCCTCGCTCCGGTACTCGTATCCCGCCGACAGCGAGGCGAAGATCTGGTGACCGTCGCGCTTGCCGTAGGCGAACGCGCTTTCGTCGCCCACCCAGCGGCGCGAATCGAAGCTGAGCGAGCCGTAGCCGGCGACGCCGTCGATAAACAGCGACGGCCGCGGCCGGTAGCTGCCGTACAGCGCGGCGCTGAAACTGTCCGCCGTGCTGCGCGTGCCGGCCGAACCCACGTCGGTGCTGTCGCGGCCATAGCCGAAGCCGATGCCGAGCGTGAGCTGGTCGGAGAAGCGATAGTCGGCCCCGGCCGTCACGCCCCCCGTGGTGAAGCGGAAGCCCGAGCGCTGCGTTCCCGCATTGGCGAAGCCGAAGTCGACGGTGCCCGCGGTCCAGAATGCCAGGCGCGCGTCGTCCGCGTCTGCCACGGCAGGCTGGCCGCCAGGGTCAGCGCCGCCGGGCAGGTCCGGCGCATTGCCGGGGCCATTGCCGGCGCCATTGCCGACGTCTGCCGCCGCGCGCGCGGTGCGCGAGCCAGCCGCAGGGTCGGTGGCGCGCCCGCGCTGGCCGGCTGATGCCGTGCCGCGCAGGCAGGCATCGCGCGCGGCGAAGCCCTCGACCGCCTGGCAGCGTTCCGGATCGGCCTGGGCGCGCGGCATCACCACCGAAATCTGGTTGCCCGACGGCGCCCTGCCCCTGCCGTGCAGCGCCTCCAGGCGCTGGTTGTAGTTGGCGATCTGCGCGGTGGCAAAGCGCCGGGCCGCCTGGATCTGCGCGTTGACCAGCCCCACCACGTCAGGGTCGGTGGACGGGTCCCGGCGCGCTGCCACGGCCACCTGGATCAGCGCCGGCGACGACGTCGCCACGGCATTGCTGAGCGTATAGGTCACCACCGCGGTACCGGCGAAGGCGGCCGCGGGTACGAAGTTGACGGTGTAGGCGGTGGCGGCGACCTGCTTGCCGTCCGCGGCCGGCGTCTTCGGCGCGGCGCTGGCGACGGTGGCGGTGCCGGCATCGGCGGGCACCACCGACACGATCGCCGCGCCGGTAAACGGACCGCCGCTTGCGCCCTCGGTGACATCCACATCGACGGGCCGGCCCGCCAGCGTCGACACCTGCCTCTGCGCCACCGGGACCGGCACCGCATTGACCGTGACGGTCACCGGAACCGGCGCCGAGGTGCCGGCGCTGTTGACCAGCGCATACGTGAACGTGATCGGGCCCGACGCGGTCGGCACCGGCGTATAGACGATGTCCAGTCCGTTCACCACGGCGCTGCCGCTGGGTGGTGGCGTGACGATGCTGACGCCGGAGAAGGGGCCGTTGGCGGCATTGGCGGCGGCATGGATCGTCACCGGCGCATTGGACAGCGTGGTCACCGCCACCGGTGGCGCCGAGGGTATGCCCTGCCCCGTCGCCAGCGTATAGACGCGGCTGGTGCTGTACGGGGCGCCGGCGCCGGTGCTGCTGTCGCTCACGCGCACCGTGAAGGTATGGCTGCCGGGCGCCGACGGCGTGCCGCTCAATACCCCGGTGGACGCGTTCAGCGACAGCCCCGCCGGCAGCGTTCCGGCAGATACGGCAAAGGTATACGGCGCGATGCCGCCACCCGCCGTGAACGCCTGGCTGTACGCAACGCCTGCGACCGGCGCAGGCAGCGTCGCCGGCGACAGGCTCAGCGCCGGCGCGCCTACGGCGAGCGTGTAGGCGCGGCTGCCGGTATAGGGCCCGGTGCCGGTGCTGCTGTCGGTGGCACTCACGGTGAAGTTGTAAGTGCCACCGGCGGTCGGCGTGCCCGACAGCACGCCGCCTGCCGACAGCGTCATGCCGGCAGGCAAGGTCCCCGCCGTGATCGCAAACGTGTATGGCGCCGTGCCGCTGCCTGCCGTGACAGCCTGGCTGTAGGCCGTGGCGACGGTCGCCTGCGGCAGCGTCGCCGGGTTGATGACGATGGTCGGCGCTCCGATCGTGAGGCTGTACGCGCGGCTTCCGGTAAAGCCGAGGCTGTCGGTCGCCTGGACCGTGAAGCTGTAGCTGCCGCCGGCCGCCGTCGTGCCGGCAATGGCGCCGGTCGTGTTGTTCAGCGTCAGGCCGGGCGGCAAGGCGCCCGCGATCACGCTGTAGGTGTAGGGCCCGGTGCCGCCGCTGGCTGTCACGCTCTGGCTGTAAGCGATGCCCAGCGCAGGATTGGCCAGCGTCGCGGGCGCCAGCACCACCGTCGGCGTGGCGATGGTCAGCGTATAGGCACCGGCCACGCTGTACGGCCCCGTCCCCGTGCTGCTGTCGTTGGCCTGGATGGTGAACGACACGGTCCCCGCCGTGCCCGGCGTACCAGCCAGCACGCCCGTCGCGCTATTGAACGCCAGCCCGGACGGCATGATGCCGCCGGTGACCGTCATCGCGTAGGCATAGGGAGCGGTGCCGCCGCTCGCCGCGAAGGCCTGGCTGAACGGCGTTCCCGCCACCGCGCTGAGCCCGCCTGGCGACGGCGACAGGTTCATCGCCGCACCGCCCAGCACCAGCGACAACGGGCCGCTGATGACACTGAAAGGCCCGGTTCCGGTGCTGCTGTCCGTCACCCGCACCGTGAAATTGAAGATGCCGCCTGCCGTTGGCGTACCCGCAAGCAAACCCGATGTCGACAGGGTCATGCCGGCCGGCAGCGTGCCCCCCGCCAGTGCATAGGTGTAGGGCCCGGTTCCACCGGTGGCTACTGCCAGCGAGTGGCTGTAGGCGACGCCCACCGAGGCCGGGGGCGGCGACGATGGCGCATACAAGAGGGTCGGGCTCGCCACGGTGATCGTCACGGTAGCTGGCGCCGAGGTGCCGGACGCGTTGGTGGCCGTATAGGTAAAGCTGTCCGGTCCGGCATAGGACGAGTTGGGTGTGTAGCTGATCGACGTACCGGCGACGATCGCCGAGCCGTGGCTGGGCGACGACGCCACGCTGACGCTGCTCGCCGCTCCGCCCGTGATGTTCAGCGTGATGGGATTGCCGGCGCTGCCGTAGGCCACCGTGGCACTGACGCTGTTGGCCACCGGCGGGCCCGAGACATAGGTGAACTGATCGGCGGCGCTGATGGCGCTGGTGCCGCCGGCGGTGGTCACGGTGACGTCGATGGTGCCGGCCGGGCGCGCCGGCGCCGTGGCCGTCAGCGAGGTCGGGCTGTTGACCACGAACGATGCGGCGGTACCGCCGAAGCTGACCGCAGTCGCGCCGACGAAGTTGGTGCCGGTAACGGTCACCGAGGTGCCGCCGCTGACCGGGCCTGACGAAGGCGTCACCGCGGTCACGGTCGGCGGGCCGCCCGCTACGTTGAATTGCACCGTGCCGGCGGGCGCCCAGCTCGCGCCATTGTCGCTGGTGAAGAAAGTTGCGCTGTCGGTGCCGATGAAATTGGCGGGCGGTGTATAGACAAAGCCGTTTTCGTTCTGGCCGTTCGGCAGGTTGCCGTTGTAGATGTACAGCATGCCGCCCTGGGATGTGGGGGTGGCCTGGGTCGATGCGCCGAAGTTGCCGTTGCCGATGGCGTCATAGGCGATGCCGAACTGGTTCGGATCACAGGCGGCGTAATCCGCGGCGGTGAAGGCATAGACCTTCTGCTGGTTGGACGTGGCGGCGATGTTCAGCGTGCACGAGACGGCAAATGCCGGCGCCGCAGACCCCAGCAGCAAACCCAGACACAGTGCCACCAGCACCGACCCGAGCCGGCAACGCCGGCCCTGCCACCACCGTTGGACACGTGCGACGGCCCCCGCCGCCTGCCCGGCACGCTCCGCGCCGGCGCAACCCCTGGCTTCTCTTGACACCCGATTTCTCCCGACACCCGCGGCTTGCGGCGGGTTGCCATTGCCGTCGTCGAGCGCGGCGCGCCGATACTTGGCCGGGCGGCTCGGGACGGGCGTTGTTATTTTTGTTGACTTTCCGCTGGCATCGCCAACACTTCGGTCTGTCCGTGAATCGCGCGGGATGGCTGCGGAACGGGCCGCAATACTGACGCGGCCCGGAGCAGAAAATACGTCAAATCGATCAATACGTAATTGATCAAATTTGATATCAGATATCAAATTTAATTAAATCAGTATTGGTGCGGCGCCGTTGGGCAGGCAGGCGCCGCGTCTTGGGGTGTTGTTCAACCGGGGAGGCAGATCTTGGACCAGTATCTGGGAGAAATCCGTCTGTGCGCGTTCGCGTTTGCGCCAAAAGGATGGGCGCTGTGCAACGGCGCCTTGTTGTCCATCGCGCAGAACCAGGCGCTGTTCAGCCTGCTCGGCACGCAATACGGCGGCAATGGCACCACCAATTTCGCCTTGCCCGACCTGCGCGGCCGCACGCCGCTGCACCGCGATCCCGACGGCATCGCACAGGGCCAGACGGCCGGGGTCGAGTCGGTCACGCTGACCACTTCACAGGTGCCCGCCCACACCCATCCGTTCAACGTCTCTTCCAGCCCGGCGACGGCGCTGAATGTCGGCGTGTCGCAGGACCGCGTGCTGGCGGCCAGCAACCTGTATAACCCCAACGATCCGTCGGTCTCCGGTCCGGGCGAACTGTTGTACGGCACCCCGGACTCGCTCACGCCATGGCTGGACGAAGCCTGCGGCAGCACCGGCGGCGGGCAGCCGCACGACAACATGCAGCCGTCGCTGGTGCTGAACTACATCATTTCGCTGGTCGGCATCTACCCGAGCCGGGGTTGAGGAGACATCATGGCGCAACCGTTCGTGGGTGAGATCCGCATGTTCGCCGGCAACTTTGCCCCGGTGGGATGGGAGTTCTGCGCTGGCCAGACGCTCAGCATTGCCGAGTACCAGCTGCTGTTCTCGCTGCTGGGCACGCTCTACGGTGGCGACGGCACCACCACCTTCAGGCTGCCCGACCTGCGTGGCAAGCTGCCGCTGGGCCAGGGCAGCGGGCCGGGACTGAGCCAGCGCACCATCGGCCAGGCCTTCGGCAGCCCGAGCATAACCCTGCTGCCGGGCCAGATCCCCGGGCACACCCATCCGATCCAGGCGACCAATACCATGGCCTCGACCGTGACGCCGGGACCAGGCGTACTGCCCGGCACCACGCCGTCGCCCAACGCCTTCTACGACGCCGGCACCGCCAACCCGCCCGGCAAGAACCCCTTTGCGGCCGGCACGCTCGGCATGAGCGGCGGCACCCAGCCACACAGCAACCAGATGCCGACGCTGTCGCTGAACTACATCATCGCCACGGATGGAATCTATCCGTCGCAAGGCTGAACACGGAGGCCATATGTCAGACCAGTACCTGGGAGAAATCCGCATCTTCGGCTGCAACTACCCGCCGGCCGGCTGGGCTGCCTGCGACGGGCAACTGATTGCGATCCAGCAGAACCCGGCGCTGTTTTCGCTGCTCGGCACCCAGTACGGCGGCAACGGCACCACCAACTTCGCCCTGCCCGACCTGCGCGGCCGCGCCGTGACCGGCGCGGTCGACAACCAGCTGGGCAATCCGCAGGGCACGGCCACGGTCACGCTCACCGCGGCGGAAATGCCCGCGCACAACCACGCGGCATACGGCGATACCGCGCGCGCGGTGTCCACCGAGGCCAGCGCCAGGCTGCCCGCCCGCTTCATGCTGCCCAACAACCAGAGCTGCATCCCCGTCAATGCCTCGCCGGCACCGGTCATGACCACCTTGTCGCCGCAGGCCGTGGGCACGGCCGGGGCCAGCCAGCCGCACGAGAACATGCAGCCCTGCACGGCGCTGATGTACTGCATCGCGCTGAGCGGCGATTATCCGCCGCGTCCGTAGGCCGCCGATGACCGCCATCGCCGTGCCCGGCATCGCGCTGCGGCCGGTCGCCGCGACGGATGAAGCCTTCCTGGCACGCCTGTACGCCACCACCCGGGACGCGGAAATGCACCGCACCGGGTGGAGCGAGGCGCAGCGTGCCGGCTTCCTCGCCATGCAGTTCAAGGCCCAGCAGCGCGCCTACCAGGCCTACCCGGATGCCGAGTTCCTGCTGATGCTGCGTCACGGCGAGACCATCGGGCGCCTGTACCTGCAGCACAACGCCTGCGCGCTGCGCGTGATCGACCTGTCCTTGCTGCCCGAACACCAGAACCGGGGCATCGGCGGCAGCGTGCTGGCGGCGGTGTTGGCGCTGGCCGGTAGCACGGGCAAGACCGTCGACCTGCATGTGGAACGGCACAACCGCGCCCAGGCGCTGTATCGGCGGCTCGGTTTCCGGACGGTGCAAGACAACGGCATCTATCGACGGATGGTCTGGAACGGTCCGCCCTCCCTTGCCGAAGGGCCTGCGCAGGCCTGAGTTAAACGCCGCTTACTGCCAACGGCCGGCACCCCGCCCTGCCCTCTCACCCTAATCCCGATGAGTAATGGCGACCGGCATGGCGCGATCCTATATTGCCCCAGCAGCATGCATGTCCGGCGCAACGCGCAACGCGACATCGCTGCACGGAGCGCGGGCCACAGCAAGTCCTTAGCCGCCACCCCGCGCTTGCGTCACGCATCCCGACCAATAAGGCGGCACATTGTTGCAGGGGTAAATGCCGTTCCCGTTGCTTCATGACCGATTCAAGATCCGAGGGGTAACACCATGAACGCTCCAACCGTCAGCGCATTCGACTTTTCATCGCCCGGCGCCGTGCAGTTCAATGCCGGCGCGCCAGCCATCATCCTGGGGGCCAGCACCGTGCACGTGCTGGCCTGGATCTACGTGGACAGCGCGGGACTGCCCGCCGACCAGAAAGTGTTTTCGCTCAGCCAATCGCTGATCCTGGGCGTCGGCACCGGCGATGGCGACGTGCCGATGCTCTATCCGGAGGTGTGGGACAACGCCGGCAACCGCTACACCTTCCAGGCCGGCCAGATCCCGACCGACCAGTGGAGCCTGGTGGAGATGATCTGGACCCAGGGCCAGAGCCTGGTGGGCCTGATCAACGGGGTGCAGGTGCAATCGGTGCCGGTGTCCGGCAATCCGCTGCAACAACCGGTCAGCAGCGGCACCAGCTACGTGGGCGCGTTCTGGGACGGCACTTCGTATCCGTTCTGCGGCATGGTGCAGTCGGTGCTGCTGACCAACGGCGCGGACCAGACCGCGACCCAGGGCTTTGTGCTCCAGCCATCGGGCGCCATCAGCAACTGGGGGCCGAGCGACCCGGTTTTCATGGGCAATGCCAGCACCGTGACGCTCGACACGCCACCGTCGACGCCCTACGTCGCGCCGGCCCAGCCGCCCGCGCCCACTTACGTCGGCGAGCAAATGCCGGGCACCGTGGCTGCCAGCACACCGTTCATCATGCTGGTGCCGGGTACGGACAGCAGCACCTACACCATCCTCAGCATCAGCCAGGTATGGCAGCAGCTGGTGGAACTGACCGGGCAGCCCGGCCTGGACACCGGCTACGAGGTCGACGTGACCACCGGCGTCAGCATCACCGACAGCGAAACGCAAACCCTCGGGGTCAGCCTGGGGCTGGAGTCGGGTTTCGACATCGGCGTGTTCAGCGCCAAGGTCAACCTGACGCTGTCCTATTCGATGTCGTTCACCGAAGAACTGTCGATCAGCGAGGCCACCACGATCGCGAAGAAGTTTGAAATCGACAAGCCGGAAGTGACCACGACCGGCGTCTGGTGGCAAGGCCTGCCCACCCTCACGACATTCCAGGTGATCGACAACATGAACACCGTAGGCGCCTGCGTGCAGGATCCGCTGCCGGAGATCGCCGCCACGGTCTATCCGCCGCAAAGCCAGCGCACGCTGAAGACCGTGACCAGCGCGCTGGCGGGCAAGTCAGACGCGGCGCGACCTTCGCTCAGGCTGTAGCGGTCAGGGTGGGCGCGGGCACGCGCCGGTCAGGCGGCGGCCCCTTGCGCGGGGGCGGCCGTAGGCAGCGTCCACAGCGGTGGCCACTGCGCGAACGGCGGCACGGTATGGGCAAGCGCCGCCACGCCGTGCCGTCCGTCCGCGCCGACCTTGTCGTAGATCACGCGCGCATGCACCTTCACGGTGTCGACGCTGACGCCGAGGATGGCCGCGATGTCCTCGTTCGACTTGCCTTGCGCCAGCCATCCGCACACCTCGAGCTGGCGCGGCGTCAGGGTCGGGAATGCCAGCCGCAGGCGCTCGGCCGGCCCCAGCCTGGCGACGGTGCGCTGCTGCGCCTGGCGATAGCAGCGCAGCAAGTGCGGGCGCAGCGCCTGCAGGCGGTCGCGGTCGCCGTCGCTGAACGGCGGGCTGCCGCTGACGCGAAAGCTCACCACGGTGACCGCATAGCCTTCGTGCTGGAACACGATCGCCAGCAGCCGCCGCGCATTCGACGGCAGCAAGGCTTCCCGCGCCATCGGCAGCGCCATGAACTCGTCGTCGCTGAAGAAATCCGATTCGCGCAAGGCGCGTTCGCCATAGAACGCGGGGTCGTACTGCCAGAACGGATGGCTGTGGCGGTGCCTGGCAAAGGCCTGCATGCCGCGCGCCCGCGCGGCGGGGTCGTCGTCCACCGAGACCAGCACGCGGAACGCCTGGCTGCGATGGTGGAATTCGGCATAGCCGATGACGTCGCCGTCGGTAAGCCTGGCCACGCCGGGGAACAGCACGCCCGGCAGCGCCAGCAGGTCGGGCTCGTGCTCGTACAGGGAGATCACTTCATCCCGGAATGCCTGCAGCTTCTTGTCCTCTGACGTCAGGGCGGTCGGTGAGGGGCGCATACTTGCCTTTCGCCTGCGGCGGCACAAGGGTAACGACAAGAATGATGAAAATGCCAGACCGTCGGATTGTAGCGTGCCGCACGCGCAGGCGACATGCGGCGGCGCCACGCGACCGGAGCCACGAACCGACCACCTGCGGCGAGTGCGACCGGTGCCGAAACTTTGCCCCCGGCTCCGCGTTCTAAATTTTCATATGCTGAGCAAATTGTCTGCCACATTGTCTGGGAAGCGGCACACCCTCCGGCACGCGATCTGGTTCTGGCTGGCGCTCGGGACCGTGGCCGTGCTGGTGGTCGCGGTCGCGATGTCGCCCGCCTTCAAGGATCTGGTCGGACAGGCGGTCGACTGGGCGCGCGAGATCATGGCACAGCACCCTGTGATGGGGGCGCTGGTGTTCTTCGTGTTCTCTGGGGTGTCGGCGATGCTGGCCTTTGCCTCGAGCGTGGTGCTGGTACCGGTGGCCAGCGAGGTATGGGGCAAGCCGCTGACGGTGCTGCTGCTGTGGGCCGGCTGGCTGGTGGGCGCGTGCGCGGCCTTCGGCATCGGCCGCCTGGCCGGTCCGCTGCTCGCCCGTATCGGCTACGCGGACAAGCTGGAGAAATACCGGGGCTATGTGTCGAAGCGGATGAAGTTCTGGGCGGTGCTGCTGTTCTGCATCGCGGTGCCTTCGGAAATCCCCGGCTACCTGTTCGGCACCATGCATTACCCCTTCCTGAAATTCCTCGCGGCCATGGCCCTCGCCGAAGCGGGCTATGCGTTCGGCATCGTGGTCGCGGGCGAAAGCCTGGCCATCGACCAGCCCCTGCACTTCCTGGTCGCCGTGGGTGTCCTCGCAGTGGTGGCGGTCGCGGCCGGCCTGGCGCTGCGTGCGCGCAAGCACCGCTCGCGCCGCCTGCCGCAGCGCTGAAACGACTGATATGCGGGGGCGTTGGCGCCACCCGCGGCGAGTTGGCCGAGCCCGGCATCTCACAGGTTTTGCCCGGTAATCCACAAATACAGGTAATAGCCTGTATGTATGAATAACAGGCCAAAGCTTGTAAATCCGTGCAACAGGCAATATCCTGTATCTGTCCGGCCGCCGGCCGGGTCCGGGATCGCGCCATGCACTACGCCATCAAGACCGTCCACCAGTTGCGTCCGATTCTGCAGGGATTCCGCAAGTCCCGCGGCATGACCCAGGCCGCGATGGCCGCGCACCTCGGGGTCACGCAGCAGACCTATGCCGAACTGGAAGCCAACCCCGCCGCCGTCAGCGTCGAACGCCTGCTGCGGGTGCTGCGCGTGCTCGGCGTCGAGCTCGTGCTGTCGCAGACGGAGGCTGGCGCCGCCGCGCAGCCCGCGCCCGCCCGCCCTCGTGCCAAGCCCGGGGCGCCGGCAGGCAAGACCGGGCCGGCCCGCCCCGCGACTGGCCGACGCCCGCGCGAGGACTGGTGACCATGGCGCGCGCGCGGCAAGGCAACCGCCTCGACCTGTGGATGAACGGCATCCCGGTCGGCCATTGGGAAACCGGCGCCGGCGGTGACCGGCTGGTCTATCGCGAAGACTGGATCGCCGACCCGCAGGGACGCCCGCTGTCGCTGTCGCTGCCGTTCACGCCGGGCAACCAGCCGCATCGCGGCCCGGCGGTGGCCAACTATTTCGACAACCTGCTGCCCGACAGCGATGTCATCCGCCGCCGCATCGCGGCGCGCTATCGGGCCGGCGGCACCGACGCCTTCGCGCTGCTGGCCACGGTGGGACGCGACTGCGTCGGCGCCATCCAGATGTTGCCGCCCGGCGAAGCGCCCGAGGCGCTGCAGACGGTCAGCGGCCGCGCGCTCAGCGACGAAGACATTGCGACGCTGCTGCACGAAACCACGTCGGCGCCCGTGCTGGGCCATCGCGAACCCATCGACGACCTGCGGCTGTCGATCGCCGGCGCCCAGGAGAAAACCGCGCTGCTGCGCTGGCGCGGACAATGGCAACTGCCCCAGGGCAGCACGCCGACCACGCACATCTTCAAGCTGCCGCTCGGGCTGGTGGGAAACATGCGCGCCGACATGCGCACCTCGGTGGAAAACGAATGGCTGTGCGCGCAGATCGTGGCGGCTTATGGCCTGCCCGTGGCGCAGTGCGAGATCGCCCGCTTTGCCGGCACCAAGGCGCTGGTGGTCGAACGCTTCGACCGCAGGCCGTCGAGCCGGGGCACCTGGCTGCTGCGCCTGCCGCAGGAAGACATGTGCCAGGCCACCGGCATCTCGGCGCTGCAGAAATACGAGTCCGACGGCGGACCCGGCATCCGGCAGATTGCCGAGATCCTGTCCGGCTCGCGCGCTGCGGCGACCGACCGCCGGCATTTCTTCATGGCGCAGGTGGTGTTCTGGCTGCTGGCCGCAACCGACGGCCATGCCAAGAACTTCAGCATCAGCCACCTGCCGGGCAGCCAGTATGAGGCGACGCCGCTGTACGACGTGCTGTCGGCGCATCCGGTGATCGGGCGCGGCCGCAACCAGCTGGCGCCGCAGAAGGCGCGGCTGGCAATGGCGCTGCATGGCCGCAACACCCACTACGCCATCCATGAGATCCGCGCGCGCCACTGGTTTGCGCAGGGACAGCGCATCGGCTTTTCTCCCGCCGAGGTGGAGGCCGTGCTGGACCACGTGACCGGGCAGACCGCACAGGTCATCGACCAGGTTGCGTCGGGATTGCCGGCGGACTTCCCGCTGGATGTGGCCGACGCGATCTTCGACGGCATGCGCCGGCACAACCGCAGGCTGGCGGCGCGGGCCGAGACGGACCTGTGATCGCGGGCGGACGCCGGCGCAGGCATCGATCAACCAAAAGGGAAATAAGGCGGAAGGGAAATGGTGCCCATGGGCAGGATCGAACTGCCGACCTCTCCCTTACCAAGGGAGTGCTCTGCCACTGAGCCACATGGGCGGGTGTTCCGGCGTGGGACCACGCGGAATCAAATGGAGCGGGAGACGAGTCTCGAACTCGCGACCTCAACCTTGGCAAGGTTGCGCTCTACCAACTGAGCTACTCCCGCATGCTGGCTCCCCGACCTGGGCTCGAACCAGGGACCTGCGGATTAACAGTCCGTCGCTCTACCGACTGAGCTATCAGGGAACATATCGCCGTTCAGCGAAGCGCGAATTCTACAACATCATTGCGCCGAATTGAAAGCCCGATTTGAAAGCTTTTGCAGCGTTGCCTCCAGGGCCCGCGCCGGCGCTCACGCCGCGCCGCGCAGGCCACGCCCCGGCGCATGCCGGTCGACGTCGATCACGGCCTGCGCAAACGCCGTGGGCGCCTCCTGCGGCGGATTGTGGCCCACCCCGCCGCTCAGGGTCCGGTGCTGGTACCAGCCGGTGAACTTGCTGGCATAGGCACTCGGCTTCGGATGCGGCGCGCCGTTGGCATCGCCCTCGATGGTGATGGTGGGCACGCCGATGGCGGGCGCCGTGGCAAGCCGCTGCTCGATCGCGTCGAACCTGGCCTCGCCGGCGGCCAGTCCCTGGCGCCAGCGGTAGTTGTGGATGGTGATGGCGACGTGGTCGGGGTTGTCGAGCGCCGCGGCGCTGCGCGCGAAGGTGGCGTCGTCGAAGTTCCACTGCGGCGAGGCCAGTTTCCAGATCAGCCTGGCGAACTGGTGCGTGTATTGCTGATAGCCGGCGCGGCCGCGGTCGGTGGCGAAATAGAACTGGTACCACCACTGCAGCTCGGCCTCCGGCGCCAGCGGCTGCCGGCCGGCGGCCTGGCTGCCGATCAGGTAGCCGCTGACCGACACCAACGCGCGCACGCGCTCGGGCCACAGCGCCGCCATGATGTCGGCGGTACGCGCGCCCCAGTCGAAGCCCGCGACCACGGCATTCTGTATCTTGAGCGCGTCCATCAGCGCGATCATGTCGGCGGCGATCGCCGAAGGCTGGCCGTTGCGCAGCGTGTCGGCCGACAGGAAGGTGGTCGAGCCATAGCCGCGCAGGTAAGGCACGATCACGCGATAGCCGCGCGCCGCCAGCAGCGGCGCCACGTCCGCAAAGCTGTGGATGTCATAAGGCCAGCCGTGCAGCAGCAAGGCCACCGGCCCGTCGGCCGGGCCGGCCTCCGCGTAGCCGACGTTGAGCACGCCGGCGTCGATCTGCCGGATCGAGGCAAAGCTGGTATGCGTGCCCGGCGCGATGGTCGGCAGCGCGTCCGCCGGCGACACACCGGCCTGTGCGCGCGCCGCGCGCGCCAGTCCGAGCGAACCGGCCGCCAGCGTCACCGCGGCGGCACCGAGAAAGCCCCGACGGGGCAGATTGATGGCGTTCGACATGTTGTTCTCCTGTATGCGTGGTGTGAATCCGAACGCAAGTCTAGGAGGCCCGTGCAAGCGGCATGTGTCTGAAACCGGGCCTTGTGTATCGCCGTGTATCGGGATGGGGATCGCCCCATACGGTGATACAAAGCGGCGATACAAAATGGCCCGTCGCTTCGGCGCAGCGCTACGCGTAGGTCTCGCAATTCCCTGTCATGGCGGCTTCGCTCCATGCCAGGCCCGGGCGGATGCGATGCCCGATCTCGCGCTCGGCCACCGCCACCGGCGGCACGGCATAACGCTCCCGATGGGGCTCCGGCTGGCGCTGCGGCCGCGTCGCCGGCTCGTGCGTCTCCAGTTCGAGGCAATGCCTGAAGTCGCTCGCCGCCAGGCGCGCGCCGATGAACTTGCCAAACGCATCGAGCTGGACCTGCGAGGTCATGCCGGCGCTGCCGCCGATCGCCGGACAGATGATCCACGTCGTGTCGCCCCGGGTGAAGAGGTGCAGGCGCCTGGCCTGGTCCGCCGGCCGCAGCGCGTGCTCTTCGCCGGCAACGCCGTCCAGCGAAAAGGCTTCGATATATTCGTCGGTATGGCGGTGGCTCAGGCAGATGACCACCTTCGGACGCCAGCGCTCGCAGGTCCTGGCGATAAAGCGGAAGCGTTCGCCCTCCCGGCACAACGCGACATAGCGCTTCTGCGGAATCAGTTCCGGCTGGCCCCGGAACGCCTTGGACCAGGTGGTTCTGCCGTCGACATGCGCGGGCAGCGGAAACAGGCTCAGCCTGAATTCCGCGCCCGCCGGCGAGTACAGATGGCCCCAGTAGTAATGTTCCCAGTCGTTGTCGCCGAGCCGCACCCCTAGCGCCTCCGCCCGCGCGGCGGCCATGATGCGCGCCACGCACTGGTGGCCGAACCACTTGGCCATGTCCTGTCGATGCTGCTGGCGGAATACGGCATCCCATGCCGGTGGTGCCAGGTGTGGATGAAGCGGTGCGACGATGGGCTCGGACCAGGCCGGGCTGCGGTCGCATATCCAGACGGCAGCCCCTGGATTGCCTCCTTCCATGCCGACGTAGGAGGCAAAATAACGGTCCAGTTCCTGGCGCGTGAACATCCGTGAATGCTGCATTTTATCCCTTGCTGCTTAGTGGGACCCCCAATATTTAATGCCGCAGCATGCCGCCGCCGCAACGGGCGTACGTACTGCCGTGGTCATATGCAAATTCTTTTTTATACAGGGCAGGAAAATAGACGGAGGCAGAATGCCCCTCCCCCGAGCGGCATGCTTCCATCGTTTTTTATAATGTCCCGTACGGCCTGCTTTACGGCCTGCCGAGTGATTGGAACAGGCGTGTTCCGGCGCGCGACGCCGCCCTGGCAGGCGGTTCGGTCGCGGCTGGGTCGAGCACCATTGGTGGCCCCGGGAGGACGCTTGGCGTCAGCGCTTAATTAATCAGGCTGCAACTTATTCATTATTTTACTTCCCCCATAAATACAAAAAATTACAAATGTTTCGAACCTGTAAAACGAAGCCGTGCACCATATAAGCGAGCACGCCGTCCATCAAACGCACCATGCCGGTGCCGGTTCGACTGATATAGGGTTCTTATAGCCCTTTGTTGATCGAGATGATTTTATCCAAAGCCTTCGGATATAGGAATTTCAATCTTCTAAGGTCTGAAATAAGCGATCTGCTGCGGCGCAATATATTTTGGGTGCGATTTTCCATCCCCTCGCCGGAGGGGATAAAAAACAGCTGACGAATTACCCAAAAGCCGGGCTGCGCCGCGCGCTTGCGGCTCAGAATCCGGAAAAGCGGATGCCGATCGAGCCGTAGCCGTAGTAGCGATCCAGCTTGCCGGCGGTGGTCGCGTTGTAGAGGAACGGGATGGTGCCGACGAAGTTGTACAGCGAGGCCTGCCCGCGCAGGAACACCTCGACGTTCTTGGCCACCCCATACGACAACTCCAGCCCCAGCGTATGGTTGGAGCGGATCGGCGCGTTGCCATAGGTTTCGGCGCGGCTGTCGACGTTGCTGCGCAGCAGGTACTGGAACTGGTAGCCCAGGCGCGCGGCGAAGCGCTCGTATTTCCAGCGCCACGAACCGCCCAGGTTCAGGTAGCCGGCGGTGTAGTTGAAATCGTCGTTGAAATCCAGCCCGAACTGGCTGGCATTGACCGAAAACGAGGCGGACTGCAGCGTGACGTTGCCCACGTTGCACGGCGCCGCGAGCTGGCCGTTGGCGAGATTGTCGGAGCCGATGGCAACATTGAAATTGCAGTTGCCGCGCTGCAGCCGGGTATTGAGGCTGCCGACCGTGACGCGGCTGATGCCGAGCCCGACAAAGCCGGTGAGCTGGTTGCGCTCGCTCAGCTCGCCCGAGAAGATCACGTCGGCCTGGGCCTGGACATCGTTGGCGTTGTTCACGGTGAGGCTGTTGAACGTGGTGTTCCGGACCATCACCGGCGACGAGCGCTCCAGGCTGCCGGCGTGGTCGCCCCACAGCGAGAAACGCAGCATGATGCGGTCGCGCGCGCCGGCCTCGGCCAGCGGGTCGTAGTGCATTGCCAGCATCCAGGTATCGATGTGGTTGCGGTCCTGCCCGTACTCGATGCCGCGGCGCCAGTAGGTGGCCGAGCCCGACCAGTGCGGCGAGAACTTGTAGCCCAGCATCAGCTTGCCGCCGCGGTAGTCGCCCGCATTGTCGGACACCGGGCCCTGGCGCCCGCGCAGGTTGAACACATCGACGGTGCGGTTGACCATGTCGTAGCTGGCCTCCACCCGCACCGAGGTGAACTCGCCGGTGGCGGGCTCGGCCTGCATGAACACATCGTCGGGGGCGGCCCTGGCCGTGCCGGCGGCACACAGCCCCAACATCAGGGCGCAGGCGCGGTCGAGCCGGCGCTTTCGAAGCAGCTGCATAGGAAACTCCGAGGCCGCTGGGCGAGCCTCATGCAGGGCGCGTTCCGCGAAAAGCGCCCGATGCAGGCAGAACATGACCCGGTCATCCTCGGCGCAACGCTTGCGGCATGCCGCACGCGATCGGATGACCGGGAACCTGGCCTTCCCCGTGCGGGCGGAAGGCCACCACTACGGCGCTACGCGCCGGTCACGGGTTGAGCGTGACCGTGGTCTTGAGGCCGTCGCCGACCACCATTTCAGCATCGGTCTTGACCAGTGCCGTCTTGGCGAATGCGATGTCGTTGTTGACCAGCATGCCCACGCGCACATCCCTGCCGGGCAGGCCGGTGGTGGTGGCGAACGTCACCGGGAAGGTGCTGGTCGCCTTGGGCGTGAGCGCGTCGACCTGCGCCTGGCTGAGCGCGCCGGAAGAGCGCAGCTTGCCCAGGAAGGTGGTGAACGGCAGGTTGAGCGAGCCACCGTTGGCGCTGGAGAACAGGCTGTCCGCGGCGGCGTTGGTCAGGCTTGCCGCGACCGACAGGCCGCCGCTGACACGGAACGAATACGCGGTGTTGGCCGGCACCACCGCATCGACCAGTTGCGAGCCGTTGAAGGTCAGCGTCACGTTCTCAATGATCACGTCGACCTGGTTGCCGTTATAGGTGTAGCTCAGCCCCGCGCGCACTTGCGTCGGCCCGCCGTTGAAGGCATCGCCGTTCTGTGCCACGCCGACCTGGATCGCATCGAGCGAGCCGCCGGTGGCGGTGATGGTGTCGGTGATCGGCTGCGACACACCGTTGATGGTCAGGTTGGAGAGCACCAGCGAGTTCTTCAGCCGGACCGCATCGGCCACGCTGTTGATGGCGCCGGCATCGACCACGCCGCCGAGGTTCGCCGCGACCTGCTGGATCTGGGCGGCACTGCCGCTCGATACGGCGTCGCCGAGCTGCGCGAGCCCCGCCGCGTTCGCGGCATTGGTCAGCGCGCTATCCGTGACCGCCTGCACCAGCGCCGTGGTCGTGGCCGCCTGGGCGCTCTGCGTGACGATGTTGATCGATCCGCCTTCGATCAGGGCCGACAGCGTTTCGGTGGGGCTGCTGCTGATGTCGATCGCTTCCAGCGCGGTGCTGACGCTATCCACTTCGCCGGCGATCACCGGCGCGGCCAGTGCGGCCACGTTGGTGGCCACAGCGCCGATGTTCGATTGCAGGCTGGCGGGCAGCCCCGCTTGCGCGTTCTGCACGGCGCTGGACACGACACCCGCCACCAGCGCACCGCTGCTCAGGTCCGCCGTGCCCGGCGCGCTCGCCACCGCGGTGGCGACCGCCTTCGACGCCGCCGCGGCCGAATCCGCCGGCGTCAGCGTGCCGCCCTCGCCCAGGCCGGTCAGCGTCTTGGTGACATGGTCGACCAGCTGCTGCACCACCACCGCCGCGCGCAGCGCTTGCGCATCCTGCATCGGGTCAAGCGTGGCCAGGTCCTTGCCGGCGAGGCCCAGGCCCGTTGCCAGCGGCGCGACCGAGCCTGCCCCGAGCTGCACCGCCAGCGTGGTCAGCGGCGATACCACCTGGGTCACGCCTTCGCGGAAATCGATCGCCGGCGCCTGCAGCACCCCGGCGAACGGCAGGTTGGTGCCGACGTCGGTGCCGCCGGTCAGCCTCAGCGCGCTCTTGGTGCAGCCTGCCGGGAACGTGAAGTCGCCCGTGGCATTGGTGACCGCGGTCTTGTTCTCGCAGTCAAGGAAGGTGACGGTCGAGCCCGACAGGTAGAAGTCCACCGCCTTGCCGCTGACCGTGGCCGACGGTTGGGACGGCTGGCCGGGCGCTGGCGCATCGTCGCCACCGCCGCCGCAAGCGACGAGCGTTGCCGCCGCGCCTGCCATGATGCCAAGGATGAAGATGTTCCGGGTTTTGGTTTGCACGCTGCTCTCCTGAGATCAATACTTCGCTACGACGAAACATGGTGGGGAAGCCTGCGACGGTGAACCTGCCGCACGCAGTCTGCGACGCCCTGCGCTGCCCCTGCTGCCACGCGCGACGCTGCAGGCCGATACCGCGGCAGCAGCTTGCAGGTCGCGGCAGCCCGCAGATAAACGCATCCACCAATCGGTGTCACCCCTACGTGGCGGGGGAAACTCAAAGCGTCGGCGCGGCACATGCCGGGGGCCGGGCTGGGGCGTCCATGACGCTCGCTGGCGAGGGTTCATGGCTGGCTCACCGGCTCCTGCGCCATGCCGATGACGTGTCCGGGGAAATCGTCCGGGCGCAGCCAGCGCGACAGGTACTGCCCCATCGCGTCGAGCAGCACGTCGGACATCATTCCCCCGGCCCCGGCCAGCGGCGGACAGATCAGCCACGTGGTGCCGTCGCGTTCCAGCACGCGCAGCGTCTTGGGCTGGTCGGCGGGTTGCAGCACGTGGTCGGTGGCGTGCGCCTGCGCCAGGCCGAAGGCCTGCGCGAAGTCGTCGGCATGGCGCTCGCCCAGGCATATCACCACCTTCGGCTTCCACAACCGGCGAATCCCGTCGATGAAGGCAAAGCGTCGGCCTTCGCGGCACAGGTCGAGATAGCGCTGCCGCGGAAACAGTTCGGGCTGGCCGCGAAACGCCTTCGACCACGGGATCTCGTCGGTCAGGCGCGCCGGCAGCGGAAACAGGCTGAGCTTGAACTCGGCGCCCTGCGGGCCGTAAAGGTGATGGTCGAAGTAATGCCTCCAGTCCTGCTCGCCCATGGTGGTCTTGAACACCCTGGCGCGCGCCGCGGCCATGATGCGCGCGATCTTCTGGTGCGATTGCCAGCGCTCCATGTGGTGCCGGTACTTGTAGCGGTAGGCAGCATCCCAGGCGGTGGGCCGCGCATGCGGAACCAGCGGTCCCGACAGCGGCGCCACGCCGGGATGCGGAGAGCTGTCGCAGAACCAGACCGCAGCGCCTGGATTGCCGCCTTCCATCCCTACGTACGACGCGAAATACGAATCCAGCTGTTCGCGCGTGAAGACCGTCAGTGGCTCTGTGTTCTTTCTCATTCCTCTACCGCGGTGGAGTGAAGGATGCCCGGACGCTGCACCGCATCCGCCGTGCCGGTGCCTAGCACCAGGCCGGCGGTTCCGGACCTGCTCGTCATCGCTTTTTATTCTCACCCCCGGAGCGAGGGGTGCGCTGCCCTGTCGTTTCCCTCCTTGCGCGGGGTAACGCAGAAGCCCGAATAGCGGCATTTTCGCGCGCGAAAAAACGCGCGAAAGTCGGTCACGTCCCCCACGATTTGCACTGCAGGCACCAGCGCAAGACCGGTTCACACGCGTGCGGAGTTTCCCTTCCGATGAAGGGTACCGACGCTTTTGGCCGCATCGCACTATTCGCTCCTGAAAACACCGAGCACGCCGGGGCCTTCAGCGCACCGGCAGAACGAGAGCGTTGCAGTTCCATGGACGGCCTTCATCGATGCGGCCCGTGGCAGGTCATGCGCTGACCGCCGCCACACCATGGAACCGCTGCCGCAAGGCAGCACCGCACGACTCTGCTTGATCACGCCATGAGCATGCACGCGCAGAGGCATGCCATGCGACGAGCCTGGCCGCCACTTCGCGCGGACCGGGAGTTCGGAGGAGACAACAAGGGCGTGGGCACTCGCATGGGTGCCCATTACTCAACGCTTCTGGGAGAAGCAATTGGGTATCTATCGCGATATGTTTGCCAGGCACCACGATCAGCTCGCGCTGATGGCTCGCCTGCTCGACGCCGGCGCCATCTGGGTGGCGGCAATCCTGGCCAGTGAAGCGCGGTTCGACACCGCGCAGGCGCCAATCCACCAGTTCATCCAGTACTTTGCCTGTGCCATTGCCTTCATCGTGCTGCCAGGCTTCGACGTGTACACGTCGTGGCGCGGACGCAGCCTGTTCTCGCTCGCCTGGCGGTTGTTGTCAGCGTGGAGCCTGGTCTGGCTGGTGAGCCTGCTGCTGACCTACCTGCTGCACCAGACCGACTCGCTGTCGCGCCTGTGGATGGTGTACTGGTACCTGTTCGCGCTGGCAGGGCTGGTGGCGCTGCGCGTGGTCAGCCGTGCCGTGCTCAACCTGCTGCGCGTTGCCGGCGCCAACAACAAGCGCGTCGTCATCGTCGGCTTCGGCCGCACCGGCCAGGAAATGTACCGCCGCGCCACCGCCAGCCACACTACCGGCTACAAGATCAGCGGCATCTATGCCGCCGAAGGCGAGCCCACGCCGGAAGGACGCCGCCGCATCAACGACAGCGCCGACATCGCCGCGTTCGCACGCGAGCACGGCATTGCCGAGATCTGGCTGACGCTGCCGATGAGCGAGCACCGCCTGATGCAGGAGATCGCCTTCTCGCTGCGCAATGACTTCATCGACATCAAGTGGATGCCGAGCGTGCTCGACTTCGACCTGCTCAACCACAACGTCGGCAATTTCCTCGGCATGCCCGCGGTGGAGATGAACAAGCCGCCGTCGCTGGGCGTGCGCGGCACCATCAAGGCGATCTTCGACCGCACCTTCGCCGCGCTGGTGCTGGTGGCGCTGTCGCCGCTGTTCCTGCTGATCGCCGTGCTGATCAAGCGCGACTCGCCCGGGCCGGTGTTCTTCAAGCAGGAACGTCTCGGCCTGGACGGACGCGTCATCCACGTCTACAAGTTCCGCAGCATGAAGGTGCATGCCGAACACGGCGTCGTCACGCAGGCCACCAAGGGCGACAGCCGCATCACGCCGATCGGCGCCTTCCTGCGCCGCACCAGCCTGGACGAACTGCCGCAGTTCATCAACGTGCTGAAGGGCGAGATGAGCGTGGTGGGCCCGCGTCCGCACGCGATGGCGCACAACAACATGTACAAGGAGCAGCTCGACTTCTACATGCTGCGCCACCGCGTCAAGCCCGGCATCACCGGCTGGGCGCAGATCAACGGCTATCGCGGCGAGACCGACACCCTCGACAAGATGGCCAAGCGGGTCGAGCACGACATCTTCTACATCCGCAACTGGTCGTTCTGGCTCGACCTGCGCATCATTTTCTGGACCGCCTTCCGCGGCTGGATGGGCAGCAACGCTTACTGAACCAGGCCAGCCCATGCCCATCCCTTCCGCGTCCATTCCGGCGCCTGTTTAGCCATCGAACCCGCAAGCCAATGATCAAAGTCCTGCACGTGACCGAGTGCCTGGGAGGTGTCGAGACCTACCTGCACCTGCTGGCCTCCCATATCAACGACCAGCGCATCAGCTTCCACTTCGCGCTGCCGAAGCAATGCTCGGTTTCGGCGATTGCCGATGCGCGCAATTTCGGCGTCAGCTACCTGCCGATTCCGCGCAAGCTCGATCCGCTCAACGACCTGAAGGCGGCACTGAACCTGCGCGCGCTGGTGAAGCGCGTGGCGCCGCAGATCGTCCACCTGCACAGCTCCAAGGCGGGGCTGGTGGGCCGGCTGGCCTGCATCGGCCTGAACGTGCGCGTGGTCTACACCCCGCATGCCTACTATTACCTGGGCCTGCGCGGCATCAAGCGCCGCGTGTTCCTGATGGCGGAGCGCTTCCTGCACCGGCTTACCGATGCGGTGCTGGCGACCTCGCCGTCGGAGCGCGACCGCGCCATCCATGAGGTGGGCCTGCCGCGCGAGCGCGCGCATTCCATCCTGAACGCCGTCGAACCCCGCTCCGTGCCGGTGGAAAGGCAGCTGGGCGCCGGCGTCAAGCGCGTGATCATGGTGGCGCGGATCAGCCCGCAGAAGAACATCCCCATGTTCCTGGACGTGGCCAGGCTGTTCCAGGGCCGTGCCGACATCGAGTTCATGCTGGTCGGCTACGGCCACTACGAGAACGACCGCGCCACGCTCGATGCCATGCTGCAGGAGCGCGGGCTGGTCGAGGGCAAGGACATCACCGCGATCGCCTGGATGAGCCGCGCCGAGCTGCTGGAACTGCTGGCGGATGCCGCGGTGGTGGTGCTGACCTCGCACTACGAGAGCTTCGGCTACGTGCTGGCGGAAGCCAATGCGCTGGCGATCCCGGTGGTCGGCACCGACGTCGACGGCATCAAGGACATCATCGTCGATGGCAGCAACGGCTTTATCGTGCCGGTGGACGACGCCCCCTCCATGGCCAGTTCGATCGAAGCCATCGTCGGCGATGCCACGCTGTGGCAGACCATGTCCGAACACGCCGTGACGCGGGCCAAGTCCGAGTTCAACATCGTGACCCAGGCCAGGAAGTTCGAGTCCTTCTACTCGCGCGCGGTGCTCGCCTAGCACCGCACCGGCCGTGCTGCCGTGCTGGTCAGGGCGGCGCATTGCCGCCGCCGGGCCAGCTGGCCAGCAGCATCCCGGCGTCGGCAAGCACGGTGCCGTCCTGCAGCGCCGCGCACGGGCGCGCGCCTGCGGCGCTGCCCAGGGCCCTCACCTTGCAGCCGTCCGGCCCCGCGTGCGCCAGCGCCTCGCGCAACAGCGCCCGCCCTTGCGGCCCCCAATAGATGCGATGCACCGCGCCATCCTTGCGCAGCGACAGCACGAAGCTGTCCTGGCGCTGGCGCCAGTGGGCGTCCTGCGCCCCGGCAAGCAGTCCCAGCAGGTCGCGCAGCATGGCGATGACCGGCTTCTCCGAGCCATCGTTCCTGAGCAGGCCGAAGTTCGCCTCGCGGTCCCATCTTGCCTGGCCGCGGTCGCGCCATGCATAGATGCCGAGCATGGGCACCTGCGCCATGACGCCGGCGAGCACCTGCCTGGCGATCAGCGTCGCCTGCGCGGCTTCGCTGCGCACCGGCAGGTACGAGGCATAGCCCCATTCGCTGACGATCAGTTGCGCGCCCGGACGCGGCGAATTGCGGATGCGGCCGCCCAGCTGCCGATAGTCGCGCAGCAGCGTCTCGGGCGTGGCGCGGTACGGATGGATGCTGAGCCCCTTCATGCAGCCCAGCCGCGGATCGGTCAGCAGGCGCGACAAGGACTGTTCCGCGACGGGATTTGCCGGCCCGGGCAGCCGCGCCAGGCCGAACAGGTAAACGGACGGCGGCGGCGCCGTGCCGGCCTGCGCCAGCGCGTCGCAGATCTTGCCGGCGGTCGAGAGCAGCCGCGAAATGGGTACCGACGGATGCAGGAAGGTCTTGTTGTCGGGCTCGTTCCAGATCTCGTACGACAGGTCCGGCCCGGCGTTGCGCTGCATGAACTGGCTGGCGAACGCGGCGAAGCTGGCCTCGCTGGCGTCGCTGCCACCGTCCTCGCCCTGGTCGCCCCAGATATACCGCCCGCCATACAGCGTGACCAGCATCTGCAGGCCGGCCTGGCGTGCCTGCGCAATGACCTGCGCGTAGCGCTGCGGCGCCAGGTGTCCGCGCACCACCCCGGGCCGCACGCCGAAACGCACGTGCGAGAAGCCGAGGCGCCGGATCTCGGCGAAGTCGCGGGCCGACACCGTGGCCGGATCGATCTGCACGGCAAAGGCCGGCATCGACGCAATCCGGCCGGAGGCCTGCCCGTTCTCGGCATGCGCCTGCCGGGCGGGCCACCAGCCCGAGACCGCGATCAGCGCGGCCAGCGCCAGCGCACGCGTCTGCGCCCCGCGGCGCGGCGATGCGGCGCTACGCGGCGACATGCCTGCGCAGTACGCCCATGGCGAGCGCACCGGTCTGGAACAGCGCGATGACGAGGAACGACACCAGCATGACCTGCGCCGCCACGAGGTAGTCCAGCTGCGGATATCGCCATGCCCCCAGCACGACGCCGGCAAGCAGGCCGATGCCCGCGGCCAGGAAGATGGCGCGCGCCATGCCGAATGCCTTCAGCAGGGTGCGCAGGCACATCACCACCGCAAACACGATCGGAAACAGCGAAAAGAAGCGCACGTCGAGATCCCCATACGCTGCGCCGAACAGCATGACCACGACCTGGTCGCCAAACAGCAGCAGCAGCACGCTCAGCGCGCCGGACAGCACCACGCCGCCCAGCACGAAGCCGGCCGCGTTCCGGGCCAGCGTCAGCGTGTCGTCCTGCCGGAACGACGCCGCAAACCTCGGCATCAGGTGGTAGCCCAGCGCCATCAGGATATATTGGGCCGGCAGCAGCACCGTCAGCAGGATGCGGAACTTGGCCGAATCGGCGAAGTGCCCGAGCGAGCCGAGCAGCACCACCAGGCCCGGCCCGACCAGCCAGCTCATCAGCTGCGCGCTGGCCGAGCTGGCACCGAACCCCAGCCACTGGCGCGGCGACTCCGGCCGGCCCGGGATCAGTTCGATGCGGCCGCGGCGGCGCAGCGTGGCGGCCGCGATCAGGGTCGGCAGCAGGATCGCGGCCGCGAGCAACAGCATTGCCGCAGGCGCCGGCTGCGTGCCGGAGGCCAGGCCGATCATGGCCACGCCGCCGCCGATCAGGGTGTGGCAGACCAGCAGGCCGGCATAGCCGCGCGTCTTCGCGCCCACCGTCCTGAGCACCCAGTACGCGGTGTAGCTGGCAAACAGCACCGCGGCGGCCGCGCAGGCCGACGTGCTCAGGCCATGCCCGTACAGGTAGAGGATGGACCCGGCCGCGACCGGAAGCACCGTCAGCACCGCGACTTCGGCCGAAAAGCGCACGCGCAGCTTGATCCCTTCGATCAGCGCGGGCTCGTGCAGGAACGAAACATAGAAGATGTTGATGAACACCACCAGCGATAGCACCACCGCCACCAGCCCATAGCCCGCCACGTCCATCGAGCGGGCCAGCGCCACGTTGATGCCGAACTGCACCGCCGTATATGCGGCCTGCTCGAACACCGCGCCCAGCGCCGACAGCATGCGGCGCATTACGGCGTCCCCTTGAGCGAAGGCGCCGCGTCGAGCGGCGCCGGCGCGGCCGGCGCCGCCAGCTTCTGGCTGAACAGCTGCGCCAGGCCTTGCGTAATCTCGCGGCCCAGCCGCGCCGAACGCTTGAACTGCGCCGCGCCCAGCGAGCGCGCGTAGGTGAGCCTTTCGATCACGTCGTCAGCACCGGCACTCTGCCGCACCGCGAAATCGCCGCGCCCGCTCAGCTTGAAGAACGACGCGACCTTGGTGTCCCAGACGATGCCGACGGAAGGCACGCCGAAGCTGAAGGCGATGATGTTGGCGTGCATGCGGTGCCCGACCATGCTGTGGCAGCCCGCGATGATCGATGCCAGCTCCGCCGGGGACCTGGGCAGCATGTAGTCCACGCCCTCCGCAACCGCCGCACCCAGCCGGCTCCTGACCGTGGCCGCGGCGAGGTTGTCTTCCTCGGCGCCGTTGGTGAACAGCACCACGCGCTGTCCGCCCTGGCGCAGCTTGTGCACCAGTTCCACGAACATGCCCAGCCCGGCGCCCTGCTCCGATACGGCGACGAGGTCCGCGTTGTAGTGCAGCGATTCGACGTCCGAGACGCAGATCCCCACGTCCCAGCGCTTCTCCAGCCCATGCTCCGCATACAGCGACGAACTCAGGATGGCGGGATCGGGAATGATGGCGACATCGCAAGGCTCGCCCGCGCCAAGGCCGACGATATTGCGCCGCGAGCTTTCATCCCGCACCGAAACGAATTGCGGCGCCGCCAGCGCGAAGAAGCGCGACACCAGGTAGCGCCCCAGGCGCGACCAGCCGGCCGCCACGCCCACCGACACCAGCGCGACCTTCGCGTTGCCGCCAAGGCAGCGGGCCAGCAGGTAGAGCTTGAGGGGGAAGTTCAGGTCCACGTCGCACAGCAGCTGGCCGCCGCCGACCACCACCATATCCGCATCGGCCAGCTGCTGCTGCCAGCGGGTGCGCCATTGCCGCCGGTATTTCAGCCAGATGGCAGCGGTCAGCACCGGCACCCGGGCCCAGCCAGGCAGCCGCGAGAAGAGCCGCATCAGGCGGCCCTTCTTCAGCGAGTTTTCGCCCAGCCGGGTGCGCCCGGCGATGTCCAGGAAGCTGACCCGGCAATCCGGCACCGCCTGGCGGATCAGGTGGGCCAGCGTTTCGGCGATCACCGCATCGCCGAGGTTGTCACTGTATGGCACCGCGCATATGACGACGTGCTTCATCTTGTTTGGCCGGCAAGGCACTTAGCAAAGGGATGAGGAACAAGCTGACCGAGGTGAGGTGGCGAACATAGCTGCCCAGGTCCGGCTCGAAGATAAACTGCACCAGGATATGCGCCACCACCAGCGTGGCGAACCAGCGGCGCTTGCGCCCGGCCGCGGTCGCCGCCGGCGTGCCGGACAAGCCGCGCAGCGCCACGCGCAGGATCGCGGCATGCATCAGCATCATGGCCAGGTCGACCGGAGCGCGGAAGCTGATCACCGGCAGCACGAACATGACCGCCGCGTACAGGTAGTTGACAATGAAATTCACACCGGATGTGGGCGGGTACAGGTTCCAGATCATGGTGCGGTTGTCGCTGCCGATGCTCAGCGCATAGTTGTTCGAGATATCCCGCGGCGACTGCAGGATAAACAGGATCTCGGACGGCGCCACCAGGATCGCGCCCACCACGCAGGCCAGCACGATGGCCTTCCATGCCGGCGACAGCCGCGCCGACGCGCGGATGCCCAGCGCCAGCACCAGGATCATCGCGTAGTAGTTGCGGATAAAGAGCGCGTAGCAGCCGTACAGCACCATGGTCATGACCACCAGCGCGCGGTACGACACGCCGCGCGACATCCCGCCCATGACCAAGACGATCGACATCGCGATCACCACGGTCTCCTTGCCCGGCGACAGCAGGTTCAGCAGCATGCAGGGCAGCACGAACAGCCAGCGCGTGGCGAGGTCGCGCAGGCTCGCCAGCCGGCTCGACGCCAGCGCAAGATAGGCCACGCCGACCGTGGCGGTGACGACATTCACATACTCCGCCCCGAACACCGAGAACACTTTGGCGGTGGCGGCGAACGAATCGTCAAGGTCGGTCGAGCCGCTGACCAGGAATTCCAGCATCTTGTTGGAATCGGTGACCCATTTTTCCGGCAGCGAGTCGCGCCCGAAGAAATAGATCGTCAGGTACAGCAGGCTCAGCACCAGGCTCGCCACCGTGGCCAGCCCGCGCTCGGCCAGGACCCAGTCGCGGTCCAGTCTCGCGGCTTGCATGGCTTACGCCTTCTCGCTCTGCGAGTAGCCGTAGTAGGCATAGCGATAGCGCCCGTACTTGGAGCCATAGCCGTAGCGGAAGGCGTTGGGGTCGAGGCCGTTGAAGATCACCCCCTTCACGCTCACGTTGACCTGCCCCAGCTGCTTGGCGCATTCCGAGATCTCGCCGATCGAGCTCTTGCCGAAACGCGTCACCAGGAACACCGTGGCGCAACGCTCGGCCAGGATCGCGGCATCGGCGACGGCCAGCACCGGCGGGCTGTCGATCATCAGCATGTCGTAGCGCGCGCTGAGCTCTTCCAGCAGCCTGACCATGCGCTCCTTCAGCATCAGTTCGGCCGGATTCGGCGGAATCGTCCCCGTGCCGATAAAGTCCAGTCCCTGCACCACGTCGCGGTGGATCACGTCTTCCAGCGACAGCTTGCCGGCCAGCACGTCGGACAAACCCGGCTCGCGGTCCTTGCCGAAGTACTGGTTCAGGTAGCCCTTGCGCATGTCGGCGTCGACCAGCAGCACGCGCTTGCCGCCGGAGGCCATCAACGCGGCCAGGTTGACCGAGACAAAGGATTTGCCCACGCCGGCGGTGGCACCGGTCAGCAGCACGCGGTTGTTGGGCGCATCCAGCATGGCGAACTGCAGCGAGGTGCGCAGGCTGCGCAGGCTTTCCACCGAGGGCTCGTTGGGGAAGCGGTCGGCCAGCAGATAGTGGCCACGCTTGCGCGCCTGGATGTCCTTGCTGATGGTGAGCTGGTGTTCGGACTGGGGCACCGTCGCGTAGACGTTGAGCCCGGTGTGTTCCTCGATGTCCTTGGGGTCGGTGATGCCGCCATACAGGGCATTGCGCACAAAGGCCACCACGGCCCCGGCCAGCACGCCAAGCACTGCCGCCAGCACGATCACCAGCGCCTTCTTCGGCTTGACCGGCTCCTCGGGCACCGGCGAGGTGTCGACCAGGCGCACGCTGCCGACCTTGCCCGCCTTCACCAGCTTGAGCTGCTGCATATTGTTCAGCATGCCGACATAGAGGTCGTTGTTGACCTGCACGTCGCGCATCAGGCGCACGGTATCCTGCTCCAGCGTCGGCAGGGTCTTGACCCGGCCAGCGACCGCTCCCACCTTGGCGGCAAGCGCGGCAATCTGCTTGTCGATGGCCTGCATCGACGGGTGGCCCGGCGCAAAGCGCGTCACCAGCTCGGCGCGCTTCTGCTTGAGTTCCAGCAGCGAGGTTTCGGCGGTCACGCTCTCCTGCAGGAAGGCCTTGCCCTCTTCGCTCAGGTTGAAGGTGCCGCGCTCATTGCGCATGGCGTTGTACTTCACTTCCGCGCGCTCGAGCTCGCCCTTCAGTTGCGGCAGCAGGTTATTGAGGAACAGCAGCGATTTTTCCGCTTCGGCGGCCTTGCGGTTGATGTTCTGCGCCACGTATTCGTCGCCGATCTCGTTCAGGATCGCCGCCGTCAGCCTGGCGTCATTGCCTTCCAGCGAAGCCCCGATCACGCCGCTCTGCTTGCCCTTCTCCGCAATGTTCAGCTGCTGCTGCAGCTGCTCCAGCGTCTTCAGCCGCGACTGGCGCACCAGGTTGAAGGCAATGCCAGGCTTGGCCTTCAGCGCCGTCACCAGCAGCCGGATCTCGCCCACCGCATGGCTGGCCTCGACCGCTTCGCCGACGCGGCCGACGATGGGCTTGTCCAGGCTGCTCTGCTCGAGCCGGTAGCGGCCATCGCCCAGGCTCACCAGCAGGAAGTTCTCGCCTTGCAGCGCCTCGGGCACGTCGAAGGTCGGCACCTCGATCGATTCCCCGGCCCACGCATAGCCGCCCATGCCGAACAGGCCGGGTTCGGACAGGCCCTTCGACTGGCTGGCGATCCACGGCCCGACCAGCGGAAAATACTTGGGCTTGGCATCGATATAGAGCCGCAGGTTGTCGACCGCCTTGCCGACCACCATGCGCGAGCGCAGGATCTCGATTTCCGCGGTCGCCTGCGTCTTGACGTCGAACAGCGACGAGACATCGCCCAGCAGGCCGTTGGGACTGTTCTGGCTGTCCTCGACCTGCACCATGATGTTGGCCTCGTACACCGGACGCGCCAGGAACGCATAGGCAACCCCCAGCATCAGGACGGCAAAGGCAATGGCCGCGATCAGCCAGCGGTTTGCCACCAGCACGTCGAGGTAGCGGACGACGGCAATCTCGTCCGACTGGGCCGGCGCCGCGACGGGAAGATAAGTGGACTGGTTCATGGCAGGCAGGACAGTATCGGTTTAACCCAGGGCCCGGATGCGCGGCACCCAGGACTCCACGCCGCGCTGGATCAGTTGCAGCGCGCTCTCGAATGCCGCACGGGGCTGGCGGTAAGGGTCTGGCACATCGAACTTTTCCAGCTCGCCCAGGCGGAATACCCTTCCGGTGGTCGCCGGATGCAGGCGCTGGATCTCCTGCCGCTGCGCGCCGTCCATCACCAGTATCAGGTCCGCGCGCCGGATCAGCACGTGATTGAGCTGCTGCGCCCGGTGCCCGGATATGTCCACGCCCTGGCGGCTCATCAGGTCCACCGCATGCGGATCCGCGGCATGCCCGGACAGCGCGCCGAGGCCGGCCGAGACCACCTCGCCCTCGGGCAGCGCCTGCCTGAGCAGGCCCTGTGCCATCGGGCTGCGGCAGATATTGCCGATGCAGACCACGAGTACGGTCTTGATCATTTGACTGCGTTCGCGGTGGACGTGAAGAAGTTGCCGCTCGGCACCAGCTGGTTGATCACGCGGCTCCAGCGCACCACGCCCGCGGCATCGACATAGACCACGTCGCGCGGCTTCAGCTCGAAGGCCTCGGCCAGGGCAAACGCGACCGGTGACTTGCCGTCGAGGTGGAACACCTCGGCCTGCCCGTCGGCGGCCTTGCGAATTACGTAGAGCTCCTTGGCGTTGGCCGAATTGGGGTTCAGGCCGCCGGCTTCACCGATTGCTTCGCTGAGCGTGAGCCGGCCGTTGCGCGGCATCACCGGCGTCGGCTTGACGACTTCGCCGGTCACGAAGACCTTGCTGTCCTCGCGCTGCTCCACGCGCACGATGTCCCCGTTGCGCAGCAGGATGCGCGCCGGGTCGATGCCTTGCTGCAGCAGCGCCGGCAGGCTGACGTAGTAGGTCTTGCCCTCGCGCGAGATGCGGATGCGGCTGTTGTCGCCGGTCAGCACGTTGATGCCGCCGGCGCGGTTGAGCGCCTCGACCAGCGTCATCGGCACGTCGTCGATATTCTGCGGACCCGGCGTCTTGACTTCGCCGTCGAGGTAGACCCGCTTGCTGCGAAACGCCAGCACGCGCACCGTGACCTGCGGCATCGTGACCACCGGCTTGAGCTGGGTGCTCAGCTGCCCGCGGATCTGGTCCGGAGTCTGGCCAAGCACCTTGAGCACGCCGGCATAGGGAAACTGGATGGTGCCGGCCGGGCTCACCACGTAGCCCGGAATGTTGGCCGCGCCGCTGTAGCTGGGGATCTCGTACGCGGCGCCGATCGAGTAGGTCTGCGTGGGGAACACCAGTTCCGGGTGATCCCACACCACGATCGAGAGAATGTCGCCGACCCCCACGGTATAGGGCCCGGGCTCGCCGAACAAGGCCTCGACGCCGGCGTTCGCGGGCGGCGTGGCGGCCTTCAGCGTGCGCACCAGCGCCGGCGTGATCTGCGTGACCTTGGGCACCGACTCCGGGTCCTCCGGATCCAGCGGGCGCTGCGGGTCGAAGCGCATGCCCGGCGCCAGCGCGCACGATGCCAGCAACGGAACGATCCCCAGGCACATGACGGCCCTGCCAAACCTCAAGCTGCTTGAAAGCTTTAGCACTCTCGATGATTCCCTTGTTTGCAAGAAGACCCGCATGGCCCGCCGCCACCCTGTCGTAACGCACAGCGGTGACCCCGCTGGTCCGACATGGCACCCGGGGGTGCCTGTCCGCTTGTCTGCACGGCTGCGGAACTGAACCTGGCGGTGTTGACTGGTTGTGCCCGGCGCGCTGGGCGCGCTCTTTTCTGCACTGCGTCATCCGTAAATGACCGGCGAAGTTTATGGCTCGCGGGACTACATCTTCAAGGCGCGGCCGGCGTTTTTACCAAGTTTCCGATCCCCCCATCGGAGTGGAAACGAATTCCGTCCCAACGCGTGAGGGGTACCGCGGGTGGTGCGACGCAGCACAATCGCGGGTGGCACCCCGTGCCGACTTAAGGGTGTAGGCGATTGATTCCCTGTTGCGCCTACACCCTCTTTCTTTGCCGGCGGATGAAGGCAGGCCTCGCCGCCATCGCACCGAGCATTGCCGAACCTTTGAAGGGAACCACTGAAATGACAAGTCGCGTTAGCAAGGCCGTCTTCCCGGTCGCAGGCCTGGGCACCCGCTTCCTGCCGGCCACCAAGGCCAGCCCCAAGGAAATGCTGCCGGTGGTGGACAAGCCGCTGATCCAGTACGCCGTGGAAGAAGCCATGGCCGCCGGCATCACCGAGATGATCTTCGTCACCGGCCGTTCCAAGCGCGCCATCGAAGACCACTTCGACAAGGCCTTCGAACTGGAAGTGGAGCTCGAAGCCAAGAACAAGCGCGCGCTGCTGGACGTGGTGCGCTCGATCAAGCCCGCCAACGTCGAATGCTTCTACGTGCGCCAGTCCGAAGCGCTGGGCCTGGGCCATGCGGTGCTGTGCGCGGCCAAGCTGGTGGGCGACGCCCCGTTCGCGGTGATGCTGGCCGACGACCTGATCGACGGCAACCCGCCGGTGATGAAGCAGATGGTCGATGCCTACGACCACTACAACTGCTCGGTGCTGGGGGTCGAAGAGATCCTGCCGGAGCAGAGCCGCTCCTACGGCGTGGTCGAGGGCCGCGAGTGGGGCGAAGGCGTGATCAAGGTCTCGGGCATCGTCGAGAAGCCCGCGCCGGAAGAGGCCCCGTCCAACCTCGGCGTGGTCGGCCGCTACATCCTGACGCCGCGCATCTTCGACCACCTGCGCGCGCTGAAACCCGGCGCCGGCGGCGAGTTCCAGCTCACCGACGCGATCCAGTCGCTGCTGAGCCAGGAACAGGTGCTGGCCTATCGCTACCAGGGCACGCGCTATGACTGCGGCAGCAAGCTGGGCTACCTGAAGGCGACCGTCGAGTACGCGCTCAAGCACCAGGAAACCGGCGCGCAGTTCCGCAGCTACCTGGAGCAGCGCGAGCCTCAGCTGTTCCACAGCCTGGCGGCCTGACGGTCCCCTGCTTCGCGCCCCCTTCGAACCGCACAGCAACCACAAGGCAGCCGCCACATGATCGACTGGATCCACCTGGGCAAGGCATTCTTTCTCGGCCTGCTCGAGGGCCTGACCGAATTCCTGCCCATTTCGAGCACCGGGCACCTGATCCTGGTCGGCGACTGGATCGACTTCACCTCGCACGAGGCGCGCGTGTTCGACGTGGTGATCCAGCTGGGCGCGATCCTCGCCGTGTGCTGGCTGTACCGTGCCAAGATCACGGATCTGTGCGAGGGCGTGGTGCGGCGCGACCCCGACGCACTGCGCTTCGCCACGGCGGTGCTGGTTGCCTTCCTGCCCGCCGCGATCATCGGCGCGCTGCTCATCGGCCCCATCAAGCACCACCTCTTCGATCCGGCCGTGGTTGCCGCCGCACTGATCGCGGGCGGGCTGGTCATCCTCTGGGTCGAGCGCCGCAGCGCCGTGCCGCGCATCCACGCCATCGAAGACTTTGGCTGGAAACAGGCCATCGGCATCGGCTTCGCGCAGTGCGTGGCGATGATCCCCGGCACGTCACGCTCCGGCGCCACCATCATCGGCGGCATGCTGTCAGGCGTATCGCGGCAGGCAGCGACCGAGTTCTCCTTCTTCCTCGCCATCCCCACCATGCTCGGCGCCGCCACCTACGACGCCATGCGCCACTACCACCTGCTCAGCCTGCAGGACATCTGGTCGATTGCTGCCGGCTTCACCGCCGCCTTCCTGTCCGCGCTCTTTGTCGTCAATGCGCTGGTGCGGCTGGTGGCGCGGCATTCGCTGCGGGTGTTTGCTTGGTATCGGATCGGGCTGGGGGTGGTGATCGGGGTGGTGAGTTTGGGGTGGTCGGTTTGAGCGGGAGAACAGTCTGGCGGGGTGCAGGCAGATGATTGCCTTCTGGTGGCACCCTCCGTCGCAAAAAAAAAAAGGCGCCGCGAAGGCGCCTTTTTTGTTTGATCGCGGATCTCCGCGCAATCACTCCCACTCGATCGTCGCCGGCGGCTTCCCCGACACGTCATACACGACGCGGTTCAAGCCCCGCACTTCGTTGATGATGCGGTTGGAGCAGCGGCCCAGCAGCGCATACGGCAGGTGCGCCCAGTGCGCGGTCATGAAGTCGGTGGTCTGCACCGCGCGCAACGCGACGACGTAGTCGTAGGTGCGGCCATCGCCCATCACGCCCACTGACTTGACCGGCAGGAACACGGCGAAGGCCTGGCTGGTCAGGTCGTACCAGCTCTTGCCGACCTGATCGGGCTCGCACAGGCCGGCGGCGGCGTCGTGTTCGGTGGCGATGGTCTTGCGCAATTCTTCGATGAAGATGGCATCGGCGCGGCGCAGCAGGTCGGCGTAGTCGCGCTTGACTTCGCCGAGGATGCGCACGCCCAGGCCCGGGCCCGGGAACGGGTGGCGATAGACCATTTCGGGCGGCAGGCCCAGTTCCACGCCGAGCTCGCGCACTTCGTCCTTGAACAGGTCGCGCAGCGGCTCCAGCAGCTTCAGGCCCAGCGTCTCGGGCAGGCCGCCGACGTTGTGGTGGCTCTTGATGGTGGTGGCCTTCTTGGTCTTGGTGCCGCCCGACTCGACCACGTCCGGGTAGATGGTGCCCTGCGCCAGCCACTTGGCGTTGGTCAGCTTGCGGGCCTCGGCCTGGAACACCTCGACGAACTCGCGGCCGATGATCTTGCGCTTCTGTTCCGGGTCGGTGACGCCGGCCAGGTGGCCCAGGAACTGCTCGGACGCATCGACATGGACCACCTTGGCGTGCAGGCGGCCGACGAACATCTCCATCACCAGCTTGCCTTCGTCCTGGCGCAGCAGGCCGTGGTCGACGAACACGCAGGTCAGCTGGTCGCCGATGGCGCGATGGATCAGCGCCGCGGCCACCGACGAATCGACGCCGCCGGAGAGGCCCAGGATGACTTCCTCATCGCCGACCTGCTCGCGGATCTTGGCGACCGCTTCCTCGATATGGTCGCGCATGACCCAGTCAGGCTTGCAGCCGGCGATCTGCAGCACGAAGCGCTCCAGCATCTGGCGGCCCTTGACCGTGTGCGTGACCTCGGGGTGGAACTGCACGGCGTAATAGTGGCGCGTCTCGTCGGCCATGCCGGCGATCGGGCAGCTCGGCGTGGATGCCATCAGCTTGAAGCCGGGCGGCAGGCCGGTGACCTTGTCGCCGTGGCTCATCCACACCTTGAGCATGCCGTGGCCTTCCGGCGTGCGGAAGTCCTCGATGTCCTTGAGCAGCTCGGTATGGCCATGGGCGCGCATCTCGGCGTAGCCGAATTCACGATGGTCGCTCCACTCGACCTTGCCGCCCAGCTGGACCGCCATGGTCTGCATGCCGTAGCAGATGCCCAGCACCGGCACGCCCAGGTCCCACACCGCCTGCGGCGCGCGCAGCTGGTGGTCTTCATAGGTGCTGGCGTGGCTGCCGGACAGGATGACCGCCTTGGGGGCGAATTCGCGCACGAACGCGTCGCTGACGTCGTTCGGGTGGATTTCGCAATAGACGTGCGCCTCGCGGACGCGGCGGGCGATCAGCTGCGTGACCTGCGAGCCGAAATCAAGAATGAGGATTTTGTCGTGCATGATGGGCCGATGGCGTGTCTTCCGGGATGGGCTCGGTCACGACTTCCGTGCCGGGGCCATAGCCCGGCGGCGGCGTGATGACCGGCTCGCGCCGGTATTCTGGGGTATTCGTGGGGCGCGCCGCGGGGGCAACGCCGGGTTCCTTCCTGCTTTCCTGTTCCTGCAGCGCGCGTTCCATCTTCCGTTGCTGTTCGCGCACGCGCACGCGCTTGGCCGCCGGGATCTGCACCACGGCAAAGAACAGCAGCACCACCGCCATGGTCGGCAGCCAGATCTTGCCGGCGCCTTCCAGCGGCAGCTCCAGGAACACCATCCAGCCGATGATGAGCACCGCGCTGGCCAGGTTCACGTAGCCTGCCGTGCGCGCCACCGGCACCGTCAGCTGGCCGTTGAAGGCGGCTTGCCACAGCAGCACCGACAGACCCACCAGCGCCACGCCCAGCAGCTGCCCGAACAGCGCAGGCTGGGGCTGCGGCAGCTGCAGCGCCGCGTACAGCGTGGTGAACGGGGACATCAGCAGCAGGATGCCCAGCAGCAGGTCCACCAGGGCATCGAAAAACAGCACGGCTCGCAGCAACACCTTCATTGGCGCTCCTCGTCTTGGCCCCGGCCGGTGGTGCGGCGGGCATCAGGACAACGCCTGCATGGCGCGCGGCCAGGTTCGGATGGGATGGCGGGTCGGGCGCGGGCACGCGCTGGCGCGCCCGCGCCCGGATGCCGGCGGCCGCGCACCGCCTGCAGGGACGGTGCGCGGCCGTGGGGCATCAGTCGATATGGTAGTTCGGCGCTTCCTTGGTGATCTGCACGTCGTGCACGTGCGATTCACGCATGCCGGCTGCCGTGATCTGGACGAACTGGGCGCTGTCGTGCCAGTCGGCAATCGACTTGCTGCCGCAATAGCCCATCGAGGCCCGCACGCCGCCGGTCAGCTGGTGGATGATGGCCATCACCGAGCCCTTGTACGGCACGCGCCCTTCGATGCCTTCGGGCACCAGCTTGTCGACGTTGGCGGTGTTGTCTTCCTGGAAGTAGCGGTCGGCCGCGCCGTCCTTCATCGCGCCCACCGAACCCATGCCGCGGTAGCTCTTGAACGAGCGGCCCTGGAACAGGAAGGTCTCGCCCGGCGCTTCCTCGGTGCCCGAGAACATGCCGCCCATCATCACGGTGTGCGCGCCGGCCGCGAGGGCCTTGGCCACATCGCCCGAGTAGCGCACGCCGCCGTCGGCGATCAGCGGCACGCCGGTGCCCTTGAGCGCTTCGGCCACGTTGGAGACGGCAGTGATCTGCGGCACGCCGACGCCGGCCACGATACGCGTGGTGCAGATCGAGCCCGGGCCGATGCCGACCTTGACGCCGTCGGCGCCATGCTCGACCAGCGCGCGCGCGGCGTCGCCGGTGGCGATGTTGCCGCCAACCACCTGCACTTGCGGGAAGTTCTGCTTGACCCAGCGCACGCGGTCCAGCACGCCCTGGCTGTGGCCGTGCGCCGTATCCACCACAATCACATCGACGCCGGCCTTCACCAGCAGCTCGACGCGCTCGTCGTTGTCCGGGCCCACCCCGACCGCGGCGCCGACGCGCAGCTGGCCGTGGTCGTCCTTGCTGGCGAGCGGGTTGTCCACCGCCTTCTGGATGTCCTTCACCGTGATCAGGCCGCGCAGCTCGAAGGCCTGGTTCACCACCACCACGCGCTCGAGGCGGTGGCGGTTCATCAGCCGCTTGGCTTCTTCCAGCGGCGCGCCCTCGGCCACGGTCACCAGCTTCTCGCGCGGGGTCATCTTGGCGCGCACCGGGGCGTCGAGCTCTTCCTCGAAGCGCAGGTCGCGGTTGGTGATGATGCCGACCACGGCCTTGCCCTCGACCACCGGGAACCCGGAAATGCCGTGCTGCTGCGACAGCGCGATCACATCGCGGATCTTCATGTCCGGCGAAATGGTGATCGGATCACGCAGCACGCCCGACTCATAGCGCTTGACGCGCGCGACTTCGCGGGCCTGGTCGGCGGGCTTCAGGTTCTTGTGGACGATGCCGATACCGCCGGCCTGCGCCATGGAGATCGCCAGGCGCGCCTCGGTCACTGTGTCCATCGCCGCGGATACCAGCGGGATGTTCAGTTCAATGGAGCGGGTCAGGCTGGTGCGGAGGGAAACATCCCGGGGAAGGACGGCCGAATAGGCCGGGACGAGCAGCACGTCATCGAAGGTGAGTGCTTTCTGGACAAGACGCATAGCAATTCCTCTAGGCGCAAAACCGAATTATACAGGAATGCGCGATTTGCTGATGCCCGGCAACGGCCTTTCCCGGGTGCTGTCTGCTATGCTCGTTGTCTTTTTATCCGGGCACGGCGAAGTATGGGAATCGGCGTATTGTGCGGGCTGCTGGCTGGCGCGTTCTGGGGCATGGTCTTCATCGCCCCCAAGCTGCTGCCCGCGTTTTCGCCATGGGAACTCGCCATCGGCCGCTACCTGGCCTACGGGCTGGTGGCCTGCGTGGCGGCGCTGCCGCTGCTGCGGCGCATCGCGCGCAAGCTGACCCGCGCCGACTGCGTGGCGCTGCTGCGCCAGGCGTTTACCGGCAACCTGCTCTACTACGTGCTGCTGGCCTTCGGCGTGCAGCTGGCCGGGGTCGGCCCAACCTCGCTGATCATCGGCATCCTGCCGATCTCGGTCACCATCATGGGCCGGCGCGACCACGGCGCGGTGCCGCTGTCGCGTCTGCTGTGGCCACTGCTGGTGGTGGCCGCGGGCATTGCCTGCATCAACATCGACCTGTTCGGCGGCGGCCAGAGCGCCCATGCGGCGGCGGCCGGCGCCGTGGCGCGGCCGGTGTGGCAGAAGCTGGCCGGGGTCGGCTGCGCCGCCGGGGCGCTGGTCTGCTGGACGCTCTACGCGGTCGACAACGCGCGCTACCTGCAGCGCAACCCGCATTACAGCGGCAATGAATGGTCGGCGCTGTACGGGCTGTCGACCGGCGCGGTGTCCGCGGTGCTGGCACTGCTCGGCTGGGTCATCGCCGGCGATACCCTGAGCGCAGCCGACAGCGGCCGCGACTGGCAGTGGTTCTGGATGGTCAACGCCGCGGTCGCGCTGGGCGCTTCGCTGATCGGCAACAACCTGTGGAATATCGCCAGCCGGCGCCTGCCGCTGACGCTGTCGGGCCAGATGATCGTGTTCGAAACGCTGTTCGCGCTGGCCTATGGCTTTGTCTTCGACCAGCGCTGGCCCCGCCCGCTGGAAATCGCCGCGATCGTGTTGCTGATGGTCGGCGTGGCCTGGTCGGTGCGCTTGCACGCCACCGACAAGTCTGCGTAGACTAGCAAACCATGGCGCGGGGGTCACACGCGCCACCTAAAAATACAACGCACACCCAGGGTCAAACCGGCGCCACGCATTGCCTTGCATGCGGGGCGTCCAGGCTGTCGCCGCGCTGGCCTGCCGCGGCATCGCCACGCATGCAGCCGACGGCCCGTGCTTCCAGAGCCACTTTGAGACGTCCCGCCATGCAACGATCGTCCGCGCCGTGCCTGCTTGCCGCTGCCCTTGCCGCCGTTCTGGCCGTGCCTGCGCCAGCCCTTGCCTACTGGCAGTGGCGCGACGCCAACGGCCACATGGTCTACAGCGACGTGCCGCCGTCCACGGCGGCGGCCAGGGTCCTGCGCGCCCCGGGGCGGCATGCCGGCGACTTCCAGCCGGTCCAGGCGGCGCAGCCCGCGGACGCCGCCATGGCCGCACCGGCTCCCGCCAAGGCATCGGCCAGGCCCGCCGCGCCGACGCCCGAAGAAGCGTTCCAGAAGCGCCGCGAAGCCAGCCTGAAAGCCGCCGCCGAAGAAGCCCGCAGGGAAACCGAGGCGGCCGAGCGCGCCGTGCGCTGCGCGCAGCTGCGCAACTACGCCACCGGACTGCAACAAGGCATGCGCGCCGCGGTCGCCGGGCCGGATGGTTCGCTGCAGCACCTGAACAGCGAGCAGCGCCAGGCCGAAATCCTCAAGACCAGCGCCAACCTGGAAAAGCACTGCCACTGAAGCCATGAAAAACGGGGCCGCACGGGCCCCGTTTGGTTCGGCGGCAAGACGCGGCTCAGCTGTTGCCGCGCAGCCATTTCTGGCCTTCGCGCGTGCCGCTGGCGCGCTGCTTCTGGACCCGCTTGCGGCGCGCCTGCTTCGGATCCGCCGTCAGCGGCCGGTACACTTCGATGCGATCGCCGTCGCGCACCACCGTCTCCGGGGTCTTGAGCTTGCCGAAAATGCCCACGCGCATGGTGGCGGGATCGACCTCCGGGCAAGCCTGCTGCAGGCCGGAGCCGACGATCGCGGCGGCAATCGTGGTGCCGGCGGGCACGTCGATGGCCTTCAGGAACACGGCATCCGGACGCGCGTAGCAGACCGCGACATGCACCGTGCCGGCGCCACGTTCAGCTGGTGCCATACACCACCTCGGCGCGCTTGACGAAGGCATCGACAAAGGTATTGGCGATCATGCTGAAGACCGGCCCGATGAGCTTCTCCAGCAGCAGGCTGGAAAACTCGTAGTGCAGGTGGAACTCGATCTTGCAGGCATCTTCGCGCAGCGGCGTAAAGCGCCATGACCCGTTGAACGTCTTGAACGGCCCGTCGGCAAAGGTCATGTCGATACGCGTGGGGCGTTCCTGGGTATTGCGCGTATGGAAGAACTGCTGGATGCCCTTGAAGTGGATATGGATCTTGGCGTCGAGTTTGGTCTCGGTCTGCTCGAACACCTCCACGCCGCCGCACCATGGCAGGAACTTGGGATAGTCCTCCACGCGGGTGACCAGGTCATACATCTGCGCGGCGGAGTAACCGAGCAGGACGGATTTATGGACGTCTGCCATGTAAGGGGAAATCTGGCTTGCGGACCTGCCGCGCGCGCTGCGCGGCAGGCATGCGCCTGTGCCGGGGGCTGGTTTGCTAGAATCCCGATTTTAGCCGACCCGCGCGTCCCGCGGCATCCCGCCATGCGGCGCTGCAGCGAGCCGGCCAGAATCCACCCTACCGCACCCTACCCGCACGCATGACCATTGCAGATAACAAGAAGGCCTTCTTCGACTATTTCATCGAGGAACGATACGAGGCCGGGATCGTGCTGGAAGGCTGGGAGGTCAAGGCGATCCGAGCCGGGCGGGTGCAGATCAAGGAAGGCTACGTGGTCGTGCGCGACGCCGAGATGTTCCTGATCGGCGCCCATATCAGCCCGCTGCAAAGCGCCTCCACCCACGTCAAGCCCGATCCGGTGCGCACGCGCAAGCTGCTGCTCAAGGCCGACGAAATCAAGAAGCTGATCGGCAAGGTCGAGCAGCGCGGCTACACGCTGGTGCCGCTGAACCTGCATTACACGCGCGGCCGCGTGAAATGCGAGATCGGCCTGGCCAAGGGCAAGAAGCAGTTCGACAAGCGCGAGACCGAAAAGCAGCGCGACTGGCAGCGCGAGAAGGCCCGCATCATGAAGGGCGACACCAAGCACTGAGCCGCCACGCCGCGGCCAGGCTTTCGGCCGCCCTTCATTCCACCCCGCCTCAAGCGGCCTTCTGCTGTCCCTTCACGATCTGCAGCGCGGTGGCGATCATGCTGCTCATGTCGCCCATATTGCCCGGCACGATGAGCGTATTGCCCTGCTTGGCGAGGTTGCCGAACGCAGCCACGTATTCCTCGGCCACCTTCAGGTTGACCGCGTCCATGCCGCCTTCGGCGCGGATCGCATTGCCGATCTTCTGGATCGCCTGCGCATTGGCCTCGGCCACCGCCAGGATCGCGCTGGCCTCGCCCTGGGCCTTGTTGATGGCTGCCTGGCGCTCGCCCTCGGACTTCTGGATCGCCGCCTCGCGCGCGCCGGTGGCCAGGTTGATCTGCTCCTGGCGCTTGCCTTCGGACGCCGCGATCAGCGCGCGCTTCTCGCGCTCGGCGGTGATCTGCGCCTGCATCGCATGCAGGATCTCCTTGGGCGGGGTCAGGTCCTTGATCTCGTAGCGCAGCACCTTCACGCCCCAGTTGGAGGCGGCCTCGTCCAGCGCGTTGACCACGCTGTGGTTGATGAACTCGCGCTCCTCGAAGGTCTTGTCCAGTTCCAGCTTGCCGATCACCGAGCGCAGCGTGGTCTGCGACAGCTGCGTGATCGCGACCACGAAGTTGCTGGAGCCGTACGACGCCTTCATCGGGTCGGTGACCTGGAAGTACAGCACGCCGTCGACCTGCAGCTGCGTGTTGTCCTTGGTGATGCAGACCTGGCTGGGCACGTCCAGCGGGATTTCCTTGAGCACATGCTTGTAGGCGACGCGGTCGACGAACGGCACCACGATCGACAGCCCCGGCGTCAGGGTCGCGTGATAGCGGCCCAAGCGCTCCAGCACCCAGGCGTGCTGCTGCGGCACGATCTTGATGCCCTTGGCAATCAGCACGATAACGGCGATAAGGATGATCAGCGGCAGCAAACCAAGCTGAAAAGCAAGCATGTAACGACCCTCCAGGCAGAACACATCGGTACGACGCCGCCGGTCGGCGGCAGGCGGAACGCACCGCGGCCGCGGCCGCGATGCGTAAAGGATCCGGAAGACAGGGCTTCAGCGGGGCGACACCACCAGCGTGCTGCCGCGCACCGCGACGATGCGGTAGCGGCCCGGCGCCAGCGCGCGCTCGGGGGGACAATCGGGCGCCAGCTCGACGGTCCAGTCGGCGCCGCGATACGGCACGCGCGCGCGCCGGTTGGCGTCCCACGCCGGCACGTCGAGCTCCTGGCCGATATCGAGGTTGACGTTGGGATCGGCCGCGGCATTGCCGCGCCGCAGCTTGCCGAAGCGGGTGCGGCGCAGCCCGGCGATCAGCACCGCCGCGACCAGCGCCCCGACCAGGGTCTGCGCCGCGGGCGAGGCGCCGAGCAAGGCCGCCACCCCGGCGGCGGCCAGGCCCACCGCCACCATCAGCAGATAGAAGGTGCCGGTGTTCAGTTCGACGATCACCAGCAGCACCGCCGCCACGAACCAGATGTAGTACGCCATCCAAGCTCCCGTTCGACCACGGATTTCCCGAAAAAGTAAAAACCCCGCAGCGCCATACAGCGTCTGCGGGGCTTTGCAACACCTGACGCAGGGCCGGTGCCTCCGCCGGCTGCCCGAGGGCGCCGGCAATCGTTATTGTGACGTCAAATGCCTCAGGAAGCCAGCTTTTGCCAGGTCTCGACCACCGAGTCCGGGTTCAGCGAAATCGACTTGATGCCTTCCTTGGCCAGCCATGCGGCAAAGTCCGGATGGTCCGAAGGACCCTGGCCGCAGATGCCGACGTACTTGTCCAGGCGGATGCACGCCGAGATCGCGCGCGACAGCATGAAGCACACCGCCGGATCGCGCTCGTCGAAATCCTTGGCCAGCAGCTCCATGCCCGAGTCGCGGTCCAGGCCCAGCGTCAGCTGGGTCAGGTCGTTCGAGCCGATCGAGAAGCCGTCGAAGAACTGCAGGAATTCTTCGGCCAGGATCGCGTTGGACGGCACTTCGCACATCATGATGATGCGCAGGCCGTTCTCGCCGCGCTTCAGGCCATGCTTGGCCAGCAGCTCGATCACCTTCTCGGCCTGGCCGAGCGTGCGCACGAACGGCACCATGATCTCGACGTTGGTCAGGCCCATTTCGTCGCGCACGCGCTTCATGGCCTTGCATTCCATCTCGAAGGCTTCGGCGAAGTCTTCGGCGATGTAGCGCGAGGCGCCACGGAAGCCCAGCATCGGGTTTTCTTCATCCGGCTCGTAGCGCGAGCCGCCGATCAGCTTCTTGTACTCGTTGGACTTGAAGTCCGACAGGCGCACGATCACGGGCTTCGGGTAGAAGGCCGCGCCGATGGTGGCGATGCCCTCGGCCAGCTTGTCGACGTAGAACGCGCGCGGGCTGGCGTGGCCGCGGGCCACGCTTTCGACCGCCTTCTTCAGGTCGGCATCGACCTGCGGGTAGTCGAGGATGGCCTTCGGGTGGACGCCGATATTGTTGTTGATGATGAATTCCAGGCGGGCCAGGCCGACGCCGTTGTTCGGGATCTGCGCGAAGTCGAACGCCAGCTGCGGGTTGCCGACGTTCATCATCAGCTTGACGTCGATTTCCGGCATCTCGCCGCGCTGGACCTCGGTCACTTCGGTTTCGAGCAGGCCGTCGTAGATGCGGCCTTCGTCGCCCTCGGCGCACGACACGGTGACCAGCGTGCCATCCTTCAGGATGTCGGTGGCATCGCCGCAGCCGACCACGGCCGGCACGCCAAGTTCACGCGCGATGATGGCGGCGTGGCAGGTACGGCCGCCACGGTTGGTGACGATGGCCGAGGCGCGCTTCATCACCGGCTCCCAGTTCGGGTCGGTCATGTCGGCCACCAGCACGTCGCCGGGCTGCACGCGCTCCATCTCGGACGGGTCGTTGATCACGCGCACCGGGCCGGTACCGATCTTCTGGCCGATGGCGCGGCCGCTGGTCAGCACCGGGGCCGTGCCCTTGAGCTTGAAGCGCTGCTCGGCCTTGCCGGCCGACTGGCTCTTCACCGTCTCCGGGCGAGCCTGCAGGATGTAGATCTTGCCGTCCTTGCCGTCCTTGCCCCACTCGATGTCCATCGGGCGGCCATAGTGCTTCTCGATGATCATCGCGTAGCGCGCCAGCTCGGTCACGTCTTCGTCGGTGATCGAGTAGCGGTTGCGCAGTTCGCCCGGCACGTCGACGGTCTTCACGCGGCCGGCTTCGCCCGGCTTGGTGAATTCCATCTTGATCAGCTTGGAGCCGATCGAGCGGCGGATGATAGGGTACTTGCCGGCTTGCAGCGTCGGCTTGAAGACGTAGAACTCGTCCGGGTTGACCGCGCCCTGCACCACCGTTTCGCCCAGGCCGTAGCTGGAGGTGATGAAGACCACGTCGGGGAAGCCCGATTCGGTGTCGATGGTGAACATCACGCCGGAAGCGGCCAGGTCCGAGCGGACCATGCGCTGGATGCCGGCGGACAGCGCCACCACGTCGTGGGCAAAGCCCTTGTGCACGCGGTAGGAGATAGCGCGGTCGTTGTACAGCGAGGCGAACACGTGCTTGATCTTGTCGAGCACGTCGTCGATGCCGCTGACGTTCAGGTAGGACTCTTGCTGGCCGGCGAAGGAGGCGTCGGGCAGGTCTTCGGCCGTGGCCGACGAACGCACCGCGAACGAGGCCTCGGCGCCTTCGCGCTCGGACACGCGGGCATAGAACTCACGGATTTCCTGTTCCAGGCGCGGCTGGAACGGCGCGGTGGCGACCCAGTCGCGGATCTCGGCGCCGGCCTCGGCCAGGGCCTTGACGTCGTCGACGTTCAGGGTCTTCAGGCGCTGCGAGATGCGCTCGGTCAGGTTGTTGTGGGCAAGGAAGTCGCGGAAGGCGAGCGCGGTGGTGGCAAAGCCGCCCGGAACCCGGACGCCGGCTTCCGCCAGCTGGGAGATCATCTCGCCCAGCGACGAATTCTTGCCGCCGACGATTTCCACGTCAGCCATGCGCAACTGCTCGAACGGCAGCACATAGGCGCCGTTATCTGCCTGGTTAGTCATGAGAGCCTCAAAACAAAGTAGAAAACTGGTTGCGCATGCCCGGTATGTTGTTGATGTTCTGTTCCCGGACGGATCGCTTGGCTAAGCAACCCCGAACTGGCGCTGCGGACCTGGCGCTACGGCTCTCATCGCGTAGCGCGCATTGTCGACAATTCCTGGCGCGGTTTGTGGCGCGGGCATGTTGCGGAGCCGGCCACCCTATGGAATTGCTTAGCGAAAAGATCGCCGCTATTCTACCGTGCTGCGCCGCACTTTTCTGCGGAAGATTGAATCTATTTATTCCAACCCTCCCCATGTCCCAGCCAGAAGCGCCCGGTACGGCGACACCCGGGTCACAGCCTGGAATGCAAGCCGAAACCCCTGCGGCGCCGGCGCCCCAGGCGGCCGACCGCCCCGCGGTGCGCACCGTGTTCATCGTCTCGGATGGCACCGGCATCACCGCCGAGACCTTCAGCCACTCCATCCTGGCCCAGTTCGAGATGCGCTTCCGCAAGGTGCGCATGCCCTTCGTCGATACCCCGGAAAAGGCACATATCGCCGTCGGCAAGATCAACGAGGCGTTCCACAACGAGGGCGTGCCGCCGATCGTCTTCACCACGCTGGTCAACCAGGAAGCGAACAAGGCACTGCGCCGCGCCAAGGCGATGATCCTGGACATGTTCCAGACCTTTATCGAGCCGCTCGAGAAGGAACTGGGCCTGAAGTCCACCCACGCCATCGGCCGCTTCCACCAGAATGCGGACACCGAGGCCTACAAGAACCGGATCGAGGCGATCAACTTCTCGCTGGCGCATGATGACGGCCAGTCACACAAGAACCTGGAAGAAGCCGATGTGATCCTGGTGGGCGTGTCGCGCAGCGGCAAGACCCCGACCAGCCTCTACCTGGCGATGCAGTACGGGCTGAAGGCGGCCAACTATCCGCTGATTCCCGACGACTTCGAGCGCGGCAGGCTCCCGTCGGCGCTGTACGCCTTCAAGCCGAAGATCTTCGGCCTGTCGATCGACCCGCACCGCCTGACCGAGATCCGCAACGAGCGCCGCCCCGGCAGCAAGTATGCCGCGCTGGAAAACTGCCGCTACGAGGTCAACGAGGCCGAGGCGATGATGCGCCGCGAAGGCATCAAGTGGCTGTCGTCGACGCACAAGTCGATCGAAGAGATCGCGACCACGATCCTGCAGGAGATCAAGGTCGATCGCGACAACTACTGAAGCAATAAAAAAAGCGGCCGCCCGGGCCGCTTTTTTTATTGGCCGCGCCGCCGCGTTCAGCCGGCGCGCCGCTGGCGCACCGCCTCGAACAGGCAGATCGCCGTCGCCGCGGCCACGTTCAGCGACTCCATCCCGCCCGGTTGCGGAATGCCGACCTTGCGCGTGACATGCGCCATCCAGCCCTCGCTGACCCCTGCCCCTTCGTTGCCCACCACCCATGCCACCGGTCCGCGCAGGTCGGTATCGAACACCGCGGCGTCGGCATGCGACGAGGTCGCCAGCAGCGGGATCGCCAGCCGCGGCGCCAGCGCCTCGAGCGAGCAATGCTCGACGATATTCAGGTGGAAGTTCGCGCCCATGCCGGCGCGCAGGGTCTTGACCGACCACGCGAAGGCACAGCCGGTGGCGAGGAAGGCGTCGCGGATGCCCGCCGCGGCCGCGCTGCGCAGGATCGAGCCGACATTGCCCGCGTCCTGCACCCCGTCCAGGATGATGCAGTCCTGCTCGATGCGCGCCGGCAGGTGGCCCGCCGGCGTCTCGATCACCAGCATCAGGTCGATGCCGTTGACCACGCCGCTGATCTGCGTGAACAGCGCATCGGCCAGCACCACCACGCGCTCGCTGTCCACCTCGGCCAGCAGCGGGGCTACTTCGGCGTGGTCGTAGTGGCGCTCCGACACCACGCAGGTCACGGGCTGGCCGCGCGCGGCCACATAGGCCTGCGCCAGGTGCACGCCATCGAGCAGCGACTGGCCGGCCTTGCGGCGCTGGTGTGTGGAACCGGCAAGCGCCTTCAGGTGCTTGAACAGCGCGTTGTCGCGCGAGGTGACGTGCTTCACGATGCTTCGGGTGGCAGGAAGGTGCCGAGCTGGGTGGCGGCCTCGGTCGCGGCAGCGGCGAAGATGCCGGCGTCGGCGACCGCAATGTCTTCAGTCACCGGCGCGGCGGCGACCATGGCGGTAAACAGCGGGCGCTGCGCCAGCGCCTCGCGCACGGGCGCGAACGAGCGGCGATGGTGCGGGGTCGCGCCGAATTCGGCCAGCGCCGCCATATGCTGCGGCGTGCCGTAGCCGACGTGCGAATCGAAGCCGTACTGCGGGTAGGCCACGTGCAGCTCCATCAGGGCGCGGTCGCGCGCCACCTTGGCCAGGATCGAAGCCGCCGAGATCGCCTTGACCAGCGCATCGCCCTTGACGATGGCTTCGACCGGGTACGCGACCTGCGGACAGCGGTTGCCGTCGACCTGCACCAGGTCCGGCACCACGCCGCTGGCTGCCAGGCCCTGCACGGCACGCTGCATCGCCAGCATGCTGGCGTGCAGGATGTTGATGGAATCGATTTCCTCGACCGTGGCAAAGGCGATATGCCAGCCCAGCGCGCGTTCGCAGATCTTCTCGTACAGCGCTTCGCGCCTGGCGGCGGTCAGGATCTTGGAATCGGCCAGGCCACGGATCGGGCGTTTCGGGTCGAGCACCACCGCGGCGGCATAGACCGGCCCCGCCAGCGGGCCGCGGCCCGCCTCGTCGACGCCGCACAGGCGCTGGACGGCGCCCGCGCCGGGCGCCAGGTCCAGTCCCAGTTGCGGAGAAGCAGCATTGCGCCGTGCCATCAGGCGGTCCCCCGGCTGCGCATCAGGTCGACCACGACATCGGCCGCCAGTTGTGCGGTGTTGCACTTGAGCGTCTCGTGCATGCGGGTGAAATGCTCGTACAGGAAGGCGGTATTGCCCTCGTCGTTGAGCTGCAGCAGGGTCTCGCGCGCCAGCGCCTCGGGCGTGGCGTCGTCCTGCAGCAGCTCGGGCACGACAAAGCGCCCTGAAAGGATATTAGGCAATCCCACGTAGGGCAGATAACCCTGGCGCTTCATGATCTGCGCGGTCAGCCAGGGCACCTTGTACGAGATCACCATCGGTTTCTTGTACAGCGCCGCCTCGAGCGTGGCGGTGCCGCTCGCCAGCAGCACCACGTCGGCGGCTTCCATCGCCTGGTGCGACTTGCCGTCGACAATGGTCAGGCACAGTTCCGGATGCTGGTGGTGCAGGTCTTCGACGATGGCGCGCAGCGGCGCGCTCGCCACCGGCAGCACGAACGCCAGCTTCGGGTCCATGCGCTGCATGCGAGCCATCGCCGCGAAAAAGGTGGCGCCGAGGTTGCGCACCTCTGACTGGCGGCTGCCCGGCAGCACCGCCACCACGCGGTGGCCGGCCGGCAGGCCCAGCGCGGCGCGCGCGCCGGCCACGTCGGGCACCATCGGGATCACGTCGGCGAGCGGATGGCCCACGTAGGTGGCCGGAATGCCGGCCTTGGCGTAGATCTCGGGCTCGAACGGGAACAGGCACAGGATGTGGTCGACCGCGCGCGCGATGGTGCGGATGCGCCCGCCGCGCCAGGCCCAGATCGACGGGCTGACGAAATGCACCACCGGGATGCCGGCGCGGCGCAGCGGCACTTCCAGGCCGAAATTGAAGTCCGGGGCATCGACCCCGATAAAGCACAGCGGCGGCTCGGCCAGCAGCCAGTCGCGCACCGCGCGCCGCGTGGCGAGGATCTCGCGCAGCGAGCCCAGCACCTCGACATAGCCGTTGACCGACAGCGTTTCCATCGGCCAGCGCGAGGTGAAGCCCTGCGCCATCATGCGCTTGCCGCCGATGCCGGCGTAGTCGACCGCCTTGCCGGTCTCGGCCAGGCGGGCCTGCAGCCCGCCCATCATCAGCGAAGCCAGCAGGTCGCCCGAGGCCTCGCCGGCCACCATGGCGATGGTGCCGCGCTTGCCCGCGGCGCTGCCGCTGCCCGCGGGCAGGTCCTTCCGAATCGCGGCGTCAGCCATGTGGGTCCGGTCTCAGCGCACGATGCCGCGCTGGGTGGCGGCAAGGAAGTCGACAAAGGCCTGCAGCGGCGCCGCGGTGCCGGCATCCACCTGGGCCAGCAATGCGGAAATCTCGTTGCGCGCCTCGTCGAAGCTGAGGTCGGACTTGTAAAGCAGCTTGTAGGCCTGGCGCAGCGCGGCGATCTGGCCGGCGTCGAAGCCGCGGCGGCGCAGCCCTTCGACATTGATGCCGTGCGGCGTGGCCTTGTTGCCGCTCTTGTCGCTGGCCGCGATCACGAACGGCGGGACATCCTGCACCAGCGCCGAGGCGCCGCCCAGCATCGCATGGGCGCCGATGCGCACGAACTGGTGCACGCCGCTCATGCCGCCCAGGATGGCCCAGTCACCGACCTCGACGTGGCCGGCGATCTGCGCGTTGCTGGAAAACACGGTGTGGTTGCCGACCATGCAGTCATGGGCGATATGGACGTAGGCCATGATCCAGTTGTCGTTGCCGATGCTGGTCAGGCCGCGGTCCTGCACCGTGCCGGTGTGGATCGTGGTGAATTCGCGGATGGTGTTGCGGTCGCCGATCTCGAGCCGGGTCGGCTCGTTGCGGTACTTCATGTCCTGCGGCACGCCGCCGACCGAGGCATAGGGGCCGATGTTGTTGCCCGCGCCGATCGTGGTATGGCCCTCGACCGTCGTATGCGAGCCGATCCGGGTGCCGCTGCCGACCCGCACGTTGGGGCCGACGATGGAGAACGGGCCGACGCTCACGTCGGCGGCCAGCTCTGCCTTCGGGTCGACCAGTGCGGTGGGGTGGATTTGCGTCATGCGTACTGTCCTGTGATGGGTCTGGTGAAGGATGGGCCAATGCGCCGGGCAAAGGTTCCCGTCCGGGCCATGCGCCCCCGCGGCGCGGGGACGCGGCAGTCAGCCCGCGGCAGCGCCGCGGGCCGCGGGCGGCCTCACTCGGCCTGCTTCACGGTGCACATCAGCTCCGCCTCGCAGGCCACCTTGTCGTCGACCGTGGCAAACGCCTTGAACTTCCAGATGCCGCGGATATAGCGCTCGACCGTCACGTTCATGTGCAGCTGGTCGCCCGGGTACACCACCTGCTTGAAGCGGGCGCCGTCGATGCCGACGAAGTAGTACAGCGCGCCTTCCTTGCGCTCCATGTCGGCGCCGAAGGTCAGCAGGCCGGCCGACTGCGCCAGCGCTTCCAGGATCATCACGCCCGGCATCACCGGTTGCTCGGGGAAATGGCCCTGGAAGTACGGCTCGTTGATGGTGACGTTCTTCAGGGTCTTGATCCGCTTCTGCGCCTCGAACTCCAGCACGCGGTCGACCAGCAGGAACGGGTACCGGTGCGGCAGCAGCTTGAGGATCTTGCGGATATCGATTTCGGCCGCGCTCATGATGATTTCTCTTTAGTCTTGTGAGGGTTGGGACCCGGCGGCCTGGCCGCGCAGGCGGCGTTCCAGCGCCACCACCCGTTCGCGCAGCTTGCTCAGGCCGCGCACGATGGCTGCGTTGCGCTCCCACTCGCCGTGCGGCAGGAACGGGAAGACGCTGGTGAAATGGCCGCCGGGCTTGGTAATGGATTTGGTGATCGAGGTGCCGCCCGACACCGTGGTGCGGTCGGCAATGGTCAGGTGGCCGGCAAAGTTGGCGGCGCCGCCGATCACGCAGAAGCGGCCGATGCGCGTGCTGCCCGACACCGCGGCACAGCCGGCGATGACCGTGTGCGCGCCGACCCGCACGTTGTGCGCGATCTGGACCTGGTTGTCGATCTTGCAGCCGTCCTCGATCACGGTGTCGGCCATGGCGCCGCGGTCGATCGCGGTATTGGCGCCGACCTCGACGTCCTGGCCCAGCACCGCGCGCCCGGTCTGCGGGATCTTCACGTATTCCACGCCGGTCGCGCTGATGTCCGGCGCGAAGCCGAAGCCATCGGCACCGATCACCACGCCGCTGTGCAGGATGGCGCGGGCGCCAACCACGCAGTGGTGGTAGACCGAGACATTGGCGTAGAGCAGCGCATCGTCGCCGATCTCGGCATGCGCGCCGACATAGCCGTTGGCCAGGATGCGCACGCGCTCGCCCAGGCGCGCGCCGGCTTCGATGACCACGTTGGGGCCGATGTAGCACGAGGCCGGCACCAGCGCGTCGGGCGCCACCGTGGCGCGCGCGTCGATGCCGGTGCGCGCATCGGTATTGGCGGCGCGGTCGAAACGCTGCGCCACGCGGGCAAAGCAAACGTAGGGATTGCGCGCCACCAGCCAGTTGCGGCCGTCGGCCTTGCCTTCGGCGCGCACGCGCTCGAGGTCGGCGGCCGAGACGATCACGGCGCCGGCCCTGGAATCCAGCGCCTGCTGCAGGTAGAGCGGATTGGACAGGAACGAGAGCTCGCCCGGTCCGGCCTGGTCCAGAGGGGCCAGGCCGGTGATCGCCAGGTCGGGGTCACCCACAACCTGCGCGCCGTTCTCGGTGGCGAGCTGACCCAGTGTGGGTGTCTGCATGGCGGTACTTCCTGATGAAAGAACGAACGAAGGAACGAACGACGAAGCGGCGGCGGCTTACTTGCCGCCGGCGTTCAGCACCTTCATCACGTCGTCGGTGATATCGATGCGCGGATTCACGTACACCGCTTCCTGCACGATCAGGTCGTACTTGCGCTGCTCGGCAAGCTGGCGGATCACGCGGTTGGCGCGCTCCAGCACCTGGGCCAGTTCCTCGTTGCGGCGCTGGTTCAGGTCCTCGCGGAATTCGCGCTGCTTGCGCTGGAACTCGCGGTCCAGGTCAGCCACTTCGCGCTGGCGGCGCTGGCGGTCGGAATCGGCCAGCACGGCCGTGTCCTTGTCCAGCTTGTCGGCCATGCCCTTGATCTTCTGGGCCATGTCCTGCAGCTCGCGGTCGCGCTTGGAGAACTCCTGCTCCAGCTTGACCTGGGCTGCCTTGGCCGGCTGCGAATCGCGCAGGATGCGCTCGGAATTGACCGCGGCGATGCGCGCTTCCTGGGCCGAGGCCGGCAGCGCGGCACACAGCGCCGCGGTGGCGAGCGCGGCGGCGCCCAGGGACTTGACCAGTTTGGATGTTGTAGTCATGAAAACAGATCCTTTTTCAGAATCAGAATGCCGTGCCGATCTGGAACTGGAAGCGCTGGACCTTGTCGTTGGTGTCGCGCCTGAGCGGGAAGCCCATGCTGAGCTTCAGCGGCCCGATCGGCGACAGCCACGACATGCCGAAGCCGGTCGAGTACTTCAGATCGCTGAAGCTCAGCGGCTCGCCTTCCTGATAGACGTTACCGAAGTCGAAGAAGGTGAACAGGCGCAGCGTGCGGTCCACGCCCGAGCCCGGCAGCGGGAAGATGAATTCGATATTGCCGATCATCTTGGAGGCGCCGCCCACCGGGTTGCCGTTCTGGTCCTTCGGGCCCAGCGTGCTGGTCTGGTAGCCGCGCACCGAGCCGATACCGCCGGCGTAGAAGTACTTGAACACCGGGAACGGCGTGTTGCCGTAGCCGTGGCCGTAGGCGACCTCGCCGTTCAGTGCCAGGGTGAAGGCCTTCGAGATCGGATAGAAGTACTGCTGCTGCACGCTGGCGCGGTAGTACTGCGTATCGCCGCCCGGCAGGCCGACTTCGAGGTTGGCCTGGGTGTACGGGCCCTTGGTCGGGACCAGCGCGCTGTCGCGGCGGTCGCGCGCCCAGCCGATCGTGAACGGGAAGTTGTTGATGCCGTCGCCGGAGCTCTTGCCGATCTTGTTCAGCCAGTCGGTGTACTGGGTCGGCGTGTTGACCGAGGTGTACACCTGGGTGCGTTCGTAGCCGATGCCGAAGAACACGGTATCGACTTCCGAGAACGGCACGCCGAACTTGAAGCCGCCGCCGGCCGAGACGATCTTGTAGTCCTGGTCGCCGGTGTAGTACAGCGGGCGCGAAGTACGGTAGTAGATATCGGTCGAGCGGCTGATGCCGTCCACCGTGAAGTACGGGTCGTACTGCGTCAGCGCAATGGTGCGGAACGACTTGGCGGTGTTCACGTCCAGGCCCAGGCTGGTACCGGAGCCGAACACGTTGTCCTGGCGCAGGCCGGCCTGCAGCACCAGCTTGTCGGTCGACGAGAAGCCCACGCCCAGGCTGATCTGGCCGGTCGGCTTTTCGGTCACGTTGACGTTCACATCGACCTGGTCGGGCGCGCCCGGCACGTCTTCGGTGGTGATGTTAGTGTCGGTGAAGTAGCCGGTACGGTTGATACGTGCCTGCGACTGCTGCAGCTTTTCGCTGTCGAACCACGAGCTTTCCATCTGGCGCATTTCGCGCCGCACCACTTCGTCGCGGGTCTTGCTGTTGCCGACCACGTTGACGCGGCGCACGTAGACGCGGCGGCCCGGATCGACCATCAGGGTCAGCGCGACTTCACGCTTTTCCTTGTCGATCTGCGGTTGCGGGTTGATGGTGGTGAACGCGTAGCCATAGGTGCCGAGCAGGTCGGTAATGGCCTTGGTGCTCTGCGTCAGCTTCTCGGACGAGAAAATATCGCCCTTCTTCAGCTGCAGCAGCTTTTCCATTTCCTCCTGCTTGCCCAGCAGCTCGCCGGCCAGGCGCACGTCGGAAACCTTGTACTGCTCGCCTTCCTTGATGTTCAGCGTCAGGAAGATGTCTTTCTTGTCGGGCGTGATCGAGACCTGGGTCGATTCGATGGCGAATTCCAGGTAGCCGCGGTTCAGGTAGTACGAGCGCAGCGCTTCCAGGTCGGCGGTCAGCTTCTGCTTCGAGTACAGGTCGTTCTTGGTGTACCACGACAGCCAGTTGGGCGTGGACAGCTGCATCTCGTCGCGCAGCGTGCTTTCCTTGAAGGCCTTGTTGCCGACGATATTGATCTGGCGGATCTTGGCGACCGGACCTTCGTCGACATTGAACACCACCGAGACACGGTTGCGGTCCACCGGCGTGATCGTGGTCTGCACGTCGGCGGCATAGTAGCCGCGCGCGACGTACTGGCGCTTGAGCTCTTGCTCGGCCTTGTCGATCAGCGCCTTGTCGTAGTAGCGGGCCTCGGCCACGCCGACCGCGCGCAGCGAACGGCGCAGCGTGTCCTTGTCGAATTCCTTGATGCCGACGAACTCGAGCTGCGAGATCGCCGGGCGCTCTTCGACCTGCACCACCAGCACGCCGTCTTCGGAACGGATCTGCACGTCCTTGAAGAAGCCGGTATTGTAGAGGGCACGGATGGCATCGGCGCCCTTGTCATCGGTGAAGGTTTCCCCGACGCGCACCGGCAGGTAGCCAAACACGGTACCCGGTTCGACGCGTTGCAGTCCCTCAACGCGGATGTCCCTGACGACGAACGGATCGGCAGCCCAGCCCGCCGGGCTCCAGGCTGCAATAACGGCACTCGCCAGCAAACCCAGCGAAATGCGCTTATGTCTGATCAATGTTGATCCCCTCTTTGATTCCATCCAGGATTGCGCTCCGATGCCTCATTGGACTGCGCCTGGCAAATGGCGTCCCCGGCGACGGTGTCCGACGACACCACCACCCCCTTGCCGACACACGTTTCTAGCCGTTCGCCAGAAACATTCGGCTGACGTCATTGAACAAAGCGAGCGAAGTCAGGAGCAAGATGCAAGCGATGCCAACCTTCTGCAGCATTGCCTGCCAGTGGTCTGGGACGGGCCGGCCAGTCAAAAATTCCACGCAATAATACAGCAAATGCCCCCCATCCAGAACCGGAATGGGTAACAAATTGAGTACGCCAAGACTAACGCTGACCAGTGCCAGGAAGCTGACAAAGGCTTGTATACCGAGGTTTGCGGCACGTCCGGCGTAGTCGGCGACGGTCAGTGGACCGCTCAGGTTCTGCAGCGAAGCCTGCCCCACCAGCATCTTGCCCAGCAGCTTGAGCGACAGCGCGCTGGTATCCCAGACCTGTCCCGCCGCGCGCGCCAGCGCCTGGTCGGGCCGGTAGCGCACGGTCTCCATCTGCACCGCCTGGCTCAGCGCCGCGCCCAGCTTGCCCGCGGGCGCCGGCGCGGCGCCGCTGGCATCCGTGGCGCCATCGCGCGCCGCGGCGGTGTCGAGCGTGACCGGCACGTCCAGGCGCTGGCCGTCGCGCTCGATGCCCAGCGTCACGGCCTGGCCCGGCTGGCTGCGCACCGCCTTGATCAGCGCGCTGGCCTGCGTCAGCGGGCTGCCCTGCCAGGCCACGACGCGGTCGCCCTTGCGCAGCCCGGCGCGTTCGGCGGCCGAATCCGGCAGCACCTCGGTGATCGTCACCGGCCCGCCCTTCAGGTTCAGGCCGAGCGTGGCCAGCGGGTCCTGCTCGGGGTTGCCGCCGGTATTGGGCAGGCGCGGCAGCGTGACGTCGCGCTCGGCACCGTCGGCGCCGCGCACGCGCAGCACCGCGCGCGCATCGCCGAAGCCTTCGGCAAACACCGCCATGCGCAGGTCGTTCCAGGAGCGGACCGGCTCGGTGTGGCCGTTGGCGGTCAGCGACAGCACCCGGTCGCCCTCGCGCACGCCGGCCTGCGCCGCCATGGTGCCGGCCGCGGGCGCCGCCACCACCGGCACGGGCTCGCGCATGCCGCCGGCGAACAGCGCGAAATACAGCACGATCGCCAGCGCGAAATTGGCCAGCGGGCCGGCCGCGACGATGGCGAAGCGCTTGCCCACCGGCTGGCGGTTGAAGGCACGCGGCAGGTCGGCCGGGTCGATGGGCGTGTCGCGCGCGGGATCGATCTCGCGCTCGTCGAGCATCTTGACGTAGCCGCCCAGCGGGATCGCCGCCACGGTCCATTCGGTGCGGTCGCGGCTTTTCGAAATCCAGCGCAGCAGCGGCCGCCCGAAGCCGATGGAAAAACGCAGCACCTTCACGCCGCAGGCGCGCGCGGCCAGGTAGTGACCCATTTCGTGCACGTAGATCAGCACGCACAGGGCAACGATGAAAGCGAGTACGGTTTGCATGGTGCGGGACGTCGGTAAGATCGCTGGACCGGCCTGCGCGGTCCCCCGGGGGACCGGCCGGCGCAGCCGCTATTGTCGCAGATGCGGCAGACCGCCCCGCCGGATCAGCGGGCCGCGGCCCGCGCGGTGACGCTGGCCCTGGCCGCCTCGCGCGCCAGCGCGTCGGCGCAGAGCACGGCCTCGAGCGTGTCGGCGGAGCCGTTCGGTGCTTCTTCCAGCACCTGGCGCACGATGCCGGCGATATCGGTAAAGCGTACCCGGCCGGCCAGGAATGCTTCCACCGCCACTTCATTGGCGGCATTGAGCACCGCCGGCGCCACCCCCGCCGCGCGCAGCGCGTCGAAGGCCAGCCCCAGGCACGGGAAGCGCACCAGGTCCGGCTTCTCGAAATGCAGGCCGCCGGCTAGGGTCAGGTCGAGCGGGCTCACGCCCGCGTCGATCCGTTCCGGGTAGGCCAGGCCATAGGCGATCGGCGTGCGCATGTCCGGGTTGCCCAGTTGCGCCAGCACCGAGCCATCGGCATAGGCCACCATCGAATGCACGATGCTCTGCGGGTGGATCAGCACCTCGATGCGTTCGGCCGGGGCGCCGAACAGCCAGTGCGCCTCGATCACCTCGAGGCCCTTGTTCATCATGGTGGCCGAATCGACCGAGATCTTGCGGCCCATGACCCAGTTGGGATGGGCGCAGGCCTGGTCGGGCGAGATATCGTGCAGCGTGGCCGGGTCGCGCGTGCGGAACGGCCCGCCCGACGCGGTCAGCAGCACCTTGGCCACGCCGCGGCCGTAGCGCGGGTCGTCGGCGGGCAGGCACTGGAAGATGGCGTTGTGCTCGCTGTCGATCGGCAACAGCGTGGCGCCGTGCTCGCGCACCGCGTCCATGAAGATGCGCCCGGACATCACCAGGGCTTCCTTGTTGGCCAGCAGCACGCGCTTGCCCGCGCGCGCCGCCGCCAGCGTCGGGCGCAGGCCAGCCGCGCCGACGATGGCGGCCATCACCGCATCGGCCTGCGCATCGGCGGCGATGGATTCCAGAGCGGCTTCGCCGTAGCCGACCTCGGTCGGCACGCCGGCATCGCGCAGCAGCGTTTCCAGTTCGCGCGCCGCCTCGGCCGTTCCGACCACGGCGCGCGCCGGGCGGAATTCGATGCACTGGTCGGCCAGCTTGCGCACCTGCCGATGGGCGCTGAGCGCATGCGCCACGTAACGGCCGGGATGGCGCCGGATCACGTCGAGCGTGCTTTCGCCGATGGAGCCGGTGGCGCCCAGGATGGTGATGCGATGCATGGCAGACGGCTTCAGATAAAAATCAGCATCAGGGCGGCCAGCGGGAACACCGGCAGCAAGGCGTCGATGCGGTCCAGCACGCCGCCATGGCCAGGCAGCAGCCGGCTGCTGTCCTTCTTGCCGACCTGGCGCTTGAGCAGGGATTCGAACAGGTCGCCCACCACGCTCGCCGCGGCCAGCAGCGTGGTCAGGGCGGCGACGAAGCCCAGCCCGCCACGGTCGCCCATCACCGAGAACCAGGTCGGGGCAAAGGCGTGGGTGGCGGCCAGCGCGAGGCCGATCACCAGCGCCAGCACCCAGCCGCCGATCGCGCCCTCCCACGACTTGCCCGGGCTGATGCCGGGCGCCAGCTTGCGCCGGCCGATCGCCTTGCCGGTGAAGTACGCGCCGATATCGGCGGCCCATACCAGCACCGCGGCGGTCAGCAGCACGCCGATGCCGGCGCCGCGCAGGATCATGGTGGCATGGACGAACGCGGGCAGCATCACCAGCCCCAGCACCGCGCCCAGCGCCGTGAACGCCGGGGTGGCGGTGCGCACGCCGCGCGCCAGCAGCAGCACGGCTACGACCCAGCACACCACCGCGGCCTCGAGCAGCCAGGTGGTGGCGTGGCGCAGCGGCAGGTCATGCCAGGTGATGGTGGCGATCAGGCAGGCCAGCGCATAGACATAGGGCCACGGCCCGCGCAGTCCGATCAGGCGGCCGAATTCCCAGCCGGCCAGCAGCACGATCACGCCGAGCAGTCCCGCCAGGCCCGCCGGCGGCGCCAGGAACAGGATCGGCAGGATCAGCAGCAACAGGCACAGGGCGGTGATGACGCGGGTGAGGAGCATGCGCTGCAGTCCCGTGAAAAGTTGGAGTGGCCAGGGTCAGGCCGTACCCGAAAGTCCGGGCGCGACCAGCTGCGCGCTGGTGCGGCCGAAGCGGCGTTCGCGCTGGCGGTACGAGGCAAAGGCCTTGTCGAGTTCCGCGGCGTCGAAATCCGGCCAGTAGACGTCGGTGAAGTACAGCTCGGAATAGGCGAGCTGCCACAGCAGGAAATTGCTGATGCGCTGTTCGCCGCCGGTGCGGATGAACAGGTCCGGCTCGGGCGCATAGGCCATCGCAAGGTGCGGCGCCAGCAGCGATTCGTCGATGGTTTCGGGATCGAGCATGGGCGAGCGCGCCAGCATCTTGCGCATGGCCTGCAGCAGGTCCCAGCGTCCGCCGTAGTTGGCCGCGATGGTGACGGTCAGGCCGGTATTGCCGGCGGTGCGCGCTTCGGCATCCTTGATCAGGCGCTGGATGCGCGGGCTGAAGCGGCCCAGGTCGCCTACCACCCGCAGCCGGATGTTGTTGGCGTGCATCTTCACCACTTCGCGCCGCAGCGACATCATGAACAGCCGCATCAGGAACGAGACTTCGTCGGCCGGACGGCGCCAGTTCTCGGAGCTGAACGCGAACAGCGTCAGGTACTGCACGCCCCGGGCGGCGCAGGCTTCCACCACCGCGCGCACAGCGTCCAGCCCCCGGCTGTGCCCCGCCACGCGCGGCAGGTGCCGCTGGGTCGCCCAGCGGCCGTTGCCGTCCATGATGATGGCGACGTGCCTGGGCACGTAGGAAGTATCGGGTACGGCAAGCGTCGAGCTGATGTGCTGCATGGGCGTGAGGCGGTCGCTGACAGTCCCGGCAAGGCCGGGACGGACGTCAGACCGTCATGATCTCCTTCTCTTTTTCGGCGACCATCTTGTCGATCTCGGCCACGTACTTGTCAGTCAGTTTCTGCACCTCGTCCTGGCCGCGGCGCTCTTCGTCTTCGGAAATGGTCTTGTCCTTGACCAGCTTCTTGAACTGCTCGTTGGCATCGCGGCGCAGGTTGCGCACCGCTACCTTGGCACCCTCGGCCTCGCCCTTCACGACCTTGGTCAGCTCCTTGCGGCGCTCTTCGGTCAGTGCAGGCATCGGCACACGGATCACTTCGCCCATGGTGGCCGGGTTCAGGCCCAGGTCGCAATCGCGGATGGCCTTCTCGACCGCGCCCACCATTTTCTTTTCCCACGGCTGCACCGTGATGGTACGGGCATCGGCCAGGCCGATCGCCGCCACCTGGCTGATGGGCACCATCGAGCCGTAGTAATCCACCTGAACGTGGTCGAGCAGGCCGGTGTGGGCACGGCCGGTGCGGATCTTGGCCAGATCGGCCTTGAAGGCTTCGATCGACTTCTGCATTTTCTGCTCGACGCTCTTCTTTGTGTCGGCGACGCTCATTTTTACCTCCGGAAATCAGCCAACCAAGATCCCCTCTGGTGGGGATCGAAAATGAATCATTCTACTCTTTGCCCGGCGGGATACCAGCGCCGCGGCGCGGCATCCGTTACCGGACTCACAGATGCGGCTCAGCGACGAAGCTCACACATGCACCAGCGTACCCTCATCCTCGCCCAGGATGACGCGCTTGAGCGCGCCCGGCTTCACGATCGAGAACACCTTGATCGGCAGCTTCTGGTCGCGGCACAGCGCGAACGCGGTGGCGTCCATCACCTGCAGGTTGCGCGAGATGGCCTCGTCGAAGCTGATGGTGGTGTAGCGCGTGGCGCTGGGATCCTTTTTCGGGTCAGCGGTGTACACGCCGTCGACCTTGGTCGCCTTCAGCACGATCTCGGCCCCGATCTCGGAGCCGCGCAGCGCGGCGGCGGTGTCGGTGGTGAAGAACGGGTTGCCGGTGCCGGCGGCGAAGATCACCACCTTGCCCTCTTCCAGCTGGCGGATCGCGCGCGGGCGGATATAGGGCTCGACCACCTGGTCCATGCGCAGCGCCGACTGCACGCGGCCTTCGATATTGGCGTGGCGCATCGCGTCCTGCAGCGCCAGCGCGTTCATCATGGTGGCCAGCATGCCCATGTAGTCGGCAGTGGCACGGTCCATGCCGGCAGCGCCGCCGGCGACGCCGCGGAAGATATTGCCGCCGCCGATCACCACCGCCACCTGCACGCCGAGCTTCACGATCTCGGCAATGTCGTTCACCATCGCCTCGATGGTGGAGCGGTTGATGCCGAAGGCATCGTCGCCCATCAGGGCTTCACCGGACAGTTTCAGAAGGACGCGCTTGTAGGCTGGCATGTTTACCCTCGGAAGGAGCAGTTCGCTCGGTCGAGACGGCTCGGTTGAGACCGCTCGGTTGAGACACACTGGGACGTATGTTTGGCACCGGCGGCACGGGTCATCGTGCCGCCGGCAGGAGAAAAGCCGGTTTTCGGGGTGCCCCGGCCGGGACCGGACCACCGCGGAAACAGACTGCTGCAGCGCAACGCCGGCTGCGCCGTGCTGCACTACTTATGCAGAGGGGCACCTTGCGGCGCCCCTGCGGCATTATAGGCGCCCGGACCGGCCACGATGGCCAGCCTGGCGCCCCGGACATCAGCCCTTCTGGGCAGCGGCCACCTGCGCGGCGACTTCAGCGGCGAAGTCGTCCTGCTTCTTCTCGATGCCTTCGCCCACGACGTACAGGGTGAAGCCCTTCACGGTCGTGTTGGCGGCCTTCAGCATCTGCTCGACGGTCTGCTTGTCGTTCTTCACGAACGGCTGGTTGAACAGCGAGACTTCCTTCAGGTACTTCTGCACCGAACCCTCGACCATCTTGGCGGCGATCTCGGCCGGCTTGCCCGACTCGGCAGCCTTCTGCTCGGCGATGCTGCGCTCCTTGGCGATCAGGTCGGCGGGGACCTGCTCGGCCGACAGCGACACCGGCTTCATCGCGGCCACGTGCATGGCGACGTCCTTGGCGGCGGCTTCGTCGCCGTCGAACTCGACCATCACGCCGATGCGGGTGCCGTGCAGGTACGAAACCAGCTTGCCGCCGTTGGCGTAACGGACAAAGCGGCGGATCGTCAGGTTCTCGCCGATCTTGCCGATCAGGGCGGTGCGGGTGGCTTCCACGCTGACGCCGTCGATTTCCAGCGCCGACAGGGCGGCCACGTCGGCCGGGTTCTGCTTGGCGATCAGTTCGGCAACCTTGGCCGAGAAGGCCAGGAAGTCGTCGTTCTTGGAGACGAAATCGGTTTCGCAGTTCAGTTCGACCAGCACGCCGGTGGTGCCGTCGATGAACGACGCGACCACGCCTTCGGCGGTCACGCGCGAGGCGGCCTTGCTGGCCTTGTTGCCCAGCTTGACGCGCAGCAGCTCTTCAGCCTTGTTCAGGTCGCCGTCGGCCTCGGTCAGGGCCTTCTTGCATTCCATCATCGGCGCGTCGGTCTTCGCGCGCAGTTCTGCAACCATGCTTGCGGTAATTGCCGCCATTTGTCACTCCTTGAATGGTTCGCGCCGGCTGCCGGCAGTCGCCCGCGGCACCCGGTCGGTGGGTCTTCAGCGCACCCGCGGCAGATCTTGCCTGGCGCGGATGACAACAATTCAAATTCGAAAAAAGGGGGCGCCAGATGTGCCCCCTTTTTTTTGCCCTGCTGCCGAAGTACCCCGGCTTGCGCCCTGCGCGCTGCCCGGCGTGCCGGGCGGCAGGCGATGCCTGCCTTGTCTTATGTTGACGTGCGCGCTATCGGGTTCCTTTCAGCAGCGGGCCGGGAGGCTATCAGCCTTCCTGCACTTCGACGAATTCGTCGTCGCCGCGGGCGGCTTCAACGACTTCCTGCACGGCATTGGCACGGCCTTCCAGGATGGCGTCGGCCACGCCGCGCACGTACAGGGCCACGGCCTTGCTCGAGTCGTCGTTGCCCGGGATCACGTAATCGATGCCTTCCGGCGAGTGGTTGGTATCGACCACGCCGATCACGGGGATGCCCAGCTTGTTGGCTTCGGTCACGGCGATCTTGTGGTAGCCGACGTCGACCACGAAGATCGCGTCAGGCACGCCGCCCATTTCCTTGATGCCGCCGATCGACTTTTCCAGCTTGATCATCTCGCGCTCGAACATCAGCGCTTCCTTCTTGCTCATGGTTTCCAGCGCGCCGGCTTCCTTGGCGGCTTCCATGTCCTTCAGGCGCTTGATCGAGGTCTTGACCGTCTTGAAGTTGGTCAGCATGCCGCCGAGCCAGCGGGCGTCGACGTAAGGCATGCCGGCACGGCCAGCTTCTTCAGCCAGGATTTCGCGCGACTGGCGCTTGGTGCCCACGAAAAGGATGGTGCCGCGATTGGCCGCCAGCTGACGCACGTACTTCATGGCGTCCTGGAACATCGGCAGCGTCTTTTCGAGGTTGATGATGTGGATCTTGTTGCGATGGCCGAAGATGAAGGGGGCCATCTTCGGGTTCCAGAAGCGGGTCTGGTGGCCGAAGTGGCAACCGGCTTCCAGCATTTCGCGCATGGTCACGGACATGTAAATCTCCAAAGGGTTAGGTCTGAAGCCCGCCCCGACATTCCTGAAAAGGAACACCCCGGATAGGCGGGCCAGCGATTTCAAGCGGCAGGAAAGGTTCCTGCCAAAATAACCGACCTGGCCGGCGCAATTGCTGCGACGCAACCAGATCAGCCCGCTATTCTAGCAACAAAAACGCCGCCCGCTCAAGCCGCCCCGCTCTGTTCCGCCTCCGGCGCCCCCCTCCGGGCGGCCCGGAACAGGCTGCGATCCGGCCTCGATGGTGCGATAATCCCACTTTGATCCTTCGATTCCGGCGCGGCCAGTGGCCCCGCCATCACTTTATTCTGGCGACGCAGCATGAGCATTTACCTGAACACCGCCGAAGACATCGCCCACATGCGCGTGGCTTGCCGCCTTGCCTCCGAAGTCCTCGACTACATCACGCCCTTCGTGCAGCCCGGCGTCACCACCGGCGAGCTGGACCGCCTGTGCCACGCCTACATGCGCGACGTGCAGGGCACCGTGCCGGCGCCGCTGAATTATGCGCCCCCGGGCTACCCGCCCTTCCCCGGCGCAATCTGCACCTCGGTCAACGACGTGATCTGCCACGGCATTCCCGGCGAGCGCGTGCTCAAGAGCGGCGACGCCGTCAATCTCGACATCACCGTCATCACCAAGGATGGCTACTACGGCGACACCAGCCGCATGTTCATCGTCGGCGAAGGCTCGATCCTGGCCAAGCGCCTGGCTCAGGTGACCTACGAGTGCATGTGGAAGGGCATCGCGCAAGTGCGCCATGGCGCGCGCCTGGGCGATATCGGCCACGCCATCCAGGTGCATGCCGAAGCCGCCGGCTACAGCGTGGTGCGCGAGTACTGCGGCCACGGCATCGGCAAGAATTTCCACGAAGACCCCCAGATCCTGCACTACGGCCGTCCCGGCACCGGCGCCGAGATCAAGGCCGGCATGATCTTCACGGTGGAGCCGATGATCAACGCCGGCAAGCGCGATATCCGCACCATGCCCGACCAGTGGACCGTGAAGACCCGCGACCGCAGCCTGTCGGCGCAGTGGGAGCACACGGTGCTGGTCACCGAGACTGGCTACGACGTGCTGACGGTGTCCGCCGGCACCCCGGCGCCGCCGGCCTTCATTACCGATTCCGTGGCGGCCTGACGCCGCGCAGAAGCCAGGGGCGCCTGACCGGGCGCCCTTCTTTTTCCAGCCGTGCCGACGAACCCTTCCGCCCTCTCCATGGATACCACGCCGGAACTGCTGCTAGCCGCGCGCGTGCGCGACCAGCTCAAAGCCGACAAGCAGGCGCTGTTTGCGGACTTCAACGCGAGCGCCAACGCCGGCACGCTGACCACGCGGCTGCGCCGCGCCGTCGATGCCGCGCTGGGCGAAGCCTGGCGCGGGCTGGCGATGCCCGCCGACGCGGCGCTGGTGGCGGTGGGCGGCTACGGCCGCGGCGAACTGTTCCCGTACTCCGACGTCGACGTGCTGCTGTTGCTGCCCGCCGAGCCCGACCGGGATACCGCGGGCAAGCTGGAACGCTTTATCGGCCTGTGCTGGGACCTGGGGCTCGAGATCGGCTCGGCCGTGCGCACCGTCGACGACTGCATCCGCGAGTCGCGCCAGGACGTCACCATCCAGACCTCGCTGCTCGAGGCGCGCCTGCTGACCGGCAACCGCAAGCTGTTCGAGGCGCTGCGCAGCCGCTACCAGGCCGACCTGGATCCGGCGGCGTTCTTCCAGGCCAAGCTGCTGGAAATGCGCCAGCGCCACGCCAAGTACCAGGACACACCCTACGCGCTCGAGCCCAACTGCAAGGAGAGCCCCGGGGGGCTGCGCGACCTGCAGGTGATCCTGTGGATGACCAAGGCCGCGGGCCTGGGCGACAGCTGGAAGGAATTGTTCGAGAAGGGCCTGCTGACGCAGCGCGAAGCGCAGGAACTGGCCCGCAACGAGCGCCTGCTGAAGACCATCCGCGCGCGCCTGCACCTAGTCGCCGGGCGGCGCCAGGACGTGCTGGTGTTCGACCTGCAGACCGCGCTGGCGGAGGCCTTCGGCTACCGCCAGAACGCCAACAAGCGCGCCAGCGAGCAGCTGATGCGCCGCTACTACTGGGCCGCCAAGGCGGTGACCCAGCTCAACAGCGTGCTGCTGCTCAATATCGAGGCAATGCTGTTTCCGAGCGAGTCACAGGTGACGCGCGTGCTCAACGAGCGCTTCGTCGAGCGCCAGGGCATGCTCGAAATCACCAGCGACGACGTCTACGAGCGCGACCCGCACGCCATCCTCGAGACCTTCCTGCTGTACGAGCGCACGCCCGGCGTGAAGGGACTGGCGCCGCGCACGCTGCGCGGCCTGTACAACGCGCGCACGGTGATGGACGCGCGCTGGCGCAAGGATCCCGAGAACCGCCGGCTGTTCCTGGCCATCGTGCAGGAGCCGCAGGGCATCACCCACGCGCTGCGGCTGATGAACCAGACCAGCGTGCTGGGCCGCTACCTGATCAACTTCCGGCGCATCGTCGGGCAGATGCAGCACGACCTGTTCCACGTCTACACCGTGGACCAGCACATCCTGATGGTGGTGCGCAACATGCGCCGCTTCGCCATCGTCGAGCACACCCACGAGTTCCCGTTCTGCAGCCAGCTGATGGCCAGCTTCGACAAGCCCTGGGTGCTGTGGGTGGCGGCGCTGTTCCACGACATCGCCAAGGGCCGCGGCGGCGACCATTCGCGCCTCGGCACGGTCGATGCGCGCCGCTTCTGCAGGCAGCACGGCATCGCGCGCGAGGACGCGGACCTGATCTGCTGGCTGGTCGAGCACCACCTCACCATGAGCCACGTCGCGCAGAAGCAGGATCTGACCGATCCGGACGTGGTCCATGCCTTCGCCGAAGTAGTCGGCAACGAACGCTACCTGACCGCGCTCTACCTGCTGACCGTGGCCGATATCCGCGGCACCAGCCCCAAGGTGTGGAATGCGTGGAAGGGCAAGCTGCTCGAAGACCTGTACCACATCACGCTGCGCGTGCTGGGCGGCGCGCGGGTCGACTCGCATTCGCTGTGGTCGCAGCGCAAGGAAGACACCATCTCGGAACTGCGCCTGAAGGCGTTCGACCCGGCGCTGGGCAAGTCGCTGTGGGCGCAGCTGGACGTGGCCTTCTTCCTGCGCCACGATTCCCACGATATCGCCTGGCTCACGCGCCATCTCTACAACAAGGTCGACAGCCCGGTGCCGGTGGTCAAGGCGCGCGTGTCGCCGGCCGGCGAAGGCCTGCAGGTGGCGGTCTACATCAAGGACCAGCCCGACCTGTTCGCGCGCATCTGCGGCTATTTCGAGCGCAAGGCGTTCTCGATCCAGGACGCCAAGATCCACACCACGCGCCACGGCTACGCGCTCGATACGTTCCAGGTCACCGACCCCGGCATGGCCGGCGATGGCGGCAATTACCGCGACATCATCGCGTTGGTCGAGCACGAACTGTGCGAGCGGCTGCGCCTGCAAGGCGCGCTGCCCGAGCCGACCCAGGGGCGGCTGTCGCGCCAGTCGCGCAGCTTCCCGATCAAGCCGCGCGTCGACCTGCGCCCGGACGAGCGCGGCCAGTATTACCTGCTGTCGCTGTCCGCCAACGACCGCACCGGCCTGCTGTACGCCATCGCCCGCGTACTGGCACGGCATCGCGTGTCCGTGCATACGGCGCGCATCAACACCCTGGGCGAACGCGTCGAAGACGTGTTCCTGGTAGACGGCAGCCGCCTGGCCGCCGACAACCGATTGCAGATTCAGCTTGAACAGGACTTGCTCGCCGCCCTCGCCATCTGAGGCGGGCGGGCAGCATCAACATATGACCGACAGCAATTCGCCGAAGCGCAAGACGCTAGGCATCAAGGCCGCCAGCGATACCGGCACGGCCGCACGCAAGGGCGGCACCCGCCCCGTGCGCGTGTCCGACCTGAACCGCAAGCGCGTGCAGGCCGTTTCCGAGGGCATCAAGCGCGCCCAGCAGCGTGCCGGCGGCAAGACCGCCAGCGGGGGCCAGGGCGAAGCGCCGGCCCAGCCGCGCGCGCCCCGCCCCGCCGACGGCGAGCGCCAGGCGCGTCCGCGCCGTGCGGATGCCGGCGAGGCGCGCCCGCGCCGCTTCGGCGACGAGGAAAGCCGTCCGCGCCGCTTCGAAGGCGGCGAAGCGCGTCCGCCGCGACGCTTCAGCGACGACGACAACCGCCCGCGCCGCACCGGCAGCGACCGCGGCGAAGCGCGCCCGCGCCGCTTCGAAGGCAGCGAATCGCGTCCGCCGCGACGCTTCGGCGATGACGACCACCGTCCGCGCCGCACTGGCGACGATCGTGGCGAAGCGCGACCGCGCCGCTTCGAAGGCGGCGAAGCGCGTCCGCCGCGCCGCTTCAGCGACGACGACAACCGCCCGCGCCGCACCGGCAGCGACCGCGGCGAAGCGCGCCCGCGCCGCTTCGAAGGCAGCGAATCGCGTCCGCCGCGACGCTTCGGCGATGACGACAACCGTCCGCGCCGCACTGGCGACGATCGTGGCGAAGCGCGCCCGCGCCGCTTCGAAGGCAGCGAAGCGCGTCCGCCGCGCCGCTTTGGCGACGACGACAACCGTCCGCGCCGCACTGGCGACGATCGTGGCGAGGCGCGACCGCGCCGCTTCGAAGGCGCCGACACCCGCGCGCGCCGCTTTGGCGACGACGACAACCGCCCGCGCCGCTTCGAGAATGCCGACTCGCGTCCGCGCCGCTATGGCGATGACGACCGCCGCCCGCGCCCCGCGCCGTCCGGGGAGCGCCGCCGCGAAGGCACGGCGCCGGCACGCCGCTTCAGCGACGCGGCCGACCGCATCCGCACTGCCGGCCCGGCACGCCAGCACGCACCGGCCGCGCGCCAGGAAAAGCATGCGCCGGTCCGCGACGAGTCCACCCACGACGACGGCCTGGTACGCCTGTCCAAGCGCATGTCCGAGCTCGGCCTGTGCTCGCGCCGGGAGGCCGACGAATGGATCCCGCGCGGCTGGGTGCTGGTCGACGGCAAGCCCGTGACCGAACTCGGCAGCCGCATCCGCCCCGACGCCGAGATCGAGATCCTGCAGGAAGCGCGCTCCGAGCAAGGCGAGCGCGTCACGGTGCTGCTGAACAAGCCGGTAGGCTACGTTTCGGGCCAGGCCGAGGACGGCTACGAGCCCGCCGCGGTGCTGTTCGCCCCCGAGAACCAGTGGGAAGGCGACCCCACGCGCAAGCACTTCGCGCCGTGGCAACGCAAGAACCTGGCGCCGGCCGGCCGCCTCGATATCGACTCCACCGGCCTGCTGGTGCTGACGCAGGATGGCCGCGTCGCGCGCGCGCTGATCGGCGAGGATTCGACGGTCGAGAAGGAATACCTGGTGCGCGTGGTCTGGCACTCGCCGCACGGGCCGGTGGAGCGCAACATCAGCGCGGAATTCCCGGCCGATGACCTGGAACTGCTGCGCCACGGCCTGTCGCTGGACGGGGTGCCGCTCAGGCCGGCCAAGGTCAGCTGGCAGAACGAAGAGCAGCTGCGCTTCGTGCTGCGCGAAGGCCGCAAGCGCCAGATCCGCCGCATGTGCGAGCAGGTGGGCCTGCAGGTGGTGGGCCTCAAGCGCGTGCGCATGGGGCGCGTGGTGCTGGGGGATCTGCCGCCTGGCAAGTGGCGCTTCCTGGGGCAGTTCGAGAAGTTCTGATAAAAAGAAAAGCGGCCGCGATGGCCGCTTTTTTTATGGGTTCTGGCAAATCACCACACCCTCGTTTCTCTACCGCTTCCGGCGCCCTCAGTCGTCGCTGTTCGCCGGCAGATCCGGGAACAACACCTCTGTAAACCCAAACTGCCGGAAATCCTTGATCCGCATCGGATAAAGAATCCCCTGCAGGTGGTCGCACTCATGCTGCACCACGCGCGCATGGAAGCCTTCGGCCACGCGTTCGATCCGGTTGCCCATCAGGTCGTAGCCGCTGTACTTCAGCCGCAGGTGCCGCGGCACCACGCCGCGCAGGCCCGGCACCGACAGGCAGCCCTCCCAGCCGTCTTCCATCTCCTCGGACGGCATTTCCAGCAGCGGGTTGATCAGCACCGTCTTGGGCACGGTGGGCGCATCCGGGTAGCGCGGATTGCGATCGAAGCCGAAGATCACCACCTGCAGGTCCACGCCGATCTGCGGCGCGGCCAGGCCCGCGCCGTTGGCATGGTCCATGGTGTCGAACATGTCTTCGATCAGCGTGCGCAGCTCCGGCGTATTGAAGCGCTCCACCGGCCTTGCCACCTGCAGCAGGCGCGGATCGCCCATCTTGAGAATTTCGCGGATCATGGTTCTGTTCCCGGTTATTCCTCGGCCGGCGCGGCGCCGGCTTGCGCCAGCAGCGCCAGCATGCCGGCCTCGTCCAGCACCGGCACGCCCAGCGCCTCGGCCTTGTCCAGCTTGCTGCCGGCCTCGGCGCCGGCGACCACGTAGTCGGTCTTCTTCGACACCGACCCGGCCACCTTGGCGCCGGCGGCTTCCAGCAGTTCCTTGGCGTCTTCGCGCGACAGCGTCGGCAGCGTGCCGGTCAGGACAAAGGTCTTGCCCGACAGCGGCGCCGGCGCTTTCGCCACCGGCTCGCTTTCCGGCCAGTGTACGCCCGCGGCGCGCAGCTGCTCGATGACCTCGACGTTATGCGGCTCGGCGAGGAAGTTGGCGATCGACTGCGCCACCACCGGGCCGACGTCGTTGACCTCGAGCAGCGCCGCCTCGTCGGCCGCCATCAGCGCGTCGAGCTTGCCGAAGTGCCGGGCCAGGTCCTTGGCGGTAGCTTCGCCGACGTGGCGGATGCCGAGCGCGAAGATAAAGCGGTTCATGGTGGTCGCGCGCGACTTGTCGATCGCCGTGACCAGATTGGCGGCCGACTTGTCCGCCATGCGTTCCAGCGCGGCCAGCTTGGCCACGCCGAGCTTGTACAGGTCGGCCGGCGTGCGCACGATGCCCTGGTCGACCAGTTGCTCGACCAGCTTGTCGCCCAGGCCCTCGATATCCATGGCGCGCCGCTGCGCGAAATGCAGCAGCGACTGCTTGCGCTGCGCCGCGCAGATCAGGCCGCCGGTGCAGCGGGCAATGGCCTCGTCCTCGAGCTTCTCGATATGCGAGCCGCACACCGGGCAGGCGCTCGGCATCACGAAGGCACGGGCATCGGCCGGCCGGCGCTCGGTCACCACGGCGACGACTTCCGGGATCACGTCGCCGGCGCGGCGCACGATCACGGTGTCGCCGACATGCACGTCCTTGCGGCGGATCTCGTCCTCGTTGTGCAGCGTGGCATTGGTCACGGTCACGCCGCCGACGAACACCGGCTTGAGCCGCGCCACCGGCGTGATCGCGCCGGTGCGCCCGACCTGCACCTCGATGTCCTCGACGATGGTGGTCATCTCCTGCGCCGGGAACTTGTGCGCCAGCGCAAAGCGCGGCGCGCGCGAGACAAAGCCCAGGCGCTCCTGCTCGGCCAGTGCGTTGACCTTGTAGACCACGCCGTCGATGTCATAGGGCAGCTCGTCGCGGCGCTTGCCGATCTCGCGGTAGAAATCGAGCAGCCCCTGCGCACCCTTCACCACCGCGCGGTCCTTGCACACCGGCAAACCCAGCGCGGCGAAGCCGTCGAGCATCGCGCTGTGGGTAGGCGGCCGCTCCACGCCCTGCAGCTCGCCCAGCCCGTAGGCGAAGAACGACAGCGGACGCCGGGCGGTGATGCGCGGATCGAGCTGGCGCAGGCTGCCCGCGGCGGCGTTGCGCGGGTTGACGAAGGTCTTCTCGCCGGCCTCGGCCTGGCGCGCGTTGAGCTTGTCGAAGTCGCGGCGGAACATGAAGACCTCGCCACGCACCTCCAGCACCGCGGGCGCCTGGCCGCGCAGCTTGAGCGGGATCGCCTTGATGGTGCGCACGTTGACGGTGACGTCCTCGCCGGTCTCGCCATCGCCGCGCGTGGCCGCCTGCACCAGGCGCCCGTCTTCATAGCGCAGCGACATGGCGAGGCCGTCGAACTTCAGCTCGCAGGCGTATTCGACCGCGTCGGCGGCGCTGAATAGGTCGGCCTCCCCCGCCGCTGGCGCGCTGCGGCCCAGGCCCTGGGCGCAGCGACGGTCGAAGTTCAGCACGTCGTCGTCAGCGAAGGCGTTGTTGAGCGACAGCATCGGCACGCGGTGCCGCACCGAGTCGAACGCCGCCAGCGCCTCGCCGCCCACGCGCTGCGTGGGCGAGTCCGGCGTCTGCAGCTCGGGATGCTCGAGCTCCAGCGCCATCAGTTCGCTGAACAGCGCGTCGTACTCCGCATCGGGTACGGTGGGCGCATCCAGCACGTAATACTGGTAGTTGTGGCGATCCAGCTCGTCGCGCAGCCAGGCCACGCGGCTGGCCGCGGCGTCGGCCGGCAAGGCGCCGACGGGCGCGGAGGCATCTGCCTGCGCGCCGCGGTGTTTTGCGGTCATGGCAGGCTCCGGCTAGTTGCTGAACAGGCGCAGCGCCACCGGCGAACCGGCCGGCATGCCGCGCGCTTCCAGCTTCTGGTACAGCGCTTCGAGCTGGCTGAAGATGGCGACGAACGAGGCTTCGGTCAGCGGCCGCATATTGTCGTCGACCAGCTGCGCGCCCATGCGCTGCGCCAGCGTATGGCCGTACTCGCACACGGTCTTGAACGGCCTGGCGGCCTGGTCGGCCACCGGCACGTCGAGCAGCAGCGTGATCTGGCGGCCGGCCTTGACGGTGAGGTCGTCGCGCAGGAAGTTGGTGTCGCCGAACTGCAGCGTGAACAGCGGGCGCTGCACGCCCTCGGCATTGGCCTGGTAGCGGATAAAGCGGGTGCCGTCGCGCGACAGCACCAGCCCGTCCTGCGTCGCCACGTTCTGCACATAGGCGGCCGACCACGGCGCGCCGTCGGAGATCACGTTGACACCCAGCTGCACGTCGCAGGCGGCGGCAAAGGCGTCGAGCTCGCGCGCGTTGGCGACGGTCTCGCCCATGTCGGGCAGGTCGGCCGAGGCGTCGAGCGACTCGGCCAGCGACTCGACCGCGGTGATGAATTCGGAGAACTCCAGCGCGTTGAGCGGGCCGCCACGGTTGGCCAGCTGCACGCCGACCTGCAGGTCTTCGTACTGATGGCCGGCGGTGACGGGCTCCCACGCGTTGGCTTCAGCACGCAGGCCTTCGATATGGACCGGCTTGGTGCCGGCGCGGCGCAGCCGGCCGGTCAGCGGCAGGATGCGGTCGCCGGACGCCTTGCGTTCCAGGTGCAGCGGCACGATGCAGTCGATCAGCGGATCGACGACTGCGGGCGCGGGCGGGCCGTCGGGCACGGCAGCGACCGGCGCAGGCGCAGGCACTGGCGCGGGTGCGGGCGCCGGTGCCGGTGCCGGTGCCACGGCGATAGCGGCATCCGCCTCATCCTCCGCTGCGCGCGACGCCGCGGCCCCGACCGCGACTTCCTCGGCGACGGCTTCGTCGGCATCGGCGGTGCTGGCCGCCGCGGCCGCGGCGGCAGCGGCGTGGTTGTTGTCAGTCACGGTGGCGCCGGCGCTGGCCGGTGCCTGCGAAAAGGTGGGCTCGCGCCGCGGCGGCTGCTCGGCGGCGGTTTCATGCAGGCGTGCGGCGGTTTCCGGCGCGGTGCTCTGGCCGACCACCGGCTCGCGCATCGGCGGCAGGTCGTCTTCGGGCCGCAGCTCGCGCGGGCGGCGCGCCTTGCGGATCTGCCACTGGTTGTAGCCGAACACCAGCACCACGAAAACCAGGCCCGCGACGATCAGCGCGGTCTGCAGGTCCATGTTGAGCTTCATGCCGCAATCTCCAAAGCGCCCCGGTTGGTTACAGCACGGTAGTGTCGGTTGCGCGCAGCATTCGCTGACGTGCGCTTCCCCGCTGCGCGGGGTCCCTGCTTACTGCTCATGCTGCCTCCGCCATCGACACTGCCGCGTCCATATCCACGGCCACGATCCGCGAAACGCCCTGCTCCTGCATGGTCACGCCAATGAGTTGATGAGCCATTTCCATGGCGATCTTGTTATGTGAGATGAAAACGAATTGGGTCTTGTCCGACATGCGCGCCACCATATTGGCGTAGCGCTCGGTATTGGCGTCGTCGAGCGGCGCGTCGACCTCGTCCAGCAGGCAGAACGGCGCCGGGTTCAGCTGGAACATCGCGAACACCAGCGCGATCGCGGTCAGCGCCTTCTCGCCGCCCGACAGCAGGTGGATGGTCGAGTTCTTCTTGCCCGGCGGCTGCGCCATCACCTGCACGCCGGCGTCGAGGATTTCCTCGCCGGTCATGATCAGGCGCGCCTGGCCGCCGCCGAACAGCGACGGGAACAGCTCGCCGAAATGGTGGTTGACCTGGTCGAAGGTGCCCTGCAGCAACGCGCGGGTTTCCTGGTCGATCTTGGCGATCGCGTCCTCCAGCGTGCCAATGGCGTCGTTCAGGTCGGCCGACTGCGCGTCGAGGAAGGTCTTGCGTTCGCGCGCCGCGGCCAGTTCGTCGAGCGCGGCCATGTTGACCGGGCCGAGCGCGTTGATGGCGTTGTTGATGCGCGTGACTTCGCCCTGCAGGTACGACGGCTTCAGGTCGCCGGTCAGCTTGTCGGCCAGCGCGGCCTCGTCCACCGCGGCGCCGGTCAGCTGCTCGCTGAACTGCTCCTGGTTCAGGCGCGCGGCCTGCTCCTTGAGCTGCAGCTCGGTGATGCGGTCGCGCAGCGGCTGCAGGCTGCGCTCGGCCGCCAGGCGCTGCTCGTCGTGCTGGCGCAGCTGCGCCGACAGCGCATCGAGCTCGGTGCGCGCGATGGTCAGCTTCTCTTCCTTCTCGGCACGGCGCTCCAGCGCTTCCTGCAGGCCGGTATGCGCGGTCTGCTCGTTGATGGTCTCGAGTTCGGCGCGGGCGTTCTCGAGCGATTCGGCGATGCGCTCGGCCTGGTCCGCCGCCACCTGGATATTGCGGCGCAGCTCGTCGATGCGGCTGGCCAGGTTGCGCTCGGCAAACAATGCTTCCTGCGCGGCGCGCTCGAGGTCGCGCAGCTGGTGGCGCGCGCCGGAGAGCTTGCTGTCCAGCGCCTCGAAGGCCATCTGCTGGTCTTCGTGGGTGGCCTGCATCTCGGCCAGCGCGGCGTCGTGCTGCTCGAAACTGGCTTCGGATTCGGCGCGGATGGCGCGCTGCTCTTCGATCTGCGCGTGGATCTCTTCCAGTTCCTCGCGGATCTGGCCGCTGCGGGCGGCATAACGCTCCATCGCCTGCGACAGCTTGAGCACGTCCATCTGCAGCGCGTGCACGCGGCGGGTGGCCTGCTCGGCGCGGGCGCGGGCGTCGCCCAGCGCCTGGCTGGCCTGGGTATAGGCCGCTTCGGCGCGCACTGCCTCGGTCTTGGCCTCGTCGGACAGCAGCAACTGCGCGCGCGCCTGCTTCTGCAGGTTTTCGATTTCCTGCTCGCGCGCGAGCATGCCGGCCTGCTCGGAATCGGCGGCGTAGATCTGGATCGCGTTGCGGCCCACCAGGTGGCCCTCGGCGACCACGAACGAGGCGCCGTCGGGCAGCGTGTTGCGCGCGGCCAGCGCCTGCGTCATGTCGGTGGCGACATAGACGTCGGCGAGCCAGTCCTGCATCACCGCGCGGATGCCGGGCTCGGTGATCTGCACCAGCGCCATCAGCGGGCGCAGGCCGGGCGGCGATTCGAGCGGACGGGCCGCGGCCGGCGGCGAGTAGAACGCCAGCTTGGCCGGCGGCGCGTCGGACAGGAAGGCCTTGACCCAGTCCAGGTTCGACACTTCCAGCGCGGCGAGCTTCTCGCGCAGCACGGATTCGAGCGCGTTTTCCCAGCCCGGCTCGATATGGACCTTCTTCCACAGCCGCGGCAGCTCGGCCAGTTCATGCCTGGCGAGCCAGGGCTGCACCTTGCCGTCGGTCTGCACGTTTTCCTGCAGCTGGCGCAGCGCCGACAGGCGCGCCTCGAGCGTGGCGATGGCGGCGGCTTCGCTGTGCACGCGCGCCTGCGCGGCGCGGCGCGCCTCGTCCAGGCGCGGCACGTTTTCTTCGGCGTCTGCGAGCACGGCCTGGGCTTCCTCGACCAGCGCCTCCTGCTCGGCCAGCTCGGCGCGGGCCTGCTCCAGGCGGGTCTCGTCGGGGCGGTCCAGGCCCTTGTCTTCGGCCGACAGACGCTCGCGGCGCTGTTCCAGCTGCTGCAGCATCTGGTCGGCGCTGCGCTGCTGCGCGGCCTCCAGCTTCAGCGCCTGCTCGGCCTGCATGATGCCGGCGCGCTGCTCGTTGAGCAGCTGCTGGGCATCGCGCCATTGCGCCTCCAGCGTCGGCAGCTCGTCGTTCTGCTGCGCCACGGCCTCCTGGGCCTCGACCGTACGGCCCTCCGCCACGGCGAGGTTTTCCTCGGCCTGCGCCAGTTCGTCGGTGGCCTGTTCGGCCTTGCCCTGCCACTGCTCGCGCTGCGCCGTCAGCGCCGCGATCTGGGCCTGCACGCGGTTGCGCGATTCCACCACGTAGCGGATCTCGGCCTCGAGCTTGCTGACCTCGGCATTGGCCTCGTACAGCGCGCCTTGCGCGGCGTGCATGCCGTCGGACGCGGCATAGTGCGCGGCGCGCATGGTTTCCAGCTCGGCCTCGACATGGCGCAGCTGCGCGGTCTGCGCTTCCAGGTCGATCTGGGCCTGTTCAATGGCGCGCTGGTGGCGTTCCTGCTCCTGCTGGGCCTCGCGCTTGCGCAGCAGCCACAGCAGGTGCTGCTTCTCTTCGCCGTCGGCCTGCAGCGTCTTGAAGCGCTGCGCCACTTCTGCCTGGCCCTCGAGCTTTTCGAGGTTGCTGCCGAGTTCGCGCAGGATGTCTTCGACCCGGGTCAGGTTCTCGCGCGTATCGGACAGCCGGTTCTCGGTCTCGCGGCGGCGCTCCTTGTACTTGGACACGCCCGCCGCCTCTTCCAGAAAGATGCGCATGTCATCGGGCTTGGCCTCGATAATGCGCGAGATCATGCCCTGGCCGATGATGGCGTACGCGCGCGGGCCCAGGCCCGTGCCCAGGAAGATGTCCTGGATGTCGCGCCGGCGCACCGGCTGGTTGTTGATGTAGTAGGACGAGGTGCCGTCGCGGGTCAGCACGCGCTTGACCGCGACTTCGGCGTACTGGCTCCACTGGCCCGCGGCACGGCCTTCGGCGTTGTCAAACACCAGTTCGACGCTGGCCCGGCCGGCCTGCTTGCGCGCCGTCGAGCCGTTGAAGATGACGTCCTGCATGGACTCGCCACGCAGCTCGGACGCGCGTGACTCGCCCAGCACCCAGCGCACCGCATCGATGATGTTGGATTTGCCGCAGCCGTTGGGACCGACGATGCCGACCAGTTGGCCCGGCACCTGAAAATTGGTGGGATCGACGAATGACTTGAAGCCCGCCAGCTTGATCGAGGATAGTCGCACGGTTTCTCGTGTGGTATCGGCCACTCCGGCAGGAAAGCGGGAGTCGGGCCTGGTATCGGGGCTATTGCACTGTTCAGGAAAGCCGGGCCGCGCGGGAGCCGGCGCGGCGTGACGCCAGCACCTCAAAATACCCCTCGGGCCCGAGAATTGGGGCTAATCATACCATCGCAGATGCCTTCGCCGGCCCGTTTGGGCTTGCTCCGGGGATGGTGCCGGATGGCGGAATCTCTTTGCGTTTCTGACTCTTACAAGCGGTTTCGCAAGCACTTTGGCAATCCAGCGGTGAGCAGTCGGCCGTACTTGCCGGGGGTTCGGCCTGAAACTAATTAGGGTAAATGCTAGTCTCTGCTCTGTCGGCGTGATGCCGGATGCGCTCCGGCCCCACGCACCATGAACGCCCCCCGCAGCCTTTGGGCCAACCAGGAGGACAGAGCATGAGTGAAGCGTCAGCGGCCGCCCGGCCGTGGTCGGTCAGCGACATCCGATACGAGGCGATCGACGTCGCGCGCGTGCGCGGCGACCGTGACCTGTTCTACCTGCTGGTGTGCGCATCGTTTATCGAAAGCGGCTCCGACACCTATGCGGGCAACCTTGCCACCTATTACGCGCGCGTGCCGGACGCCGCCGGCTGGCTGTCCGAGCATTGGGAAGCCGAGGAGCTGCAGCATGGCCTGGCGCTGCGGCGCTATGTCGAGCATGTCTGGCCGGAATTCGACTGGGCGCGCGGCTATGCGCGCTTCTTCGACGAGTACAGCCAGACCTGCTCGATCGACCAGTTCGAGCCGACCGAGGCGCTGGAGATGGCGGCCCGCTGCGTGGTGGAAACCGGCACGGCGGCCTACTACCGGGCGCTCGAGCAGGCCAGCGACGAACCGGTGCTGCGCGACCTGACGCGGCGCATCTCCAACGACGAGGTGCGGCACTACAAGCACTTCTTCCACTTCTTCAACCGCTTCGCCGAGGCCGAGCGCCTGGGCCGGCTGCGCGTGCTGCGCGCGCTGGCGCGCCGGCTGCTGGAGATCAAGAACGAGGACGCGGCGATCGCGCTGCGCAACGTGCTGCGCATGGAACGCGGGGTCGAGTCGGTGCCCGAGGCGGAAGTGCGCGCGCTCAATACGCGCGTGTCAGGCGTGATCCGCCGCAACATCCCGATCGAGATGACGGTCAAGATGCTGCTGCGGCCGCTGCACCTGCACCGCGGCGTGGAACGCGCGGTGCGCGCCCCGCTGGTGGCGATGGTGTCGCGGGTGATCCTGCACTGAGCCGCGCCGGGGCTAGTGGCAGGCCGCGGCCTCGGCCCCCGCCGTCGGCGCGGGCACGGCGCGGCTGCGGTGCACCAGCCCGGACAACGCGCCGGCGGCGACGATGCACAGGCCGCCGGCGGCCTCCTTCCAGCTCAGCACCTCGGTTGCCAGCCACCATGACGACACCGCGGCGATGACGATCTCGAACAGCATCAGCAGCGATACGCGGTTGGCCGGCAGCCGCTGCAGCCCGTACTGCACCACCGAGTTGCTGACCACCAGCACCGCCGCCAGCCCGAGCACCAGCATGGCCGCGCTGACCTGCGCGCCCGGCATGATGGCCACCGCCGGGCCGTCGAGCAGCAGCGCGGCCGGCACGCCGACCACGGTGCAGCCCAGGTAGACCACCACCGTGCGCACGCGTGCGTCGGTGTCGGGAAAACGCTGCCCGGCACGGCGCGACAGCACGTTGTTGACGGCAAAGCCCATGCCGCCGATCAGTCCCGACCATTCCGCGGCGGTGCCCGGCAGCGGCACGCCCACCGCGGGCGTCCACAGCATCAGCCCGGCGCCGAACAGCGCCAGCCCCACCAGCGACAGCCCGGGCGCCGACAGCCGCTCGCCCAGGAACAGCCGCGCGAACAGCGCGGTCCACACCGGCGTCAGGTAGAACAGCAGCAGCACCCGCATCACATGCCCGTTGACGCTGCCCCAGACGAAGCCGGCATTGGTCACGCCCGCCGCCAGGCCGATCGCGACGAACAGCCAGTGCGGGCGCAGCCCGCCCAGGTGGCGGCGGAAGGCCAGCAGCGACAGCACCGCCGCCACCGCGCTGACCAGCGCTGCGGCATGCATGCCGCCCAGCCCCCAGCCGGCCAGCACCCGGTACGGGAACCAGGCGATGCCCCACACCGAGGCGCCGATCAGGATGGAAAGCGATGCCTTGACCGCATGGCGGTCGGCCGGCGCCAGCGGTGCCGAAATTGTCTTTGTGCTCATAAAGGGAATCGGTGCGAGGCGAGCCGGGCCGCCCGCCATGCGCGGCAGGCAGCGTACGGACGGCGCCGGCGGCATCACCGTGGCGTGATGCCCGCCATCCGTGGCGGCCCAACCCTCGCCAAAGACCGCCTGGCGGGCCGGGCCGGCGCACGGAAACCCGCGCCGTTCCTCTATAATGCGTCGTTTTAACCGGCCCCGACTGACACTGTGAATCCGCGCCTCGACCTGCTCCAGCCCTACCCGTTCGAGAAACTGCGGGTGCTCTTTGCGCAAGTAAAGGCTGCCGACAAGCCGGCCATCAGCTTCGGCATCGGTGAACCCAAGCATCCGACGCCGGCGTTCATCAAGCAAGCGCTGGCAGAGTCGCTTGCGGGGCTGGCGAATTATCCCACAACGGCAGGTTCCGATGCACTACGGCAGTGCATTGCCGGCTGGCTAGAGCGCCGCTACGGCCTGCCCAAGATCAACGCCGCCACCGAAGTGCTGCCCGTAACCGGCTCGCGCGAGGCGCTGTTCGCCTTTGCCCAGACCGTGGTCGACGGCACCCGGCCGGGCGCGCTGGTGCTGTGCCCCAACCCGTTCTACCAGATCTACGAAGGCGCGGCGCTGCTGGCCGGCGCCACCCCGGTATTCGCCAACAGCGATCCAGCGCGCAATTTCGCCCCGGCGTTCGACCGCATTGGCGACAAGGTCTGGCAGCATGTGCAGCTGCTCTTTGTCTGCACGCCCGGCAACCCGACCGGCGCGGTGCTGTCGCTGGAGGACTGGAAGCAGCTGTTCGCACTGTCCGACCGCTACGGCTTCGTGATTGCCTCCGACGAGTGCTATTCCGAGATCTATTTCGACGAGGGCCGCGCGCCGCTGGGCGCGCTCGAGGCCGCGCACAAGCTCGGCCGCGCGGATGGCGCCAACCGTTTCGAGCGCCTGGTGGTGTTTTCGAGCCTGTCCAAGCGCTCCAACGTGCCCGGCCTGCGCTCGGGCTTCGTCGCCGGCGACGCCGCGCTGCTGAAGCAGTTCCTGCTGTACCGCACCTACCACGGCGGCGCCATGAACCCGGCGGTGCAGAGCGCCAGCATCGCCGCGTGGAACGATGAAGCGCATGTGCGCGAAAACCGCGCCGCCTACGTGCGCAAGTTCAGCGAAGTCACGCCGATGCTGGCGGAAGTCCTCGACGTGGCGCTGCCTGATGCCGGCTTCTACCTGTGGGCCGACGTCTCGCGCACCGGCCTGTCCGATACCGAATTCGCCGCGCGGCTGCTGGCCGAGCAGAACGTGACCGTGCTGCCGGGCAGCTACCTGGCGCGCGAGGCCGACGGCATCAACCCCGGCGCCAACCGCGTGCGCATGGCGCTGGTGGCAACGCCGGAGGAGTGCGTGGAGGGGGCGCGGCGCATCGTGGAATTCTGCAAATCGCTGGCCTGAGGCCTGATTGTCCAATTGTGTTCTCCCTCTCCCCTCAAGGGGAGAGGGTCGGGGTGAGGGGTGGTTTAGCGAGGGACCACGCCCGTAGAACCGCCCACCCTCACCCCCTGCCCCTCTCCCGCAAGCGGGAGAGGGGAGCAAACAAGAGGTCGAGGCTGAGACTCGACGACCGAACATCAACATCAACCCTGAGAATCCAACCATGACGCAAGCTCTGCAAGCCCTGATCGACCAGGCCTGGGAAGACCGCACCAGCCTGTCGCCGAAGTCCGCCCCCAACGACATCCGCGAGGCCGTCGCCAACGTCATCAGCCAGCTCGATGCCGGCACCCTGCGCGTGGCCGAGAAGCAAGGCAAGGACTGGATCGTCAACCAGTGGGTCAAGAAGGCCGTGCTGCTGTCGTTCCGCCTGGAAGACAACGCGCCGATGAGCGCCGGCGGCTTTGCCCAGTTCTACGACAAGGTGCCGACCAAGTTCGCCAACTGGAGCGGCGACGACTTCGCAAAGGCCGGCTTCCGCGTAGTGCCGCCCGCCGTGGCGCGCCGCGGTTCGTTCATTGCGAAGAACGCCGTGCTGATGCCGTCGTACGTCAACATCGGCGCCTATGTCGATGAAGGCACCATGGTCGACACCTGGGCCACGGTCGGTTCGTGCGCGCAGATCGGCAAGAACGTGCACCTGTCGGGCGGCGTGGGCATCGGCGGCGTGCTGGAGCCGCTGCAGGCCAACCCGGTGATCATCGAAGACAACTGCTTTATCGGCGCGCGCTCGGAAGTCGTGGAAGGCGTGATCGTGGAAGAGAACTCGGTGATCTCGATGGGCGTGTACCTGGGCCAGTCGACCAAGATCTACGACCGCGAAACCGGCGAGATCCACTATGGCCGCGTGCCGGCCGGCTCGGTGGTGGTGGCGGGCAACCTGCCGTCCAAGGACGGCAAGTACAGCCTGTACTGCGCCGTGATCGTGAAGAAGGTCGACGCGCAGACCCGCGCCAAGACCAGCCTGAACGACCTGCTGCGCGGCGACTGATCGCCGCTCGCGGCCCGCATGGGCCGCGACGCCCCGGGGCCCGGCTCCGGGGCCGATTTACCGTCGTCACCCGCCTGGCCAGGCTGAACATGCCCTCCCTCCGCAAGCGACTCATGGCCCTGGATCCCACCACCGTCAGTACCGTGCTTTCCCTGCTGCCCACCATTCTCGAGCAGGCCAACAAGACCCTCGAGAAACTGAAGAAGAACAAGCGCAAGGACGGCACGCCCGATGCCGCGGTGGCCGACGCGCGCGATCCCGCGACGCGCATCGCCGAACTCGAAGCCGCAGTCGTACAGCAGGCGGAGGCCGTCAAGCTGCTGGCCGAGCAGCACGCCATCACCATCGACGCGCTGCGCAAGGAAGCTGCCCGGCTGGACCGGCGCCTGCGCCTGATGACGGCGGTGGCGATGGGCGGCGTGGCGCTGGGCCTGGGCGCCCTGGTGATCGCGCTGAACCTGCTGTTGCGCTGAACCCGCCGGATTCCCGACCGGATTCCGCATCGACTTACCCCGAGACCTGCCATGACCGTCCTGCTCTACGGCATTCCCAACTGCGATACCGTCAAGAAGGCCCGCACCTGGCTGGATGCCAACGGCGTGGCCTACACCTTCCACGACTTCAAGAAGCAGGGCGTGAACGAGGCCATGCTGCGCGGCTGGCTGCGTCACGTGCCGCTGGCCACGCTGCTCAACCGCAAGGGCACCACCTGGCGCGCGCTGTCCGACGCCGACAAGGCCCGCGCCGACGAAGAAGCCGGCGCGATCGCGCTGATGCAGCAAAGCCCGTCGCTGATCAAGCGCCCGGTGCTGGCCCACGATGGCAAGGTGATGGTCGGCTTCTCCGCCGACCAGTACGCCAGCCAGTTCTGATTTCCCATTCCGCCGTCCGATGAACCCCACCCTCGCCCTTACCGAAGACCTGATCCGCCGCCGCTCCGTCACGCCCGCCGACGAAGGCTGCCAGGCCATCCTGGAAACCCGCCTGAAGGCGCTCGGCTTCGACTGCGAAGCGCTGGTCAGCGGGCCCGACGATTTCCGCGTGACCAACCTGTGGGCGGTCAAGCGCGGCACGCAGGGCAAGGACGGCAAGCTGCTGGTGTTCGCCGGCCATACCGACGTGGTGCCGACCGGCCCGCTGGAGCAGTGGCATTCGGACCCGTTCGCGCCGACCCACCGCGACGGCAAGCTGTACGGCCGCGGCGCCGCCGACATGAAGACCTCGATCGCCGGCTTCGTGGTGGCGGTGGAAGAGTTCGTCAAGGCCCATCCCGCGCACGCCGGCTCGATCGGCTTCCTGATCACCAGCGACGAGGAAGGCCCGGCGCACGACGGCACCGTCAAGGTGGTCGAGGCCCTGTCCGCGCGCGGCGAGCGCCTGGACTACTGCGTGATCGGCGAGCCGACCTCGGTCAACGCGCTCGGCGACATGGTCAAGAACGGCCGCCGCGGCTCGCTCTCGGGCAAGCTCACGGTCAAGGGCATCCAGTGCCATATCGCGTATCCGCACCTGGGCCGCAACCCGATCCATGACGCCGCCCCGGCGCTGGCCGAACTGGCCGCCGAAGCGTGGGACCAGGGCAACGAGTACTTCCCGCCCACCAGCTGGCAGATGTCGAACATCCACGGCGGCACCGGCGCCACCAACGTGATCCCGGGCCACGTCACCATCGACTTCAATTTCCGCTTCTCGACGGCCAGCACGCCCGAGGGCCTGAAGGCGCGCGTGCACGCCATCCTGGACCGCCACAGCCTCGACTACACGCTCGACTGGACCCTGGGCGGCGAGCCCTTCCTGACGCCGCGCGGCGAACTGTCCGAGGCGCTGTCGTCGGCGATCAAGGCCGAGACCGGCTTCGACACCGAGCTGTCGACCACCGGCGGCACCTCCGACGGCCGCTTTATCGCCAGGATCTGTCCGCAGGTGATCGAGTTCGGCCCGCCCAACGCCAGCATCCACAAGATCGACGAGCACGTCGAAGTGCGCTTCATCGAGCCGCTGAAGAACGTGTACCGCGGCGTGCTTGAACGCCTGATCGCCTGAATTTTTCGCAAAGACATACCATCCATGGCAACGCCCTCTCCCCTGCGCACCGTGCGCGACCTGCTGCGCCTGGCCGTGTCGCGCTTTACCGCCGCGCGCCTGTCCTTTGGCCACGGCAGCGCCAACGCCTATGACGAGGCGGCCTACCTGGTGCTGCATACGCTCAACCTGCCGCTCGACACGCTCGATCCCTTCCTCGATGCGCGGCTGCTGCCCGAGGAAGTCGAGGCCGTGCTCAAGGTGATCGACCGCCGCGTCAACGAGCGCGTGCCGGCGGCCTACATCACGCACGAAGCCTTTATGCATGGCCTGCGCTTCTACGTCGATTCGCGCGTGATCGTGCCGCGCAGCTTTATCGGCGAACTGCTGCAGGAAGGGCTGGAGCCATGGGTCGGCGAAAGCGACAGCATCGGCCCGGTGCTGGAGCTGTGCACGGGCTCCGGCTGCCTGCCGATCGTGGCCGCGCACGTCTGGCCGAACGCCCGCATCGACGCGGTCGACATCTCGCCCGACGCGCTCGCGGTGGCGCACCGCAATGTGGCCGACTACAAGATGGAAGACCGCATCCGGCTGTACCAGGGCGACCTGTACGCGCCGCTGCCGCACGGCGCCACCTACGACGTGATCCTGACCAACCCGCCCTACGTCAACGAAAGCTCGATGCAGGCGCTGCCGCCCGAATACCTGGCCGAGCCGCGCATCGCGCTGGCCGGCGGCGACGACGGCATGGACGTGGTGCGGCGGATCATCGCCGGGGCCAAGGCGCGGCTGAACCCGGGTGGCGTGCTGGTGGTGGAGATCGGCAACGAGCACGCCAATGTGGAGGCTGCCTTCCCGGAACTGGAAATCGTGTGGCTGCCGGTCAGCGCGGGCGATGAGCAGGTGTTTTTGCTGACGTACGACGCGTTGCCGGGCTGACCAGGTCAGTGAAGGGGCTACGTCCGCGCAATCTGGGCGAACACCGGCCAACCGTTGATCTGGCAACGCGCGCAGGCTCTACACTCGCTGCAGAGAAAGCGCCACTGACGCCGTGACCCCCAGCAATATCCCTCCTCCCGGATCGCCCCCCGGCGCCGGCGCCCTGCCCGCCCGCAACGCGGCGACGTATGCCGTGCGCGGCATCGCCATCCTGACCTTCGCGTTCGCCCTCAGCCAGTTCTTCCGCTCTTGCCTGGCGGTGATGGCGCCGGAGCTGCAGCACGATTTCGGCCTGTCGCCGGCGGGTTTCGGCGCGCTGTCCTCTTCGTTCTTCCTGGCCTTTGCCGTGGCGCAGATCCCGGTGGGCATCGCCTTCGACCGCTATGGCGTGGGCCGCCCGACCGCGCTGCTGCTGGCCGTGGGCGCGCTGTCGTCGATCCTGTTCGTGCTGGCGCCCAACGGCGCCGCGGCCACGCTGGCGCAGGTGGGCCTGGGGCTGGCGTGCGCGCCGGTGTTCATGGGGCTGCTGCATTTCGCCTCGGAGCAACTGTCCGAGCGCGACTACACCCGCGTGGTCAGCCGCTCCAACGCCACCGGCATGATCGGCTCGCTGTGCGCGACCGCGCCGCTGGGCTGGGCCATCTCGCTGGTGGGCTGGCGGCCGTCGATGGCGGTGTCGGCGCTGGGCATGGTGGCGGCCTGCTATGGCGTGTGGCGCTGCGTGCGCGACCAGGGCCATGCCGAGGCCCGCAGCGCGTCGTGGCCGGCGATGCTGTCGCAAAGCCTGCAGTTGCTGAAGCTGGCACCGCTGTGGACGCTGATCCCGGTGTGCGTGGCGATGGCCGCCGGCACCGCCTTCCGCAATGCGTGGAGCGGCCCCTACCTGGCCGACGTGTTCAGCCTGGGCTCGGCGCCGCGCGGCGTGGCGCTGACGCTGCTGAGCCTGGCCGGCTTCCTGACCGCCTTCCTGCTGCCGGTGCTGGTGCGGCGCAGCACGCTCAAGGCCACCATCGCCGGCTGGTCGTGCTTTGCCATGGCGGGGGGTGTGCTGCTGTCGCTGTGGCCGGACCGCGGTATCGGCTATGGCGTGGCCATGATGGCGCTGCTGTCGACCATCGGCATGCTGCATCCGCTGGTGATGGCGCAGGGCCGCGGGCTGATCCCGCCGTCGCAGCGCGGGCGCGGGCTGGGGCTGCTCAATACCTTCGTGTTCCTGGGCTCGGCGCTGGCCTCCTGGGCCTTCGGGCTGATCGCCAATGCCGGCCATGTGCGCGGCTGGCCGCCGCCGTCCACCTATGCGGCCATCTTCCTGTCGGCGGCGGTGCTGATCGCCGCCGCGCTGGTGCCCTACTGGTTCAGCCCGGCGCATCCGACCAGCCATTAGCCGGAACCGGCTGCTGGCCGCGGATTCCCCGGTACCGCTTCGCCTGCAAAAAGCCAGACTTATCGATTTAAGAATTCCGCTGGCAGCCTGACGCCATTACCGTTGGTGACATCCACTTCCCCGCCGGATCCGGCGCAGGGACCCCGGCTGCGTGCGCGGCCGGCACAACGAGGAGACACCCGATGGCATCCACCCCCCGCCCCGCCCGGGGCCGCCCCGCATGGCTGGCCGCCATGCTGGCCACCGCAGCCGCAGCTGCCCTGCCCGCCAGCGCCGCCGCCGAGACCTGGCCGGCGCGTCCGATCCAGCTGCTGATCCCCTACCCGCCCGGCGGCAGCGCCGACCTGCTGGCGCGACCCGTGGCCGCGAAGCTGCAGGAACGGCTGGGCCAGCCGGTGGTGCTGGAGTACCGCCCGGGCGCCGGCGGCACCATCGCCAGCCAGGCACTCGCGCGCGCCAAACCCGACGGCTACACGCTGATCATGGTGCTGGCCGCCCATGCCATCAACACCAGCCTGTATCCCCGCCTGCCCTACGACACGCGCAAGGATTTCGCGCCGGTATCGCTGGTGGCCAACCTGCCGATGATCCTGGCGGGCAGCCCGTCGCTGCAGGCCACCAATGTGAAAGAGCTGATCGCCGAGGCCAAGGCCGCGCCCGGCAAGCTGACCTTTGCCTCGGCGGGCAACGGCAATACCGGCCACCTGGCGGGCGAACTGTTCGACTCCGTGGCGGGCATCAAGATGACCCACGTGCCGTACAAGGGCAGCGCGCAGGTCGTCACGGCGATGCTGTCCGGCGAAGTCCAGCTCACCTTCGACAGCATCTCGACCACGCTGCCGCATGTGAAGAGCGGCAAGCTGCGCGCGCTCGCCGTCACCGGCAGCCAGCGCGCCGCCGTCGCCCCCGAAGTCCCGACGCTGGCCGAGGCCGGCGTGCCCGGCATCAGCATTACCGGCTGGTACGCGCTGCTGGCGCCGGCCGGCACGCCGCAGCCCGTGATCGACCGGCTCAGCACCGAGATTGCAACCGTGCTGCGCCAGCCGGAGCTGAAGGCCACGCTGGCGGCCAACGGCTATGAGCCGGTAGGCTCGACGCCCGCCGCGCTGCGCACCCATATCGACGCCGAGATCGACCGCTGGAGCAAGGTGGTGAAGGACTCCGGCGCGCAGATCCAGTAAGGCTTGCCGCATCCACCAACACTGCCCCACATGACCCAGCCGACTCCGCTCCAACGTCCTTTCACCACCATGTCCGTGCTCGTGCGCGAGCATGCCGCGCAGCGCCCGGCGCAACCCGCCCTGATGCATGGCGAGCGCGTGCTCGACTACGCCGGGCTCGACGCCGCCATGGACCGCATTGCCGCGGCGCTGGCGCGCGACGGCGTGCGGCCCGGCGAAGCCATCGCCATCTGCGCCGCGTCGTCGATCGAATACGCCGCGGTGTACCTGGGCGCGGTGCGCGCCGGCGTGGTGGTCGCGCCGCTGGCGCCATCGTCCACGCCCGACAGCCTGGCCGGCATGATTGCCGACGCGGGCGCGCGCATCGTGTTCACCGACGCCAGCGTCGCCGACGTGCTGGCGCCGGTGCGTGCCAGGCTGGCCGGCACCCCCGTGGTCTCGCTGGACGGCAGCGACGCGGGCGCGCCGTACGCGGACTGGCTGGCGCCCGCCGGCACGCCGGTGACGGAACCCGAGATCCGCCCGGAGCTGCCGCTCAACATCATCTATTCCTCCGGCACCACCGGCGCGCCCAAGGGCATCGTGCAGTCGCACGGCATGCGCTGGGCCCACGTGTCGCGCGGTGCCGCCACCGGCTATGGCACGCACGCGGTCACGCTGCTGTCGACGCCGCTGTATTCCAACACCACGCTGGCGAGCTTCTTTCCCACCATCGGGCTGGGCGGCACGGCCATCCTGATGGCGAAGTTCGATGCGGGCCAGTACCTGGCGCTGGCGCAGCGGCATCGCGTCACGCACACCATGCTGGTGCCGGTGCAGTACCAGCGCCTGCTGGCGCATCCGGCGTTCGACCAGCACGATCTGTCCGCCTTCCGGCACAAGTTCTGCACCAGCGCGCCGTGCAGCCCGGCGCTGAAGGCCGAGATCCTGCGGCGCTGGCCCGGCGCGCTGACCGAGCTCTACGGCATGACCGAAGGTGGCGGCGGCTGCCTGCTGTTCGCCGACCAGTTCCCGCACAAGCTGCACACCGTCGGGCGCCCCGCCACCGGCGCCGACGTGCGCATCATCGACGAGGCCGGCCGCGAGCTGCCGCCCGGCAGCACCGGCGAAGTGGTGGGCCGCTCGGCGGCGATGATGAACGGCTACCACAATCAACCCGAAAAGACCGCCGAGACCGAATGGCATGACGCGCAGGGCCAGCGCTTTATCCGCACCGGCGACATCGGCCGCTTCGACGAGGACGGCTTCCTGGTGCTGCTGGACCGCAAGAAGGACATGATCATCTCGGGCGGCTTCAACATCTACCCGAGCGACCTCGAGGCGGTGGTGCGCGAGCATCCGGCAGTGTCCGAAGTCTCGGTGGTCGGCGTGCCGTCGGAGCGCTGGGGCGAGACCCCGGTGGCCTTTGTCGCCCTGCGCGCAGACGGCGGCGCCAGCGCGCAGCAGGTGCTGGCGTGGGCCAATGAGCGGCTGGGCAAGACCCAGCGGCTGGCCGCGATCCATGAGGTGGAGCGCCTGCCGCGCAGCGCCATCGGCAAGGTGCTCAAGCGCGAACTGCGCGACCGTATCGGCACTGCCTGACGCGCCCTGGCAAGCACCCACGCAAAAAGTCGCACCGGGTGCTTGCGCAATCGTGAAGGGCTCTCTATAATTCGCGCCTTCGCTAGGCTCGTAGCTCAGCTGGTTAGAGCACCACCTTGACATGGTGGGGGTCGTTGGTTCGAGTCCAATCGAGCCTACCAACGCACAAGGGAACACGGACGGTACGCAATCGCGCACCGTCCGTTTTTTCTTTTGCGGGTCCGCTTCAGTCGCCGATGCCGAACTCCGCCAGCACCGCCCCGGTATGCTGGCCAAGCACCGGCGCATCCCCTGCCGGCCCGTCTCGTCCCGCCATGCCGGGCAGGTTGGCCCAAGGCACCTCGCCTATCCCTGCCAGAGGCAGCCGGCCGAACACGCCCGCCTGCGCGCACTGCGCACTCTGCAGCAGGTCGCGCGCATGGCCAACGCGCGCGAACAGCACATCGTGCTCGGTCAGCAGCGCCTCCCAGTGCGCCAGCGGCTGCGTGGCCAGCGCCTGCGCCACGCGCCGGCCCAGTTCCGCCGCGCGCGGCAGCCTGCCGGCACTGGTATGCAGCGAGGCATCGGCAAGCCAGTCGTCGCACCCCAGCAGCGCGGCCAGCCGCAGGAACATCGCGTCGTTGAGCATGCTCAGGTACAGCGCGCCATCGGCCGCCTCGAACAGTCCGGTCGGCGCGTTGGCCGCCGCCAGCTCGGCGTCGGGGAACATGGCATCGTCGACCATCAGGTAGGACTGCAGCGCGGCGCTGGTCTCGAGCAGCGACAGCCGCACATGGCGGCCGCGGCCGCTGCGCGCGGCCTTGTACAACGCCGCCGACGCCTGCTGCGACGCGTACAGCCCGGTGGCCAGGTCGACCATGAAGAAGGCGATGCGGCGCGGCTGGCCGGCGGCGTCGCGATTCAGGTGCATCAGCCCGCTGTAGGCCTGCATGGTGGTATCCACCGCGGGCCGGTTCGCCATCGGCCCGGCATGGCCGTAACCCGAGATCGAGACATAGACCAGCGCCGGGTTGTGCGCGGCCAGGGCCTCGTAGCCGACGCCCATGCGCTCGGCCACGCCGGGACGGAAGTTCTGGATCACCACATCGGCGCGCAGCGCCAGCCGGCCGATGGCGGCCCGGCCGTCGGCGCTGCGCGCGTCCAGCACCACGCTTTCCTTGCCCGCGTTGCACGCGACCGCGATCGCGGTCTGGCCGGCGCGGATGCGCCCCATCTGCCGCGACCAGTCGCCGCCCGGCGGCTCCACCTTGATCACGCGCGCGCCCTGCTGGCGCAGTATCAGCCCACAGTACGGGCCGGCGATACCCTGGCTCAGGTCGAGCACGGTCAGGCCATCGAACATGGCATCGTCCGCGCTCGCCGCGGTTGCATCGTGCATAAGTTGGCTCCGTTCAGATATCCAGCATGACCTTGCCGATGGCGCGGCGCGACATGGTGGTGTCGACCGCGTCCAGCCAGTCGCGCAGCGCAAAGTGCTGCAGCACCGGTGGCGCCAGCCTGCCGCTGGCCGCCGCCTGCATGATCTCGCCGACCATGGCCTGCACGCGCGGCGCAAAGCGCCGGCGCTCGTCGGTCAGGCCCCAGCCGATGTAGTAGCCATAGTTGAAGCCGACCAGCGTCAGGTTCTTCACCAGCAGCAGGTTGGCCGGCACCGCCGGGATGCGGCCGCTGGCATAGCCGATCGACAGCAGCCGCGCGCCGGGCGCCGCGCAGCGCAGCGAGGCATCGAACAGGTCGCCGCCGACCGGGTCGAACACCACGTCGGCGCCGCCGGCCGGGCACAGCGCCTTGACCGCCGCCGCCAGCGTGGCCGGGTCCGGCTCCAGCGCGTGCGCGGCGCCGTTGCGCAGCGCCGCCTCGCGCTTGGCCGGAGTGCTGGCGGTGGCGATCACGCGCGCGCCCATCAGCCTGCCCACCTGTACCGCTGCGGTGCCGAGCGCGCCGCTGGCGCCGTGGACCAGCAAGGTGTCGCCCGGCTGCAGCGCCGCGCGCCACGCCAGCGCGGCCCACACCGTGCCGCAGGTGATGGGCAGCGCGGCGGCATGCGCCAGGGCCAGCCCGTCGGGGACCGGATAAACGGTGTCGGCGGTGGCCACCGCTTCCTCGGCGATGCCGCCCCAGTCCAGCGCCGCGGCCACGCGCTGGCCCGGGCGCAGCTGCGTGACGTCGGGCGCCACTTCGATGATCTCGCCCGCGACCTCGGTGCCCGGGGTGAACGGCAGCGGCGGCTTGCGCTGGTACTTGCCGGACACGAACAGGCTCAGCGCGAAGCCCACCCCGGCGTGCCGCACGCGGATGCGCACCTGGCCGGCTGCCAGCGGCCGGCGCGCGATGCGTTGCAGCGCCAGCTCGCTCCAGTGGCACCAGCGCGAACAGACCAATCCCTGGTAATCGTCGTCTTGCATCGGCGTCTGCGTCATTCGAGCGTGATGCCGACATCGCGGATGATGCGGCTCCATTTGTCGCGGTCGTTCTTCATCACCGTGGCGAAGGCCTCCGGCGTGCTGCCCACCGGCACCAGGTTCAGGTCCTGCATCTTCCTGGCGACCTCCGGCAGGCGCACGATGCGCGCGACCTCGCGCGACAGGGCGTCGACCCGCGCCCTGGGCACGCCGGCCGGGAACAGCAGGCCCATCCACGCATCCGGCTCGAAGCCCTGGTAGCCGGCCTCGCGGAAGGTCGGCACCCTGGGCAGCAAGGCCGAGCGCTCGGCACCGGCAAGCGCCACCGGCACCAGCTTGCCGCCCTGCAGCAGCGGCATCGCCGTGCCCACGGCGATAAAGCCCAGCTTCACATGCCCCGCCGCCAGGTCGGTCGCCAGCGGCGCACCGCCCTTGTAGGCCACGTGCTCCATCTGCAGGCCGGCCTCGCGCCTGAGCAGCTCGCCCAGGATATGCCCGGTGGTGCCGGCGCCGTAGGAGCCATATGGGTACTTGCCTGGATTGGCCTTGAGCAGCGCCACCACCTCCGGCAGCGTCCGCGCGGGAAAATCCGGCGACACCGCCAGCATGGTGGACGAGATCGCCACCTCGCTGACCGGCGTGAAATCCGCGATCGGGTCATAGCCGATGCCGCGGTACAGCGACGGGTTCTGCACGTGCGCGGTGAAGGTCAGCAGCACGGTGTAGCCATCCTTGGCCGACCTGGCGACGTGCTTGGTGCCGGTCGTGGTGCCCGCGCCGGGCTTGTTGTCGACGATCACGGGCTGGCCCCAGCTCTTGGTCAGCTCCTGGCCGATCAGCCGCGCCACGGCGTCGTTGACGTTGCCCGCCACCGACGGCACCACGATGGTCAGCGGCCGCGACGGATAGGGTTCGGCAGGGGCGGGATCGGCGGCCGCGGCTGCGGCCGGCATCACGGCGGGAACGGTGGCCAGCAATATGGCGGCCATGGCTGTGCGCAGCCACGCGGAACGGTATGGCATCGATGGGTCTCCTGTCTGGCTCCCTTCTGTAGTGCCCGCCGCAGTGTCCACTGCAGTGCGATGCGCGAGGGATGCCACGCAGTCTAGGCCAGCGTCCGGACCGGCGCGATTCCCGCGCGGCGCGAGCCAAGTCCTGCCAGGCATGGCGCTACAATGGCCCGCACCCCCAGCGCCATCCCGCCCATGCGATTCGAGGATCTAGAAGCCTTCCTGGTCGTGATCGACCAGGGCAACCTGCACCGCGCCGCCGAGACCCTGGGCATGACCCAGTCCGGGCTGTCCAAGACCCTGGCGCGGCTGGAAGGCGAAGCCGGCATGCCCTTGTTCGAGCGCACCCCGCGCGGGCTGGTGCCGACCGGCGCGGGCCGCACCCTTGCCGCCCATGCGCGCCGGATCTCGCTGGCCGCCGGCGACATGCGCAGCGAACTGGCCGAGCAGCGCGCGGCGCGCGCAGGCACGGTGCGCCTGGGCGCGATCCCCTACCTGCTGCCGTCGCTGCTGTCGCCGCTGCTGGCGCGCTTCTTCCTGAGCCGCCCGCTGGCCACGTTCTCGATCGAGACCCACCTGAGCGCGCGCCTGGTGGCGATGCTGCAGAACGGCGAGGCCGACCTGATCCTCGCTGCGCGCCCCGCCAGCGTGCCGGCGGAGGTTGCCTGGCTGCCGCTCGGGCCGCTCAGCATGCAGATCGTGTGCCGCAGCGCCCACCCGCGCCGCGACGGCTTTCGCACCCTGGCCGACCTTGCCGGCGAACGCTGGGTGGTGCCGGCCAGTTCGCTGTACCTGCGCCAGTGGCTGGAACAACGGTTTACCGCGGTCGGGCTGCCGCCGCCGCGCGTGGCGGTGGAAAGCACGGCGTCGCCGGTCGCCTTCGGCGAGTTGCTGCGGCACTCGGACCTGCTCGGCATCATGCCGCCGCGCATGCTGCGCCAGGCCGAGGGCCAGGGACTGGCCGCGATCGACGCCCCGGGCACGTCGTGGCAGCACGAACTGGCGGTGCTGTGGCGCGCCGACGGCTACCTGTCGCCGATCTGCCAGGACTTCCGCGATGCCGTGGTGGCGTGGTGCGAAGAGATGGCGTTGTAAGCCGCCGAGCGGATCAGGGCACCCACCAGTAACGCGTGACGTGGAAGAACACCGGCGCGGCGAACACCACCGAGTCGAGCCGGTCGAGCATGCCGCCGTGGCCCTGGATCATGTGGCCCCAGTCCTTGATGCCGCGGTCGCGCTTGATCGCCGACATCACCAGGCCGCCGAGGAAGCCCATCAGCGCGATCACCAGCGCGATCGCGCCGGCCTGCCACGGCGAGAACGGCGTGATCCACCACAGCGCCGCGCCCAGCGCGGTGGCGCTGGCGACGCCGCCGACAAAGCCCTCGACGGTCTTGGACGGCGACAGCAGCGGCGCGATCTTGCGCTTGCCGCACAGCTTGCCCCACACGTACTGCAGCACGTCGCTGCCCTGCACCACGATCACCAGGAAGGCGATCAGCAGCAGGTTGCGCCCGTCGAAGCCCGGGATCGGCAGCGTCAGCAGCGCCGGCACGTGCGAAATGCAGAACACGCACACCATCACCGCCCACTGCACCCCGGCGCAGCGCTCCAGGAAGCGCGTGGTCTCGGACGACAGCGCCGCCAGGATCGGCAGCACCAGGAAGGCATAGACCGGGATCAGGATCGAGAACATGCCGTACCAGCCGATATAGACCAGCACGTACTGCAGCGGCAGGAACACGAAGAACGCGGCGACGATGGCGCGATGGTCGCCGCGCCGCGTGGTGGTGATGGTGACGAACTCGCGCAGCGCAAAGAACGACAGCAGGTAGAACAGCGCGATCACCGCCGTGCGCCCCAGCGCAAACGCCACGCCCATGATGCCGATCATCCACCACCAGGCCCAGACGCGCTGCGCCAGGTTGTCGATCACCGCGTGCTGGCCGCCGCCCGCGACGCGCCAGCGCAGCAGCGCGGTCACGGTGGAAGCGAGCATCAGCACGCCGAACAGGCCGCCGAACAGCAGCCAGGTCTCGCGGCTCCAATGCAGGGTGGGCATGGCGTTCATTCCAGTTCCGGGGCAAGCGCGAGCAGGCCCGCGCGGCAGCGCGCAAGGAACGCATCCTTGCTGTCGTCGGCAGCCAGCCGCAGCGGCTGGCCGAAGGTCACGGTGCACAGCAGCGGCACCGGCACCACTTCGCCCTTGGGCATCACGCGGTTCAGGTTGTCGATCCACACCGGCACGAACTCGAGCCCCGGGCAGGCCCGCGCCAGGTGGTAGATGCCGCTCTTGAACGGCAGCAGGCGCGCGTCGGTGGTGTTGCGCGTGCCCTCGGGAAACAGGATCAGCGAATCGCCCGCCGCCAGCCCGGCCTGCATCAGCGCCACCGGGTCGCTGCCGGGCTCGCTGCGGGTACGGTCGATCAGCAGCGCGCGGAACACGTCGCGGCCGATAAAGCGGCGCAGCGGCGATTTTTGCCAGTAATCGGCGCCCGCCACCGGCCGCGTCACCGTGCGCAGGTCGGGCGGCAGACAACCCCAGATCAGCACGAAATCGCCGTGGCTGCTGTGGTTGGCAAAATAGACGCGCTGCACCGCGGCCGGGATGCAGCCCTGCCAGTTGGCGCGCATGCCCGTCAGCAGCCGGGCGAAGACGATGATGGCGCGCGCGGTGGCGCGGGCAAGCCACATGGTTGGTTACCTCAGGATCAGCGATAGCAAGGCCAGCAGCAGCTGGCACACGGCCAGCACGGCGCTGGCGCGTACCAGGCGCAGCGCGCCGCGGGCGCGTTCGGTCAAGGGGCGCGCGGCACGCCCGGCGGGCATCCAGCCCAGTTCGAGCAGCGCGGCATCGAGTCTGGCCAGGCCGGGCCGGTCCGACGCGCCGGCGGCGAGCGCACCGAACAGGCGATGGTCGATCGCGACGCGCAGCAGCAGCCAGAGCTGGGGCAGCGCCAGCAGCAACGCCAGCGCCGCCGGCCAGCGCGAGATCGCGTTGCCCGCGCCCAGCCACGCCGCCAGCATGCCGAACGCCAGTCCGGCCGCGCCGATCCACGCGGCCCCCGCCAGCGCGCCCGTCACCGCGTGCGCAATCCAGGCGTCGGTGCCTTGCACGAACTCAGGGTCCCGGTCAGCGGCCCGGTCAGCGGCCATCGCCAGGCTCCTCGGCAGCGGCACGATCCAGGCAACGCTGCAGCGATTCGACGTGCTCGGAGCCGAGCACCACCGCCGGCCGATGCCGGCGCAGTGCCGCCAGCGCGGCGCCGGCATCGCGCAGCCCCTGCCGCCGCGCCAGCCACGCCGCCGCCACCAGCGCGCTGCGCGAATAGCCCAGCGCACAGCTGACCAGCACGCCGCGTCCCTGCCGCTGCCAGGCGTCGAGCTGCGCCACCGCCAGCGCCAGCTGCTGCGGCGTCGGCACGGTCAGGTCCAGCACGGGTATGCAGCGATAGGCGAGTCCGGGCGCCGCGGCCGCGCGCGGCAGCTCGGCGCTGAGGTCAAGCACGGCATCTGCGCCGAGCGCGCGCAGCTCGGAGCGCGTCGGAAAGCGGCCCACCCAGACACCCGGCGCGATCGCGCTGGCCTGCGGCGCGCGCCGCGTCCACCAGCGCGAGTTGAGGAAGGCGCCCAGCAGGTAAGGCGCGAGCACCCAGCGCGCGGCCGGCGCCATCTTGCCGTCGGCATCCTTCTGGAACCACGCCGGCGCCGCCAGCGCGTAGATGCGCGCCACGCAGGCCAGCGCCAGCGCGGCCCACAGCAGCAGGAACGCCAGCGTCACCGATGCCCCCACCGCCAGCACCGCGCACAGCAGCGCCACCAGCGCGCCCACGCCGTAGCGGCGCGACAGCTGCCGCGAGCGCGCATCGGGCGCTCCGGCCGCGGCTGCGGGCAGCTGCATCGGCAACAGGTAAACGCACAGCCAGCCCACCAGCGCGCCGGTGGGCACGTCGATCAGGTGATGTTGCCAGGTGGTCAGCACCGAGATCCCGATCAGCGCAAACCAGCCGTGCAGCAGCCAGCGCCAGCCGCCGCGCAGGTGTGCCGCGAAGGCGACCCACAGGATCACCAGCAGGCTGATATGCAGCGACGGCGCCTGGTTGAACGGCAGGTCGAAGCCGCCCAGCAGCGTGAACAGCTGGCCCGGCAGGCCGTCGGCAGCGGGCCGCGCGAAGCTGAAGCGCAGCGGGAAAGCGATAAAGCACGCCACCGATACCAGTTGCGCCAGCACCAGCCGCTTCACGTGCGTCAGCAGCGCCGCGCGGCTGCGCCACAGGAAGAACGAGATGCCATACAGCAGGTCGATCGACCAGTACGGCACGATGGTCCAGGGCAGGAACGGAATGCCCCGCTCCCATTCGAAGTGGAACGACGGCACGTCGGCGCGCTGGCTCGCCAGCCAGTTGGCGAAGCCATAGCTGGAAAAGAAGAACGCGCCGGCCAGCGCCAGCAGCAGGCACGCCAGGCCCCACGGCCGCCGCGCATGCACCGCGGCGCCGGCCTGCGTCGGCACCGTGCTCATGCGCCGCGCCTGCGCGCCAGGCTGACGGTGAAGATGCCCCACGGGTCGATGCGCTGGGTTACCTTGTCGAAGCCGGCGGCCCGCACCAGTTCATCCATCTCGGCCTGCGAGCGGCGCCGCATCACCCAGGCGGCGCCGGCGCGATGGCTGGTCAGCGCGCGCGCGATGAATTCCAGCTGCGGATGCCAGGGCTGGCCGGTGTAGACCAGGTAGCCGCCCGGCGGCACCGCGCGCGCCAGGCCGTCGAGCGAGCGCCGCACCATGGCGTTGTCGGGGAACAGCTCGTACAGGCCGGACACCACCGCCAGCGTCGGCGCCGGCGCCAGCGCGGCCAGGCTGTCGCCGTCGAAGGCATCGCCCTGCTCGAAGCGGGCCACGCCCTGCAGGCCCTTGGCGGCAATCAGCGCGCGGCCCTGCTCCACGTTCAGCGCGCTGTAGTCGCGCAGCAGGATCGACTCGACCGCGCCCGCGCCGCCCTCCAGCGCGCCCAGCGCTTCCAGCACGTAGCGGCCATGGCCGGCGGCGATATCGACCATGCGCACCGGCATGCCGGCCGCGCGCAGGCGCCGCACCGCCTCGGCGATCAGCGCCTCGGCGTGGACCTTGCGCTGGCGGATGCCGCGCCAGCCGATCGCGTCCAGGTATTGCCGGTCGGCCAGCCGGCCCGGCGCGCCGCGGCCGGACGGCGTGTTGCGGTAAACGTAGTCGAGCGTCGAGCCCGAGTCGAAGCCGGTCTGATGGCCCAGCCGCACCCCGTCCGACAGCATCCCGCCCAGTTTCAGGTTGGCCCGCGCCGCGCGCCAGTACCAGGCCGCCAGCGCGCCCGGCGCCGATGCCAGCCGGTCCGCCTCCTCGCGGAACGGGCCGATCTGGTCGGCATCGAGCAGCGAGCGCGGCGCCGACGGCGTGTCGAATTCGCGCAGGATAAAGCGGCGCGCGGCATCCACCGCCAGCTTGCGGTCGCGCTCGCCGAGGGTGTCGTGGTAGAAGCCGTCCAGCACGATGCGCTCCTTGGTGCGCGCGCCCAGGCGCTCATAGAAGCGGTCCTGCGGTCCGCGGTGCACGACCCAGTCGGCGCCGGAGATCAGCAACTGCGTCGGCACCGTGATCGCGGCCGCATCGGCGACGATGCGCTCGGCGGTCTGGTACAGGTCGAGCAGGATATTGACCGCGATCGGGCGCGTGATCAGCGGATCGCTGTCATAGCTGGCGATGCGCTCGGGATCGTGGGTCAGGAACCTTGCCTTGACGTAGCTGTTGACGAAGAACTTGCCGCGCAGGCGCTGCATCAGCTTCAGCCCCGGCCGCGCGAACGGCACGTACAGCTTGACCTTGAACGCCGGCGACGCCAGCACCAGCGCGCGGATCGGCGGCGCGTAGTCGTGTACCCAGGTCGCGGCCAGCACCGCGCCCACGCTCTGCGCGACCACCGCGGTGTGTTCCAGCGCGATGCCATGGACTTCGGCGATATGCGCGGTAAAGGTCTGGATGTCGCGCACGGAATCGGCCAGGCTGGGGCTGTAGCCGCGTTCGCCGGGCGAATTGCCATGGCCGCGCGCATCCCAGGCAAAGATGTCGTAGCCGGGCAGGTTGAGCTCGTCGGCAAGGTGGGCGACCCGGCCGGAATGCTCGTGGCCGCGGTGGAACAGCACCACGGCGCCGCGCGCCGGGCCCTCCACCGCGGGCCAGTGGCGGTAGAACAGCGCCTGGCCGTCGTGGGTCTCGAACTGCCGCTGCAGCGGCTGGCGGGAAGACGGTCGGTCCATCGCGCTACTCCGCCAGGCGGGAGTGTGCCTCGGCAATGCCGCGGCGCACCCGGTTGGCCATCGTGAACAACGACAACAGCGACAGCAGCAGCCACAGCCAGCTGGCGGCCGTGCCGAAGCCCAGCCCCAGGCCGGCCCACAGCGCGATCGCGCCGACCGCGAAGGCCCGGTCGCTCTTGCCGAGCGGGCCGTCGTAGCGCCGGCTGGCGCCGGCCAGCGGCCCGATCAGTCCGGCCGCCTCGACCAGCAGCGCCAGCAGCGCGAAGGTGCCCACCTGCCCCAGGCTGAAGCCGGGCAGCGCGGCCAGCGGCAGGATCAGCGCCAGGTCCGAGACCATGTCGCCGAGCTCGTTCAGGTAGGCGCCCAGCACGCTCTGCTGGCCATGCTCGCGCGCCAGCATGCCGTCGATGGCGTTGAGCGCCATGCGCCCGAACAACCACAGCGGGAACAGCAGGAACAGCGCCGGGGTCTCGGCCACCAGCATGCCCAGCGTGGCCAGCACGCCCACCGCCAGCGATCCCGCGGCAGCGGCCAGCGTGACCTGGTTGGCGGTCACGCCTCGATGCGCCAGGTCTTGCACCATGGGGCGCAGCCAGGCCTGGAACCTGGGTTTCAGTTCATAGAGCGTCATCGCGCCGGCCTCCCTGCCGAGCAGATGCCGGAGGCGCACCGCGCGGCGGCCGCTTCCGTCTTGTTCTTGGTGTTGGTCTGGCTCCTGGCCCGGCCGCGGCATACCCCGCCCAGGGCATCGCGGCAGTGCCTGGCTCGGCACTCTACCGCCAAGCCCGGACAATACCAGATGACGCCTGCGGCCTGAACCCCACTCGCTAGGCGGACGCGATCGTGCTGCGCACGGCGTCGGTCACCTGCGCCACCACGCCGTCGCGCCAGTCGTCGGCATCGCCGTAGAAGGCGCGCCACATCGCCTGGCGCACCAGCGCGCGCTGGTTCTCGTCGGCCTCGGGATGCCGGTGCAGCCAGTGGTCGCCGCGCAGGGCGTCGAGCACCTCGCCCACCGGCAGCGTGCCGAACTCGAGCGCGATGCCGGCGTAGTCCATCGCCGGCAGGGTCTGCGGCACGGCGTGCCAGGCCAGACCGGTCAGGTTGGCCGAGGTCGACGAGCCATCGTAGATCGAGGTCACGCGCTCGCCCCAGATGGCGCGCGTGCGCCGGATCGATTCCGGCGTGTCCGGGCCCATGTGGATGGGCTCGCCGTAGCCCCACGGGCCCAGGCCGGTATGGATGTCGATCCAGCGCAGCGCCGCGCGGCCGGCGCCGAAGCGCGCCAGGATGCGGCACAGCGTGTAGTTGCTCCAGGTAGCCTTGTCGCCGCCGTAGAACATGCCGCCCGGATCCTGGTACTGGCCGCTGCTGACCGCGGCCTGGTACCACGCCATGCCGCGCTCGGCGACCGCCTTCATCAGCTGTGCCTGGTCGGCCTCCGACGGCGGCCATTGCGCCGGCAGCAGCAGCGGCGCGATTTCGGCATAGGCGGCGTTATGCGGCAGCGGCTGCGAGAAATCCATGAAGTTGCGGTTCAGGTCGACGTTGTCCTCGTTGACCCGGCGCAGGTGCGAGAAGCCATAGGGATTGACCGCGTGCACCAGCAGCAGGCAGGCATCGGCGGCGGCGCAATCGGCAAGCAGCGCGGCGTCGTGCAGCAGCGCCGCCTGCGCTCCGGAGCCGGCAAAGCCCTCGGCACCGTGCGTGCCCGAGGTCACCAAGATGCAGCGCCCGGCCTCGGGCGCGCCGGCCAGCGCCACGTCGATCGCCAGGTCTTCGCCGGCGCTGCCGCGCCGGGTGGGATGCGGAAATTGCGCCAGGGCGGCGCCCGCGGCGCGGGCAGCGTCCAGGAAGGTCTGGCGCGCTTCGGCGTAGCTGCGAGAAAAATGGCTCATGGCGTCACCCGCGGATGCGATGCAGGCATTAGACGCCAATTCGGCGGGTCTCGCCAGTCGCGGCTAGAACAGCGAACCGGACTGGGATCTGCCCGCCGCGGGGAGCGGCTCGGGCTCGGGCCCCCAGATGCCGGCCGACGTGAACGCCTGCGGATGCATGGCGATCCCGGCCGCGGCCAGCTGCCCTGCGGTCAGCACCAGGTGCCGCGCCAGCCAGTCATGCAGGCTGCGCAGGAAGCGGACGTTGTCGACGCTGGTCGACGCCGCGATCAGCCGTTCCAGCTTCACGTGGGCGGTATAGACATCGAGCAGGTTGGTCGCGCGCAGGCGCGGCGGCGTCGACCGGCTGCGCTCGATCGCCAGGATGCGGCGCACCTGCGCCGGGGCGAGATCGCCGCTGCGCTGGTATTGCGCGTAGACGTCCTCCAGCGCCGGGAAGCGCACGGTGGGCTGCACGCGCGGCACCGCGGCCACCTTCTCCATGCGCAGCACCAGGTAGCGGATCGCCGCGGCGCGTTCGGCCGCACGGGCCTGCGCGGGGTCGCGCCGGCGCGGGCCGGCGGGCAGCTCCGGCAAGGCCGTGCGCGGCACCACGTCGCGCTCGGTGTAGTCGGGCACCTGCCGCAGCAGGGCCGGCTGCGCCAGCGCGGCGCGCGCGCAGTCCTCGCCGAACGGGTATTCGTGCCCGGCGGCGTCGCGCAGGATATAAGCCTGGCCTTCGGGAAAGCCGTGATGGCGGCGGCTGGCGCCGCGCGCGTGGCAGCGTGTGGCCGGATCGACGAAATCCTTGCGTACGGGGATCCAGCCGCCGTCGTGTGCCTGGGTCATGCGTTGCGGTGATGCGTGGAGATGGCTCGACCCGCCATTGTCGCCGATCTGCGCAACGTGGCCGGACCGCCGCGCTGCGCCGGCCTACTTCAGCATGAACGACATCGCCGACAGGCAGTTCAGCATGCGCACCGCGGCCTGCACCGAATCGGCCTGGAACGACAGCGTCACGCCGTCGCGCCGCTCCAGCGTGGGCCACTGGCAGAACAGGTCGGCATGCGCCGGCGTCTGGGTCTGCAGGGTGCAGGCCACCGGCGCGGCGATGCGCAGGCATTGCGCCTGCGCGCGCTCGCGCACCGCGGCCGCTGCCGCCGCGGCGATGGCTGCGCGCGCGGCCGCCGGCGACAGCGAGGCGCCGCTGCCGAAGCCGCCCGCGGTCTTGGTCTCGACATAGCGCACCCACGGCATCAGCGCGTGGGTTTCCTGCACGAACACGTCGTCGCCGCTGGCCATCAGCACCGGCGCACCGAATTCGCCGGCGAGCGCGGCGTACAGCCCGGCTTCGCCGAGCTCCTTGCCATTGAGCCAGACCCGCGCAAAGGCGCCGCTGTTGATGGTGTGCGCGAGCACGCCGCGGCTCTGCGCTCGGCCGTGGTAGCCGATCATCAGCACGCCGTCGACGCCGGCCTCGACGCCCGCCATCATGCCCAGGTAGCGCGGCTTGCCCAACACCACCCGCGCGCGCGGATCGAGCTGGTCGGGCAGCAGGTTGCGGAAACCGCCGTGCGAATCGTTGACCAGCACCTCGGCCGCGCCGCCGGCAAAGGCGCCTTCGATGGCCGCGTTGGCCTCGCCCGTCATCCAGGCGCGGGCGCGTTCATACTCGCCGTTGCCGGCGCGGGTCTGCTCGGCGTGGAAGACGCCGGCCACGCCTTCGATATCGGTGGAAACAAGGATCTTCATCAGCAGCTCTGGCGCAGTTCGGGCATCACGTCGGGCAGCGCGGCGCGGCCGTGGCCGTCGCGGCCGTGCACCGGCACGGCATGCCACAGGGCATGCAGGATGGCCTGCTCGACGCTGTCGGCCGCGGCCCGGAACAGCGGGTCGAGCAGGGTTTCATGCAGCAGCGCAATGGCCGGCATCGGCCGCGCCGCGTCGTCGGGCACGGTGTACGCCGTCGAGAACGCCAGCGCGATATCGCCGGAGCCATGCCCGAACACCGAACCGCTGCGCGCCAGCCCGGCGCCGGCGCGCAGCGACAGCCGGCGCAGCTGGCGCGCGTCCAGCGGCGCATCGGTGGCAACGACCATGATGATCGATCCCTTCTCCGATTCCGGCGCGCCAGCGGGCAGCGCCAGCCGGCGTGCCAGTTCGGGGCCGACCAGCCGGCCGCTCACGGTCAGCGATTCCGGCGTGCCGAAATTGGCCAGCACCAGCGCACCGACGCGATGGCCGCCGGCCACGCGCGAAGCCGAGCCGATGCCGCCCTTGACGCCGAACGCCGACATGCCGCGGCCGGCGCCCACGGCACCCTGTGCGAATCCGGCTCCCGCGTCGGCCAGCGCTGCATCGTAGTGCGAGCCCGCCACCGCCATGCGCTGGATATCGTTCAGGTAGCCGTCATTGCATTCGAACACCAGCGGATTGACGGTCGGCAGCGCGCGGCCGATTGCCGGGTTGGCTGCCACCGCCGCGCGGATCTGCGCCTGCGCCACGGCACCGACGGCAAAGGTATTGGTCAGGGCCACCGGGGTTTCCAGCACGCCCAGCTCGTCCACCTGCACCAGCCCGACGCTCTTGCCGAAGCCGTTGAGTACGGTGGCCGCGGCGGGCACCTTGTCGCGGTACGGATCGCCGCCATGCGGGCGGATCACGGTCACGCCGGTCTGCACCCCGCCCTCGGCCAGCGTGCAGTGGCCGACGGTGACGCCGCTGACGTCGGCAATGCTGTCCAGCGGCCCCGCGGGCAGGCTGCCGACGCGCGGCACGCCAGGGTTGGAGGCACGCATCTTCAGCGTCGGTCGATCTTGGGGTCGAGCGCGTCGCGCAGCCCGTCGCCCAGCAGGTTGAAGGCCAGCACGGTCAGGAAGATCGCCAGGCTGGGGAAGATCGCCACATGCGGAGCTGTGACCATGTCGGCGCGCGCCTCGTTGAGCATCGCGCCCCATTCCGGCGTGGGCGGCTGCGCACCCAGGCCGAGGAACGAGAGGCTGGCCGCGGTGATGATCGAGGTGCCGATCCGCATCGAGAAATACACCACGATCGACGACACCGTGCCCGGCAGGATATGGCGCATCAGGATAGTCCAGTCCGACGCGCCGATGCTGCGCGCGGCCTCGACGTAGGTCAGCCGCTTGAGCATCAGCGTATTGCCGCGCACCAGCCGCGCGAACGCGGGGATGCTGAAGATGGCGACGGCGAAGATCACGTTGGTCATGCCGTTGCCGAGAATGGCGACGATGCCGATCGCCAGCAGGATGCCGGGGAAGGCAAACAGCACGTCGGAGATGCGCATCACGATGCGGTCCCACCAGCCTTCGTAGTAGCCGGCCAGCAGGCCCAGCACGGTGCCGATCACCGCGCCGATGATCACCGACAGGAAGCCCGCCGCCAGCGAGATGCGCGTGCCGGCCAGGATGCGGCTGAAGATATCGCGCCCGAGCGAATCGACGCCCATCCAGTGCGCGGCCGACGGGCCGGCGTTGAGCGCGTCGTAGTCGAAGAAGTTTTCGGGGTCGTACGGCACGATATGCGGGGCCAGGATCGCGACCAGCACCAGCAGCAGCACGAACGCGCCCGCGCCGAGCGCCAGGTGCTGCTTGCGGAATTTGCGCCAGAACTCGGTCCAGGGCGTGCGCACGGCTTCCGGCGCGGAGGCGGTGGCGGATGCCGCTTGCGCCGCGGCGGGCGTGGAAAGCTCAGTCATGCCGGCCTCACTTGTAGCGGATGGTGGGATTGATCACGGTGTAGAGCATGTCCACCACCAGATTGATCAGGATGAATTCGAGCGAGAACAGCAGCACCTCGGCCTGGATGACCGGGTAGTCGCGCATCTCGACGGCATCGACCAGCAGTCGTCCCAGGCCCGGCCAGTTGAACACCTTCTCGACCACGATCGAGCCGCCCAGCAGGAAGCCGAACTGCAGGCCCATCATGGTCACCACCGGGATCATGGCGTTGCGCAGGCCATGCTTGGCCACCACCAGCGTCTCGCGCACGCCCTTGGCGCGGGCGGTGCGGATAAAGTCTTCCTGCAGCACCTCGACGAACGAAGCCCGGGTAAAGCGCGCCATCACCGCCGCCACCGCGGCGCCCAGCGTGACCGAGGGCAACACGTAGTGCTGCCAGCTGTCGGCGCCGATCGAGGGCAGCCAGCCCAGCTGCACCGAGAACACCTCCATCAGCAGCATGCCCAGCGCGAAGGCCGGGAAGGAAATCCCGGAAACCGCCAGCGTCATGCCGAAGCGGTCCGGCCAGCGGTTGCGCCACACCGCCGAGCTGATGCCGATGGCCATGCCGAACACCACCGCCCACGCCATCGACGCCACCGTCAGCAGCAGCGTCGGCATGAAGCGGTCGCCGATCTCCTCGCTCACCGGGCGCTTGGTGCGCAGCGAATTGCCGAACTCGCCGCGCAACGCATTGGAGAAGAAATTGACGAACTGCTCGTGCAAGGGCCGGTCCAGGCCCAGGTCCTTGCGCACCAGTTCGACCGTGGCCGAGTCAGCCTCCGGACCCGCCGCCAGGCGCGCCGGATCGCCCGGCAGCAGGTGGACGAACAGGAACACCAGCACCGCCACGATCAGCAGCGTGGGGATCACGCCCAGCACACGTTTGAGGAAGTAATTCAGCATCACACACCATGAAGAAAGGCCGCGGGCCGCCCGCCTGCGAACCCCGCGTCGCGAGGCAGGCGGCCGCTCTCGGCTTACTGCTCTACTGCTCTGTTGGACGGCTTGTCGCGGCGCGGAGGAAGCTGGTGCTGCAAGCGCCGGCCCGCACATTCCCGATCACTGCTTGATATCGATCTCGTCAAAATTGAACGACCCGTCCGGCATCACGTACGCGCCGCTCATGCGCTTGCTGCGCGCGAACAGCACCTTCTCGGTCACCAGGAAGGCCCAGGGCGCGTCCTTCCAGATGCGTTCCTGCGCGTCCTTGTACAGCCGCGCCTTCTCGCCGCGGTCGGTGGTGCGCAGCGCGCCGGCGATATCCGCGTCGACCTGCTCGTTCTTGTAGTAGGCGGTGTTCAGCAGCTTGGGCGGCATCGATTCCGAGGCCAGCAGCGGACGCAGGGCCCAGTCGGATTCACCGGTCGACGACGACCAGCCCACGTAGTAGATGCGCACGCCGGCGTCTTCGGGCTTGGGCACGCTCTCGACCTTCTCCACGCGCTGGCCGGCTTCCAGCGCCTGCACCTGCGCCTTGATGCCGACCTGCTGCAGCTGCTGCTGCACGAACTGGATCACCTTCTGCGCGGTGGTGTGGTTGTACGCCGACCACAGCGTGGTCTCGAAGCCGTTGGGGTAGCCGGCTTCCTTCAGCAGCGCGCGCGCCTTGGCCGGGTCATACGGCCACGGGCCCAGCTTCTCGGCATAGTCCACGCCGTGCGGCACCACGCCCTCGGCCGGCACCGCGTAGCCCGCAAAGGCCACCTTGGCCAGCGCCTCCTTGTTGATGGCGTAGTTGATGGCCTGGCGCACCTTGGGGTCGTTGAACGGCTTGACCATGGTGTTCATGGTCAGGTAGCGCTGGATGATCGACGGTGCCGCGATCAGGTCGACCTTGGCGCTGCTCTTCAGCACCGCTGCCTGCTCGAACGGAATGCTGAAGGCAAAGTCCGCCTCGCCGGTCTGCATGATGGCGGCGCGGGTGTTGTTGTCGACCACCGGCTTCCAGGTGATGGTGTCGATCTTGGGGTAGCCGCTCTTCCAGTAGCCGGCAAACTTCCTGCCCTTCAGGTGGTCGGGCTGCTTCCATTCGACGAACTCGAACGGACCGGTACCCACCGGATGGAAGGCAATGTCCTTGCCGTACTTCTGCAGCGCGGCCGGCGAGATCATCACCGCCGACGGATGCGCCAGCACGTTGATGAACGGCGAGAACGGCTCCTTCAGCGTGACCTTGACGGTATTGGCGTCGACCACGTCGGTCTTCGCCACGCGGTTGAACAGCGTGTAGCGCTTGAGCTTGTTGGCCGGGTTGGTGACGCGGTCCAGGTTGGCCTTGACGGCGGCGGCATCGAAGGTGGTGCCGTCGTGGAACTTGATGCCCTTCTTCAGCTTGATGGTGTAGGTCAGGCCGTCCTTGCTGGCCTCGTAGCTGTCGGCCAGCACGTTGACCAGTTTCATGTCCTTATCCAGCCCGAACAGGCCCTGGTAGAACGACTTGCTCGCGGCTTGCGATAGCGTGTCGTTGGAATCGTACGGATCGAGCGTGGTGAAAGTCGAGTACACCGCCATCACGGCATCCTTGGCGGCAAGGGCCGGGGTCGCGGACAGCATGCCCAGGACACTGCCGACAAAGGCGCCGGCGATCCATCGTGGCGCAACCCGTGGCGAAACCATACGTGCAGACATTGTCGATTCTCCTTGGTAATTTGGTGACTTCCAGAACTTCAATAAGCGCCGCCAACGGCGTGCCGCGCAACAAAATGGCCGAGCGCCCCGCTGCCCGCGACCGGCACCAGCGGCTGCACCACCGGCTCGTCGCCGACCGCGCGGATCGGGCTGGGGATCTCGTCGTTCAGCGGCTCGCGCCGCAGGTGGCGCCGCGCCGGGTCGGCGATCGGCACCGCCGACATCAGCTTCTTCGTGTACGGGTGCTGCGGGTTCTCGAAGATCGCGCGGCGCGGGCCGATCTCGACGATCTGGCCCAGGTACATCACCGCGACCCGGTGGCTGACGCGCTCCACCACCGCCATGTCGTGCGAGATGAACAGGAAGGCAATGCCGAGCTCGCGCTGCAGGTCCAGCATCAGGTTGACGATCTGGGCCTGGATCGACACGTCCAGCGCCGACACCGATTCATCCGCCACCACCACCTTGGGGTTCAGCGCCAGCGCGCGCGCAATGCAGATCCGCTGGCGCTGGCCGCCGGAAAACTCGTGCGGATAGCGCGCCGCGTGCGACGGGTCCAGCCCCACCTTGTCGAGCAGCCAGGCCACGCGCTGCTCGGCCTCCTTGCCGCTGGCAACCTTGTGCACCAGCAGCGGCTCCATGATCGAATAGCCGACCGGCACGCGCGGATCGAGCGACGCGAACGGGTCCTGGAAGATGAACTGGATATTGCGGCGCAGGGTCTGCAGCGCCGGTCCTTCCATCTTGCTGATGTTCTGCCCGTTGAATTCGATGGTGCCGCTCTGGCTTTCCACCAGGCGCAGCAGCGAGCGGCCGGTGGTGGACTTGCCGCAGCCGGATTCCCCCACCAGCGCCAGCGTCTCGCCGGGATAGAGGTCGAAGCTGACCTGTTCCACCGCATGCACGCGCCGCGTCACGCGGCCGAACAGGCCGCCGGGCACGTCGAAGCGCGTGACCAGGTCCTGCACCCGCAGGATCGGCGCCACGCCGGGCGCCACCGTATCCTGCGGCGCGGCCGGCTCGGGGCTGGCGCGGTCGAGCCGCAGCAGCGGGAACTTGGCCGGCAGGTCGGTGCCGCGCATGGCGCCCAGGCGCGGCACCGCCGACAGCAGCGCGCGCGTGTAGGGGTGGGCCGGGGCGCGGAACACGTCGTCCGAGGTGCCCTCTTCCACCTTCTCGCCGCGGTACATCACCAGCACGCGGTCGGCCACCTCGGCCACCACGCCCATGTCGTGGGTGATGAAGACCACGCCCATCTGCATCTCGGCCTGCAGGCCGCGGATCAGCTGCAGGATCTCGGCCTGGATGGTCACGTCCAGCGCCGTGGTGGGCTCGTCGGCAATCAGCAGCGCCGGCTTGCACGACAGCGCCATTGCGATCATCACGCGCTGGCGCATGCCGCCGGACAGCTGGTGCGGATAGCGCTCGAGCACGCGCCGCGCTTCGGGGATGCGCACCAGCTCCAGCATGCGCAGCGCCTCGGCCCGTGCTGCCGCGCGGCTCTTGCCCTGGTGCAGGCGGATCGATTCCGCGATCTGCTCGCCCACCGGGAACACCGGGTTGAGCGAGGTCATCGGCTCCTGGAAGATCATCGCCACGTCGGCGCCGCGCACGCTGCGCAGCGTGGCGTTGTCGGTGCGCGCCAGGTCGATCACCTCGCCGCCGCGCCGGCGCAGCGCCATGCTGCCCGACGCGATCTTGCCGCCGCCATGCTCGACCAGCCGCATCAGCGCCAGCGAGGTCACCGACTTGCCCGAGCCCGACTCGCCCACCACCGCGAGCGTTTCGCCGCGGTCGACATGGAAGGACAGGTTGCGCACGGCCTCGACGGTGCGCTCGGAGGTGGCGAAGCGCACGGTGAGCCCGTCGACCTGGACCACGCGCTCAGGCGGCAGGACCAGGCCAGATACGGGAACGCGCGCGGGGGCTGCGGTAGTGACCACGGGTACTCCTTGTATGGCGGGATGCGGGACAGGCTGGTGCGCGGCGCTTCAGCCGTAGATCGACACGTCGACGGCCTCGCCCACCCGGGCGAAACCGCGGTACATGCCTTCGGTGTTGAATGGCAGCGTGACGTTGCCGGCGCGGTCCACCGCGATCAGGCCGCCGCGGCCCTGGATCGCCGGCAGCTTCTCCATCACCACGCGCCGCGCCGCCTCTTCGAGCGACACGCCGGCATAGCGCATCTGCGCCGCGACATCGTGCGCGGCCACGGTGCGGATAAACATCTCGCCGGTGCCGGTGGCGGACACCGCCGCGACGTCGTCGGCATAGCAGCCCGCGCCGATCAGGGGCGTATCGCCGACGCGGCCCACCTGCTTGTTGGTGACGCCGCCGGTGGACGTGGCCGCGGCGAGGTTGCCGCGGCTGTCGCGGGCGACCGCGCCCACGGTGCCGAACTTGCTGTCGGGATCGATCGGCTCCGTGCCGCGCGCCTGCTGCGCGGCCAGCGCGGCGGCGTCGTGGTCGAGCAGGGCCATGCCGGCGTTGGCGCGCGCACGCTGCCACTGGTCGTGGCGGGCCTGGGTGAAGTAGTACTCCGCCTCTACCAGTTCCAGCCCCCGCGCCTGCGCGAAGGCCTCGGCCCCGGCGCCGGCAAACAGCACGTGTTCGCTGTGCTCCAGCACTGCGCGCGCGGCCAGCACCGGGTTGCGCAGGCGCGTGACGCAGGCCACCGCGCCGGCATCGAGGGTGGCACCATCCATTACCGCCGCATCCAGTTCATAGGTGCCGGCATGGGTCAGCACCGCGCCCTTGCCGGCGTTGAACAGCGGGCACTCTTCGAGCAGGCGCACCGCCTCGGTGACGGCATCGAGCGCGCTGCCGCCATCGGCCAGGATGCGCTGGCCGGCTTGCAGCGCGTGTTGCAGCGCTTCGATGTATTCGCGTTCGCGGGCCGCATCCATCGCCGCGCGGGTGATGGTGCCGGCGCCGCCGTGGATGGCAATGACAGCTGCTTGCATAAGGAGACTCGGGGATTCAGGACTTGCGGGTGTTGGACGACCGCGCGCGGCGCGCGCCGGTCTTGGCTTCGGTGGATGGCACTGGCATCGGCGCGGCGCGGCGCGCGGGCTCGGCCTCGGGCGTGCCATACAGCCACGGCAGCAGGAATTCGGTCATTTCGGCGGCGGCCTTGACCGGTCGTTCGGCCCGGTGCGCCACTGCGCCGCACAGCGCCTCGATCAGCGCCAGCACGGTGGCATCGGAGTTGGCCGAGAGGCGGTTGCCGGCCTGCGCATACAGCGCGATATCGGCCAGCGGCGCCAGCGGCGAGGTCGGGCCATCGGTCAGCGCCAGCACCTGCCCGCCACGCAGCTTTGCGCGCTGGGCCAGTTCGATGGTGTCGGTGACGTAGCGCGGAAAGGCAATCACGATCAGCAGGTCGCTCGGCTGCAGCTTGAACAGCTGCCGCGCCGCATGCGAGGCGCCGCCCGCGCCCGCCACCGAGGTCACCATGCGGCAATGCATTTCCAGCCCGTGCTGCAGCAGGCCCGCAAGGAAACCGCTGGCGCCGAAGCCCGCCACGTAGACGCGCTGCGCGGCGAGGATCGCCGCCACCGCGCGCTCGCACGCGGTCGGGTCGATATTGCGCCGGGTGGCTTCGGCATTGGCCGCGGCATCTTCCAGCGAGGCCGCGAAGACTTCGGCGGCGGTGGCGGGCCGCTCGAGCTCGCTGCGCAGCCGCTCCACCGGCGCCAGCGTGGCTTCGAAACCGCGCACCAGTTCGGCCCGGAACTGCGGATAGCCGTCGAATCCCAGCGCCCGCGCAAAGCGGTTGGCCGTCGCCACCGAGACCTCCACGGCCGCGGCAAATTCATCGATGCGCATGGTCGCCGCGCGAAACAGGTTGGCGAGCACGTATTCCGCCATGCGGCGGTGCGCCGGCGTCAGCGCCGGCAGGCTGCGTGCAATGCGGTCCGAGATCGAATGGCCAATGGGCATGGTGAAAGCGGCTGGTCTGGGCAGCGCGTCATGGTGCGCTTCGTTGTGAAAATGAATTTACACGCAACCGACTTTCAAGAAAATAGAGTTTTGCCAGACCGAGGGTAATCCCTAGATTTGTCCACCTTGCCGGCACTTTCGCGGTGCACGCGCCGACCCGCTTTGGCGCGGCGCCTGCACCGGCACGGCGTGCGGCGCACCGGAAACGCTACAATGCGGGCCAGCGCCACAGCGCCGGCCCCGGCCCGCGTTCACGGCGCTTTTTCTGTTTTTCACTCAGGCATTTCCCCTCTCGTGATCCGAATCGACCAGCTAGTCCTTCAGCGCGGCACCAAGGTGCTGTTCGACCACACCAGCGTGACGCTCAACCCGGGCGAGCGTGTGGGCCTCGTCGGCGCCAACGGCAGCGGCAAGTCGACGCTGTTCGCGCTGCTGCGCGGCGAACTGCATCCGGACGGGGGCGATGTCAGCGTGCCGGCGCAGTGGCGGGTCGCCCACGTGGCGCAGGAAACGCCGGCGGTCAGCCGCACCGCGGTCGACTACGTGATCGATGGCGACACCCGCCTGCGCGAGATCGAGGCCGCCATTGCCGCGGCCCAGGCCAGCGGCGACGGCAGCGCCGAAGGCGAAGCCCACGCCGCCTATGCCGATGCCGACGGCTACACCGCGCCGGCGCGCGCCGAGGCCCTGCTGCTGGGCCTGGGCTTCACGCTGGCGCAGGTGTCGCAGCCGGTGGCGTCGTTCTCGGGCGGCTGGCGCATGCGCCTGAACCTGGCGCAGGCGCTGATGTGCCCGTCGGACCTGCTGCTGCTCGACGAACCGACCAACCACCTGGACCTGGACGCCATCGTCTGGCTGGAAGACTGGCTGGCGCGCTATCCCGGCACGCTGGTGATGATTTCGCACGACCGCGAATTCCTCGACGCGATCTGCAATGTCACGGTGCATATCGAGAACCAGCAGCTGCGCCGCTACGGCGGCAACTACACGCTGTTCGAGACCCTGCGGCTGCAGCAGATGGCGCAGCAGCAGGCGGCCTACGTGCGCCAGCAGAAGGAAATCGCGCACCTGGAATCGTTCATCACCCGCTTCAAGGCCAAGGCGACCAAGGCGCGCCAGGCGCAAAGCCGGGTCAAGGCGCTGGAGAAGATGGAGCGGCTCGCGCCGGTGCACGTCGCCGCCGGCTTTGCCTTCGAGTTCCGCGAACCGGATGCCGCGCCCAACCCGATGATGGTGCTCGACGGCGTCGATTGCGGCTATGCCGAAGCCGATCCGCCCGTCACCATCCTGCACAACCTGGCGCTGTCGATCCAGAACGGCCAGCGCATCGGCCTGCTGGGCGCGAACGGCCAGGGCAAGTCGACGCTGGTCAAGACCCTGGCTGGCACCCAGGATCCGCTCGAGGGCAACCTGCGCCTGGGCAAGGGGCTGCAGATCGGCTACTTCGCCCAGCACCAGCTGGAAACGCTGCGCGACCACGACTCCGCGCTGCAGCACCTCGCGCGCCTGGCGCCCGACGTGCGCGAGCAGGAACTGCGCGACTTCCTCGGCAGCTTCAACTTCCGCGGCGACATGGCGACCACGCCGATCGAGCCCTTCTCCGGCGGTGAAAAGGCCCGGCTGGCGCTGGCGCTGATCGTCTGGCAGAAGCCCAACCTGCTGCTGCTCGACGAGCCGACCAACCACCTCGACCTCGATACGCGCGAGGCGCTGACCATGGCGCTGGCGCAGTTCGAAGGCACGCTGATCCTGGTCTCGCACGACCGGCACCTGCTGCGCGCCACCGCCGACCAGTTCATGCTGGTGGCCGACGGCACCATCCGGCCGTTCGACGGCGACCTCGACGACTACCGCGACTGGCTGCTGCAGCAGGCCGCGGCCAAGCGCAACGCCGCGGTCGCGGCGCACCAGTCCGAAGCCGCCGGCGATGCCGCGGCAACGGTCAACCGCAAGGACCAGCGCCGCGCCGAAGCGGACGAGCGCCAGCGGCTGTCGGCGCTGCGCAAGCCGCTGACGAAGGAACTGGAAAAGGTGGAAAAGCGCATGGCGGTGCTGCAGGCCGCCAAGGTGGAGATCGACCGGTTCATGGCCGATGAAAGCAGCTATGCCGAGGCCAACAAGACGAAGCTGATGGAGATGCTCAAGCGCCAGGGCGAGGTCAACGGCGAACTCGAGACGCTGGAAGAAAAGTGGCTGGAGCTGCAGGAGCAGATCGAGCAGATTGCCTGATCGGATTCGGCGATGGTTTGCTCCCCTCTCCCGCTTGCGGGAGAGGGGCCGGGGGAGAGGGCCGGCGCGTGGCAAGCATCGCGCCGCGTCACTTCGTGGATGCGCTGCCCTCTCCCCCGCCCCTCTCCCGGAGGGAGAGGGGAGCGAACCCTCAGAACAGGGACGCCGCGATAGGCCCAATAAAAAAACCGGCGCACCCAGCGCCGGTTTTTCATTCGCACTCCGCCATCCCTCAGCGGAAATTCTTCTCCCTCCGGATCAGCCCCACCGCCAGCGTCAGCGTCAGGATAAACAGCCAGATCAGCGACCATGCCGGCACCGACAGCCCCAGCACCGGCGGCAGCGGCGCGGTGCACAGGCCGTCGGAGTAGAACAGCTGCGGCAGCACCTTGGCGGTGGGCAGCGCATTGACCCAGTTCTCGAGCGGATCGATGCCGCACGAGGCCTTGGGATTGAGCAGCAGCGACACGTGATAGACCGCCACCGCGATGCCGGCGATGCCGGACAGCATGCCCAGCCCCTGCCACAGCGAGCGCGTGTTCTGCGCCACCGCAGCCAGCAGCGAGAACACGCCGATGCCGATGAAGGCGAAGCGCTGCATCACGCAGAGCGGACAAGGCTGGTAGCCCTTTTCGAACTGCAGGTAGAGCGCAACGCCGACCAGGGCGAACGAGACGATGGCAATCAGCAGGAAATAGGGGCGGGAATTGGCTTGCATCATTGGAACTCAGGTGATCCGGTAAATCGTTGCCGTCAGTGCGAGGCGCGGCTGTGCTGCGCATTATTACCGATTTTGCCGCGCCTGCCGTCGGCGCCACATGCGGCGCCGGCCTGCTGCCCGGTGGCGGACTGACGCATCGGCCTCATGCGCCCGCTGCCTGCCAGGCCGCGCGCGGCAAGCGGTACAGGCAATGCGGCCGCAACGGGTGCTGCGGCGGCAAGGCGGGATGATCGAAGCCCACCGCGTCCTGGCGCATGCCGAGCCGCTCCATCACTGCGCGCGAGCGGGCATTGGCGAGCGTGGTGAAGGCGACGATCTCGTCCAGCCCGAGGCGGCTGAAGCCGTAGGCAAGCGCGCCACGCGCCGCCTCGGTGGCGTAGCCCTGGCCCCAGGCGTGCCGCGCCAGCCGCCAGGCGATCTCCACGCACGGCGCGAACGGCAGCGTGGCGGCCGGCTCATGCAGTCCGACAAAGCCCAGGAAGGTATCGTCCGCCGTGCGTTCGGCGACCCAGACGCCCCACCCGTTCTGCGCGATCAGGCTGCGGCAGCGCCCGGCCATCGCATCGCTTTCGGCGCGCGACAGTGGGGCCGGGAAATAGCGCATCACCTGCGCATCGGCATTGAGCGCGGCAAACGGCGCAAGGTCTTCATCGCGCCACTGGCGCAGCCGCAAGCGGCCGGTCTCGAAGGCAATGCCGGTGTCCATGGCTCAGTCCAGGTGGCGAACGCGGTCGATGGCCTGCTCGATGCGCTCCACCGCGATCACTTCGAGCCCGTCGATCTTCTGTTTGGGCGCATTGGCCTTGGGGATCACGGCCAGCGTAAAGCCCAGCTTGGCCGCTTCCTTCAGGCGCTCCTGCCCGCGCGGGCTGGGGCGGATCTCGCCGGCCAGCCCCACTTCGCCGAACACCACCAGGCCGCGCGGCAGCGGCTTGTTGCGCATCGACGAGTGGATCGACAGCAGCACCGCCAGGTCCGCCGCGGGTTCGGTGATCTTGACCCCGCCTACCGCGTTCAGGAACACATCCTGGTCGAAGCAGGCGATGCCCGCGTGCCGGTGCAGCACGGCCAGCAGCAACGCCAGCCGGTTCTGCTCCAGCCCCACCGCCAGGCGGCGCGGGTTGGGCACATGCGCGGTATCGACCAGCGCCTGGATTTCCACCAGCAGCGGCCGCGTGCCTTCCTGCGTCACCAGCACGCACGAGCCCGGCACGGTCTCTTCGTGCTGCGACAGGAACAGCGCCGACGGATTGCTGATGCCGCGCAGGCCGCGCTCGGTCATCGCGAACACGCCCAGCTCGTTGACCGCGCCGAAGCGGTTCTTGAAGGCGCGGATCAGCCGGTGCGACGAATGGGTATCGCCTTCGAAATACAGCACCGTATCGACGATATGCTCGAGCACGCGCGGTCCCGCCAGGCTGCCTTCCTTGGTCACGTGGCCAACCAGGATGATGGTAATGCCGCTGCTCTTGGCAATGCGCGTGAGCTGCGCCGCGCATTCGCGCACCTGCGCCACCGACCCCGGCGCCGAAGTCAGCGCCTCGGAATACAGCGTCTGGATCGAATCGATCACCGCGACCTCGGGCTTTTCGGCTTCCAGCGTGGCCTGGATCTTCTCCAGCTGGATTTCGGCGAGCAGCCCCAGCGACGGGCTTTCCACGCCCAGGCGCTGCGCCCGCAGCGCGATCTGCGCGCCCGATTCCTCACCGCTGACATAGAGCACGCGGCGCTGCCCGGCCAGGTTGGCCAGCGCCTGCAGCAACAGCGTCGACTTGCCGATACCGGGGTCGCCGCCGATCAGCACCACGCCGCCCGACACCAGGCCGCCGCCCAGCACCCGGTCGAACTCGTCGATGCCGCTGGAAAAGCGCGGCACGTCGGCGGCGTCGATCTCGGCCAGCCTGCGTACCGTGGCCGATGCCGCCAGCGGCTGGAAGCGCTTGTTCGCGGCGGATTCCGCGACGGTCTCCACCAGCGTGTTCCACTGCTGGCAATGCGGGCACTGGCCGGCCCAGCGTGGCGTGGTGCCGCCGCATTCGGTACAGGTATAGACAGTCTTGCTCTTGGCCAACGGAGGTCCTTGCAGAAAGAATCGAGCCGGGCGTGAAGCGACCCGGCCCGCGGAGGTAGCGTAGTGGGCGAAGCGGCCTGAGGCAGCCAACGCGTGCTGAGCGTAACCGTGCGGCGCTGCGCCCGCATCCGCCCCGCTTGTCAGAGCAAATCAGGCGACCGCGGGCGCGGCGCTGTCCGATGCCGTGATGGTTGCCACCGTGGTCGGCACCCGCGGCGCCAGCGCGCACATCAGCTCGTAGCCGACCGTGCCGCTGGCCTGCGCCACTTCGTCGATCGGCAGGCCCTGGCCCCACAGCGTGACCGGGCTGCCGACCCGGGCCTTGGGGCACGGCGTCAGGTCGACGCACAGCATGTCCATCGACACGCGCCCGACCAGCTCGGTGCGCACGCCGTCGACCAGCACCGGCGCGCGCTGCTCGCCCCAGCCCGACGCGTGGCGCGGGTAGCCATCGGCATAGCCGCAGGCGACCACGCCGATACGCATCGGCCGCTCCGCGGTGAAGAGCGAACCATAGCCGACGGTATCGCCCGGCTGCAGGTCCTGCACCGCGATCAGTTCGCTCTGCAGCGACATCGCCGGCTGCAGCCCGGTGCCCGCGATATCGGCATCGCGCCCGGTGGGCGAGGCGCCGTACACGATGATGCCGGGGCGCACCCAGGCGCGGTGCGCCTGCGGGTGCCACAGCACCGCGGCGGAATTCGACAGGCTGGCCTCGCCCGGCAGGTTGGCGGTGGCGGCGTCGAAGGCCTCGATCTGGTGGGCGATGCCGCGCGGGCCGTCGGCATCGGAGAAATGCGTCATATGGACGATGCTGCCCACGCACGGCATGGCGCGCGCGCGCTCCCAGGCGGTGCGGTATTCCGCCGGATGGAAGCCGAGCCGGTTCATGCCGGTGTTGAGCTTGAGCTGGATTGCCAGCGGCCCCCTGGGGCGCGCGCTTTCCAGCATGCGCAGCTGCTCGTCGCAGTGGATCGCGGTGGTCAGCCGGTATTGCTCGATCAGGGCGATGTCCTGCGGCTGGAAGAAGCCCTCCAGCAGCAGGATCGGGCCCTGCCAGCCGAGGTCGCGCAGCAGCACGGCCTCATTCAGGTCCAGCAGGCCGAAGCCGTCGGCACCACGCAGTGCAGCAAACACGCGGCGGATGCCATGGCCGTAGGCGTTGGCCTTGACTACCGCCCAGACGCGCGAATCGGGCGCCTTGCGGCGGATCACGTCGAGATTGTTGGCCAGGGCGGGTTGGTGGATGACGGCTTGGATCGGTCTTGGCATTGGAAGTCACATCAGGGTAGCGGACAAAGCCGGCAGCGGCGCGGGCGGCTCATGCGCACCCAGCGGGCTGGAGGGACGGCTCTGCCTCAGTATCGATGGCGCAAACGTCACCTGTCGCTGTGCCGCAGCACGTAGCGGCGACGGCTTCGGCGACGGATATGCGGGATGCCCGCAATTGGCACGCCCGGGTATCCCAGTCACCATATCTCGCCGGGCGCACACCAGAACAGGGAAAGACCGGTCCGGCGGGCCGCGGTGGCAGCCGTTATTTGAACACATTCGGATGCTGTTGCCGGGGGTCATCAGGGAATCGGCAAGGCAATTTGCTGTCAAAAAGAGCCGTTGCCGGGGTTCGGGAATGTCATGTTTTCGTGATATAAAGCCGGACGCTCCGGCCATGTTCTAAAAGCGAAGCATTATGTCAATGACTGTCAGGCAGGCCTCACGGCGCCGCAGCGCAGCACCTACGACACAATTCGACACGGCCGCGGCACAAGGTTCCCTGCAAACCATGGCCTCTGCGGCCGGCACCAGCCTGGCCCCCCTGAATGGAGCGCGCGATGGAGAGAAAGTCGACAGCATGAAGAAGGGTTTTTACACCATCATGGCCGCGCAGTTTTTTTCCTCGCTGGCCGACAATGCCTTACTGATCGCCGCCATCGCCCTTCTCACCGAATTGCACTCCCCGCAGTGGATGACTCCGCTGCTCAAGCTGTTCTTCGTTCTTTCCTACGTCATTCTTGCCGCCTTCGTCGGCGCCTTCGCCGACTCGATGCCCAAGGGGCGGGTGATGCTCATCACCAACGCCATCAAGGTGGTCGGCTGCGCCATCATGATGTTCGGGCTGCACCCGCTCCTGGCCTACGGCGTGGTCGGCTTCGGCGCGGCGGCGTATTCGCCGGCCAAGTACGGCATCCTGACCGAGTTGCTGCCCCCCGAAAAACTGGTGCTGGCCAACGGCTGGATCGAAGGCCTGACGGTGGGTTCGATCATCCTCGGCACGGTGGTGGGCGGTGCGCTGATTTCCGTGCATGTCTCCGGCCTGCTGCTGCGCCTGGACGTGCCTTTCATCAATACCGGCATCGACACCCCGGCCGAGGCCGCGATGGTGGTGATCATGCTGTTCTATGTGATCGCTTCGCTGTTCAACCTGTTCATCCCGGACACCGGCGCCCGCTATCCGGCGCAGGAAAAGAACCCGATCAAGCTGATTGCCGAGTTCGGCGACTGCTTCCTGGCGCTGTGGCGCGACAAGCTGGGCCAGATTTCGCTGGCGGTGACCACGCTGTTCTGGGGCGTGGGCGCGACGCTGCAGTTCATCGTGCTGAAATGGGCCGAGAAATCGCTGGGCCTGAACCTGTCCCAGGGCGCGCTGCTGCAGGCCGTGGTGGCCGTGGGCGTGGCCGTCGGCGCGATCCTTGCGGCGGCGCGCATTCCGCTGCGCAAATCGCTGTCGGTGCTGCCGTTCGGCGTGGCGATGGGCGCCACGGTGATGGTGATGGCGTTCTACACCAAGGACGCGATGCCGCAGGTCACGCTCGACGTGCTGGGCCTGCACATGCCGCTCTACATGGCCATCGCCTACGTTTTCCTGATGCTGGTGGGCGCGATGTCGGGCTATTTCGTGGTGCCGATGAACGCGCTGCTGCAGCACCGCGGCCATGTGCTGCTGTCGGCCGGGCACTCGATCGCGGTGCAGAACTTCAATGAGAACGTCTCGGTGCTGCTGATGCTGTGCCTGTACGCGCTGCTGATCAAGCTCAACGTGCCGATCGGCGTGGTCATCATCGCGCTGGGCCTGTTTATCTGCGTGACCATGGCGCTGGTGCTCAAGCTGCACAAGTACAACGTGCGCACCTTCAACTCGCTGGCGATGATCGGCGAGGACAAGCACCACTAGCACCATCGCGGCGCGGCCGGCCAGCCCGCATCAGGCGTCGGCCTGCCCCGCCTGCGCGCCTGCCCGCGGCGGCTCTTCGGTGCGCGCCAGCGCCCGCTCCTGCCATCCCGGCGGTACCACGAACCCGCGCGAGCATTCGCGCCACCAGCCCGGCGCCTGCGGCCCGGCCGGTTCCAGCTCGCACAGCATTACCGGCGACTCGCGGCGCCAGCCGTGGTCATGGCGCGGATCGGCAAAGCGCTGCGCCAGCAGCGCGTGCAGCGTGGCGGCGTCGGCCGTGCCGGCTTCCGGCACCAGCGCGCCGGACAGCCACCCGGTACGCGGCAGGCGACACCAGCGCAGGCCCGGGCGCGCCCTGGCGCGCCCGGCCCAGGCATCGAGCGTCGACCACCAGCCGTGCAGGTGGTCCGGCGCGATCCCCAGCGTCTCCAGACCGGCCGGCACCTGGCCGTCGCGATAGAACAGCCAGCCCAGCAGGTAGACCTCGCTGCGGTCCACGGTATGGCCCAGCGCGGCCCGCGCTTCGGCGGTATGCCCGAGCGGCAGCTGGCGGTGCACGATATGGCCGAGCTTGTCGCCGAGGCGGTCGACCAGGTTCGGGCCGACGAAATCCTGCGCCCGCGGCGGCTGGTGGCCGCCCGCCGCCATCAGGTAGAACTTGGCCGCCATCTCCCAGTGCACCACCGCACCCGAGTCCAGCTCGCGCCAGACGAAATCCAGTTCGCCCAGCGTGCGCACGCCGTGCCGGCCGGCGCGCCGCACCGGCACGTTGGCGGCCAGCAGCGACAGCCCCTGCATATGGCGCAGGGCAAACTGCAGCAGCCGCTCGGCATGCCGCCCCAGTCGCAGGCTGCGGTTGGCGGGATCGGGGTCGGCATCGGCGCAGGGCACGGCGTGGCCGTCGGCCAGTTCGTCGATGGTGGCTGGCAGCGCGGCGGGATCCGCGCCTTCGAGCCAGCGCTGCCAGGCCTCGAGGGTGCCGGCCGGCCAGCGCGCCAGCGCGGCCCCCGACACCGCGTCCAGCAGCGGCGGCGACAGCGTGGTCCAGGCCAGGTCGCGCGCGCGTGCCGACGCAGCGCGGCGCCACAGCGGCGCGTGCGGCGGCCCATGGCCGTCGCCGCCGCGGGTCAGCGAGAGGTCAGGCCCCAGCTCCCGCACGGTCATGGACCTCACGGGCCAGGCACAGGTCTTCCCAGGCGCGCGCCTTGTCGGTCAGCGTGCGCAGCAGGTAGGCGGGATGGTAGGTCACCACCACGGGGATGCCCTCATACGCATGCACGGTGCCGCGCAGCTTGCCGATGGGCGTGGTGGTGCGCAGCAGCGATTGCGCGGCGAAGCGGCCCAGCACCACGATTACGCGGGGCCTGACCAGCGCGATCTGCCGGCGCAGGAAGGGCTCGCACTGCGCCACCTCTTCCGGTTCCGGATTGCGGTTGCCGGGCGGGCGGCACTTGAGCACGTTGGCGATGAACACATTGCGCCCGCGCGCCAGCCCGAGCGCGCCGAGCATGTTGTCGAGCAGCTTGCCGGCCTGGCCGACGAAGGGCTCGCCCTGCAGGTCTTCGTTCTCGCCGGGGGCTTCGCCCACCAGCATCCATTCCGCCTGGCGGTCACCCACGCCGAAGACGGTATTGGTGCGGGTCTGGCACAGCCCGCAGGCGGTGCAGCCGGCCACGGCCGCATCCAGTGCCGGCCAGTCCATTACGGCAATGGCAGCTTCGCGCTCCGCCTGCGCCGAGCCCGGCGCCGGCCCGGCGGGAACCAGCGCAGGAACGGCGGGCGCCCGGGCTGCCGGCTGCACCGCCGGCGCCGACAAGGGCTGTACAGCCTCGGCTGCCGCCGCAGCGGCGGGAGCAGCCTGAGCCGCCGTCGTGGCCACGGGCGCCTGCGCGACCGGCATCGCGGCCGGCGCGGGCGCCAGGGCGGGCACCGCTTCTGCCAGGGCGTCGTTGCGCGCGCGCGGCACCCATTCGGTGGCGATCCCCAGCACCTCGAGGAACTGTGCCCGGCGGCTCATGCCTGGCCCTCCGTGCCCTCGTTGGCGGCATCCTGCGCCGCCCAGGCGCGGCGCAGCACCAGCGCGTCTTCGCGCTTGCCGCCCGGCGCCGGGTAATAGCCCTTGCGGCGGCCGATCTCGGCAAACCCGGCCGCCTGGTACAGCGCGATCGCCCCGGCATTGGAGGGCCGCACCTCCAGCAGCATGGTGTGGATGCGGTGCGCGTGCGAGGTCGCCAGCACCACCGCGAGCATCAGGCGCCCGAGCCCCTGGCGCTGGCGCTGCGGCTCGACCGTGATGTTGAGCAGGTGCATTTCATCGACCACCGGCATCAGCACGGCGTAGGCCACCAGCGTGCCCGCCGGATCGCGCAGCGTCAGCCCGAGATGCCCCGACTTGACCGAGTTCTCGAAATTGCCGCGCGTCCACGGATGGCTGTAGGCGCGCGCCTCGATGCCCGCCACCGCCTGCAGGTCCAGCGCGCTCATGCGGCCCAGCGACCAGCCCTCGGGCAACACCGGCATGGCCGGCACCTCGGGCCAGTCGTGGCGGTCCGCGAGGGGATACGCGGCGCTCACGATGCGCTCCCGGGCCGGGCCGCCGCGCGCGCCGCCGCAACGGCCTCGCGTTCGGCGATGGTCTGGGCGACCTTGTCGCGCAGGTAGACCGGCATGGCCTGGTCAGCGTCGATGGCCTCGCCGCGCGCCAGCGCGCGCAGCGCGAGGGCAACCGTCGGCTGCGCATGGGGCATCGCCTCGGGCAGCACGCGGGCGGCGCGGCCGAGGCCCGCCAGGCGTTCGCCAAACACCGTGGAGGCGTTGCCGGCCAGCCAGAATTCGCCGGCGGGCAAGGCCACGGTTTCCGGCGCGCCGACCTGCATCGGCGTGAGTTCCGCCCACGCCTGCGCGGCCGCGTCCCAGCCGAAGGCCGCCGCATAGGCCTCGTCCATGCGCGCATCCAGCGCCACCAGCACCGCGGTGCCGTCCGGCAGCGCCGGCGTGGCGGCGCGGGCGCGTTCGGCGCAGGCCATCAGCGTATTGACCGGCACCACCGGCAGGCCGGCGCCGAACGCCAGCCCCTGCGCCACGCCGCAGGCGGTGCGCAGGCCGGTGAACGAGCCCGGGCCGGCGCCAAAGGCGATGGCCGCGCAATCGGCCAGCGCAATGCCGGCTTCGGCCAGCAATTCGCCGGCAGCCGGCAGCACGCGCGCCGACGAGCGTGCGCCGGTGTGCTCATGGCGCACCAGGCACTCGAGGCCGGCGCCTGCCGCGCGTCCGAGCGCGACCGAGCACCACTCCGTAGAAGTTTCGACAGCAAGAATCCAGGACATGGCGCGATTGTAGCCGTTGGGCCCGGAATCGAGGGCTTCTTCGGTTTTATACGGACGGCGCGGCCGCGGGGGGCGGCTATCATCGGGCTGCATTTTCGCAATCCAAGACAGTCCACACGGAGGAACCCCATGAGCGACCTGCAGGCACGCTTCGAACAGGCCCAGATCGACGTCAAGCAACTGAGCGAGCGCCCCAGCAATATGTCCCTGCTGCGCCTGTACGCGCTGTTCAAGCAAGGCAGCGAGGGCGATGCGCACGGCGACAAGCCCGGCATGACCGATTTCGTCGGCCGCTACAAGTTCGAGGCGTGGGAAGCGCTGCGCGGCACCGCGCGCGAACAGGCGATGGAGCAGTACATCGCGCTGGTGGAAGAACTGCGCAGCGGCGCCGCCAGCTGAATGTTTCCGGCGCGGCGGCCTCAGGCCGCCGGCGCCGGACGCGGCCGGATGCGCCAGGCCGCCAGCATCGCACTGGCGATCACCACGCCCACCGCGAGGAAGGTCTCGTCGAAGGCGCGGATGCGCGCCGCCTGGAGCGCGCTGTCGCCGGCCTGGCCCAGCAACGCGCCATGCTCGGCCAGGCGCCATTGCAGCCCTACCCCCGCCAGGCTCACGCCAATGGCGCCGCCGAGCTGGCGCAGGAAGTTGATGCAGCTCGAACCCTGCGCGATCAGCGTGAAGTCCACGCCGCGCATCGCGCCCAGCGTCAGCGACGGCAGGATGCAGCCCAGGCCGATCCGCCCCAGCACCGCCAGCGCCACCAGCACCAGGTACGGGGTCGCGCGCGAGCCCAGCGCCATCAGCAGGAACGACAACGACAGCAGCGCCAGCCCGAACGACACCTGCACATGCGGCGGGATCCGGTGCGTGAAGCGACCCGCCACCGCAATCGTCAGCGCCAGCACCACGCCCGCCGGGAACAGCACCAGGCCCGCGCGCGACGGCGTGTACTCCAGCGCCATCTGCATATAGACCGGCAACAGGTAGGTCGAGCCGAACAGGCCCGCGCCATAGATGAAGGCCACCACCGCCCCGGCCGCGAACTGCCGGTAGCTGTAGAGCCGCATATTCATCAGCGGGTACGCCGCGCGCAGCTGCCACATCACGAAGGCCGCCAGCATCAGCACGCCAAAGCCCGACAGCGCCAGTCCCGCGGGCACGCTCTCGCGCATCTCCACCACGCCGTTGAGCAGGCTGACGGTGGCGATGCCGGCCAGGGCCAGCCCGCGCCAGTCCAGCGGCTGGCGCTCGCCCATCATGATCGAGTCCACCGCCATGAAGCGGCGCGCCATCAGCACGGCCAGCAGCGTCAGCGGCACCACCACGAAGAAGATCGAGCGCCAGCCGAAGGCCTCGACCAGGAAGCCGCCCAGGCTCGGCCCCAGCGCCGGCGCCAGCACCACGCCGAAGCCGAACATGCTGATCGCCTTGCCCTGCTCGCGCTCTTCAAAGACGCGCAGGATCAGGATATTGGGCAGCGGCTGCATGATGCCCGCGGCGATGCCCTCGGCCACGCGCATGGCGATCATCACGCCGTAGGTCGGCGAGAAACCGCCCACCAGTCCGCCCGCGCCCAGCAGCAGAGACGCGCCCAGGAACGTGCGCCGCAGCCCGTAGCGGTTCAGCAGCCAGGGAGTCAGCAGCATCGACAGCGTCATCGCGATCATGAAGCTGGCCGCGACCCATTGCGCGCGCTCCTGACCCAGCACGAAGTGCCGGCTCAGGTCGGGAATGGCCACATTGACGATGGTGGACGAGACGATCGACGAGATCGTGCCCAGCATCAGCGTCGCCAGCACCAGCCAGCGCAGCCGTTCGCCGTAGCGCTCGCGCAGCGCCTGCCGGGTCGGCAGAGCCGGCCGCTGGCCGGAACCCTCCGGCGTGGCGGGGCCCTCGCTCACCCCAGCCGCCCGGTATCGGCGATCTCGCGGATCTTGCGAACGGTGTCGATGTCGGCCGCGTGGTAGGCGGACTTGACGATCTCGGCGTAGCGGTCGTCGCCGCTGGCGTCGACGGCCGGCATGGTGGTGTCGTAGATAAAGCGCAGCAGCAGCGCGCCCGGCGCCGGGGTCTCGATGGCCATGGTCAGCGTGCCGCCGGCATGCTCGGCCGTGGCCGCGGTCTCGTAGCGCACCAGCCGGCGCGGCTCGTAAACCACATGATCTTCGATCGAAGCCTCGCCGAAATGCAGCACGCGGTCGATCCAGTTGTCGCCGCGGCCCACCACTTCGGCGCGGTCCAGGCCCAGCACGAAAAGCTCAGGAGATTCGGCGCGCAGCACCAGGCCCTGCCACACCTGCTCGGCCGTCAGCGGTTCCAGCTGCGGGTTGCCCGGATCATTGATCTCAACCAAGTGCTCAAAACGCAACTTCACTCTCCCATTTGCAATAAGTCGATATTATGAAGTCTCCGCGTATTCGCGAGACCTTTTTGTCTGCGCACTGCAACATGGGCCGACCCGGCCCTCTCGGATATCGGCCAGACTTGCGCCAACTGCAGCTCCCGGACGTCGCGCCCGGCTGAAACATCACTCCTGACAGCAGTTGTCAGGAGACCCGGCGCACAATGCGGCCGCTTTCACACGGAACGCTGCAGGAGGCTGTGATGGAGTTGCTGATCAATATCGATGTCGACGACCTGGCGCGCGGCATCGATTTCTACGCGCAAGGGCTGGGACTGCGGCTGGGCCGCAAGCTGTTCGACGGCTCAGTCGCCGAAATGCTGGGCGGCAATGCCCCGATCTACCTGCTCGCCAAGCCAGCGGGCACGCGCCCGACCACGCGCGCCGCGACCCGGCGCGACTATCGCCGCCACTGGACCCCGGTTCACCTCGATTTCGTCGTCGCCGACCTCGAGCAGGCCATCGAGCGCGCGCTCGAGGCCGGCGCCGAGATCGAAGACTGGCCCCAGGAATTTGCCTGGGGCCGGCAGGCCACGCTGGCGGACCCGTTCGGGCATGGGCTGTGTTTTATCGAATGGAAGGGCCAGGGCTACGGGACTGTCGCCGACTGAGCGGCCTCTCCACGCGGCGCGGGCGTTTTCGGACAATTCGCCTGTTGCCCGCTGCGCCGGGATGTCACATTTCCATCCAGCGTCGTGCCTGCCTGTTTCCTTGATGCCCGCGGTGTAATAACATTGTGCTGACGCCACGACTGGCCACACCATGAGCAACAAGACATGAAGGCAACGATCCGCAAGATGGGCAACTCGCAAGGTGTCCTGATTCCCAAGGCCATCCTGGCACAGCTGGGTCTGGAGAATGAAGTGGAAATGGAAATCGTGAATGACACGCTGGTGCTGCGCCGGCCCCGCCAGTCACCGCGGCAAGGCTGGGCCGAAGCCAGCCGGCAGATCGCCGCGGCCGGCGACGACACCCTGGCGCTGGGCGAGCTGCCCAACGCCGACGACGCGGAGCTGAAATGGTAGCGCGTGGCGATGTCTGGCTGGTCGCGCTCGATCCCACCGTCGGCAGCGAGATCGAGAAGACGCGCCCCTGCGTCATCCTGTCGCCGCCCGAGATGCACGACTACCTGCGCACGGTGACGGTGGCGCCGATGACCACCGGCAGCCGGCCGGCACCGTTTCGCATCCCGGTGACCTTCCAGCGCAAGACCGGCCTGATCCTGCTGGATCAGCTGCGCACCGTCGACAAGTCCCGGCTGGTAAAGCGGGCCGGCGGCCTGAGTGACCGGACCGTGGCAGACACCTTGCGGACCTTGCGTGAAGTGTTTGCGGACTGAGTTGCGGCACCGGGGCATTTAATGCCGGCGGACGGGCGCCGCCTGGCTTCATAAGCTTATGAAAAAGAAATAGACGCCAGAATCGTCCGCGCCGCGCCGTCCGGACGCAATTGCGTTAATCTGTGCGCTCGCTCCGGACAGGCGATCCCTGCCCCGCGATTGCCTCTCACTCGCCACATCACAACAAGATCTTCACCACTCCTATGCGCACGTCTTTCATCAAGCGTTTGGCGGCAGCTGTGTCCGCCGTGGGTTTTATCGCCGCCGGCAGTGCCTCGGCCCAGGAACAGACCATCCGTGTCGGCACGGTCAGCGGACCGGACGCCGAAGTCTGGCAAGTGGTCCAGAAGGTGGCCAAGCGCAATGGCCTGAACGTGAAGGTCGTCGAGTTCAACGACTACGTCCAGCCCAACGCCGCGCTCGATGCCGGCGACCTCGACGCCAACAGCTTCCAGCACCAGCCGTACCTGGACAGCCAGGTGAAGCAGCGCGGCTACAAGATGCAGAGCGTGGGCTACACCTATATCTCGCCGCTGGGCATCTATTCGAAGAACCTGAAGTCGCCCAAGGACCTGCCGCAGGGTGCCAAGGTGGCGGTGCCCAACGACCCTTCCAATGAAAACCGCGCGCTGCTGTTGCTGCAGGCGCAAGGCGTGATCAAGCTCAAGGCCGGCGCCGGCACCAACGGTTCCAATGCCACGCCGCTGGACGTGGCCGAGAACCCCAGGAAGCTGAAGATCGTGGAACTGGACGCGGCCCAGCTGGCGCGCGCGCTGCCCGATGTCGGCGCCGCCGTGATCAACACCAACTACGCGCTCGCCGCCGGCATGCAGCCGACCAGGGACGCGATCGCGCTGGAAGACATCCACAGCCCGTACGCCAACATCATCGTGGTGCGCACCCAGGACAAGGACAAGCCGTGGGTCAAGAAGCTGGTGGCCGCGTACCAGTCGGAAGACGTGCGCCAGTTCATGAAGGCACAGTACAAGGGCGCGATGGTGCCGTCGTTCTGATCGCCGGCGGGCGCCCCGACCGATGCTGAGCGCGGTCGCCAAAGTTTTTTCGCACGGCGCCCGCGCAAGGGCTTGCAAATTCCGCCGCCTTCGGTAGAATTCGCGGCTCACCACCTGCCCAGGTGGCGGAATTGGTAGACGCACTAGGTTCAGGTCCTAGCGGTGGCAACACTGTGGAGGTTCGAGTCCTCTCCTGGGCACCACAATTCGAAAAAGGTCTGCGCATGCAGACCTTTTTTTTTCCGCCCAGGAAGAAAAGCGCTTGAGCGCTTTTCGCGAGGACGAGAAGGGCTGCGCTTGCCAGCGCAGCCGGGGTCGCGCATGCGTGACCGAGTCCTCTCCTGGGCACCAAGTTTTAAGCAAAAGGCCCGCGCGAAAGTGCGGGCCTTTTGCTTTGCAGCGCCGTCCATCATTCGCCGCCCGGCGATCGATCGCATACAGTAGTTCTACCTGGCCCCGACACTGCCGTGCCATGGCCTGTTCCGCCTCACAACGGAGAACTACCGTGGGCAAACTGCAAGAGCGTCGCCGTTTCCTGGGAGCCGCGCTGGGCGGCCTGCTGGTCCCCGCGCTGCCGGCGTGCGGCGGCGACGACGACGAGCCGCCGCCCGCGCCGCCCGAGCCGGTCCCCGCGGCACAGATCACTCAGGCCATCGCCCGGCTCGACCAGCTGGTCGCGGACCTGATGACCAGCTCACGCGTGCCCGGGATGGCGGTTGCGGTAGTGCGCGGCAACCAGACCGTTTACGCCAAGGGCTTCGGTCGCCGCCTGGTGACCGATCCTGCGCCGGTCGATGCCGACACGGTATTCCAGCTGGCCTCGGTGTCGAAGTCCATCGGCGCCACGGTGGTGGCGCGCCAGGTCGGCCGCGGCGGCATCGGCTGGGATACGCCGGTGCGCACGCACCTGCCCTGGTTCACGCTGGCCGATGCCGAGGTGTCGGCGGCCGTCACCATCGGCGACCTCTACGCCCACCGTTCCGGCCTGCCGGACCACGCCGGCGACCGTCTCGAAGACATGGGCTACGACCGCCAGCAAGTGCTGACGCGCCTGCGCTTCCTGCCGCTGCATCCGTTCCGCGCGGTCTACGCGTACACCAACTTCGGCATGACCGCGGCCGCCGAAGCCGTTGCCGTCGCCGCCGGCACCGACTGGGCCACGCTGTCGGAACAGGCGCTCTACCAGCCGCTGGGCATGACGCGCACCAGCTCGCGCTTTGCCGACTATGCCGCGCGCGACAACCGCGCGATCGGCCACGTGCGGGTCAACGGCAACTGGGTTCAGGGCACGGCGCGGATGCCCGATGCGCAATCGGCTGCGGGCGGCGTCAGTGCGTCGGTCAACGACATGGCGAAATGGCTGGCGATGCTGCTCGCCAAAGGCGAGTTCGGCGGGCAGCGGGTGGTCGACGCCGCCGCGCTGGCGCCCGCGGTGAGTCCGCAAATGCAGAGCACCCCGCCCGCCGGCGAGCGCCCTGCCGGCTACTATGGCTATGGCTTCAATGTCGGCACGACCGAACTGGGCCTGACCTCGCTCAACCACTCCGGCGCCTTCGCCCTGGGCGCCGCGACCAGCTTCATGGCGGTGCCTGAGCTCGACCTGGCGATCGTGACCCTGACCAACGCGCAGCCCATCGGCGTGCCGGAAACCCTGAGCGCCCAGTTCTTCGACCTGGCGCAATACGGCACCATCCGCCGCGACTGGGGCAAGCTCTATGGCGATGCGCTGGCACCGCTGCTGGAGCCGGAAGGCCGGCTGGTGGGGCAGCCGCGCCCGGCCAATCCGCTGCCGGCGCGCGCGCTGTCGGTCTACACCGGCACCTACCGCAACGATTACTACGGCCCGCTGCAGGTCGCCGACCAGGGCGGCACGCTGGTGATGACGCTCGGCGCGACGCCGCTGGTGCTGCCGCTGAGCCACTGGGACGGCGATATCTTCACCTTCACGCTCGACAATGAGAACGCCATGCCGGGCACGATCTCGCAGGCCGCGTTTTCCAGCGACCGCGTCTGGCTGGAGTTCTACGACCACGAAGGCCTGGGCATGTTTGCGCGCTAGCGGCCCGGGCTGCGTTGCGTATCGATCCGGCATCGATCCACTCACGGAGGCAGGACATGCTCAGACACCTTGGGATGATGCTAACCACCCTCTGCGCCCTGCTCGGCGCCTGTGCCGCGCCGACGCCCCCGGCGGACGCGCCGCGCCCGCTAGCGCCCGGCCAGCCCACCGCGGGCAAGACCGAAGTGCTGTGGCTGGGCCAGGCCGCCACGCGCATCACCACGCCGGGCGGCAAGGTCATCGTGATCGACCCGTGGCTGACCAACAATCCGAAAACCCCGCCCGGTTTCAGGCAGCTGTCCGCGCTCGGCAAGGTCGACCTGATCCTGGTCACGCATGCCCACAATGACCATCTGGGCGATACCCCCGCGCTGGCCCGGCTGAGCAACGCACCGGTGTACAACGGCGGCGGCCTGGGCCGGGCGCTGGTCAGCCTGGGCCTGGTGCCGGAGGCGCAGGTGCAGCGCTTCGGCAAGAGCGGCACGGTCATGCCGTTTGGCCCGGCGGGCCCGAAAATTACCGCGGTGCACGCGGAACACTCCTCGGAACTGGCGCTGAAGAACCCGGCCACGGGCAAGGACGAAACCCACTACGGCGGCGAGCCGGTGGGCTACATCATTGAAATGGAAAACGGCTTCCGCATCTGGCATATGGGCGATACCGGGCTGTTCGGCGACATGCGCCTGATCGGCGAGATCTACAAGCCGGATCTGGTGCTGATCCCGATCGGCGGGCATTCCACCATGGGACCGCAGGATGCCGCGATCGCCGTGCGCGACCTGATCCGGCCCCGCTTCGCGATCCCGATCCACTACCAGACCTCGCCGCAAGCGAGCGGCACGCCGGAGGCATTCAGGACGGCGCTGGGCGCCGGTGCCGCGGCGAGCGTGATCGTGCCGCAGCCGGGAGAGAAGGTCGATTTCTGAGCGCCGGCGTCAGCCGACGCGGTAGCGCCGGATCACTTCCGAATCGGGGTCGACGCCCAGGCCCGGGCCCGCGGGTAGCGCGATCATGCCGTCGCGCGGCACCACGGCATTGCCAAGCACCTGTGCGGCCATGTCGAAGTACCGCCATTCGATCATGGCGTCGGCATCGCCCAGCGCCGCGGTGGCATGCATGGCGGCCAGCAGCCCGGGGCCGTCGTAGAAGGTATGGACCATGACCTGCGCGTTGTGCGCCCGGGCCAGGGCAAAGACATCGCGCAGGGCGCTGATGCCGCCCATCTTGGCCGGGCTGGGCTGCACCACGTCGACGGCACCGGCGCTCAGCAGCTGCTCGAATTCCATCAGCGTGGTGGCATTCTCGCCGGCGGCGAGCGGGATCGCGCAGCGCCGGCGCAGCGCCGCAAGGCCGGCGTAGTTCTCGGGCGGCCACAGCGGCTCTTCCAGCCACCTCAGCGACAAGGGCTGCAGCGCGTGGGCCATGTCGATGGCCTGATGCAGCGTCCATGGACAGTTCGTATCCAGCGTGATCTCGATATCCGGGCCCGCCGCCGCGCGCGCGGCGCGGATCACGGCCAGGTCGACTTCGTGCAGCTTCAGGCTGCGATAGCCATCGGCGATGGCGCGCCTGACGTTGACCGCGATCGCTTCGGCGTCGGCATAGCGGATCAGGCTGGCGTAGGCCGGGAGCTGCTCGCGCCGCGCCCCGCCTAGCAGCCGGTAGACGGGCAGCCCCGCCGCCTTGCCGCAGAGGTCCCACAGCGCGATATCGAGCGCCGACAGCCCATAGAACAAGGGCCCGCTGCGCCCGAACACATGGAAGCTGCGCTGCAGGTCGAGGCCGATCGCATCGATCTGGCTCGCGTCACGGCCGATGCAGGCCGGCGCCAGCATCTGCTCGATCGCCGCCCTGGCCACCGGAACGCCGACAAAGCCGAAGGTTTCGCCCCAGCCGACCAGGCCGTCATCGGTGCTCACCTTGAGCAGCAGCGAGTCGGCGGCCTGCATGCCGGCCCCGCCCCAGACGCCCGCGGCCGACACGCCGCCGACCGTGAACGGAATGCGCAGGGCGATGGCTTCGATGCTGGCGATCTTCATGGCGCGCTCCTTCCTGCCGCGGCGGGCCCGGCGACGCCGGTGCCCATGCCGCAGGACTTCAATATAGGCCAGAAGCCGGGTGGCCCGGCATGAGCGCGCCACCGCCGCGCGTTGCGGCCACCCTGTGGAATCCCACAGGGTCGGCGCGCCACCCTGCCCGCCTTTCACTATTCTCGCCCGTGGCAATTCGCGCCAGCCCCAGGCGCCGGGTCCGCTGCGGCCTCCACAGCGCCGTCATGCCGGCCCGGGCGCGAATTGATCGTTGAAGAACAAGATCCGAAAGGGAAGACTCAATGCGTAAGACAATTTTGCTGATGGCGGTTTGCGCGGCGCTGTCCGCGTGCGGCGGGGACGATAACAGCACGACACCGCAACCCAACTCCGGCAACCCTGGCACTCCGGGCACCCCCGGAACGCCTGGCAACCCCGGCAACCCCGGCACGCCCACGCCTGCGGGCTGGACCGATCCGGCGCCCTTCAGCGAGGCCGGCGCGGGCAATGTCAACGTCGCCATCGATGCCGCGGGCAACGCCATCGCGGTCTGGATGCAGCTCGATGCGGGCACCGCCAACGAAAGCGTGCTGGCAAGCCGCTACGTGCCGGGTTCCGGCTGGAGCGCGCCGGTGGCGCTGGAGAACGACGCTGCCGGCGCCACCGACGGTCCGCAGATCGCGATGGACCGCGCCAGCGGCCGCGCCATGGTGGTGTGGGCTCAGCTGACCAGCGCGGGCGCCTACGACATCTGGGCCAGGCCCTTCGATCCGGCCGCCGGCTGGGGCACGCTGGCGCGCATCGAGGCCGGCGCTGGCCTGGCCGCGCAGCCGCAGGTCGGCATGGACACCAGCGGCAACGCGATCGCGGTGTGGAGCCAGCGCGACGGTCAGTTCGGCCCGTTCAAGATCGTCGCGAACCGCTACACCGCCGCCGGCGGCTGGGGCACGGAATCGATGTTCGCGACCCCCAATGACACCGGCATCCAGAACCTGCGCCCGCAGGTTGCCGTGGCGCCCTCGGGCGAGGCGATTGCCGTGTGGGAACTGACCGACCTGGCCAGCAACGGCATCTGGACCAGCCGCTTCAGCGGCGGCAGCTGGGACGCGCCCAGCGAACTGGTGCGCGACGACAGCATCGACCGCTCGCTCGGCTATCCCGCCATCGCCATGGACGGCAGCGGCAACGCCACGCTGGTATGGGGCCAATCCGATGTCGCCAACGGCACCGCGGCAAGCACGCTCTACGCCAGGCGCTTTACCTCGGCCTGGCAGAACCCCGTCGCGGTGGCGCCGCCGGCGGCCGAAGCCTTTATCAGCAAGGCCCGGCTGTCGGTCAATGCGCGCGGCGACGCCATGGTGGCCTGGGGCCGCAGCGACAACACGCTGGTGGCCAGCGTGGCGCCGGCCAACGGCGCCTGGGGCACCGCGACCGTGCTGCTCGGCGCCAGCACGCGCACGCCCAGCCTGCCGACGGTCGGCCTGGACGGCGCCGGCAACGGCTTTGTCGCCTGGACCCAGGAGCCCGACGGCAGCAGCGTGGCCGACCTGTGGACCAACCGCTATGTCGCCGGCACCGGCTGGGGCACCGCTGCGCTGGGCGAGAGCTACGGCGACAGCGCCGCGATCCCCGCCCTGGCGGTTAACGAAAAAGGCAATGCGGCGCTGGTCTGGAACCAGTGGAGCGACGCCGGCACCCGTATCGCCGGCCGCTATTACACGCCGGCCAACTGACGCGCGCTTGTCGCGCTGGCTTCGAGCCCCGGGGGAGGTGTTGCCCCCGGGGCTTGTGCGCGTGAGCGGCAGACCGCCCGGTCAACGCCGCGGCGGTGTCAGATGGAAAGCAGCCCCAGCGCCACCGCGCGCGCGCAGGTGGCCTGGCGCCCGCGCGTATTGAGCTTGTCGGCGGCAACGTTCAGGTGGAAGTAGACGGTGCTCTCGCTGATGCCGAGGATGGTGGAGATCTCCCATGTGGTCTTGCCGATCGCCGCCCAGTGCAGGATCTCGCGCTGGCGCCGGCTCAGCGCCGGGCGCGCGGCGTCGCCTTGCAGCCGCCGCAGCGCCGAGTGCAGGCAGTGCGCAAAATAGCTCATCGGTGCCAGCGTGGTGCGCAGCGCGCGCAGGTCGGAGGTGGCATCGGTGGTCAGCGTCATGAAGGCCCAGTCTATTCCCGGCGTCCATAGCGGAATGGTCAGGCCCGCGTTGAGCCCGTGCTCGCCCGCGCTGCGCAGCAGCTTGCGCGCGCTCTGTCCGATATCGCGGCGCGTGTGGTCGACCTCGCCCAGCGCATTCCACGATGTCGCCGGCATGCCCGCGCGCACGTGCGCCACGCGCGCGTCGCCATCCTCGTGCCGCTTCGCGCGCAGCGGCTCGTAGCGCGCACGGGCCCAGTCCGCCGGGAAATCGTGGAAGCAGACGAAGTCGTTGTCGTCCTGCGGACCGAGCGCGGGCTGCTTCATGACGTAGGCATGGTGGTTGAAGCCCATGGCCCGGGCCGCGCGCAGCGCGACCTGTGCGACTTCCTGCGGCGTGCGCGCATTCAGCACGGTCTCGGCGTATTGCCAGTCACGGAGTGGATCTATCTTCATGCACTCTCCGGCAGGATGCGCGCCCGTCGCGGGTGCGATCGTGAAGACGCAGCCGAGCGGCAACTGGCCGCCGGCCGATGAAGCTTGCAAGGGTAGGTAAATTCCGGCGCCGATGGAACGCCCCGTTCGGGGGAAGCGCTTCGGCTCGCGCGGGCCGCGCGGCGCCTGGCTAAGGCTTCCACCCCGGCAGCGCCGCGGCCTGCCGGATCCAGTGCGCCAGCAGCGCCTCGTCGAAGTCCTCGCCTTCGTGGATATGGAAATAGCGCGTGTCCTTGTCCCTGGATTCGACCGGCGGCACGGGATCCAGCGACATGCCGCGGAAAAACGCCACCTTGATGTAGCGGGTCATGCAATGGAAGCTGAGAAACCAGCCCTGCCCCGCCCTGCCGTAGAACGGCGAATTCCAGCGCACCGCCTTGTTCACATCGGGCACGTTGCGCTCCACCAGTGCATCCAGGCGCCGGCCCGCGTCCTGCTTCCAGCCCGGCATCGCCGCGAGATAGGCTTGCACCGGCGCATCGCCATCGCCTTTCGGAATCTGCGGATTGCCGCCTGCCAGCAGCACCGGCTTGCCGGTGGCGGGCCGGGTGGCGGCTTTCCGCGGAGGCTTGCGCGCACCCCCTGCCGGGGTCCGGGACGTGCTGTTGGCCATGGATGAACTCCCCCGATTGACGTTGGTCGGCGAGACCGCACTGAGCGGCTATGATAAGCCGGTCAGCCAGAACCTTGAGGAACAAGCATCGATGAATCCGTCTGAACAGATCGACCAGCTGATCGCGGGCCTGGCCGACTGGCGCGGCCAGACCCTGGCCAGCCTGCGCAAGGCCATCCTCGCAGCCGACCGCGGCATCGTCGAGGAATGGAAATGGATGGGCAGCCCGGTATGGTCGCGCGACGGCATGATCGCCGTCGCCAACGCCCACAAGGCCAAGGTGAAAATTACCTTTACCAACGGCGCCAGCCTGCCCGACCCGGACCATCTTTTCAACGCCGGCCTGGGCGGCAACAAATGGCGGGCGATCGACCTGGCCGAGGGCGACAAGATCGACGCACGCGCGCTCAAGGCCCTGGTCCGCGCCGCGATCGCTTTCAACCAGGGCAAGGCGAAGACAAAAGCGCCGGCGCGCACCCGGGCAAAGGCCAGCCAGCAAGACGACGCGTGAAGCGCCGGAGGTTCAGCTTCCCTCGATCTTGAACCCGATATCCTTGATGAACTGCCCCCAGCGCGCATGGTCGGCGCGGATCTGCGTGGCGAACGCATCGGGCGTGACCGCCTGCGGCGGCAGCACGCCCACGCCCGCCAGCCGCTTCTGGTAGGCGGGATCGGCCAGCACCTTGCGCACCGCGGCGGAGACCGCCTCCACCGTCTCGCGGGGCATCGCCTTGGGGCCAAACAGCGCGAAATAGCCGCTCAACTGCTCCATCTCGGGGTAGCCCAGTTCGCGGAACGTAGGCGCGCCGGGCGCGAGTTCCGAGCGCTCCGGGATGGTGGTGGCCAGCACCTTGGTCTTGCCGGCCTGGTACAACGGCACGCCGGTGGTCAGGCCGTCAATCATCAGCGGCACCACGCCGCCAACCAGGTCCTGCGTGGCCGGCGCCGAACCCTTGTACAGCACCGGTTCGAGGTTGGTGCCGGCGAGCCGGTTGAACAGCAGCGGGCCGAAGTGCGACGACGTGCCCGGACCGTACGAGGCCGAGTGGATCGGCTTGCCCGGATTCGCCCTGGCGTAGGCGACCAGTTCCTTCAGCGTGTTATACGGCGCGTCCTTGTTGGCGGCCATCAGCACCGGCGCGCGGCCGAGTTCGGCGAGCGCGGTCAGGTCGGTCAAGGGATCGTAGGGCACGCGGTTGATATGCGCGCCCGAGGTGGCCGAAGAGCCCAGCGTCACCAGCAGGGTCTGGCCGTCGTTCTTTGCGCGGATCACGTCCTGCGTGGCCGGAATGGTGGCGCCGCCGGGCTTGTTCTCCACCACCACCGACTGCCCGGTCACGCGCGCGAGGTAGTCGGCGAACAGGCGCGCCACCACGTCGGTGCCGCCGCCGGGCGGATAGGCCACCACCAGCCGGATGGCGCGGGCGGGCCACTGCTGGGCCAGGGCGTGCGGCGCCACGCCGGCCGCCACCGCGAGTGCCGCGGTGCCAAGGAACTGTCGACGATCCATAGATGAAGTCTCCGCGTTATCGTTGTGCGCCGCACCGGCGGCAGGTCTTTCATCTTAGTGAGGGTTCAGGCCGGGGACACGCCCGGGTTTCCACCATGCGCGGCGTCGGCTGTGGCCCGCGGCGGCCCGAACCGTTCCGCATAGATGCCCGCCACCCAGTCGACAAAGACCCGTACGCGCGGCGCCAGCTGGCGGTGGAACGGATACAGCGCCGACACCGGCAGGTCCGGGCATGGCCAGGCTTCCAGCACCGGCACCAGCCGCCCGGCGCGCACATGGTCTTCGACGCGGAAGCGCGGCACCTGGATCAGGCCGCAGCCGGCCAGCGCCGCGCTGGTATAGCACTCGGCATCGCTGACCGAAATCCAGCCGCTGGCCCGGAACGCACGCACCTCGCCATCGACGGTCAGGGTGAACGGGTAGCGGTTGTCATGGTTGCGGGAAAAGAAGCCCACGCCGACGTGTTCGCCCAGCTGCGACGGATGCCGCGGCGTGCCGTGTGCCGCCAGGTACGCGGGGCTGGCGCACAGCACCTCGGGCATCTCCGCCAGGCGCCGCGCCACCAGCGACGAATCGCGCGGCCGGCCGGCGCGCACCACGCAATCGATGCCCTCGCCGATCAGGTCGACCAGGCGGTCGCCGCTGCTGATGACCAGGTCGATATGCGGATAACGCGCGCGGAACTCGCCGATGCGCGGCAGGATGATCAGCGTGGCATGGGTGCCATGCAGGTCCAGCCGCAGCGTGCCGCGCGGGTCGGCCACCTGGGTGCTGAGCGAGGTCTCGGCATCTTCCAGCGCCTGCAGCACACGCTTGCCGCGCTCATAGAAGGCCTGCCCGTCCAGCGTCGGGCGCACCTGCCGCGTGGTGCGCTCCAGAAGCCGCGCGCCGACGCGCGCCTCGAGTTCCTTGATCGCGTGGGTCGCCGTGGCGCGCGGCATGTCCAGCGCGCTGGCGGCGCGGGTGAACGAGCCCAGTTCCACGATCCGGGTGAAGAGTTGCAGCGCGTCGAAGCGGTCCATGCGGGGTCGGCCTGTGATGGGAAACGGACACCCGGGATTGGAATCAGCTTCGACGCCTGCGTCAAGCCACGGCCAGCGGCGCCTGGCGCCCGCCCGGGCCGGGCACGTGCAAAAGCGCCGGGCATCGATTTTGCTGGCCTATATTTCAATAGTCATTTTCCGCCGCGCCGCGCTCCCGGAGCCGTGCCGCCATGTGACGACAATGAAATCCGCTCAGCACCCCGGAGGTGGATTATGAGCGCCGTGCCTGAGCCGCAAGTGGCCGACAGCACTACGGCCGCCGGCAAACGCCCCGCCACGTCCACGCGGCACGTCTGGACCCGCTATTGGGTAATCGCCAAACCCTACTGGGTCTCGCAGGAGCGATGGAAAGCCGCCAGCCTGCTGCTGGTGCTGATCCTGCTGCTGCTGGGCCAGACCCAGGCCGAGGTGCTTATCAACGAGCAGACCGGCGAATTCACCTCGGCGCTGGCGGCGCGCGATGCCGACCGTTTCTGGGCCTCGATCCGCACCTGCCTGTACATCCTGATCGTCGCCATTCCCGTCTATGCGGTCTATTACTACATCCGCAACACGCTGGGCCTGCACTGGCGGCGCTGGATGACCCACCATTACCTGGACGGATATTTCAAGAACCGCATTTTCTACAAGCTCAATGCGGATGCCGGCATCGACAATCCCGACCAGCGCATCTCAGAGGATATCAACACCTTTACGCGGCAGTCGCTGTTCTTCCTGTCGATCGGCATCGGCGCGCTGCTGCAGCTGATTGCGTTCAGCGCGGTGCTGTGGATGATCTCCAGGGAACTGGTCTATTTCCTGGTGGTGTACGCGATCGCCGGCACCTTTGTCTCGATCGCCTGTTTCGGGCGGGTGCTGATCGGCCTGAACTTCTACCAGCTCAAGCGCGAGGCCGACTTCCGCTTCAGCCTGATCCGCGTGCGCGAGAACGCCGAGTCGATTGCGTTCTATCGCGGCGAGCCGCAGGAGTCCTCCCATGTCCGCGGGCGCTTCGGCAAGGCGTTCCAGAACTTCGAGCGGCTTATCAAGTGGCAGCTGGGGCTGAACATGTTCCAGTATGGCTATGGCTTCCTGACCATCCTGCTGCCCAGCGCGATCGTGGCCTCGCGCGTGCTGGACGGCGAGCTCGAGGTCGGCAGCGCGATCCGCGCCGCGGGCGCCTTCGCCGCCGTGCTGAACGCGCTGACGGTGATCGTCGACAACTTTGAAGACCTGAGCCGGTTCGTGGCCGGGCTCGATCGCCTGGACACGTTCTCCAGCACCCTGACCGGGAAAAAGACGACCGCGCCGCGGGCTGCCGCCACCATCGAGTCCCGCCAGGACTCGCGGCTCGCGCTAGAACATGTCACGCTGCAGACGCCCAACCAGGAGCGCACGCTGGTCACCGACCTGAGCGTGTCGATCCCTCCCGGCGAGGGACTGCTGATCGTCGGCGCCAGCGGCGGCGGCAAGAGTTCGCTGATGCGCGCGATCGCGGGCTTGTGGAACAGCGGCACCGGCCGCATCGTGCGGCCGGCGCCGCAGGACATGCTGTTCCTGCCGCAGCATCCCTACATGGTGGTCGGCAGCCTGCGCAGCCAGCTGCTCTACCCCAACCATGTCGGCCGGCACGTTGCCGACGACGAGCTGCAGCAATTGCTGGATACCGTCAACCTGCGCGACATCGCCGGCCGCTTCGGCGGACTCGACACGGAAGTGGACTGGAGCAAGGTGCTGTCGCTGGGCGAGCAGCAGCGGCTGACCATTGCGCGCGTGCTGCTGGCCAGGCCGCGCTATGTGATGCTGGACGAGGCCACCAGCGCCCTCGACATTAGCAACGAAGATGCGCTGTACCAGTTGCTGGCGGGCTTGCAGGCGACGCTGGTCAGCGTCAGCCACCGGCCCACGCTGCTGAAGTACCACCACCAGGTGCTGGAACTGCCGGGCGACGGCAGCTGGCGGCTGCATCCGGCAAAGGATTACCGATTCGGCTGGTAACGGGCGGGGCACCGGCAGCGGCGGCACGCGCCCGGATGCGTTGCGCTATGCTGAACGGATTCCCATCCGCAGTGCTTACCGGAGACCCACCATGCGCCATCGCCTGTCCGTCTGGCTGGCCGCCACCGCGGCAACCCTGCTGTGTGCCTGCGCAACGCTGCAGCCCATGCAGACCGCGCAGAAGATGATCGGCAGCCCGCAGAGCGCCGTGCGCGATACCTTCGGCGCGCCTTCCGAAACCTACCCGCTCGCCAACGGCACCAGCCGCTGGATCTATTCCAAGCAGCCGCTCGGTTTCGAGGTGTATGCCGCGGACTTCGACGCCGGCGGCAAGCTGACCAGCTTCCGCCAGATGCTGACCGAGAAGGAAATCTACGCCGCCCGCCCGGGCGTGTGGACCAAGCAGGACGTGGCCGAGCACTTCGGCCTGCCGCGCGAGCCGGTCGAATACTATCCGATGATGAAGCGCGAGGCGTGGTCGTACCGGCTCTACGCCGGCGCGTACCAGCCGGCGCACTTCAGCGCGTACTTCGACGAGCGTGGCGTGCTGGACCGCACCATGATCATCGTCGATGCGATCGGCGGGGATGCGCGCGACGGCAGCAAGTAGGCAGCGCAGCCTGGCAGGGTCACGATGCCGTGCCGTGGCGGGACAGCAGCCTTGCCTGCGCTGGCGCTGGTCAGCCCTTCCCTGCCTGCCCGGCTACCGCAACCCCGGGCTTGCGCAGCATTTTCTCGACCTCGCCGGCATGCAGCTCCTCCAGCTGGATCAATTGCCGCGCATATTCCTCCAGCGCCACGGAGCGGCCCTCGACCAGGGTCAGCAGTTCGCGGTACGCCTCGAGCGCCTGCTGTTCGGTTGCCAGCGATTCACGCAGGATCGCGCCGATATCGGTGGTGTGGACGTCCAGCAGTTCGCCGATGCCAAGCGAAGGATAGGCGCCCAGTGTGGTTATCCATTCGCCCGCCTGGTGCGCGTGCAGCAACGACTCGTTGGCTTGCTCACGCAGCCACGACACGATGGGAATGCGGCCGAAGCCGAACACCAGGAACGAATAGTGCGTGTAGCGCACCACTCCGGCGAGCTCGGCCTCCAGTATCCGATTGAGTACGCCGACGACCTTTTCCTGTTCGATATCCGCCATGGCAGTACCTCCGTGGGATGGAATTCGACAGCAACCGCGCCCCGGGCCGCAATGGTTGCGCCCCCGCGTCGGCGTCCGCGCCTTCAGCGGTAGACCAGCACGGGCACCCGGCAATGGGTGAGCACCTTCTGCGTTTCACTGCCGACCAGCAAAGCGTCCAGGCCCCTGCGCCCGTGCGACGCCATGAAGATCACATCGCACTCGTGCCTCGCCGCGGCATCGATGATGCCCTTGTAGGGAACGTTCGCCGTCATGTCGGTGGCGCAGGACACGCCTGCCGCCCTGCTCGCGGCGACCACCTCTTCGAGCCGGGCCCGCGCCCGCTCGGCTTCCCGCTCCTCGAACGCCTGGCGCCTGGGATGGCCGGCATCGCCCGATGCCAGATAGGGATACTCCTCCATGCACGTATAGGCGGTCAGCCTGGTGCCGTCGGCTTTGACAAAGCCGATGGCTGCCTCCATCGCCATTCTTGACAGTTCTGAGCCGTCGGTGGCCAGCAAGATGTGCTTGAACACGATTTCCCTCCGTCCGCAGTGGTCCCCGGCGGGGTGAGGCGGTCCGCCGGTCAAGCTTCAGTATGGACAAGAATCCGGCTTGCGGAAGGAACGCGGCGATGAACGGCGTCTGGCACTTGCGCCGTGCCGCTCCCGGAACGGGCTTTCCGGGAGCGGGCACGGGCCGGTGCCGACCTGCTTACTGCATGTGCTGCCCGCCGTTGATGGCGATATTGGACCCGGTCACATAGGCCGCCTCCTCCGAGCAGAGGTAGGCAATCAGCGCCGCCACTTCTTCAGGCTTGCCGACGCGGCCAACCGGAATCTGCGGCAGGATCTTGGTCTCCATGATGTCCTTGGGCACGGCGTTGACCATCCTGGTGGCCAGGTAGCCCGGCGAGACCGTGTTGACGGTCACGCCCTTGCGCGCCACTTCCAGCGCCAGCGACTTGGTGAAGCCGTGCATGCCGGCCTTGGCCGCGGCATAGTTGGTCTGGCCGAACGCGCCCTTGGAGCCGTTCACCGACGAGATATTGATGATGCGGCCCCAGCCGCGCTCGACCATGCCTTCGCACAGCGGCTTGGTCAGGTTGAACACCGAATCGAGATTGGTCCGCATCACGGCATCCCAGTTCGGCTTGTCCATCTTCTTGAACGCCATGTCGCGCGTAATGCCGGCATTGTTCACCAGGATGTCGACCTGGCCGACGTCGGCCAGGATGCGCGCGGCGCAGGCCTGGCAGGCGTCATAGTCCGAGACGTCGACCTCATAGGCGCGCATCTCGCGGCCGTTGGCCGCCATCGTGGCCAGCCAGTCCGCGGCGTTGGCATTGCCGGGCGAGTGCGTCACCACCACGGCATGGCCGGCGTCGTGCAGCCGGATGCTGATGGCTTCGCCAAGTCCACCCATGCCACCTGTTACCAATGCGATTCTCTTCGTCATGCTGATTGCGTCGTTTTCGTGAGTTTGAAAGACCCCTGCCGTGCAGCAAGGGACATTCCCCCGGTGGTCCCCGAGCAAATTCCCGCCGCCGTCGCGCAGGCAAAGCGCGGCCATGCCGGGCCGGACGTGCCGGTCCCGGTGCGCATGGATGGGGCGGGAAGATATGGTGTCGCGGTGCCGCGGGCCCGGGAACGCGGGGTTCCCGGCCTGCATGCCTGCGATCTGTGTGCGGCGCGTGCTCCGGCCTGGCCGGGGCAGCGCTGTGGGTTACGCCTTGGCGGCGCGCGGCGTAGCGTTCGCGGCCGTGGCCGACGCGGCTGCGGCGGTCTTGGCGAAGTTGGCCTTGGCGACTTCAGCGGTCTGCTTGGCGGCGTCCTGGAACGACTGGTACGTGGTGTTGGCCGCGGCAACGCCCGACTGCAGCAGCGCGGTCAGCGCTTCCGAACCGGCCGGCGCGTTCTTCACGAAGGTGTCGACGAATGCCTGGACGTTGCGGTTGTGCTGTTCGTACTGAGCCTCGACCGCCTTGCTCAGTTGCGCCTGCGTATTCGAGGCGATTTCATAGACGTGGCGTACATACGCCACTGCCTTCTCGGCGGCCGGCTGGGCCAGGTTGCCCTGCGCCGCGAACACTTCGCGAACATCCTTGCCGGCCAGCACCGCTTCGACGTTTTCCTGGCCTTCGGCGAGCGAGGTCCTGATGGCTTGCAGGTTCAGCTCGGCCAGCTTCTGGAAACCTTCAAACGCCGTGTTCGTCAGCGCGAACAAATGGCTCACGTTGGACTTCTGCGCCGCAGCAAATTGTTCGGGCGTAAAAGGTGACATGCAGATCTCCTAGGGATAAATCGGACGGAATGGCGCGACAGCACTGGCAATCGTTCGCGGCACAGCGTGCCGGAGTGCCAATCTTGCAGCGCACCATCGAACCCGCATCCTAGAGTGTTTCCTCCAATTTAAACCCTAGGGATAAACCCAAAAAGTATTGAAGACAGGACAACGAAAGTGCAGCATGGAGCTCTAATGTTACAAGTATTTACCCTGTATTGCTGCACTGCATGACAGGTGTAAGGCCGGCTTAACGCGGCCCGGCGGCGAAAAAAAAAACCGCAGCCAGAGCTGCGGTTTTCCTTAATTGCGAACGCGGGTTGCGCTCAGACTTCTTCGTACAGCGGCAGCGTCAGGAACTCTGCAAAGTCTTCCGACGTGGACATCTGCTCGAAAATCTCGGCAGCGCGATCATAGGTGCTGGTGTCGCCACCAACCAGTTCCTTGACCTTGGCCAGCTCTTCCGGAATCAGCTTGCGCACCAGCTCGGCCGTGACCTTGGTGCCGTCTTCCAGCTTGCCCTTGGGCGAGCGGATCCACTGCCACACCTGCGAGCGCGAGATCTCGGCGGTGGCGGCATCTTCCATGAGGTTGTGGATCGGCACGCAGCCGTTGCCGGCCAGCCAGGCGCCCAGGTAATGGATGCCTACGTTGATGTTCATGCGCAGGCCGTGCTCGGTGATCGGCGTTTCCGGCTGGAAGTTCAGCAGGTCGGCGCCCTTCACCTGCACGTCCGGACGCTGCTTGCCGAACTGGTTCGGCTTGTCGCCCAGTACCGCGACGAATTCCTTCATCGCCGGCTCGACCAGGCCCGGGTGCGCCACCCAGCCGCCGTCGTAGCCATCGGTGGCGTCGCGGCGCTTGTCGCTGATGATGCCTTCCATGGCGATGGCGTTCTTCTCCGGATCGTTCTTGATCGGGATCAGCGCGCTCATGCCGCCGATCGCGGGCGCGCCGCGGTGGTGGCAGGTCTTGAGCAGCAGCAGCGCATACGAGCGCATGAACGGCGCGGTCATGGTGACCTTGGCGCGGTCGGCCAGGCAGAAGTCCTTGTCGTTCTTGAACTTCTTGATGCACGAGAAGATGTAGTCCCAGCGGCCGGCGTTCAGGCCGGCGCTGTGCTCGCGCAGCTCATACAGGATTTCGTCCATCTCGAACGCGGCGAGGATGGTCTCGATCAGCACGGTGGCCTTGATGGTGCCTTGCGGCAGGCCGATTTCGTTCTGCGCCATCACGAAGATGTCATTCCACAGGCGCGCTTCCAGATGGCTTTCCATCTTCGGCAGGTAGAAGAACGGGCCGGCGCCGCGGGCGATCTGCTCCTTGGCGTTGTGGAACAGGAACAGCGCGAAGTCGAAGATGCCGCCCGAGACGCGCTTGCCGTCGATGGTGACGTGCTTCTCGTCCAGGTGCCAGCCGCGCGGACGCACCTGCAGCGTGGCGATCTTGTCGTTCAGCTTGTATTGCTTGCCCTTGGATTCCAGCGTCAGCGTGCGGCGCACGGCAGCCTTCAGGTTGACCTGGCCCTGCAGCTGGTTGTGCCAGTTGGGGGTGTTGGAATCCTCGAAGTCGGTCATGTAGCTGTCAGCGCCCGAGTTGAAGGCGTTGATCACCATCTTGGCTTCGACCGGGCCGGTGATTTCCACGCGGCGGCATTCCAGCGCCTTGGGCACCGGCGCAACCTTCCAGTCGCCATCGCGGATGCTCTTGGTTTCCGGCAGGAAGTCGGGCACCTCGCCGGCGTCCAGGCGCTTGGCGCGCGCGACGCGCGCAGCCAGCAGTTCCTGACGGCGCGGCTCGAAGGCGCGGTGCAGCTTGTCTACCAGGGCCAGGGCTTCCGGCGTGAGGATATCTTCGTAGGCCGGCAGGATTTCGCCGGTAATCTTCATGCCCGCGGGCAGCGTGATAGCCATCAGTGTTCTCCTGTTAAACGATAGCGATAGCTTTGGTTGTTGGGCGCCCTGCTATGCCGCCACGCCATGGGCGCGGACGAATTCGAGCAGGTCGTTCATGTCGTGCCCGGTGCCGGAGGGGGCTACGTCGAGCCGCTCCGCCGGATGGCCGGCACGGTTGATCCAGAAAGTGGTGTAGCCATACCAGCTGGCGCCGCAGGCGTCCCAGCCGTTGGACGAGACGAACAGCATCTCCTGCGCCTCCAGCCCGAAGGCCAGCGGCCCCAGCGCATAGGCGGCGGGCGCGGTCTTGTACTGGCGCACCGCATCGACCGACAGCACATGGTCGAACAGCCCGTGCATGCCGGCGCTCTTCACCGAGATGTCGAGCATCTCGGCGTTGCCGTTGGACAGGATGCCCAGCGGCAGCCCCGCCTTGCGCAGGCGCTTGAGCGCGCCGAGGTTTTCGGGGAACGCCGACAGGCACGCGTATTCCTTCAGCAGCTGCGCCTCGGCGGCCTCGTCCAGCGGCAGCCCCAGGCGCTCGGCGGCGTAGCGCAGCGCGTCCACGGTGATGGCCCAGAACGGCTTGTAGTGCGCGCCGTCGGGCGCCGCCATGGTGCGGATGCGGGTGTAATCGATCTGGCGGTCGCGCCACAGCAGCGCCAGCGCCTCGCCACGGCCCGGGAACAGCTGCTCCGCGCGCGCGGTGACGGAATACACGTCGAACAGCGTGCCATAGGCATCGAAGACGACGGCGCGGATCTTGTTCATGGGAGCCTGGGCAACCTGCAACGGTAGGGCGCAACTGAGTAAGCGGCGGCCAGACCACAGCTGCGTGGCTCTGTACACCATTGAATGCATCGAATTGTAGGGAGACGCTGCAGTGCGGCAAAGTGGCCGTCGGTCACTTGATCTTTTACTTTTACCCAACTAATCTTGGCTGACTAAAACAAAACTCCGCACCAAATCCTCTTCACTGGTGGCCAAAGGCCCGCCCCGGCACCCGGGGCGTGGCCAGCGCAGCACCCCGCGGGTTCTCCCGCGCATATCAGGCGAAACATTCGTGGACCATTTCAAACAACTGGAGACCTTTGTATCCGTCGCCTCGCGCGGCAGCCTGTCCGCCGCCGCCGCGGCCGAGGGCGTGGCGCCCGCCATCATCGGCCGGCGCATCGATGCGCTGGAAGAGCGGCTGGGCGTCAAGCTGCTGGTACGGACCACGCGCAAGATCAGCCTGACCTTCGAGGGCTCGGCGTTCCTAGAGGATTGCCAGCGCATCCTGAACGACCTGCACAACGCCGAGGCCAGCGTCTCGGCTGGCGGCGTCAAGGCCAGCGGACACCTGCGCGTGACCGCGCCGGCCGGCTACGGGCGCAAGCACGTGGCGCCGCTGGTGCCGCTGTTCATCGAGTCGCACCCGGACGTGTCGATCACGCTGGACCTGTCCGACCGCGTGGTCGACCTGGTCAACGAAGGCTTCGACTGCGCCATCCGCCTGGGCGACCTGCCCGATTCCAGCCTGGTCTCGATCCGGCTGGCCGAGACCCGCCGCGTGGTGGTGGCCGCGCCGGAATACCTGGCGCGCGCCGGGCGCCCGGGCACGCCCGAGGACCTGCAGCGCCACAACTGCCTGGCCTTCGGCGCCAGCGCCAACATGCAGCGCGGCTGGGTGTTCCAGGAAGAAGGCCGTGCCGTGACGGTGAAGGTGGGCGGCACCATGGAATGCAGCGATGGCGCGGTGCTGCACGAGTGGTGCCTGCAAGGCAACGGGCTGGCCTGGCGCTCGTGGTGGGAAGTCGGCAGCGAGATTGCCAGCGGACGACTGGTGACGGTGCTGGACGAGTTCCAGGCGCCGCCGATCGGCATCCATGCGGTGTTCCCGCAGCGCAAGCACCTGCCGCTGCGGGTGCGGCTGTTTATCGACCACCTGAAGAACACCTACGGCAATCCGTCCTACTGGCGGCGTGCCGAGCAGGCTTTGGCGCTGCCCGTGGCGGAAGTGCTGGCGGACTAGGCACGGTGCCAATGCGGACTTGCGCCCCTTCGGATGCCATTGACATTACGCAATGACCTTCTCGGCACACTGACTACAATGCATTCAAGACAGGCGCTGCCCGGCGCCGCGGCGATGCCGCGAACCGGCGGGTCGCCGCCCTGCCCCGACCCCTAGTCAGCAAAGGAGCCCCGCATGTTCCAACATATCCTGCTTCCCACCGACGGCTCGGAACTCTCCAAGAAAGCCATCAACGGCGGACTGGAACTCGCCAAGGCCATCGGCGCGCGCGTCACGGCCTATGTCTGCCTGGAGGAATACCCGTACACACCGTTCAGCGAAATCGTGGTCGAGGCCCCGCAGGCGTTCAAGGACCGCATCGAGAACCAGGCCAAGCTGTATCTGAAAGAGATCGAGAACCTGGCCACGGCGGCCGGCGTGACCTTCGACGCCGACATGTCGACCTTTGCCGTGCCCTACCTCGGCATCATCGATGCCGCCGAGCGCCATGGCTGCGACGTGATCTTCATGGCCTCGCACGGCCGGCGCGGGCTGTCAGGCCTGCTACTCGGCAGCGAGACGCAGAAGGTGCTGACGCATACCGACATTCCGGTGATCGTCTACCGCTGAAGCCCGGCGCAGCGCGCGCCAAAGCAAAACCGCCCGCACCGGTCATGCCGGTGCGGGCGGTTTTTTGCTTGCGCAGGCCGCTTACGAAGCCTTGCTCATGCGCTGCTCGATATGCTTGGCGCGGTCTTCCGAGCCCGGGTGCGACGAGAACATGCTGGACTTGCCGCCGTCGAGCTTGGCCAGCTTCTGGAACGCCGTGACCAGGCCCTTGGTGCTGGCCTTGTTCTTGGTCAGCAGGTCGAACGAATAGTCGTCGGCAGCGGTCTCCTGCGACTGCGAGAACTGCGCGTTGATCAGCTTCTCGCCCAGCTCGCCCAGCTGCGATTGCGACAGCGCCGCCACCGCGCCATTGCCCGCCGAGGCCGCCGCGCCACGCGCCGCGGTGGCGGTGTAGGCCACCTGCATGGCCTTCTTGGTGTGGCCCAGCGCCACGTGGCCCAGTTCGTGGCCCAGCACGCCGCGCACTTCGTCGTCGGTCATCATGTCCATCAGGCCGCTGTAGACGCGCACGCAGCCGTTGGCCATGGCCCAGGCGTTGACGTCCTTGGTCATGTAGACCTTGGCGTTGACGTTGGGCACGTCGCTGTTCTTCAGCCCGCTCATGATCTTGACCAGGCGCTTGCTGTAGGTGGTGTTGGCAGCGGCGATCTTGTTGGTCTTGTCCGATTCCGCGCAAGCCTGGTCCGACAGGCTCTTGACGTCGGCGTCGGACAGCGTGGCAGCCTTGGCCAGCGAGGTGCCGGCGCTGAGCATGCCGTCGACATTGGTGGGCATGCCGCCGGAACAGCCGGCCAGCAGTGCCGCCGCGACGGCGCAGGCAGCGAGCGAGAGAGTTGCTTTCATGATGTTGTTCTGGGTGGAGTGGCTCGGAGGTGCCGATAAAGGCCCCGGCACTTTAAGCCATCTGCCCGCGGGAGGGAATCACCCAAATGCTGCAAGCCGCCAAAAATGACAATTTGTTGCATTTGGACAATCTTCCAGTTCGGAGGGCGCAAAAAATGCGCCCCCGGGCGCGTTTGCAGCGATTCCCCCACGCGGGTCAGCGCAGTCCGGCCGCAGGAACCACGGTCGTGCCCGGCGGCGCAATGAAGGGAATGAACTTGCATGGCTCGCGCTGGCCCAGCGAGCAGTTTGACCCGATCGCGCAGCCACTGACGGCCAGCACGAGCAACAGACAGACGAGCTGTTTCATGGCACCCAATTTTGTTGTTTTGCTGGAGGGTATCACCCGGGGAGTGGCTCATCCGCACCGCAACAAACCTTTACAAATCCTTCCGTGAAATCTCAGCTCGGTGCCCTAGCCTGTTCCCATGCTTTCGAGGGAGACGGCCATGCCTTCGTCACGGGACACATTCAAATTGCGTCGACCTGGGCGTCGCACGATGAACTGGCACGACGTCGCCCTGATCGCGATTGGATGGGTGGGTCTATGCCTCGGCGTGGGGTGGACGCTCTCCAAGGCGGCTGGCACCTTCGAGTGAATCGCGGTACGCGCCCCTGCATCCGGCGCGCAGGTACGGCAGTCGCATCGAGAATAAAAAAATCGCGCCGTCCCTGAGAGAGAACGGCGCGTCGCCTAAAAGGGAGCTCGCGATGGTCGCACGCGCTCCCGATCCCGCCGGACCCACGAGCCGGCGGGAGTGACCAGGAGAGTCAGGCCACTTTCTTGTCTTCGAAGAACTGCTCGTCTTCGGTCGAGCCCTTCAGCGCAGTCGTCGACGACTGGCCGCCTTCGATGGTCTGGGTCACGGCGTCGAAGTAGCCGGTGCCGACTTCGCGCTGGTGCTTGACCGCGGTGAAGCCCTTCTCGGCGGCCTTGAACTCGGCTTCCTGCAGTTCCACGAACGCGCTCATCTGCTTGCGGGCGTAGCCGTAGGCCAGGTTGAACATCGAATAGTTGAGCGAGTGGAAGCCGGCCAGCGTGATGAACTGGAACTTGTAGCCCATCGCGCCCAGTTCGCGCTGGAATCTGGCGATGGTGGCGTCATCCAGGTTCTTCTTCCAGTTGAACGACGGCGAGCAGTTGTAGGCCAGCATCTTGCCCGGGAAGCGGGCGTGCACGGCTTCGGCAAACTTCTTGGCGAACTCCAGGTCCGGCTTGCCGGTTTCGCACCACACCAGGTCAGCCACCTCGGCATATGCCAGCGCGCGCGAGATCGACTGCTCCAGGCCGTTGCGCACGCGGTAGAAGCCTTCGACGGTGCGCTCGCCGGTGCAGAACGGCTTGTCGTTGTCGTCGATGTCCGAGGTCAGCAGGTCGGCGGCCTCGGCGTCGGTGCGGGCGATCACCAGGGTCGGCACGCCCGACACGTCGGCAGCCAGGCGCGCGGCGGTCAGCTTGGCGACGGCTTCGCGGGTCGGCACCAGCACCTTGCCGCCCATGTGGCCGCACTTCTTCACCGAAGCGAGCTGGTCCTCGAAGTGGACGCCGGCGGCGCCCGCCTCGATCATGGACTTCATCAATTCGAAGGCATTCAGCACGCCGCCGAAGCCTGCTTCCGCGTCGGCGACGATCGGGGCGAAGAAGTCGGTGTCGCCCGAGCCTTCGCTCCACTGGATCTGGTCGGCGCGCTGGAAGGTGTTGTTGATGCGCTTGACCACCTGCGGCACCGAGTTGGCCGGATACAGCGACTGGTCGGGGTACATCTCGCCAGCCAGGTTGGCGTCGCCGGCGACTTGCCAGCCCGACAGGTAGATCGCCTTCAGGCCCGCCTTGACCTGCTGCATGGCCTGGTTGCCGGTCAGCGCGCCGAGCGAGTTGACGAACGGCTCGGTATGCAGCAAGTGCCACAGCTTTTCGGCGCCACGGCGCGCGAGGGTGTGCTCGACCTGAACCGAACCGCGCAGGCGCACCACGTCTTCGGCGGTGAAATTGCGCTTGATACCCTTCCAGCGCGGATTGGTGTCCCAGTCTTTCTGCAGGGCCTGGATCTGCTCTTGGCGGTTCATGGTCGCTCTCCTGGACGTGATTGGGGATGGCTGAGAATCTCGTGCTCGCCTGACCCGGGCTGCCATCGTGCCGCTGCAGCGTTGGTCGCAGTTTTCGCACCCGAGGTCCTGTGTCTTATATAAGAGTGTAGAGAACGCTACTGCGTTGCAACAACCCCGAACCCGGGAGGCAGCCAAGATTTATTTTTCTTTTAAATCATCGACTTGGCAAAAATATTTCATGATGCGGGACAGAATCTTTCATCATGAGAAATGGCCTTGTGCCACGCAAACCGGTATTTTTGCGGCCCAAAACCTTTTTCCACATTGTGAAAAATCGGCGGATGTGGCGCAAGCTGCTAGCGGATGCGACTCGCCTGCAGCGCCGCGGAAGCCGGCGCGCCTTCGATATGGTCGACGAATTCGCCGACCATGGCGGCAAACCCCGCCGGGTCCGCCAACGGCAGCCAGTGCTGCGCCGGCACGGTGCGGCGCCACAGCTGCGGGGTCCAGCGGTGCATGCCTTCTGTCACCGCGGGCGTTACGTAACGATCATGCAGCGGCACGATCAGCTGCACCGGCGCATGCGCAGCACGGCGGCGTGGCGCGCGCAACACCGGCAGGATATTGGCGCGGTACAGGCGCAGGCCGTGGCAGCCGTCGGCGATCTGGGTAGGGTTCGGCCCGACGCGCACGCCCTCGGTCAGGCGCAGGTAGCGCGGCCAGGCCCGGCCCAGCCACAGCCGCCAGGCCAGTTCGGGCAGCCACGGCAGGTGGAACACGCCGATGTACCAGGAGGCCATCAGTTGCCGCAGCGCCTGGCCGAGCGCCGCCGGCGAGCGCTGCCCGCGCAGTTCGCGCAGCGCAATGGCCGCGTGGTCCAGGCACGGGCCCGAGCAGGAGGTGAACGAGGCAATGCGCCCCTGCAGGCGGGGATCGGTGACAAATTCCCAGCCCTGGATCGAGCCCCAGTCGTGGCCGGCCAGATGCACCGCGCGCTGCGGCGACACCGCGTCGATCACGGCGATGAAGTCGTCGGCCAGCTTTTGCAGCCGGTAGGCCGCGGTCGCGTGCGGGGCGCTCGAGCGCCCGGCGCCGCGCACGTCGTAGGCCACCACGTCGAAGCGCCCGGCCAGTTGCGCCGCCACCGCGTGCCAGACTTCGCTGTTGTCGGGATAGCCGTGCACCAGCACGATGGTCGGTCGGGTTGGTCCGGGCACGCTCCAGCGGGTAGCGGCCAGGCGCACGTCGCCGGCATCGATGCAGCACCGTTGCGGCAGAATTTGCTGCGGGACTTGCGGAGCATGCATGGCCGTCGGTTCCATCGTTCGATGTCATGGTCGGCCATGCTACGCAAAAGCCAACGGCACCGCCAAATCTGACCGCCAACCGACGCCGCTGTTTGAAACGCTTGCGGGATTCAGGCCGCGGCCGTATCGCGGGCGCGCCGATAGGCTACCCAGTCACCGCTGTCGATGCGCGGCAGCGCGGCGGCCGCGGCGTCGGCCACCGGGTACAGCAGGCAGGCAACGGGCTGGCCGTTGTGCTGCACCGCCTGTTCCTCGCGCACGAACAGCGTGGCCTGGCCCGGATAGACCTCCTCGATCTCGTCCAGCACCGGCAGCAGGGCGTCGGCAATCTCGTAGATATCGCCGACCACCGGTCCGCCGCCGGCGTCCAGCACCAGGCCGGGATACGTGCCGAAGTCATAGAGCCTGCCCGCCACCGTACCCGTGCCCAGCAGCGTGGGCGCGGCAATGCCGTGGCGCCGCGCCGCAGCGTTCAGGTCGTTGACCTCGCCGGCGCGCAGCGTGCCGTAGACGAAGACGCGCGGCATGCTCAGCGCTCCAGCTGTTCGTCGGCGACCAGGATCCCGTCGACATCGACGTAGATCCAGTTGCCCGGACGCACCACCGCGCCCGGCATCTGCACCGTGACCTCGCTCTCGCCCACGTTGCGCTTCTGGCTCTTCTGCGGGTGCGCGGCCAGCGCGCGGATGCCGATGTCGCACACGTCCAGCTCGGCGGTGTCGCGGATGCAGCCGTTGACGACGATGCCGACCCAGCCGTTCTTCTCCGCCAGCAGGCCCAGGTTGCCGCCCACCAGCGCGCAGCGCAGCGAGCCGCCGCCGTCGACCACCAGCACGCGCCCGCGGCCCGGCGACTCCAGCGTGGCGCGCACCAGCGAGTTGTCTTCAAACACCTTGAGCGTCGCGGCCGGACCGGCAAACGCCGGCTGCTTGCCGAAGGCGCGGAACACCGGCGCCATCACGCGCAGCGTGCCTTCGGCAAGGCGGTCTTCATGCGCGTCGCACAGGTCGGTGGTGACGGGCTTCATCTCGGGTCTCCTGGTCGGTAAGAAAGAATGCGGTCTGGTAGTGCCGCGTCACGGCTTCTGGCTGGCCAGCGCCTGCGCCCGGATCGCGCTCAGCGTGGTGCGCGGCGTGATCACGTCCGGGTCCACCTGGATTTCGATCAGCGTCGACACCGGCGCGGCCAGTGCCTCGCGCAAGGCCGGCGCAAAGGCTTCGGTGGCGGTCACGGTGGCGCCGCGTGCCCCATAGGCGCGCGCCAGCGCGGCAAAGTCGGGATTGCGCAGCTCGGTGCCGGACACATGCGTCGGGTATTCGCGTTCCTGGTGCATGCGGATGGTGCCGTACATGCCGTTGTTGACGACGATGATGATCACCGGGGCCTGGTATTGCATCGACGTAGCAAGTTCCTGGCCATTCATCAGGAAGCAGCCGTCGCCCGCCAGCGCCACCACGGTACGCTGCGGGAAGGCGATCTTGGCACCCACTGCCGCCGGCACGCCGTAACCCATCGCGCCGCTGGTCGGCGCCAGTTGGCCGCGGCCGCCGCTGGTGAACGGGCGATAGTGGAAATAGCGGTGCAGCCAGCCGGCATAGTTGCCGGCGCCGTTGGTCACCACTGCGTCGGCCGGCAGCAGCTGGTCCAGCGTGCGGATGACTTCGGCCATGTCGACGCCCTGCCCCGTGAACGGCGGCGGCTGCAGGTAGCGTTCGTAATCGGCATGGGCGGCTTCGGTCCAGGCTTGCCAGCGTGGCGCGGCCGGCGCCTGCAGGCCGGCCAGGCGCGCGGCGATGGCCGGCATCGCGGCCTGGATCATCAAATCGGCCTGGTACACGCTGCCCAGCTCTTCGGCGCCGGCATGCACATGGACCAGCTTCTGGGCCGGCCGCGGCGCCGCGATCAGCGCGTAGCCGCCGGTGGTCATCTCGCCCAGCCGCGGGCCGATCGCGAGCACCAGGTCGGCCTTGCGGATACGCTCGGCCAGCGCGGGATTGATGCCGATGCCGACATCGCCGGCGTAGTTGGGATGGCGGTTGTCGAACAGGTCCTGGCCGCGGAAGGCGCAGCCCACCGGCAGCCTGAAGCGCTCGGCAAAGGCCTGCAGGTCGGCGCAGGCCTGCGGGGTCCAGCCGCTGCCGCCGGCCAGCACGAACGGGCGCTCGGCGGCCTGCAGCATTTCGGCCAGCCGCGTCAGCTCGGCCTCGCCGGGCCAGGCCATCACGCGCTGATAGGACTGCAACTGCGGCACCGCGGCGGTTTGAGCCAGCATGTCTTCGGGCAGCGCCAGCACCACCGGACCGGGACGGCCCGAGGTGGCGGTCTGGTAGGCGCGCGCGATGTATTCGGGGATGCGCTCGACCCGGTCGATCTGCGCCACCCACTTGGCCATCTGGCCGAACATGCGGCGGTAGTCGATTTCCTGGAAGGCCTCGCGGTCCATGAAATCGGTGCCCACCTGGCCGATGAACAGGATCATCGGGGTCGAATCCTGGAACGCGGTATGCACGCCGATGCTGGCATTGGTGGCGCCCGGGCCGCGCGTGCAGAACGCCAGCCCGGGGCGGCCGGTCAGCTTGCCGTAGGCTTCGGCCATCACCGCGGCTCCGCCCTCCTGGCGGCAGACGATGAAGCGCAGCCGGTCGCGGCGGCAGTGGAAGCCGTCGAGCACCGCCAGGTAGCTCTCGCCCGGCACGCCGAAGGCCAGTTCGGCTCCGTGCGCCAGCAGCGCATCGACCAGGATATGGCCGCCCGGCAGCGGCGCGCCGCGATCGGTGTCTTCAGGCTGGGTGGCGTTGGCCGGCGTCATTGGCATGGAAACGTTCCTCAGGCAAGCGGATTCGGATAGCGGCGGGCTGGCGTGCTGGCGGGCTGGCCGGCCGGGCTAGGCAGCCCCCGCCCGTGCCGCGGCCTGGCTGCGCGAGCGGTTGCCATTGCCCACGGTCACCGCGGTGAAGATCGACAGCAGCTGGAAGCCGCCGATCATAAAGAAGACCCAGGCCGGCAGCCTGGCGTCCATCAGCGCGCCGAAGAACAGCGGGCCGCAGGCCAGGCCGATATCCAGCCCGGAATAGACCACGCCGTAGACGCGCCCGGTGGCGCCGGCAGGCGCTGCCGCGCGCACCAGCAGGTCGCGCGACGGCCCGGCGGTGCCGGCGCCAAAGCCGATCACGCCCATCAGCACCGGCACCAGCAGCGCCGGCACCAGGTTCAGCCCCACCAGCACCGCGACCAGGCCGGACACGGTGAAGCTGACCGCGATCAGCCGGTCATGGTTGCTGGTGCGGCTGGCGGCAAAGCCGCCGACGATCATGCCCCCGGCGCTGCACAGCATATAGACGGTGTACGACGCGGTGGCCAGCGTGAACGGCATGCCGTAGAGGTAGGTCAGCGCGGTGGGCGCAAAGCTCTGGATGCCGGCGGCGGAGAACGTCGTCAGCAGGAAGAAGCCCCAGCACACCCACACCTGCGGCAGGCGCAGGAAGCCCAGCACGCTGGCGCCCCCTGCCGCGGCCCGGGCAGCGGGCCGGCCCACGGCGCCCTGCACTTCGCGCGGGTCCAGCACGTGGCGTAGCGCCACCAGCACCGCCAGCACGATCAAGGCCACCGCCGAGGCCGCCGCCAGCGCCACGCGCCAGCTGGCCAGGTTGGCGATCGCCACCAGGAACAGCGGCGCCGCGGCCCATCCCAGGTTGCCGGAAATGCCGTGCACCGAGAACGCATGGCCCAGCCGCGGCTGCGACACATGCTTGTTCAGCAGCGTGAAGTCGGCCGGATGGAACACCCCATTGCCCAGGCCTGCCACCGCCGCGCCGAACAGCAGCCCGGCATAGCCGACGCTGGCCGACAGCAGCAAGGCCGCCGCGCCCAGGCAGGCCAGCCCGCCGAACAGCACCGGCCGCGCGCCGAAGCGGTCCACCACGAAGCCCGACGCGGTCTGCACCACCGCCGAGACCGCGAAGAACACCGTCATCAGCAGGCCCAGCTCGGCATAGCTGAGCCCGAACTCGGCCTTGATCCACGGGAACAGCGGCGCCAGCAACAGGTGGTAGAAGTGCGAGACGCCATGCGCCAGCCCCACCAGCCCGATCACCTGGGCGTCGTGGCGAAGGGAATTGGGCGTGGGTTCGAGGGCGGCGGTGGGCATGGCGCTGGCGGTCGGAGGGGCGATGCGGTGGGCTGGGCGGCGCGCAAAAAAATACGGGCCGAAGCCCGCATCATAGAGGAAAACCCCTGTTGGCTGCTGGCAGGTGCCGGCCACGCCGCCTCCGCGCCGGCCAGTCCTGCCCCACCCGCGCCGTCACATCTGCTTGAACAGGTGCGCGTACTGGCGCGCCACCGGCAGCAGTTCCGGCCGGTCGCGCAGCCGCAGCGACAGCCGGCCCAGCGACTGGTTGACCGCACTGGCGACGCAGCTGATGTTGACCACGGTGCCGCGGTGCACCTGCCAGAAGCGCTCGGGATCGAGCTGCTGGGTCAGCTCGCGCAGGCTGGTGCGGATCAGCGCCTCGCCGGCGCCGGAGACCACGTTGACGTACTTGTCGGTGGCTTCCAGGTAGATCACCTCATCGACCGGGATGATGCGCACCTCCTGCCCCACCAGCGCCTTGATAAAGCGCAGGTACTGGCGCTGCGGCGCGCCGGCCGCGCCCGGCGTGGCATTCTCCAGCGACTCCAGGCGCGCCAGCAGCTGGCCGAGCCGGTCGGTCTCGGCCACCGCGGCTTCGTCGCCGCCGTCTCCCGCTTCCGCGGGCGCGGCCAGCCGGTCCTTCAGGCGCTGCACGGTCGCCTCCAGCCGTTCGCGCTGCACCGGCTTGAGCACGTAGTCCACCGCGGCGCGCTCGAAGGCCTCCAGCGCAAACTGGTCGTAGGCGGTGACGAACACCACCAGCGGCGGGGCATCGAATTCGATCAGCTCGCGCGCCACGTCCATGCCACTCATGCCCGGCATGCGGATATCGAGGAAGGCCACGCGCGGCTGGTGCTCGCGCGCCGCCGCCAGCGCGGCCACGCCGTCGTGGACCACGGACACGACCCGCGCCTCGGGCCACAGGGCCGCCAGTTCGGATTCCAGCACGCGGGCAAGCAGCGCTTCGTCGTCGGCAATCAGCAGGGTGGGTGTCATTGGGGGCGTGGGGGCGTTGGCGTTGGCAGCTTCGTGGCGCTGCAGGCCCACCGGCACGGGCGAAAACCGCAGCGCTTGTTCTTTTCAGGTGAACCGACAGCGAATGCGCGTCAGAGCCGTGGCATGGCCGGGGCGGATACCGGCATGCCCTCCGGCATGGCGGTGACGGTCTGGGTCACGGTGGGCGCCTCGGCCGGGCGCTCCAGTGGCAAGGTCAGCCGCACCACCACGCCGCGCGGCGTGTTCTCTTCCATCTGCATGCTCGCCGCCGCGCCAAAGATACGCGCCAGGCGCTCGCGCACATGGGTGATGCCCAGTCCCGAGCCCTTGCCCGAGGCATGGCCGAAACCGACCCCGGTATCGGCGATCACGACCTGCACCGCGTTGTCGCCGGCCGCGCGCGCCGACAGCCGGATATGGCCGCCGATCATGCAGGGTTCGATGCCGTGCGTGACCGCGTTTTCCACCAGCGGCTGGATCAGCATCGGCGGAATCTCGACCTTCGCCAGTTCGCGCGGCAGGTCGATGTCGTACGAGAGCCGCTGGCCGAAGCGCATGGCCTGGATCTCGAGGTAGCTGCGCAGCAATTCGAACTCCTGCCGCAGCGTGCATTGCTCGGCGCGGGTATGCGCCAGCGACATGCGCAGGAAGCCGATCAGCCGCTGCAGCAGCTGCCGCGCCGCCGGCGGATCGGTGGCGATCAGCCCGTCGAGGTTGGCCAGCGAGTTGAACAGGAAGTGCGGCTCGATCTGCGCCTGCAGCGCCATCAGCTGCGCGCGCACCAGCTGCTTTTCGGCCTCTTCGCGCTGCAGCGCGTCCAGCGCCGCCTGCCGCTCCAGCGACGCCAGCTTCTCGCGCGACCAGTAGAAGTAGATCATCGACGCGGCCGCCAGCATGCCCACCACCAGGCACATGCGCAGCATGCCGCCGGCCTCGTCGGCCGACTTGGGCGGCAGGTCCAGCACCACGCGCGTGGCCCAGCTGCCGAACACCACGCCGGCGGGCACGGCCGCCGCAGCGAGCAGCAGGAAGGGCCAGCGGCGCGGCCGGTCGTTCCACCAGATCACCACGCGCGGGATGTCGATCAGCACCCAGATCGACAGCCCGATCAACTGGCTGTAGACGAAGTTGTGCCACAGCGTGCCGCCGGTCTGGAAGCCGTAGTTCAGGCTGATGGCGATCACCGAGTTCATGCACAGCACGAACAGCAGGTCGCGCCCGAGGATATTCAGGCGGGACGGGATGGCGGCGGTGCAGGCGTGTGTGAAGCAGCGGTCCATGGCGTTCATGTTAGCGCGGCTTTCGCCATGCGCAATACAGCGGGTGATGTGACGGCGACATGGGGTGCGTCAGCCACCCTGCCCGGTTGCGTCGCCTGACCGCGCGGGCGCAGGCGCCGGCGCCGCGCCGCGGCCCGCCAGCGCGCGCCACCATTGCCCCGACAGCACATAGCGCGGAAAGGTGATCCACTGCTCGGCCAGGATGCGGCCGGCGATGTCGGCCGGTCCGGCAAACGGCTCGGGCGCGTGGGCCTCCAGCCGGTGGCCGCGGCCTTGCAGCGCCATCGACATGCCCATGCACACCAGCCCCAGCGCGATCGCCGGCAGGTTCAGGCGCAGCAGGCCATAAAGGCCCAGCACGGTACCGGCCATGAACATCGGCACGGCCACGATATGCAGCAGCAGGTTGCGGGGATCCTGGTGGTTGCGGGCATAGCCGCGCCACTGCCAGCGCAGCAGCGGTTCGTCGTCGCGCATGATCGTCTCTCTCTCCCTTGCCCGGCCCCTTGCCGGCCGGCGGCCGCGCGCAAACTTTGCTGCGCTGCGGTACACGTGCGGCACTGGCCGGAATGCCAGCGCGGGCACGTGCAGGGAATGTACCCCGGGGCGGGGGTAGAAGAAAGTCTGTTGCGACGAACGGCGGGCACGGGGTGCGAACGGCACCGGGCGGGGGCGGACGGCGTATCCGCCTGGCCCCGCGGGTGCTGCCGGCGCCGCGCGCCGGATCAGGCGGCCAGCGCCTGGCGGTCCTGCTCGGACAGCACGCTGCTTACGGTGTCGCGCGACAGGTGTGGCGCGAACATGTTGATGAAGGCGTGCGCATAGCCGCGCAGGTAGGCGCCGCGGCGCACCGCCACGCTGGTGGTGTTGGGCGCGAACAGGTGGTCTGCCGAGATCCGTACCAGCCCGGAGTCCTTGCGTTCGTCATAGGCCATCGACGCGATGATGCCGACGCCCAGGTCAAGTTCGGCATAGGTCTTGATCACGTCCGCGTCCAGCGCCGTCAGCACGATCTCGGGTTGCAGCCCGGCCTCGGCAAAGGCGCTGTCGATCTTGCGGCGGCCGGTGAAGCCGGCGTCGTAGGTAATGAGCTGGAAGCCCGCCACGTCTTCGAGCGTCGGTTCCGGCAGGCGCGTAAGCGGATGTTCCGGCGACACCACCAGCACGTGCTGCCAGCTGTAGGCCTCGAACGAGGTCAGCCCGGCCTCGGTCGCCAGCGCCTCGGTGGCGATGCCGATATCGGCCTGCCCGGTCAGCAGCAGCTCGACGATATGCGTGGGCGACGCCTCCTGCAGTGCCAGCGTCACATGCGGGTATTCGCGGCGGAACGCCTGCACCACGCGCGGCAGGGCGTAGCGCGCCTGGGTGTGGGTGGTGGCGACGGTGAGCCGGCCGGTGTGGCGGCCGGCGTATTCGTCGCCGGCCTGGCGCAGGTTCTCGGCCTCGAGCAGCAGGCGCTCGACGATGCGCACGATCTCGCGGCCGGGTTCGGTCAGCCCGGTCAGGCGCTTGCCGTAGCGCTCGAAGATCTCCACCCCCAGCTCTTCCTCCAGCTCGCGGATCTGGCGCGACACGCCGGGCTGCGAGGTATAGAGCGCGTTGGCGACCTCGGTCAGGTTGAACTGGCGGCGCACCGCCTCGCGGATCGATCGGAGTTGCTGGAAGTTCATCGCGTGGCCTCTTGTTTTTTGGTGGGGGCAGTGCCGCTGGCCTGCGTAAAGACGCGCAGCTGGCGCGGGCGCACGGCGAGCAGCTCGCCTTCGCGGAAGCCCGCGTGGCGGAAGCGCTCGAGCGGCAGCGCCACCTCGATCACGTCCTGGTTGTCTTCGCGCTCGAGTTCGAGCTGCGCCACCGGGCCCAGCGTCAGCGCGCGGCGCAGCGTCACGGCAATGCCGTCGGCGCCGGGCGCATAGCGCTCCAGGTCCAGGTCGTGCGGACGGACATAGGCGACCGCGTCGCCGGCGGTCTCGTGGCCGCTGCCGACCACCGGCAGCACCGCCTCGCCGGTATGCAGCAGGCCACCGCTCTCGCCCACTTCGAGCCGGCCGTGGAACAGGTTCACGTTGCCGAGGAAGCCGAACACGAAGGGCGTGGCCGGATGGTTGTAGACCGCCTCGGGCGAGCCGTATTGCTCGACACGGCCGCGGTTCATCAGCACCACCTGGTCGGCCACTTCCAGCGCTTCTTCCTGGTCATGCGTGACGAACACGCTGGTCACATGCAGCTCGTCGTGCAGGCGCCGCAGCCAGCGGCGCAGTTCCTTGCGCACCTTGGCATCGAGCGCGCCGAACGGTTCGTCGAGCAGCAGCACGCGCGGCTCCACCGCCAGCGCACGCGCCAGTGCGATCCGCTGGCGCTGCCCGCCAGAGAGCTGCGAAGGGTAGCGGTCGGCCAGCCAGTCGAGCTGGACCAGGTCGAGCAGCGCATGCACCTTCTCGCGGATCTGCGCCTCGTTCGGCCGCTCGGCGCGCGGCTTCACGCGCAGGCCGAAGGCCACGTTCTCGAACACGCTCATATGCTTGAACAGCGCGTAGTGCTGGAACACGAAGCCCACCTGGCGCTGGCGCACGTGCTGGTCCGAGGCATCGCGCCCGGCCAGCACGATCTGGCCGGCGTCGGCGCGCTCCAGCCCGGCGATGATGCGCAGCAGCGTGGTCTTGCCGCAGCCGGACGGTCCCAGCAGCGCGGTCAGCTCGCCCTCGTCGAAATCGAGCGAAACATTGTCCAGCGCGACGAAATCGCCAAAGCGCTTCTCTACGTTCTTGACCTGGATGCTCATGATGCTTGTCCTTGCACTGAAGCCGGCAGGCTTGCCAGCGGCCGCTCCGGCGCGGCCTCTTCGGTTTCCTTGCGGGCGCGCCATTCCACCAGCGTCTTGATGCCCAGCGTGACCAGCGCCAGCAGGGTCAGCAGCGACGCCACCGCGAACGCGGCCGCGAAGTTGTATTCGTTGTAGAGGATCTCCACATGCAGCGGCATGGTGTTGGTCAGCCCGCGGATATGGCCCGACACCACCGACACCGCGCCGAACTCGCCCATCGCGCGCGCATTGCACAGGATCACGCCGTACAGCAGGCCCCAGCGGATATTGGGCAGCGTGACATGGCGGAAGGTCTGCCAGCCCGACGCGCCCAGCACGATCGCGGCCTCTTCTTCTTCGCTGCCCTGCGCCTGCATCAGCGGGATCAGCTCGCGCGCGACGAAGGGGAAGGTCACGAAGATGGTGGCCAGCACGATGCCCGGCACCGCGAACATGATCTTGATGTCGTGCGCTTCCAGCCACGGGCCCAGCCAGCCCTGCGCGCCGAACAGCAGCACATAGACCAGACCGGAGATCACCGGCGACACCGAGAACGGCAGGTCGATCAGCGTGATCAGCAGGTTCTTGCCGCGGAAGTCGAACTTGGCAATGGCCCACGCCGCCGCCACGCCGAACACCACGTTCAGCGGCACCGCGATCGCCGCGACCGTCAGCGTGAGCTGGATCGCGGCCAGCGCATCGGGCTCGACCAGCGCTTCCCAGTAGGTCTGCACGCCCTTGCGCAAGGCTTCGTAGAACACCGACGCCAGCGGCACGAACAGGAACAGCGTCAGGAACAGCACCGCCACCGCGATCAGCGTGTAGCGCACCCATGGCGCCTCGCCGGTGGCGTCGAAGCGGTGATGTCCGCTGGCGCTGCCGTGCCCGCCGAGGCGTGCCGAGATTGCTCCGGCCATCTCAGAACTCCTTGCCCGAGGCGGGCGCTTCGGCGGCCAGCGCGGCGCGCGCACCCGACTGGTGGCGGCGCGTCCAGGCCTGCAGCAGGTTGATCAGCAGCAGCAGCCCGAACGAGATCACCAGCATCACCACCGCCACCGCGGTCGCGCCGGCGTAGTCGTACTGCTCCAGCTTGGAATAGATCATCAGCGGCGCGATCTCGGACACCATCGGCATGTTGCCCGAGATAAACACCACCGAGCCGTACTCGCCGGTGGCGCGCGCGAACGACAGCGCAAACCCGGTCAGCAGCGCCGGCAGGATCGCCGGCAGGATCACGCGGCGGAAGGTTTGCAGCCGGTTGGCGCCGAGGCTGGCGGCGGCCTCTTCCAGTTCCTGCTCGACGTCTTCCAGCACCGGCTGCACCGTGCGCACCACGAACGGCAGGCCGATAAAGGTCAGCGCCACCACCACTCCCAGCGGCGTGAACGCGACCTTGATGCCGAGCGGCTCCAGGTAGCGGCCGATCCAGCCATTGCCGGCGAACAGCGCGGTCAGCGCGATGCCCGCCACCGCGGTCGGCAGCGCGAACGGCAGGTCGACCAGCGCATCGATCAGGCGCTTGCCGACAAAGCGGTAGCGCACCAGCACCCACGCCACGATCAGTCCGAACACCGTATTGACGATGGCGGCGATCAGCGACGCGCCGAAGCTCAGCTGCAGCGATGCCACCACGCGCGGCGCCGTGATCGCGGTCCAGAACGCGTCCCACGTCATCGTGAACGTCTTCAGGAACGTGGCCGACAGCGGCACCAGCACGATCAGCGTCAGGTAGAACAGTGTGAAGCCGAGCGACAGGCCGAAGCCCGGCAGCACGGTGAAGCGCTGCGTGGACGGCTGGCGCGGCGCGGGCGCGGCACCGGACCCGGGCGCGCGGGGCGCGGCTGGCGGCGGCGTGTCCGCCAGGGAAATGGATGGAGGCATGTCGTCTCGTCTGTGAGCGGTGCGCTGCCAGGGCCTGGTGGCCTGGTCCGGCGCGCCGTTCTTTATGACGCCGGCGCATATTGCGCCGGCCTACGAGACAGATTCTGCAGAGCCGCCTTTATAAAAAGAACGAATCTTTATGAATTTTCTTAGACGCTTTAGATATAAGGGACCGTCGTGGCGACCTCGACCCCGGCCTCCCAAGGGGTGTCTGACGCACTTTGTGTGCCGGTATCGCCGGCTTGGCCGATGCGCTGCACCAGCGTATCGAGCAGCGCGAGCCCTTCGGGCCACTCGCCTAGTCCCGAATCGGCATTGATATGGCCAAGATGGCCCACGTCGACCAGTTCGCTGCCCCACAGCGTGCCCCACGAGAACGCGGTGCGCTGCGGCATCCACGGGTCGTTGCGGCTGGCCGCGAGAATGGTCGGGAACGGAAGCCGGTAGGTGGGCAGCAAGGCCGCCACGCCGAACTTGTCCGGATCCGCCGGTGCCACCAGCAAGGCACCGGCGATGCCGACCGGGTCCAGCGCCGCCTGGCGCAGCGTCGCCAGGCAACCAAAGCTGTGCGCCACCAGCACGGCCCCGCGCGCGGCCACGCGCCGGGCCCGCATCACCCCTTCTGAAACGCGCTCGGCCCACAGCGGCAGGCTCGGGCGCGACCAGTCGTGCTGTTCGATCCGCTGCCAGTCCGGAAACTGCTGCTCCCAGCGGCTCTGCCAGTGCCCCGGGCCGCTGCCGTGCAAGCCGGGCACCGTCAGCACCTGCAGATGGCGCGGAATTTCCGGCCGCATGGCGCGGCCCGACGCGGTCCTGTCCGATTGCGTCATACCGGCTCCTCGCTTAGTGCATGCGATGTCGCGGCGTGCGTGGCCGCCCCCTCCAGCGCGCGCAGCCCGGCAGCGCTCACCAGCCCGCCGGCAAAGGCCCCCTGCCCCAGCCCGATGCCGGCGGCCTGCAGGCGCTCGACGCTCTCGGCATCCTGCAGGCGCCGCCCGATCAGCGTGACGCCGGCGCTGGCCGCGCTGGCGCGCAGGCCCGACAGCTGGCGGTCGGTCCAGGTGCGGCGCATGTCCAGCTTGAGCCAGTCCGGCAGCGCATGCGCCATCAGCGCGCCCGCCTCCGCCGGATCCGACGCCTGCAGGCTCACCGCGAAGCCATTGCGCCGGTAGTTGCCGACCACATGCAGCAGCAGCCCGAGGTCATCATTGGCGCTGGCCGGCACCTGGATCACGAAGCGCTCCGGCGGCAACCCCAGCGACTGCAGCGCGCGCCGGAAGGCCGCGCCGTGGTCGTCGGCCACCGCGGCCAGCAACCGATTGTGCACGTTCAGCACCAGCTTGTGCTCGCCGTCCGCGGCAAAGTAGTTGATGGCATGCAGCAGGCGCGAGAGCCGGTCCAGCGACACCAGCGTGTGATCGTCCGCCGCCATCGCGAACAGCTTCCATGCCGCCAGGCCGACGCCGTCCTCGGCATAGGTATGGATGGCCCCTTCATGCGCCACCACCTGCCGGTCCGCCAGCGTTACCAGCGGCTCGAACGCGCTGGTCAGCGAGCAGTTGAAGAACTGGCCCTGCACCTGCCCGCGCGCATCGCGCCACAGCTGCCGGTCCGCCAGCGGCTGGCGCGGCAGCGATTCGAGATAGCGTTGGAGCGCAGACGCTGCGCCCGTGGGTTCATGCACGCCTGGCATGGTGATCCTTGGGTTGACCGGGCCACTCGGGCCGGCGGTCCTGATTGGTAAGGGCAAGCGCGATGCCGGCGGCCGCCTGCCTGCTCATGATAGGAGCTTGGCGGGCACCGGCGTATGAAGATTAAGGACTGTCGATATGCGTCGGCCGGCACCACGGCGCAAGCCTGGCCGGGCGCGCCGCCGTCAGGCCGCCCAGCTCACATTCGGCGGCGCGGGCGCGGCGGTTGCGGCGGTTGCGGTGGGCACGGCGGCCGGCGACGGTCGCATCACCCGCTGCAGCACCTCGGCCTCCAATCGCGCAAAGCCCGCCGCGCCGCGTTCGCGCGGCCGCGCCAGCGCAACGCGCGTATCCATGGCGATGCGGCCGTCCTCGATCAGCACGATGCGGTCGGCCAGCGCCACCGCTTCGGCAACATCGTGCGTGACCAGCAGCGCGGTGAAGCCCAGCCGGCGCCACAGCGATTCGATCAGCGCCTGCATTTCGATGCGCGTCAGCGCATCGAGCGCGCCCAGCGGTTCGTCGAGCAGCAGCAGCTGCGGGTGATGCACCAGCGCGCGCGCCAGCGCCACGCGCTGGCGCTGGCCACCGGACAGCCGGGCCGGCCACGCCTGCGCGCGGTCGGCCAGCCCCACCTGCGCCAGCACCTGGGCCGCTTCGGCGCGGCGTGCGCGCGGCAGGCCCAGCGCCACGTTGTCCAGCACGCGCTTCCACGGCAGCAGCCGCGCGTCCTGGAACATCACGCGCACGTCCGCCGGCCGCGCGCTGCCCGTGGCAGCGGCCTCGCCATCGATGGCGATGCTGCCGCCGTCGGCCGCTTCCAGCCCGGCCACCAGCCGCAGCAAGGTGCTCTTGCCGCAACCGCTGCGCCCGACGATGGCGAGGAACTCGCCCGGCGCGACCTCGAGCGCCACGTCGTGCAGCACCGTGCGGCCGTCGTAGCGCTTGACTACCTGGTTCACGCGCAGCGCCACGCCGCCTGCCGCCTTGGCGGGCACCGCGCGCGCCTGGTCTGGCACAGCGGACGCCTCGCGCCGCGCCAGGCCCGCTTCCAGTTCGGCCAGGGCCGCCTGTTCCACCGGATACATCTGCATCTCGCTCTCCTTGCCTTGATTGGTTGCCGCGCCGCTCAGGCCGCGGCGTAGCCCGGGTGCCAGCGCAGCCAGTAGCGCTCCAGCCCGCGCGAGAGCCAGTCGGCCAGCTTGCCCAGCAGCGCATAGAGCAGGATGCCGACCAGCACCACGTCGGTTTGCAGGAACTCGCGCGCGTTCATGGTCATGTAGCCGATGCCCGATTGCGCGGAGATGGTTTCCGCGACGATCAGCACCACCCACATCAGCCCCAGCGCAAAGCGCACGCCCACCAGGATGCCCGGCAGCGCGCCGGGCAGGATCACCTCGCGATACAGCTGCCAGCCGGACAGCCCGTAGCTGCGCGCCATCTCCACCAGCCCCGCATCGACCGAGCGGATGCCGTGGTAGGTGTTCAGGTAGACCGGGAAAAACACGCCCAGCGAGACCAGGAACAGCTTGGCGCTCTCGTCGATGCCGAACCACAGGATCACCAGCGGGATCAGCGCCAGCGCGGGAATGTTGCGCACCATCTGCAGCGTGCTGTCGAGCAGCGTGGCGGCGCTGCGGAAGGTGCCGGTCAGCAGCCCCAGCAGCAGGCCCAGCCCGCCGCCGATGGCAAACCCCAGCAGCGCGCGCCAGGTGCTGACGCCGACGTGCCGCCACAGCTCGCCCGAGCGCGCCAGTTCCCACGCCGCCTGCACCACGGCCAGCGGGGCCGGCAACACGCGGCTGGACAGCCAGCCGTGCTGCGACGCCAGCTGCCACGCGACGATCAGCAGCACCGGCACGATCCACGGCGCCGCGGCGCGCCACAATGCCTGCGGCGCCTGGCGCGCCGGCGGTATCAGCGGAGCCGTCATGGTTGTCTCCTCAGCTTTGCGCGGCGCGCGGCACGAGGCCGGTCGCCATGACTTCACCAAACGGGCCGGACAGCACCTTGCCAGGCAGCGTGTCGAACTTCGCGCGCGGCAGCAGCGGGAACACCAGTTCGGCGAAACGGTAGGCCTCTTCGAGGTGCGGATAGCCGGACAGCACGAAGGTGTCGATGCCCAGCGCGGCGTATTCGCGCAGGCGCTCGGCGACGGTATGCGGGTCGCCCACCAGCGCGGTGCCGGCGCCGCCGCGCACCAGGCCGACACCAGCCCACAGGTTGGGGCTGATCTCCAGCGCCTCGCGCGTGCGGCGCGTGCCGCCCGCATGCAGCGCGGCCATGCGGCGCTGGCCCTCGGAATCCATGTTGGCGAACACGGCCTGCGCGCGCGCCACGGTTTCGTCATCCAGCCGGCTGATCAGGTCCTCGGCCGCGGACCACGCCGCGGCATCGGTTTCGCGCACGATCACATGCAGCCGGATGCCGGACTTCACCGTGCGGCCGTGGCGCGCGGCGTGGCGGCGCACGTCGTCCAGCTTCTGCGCCACCGCCGCGGGCGGCTCGCCCCAGGTCAGGTAGGTATCGACCTGCTCGCCCGCCAGCGCATGCGCCGGCGCCGACGAACCGCCGAAATACACCGGCGGATGCGGCCGCTGCAGCGGCGGATAGAGCACGGTGGCGCCCTTCACGCTCAGGTGGCTGCCCTCGTAGTCGACCTTGTCGCCGTCATGGCTGGCGGCCAGCACCTGGCGCCAGATGCGCAGGAATTCGGCCGAGGCCTCGTAGCGTTCGGCGTGGTCGAGGAACAGGCCGTCGCCCTCCAGCTCGGCGCGATCGCCGCCGGTGACGAGATTGATCAGCAAGCGGCCGTTGGAAATGCGGTCGAAGGTCGCGGCCATGCGCGCAGCCAGGGTCGGCGCCATCAGTCCGGGGCGGACCGCCACCAGGAATTTCAGGCGCTGCGTGACCGCGGCCAGCGCCGATGCGACCACCCACGGGTCTTCGCACGAACGGCCCGTCGGGATCAGCACGCCTTCATAGCCGAGCGTGTCGGCGGCCACGGCCACCTGCCTGAGGTAATCGAGACCGACCGCGCGCGCGCCTTCGGAAGTGCCCAGGTAATGGCTGTCGCCATGGGTAGGGATGAACCAGAATACTTGCATGTCGTGCTCCTGTTCTTCTTGGCTTGCGGGTTAGCGCCTGGCCTGCTGCTGCGGCGCGGTCCAGCGTGCATCGGCGACCTTGACCGGCCTGGGAATCAGCTTCAGCGCATGAAAGGCATCGGCTATGCGTTGCTGCTCGGCCAGCACCTCGGCGCTGACCGGGCGCGCGCCGTACGAGAAGCGCGACACCGCAAGCGCGAGCACATCGGCCGGCAGCCCGGTTTCACCGGCCAGCACCGTGGTGGCCTCCTTCGGATGCTGTTGCGCCCAGGTGCCGAGCGTCGCCAGTTCCTCCAGGATCAGGCCGACGATTTCCGGCCGGGCCTGGGCATAGGGGCGTGAGGCAAGGTAGAACTGGTGGTTGCTGACCACGTTCTTGCCATCCGCGCCGCGGCCGTCGGCCAGCACGCGCGCGCCCAGCTGCTTCTCGGCGGCGGCGAGGAACGGGTCCCAGATCACCCACGCATCCACCGCGCCCCGCTCGAAGGCGGCGCGCGCGTCGGCCGGCGGCAGGTAGACCGGCTGGATCTCGCTGTAGGGAATGCCGGCCTGTTCCAGCTGGCGCACCAGCAGGTAATGCACGTTCGAGCCCTTGTTCAGCGCTACGCGCTTGCCGCGCAGGTCTGCGACCGAGCGCAGCGTCGAGCCCCTGGGCACGACGATGGCTTCCGCCACCGGCGCCGGTGGCTCGTTGCCGACATAGACCAGCTGCGCTCCCGCTGCCTGCGCGAAGATCGGCGGCGCCTCGCCGACGGTGCCGAAGTCGATGGCGCCCACATTGAGCCCCTCGAGCAGTTGCGGCCCCGCCGGAAACTCGGTCCACCTGATGCTGATGCCTTGCGCCGTCAGTCGCTTCTCCAGCGAGCCGCGCGCCTTCAGCAGCGTCAGCGTGCCGTACTTCTGGTAGCCGATGCGCAGCACCTTGGGATCGATGTGGTTCGATTGTGCTTCGGCCTGGCCGGGCAGAATTCCGTAGGCCAGGCCAGCGGCGAGCACCAGCGCTGCGGTAATGAGGCGGCGGCGCCGGCTTGCCGCGCGCAACGGGTCGGTCGTTGTCATGTGAGGTCCTCCGTGGCCCGCGCCGATGTGCTGCGGGCCGGATCGATGTCCGGGATGGTTGCGGCAGCACGCCGCCCTGCCGGCCCCGCGTGGCGGGTGGCATGGTGTCGCTGCCATTGCGCCGGGCTGGCCGGCGCCACTACAGTCAAGCCATCAGTTCAGGCGGAACATCGCCCGGCCGCCGCGACCGCGGCGGCGCGGCGGACATAGGCGCCGGGCACCACGTCGAGCGGCACCTCGATGCGGGCATGCGCCAACGCATCGCGCACGCGCAGGACGCCTTCGTCCAGCCGCGCCGCCAGCGCGGCATCGAAGCGCCCCTGGCGCGCGCCGGCGGCATCGACCGCTTCGATCTGCTGGTCCACGGCGAAGATGCCGGGCAGGATCTGGCGCGAGCCGAGTGCGGCCAGCACCGGCCGCAGCGCGTAGTCGATCGCCAGCGCATGCGCGAGGCTGCCACCCGTGGCGATCGGCAACACGATCTTGTCGCGCAGACCGGTCTGCGGCAGCATGTCCAGGAAGGCTTTGAGCAGGCCGCTGTAGGCGGCCTTGTAGACCGGCGTGGCCAGTACCACCACCTGCGCCTCGGCCACGGCACGGGTGGCGGCATCGATGGCCGGGTCGTCGGCGCGCGCGGCCAGCAGCGGGCCGGCGGGAAGCTCGCGCAGCTCGAGATGGCGGGTGCGTTCGCCGGCAGCCTCGAGCGCCGTGCGCAGGTGCGCCAGCACGAGACCGGAGCGGGACTGGGCCGACGGGCTGCCGGAGAGCGTCAGGATGGACATCGGGCTTCCTTGTTCGGATGGACCGGTCGACGCCGCGGCCGCCCCACGCGGCCCGGCGCGCCGGTCTGGGGGTCTTATTTCTTGCCGGGCTGGTAGATCTGGTCGAACGAGCCGCCGTCGGCGAAGTGAGTCTTCTGCGCCTTCTGCCAGCCGCCGAACACCTCGTCGATGGTGAACAACTTCACCTTCGGGAAATTGGCGGCATACTTGGCCGCGACCTTCTGCGAGATGGGGCGGTAGTAATTCTTCGCCGCGATCTCCTGCCCTTCATCGGTGTAGAGGAACTGCAGGTAGGCCTCGGCCGCCTTGCGCGTGCCCTTCTTGTCGACCACCTTGTCGACCACCGCCACCGGCGGCTCGGCCAGGATCGACACCGACGGCGCGACGATGTCGAACTTGTCCGGGCCCAGCTCCTTGATCGCCAGGATGGCTTCGTTCTCCCACGCGATCAGCACATCGCCCAAGCCGCGTTCGACAAAGGTGGTGGTGGCGCCGCGCGCGCCCGAATCCAGCACCGGCACATGCTTGAGCAGTTCGCCGACGAAGTCGCGCGCCTTGGCATCGTTGCCGCCCGGCTGGCGCAGCGCATAGCCCCATGCCGCCAGGTAGTTCCAGCGCGCGCCGCCCGAGGTCTTGGGATTGGGGGTGATCACCTGCACGCCGGGCTTGACCAGGTCGCCCCAGTCCTTGATGCCCTTGGGATTGCCTTTGCGCACCAGGAACACGATGGTGGAGGTGTACGGCGAGGCGTTGTGCGGCAGGCGCTTCTGCCAGTCCGGCTTGATCAGGCCCTTTTCGGCGATGGCGTCGATGTCGTAGCCCAGCGCCAGCGTGACCACGTCGGCGTCGAGCCCGTCGATCACCGAGCGCGCCTGCTTGCCCGAGCCGCCGTGCGACTGGCGCACGTTCACGGCGTCGCCACCCTGCGCCTTCCAGGCCTTGGCGAAGGCGGCGTTGACATCGACATACAGCTCGCGCGTCGGATCGTAGGAAACGTTCAGCAGGTTGGCAGCGCTCGCGGTCTGCGCCGCGCCGATTGCTGCCAGCACGGCCAGGCCGATGGCCAGTTTGCGAATCATCTTGTGTTGCTCCCGTCAGTGTCGTGAATGGCGCCTTGCGCCTGTTTGCGTGGCCCGCCTGGCGGGCGGGCTGGTGTCAGGAGCAAGACTACCGACGGGGCAATCCGAACGGAACGAAGGGTTTCGCCGATCCTTCGCCGTTTTCTGCATAAGATCCGGCGGAAATATGGGCATGCCCGGGAAGGGATACTCACCGCGCCGCGAAACCCAGGGCACAGGTGGCGCAAACAGCACGCCCAAAAGAAAACGCCCGCACCGGCAAACCGGTGCGGGCGAAGTTTCCATTCTGGAAACGGGTAGACAAGTCATGAAGAGCGCCCCCGCATCTCCATGACAGGGCAGATCTTATCGGGCCGGCCGCGGCCGCGGCTTGACCAATATCAAGTGCGCGGCAATCGCATCAGCCGCCGCCCTGCCGGCTCAACAGGTCGGCCATCTCGTCGGCATGCTCCTCTTCCACCGCCAGGATCGATTCCATCAGCCGGCGCGAAGTCGGGTCGCGCTCGCCCAAAAACTGGATGATCTCCCGGTAGCTGTCGATGGCAATGCGCTCGGCCACCAGGTCTTCCTTGATCATGTCGGTCAGCGAGGTGCCGGCCACATACTCCGCATGCGAACGGCTGGTCAGGCCGTCCGGCGCAAAGTCAGGCTCGCCGCCCAGCTGGACGATGCGCTCGGCAATCTGGTCGGCATGGCCTTGTTCTTCGTTGGAATGCGCCAGGAATTCATCGGCCACGCTCTTCGAGTTCGGGCCCTTGGCCATGAAGTAATGGCGACGGTAGCGCAGCACGCAGACCAGTTCGGTGGCCAGCGCGTCGTTCAGCAACTTCAGCACGGTGTCACGGTCCGCAGCGTAGCCCGCGGTCACCGCACCTTCGTCGATGTGCTGGCGGGCACGCTCGCGCAGGGTCTTGACGTCTGTAAGGAAAGGCTTGTCGTTCATAAAGGGCTCCTGGGGATCGGGCTGCGTCGGCGCAGCGCCTTGTAGGGAAACTCAACCCTTTTGTAACGCGAAAAGTGTGCCACTCGGTGCCGGCCAGCCATTCCTTGGCGGCCGCGGCTCCCCCACACATTGCCGCGTGAAATATTTGCACGCATGCGGACCGCATTACACGGCGTCGATGATAAAAAAAAATCCCTGCGCTCTCGCGCAGGGATGGTTCGGCAGCTTGTCGGCGCCCCCTTTTCGGGGGCCACCGCCGGGCTCAATCCAGCTTCCGCCCGAAGGTGAACTCGCCATCGGCATAATCCACCGGCACCAGGTCCTTGGCCGCGAACTTGCCCTCGAGGATGGCCCGTGCCACCGGGTTCTCGATCTGCTGCTGGATCGCGCGCTTGAGCGGCCGCGCGCCGAACACCGGGTCGTAACCCGCGCTCGCGATTTTTTCCAGCGCCTCGTCGCTGACCTCCAGCGTCATGTCCATGCGGGCCAGGCGGGCCTGCAGGCGCTGCAGCTGGATGCGCGCGATCGACTCGATATGCTTCTGGTCGAGCGCGTGGAACACCACTACTTCATCGATCCGGTTCAGGAATTCCGGCCGGAAATGCGTGCGCACCTCTTGCCAGACCGCGCCCTTGATCGCTTCCTGCGGCTCGCCGCTCATGGCCTGGATGATCTGCGAACCCAGGTTGGACGTCATCACGATCACCGTGTTCTTGAAGTCCACGGTGCGGCCCTGGCCGTCGGTCAGGCGGCCGTCGTCCAGCACCTGCAGCAGCACGTTGAAGACGTCCGGGTGGGCCTTCTCGACTTCGTCGAGCAGCACCACGCTGTACGGCTTGCGGCGCACGGCTTCGGTCAGGTAACCGCCTTCTTCATAGCCGACATATCCCGGCGGCGCGCCGATCAGGCGGCTGACGCTGTGCTTCTCCATGAATTCGCTCATGTCGATGCGGATCAGGTGTTCTTCCGAATCGAACATGAACTCGGCCAGCGCCTTGCACAGCTCGGTCTTGCCGACGCCGGTCGGGCCCAGGAACAGGAACGAGCCATAGGGCCGGTTCTCGTCCGCCAGCCCGGCACGCGAACGACGGATGGCGTCGGACACCAGCCGCACGGCCTCGTCCTGGCCCACCACGCGCCCATGCAGGCGGTCTTCCATCTTCAGCAGCTTCTCGCGCTCGCCCTGCATCATCTTCGATACCGGGATGCCGGTGGCGCGGCTGACCACTTCGGCGATTTCCTCGGCGCCCACCTGCGTGCGCAGCAGCTTGTTGGGCTGCTTCTGCTCGCTCGCCTCGGCATCGGTCGCGGCCTTGAGCTTGCCTTCCAGGCCCGGCAGCTTGCCGTACTGCAGCTCGGCCACCTTGTCCAGCTTGCCCTCGCGCTGCAGCTTGGCAATCTCCAGCTTGACCTTCTCGATCTCTTCCTTCAGCGCGGCCGTGCCCTGCGCGGCGCCCTTCTCCGCCTTCCAGATCTCATCGAGGTCGGCGTACTCCTTTTCCAGGCGCGTGATTTCCTGCTCGATCAGTTCCAGGCGCTTCAGCGAAGCCTCATCGGTTTCTTTCTTGACCGCCTCGCGCTCGATCTTCAGCTGGATGGTACGGCGCTCGAGCTTGTCCATCGACTCCGGCTTGGAATCGATTTCCATCTTGATGCGCGCGGCGGCCTCGTCGATCAGATCAATGGCCTTGTCGGGCAGGAAGCGGTCGGTGATATAGCGATGCGACAGCTCCGCCGCGGCGACGATGGCCGGGTCGGTGATCTCGACGCCGTGGTGCAGCTCATACTTCTCCTGCAGGCCGCGCAGGATGGCGATGGTGGCTTCCACGCTCGGCTCGTCCACCAGCACCTTCTGGAAGCGGCGCTCGAGCGCGGCATCCTTCTCGATGTACTTGCGGTATTCGTCCAGCGTGGTCGCGCCGATACAGTGCAGCTCGCCGCGCGCCAGCGCCGGCTTGAGCATGTTGCCCGCGTCGATCGCGCCCTCGGCCTTGCCGGCGCCGACCATGGTGTGGATCTCGTCGATAAAGACGATGGTCTGGCCCTCGTCCTTGGCGACGTCGTTCAGCACGGCCTTGAGCCGTTCCTCGAACTCGCCGCGGTACTTGGCGCCGGCCAGCAGGCCGGCCATGTCCAGCACCAGCACGCGCTTGTTCTTCAGGCTTTCCGGCACCTCGCCGTTGACGATGCGCTGCGCCAGGCCTTCGACGATGGCCGTCTTGCCGACGCCCGGCTCGCCGATCAGCACCGGGTTGTTCTTGGTGCGGCGCTGCAGGATCTGGATCGCGCGGCGGATTTCGTCGTCGCGGCCGATCACGGGATCGAGCTTGCCGATACGGGCGCGCTCGGTCAGGTCGATGGTGTACTTCTTCAGGGCTTCGCGCTGGCCTTCGGCCTCGGCGCTGTTGACCGAATCGCCGCCGCGCACGGCCTGGATCGCCGACTCGAGCGACTTGCGGTTGAGTCCGTGCTCGCGGGCGAGGCGGCCGGCGTCGCCCTTGTCGTCGGCGACGGCCAGCAGGAACAGCTCGCTGGCGATGAACTGGTCGCCGCGCTTGATCGCTTCCTTCTCGGTGGCATTGAGCAGGTTCACCAGGTCGCGGCCGATCTGGACCTCGCTGGTGCCCTGCACCTGCGGCAGCCGCTTGATGGCCGCGTCCAGCGCGGTCTGCAGGCCCTGCACGTTGGCGCCGGCGCGCGCCAGCAGCGCCTTGGCGGCGCCGTCGTCCTGCGCCAGCAGGGCACGCAGCACGTGCTGCGGATCGATGTACTGGTTGTCGTTGGCCAGCGCCAGGCTTTGCGCATCAGCCAGCGCTTCCTGGAACCGGGTGGTCAGCTTGTCAAGACGCATAAGGATTCCCTCTCTCGGATAGGTCGTGTCCTGATGCGGGGGCGATGGCGCCGGCCGGTTGCCGGCGCGCCCGTATGCCCTGCCGGACACTCGATGTCATACCGAAAGATAAGGCTTTGCCGTGACATTTCAAGGCCGCATTCCGCGCGCAATCGCGCCATCCGGCGTAGCGCCGCGCGGGCACGCCTGGATTACCCCATGTGATGCCCGAGATACGCAGCCGCTACGCGGCGCGCTCAGCGGCCTTGTCGGCGAGGTTGCGCACCAGCACCAGCGACTCGCCCTGCACCACCACCCGGCCGTCGGCGCCGGTGACCACGCTGGCGAGATTGACCAGGTCCTTGTCCGCGCGCAGCCGCACGATGCGCACGCGGGCCGTCAGCGGTTCGTCCAGCCGGGCCGGCGCGGCCAGCCGCAGCGACTGCTTCATCCAGCCGGTGCCGCGCCCGGGCAACCGGGTGCCGAGCAGGTCCGAGAACATGCCGGCCAGCAATGGCAGCGGCACCACGGGCCCGGCGAAACCGCGCGCGCGCGCGAAGTCCGCATCGGCGTGGAACGGGTTGGCATCGCCGGTGAGCGCGATGTACTCGTCCAGGTCCGCAGCGGTGAAGGCCCGAGCCGCGGCCGCCTGCTGGCCCGGACGCAGGCCGTACAGGGCCGCGTCGCCGTCCTGCGCAACCGGGTCCGCTCCGGCCGACTGGCCGGCCAGTGCGGCAGGAGCCGCGTCCGCCAGCCAGCGCGACTCGCCCACGGCCGTCACCCGCGGCGCCTGGCCGGGCCCGCCCGCACAGCTCACCGTGGTGGCGTAGGCGGCAAGCCCGGCGGGCGCCGGCTGCGCAGACAGCGCACACTGCACCGCATCGCCGACGAACGCCGGCGTTGGGAACATCAGCGTCTGCGCGACCGGCAAGGCCGGCCGCGGCAGTCGCCGCGCGCTATGCGCGCACAGCAGCGAGAACAGCAACATGCCGTGCGCCACCGTGGCACCGAAATGCGTGCCACGGGCAAAGGCCGGATCGCAGTGGATCGGGTTGTCGTCGCGCGACAGCGCGGCGAAGCGGTCGAAATCGCGCTGCGACAGCACGCGCGGCGGGTCGTCGTGCATCAGTCGGGCACCTGTACGGTATTGGCGTTGACGGTGATGGCGTTGCCGGGCGCCGGCGTGGCGGCGAACGGCGGCACGTTGGACGGCAACAGCGCCGGCGCCGGGGTGTTGAGGGTGCCGCCGCGCGGCGTGGTCCGCACCACCTGCGAGGGCGGCAGCGCCTTGCCGGCGGTCAGGTTGTCGTAGACCGCGTCGAGGGCCCGGTTCAGGTAGACGTGCAGCGGCACATAGCGGTTGCTGTAGCCCGGCACCAGGCCGATGAAGGCATCGAAGTGCTGGGCGTTTTCGACCTCCACGTAGGACAGCTTGCTGGTCACGCCTTCCTGCTGGCGGTTCAGGCCCAGGTAGGGGCGCGAGGTATGGTTGACCGGCAGCAGCGCGTCGCTGCGCCCATGCACGATCAGCGCCGGCTTGCCGCGCAGGTTGCCATTGCGCAGCGTCAGCGCCTGGCCGGCCTGGAGCGCAAGTGCCGCGCCATCGGCGCCGGTCAGCAGGTTGCGCAGGCAGCTGGCGCCGTCGTAGTTGAGGTCGGCGCGCTGAGTCGAGGCGGACACGGACGGCAGGTTCAGATAGGGCCCGTGCTGCGGATCGCGGTCGTTGATCAGCTGGACCGGCGCCTGCGGCGGAATGCCGTTGCCGGTGGCGTACATCGACGCCAGCGCGGCCGGCGCGATCGCGGCGGGCTTCAGGTCGGTCAGCGTGGCGGCAAAGCTGTAGCCGCACAAGCGGTCGGTCACGCTGGCCTGCGCATAGGCGTTGGCGTAGGTGACCGAGATCGCGGCCGCTACGTCGAACGCGGCCAGCGACGGGTGCAGGTCGTCCGATTCCGCTTCCCAGCCGGCGGCACGCAGCGCCTGCAGCGCGCTGGCGCTCTGCTGGTCGGTGTTGGCACCGGTGACCAGCCCTTTCTCGGCCAGCGTCTGGCAGCGCGCGGCGAAGAACGGCGCCATGGTCGGGTTGGTGTAGAACGGCGCCTGCGCCAGCGCAGTGGCACGCCCGGCGCAGTGCTGCAGCAGGTTGGCGGTGGTGGTGTAGTCGTACAGCGTCAGGCCTGACGCCGCCACCTGTGCCGCGCCGCGACGCACCACGATGCCGGTATTGGGCGGCATGTTCAGGTTGGGCTCGGCCACCGCGACGCCGTCGATCAGGCCGCCGGCATCCTGTTCCGCGGCCGCCACGGCGGCGCCGCCGCCATTGGACACGCTCGATGCGATCACCAGCACCTGGTCCTGGCCCAGCGTGCGCTGGCGCGTGCCGTTGGCCGACACGGCGCCGAAGCGGTCATTGATGGCCCACAGCGCGAACTCCACCGCCTGCAGCGTGAACCTGCCCCAGTCCTTCTCCGGGTTGCGCTGCGAGTGCGCGTGCTTGAACGCGAGCCGGTGCGGGTTGGCGGCGGTGAATTCGGCCAGCGAGGTGGCGCCGGCCGGCGCAGCAAAGTGCGCGTTCTTGCCGGCGGCCGCGCGCGTGGTGCGGGTGCCGTCGATCAGCGGCACCGTGTCGGTATCCAGGTCATGCGGCGCGGCGCCGGTGCCCTTGTCGGTATAGGCCACCGCGCAGCCGCGCTTCAGGCCCCATTCGCCGGTGCCGATGGCGCCATACACGCCGCGCGAGCCCGACGAGGTCGCGGTGATCAGGCACGGCCTGGCGGGGTTGAACGTGCTCGGTATCTGCACCAGCATGGTCACGTTCTGCTGGCCCGAGCCGTCGTCCGAGTACGCCACGTACTCGACGCCCGCGACCTTGCCTTCCGACGCCGTGACATTGCCCTGCGCGTCGATGTTGGGCCCATAGAGCGAGCCATAGCCGCCGCCGGCGCTGGTATCGACAATGGCGCGATAGTTGGTATAGATCGCATAGCGCCGCAGCTCCGCCGCGGTCGGTGCGGCCGGGTTGAGCGGCAGTGGTGCCGTGCTGCCCGCCAGACCGTCCTTGCCCAGCCCTGCGGTCAGCAGGTCGTCGGTGGCGCCGTCGTAGCTGCTGGTGGTAACCGCGCCGATATAGGCGGGCTTGGTATTGGGGTTGCCGCCGTTGCCGTTGTCGTCGCTGGAGCCGCAAGCGGCCAGCATCGTTGCGGCCGCCGCCAGCGCCGTGAGCCTGAGGCCGCGGTGCCGCCGCGGCAAATGCTGAGTGGATTGCATGTCAACCTCCTTCTGTCGCCCCGCCTCGGGGCCGTCGAGACATACGTCGATGGAAGACTGCGAAAACTGCGAAGACTGCGACCGCGAACAACGGGTACAACATCAAACCACGGCAACCGGTGCGCACCTCAGCCGGTGTTGCCGGCAAGGGCCGCACGCAGCTTGTGCTTTTCCACCTTGCCGGACGGCGTACGTGGCAACGCCTCGAGAAAGCGCACCTGGCGCGGCACCTTGTAGCCGGCCAGGTGCGCCTTGCAGTGGGCGATCACGGCATCGGTGTCCAGCGCCGCACCGGGGCGCAGCACCACCAGGGCCATGCCGACCTCGCCCCAGCGCGGGTCCGGCGTGCCGATCACCGCGGCCTCGGCCACGCCCGGCAGCTGGAACAGCACGTTCTCGACCTCGGCCGGATAGATGTTCTCGCCGCCCGAGATAAACATGTCCTTGGCCCGGTCGACGATGTAGTAGTCGCCGTCCTCGTCGCAATAGGCGATGTCGCCGGAATGCAGCCAGCCGTCGCGCAGCGCCTGCGCGGTGGCCTCGGGCAGGTTCCAGTAGCCCGGCGTCACGCCCGGCCCCTTGATCAGCAATTCGCCGCGCTCGCCGGGGCCTGCGTCGACGCCGAGCGGATTGACGATGCGGGTCAGCATCGACCCCACCGGCTTGCCGATGCTGCCGAGCTTGCGGCGCGCGGTGTCCTCGTCGCAAACGAAGACCGTGGGGCCCGTCTCGGTCATGCCGAAGCCGAAGCGGATGGTCACGCCCTTGGCCAGGTAGGCTTCGAGCAACGGCCGGGGCACCGGCGAGCCGCCCGCCGCCATGTTGCGCACGCCGGACAGATCCGTTTGTGCGAAGCGCGGATGCTGGCTCAGGAACAGGTACACCGCCGGCACGGCGAAGAACATGGAGATGCCCTCGCCGCTGCCGCGGTCGAGCCGGGCCAGGACCGCCTGCGGCTCGAACTGCCGCATGATGTGCACGGTGCCGCCGGCGTGCAGCACCGGGTTGGCATACAGGTTCAGCCCCCCGGTATGGAAGAACGGCAGCACGTTGAGGAACACGTCGTCGCGCGTGATCTGGTTCGCCAGCATCGCGTTGACGGCGTTGAAGAACACCATGCCGTAGGTCTGGATCACGCCCTTGGGCTTGCCGGTGGTGCCTGAGGTGTACAGCAGGTGCCAGATTTCGTTCTCGTCGCGGCACGGCATCTCGATGATGCGTCCGGACGCGGCATCGAGCACGGCTTCATACTCGGGCCAGCCGCCGGGCACGTCGGCGGCTTCGTCATCGGCCAGGTGCAGCACCGCGCGCAGCGGCACCGCACTGGCCAGTTCCGCCGCCACGCCCAGAAAGCCGTCGCCCGCGATCAGCACTTGCGGCGTGCAGTCGTGCAGGATCGGCAGCAGTTCGGCCGCGGGCAGGCGCCAGTTCAGGCACACCATCACCATGCCGGCCTTGGCGCAGCCATACAGCATCTCGAGATAGTCGGAGCTGTTGTGCGCCAGCACCGCCACGCGCGAGCCCGGTGCCAGGCGCAGATGGTCGCGCAGGTATTCGGCGAAACGGCTGGCACGCTCGTCGGCATGGCGATAGGTCACGTGGCGGCCGCTCTCGACGTCCACCAGCGCGACCTTGTCGGGGAAATGCTGCGCGTTCCGGTGCAGCCAGTCGATCACGTACATGGGCTAGCCTCCGCTCAGCTGGCGATGTCGTGGACCGGCCCGCTGCCGCGCAGCCGGCCCACCACGCCCTGCGGGAAATAATAGACGCTCAGCACGAACAGCAGGCCCAGCCACAGCAGCCAGCGGTCCGGATGCAGCAGCGCCGACAGCAGCGGCAGCGCGGCGGTGCCGTCGCTGGCCAGCTTCATCACGTCCTGCAGGTAGGTCTGCGCCAGCAGGAACAGCACGGTGCCGATCACCGCGCCGTAGAGCGTGCCCATGCCGCCGATCACCACGATCAGCAGGATGTCGACCATGATCTCGAACGACAGCGAGGTGTCGGGTCCGTTGTAGCGCAACCAGACCGCCATCAGCACGCCCGCCAGCGTCGCGAACATCGCCGACAGCACCGTCGACACCGTGCGGTAGACCACGGTACGGTAGCCGATCGCCTCGGCACGGAAGTCGTTCTCGCGGATCGCCTGCAGCACCCGGCCGAACGGCGAGTTGACGATGCGCAGCAGCGCCAGGAACAGCACCAGCGCGCCGGCGAACACCAGGTAATAGCTGAGCAGCTTGCCGCTCAGCGGCACGCCCAGCCATTCGGCGTCGCCCAGCGTAAAGCCGGGGCGCAGCACCTCGGGCACCTTGAAGGTCAGTCCGTCCTCGCCGCCGGTCCACTCCGACAGCTGCGAGACCAGCGTGGCGAAGGCGCTGGCCACCGCCAGCGTGATCATGGCAAAGAAGATCGCCCGCACCCGCAGCGAGAACAAGCCGATCAGGAAGGCCAGCAGCGCCGACACCGCCAGCGCGCCCGCCGTGCCGGCCAGCAATGCGCCCCAGCCGGGCTCCATGCGCGACATGGCGATGGCCACGCCATAGCCGCCGATGCCGAAGAACATGGTGTGGGCAAACGAGACAATGCCGGTATAGCCCAGCAGCAAATCGTAGCTGGCCACCAGCACCACGAAGATGCAGATCTTGGCCGCCATGTTGAGCGCGCGCGCGCCGGGGAACGCAAACGGCGCGCACGCCAGCGCAATCAGGATCAGCAGCAGCAGCGCCGCCAGCACGCGGCTGCGCGGCAGGTCGCCGGAGAGCAGTCGGATCATGGTCGTTCTCCTCAGCGCCGCGCCACCGGGAACAGCCCTTGCGGGCGCCACAGCAGGATCAGCATCATCAGCAGGATGTTGGAGAACAGCGCCACCTTGGGGAACAGGAAGCCGGTGTAGTTGGCCATCAGCCCCACCAGCAGTGCGCCGACGAAACAGCCGGTGGTGGACCCGAGCCCGCCGATGATGATCACGATGAAGATCAGCACATTGACCTGCGCGCCGATCGCCGCCGTGATGTTCTGCTGGTACAGCCCCCACAGCACGCCGCCAAGCCCGGCCAGCGCCGCCCCCGCGACGAATACGCCGATAAACAGGCGGCGCACCCGGTAGCCCAGCGCCTCGACCATCTCGCGGTTCTCCACCCCGGCGCGGATCAGCAGGCCGATGCGGGTGCGGTTGAGCAACAGCAGCATGGCGATGAAGATCACCAGCCCCAGCGCCATCGCGATCAGCCGGTACTTCTCGATCGCCGCGTCGCCCAGCAGCACCGCGCCGCGGAAGGTGGTGGGCACCTGCAGCGCGATGGTTTCCGGGCCCCAGATCGCCTTGATCAGCTGCTCGGCCACGATCATGCCGCCCATCGTGATCAGGATCTGCTTGAGGTGCTGGCCGTAGACCGGACGCACCACCACGCGCTCAAAGAACAGCCCGACCGCGCCGGCAGCCACCATCGCCGCGGCGATCGCCAGGGCAAAGACCGACAGGTTCTGCGCCAGGCTGTCGGCCTCGACCCAGCCCGCCAGCGGCAGCAGCACCGAGGCCGCGACATAGGCGCCCAGTGCGATGAAAGCGCCATGGCCAAAGTTGAGCACGTCCATCAGGCCGAACACCAGGGTCAGGCCGGACGACACCACGAAGATGATCATGCCCATCGCCAGGCCGGCGATGGTCAGCGTGAGCCACGTGGAGGGGCTGCCTACCAGGGGGAAGGCAAGCAGCATCAGCAGCGGCGCAAGTGCCAGCGGAGTCCAGTCGAGGCGGACCTTGGGCAGGGCAGCCGCCGCGCCTGCAGCGGGCAAGGTTGTAGAGGTTGTCATGTGTCTCGTCCTGCGCGGCATGGTCTTCCGCCTGCGCTTCTTCCAATCACTGATTGCTGGCTCCCTCTCCCGCAAGCGGGAGAGGGAGCCAGCCTGCGCAACTGAAAAGGCCTACTGGTGCGCCGCCAGCGATAAACCCAGCAGCCGCTGCTGCAATGCCTCATCCTCCGCCAGCGCCGCCATCGTGCCGGTATGCACCGTGCGGCCATCGTCCATCACCGCCACCGTATCGCCCACCGATTTCGCCATATGGAAGTTCTGCTCCACCAGCAGGATCGACACCTCGGTCTGCTTCAGCTCGCGGAACACATGGATCATGTTCTGGATGATCGCCGGCGCCAGCCCCTTGGTCGGCTCGTCGACGATCAGCAGCTGGCGCGGCTCGATGATGGCGCGCGCCACCGACAGCATCTGCTTCTGCCCGCCCGACAGCACGCCGGCGCGCTGGTGCCAGAACGTCTTCAGCGCCGGGAACATGCGGAACACCCAGTCCAGCCGGCGTTCGTCGATGGCGCCGGTGCGGGCGGCGAGGCGCATGTTCTCGGCCACGGTCAGGTCGGAGAACACGCTCATGTTCTCGGGCACGTAGGCAATGCCGGCCTGCGCGATCGCCGGCGTGCTGTGGCGCGTGATGTCGGCGCCGTTGAAAGCGACAGTGCCGGCGCTGGCCTGCCACAGGCCCATGATGGTGCGCAGCGTGGTGGTCTTGCCGGCGCCGTTGCGCCCCAGCAGCATGGTCACGCCGCCGCGCGGCACCGCGAAGCTGACGCCATGCAGGATGTGGTACGGGCCGATATGGGTCTGCACGTCCTGCAGCTGCAGGATCGGCTCTGCCGTGGTCGAGTCAGCCATGGCTGCCCTCCTCTTCCGGCAGGCCCAGATAGGCCTGCTGCACCACCGGCGATGCGATCACCTCGGCCGGATCGCCATCGGCCACCAGCGTGCCGTTGTGCAGCACGATGATGCGGTCGGCCAGCGAGCGCACCACATCCATCTTGTGCTCGACCAGCAGCACGGTCTTGCTGCGGTCCTGGCGGATCTCGCGGATCAGGTCCAGGATCACCGGCACTTCGTCGACGCTCATGCCCGCGGTGGGCTCGTCGAACATGAACACGCGCGGCTGCAGCGCGAGCAGGATGCCGACCTCCAGCTTGCGCTGGTCGCCATGCGGCAGCGATGCCACCGTCAGGTGGCGCTTGCCGGCCAGCGCCACCCGTTCCAGGATGGCCATGGCCTGCGCCTGCAGCGCGCGGTGGCCCGACCACATCGAGAACAGATCGATGCCGCGCTGCTGCCGCGCCTGCACCGCCAGCCGCACGTTCTCCAGCACCGACAGCTGCGGGAACAGGCTGGTCAGCTGGAACGCGCGGCCAATGCCGCGCCGGGTCTTCTGCGACACCGGCAGCCGCGTCACGTCCTCGCCGTCGAGCAGGATCTGCCCGGCAGTGGGCGGCAGCTGTCCCGAGATCAGGTTGAAATACGTGGTCTTGCCGGCGCCGTTGGGGCCGACGATGCAGGTCAGCTCACCGGCCCGGAACGCGCACGACACCGCATTGACGGCGACGTGGCCGCCAAAGCGGATGGTGAGCCCGCGCGTTTCCAGCAGCGGCCGCGCCGCGGACACCGCCGCGCCCGCGGGCTGGCCCGCCGGCTGCGACGGCGCGGGCGCGGTCCTGGCGTAGGAGGCTGGCGCGTCCATCAGCGGTGGTTGCGCACGGGCACGTTCATTTCCTCGGGCCTGATCTCGCGCACGAGCTCGGGCACGCCCCAGGCAAAGGCCGGGTCCACCTTGATCTTGAAGTGGTACATCGACTGCATCGCCTGGTGGTCTTCCTTGCGGAAGGTCATCCTGCCCTTGGGCGTGTCGAACGACATGCCTTCCATCGCCGCGATCAGCTTCTCGGTGCCGGTTTCGCCATGGGTCTTCTTCAGGGCTTCGACCAGCGCGATGCCCGCGCTCATGCCGCCGGCGGTGAAGAAATCGGGCGGCGCCTTGAACTTGCTGTAGTGGTTGGACACCAGCCATTCGTTGGCCTTGTTCTTGGGGATGCCGAAGTAGTAGTACGTGGCCCCTTCCATGCCCGGGAAGTTCTTGTAGCTGGCCATCGCGGGCAGGATGTTGCCGCCGGTGGCGATCTCGATGCCGTAGCGCTTGGGATCCAGGTCGGCGATCTTGAACGGGTTGCCGGCGCCGGCCCAGATGATGAAGATCACCTTGCGGCCGGGCTTGTCCTTGAGCGAATCGAACAGCCGCTGCGCGCCCGCGGTGAAGTCCGTGGTATTGGTCGGCAGGTATTCCTCATGCACGATCCTGGCGTGCTTGAGCGCGCCCTTGAAGGCCTTGACGCCGTCGCGGCCGAAGGCATAGTCCTGCGCCAGCGTGGCGATCTGCACGCCCGGCTTGTCCAGCGCCACCGCATTGGAAATCGCGTCCTGCGACGAATTGCGGCCGGTGCGGAAGATATAGCGGTTCCACTTGTCGCCGGTGATGGAGTCGGCCACGGCGGGCTCCACCAGCAGCACCTTCTTGTATTCCTCGGCCACCGGCAGCATCGCCAGCGCCGTGCCGGAGGACGTCGGGCCCACCGCGATGTCGGCGCGGTCGTCGCTGTAGGCCGCGGCCAGCTGGGCCTTGGCCACGTCCGGCTTGCCCTGGGTGTCCTTCTCGATCACCACCAGCTTGTTGCCGTTGACGGTCATGGTGCCGTTGGTGGCGTATTCCAGGCCCATCATCAGGCCGGTCTGGGTCTGCTTGGCATAGGCCTCGAGCGCGCCGGTCTTGTCGTAGACATGGGCGATGCGGATGTCCTTGGCCTGCGCGGCGCCGGCGCCGAGCAGCGCGGCGGCCAGGGCCAGGGCGCGCAGGGCGTGGGGGTTGCGATGCATTGCGGTCTCCTGGGTTCGGTCTCGTTTGTGTTTGTAGCGATGAAACCTGCTGCAACTGCGTGGCATGCCGGCGGCCGGCGCATGCGGGCCGGTACTGCGCAATCGCGCGTCGCGCCTATCGCGTTTGGCGCGGTTGCAGGCCATGCGCGATCAAGTCGAACGCGGTGTCGACCACCTTCTCCATCGATGGCGGACGCTTCCAGCGCGCATAGCGCATGCCGAGAAAATTGCTGATGCCGATCAGGCACCAGGCGCGCACCTCGGCATCGCCGGGCACGATTTCGCCCTGCTCTTCGGCGCGGGTCAGGCGCCGGCTGTAGAGCTCGGCGAATACCTGGAAATAGCTGCTGTAGATGGTCTCGTCGACCGAGTAAGAATCCAGCACGATCCGGTACAGGTTCTTGTGGCGCGAAACGAAGGACAGGAACGCCTTCAGGCCCAGGCGCTCGGCCTCCATCTGGGTTTCGGCGGCGCCAACGTGCTTGCGCAGGTGCGCGCGCACCAGTTCCAGCATGTGGGCGACCAGCGCGCGGAAGATGTCTTCCTTGTCCTTGAAGTACAGGTAGAAGGTGCCCATCGCCACCTTGGCTTCCTGCGTGATCTCGGAGATCGACGCGGCGTAGTAGCCCTTCTCGCCAAACACTTTCTCGGCGGCGCGCAGCAGCGCCTCGCGTGTCTTCTGCCCGCGCGCGGTCTTGGGCGGGCCCATGCCGCCGGCCGGGCCGGTGGCGTCGACGTCGGCTATGCCGGTGTCGCCAGTCTGGGTGGTGGACATCTTGTCTCCGGTGGCGCTGCGCGCCTTGTCATGGAAATGCCGACCGCTATGTGTATTGCCGGCGCCAGCGGGTCGTCGGCAGGCGCCTCCTCGCCCCTGCCGCCGACTTGCCGTCGCCCGGAACCGACATTCAGGCAAAACCTGATATCTGATTCATGTTTCATCGTATAAATTGCCCAGCGTGGATGTCAATAGAGGGGCACCCTCACCCCGGGGGCATCCGGGACATCCTTTACCCCTCCAGCCAGCCGAGACACGCCGTTGGACGCTTTCGATCCGGTACCCGCCAGCCCCGCCGCGCCACCCTATGCGCTTTATCCGGCGCGCGGCGCCCTGCCCGGCTGGCGCGAGGCTGGCCAGGGCCGGCCCCTGCTGCTGCTGCACGGCTGGTCCGTCAACGGCGCGGTCTTTGACGGACAGCGCGCGCTGGCGCTGGCCGGCTTCCGCGTGATCGCCCCGGACCATGCCGGGCATGGCCTGTCGCGGCAGCGCGCGGGCGCGACCATCGCGGAGCTTGCGCGCGACGTGGCCGCGCTGGTCGCGCACCTCGGGCTGGCTGACGTGGTGGTGGCGGGCTGGTCGATGGGTGCGATGGTGGCCTGGGCCCTGCTCCGCGACCAGCCGCAACTGCCGCTTGCGGCGGTCGGCAGCATCGACATGACGCCCCGCATGATCACTGACCAGGGCTGGCCGCATGGCCTGCACGGCCATTACGACCTGGCGCTCGCGAGGCAGATGGCGGACCGGGTTCGTGCCGACTGGCTACGGCTGGCGCCGTCGGTGGCTTCAGGCCTGTGGGCGGCGGGCCGGCGACCGGAGGCAGCGGCGACGCAGCGCGTCGCGCACATGGCGCAGCAGTGCGATGCCGCGGCCCTGGCCAGCTTGTGGGAAGACATGGCGCGGCAGGATTTTCGCGACACGCTGCGCGCGGCGCGCCTGCCGCTGTTCCATCTGTACGGTGAGTCCAGCCGGCTGTACGCGCCGGCGGTGGGTATTGCCACGCGGGCCTTGCACCCGGAGTCAGGGTTCAGCGTGGTGGCCGGTGCCGGCCACAGCCCGCATATGGAGCAGGCACAGGCTTTCAATGCCGCGCTGCTGACCCTGATCCGCGACGCCGATCAGGCCAGCATGCGATAGGTCCAGAGTCCCAGCGCGGTCAGCAGCAATGAGCCGCCGAGATGCAGCAGCAAGTGCATCGCCGCCCAGCCGTAGTCGCCGGCCATCAAGTTCGCCACGACCTCGCTCGAGAACGTCGAGAACGTGGTCAGCCCGCCGAGGAAGCCGGTAATGGCAAACAAGCGCCATTCCGGCGGCAGGCCGGCATGGGTATCGAAGAAGCCGACCGCCAGCCCGATCAGGTAGCCGCCCACCAGGTTGGCCGCGAGCGTGCCGTACGGCATCGCCGGATTGATGGCATTCCACAGCACCGAGAATCCCCAGCGCAGCCAGGCCCCCGCCGCGGCGCCGACACCGACGGCGAAAAACCCCAACGCGCCCATCAGGGCTGGTCCTCGCCGCTGGCGTTGATCGACTCGATGCCCCAGCGCTTCAACGCGTCTTCATCGGTCACCCGTGCATCGACCCAGCGCGCCCCCTCCGGCGTTTCTTCCTTCTTCCAGAAGGGCGCTTCGGACTTGAGGTAATCCATGATGAATTCGCACGCGGCGAAGGCGTTGCCGCGGTGCTTCGATGCCACCGCGACCAGCACGATCTGGTCCAGCGGCAGCAGCGGGCCGACGCGATGGATGACGGTGACGCCCAGCAGTTCCCAGCGCGCGCGCGCCGCCGCCTCGATCTGCGCCAGCGCCTTCTCGGTCATGCCCGGGTAATGCTCCAGCTCCATCGCGCTGACGGCGCTGCCCTCGCTGACGTCGCGCACGGTGCCGATAAAGCTGGCCACTGCGCCGACCTGCGGGTTATCGGCGCGCAGCGCCGCGACTTCGGCGCCAAGATCGAAATCCTCACGCTGCACCCTGACGCTCATCTCAGCCTCCGGTTACGGGCGGGAAAAACGCGACTTCGCAGCCGTCGGCAAGCGCGGTATCGGCGCGGGCGACGGCATGGTCAACGGCCATGCGCAGCGCGCGGCCCTCGGCCAGGGTCTCGGCCCAGGCGCCGCCACGCTGGCGCAGCCACTGACGCAGCGCGCCGACGGTGCGCACCTCGGGCGGCACGTCGGCGCGCTCGGCGGATACGCCGAGCTGCTCGCGCACGCTGGCAAAGAATCGGAGTTCGATGATCATTGCTGCCTTCTATATCCTGGGCATCCTTCATGCCGGCCGCTACGCGAGCAGGCCGTCAAACGGAATGAACTGCACGGTGTCGCCGCGCGCGATCGCCTGGTTGGGCGGATTGTCGATCAGGCCGTCGCCCCAGACGGTGGAGGTCAGCACGCCCGAGCTCTGGTTGGGGAACAGCTCCAGCCCGCCCTCGGCATTGAGTCGCGCGCGCAGGAATTCGTTGCGGCGGTCGCCCTTCTTCAGCTCGAAATCGGCGCGCAGCGGCAGGCGCCGCGGCGTCACGTCAGCCACGCCCTGCAGGCGCAGGATGAACGGGCGCACGAACAGCAGGAAGGTCACGAAGCTGGACACGGGGTTGCCAGGCAGCCCGAGGAAAAACGCCGGCTCGCTGCCGCTGCCGACCTGTCCGAATGCGAGCGGCTTGCCCGGCTTGATCGCGATCTGCCACATATCGAGCCGCCCTTCGGCCTCGACCGCGGGCTTGATATGGTCTTCCTCGCCGACCGAGACGCCGCCCGAGGTAATGATCAGGTCATGTCCCTGCGCCGCGCGGCGCAGGGTTTCGCGCGTGGCCGCCAGCGTATCGGGCACGATGCCGAAGTCGCTGACCTCGCAGCCCAGGTTTTCCAGCAGGCCGCGCAGCGTGAAGCGGTTGGAGTTGTAGATAGCGCCCGGCTTGAGCGGCTCGCCCGGCATCGCCAGTTCGTCGCCGGTGAAGAACACCGCGACGCGCACGCGGCGCACCACGTCCAGCTTCGCCTGGCCGACCGACGCGGCCAGCCCCAGTGCCTGCGGCGTCAGCCGCGTGCCGGCCGGCAGGATCACGCTGCCGGCTTCGATATCCTCGCCGGCGCGCCGCACCCACTCGCCGGATTGCGGCACGTGGTTGACGATCACGTCGTCGCCGTCGGCCGTGCATTGCTCCTGCATCACCACGGCATCGGCGCCGGGCGGAATCAGCCCGCCGGTGAAGATGCGCGCCGCGGTGCCGGGCTCCAGCGCAGTGCCGACATGGCCGGCGGGAATCCGTTGCGACACGCGCAGCCGCGTGCCCGCGGCCGGCACCTCGGCGGCGCGCACGGCGTAGCCGTCCATCGAGGTATTGTCGGCCGGCGGCACGCGCAGCGTGCTCGTCACCGGCGCCGCCAGCACGCGGCCGTTGGCGGCGAGCGTGTCGATCGACTCGGCCTGCGCCAGCGGGCGAGCGGCGCCAAGCAGCGCGTCGAGCGCCTGGGCCATGGTCAGCATCGGGGGACGGGAAGGTGCTGCGGCTTGGGTCATGGTGCGATGTGGGAAAGGGTTGGCCCACGAAAAACGGCCCGCGCATTGCCGGCACCCGCGCGCGGGGCTGGCAATCCGGGGACCGTGGATCGGGCCCGCAGCCTGATTGTAGCGAGTTGGGCCGGACCCGGCACGCGGCGGCGCCGCAGCCACGTGAGCGGCCCCGCGCGCTTACAGGCCGGTGTGGCGGGCGATATAGGCCTTCACCTGCGCGGCGTCGGCCGGCATCACCTCGAAGCGCTGCGGCAGGCTCTCGATGCCCTCGAACTTCGCCGGGCGCTCCGGCTCGTGGCCGAGCGCTTCGCGGATGGTGTCGGCAAACTTGGCCGGCAGCGCGGTTTCCAGCACCACCATCGGCACGCCGGCGCTGAGATGCTCGCGCGCCACCTTGATGCCGTCGGCGGTATGGGTATCGATGGTGACGCCATAGCGCGACGACAGGTCGCGGATGGTCGCCAGCCGGTCCTCGTGCGTGCTGCGTCCCGAGACGAAGCCGAACTGGCGGATGCGGTCGTATTCCGGCGTGCCCGCCAGGTCGAAGCCGCCCTTCTCTTCCACGTCGCGGAACAGCGCCGCCAGCTTGCCGGCGTCCTGGCCCAGCAGGTCGAACACGAAGCGCTCGAAGTTCGAGGCCTTGGAAATGTCCATGCTGGGGCTGGAGGTGTGGTAGGTCTCGGCCGATTTGCGCACGCGGTAGGCGCCGGTGCGGAAGAATTCGTCGAGCACGTCGTTCTCGTTGGTGGCGACCACCAGCTTGTCGATCGGCAAGCCCATCATGCGCGCGATATGGCCGGCGCAGACATTGCCGAAGTTGCCCGACGGCACGCAGAACGACACCTTCTGGCCCGGGCCATCGGTCGCCAGCAGCCAGCCCTTGAAGTAGTACACCACCTGGGCCACCACGCGCGCCCAGTTGATCGAGTTGACCGTGCCGATCTTCTGGCGCGCCTTGAAGGCGTGGTCGTTCGAGACCGCCTTGACGATGTCCTGGGCGTCGTCGAACACGCCGTCGATGGCGATGTTGAAGATGTTCGGGTCTTGCAGGCTGAACATCTGCGCGGTCTGGAACGCGCTCATCTTGCGGTGCGGGCTCAGCATGAAGACGCGGATGCCGCGCTTGCCGCGCATCGCGTATTCGGCGGCGCTGCCGGTGTCGCCCGAGGTGGCGCCCAGGATGTTCAGCTCCTGCCCGGCGCGCGCCAGCGCGTACTCGAACAGGTTGCCGAGCAGCTGCATCGCCATGTCCTTGAAGGCCAGCGTCGGGCCGTTGGACAGGCCCAGCAGCTGCAGCCTGGTGCCCCCTTCCTCGCCCAGCGTGCGCAGCGGCGTGATGTCGGCGGTGTTGTCGCCTTCGCGCGCGTTGCAGTACACCTCGGCGGTGTAAGTCTTGCGCGTCAGCGCGCGCAAGTCTTCGGCGGGAATGTCGTCGCAGAACTTGCGCAGGATCTCGTAGGCCAGGTCGGCGTACGGCAGCTTGCGCCACGCCTCCAGCTCATCGGCCGTGACCTGCGGATACTGCGCGGGCAGGTACAGGCCGCCGTCCGGCGCCAGGCCGCCAAGCAGGATCTCGGAAAACGATTGCGGCATCTCGTGGCCGCGGGTCGACTGGTATTTCATGACAATGGTCCGGTCCGGCCCTTAGTTCAGTTCTTCCATGCGCAGGCGCGTCACTGCGGACAGCACGGTGGGCAGTGCCTCGATCTTCGCGATGGCGGCGTTGACGTGCTTCTCGCGCGTGATGTGGGTCAGGATGATGATGTCGGTCTGCGGCTCGCCTTCACGCGATTCCTTCTGCAGCATGGCGTCGATCGAGATGCCGCCCTCGGCCAGGATGCGCGTGATCTCGGCCAGCACGCCGGTCTCGTCGGACACGCGCATGCGCAGGTAGTACGAGCTGTTGATCTCTTCGATCGGCAGCACCGGCACGCTCGACAGCTCGTCGGGCTGGAACGCCAGGTGCGGCACACGGTGCTCGGGGTCGGCGGTGTGCAGGCGGGTCACGTCGACCAGGTCGGCGATCACCGCCGAGGCGGTCGGCTCGGCGCCGGCGCCCTTGCCGTAGTAGAGCGTGGCGCCCACGGCGTCGCCCTGCACCAGCACCGCGTTCATCGCGCCTTCCACATTGGCGATCAGCCGCGTGGCCGGCACCAGCGTCGGATGCACGCGCAGCTCGACGCCGTCGTCGCGCCGGCGCGTGATGCCCAGCAGCTTGATGCGGTAGCCCAGCTCTTCGGCGTACTTGATGTCGGTGGCCGACAGCCTGGTGATGCCTTCGACGTGGGCGCGGTCGAACTGCACCGGCATGCCGAAGGCGATCGCGCTCATCAGCGTGACCTTGTGCGCGGCGTCGACGCCCTCGATGTCGAAGGTCGGGTCGGCCTCGGCGTAGCCCAGCTGCTGCGCTTCCTTCAGGACCGCGTCGAAATCCAGGCCCTTGTCGCGCATCTCGGACAGGATGAAGTTGGTGGTGCCGTTGATGATGCCGGCGATCCACTGGATGCGGTTGGCGGTCAGGCCTTCGCGCAGCGCCTTGATGATGGGGATGCCGCCGGCCACCGCGGCCTCGAACGCGACGATCACGCCCTTCTTGCGCGCGGCCTCGAAGATCTCGTTGCCGTGCACGGCCAGCAGCGCCTTGTTGGCGGTGACCACGTGCTTGCCGTTCTCGATCGCCTTGAGCACCAGCTCGCGCGCGATGCCGTAGCCGCCGATCAGTTCGATGACGATGTCGACGTCGGGGCGGTTGACCACCGCATTGGCGTCGCTGACGATCTCCACTTCCCCGTTGGTCAGTTCGCGCGCGCGTTCGGTGTTGAGATCGGCCACCACGGCAATCTCGATGCCGCGGCCGGCGCGGCGACGAATTTCTTCCTGGTTGCGCTTGAGCACGTTGAACGTGCCGCTACCGACGGTACCGATGCCGAGCAGGCCAACTTTGATGGGGTTCATGGACAATCTTCTGAGTTGCTAAGGATGGGTTGCGGCGCGGCCGGATCAGGCCGCTGCCTTGCCGTGGCGTTTTCGGTACGCCTCGAGGAAGCGCGCGATGCGGCCGATGGCCTCGCGCAGGTCTTCCTCGTGCGGCAGGAACACGATGCGGAAATGGTCGGGCCTGGCCCAGTTGAAGCCCGAGCCCTGCACCAGCAGCACCTTGGACTCCTGCAGCAGTTCATAGATGAACTCCTGGTCGTCCTGCACCGGGTACATCGACAGGTCCAGCTTCGGGAACAGGTACAGCGCCGCCTTGGGCTTGACGCAGGTCACGCCCGGAATCGCGGTGATCAGCTCATAGGCCAGGTCGCGCTGGCGGCGCAGGCGCCCGCCTTCGGCGACCAGGTCGTTGATGCTCTGGTAGCCGCCCAGCGCGGTCTGGATCGCCCACTGGCCCGGCACGTTGGCGCACAGGCGCATCGACGACAGCATGTTCAGGCCCTCGATGTAGTCGATGGCCGGGCGCTTGTCGCCCGACACCACCATCCACCCGGCGCGGTAGCCGCACGAGCGGTAGTTCTTCGACAGGCCGTTGAAGGTCACCGTCAGCACGTCGGTGGACAGCGAGGCGATCGAGGTATGGGTGTTGCCGTCGTACAGAACCTTGTCGTAGATCTCGTCGGCGAAGATGATCAGCCCATGCTCGCGCGCGATCGCGACGATCTCCAGCAGCAGTTCGTCCGAGTACAGCGCCCCGGTGGGGTTGTTCGGGTTGATGATGACGATGGCCTTGGTATGCGGCGTGATGCGCGCGCGGATATCGGCCGGATCGGGCATCCAGTCATTGGACTCGTCGCAGATGTAGTGCACCGGCGTGCCGCCCGACAGGCTCACCGCAGCGGTCCACAGCGGGTAGTCCGGCGCCGGCACCAGCACTTCGTCGCCGGTATTGAGCAGCGCGTTGACGGCCATCACGATCAGTTCGGAGGCACCGTTGCCCACATAGATATCGTCCAGGCCGACGCCTTCGATATTTTTTTGCTGGGTATAGTGCATGATCGCCTTGCGCGCAGCGAAAATGCCCTTGGAATCGGAATAACCTGCCGAATTCGGCAGGTTTCGCATCATGTCCTGCTGAATTTCCTCCGGCGCATCGAAGCCGAACACGGCCAGGTTGCCGATATTCAGCTTGATGATCTTGTGCCCTTCTTCCTCCATCTGCTTGGCCTTTTCCAGCACCGGCCCGCGGATGTCGTAGCAAACGTTATTGAGTTTGTTGGATTTCTGGATGGGTTTCACGGCGATGTCGGGCAAGCGTGGCGTGCCGCGTCGGCGGCACCGGACTGGGAATCGGGGCGATCTGACAGATTCTGAAAGAATGCGGAGGCGCCGTCCGCTGCGATGCAACGCAAACGTGGCAGACAGGGAGGCAAAAGCTATAATTTATCGGATTATGACAGACTTCGGCAGGGATTCTTGCATTGCAGCGTGCGCTGTCCGCGCGCACCGCGGCCGCCTGCCCGCTGTCGTCCATCCATTGCCCGCCCGGCCCGCCGGCCCTCCGCTCCGCGGACCCGCCCGCCAGCCCGCGCCGGCCATCGCCGAGATCCCCAAGTGAAACTCCACGCCGACCAGCCCCAGTCGCTCAACACCGTCACGGCCTACGGGCCCGGGTATATCGAAATCAACCTTGTGCGCCACACCAACTCGGTGCTGGTCATGCCAGAGGGCGAAGTCCGGCCCTGGCCGGTCGACCGCTTCGAAGACCTGGAGCCCGCGCATTTCGAGCAGCTGTCCGAACTGGGACCCGAAGTGGTGCTGCTCGGCACCGGCTCGCGGCTGCGCTTTCCGCACCCGCGCCTGACCGCATCGCTGGCGCGCCGCCATGTCGGCGTCGACGCCATGGACATGCAGGCGGCGTGCCGCACCTACAACATCCTGATGGCCGAGGGACGCAAGGTGGCGGCGGTGCTGCTGATCGAGCCCGAGGCCACCTGACGCGCCCCCGGCGAAAGTTGAGCAGTCGCCACGCTTGAAGTCCGCGCGAGGCGCCCCAATCTGCTCGCGCTGAGGCGGCAGCCCCTCTCCCGATTCCAACGATCTCACCGATCCCCTGCCCCTCCCCCAAGGAGCCACAAGCATGACCGTCAGTCTCAACAAGGCCATCCCCGACTTCAGCGCGCCGATGACCGGCGACGCCACCTTCCGCCTGGCCGACTACCGCGGCAAGACGGTGGTGCTGTACTTCTACCCGAAGGACAACACGCCGGGCTGCACCACGGAGGCGATGAACTTCCGCGACCAATACGAGGATTTCGAGAAGGCCGGCGTGCAGGTATTCGGCATCTCGCGCGACAGCCTGCGCTCGCATGAAAACTTCAAGGCCAAGCTGGAACTGCCGTTCGAACTGATCTCCGATGCCGACGAAAATGTGTGCACATTGTTCGATGTCATCAAGATGAAAAAGCTGTATGGCAAGGAGCACCGCGGCATCGAGCGCAGCACCTTTGTCATCGACGGCAAGGGCATCCTGCGACACGACCTGCGCGGCATCAAGGTGCCCAGCCACGTCGACGAAGTGCTGGAGATCGTGCGCGGCCTCTGAGGCATCGCCCGCGCGCCGTTGCCCGTAACGGCTTCGATCCGGACGCACCGCGGCAAACGTTGGCAGACCCAATTGCCAAACCCAAAACCTTCGGATACATTGGCCCGTAATGAGTTCAGATTCCGGATGCCACGCTGTTTCGACTCCCCGGCCCAGGCGCTTCCTGCCACGGGCCGGTAGCGGACCTGCCATGTCGGCAGTCCGCCCAAGAGCCGCCAACCCTGTTCCGCAGGCATGGCGGCTTTTTTGTTTGCAGCCACGTCTGTCCTCGTCCTTGTCCGCGCCGGGCGCCTCGCGCATGCATGCCCCGGCCCGGGTCCGCCACGCCGCCCTGAACATGTCGCACGCTGCCGAAGTCGCGCGGCGCCGCGGACCGGACCTTCCCGCCCCCTTCTTGTCCCCCTGAAAGGAAAGCCAAGCATGCCGCTGCCTACCATGCCCGCCAAGCCTGCCCAATTGCTGGACCCGAGCGAGTTCGCTCCGGTCTCCGCGGTGCCTAAGGCCAAAGCCGCCACACAGGGCAAGAAACCTGTGCCGGCGCTCGAGCGCGTGGCATTGCTGGAAACCGGCGACACGCAGGTGCCTGAAGTCAAGGCCCGCGCCGCCGGCGGCACCCGCGCCCGCAGCACCGAGACGCCCGCCGTATCCACGCCGGCCGTCACCGCCGCGCCGGTGAGCCTGGTCAAGCCGTCGACCGGCACCACGCGCCGCGCGCGCAAGGCCGACGGCCCGAGCAAGCTGTTCGTGCTCGACACCAACGTGCTGATGCACGACCCGGCCTCGCTGTTCCGCTTCGAAGAGCACGACATCTATCTGCCGATGATGACGCTCGAAGAGCTGGACAACCACAAGAAGGGCATGAGCGAAGTCGCGCGCAACGCGCGCATGGTCAGCCGCACGCTCGATTCGCTGGTCGGCGGCACCGACGGCGTGCTCGACGAAGGCCTGTCGCTGGCCAGCCTGGGCAACCGCGATGCGCAGGGCAAGCTGTTCTTCCAGACGCGCCTGAACGACATCAAGCTGCCCGAAGGCCTGCCGCAGGGCAAGGCCGACAACCAGATCCTGGGCGTGGTCAGCGCGCTGCAGCAGCAGTATCCCGAGCGCCAGGTGGTGCTGGTGTCGAAAGACATCAACATGCGCATCAAGGCGCGCGCCCTGGGCCTGCCGGCCGAGGACTACTTCAACGACCAGGTCCTCGAGGACAAGGACCTGCTCTACGCGGGCGTGATGCAGCTGCCCGGCGACTTCTGGGCCAAGCACGGCAAGGGCGTCGAAAGCTGGCAGGACCCCAAGTCCGGCGCCATGTTCTACCGGCTCACCGGCCCGCTGGTGCCGACGTTCCTGGTCAACCAGTTCGTCTACCTCGAGCCCGTGGACGGCAGCCTGCCGCTCTATGCGCAGGTCAAGGAGATCAACGGCAAGACCGCGCTGCTGCAGACCCTGAAGGACTACACCCACCACAAGAACAACGTGTGGAGCGTGACCGCGCGCAACCGCGAGCAGAACTTCGCGCTCAACCTGCTGATGAACCCGGACATCGACTTCGTCACGCTGCTGGGCCAGGCGGGTACCGGCAAGACGCTGCTGGCGCTGGCGGCCGGGCTGGAGCAGGTGCTGGACCAGAAGCTCTACAACGAGATCATCGTCACCCGCGCCACCGTGCCGGTGGGCGAGGACATCGGCTTCCTGCCCGGCACCGAGGAAGAAAAGATGCAGCCGTGGATGGGGGCGTTCGACGACAACCTCGAGGTGCTGCAGAAGAGCGACGACAGCGCCGGCGACTGGGGCCGCGCCGCGACCCAGGAGCTGATCCGCTCGCGCATCAAGGTCAAGAGCATGAACTTCATGCGCGGCCGCACCTTCGTCAACAAGTTCGTCATCATCGACGAGGCGCAGAACCTGACGCCCAAGCAGATGAAGACGCTGGTGACGCGCGCCGGCCCGGGCACCAAGATCATCTGCCTGGGCAATATCGCGCAGATCGACACGCCCTACCTGACCGAGGGCTCGTCGGGCCTGACCTACGTGGTCGACCGCTTCAAGGGCTGGAGCCATAGCGGCCATATCACGCTGGCGCGCGGCGAACGCTCGCGCCTGGCCGACCACGCCGGCGACGTGCTCTGACGCGGACCGCGGGCGCGGGCACCCTTCCATGCGCAAGGGGCCCGGGCCCGCTGTCGTGAGCGGCAAGCGCAATGCGGCTATGATGTCCGCACGTCCGCTCGTTGTTCCCGCATCCCCAACTGGAGGCGTCGATGTACCTACCGCATCTCCGCCTGGCCGCGCTGATCGGCGCTGCCATGGTCCTGGCCGGCCCGCTTCAGGCGCGCGCCGCGGCTGACGAACTGGTGATCCGCACCATGGGCCCCGTCAGCTATGTCTGCGGCGGTGTCGCCGAAGACGAGCGCCAGGCCCTGGCCGCGCGCGAGAAGGATTTCAATATCGGCATCCTGTTCACGCAGGGCGCCGCGGGCGAGTTCCTGTCCGATGTCGCGGTCAAGCTGGTGCGCGACGAGCAGGAAGTCGCGACCTTTCGCGCCGCCGGGCCCCGCTGCCTGATACGTGCGCCAGAAGGCAGCTACAATATCGAGGCCAGTTACAAGGGCCAGGCCAAGTCGATCAAGGTCAGCACCGGTACGCGCAACGCCCAGCTACGCTGGTAGCGGCAAGGCCTCCGGTGCGCCGGCAGGCCGGCGACCGGAATCCAGCGATGCCATTGCGCCGTACCCGTAGTTGTTCCAGTCCTTCCGCACTTCCCGGGCCGCTTGCCCGGGCCGGTCTGCCGCTGCTGTGCGCCGCCGCACTGCTGCTGGCAGCGTGCGCCAGTTCCCCACCCCCTCGCCATGGCAGCTTGCCGCGTACGCCCGGCAAGCCCATGACCGATCCCAGCGCCGGCCTGGAAGAAATCTCGATCCAGGCGATGTCGCTGGTCGGCACTCCCTACCGCTACGGCGGCAACACACCGGATGCCGGCTTCGACTGCAGCGGCCTGGTGCGCTATGTGGTCGCGCGCGCGGCCAATGTCAGCTTGCCGCGCACCACCGAGGCCATGGGCACGCGCGGCAGCTCGCTCGACCGCAGCGAAGTCGCTTCCGGCGACCTGGTGTTCTTCAATACCACCGGACGCGCCAACTCGCACGTCGGCATCTATGTCGGCCAGAACCGCTTTGTCCATGCGCCATCGTCCGGCGGCACGGTGCGGCTGGAGGACATGAGCAAGCCCTACTGGGCCTCGCGCTACAACGGCGCCCGGCGCGTGGTTGCCGGTGCGGTCAACCTGCCGCCGGCGCCGGCGACACCGGTGCCCGCGCCCGCCCCTGCGCCCCTTGCGCCGGAACCGGCCCCGCTGCCCGACGACGACGATCCCATCGCCGCCTTCGCCAACCGCTGAGCGACCGGCGCGGGCAAATAAAAAAGCCAGGCATTCTGCCTGGCTTCTTGCATGAGCAGCCGATCCCGCGTTACAGGATATGGCGCCCGATCCACCATGCGATCGCCGCCATGAAGGCCGAGGCCGGAATCGTCAGCACCCAGGCCCACACGATATTGCCGGCCACGCCCCAGCGCACCGCCGACATCTTCTGCGACGAGCCGACCCCGACGATGGCGCCGGTGATCGTGTGCGTGGTCGACACCGGCACGCCCAGCGCCGAGGCGAAGAACAGCGTCATCGCACCGCCGGTCTCCGCGCAGAAGCCGCCCACCGGCTTGAGCTTGGTGATCTTCTGGCCCATGGTACGCACGATGCGCCAGCCGCCGAACAGCGTGCCCATGCCGATGGCCACGTAGCAGCTGACGATCACCCACGTCGGCGGCGGATCGCCGGCCAGCACATGGCCGCTGGCGATCAGCAGCATCCAGATGATGCCGATGGTCTTCTGCGCGTCATTGCCGCCATGCCCCAGGCTGTACAGCGAAGCCGATACCAGTTGCAGCCGCCGGAACCAGCGGTCGACGCGCGATGGCGGCGTGCGGAAGAAGGTCCAGCCGACGACTACCATCATCAGCGAACCCAGCAGGAAGCCGAGGAACGGCGACACCAGGATGAACGCTACCGTCTTGAGCAGCCCGCTGGCCACCAGCGCGCCGGTGCCGGCCTTGGCCACCGCGGCGCCCACCAGTCCGCCGATCAGCGCATGCGACGACGACGACGGAATGCCGTAGTACCAGGTGATGACGTTCCACGCGATCGCCCCGACCAGCGCGCCGAAGATGACATAGTGGTCGACGACCCCGCCCTGGATGGTGCCGGTGCCGACCGTGGCCGCCACCTTCAGGTGGAACACGAAGATCGCGACCACGTTGCACATGGCTGCCATCGCCACAGCGTGGTGCGGCTTGAGCACGCCCGTGGACACTACCGTCGCGATCGAGTTGGCCGCGTCGTGGAAGCCGTTCATGAAGTCGAACAGCAATGCGAGCGCCACCAGCAAGGCGATCACCCACAGGCTCATTTGTATGGTCTGCATGCCGATTGCCGCCTCAGGCGTTTTCCAGGACGATGCCTTCGATGATGTTGGCGACGTCCTCGCACTTGTCGGTGATCGTCTCGAGCTGCTCGTAGATCGCCTTCAGCTTGATCAGGCGCTTGACGTCGGTCTCGTCGCGGAACAGCTTGGACATCGCCGAGCGCATCACGCGGTCGGCTTCGGATTCCAGCTGGTCGATCTGCTGCGCCGTCTTCAGGATGGTGCTGGCGTTGCCCATGTCCTCGAGCAGGCCCACGGCGATCTTGACCTGGTCGCAGCACTGCACGCAGATCGCGGCCAGGCGCAGCGCCTCGTCGGTCAGGTTGGTCACGTCATACAGCGAGATGGTCTCGGCCACGTCCTCCATCAGGTCCAGGATGTCGTCCATGGTCGTGATGAGCTTGTGGATCTCGTCGCGGTCCAGCGGCGTGATGAAGGTCTTGTGCAGCAGGTCGATGGTGTCGTGCGTGATCCGGTCGGCCTTCTTTTCGGTGGCCTGGACGCGCCGGGCATGGGCCTCGGCGTTGGGCAGGTCGTTGACCAGGGCCTGCAGTTCATGGGCGGCGGTCACCGCGCAGTCGGCGTGCTGGTTGAAATATTCGAAGAACTTGCCCTCGGTGGGCATGAATCGGCCGAACATGGAATGTTCCTTGTGGCAGCGTGGTGTCGCTGCGGATGGTGTTGCGGGATTAAGCGGACGCGAGCATGACGGCCGCGGATGGCGGCTGTCATCAAAGCGCAATATTTTACAGGGTTAGCGGGACATTGCCCGCGTATTTGGCACAAACGAGACGGGCAGGCACAGCAAATGGCCGCCCCGCTTGACTTCGTCAGGTGTCGTTGTCGAAGAAGGCCGGGCCGCCGCTGAAGTTGTCGAACTTCGTGAACTGGCCGAGGAAGGTCAGGCGCACGGTGCCGATCGGGCCGTTACGCTGCTTGCCGATGATGATTTCGGCGGTGCCCTTGTCCTGCGAGTCGGCGTTATAGACTTCGTCGCGGTAGATGAACAGGATCACGTCGGCATCCTGTTCGATAGCACCGGATTCGCGCAGGTCGGACATCACCGGGCGCTTGTTGGGACGCTGTTCCAGGCTTCGGTTCAGCTGCGACAGCGCGATCACCGGGCAATTCAGTTCCTTCGCCAGGCCCTTCAGGGAACGCGAGATTTCCGAAATTTCCGTGGCGCGGTTCTCGCCGCCGCCGGAGCCCGACATCAGCTGCAGGTAGTCGATGATGATCAGGCCCAGCTGCCCGCACTGGCGCGCCAGGCGGCGCGAGCGGGCGCGCAGTTCCATCGGGTTCAGCGCCGGGGTTTCGTCGATGAACAGCTGGGTGTCGTTCATGCGCTGGATCGCATGCGTCAGCCGCGGCCAGTCCTCGTCGAGCAGGCGCCCGGTACGCAAGCGGTGCTGGTCGAGCCGGCCGACCGAGCCCAGCATACGCATGGCCAGCTGCGTGCCCGCCATTTCCATCGAGAACACCGCCACCGGCAGGCCCTGCTCCACCGCCACGTGCTCGCCGATGTTCAGCGAGAACGCCGTCTTACCCATCGACGGGCGGCCGGCGACGATGATCAGGTCGCCCGGCTGCATGCCGCTGGTCATCTTGTCCAGGTCGATGAAGCCGGTAGGCACGCCGGTGACATCGGTGGTCGAATCGCGGTGATACAGCTCGTCGATGCGCTCCACCACCTGGGTCAGCAGCGGCTGGATTTCCTGGAAGCCCTTCTGCCCGCGCGAGCCCTCTTCGGCAATCGCAAAGACCTTGGATTCGGCTTCGTCGAGCAGCTCGCGCACCTCGCGCCCCTTGGGCGCGAACGCGGCCGAGGCGATATCGTCGGCCACCGTCACCAGCTTGCGCAGCACCGAGCGCTCGCGCACGATTTCCGCGTAGCGGCGGATATTGGCCGCGCTGGGGGTGTTCTGCGCCAGCGAGTTCAGGTACGCGAGCCCGCCCACCTCTTCGGCCTTGCCGGCCACCTGCAGCATCTCGTAGACCGTGATCACGTCGGCCGGCTTGGTGGCCGAGATCAACCGGGCGATGCTCTGGAAGATCATCCGGTGGTCGAAACGGTAGAAGTCCGCCTCGGACAGGAAGTCCGCGATGCGGTCCCAGGCGGCATTGTCCAGCAGCAGGCCACCGAGCACCGATTGCTCGGCTTCGATGGAGTGCGGCGGGACCTTGAGGTTATCGAGTTGGGGGTCGGCGACGGGCGCGTTCATGGGGAGGGATTATAACGGCGGGTGGACACACTTCGCCGGACATTTGGCGCCAGCGCCGTCCAGGGCAGCCGGGCAAACGGGCAACAAAAAAGGCAGGAGCCGGGGCTCCTGCCTTCTTGCAATGCCTGCGGGGCTTTGGCCAGCGCCGTGCGCCGGCCGGGGCGGCGCGTCCTTAGACGCTCTCGCCCACCACCGACACGGTCACGTCGACCACGACGTCCGTGTGCAGCGCAACGCTGACCGGGTGGTCGCCAACCGTCTTCAGCGGACCGTTCGGCAGGCGAACCTGCGCCTTTTCCAGCTTGTAGCCTTGGCCAGCCAGGGCTTCAGCGATGTCGGCGTTGGTCACCGAACCGAACAGGCGGCCGTCCACACCCGACTTCTGGGCGATCTGGACGTTCAGGCCGTTCAGCTTCTCGCCTTCGGCCTGCGCGGCGGCCAGCTTCTCGGCAGCGGCCTTTTCCAGCTCGGCGCGCTTGACTTCGAATTCGGCGATCGCGCTTTGCGTGGCGCGGCGGGCCTTCTTGCCCGGGATCAGGAAGTTACGGGCGTAACCGTCCTTCACCTTGACGATGTCACCCAGGTTGCCCAGGTTGACGACTTTTTCCAGCAGAATGATTTGCATCGTGTTCTCTCCTTGACGGACCTAGGGCCTGATCAGTTCTTGTGCAGGTCGGTGTACGGCATCAGCGCGAGGAAACGCGCGCGCTTGATGGCCGTATCCAGCTGACGCTGATAGTGAGCCTTGGTACCGGTCAGGCGGGCCGGCGTGATCTTGCCGTTGTCGCCGATGAAGTCCTTCAGGGTGTCCAGATCCTTGTAGTCGATCTGTTCGACGCCAGCCACGGTGAAGCGGCAGAAGCGCTTGCGCTTGAACAGCGGGTTCTGTTGCTGGAAGCGCTTCTTGTTCTTGTTGTCACGTTTGACGAATGCCATGATTCAATCCTTTTCGAATGCTTTACATCCAGTGATGTGAAAGACGAGAGCCTTGCTGTTGCGGTGCTTGCGGGCCAGGAATCCTTCGCAGTCGAGCAGCGTGCCGAGCGGTAGCCGCTCCAGACGCTGTCCAACCTGGCCGATCCCCATCGCAGCGATTGCAAACTCGACCTGCCTCGGCGTCTGCGCCTCGACGGCCTCGCCGCTGTACTGCAGGATGCAGTTCACGACGGGGACCCCGGCCGGGGTATAGCGCAGGGCATCGCGTTCCGCCAGGATGGCGGCAAGCCTAAGCTGGTTCAACGCGAGGCCTCTTGCTGGTTGCAATCGTTGCGGTTTCCGCTCGTGCCCTGGCCAACGTTGTCAGCCACGGCGCGCACCGCAGTCCGCACTCAGGCGGCCTGGCCTTCGGTGGTCGTTTGCGCGGCCTTGCGGGCTTCTTCGCGCTGCACTTCCTTCATCATCGGCGAAGGTGCGGTCTCGGCCTTCTTGGTCTGCACGATCAGGTGGCGCAGGACGGCGTCGTTGAACTTGAACGCGTGTTCCAGTTCAGCCAGGGTTTCCTTGCCGCATTCGATGTTCAGGCAAACGTAGTGAGCCTTGGCCAGCTTCTGGATCATGTAAGCCATCTGGCGACGGCCCCAGTCTTCCACGCGGTGAACGTTGCCGTTCTGCGAGGTCACGAGCTGCTTGTAGCGCTCGATCATGGCCGGCACTTGTTCGCTCTGGTCCGGGTGGACGATGAAGACGATTTCGTAATGACGCATTGACGCTCCTTTTGGGATTAGCCACCCGGGCGTCACGAGTCCGGTGTGGCAAGGTTGAATAGCCTTAAATTATAGCCCGCCGCGTGCCAACTACGCAAGCCGCTGATTTCACGGGCAAATCAGGCGCTGGCAAAGACCGCCTGCAGCCGCGCCGGGTCGCGCGCGAGCCCGGCATCCGCCGCCAGGGCCAGCGCCAGCAACACGCGCGCCTTGTAGGGATTGAGGTCCGCAGCAGACACGAACACACCGTCGACAGGACTGGGCTGCGGCGGGATCGCCACATGACCCGCACCGGTACGCGAGCTGCGCACCACCGCCACCCCGGCCGCCGCCGCATCGGCAAGAGCCGCTGCCAGCGCTTCGTGGACCGAGCCATTGCCGGTCGCGGCCACGACCAGCCCCGCGGCGCCGGCCTGCACTAGCGCATCCACCAGCGCCCTGCCCGGCTGGGCGTAGCTGGCCACGATCTCCACCACCGGCCACGCTGCCGGCATCGGCCCGATCGGCGCTGCCGCCCGCGGTGCCCGGGCAAAGCGCACGTAGTCGTCCTGCACGAACCCCAGCGGCCCGCACGGCGAGACAAAGGCATCGACCGCCGACGTATGCGCCTTGGCCACGTCCCGTGCCGCGTGGATCTGCTGGTTCAGTACCACCAGCACACCCTTGCCGCGCGCATCCGGGTGGGCGGCGACGCGCACCGCATCCAGCAAGTTCAGCGGCCCGTCGGCCGACAGCGACGTCGACGGACGCATCGCGGCGGTCAGGACCACTGGCACCGGACACGCTTGCGTCAGGTGCAGCGCCATCGCGGTTTCTTCCAGCGTGTCGGTGCCGTGCGTGATCACAATGCCCGCGACTTCGGGCTGCGCCGACCAGTGCTCCACCCGGGCCGCCAGTGTCTGCCACAGCGCAAAGGTCATGTCCTTGCTGTCGACCTGCGCCACCTGCTCGGCCTCGATGCGGGCCAGCGACTGCAAGGGCGGCACCGCCGCCAGCAATGAGGACACCGGCACGGTCGCCGCCTGGTAGCGGGCGCTGCTGGCGGCGCTGCCGGCGGCACCGGCGATGGTGCCGCCAGTGGCCAATACGACGATGCGAGGCAATTGGGTCATGGGAGCGCGCAACGATTTTGTTCTGGATAAAGGAAAGGCGATTGTAGCGGGCGCACACGCCCCGCCGCAGCCAGGATCAGACGCCTTGGCCGGTGTCCATGCGACACGCCTCAAAATTCTGCTTGCACTGACGCCGATACTGTATAAAATCACAGCATACTGTTTAAACATACAGTGCCCGGCCCGCCGGATGCTGGATAACGGACCAGAGCCTCCATCATCCAGCCCAGCGGCCCTGCACGGAACGGCGATCTCATGGCGACCCTGACACCCCGGCAGCAGCAGATTTTCGATCTGATCCGCAACACGATCCGCCGTACCGGCTTCCCCCCTACCCGCGCCGAGATCGCGGCGGAGTTCGGTTTCTCGTCGCCCAATGCCGCGGAAGAACATCTGCGGGCGCTGGCCCGCAAAGGCGTGATCGAACTGACGCCGGGCGCGTCGCGTGGCATCCGCCTGAAGGTGTCGCGCAGCGATTCGGAAATGCCGGACCAGTTCTCATTGCCAATGGCCGGCGTATTGCAGCTGACGCTGCCGCTGGTGGGCCGCGTCGCAGCCGGCAGCCCCATCCTGGCCGCCGAGCATATCGACCGCCAGTACCAGGTCGATGCTTCGGTCTTCGATGAGCGTCCGGATTACCTGCTGCGCGTGCGCGGCCTGAGCATGCGCGACGCCGGCATCCTCGATGGCGACCTGCTCGCCGTGCGCCGCGCCAGCGAGGCGGCCAACGGCAAGATCGTGGTGGCGCGACTGGGCGACGACGTCACCGTCAAGCGCCTGCAACGGCGCGGCGGCCATATCGAACTGATTGCCGAGAACCCGGACTTCACCAACATCATCGTCGAGCCCGGTGAAGAGTTCTCGCTGGAAGGCATCGCCGTCGGGCTGATCCGCTCTTCCGGCTTCTAGCCGGGCACCATCGCAGGCGCTTTGCCTGCACGGGCCTACCCGCTTCCATTGCTTTGCAGACGCCGCCCGGCTTGCCGGGTGTTGACCCCGCTTTGCCTAAAAAGAGGTGCCACCATGCCGCAAATCCACCACGTCGCCGCCCGCCGTCCGGTCAAGCCCGTGCCGTTTCGCCAGAGCAAGGGCGTACGCGTCTACCAGGGTACGCAGCGCCGTACCATGGTCGGCAGCATGGCGGCCATCTGCCGCATGCTGGAACTTGAAACCACCGAAAAGCTGGCCGCCTGACTGTTATTTACGGACGCGGACGCTTGCCGCGTCGCCAGACTTCTGTCGCGCTCAGCTACGCGCGCACGCCTTGGCTTCGGCCTCGAGTTCCGTCGGCGTCAGCTGGGGAAACCAGGTATCGGTCTTGCGCAATTCCAGCGCCGTGCCGTCGGCCTGTGGCGTCAGAGAGATCAGGTAGGCGTATTGATATTCACCGCTTGCCGCGCTCTGGCCGATACGGATTTCGATCTGGTTTTTCGCCGGCAACTGGACCAGCGTAGCCTCATCGCCAAGATTGTTGCGCAGGCATTTCGCGACCTCCGCCATCTTGACCGGCGTATACAGGCGCATCGGCGGGCGAGCGCGGACGTCCTTCTCCGAAGTGCCAGTGGCACACCCTGCCACCATGGTTGCCATCGCTGCGCCAATCAGTGCCGTTCGAACCAACATACCACCCCCGGGGAATGCAAAACGGCGCCCTTGGGAGGCACCGTCCTGGAGAATGCATGGGGTGGCTGGATGGGACTCGAACCCACGACGACGGGAATTTGCCATCCCGGCGTCCATCGCCATTGACCCCATTGAAATCAACGCTTTCGGCTTCGCATTGCAGTTTTGTGCGGAGCCGGGTGCGGATTTTAACCCGCGCACGCGCCACGCGCCATCTCGATCTTTGCGCGATTGACCAGCAGCGGCCTTTGGCCCGGCAGGCGGCTTACCAGCGCTTGCACTCGATCTTCTCTTCGAATTCCCCGTCGCGCTTCCACTCGCGCTCGATCAGGCAAGGGCCTTCGCGGTATTTCTGCTTCTGCTCGTAACCGCGCGGCCCACCCTTGCACTTGCGCTCTTCCTTGTATTCGCCGTCGCGCTTCTGCTCGCGCTCCACCTCGCAGCCGCCGCTACGGAACTTCTCCTTGTATTCGCCACCGCCGTGGCGATAGCCACCGGGATAATCGCGATCATCGGCCTGCGCCGGCGATGATGCCATCAAACACAGTAGCAAGGAGACAGCGGCAGCGGGCGTCCGGAGCATGGAGGTAGAAGCAGGAGGGAAATTGCAGCGAGCATAGCAACCGGAATCGCTGGCCGCTGTATCAAAGCGTTACGCCGCGGCGATCAGCGGAATTCCTCCGACAACGACCCGCGCAACGTCGAGGGGTGATAGGCTTCCAACACGGGGTGGCGTCTGCCGCCGCAGCTTGCTTGCGGCGACCTGGAGCTACCGATGCCAGTATCGAGCATTAGCGTCGTGCCCGCCGAACAAGGCTGGGCACTCGAAATAGACGGCACCTCCGAGCCGCGCGAGTTGTTCCGTACCCTTGAAGCCGCGATCAGTGCGGGCTGGGCACGCGCCCGAAGCGAACGCGTCGAGCTTCATATCCAGCCACTGGCTGGCGGCGTACGCCTGCGCGCGGAGGACAGCAGTCCGGCGAATTTTGCCGGCTAGCCGCTATGGCTGCGTTTATATCGTGGCGCAGCAGACCTCGGCGCGGTAGCCTATACTCACGTCTTCTCGCTGGCCCGCCACGCGCCAGGCCCATGCCGGGGTGCAGTGACCTGCATATGCCACCACGCCAGCCTCTGGGTCCTGCCGACGCTGCCGCGTCCGGCCCGCACCCAATTGCCGTATTCCATGAACGTAAATCCCCGCCGCATTTCGGTTGCGCCGATGATGGACTGGACCGACCGTCATTGCCGCATGTTCCATCGCCAGCTCAGCCGCCACACCTGGCTGTATACCGAGATGGTGACCACCGGCGCGCTGCTGCATGGCGACGTGCCGCGCCACCTCGACTTCGATGCGGCCGAGCATCCGGTCGCGCTGCAGCTGGGCGGCAGCGAGCCGGCCGACCTCGCCATGGCGGCGAAGCTTGGCCAGCAGTGGGGCTATGCCGAAATCAACCTGAACTGCGGTTGCCCGTCCGAGCGCGTGCAGCGCGGCGCCTTCGGTGCCTGCCTGATGGCGGAGCCGGAACTGGTGGCGGACTGCGTGAAGGCAATGCGCGATGCGGTGGAGGTTCCGGTAACCGTGAAGCATCGCATTGGCATCGACAAGGTCGAGCACTACGATTTCGTTCGCGATTTTGTCGGCAAGGTGGCGCAGGCGGGTTGCGGCACGTTTATCGTGCACGCGCGCAATGCGATCCTGAAGGGCCTGAGCCCGAAGGAAAACCGCGAGATTCCGCCGCTGCGCTATGAGGTGGCATACCAGCTCAAGCGCGAATTCCCGGAGCTCGAGATCCTGATCAACGGCGGCATCGTCAGCCATGATGAAATCGCCGCCCATCTGGAGCACGTCGATGGCGTCATGATCGGACGCGAGGCGTATCACCAGCCGTACATCCTCGCGGAAATGGACACGCGCTTTTATGGCGATGACAGTGCGCCGGTGCCGTCGCGGCTCGAGGTCGAACTGGCAATGCAGCGTTATATCGGCGACTTCGTTGAGCAAGGCGGATATATGGGTGCCGTGACACGGCACATGCTCGGCCTGCATCGGGGCATCGCCGGCGGACGTGGCTGGCGTCGCGTGCTGTCCGATGCGAAGCGCATGCATGCCGCGCGCACGCGGGCCGACGTCGAGGCACTGTTCGAAGAAGCCCGCACGCATCTGCGCCCGCACGCGCACGAGCCGCTGGCCGCGTAAGCGCGCATGGCCTCGTGCCATGCCGAGGCGACGCTCTAACTTCGAATCGTGAAAATATGCATGGCGGCGGGCGGGTTCCCCGCGCCGCACATGAGATGCCCGATCGCCCGGAAACCGGCGTCCGGAAAGGGATTCCCCTAATTCGCTGAGGCAGGGCACTTTCTTACACTGTGCCTGCCCTCGAATACAGGGCTTTCTTCAACTGATTATTAGCCCGCTCCGGCGGGCTTTTTTTTCGTCGGCGAGCTCGCTTGCGGCATCGCTCTTCGTTTACCCGAATGGTGCATTCCCCGCATGGCAGTTACAGTGCAACGGCCTTCAGGGCATTTGAGATCGCTAAAGTTAAGAGTCCGCGCTGCGGACTCTTTTTTTGCGCGCTCGCCTGGCACCACCTGGACGAATCGATTTGACCAGCCTTCCGGGCAAGCGTTCCATCGGTCACGCAAAATAGATTCCGCTGGAAGCGCATCGCCGGGGGTCTATCGCGTATGGCTGATGCCGATGTCCAGCGTGCCGTAAGTCGTGATGCTCGATTCCCTGCCGTCGGCCCCGCCGCCCGCAGCGCATCCGCCCAGCAAGGCCGCCAGTGCCGCCGCCGCCAGAATCCTCGTCGTCCATCTACACTTGTTCTGCATGGCCTGTTCCCTGCGTTCGATCACGTCGGTTGGGCTCGCGCATGGCCGGGAGGTTCCATCGCAGGCACGGTGCGGCATGGAAACGCAGGCCGCCAAGCGGAAGGAAACCACGGGGAAGGAAAAAGAGGCAGGCGGCCCATGGGGCGGGCCGCCTGACGGGAAGGTCGAGGGGGGTCAATGTCCCTCGGACTCGAGTATCGCTTCGGCCACGTGCCGCATGAACCCTGCAGAGGTAGGGGCTGTGCGCAGCATATTTGGCTGGCGGGCGTGATCGGAAGTCATCCAGAAGCCGTGATACGATTTCCGCACGCTCCCCAGGCGAGATCAGGCACGGTATGCGGACCGTGCCGGCAGGGGAGGCAGCATGGACAATGACAACGTGGAAAACGAAGCGCCGTTCGGCGTCGTCTATGAAGACTTCAGGGTGATCTGGGTAGCCGAGCAACTCCAGGATGGCAAATGGACCGCGCGCTACTGCTGGCACCCCGGCACCTCGGAAGCCGCGGGCAAGGCGTTGCAGGAAGCCGTGCTTAACGGCAAGTCGCGCCGGCTGCTGGGCCAGTTCGATACCGAAGCCGAGACCATCGCCGCGATCAAGCAGGCGGTGCTGCTCGAGGCCAAGTGGAGCCCGCCCCGCTCGTGAGCGATGCTCCTCAAAATTTTTTGTGCGGAATACTAGCCATCTCGAAAATCTGTTTGTATAATCTTGTTTTTCGTCGATCAGCGCTTCGCTGATGACCTCTACGGTGGCTGTAGCTCAGTTGGTAGAGTCCAGGATTGTGATTCCTGTCGTCGTGGGTTCGAGTCCCATCAGCCACCCCAAAATTCCCTGCAAAACGGCGCCTGATCCAGGCGCCGTTTTGCATTTTGGCCACGGTTTTCGCAGGCTGACGCTGCGCGCGCCGCTCAGCGCGGCGCGTTCCGCTCGATCCAGGCGCCAAACGTGGTCATGAACTTGCCAAGGAAGCCCTTGGTCGACTCGTTGGCAATGCCGCCCTGCTCGTCGAACAGCTTGTCGACGCCGCTGATATAGGCCTCGGGCTGCTGCAGGATAGGAATATTCAGGAACACCAGCGACTGGCGCAGGTGATGGTTGGCACCGAAGCCGCCGATGGCGCCCGGCGAGGCACTGATGATAGCGCCGGGCTTGCCGTCCCAGACGCTGCTGCCATACGGGCGCGAGCCCACGTCGATGGCGTTCTTCAGCGGCGCCGGCACCGAGCGGTTGTATTCCGGCGTGACGAACAGCACGGCGTCGGCGCGGCGGATGCGGTCGCGGAATGCTGTCCAGGCCTGCGTCGGCTTGTCGTCGAGGTCCTGGTTATACAACTCCAGATTGCCGATCTCGACGATTTCCGGCCTGAGCTGCGCCGGCGCCAGCGCGATCAGCGCCTTGGCCAGCTTGCGGTTGTATGACTCCTTGCGCAGGCTTCCCACCAGTACAACGACATCACGAGGTTCACTCATTGCGGCTCCTTTGACGGTGTAGACGGAATGGCACAGGCGGCGCCCGCGCGCGGCATGGCCGTGCACGGGCGCCAGACCCTGCCCGTCACTCTACCTGAGTCGGCGCCGGCGCGTTCCGTGCAGCGATGTCAGGCAGGCTTGCCCAGTGCCGCCAGCGGGTGCTCCTCCTGGCGCCACGGGCTGTCGAAGAACGACAGCGCCTTCTCGCGGCTGACTTCGTCGAGCCGCGCGTATTGCCAGCGCGGCTTGTGGTCTTTGTCGACCGCCAGCGCACGGATGCCTTCGACGCCGTCGCCCTTGCGGAACACGTAGTACATCATGTCGAGCTCCATGCGCAGTTCATCTTCCAGCGACATGCTGCGCGCGCGGCGGATCTGCTCCAGCGTCACCCACAACATCAGCGGCGAACGGCTGCGCAGCATGGCGGCGGTCTGAGCGGCCCAGTCGCCGGGCGCATCGCTGACGGCGGCGAGGATATCCAGCGCGGTGTTGCCGGCGAACAGCTGGTCGATCTGCGGCGACAGCCCGGCCAGCGTGCTTTGCGCGGGCACGCAATCATCGCGGTGCGCGGCGGTGAAGGTTTCGATATGCGCCAGCACCGCATCGCCGCTGGCAAACTGCTGCGCGCGCAGGGAATCGACCAGTTCCGCGAGGCGGTTGCCGGGCAGGTAAGCGTCGGCCAGGCCGGCGTACAAGGCGTCGGCGGCATGGATCACGGCGCCGGTCAGCCCCAGGTATTCGCCGATGCGCCCGGGCGTGCGCGCCAGGAACCAGCCGCCTCCCACATCCGGAAACAGGCCGATATTGGTTTCGGGCATGGCCATCTTGGTGCGATCGGTGACCAGCCGCAGGCGTGCGCCCTGCGAGATGCCCATGCCGCCACCCATCACTACACCGTCCATCAGGGCGATATAAGGCTTGGCGTAGCGGTGGATCAGGAAATTGAGCGCGTATTCCTCGACGAAGAACTGGTCGAGCAGCGGATCGCCGGCATGCGCGGCCCGGTGGAAATAGCGGATATCGCCGCCGGCGCAGAACGCCTTGCCACCGGCACCGGCCACCACCACGGCGGCGACCTCGGGCGCTGCGGCCCAGTCCTGCAGCGCCCGCGTGATGGCGCGGATCATGTCCAGCGACAGCGCGTTGAGCGCCTGCGGGCGGTTCAGCGTCAGGTATCCGATGCCACCGCGGACCTCGGTCGTGACGAATTCAGTCATGTCGTACTCCTCCAATGCAACTGGCAATTTTACGCCAGTCACCTTGGCAAGCGCACGCTCGTGAGCCGCTTGCGGCGCATGCCGGCACGCATGCGCCCTGCCCGCTCAGGCCAGCCGGAACGTCGCCACCAGCGAGGTGAGCCGCTGCGCCTGCTCTTCCAGCGATGCCGCGGCGGCCGCGGCCTGCTCCACCAGCGCCGCGTTCTGCTGCGTCATGCTGTCCATCTGCGACACCGCCACGTTGACCTGCTCGATGCCGTTGGACTGCTCGTCCGACGCCGCGCTGATATCGCCGATGATGGCGCTGACGCGCTGCACCGCATCGACGATGTCCTGCATCGCGCGCCCCGCCTCATCGACCAGTCCCGAGCCCTCGCGCACGTTGGCCACCGAGGCGCCGATCAGCGCGCGGATCTCCTTGGAAGCGCTGGCGCAGCGCTGCGCCAGGTCGCGCACATCGCCCGCCACCACAGCGAAGCCGCGGCCATGCTCGCCGGCGCGCGCGGCTTCCACCGCGGCGTTCAGCGCCAGGATATTGGTCTGGAACGCGATCTTCTCGATCACCTCGATGATGTCGACGATCTTGCCCGAGCTGGCGTCGATCGACTGCATGGTATTGACCACGCGCAGCACGGCATCGCTGCCGCGCCCGGCCAGGGTGGCGGCATCCGTGGCCAACGCGCGGGCCTCGCGCGCGCTGTCGGCATTCTGGCGCACGGTGCTGGTCAGTTCCTCCATGCTCGATGCCGTCTCTTCCAGCGAGGCCGCCTGCTGCTCGGTGCGCTGCGACAGGTCGGCATTGCCGCTGGCAATCTGCTTGCTGGCCGCGGCGATCGAGTCGGCACCGCCGCGCACATCGCCCACCATCGCCACCAGGCTGGCCTGCATCCGGCCCAGCATGCCCAGCATGCGCGCGGTCTCGCTGCGTGCCGCTTCGTCGGCCATCGCTTCGCCGCCGGACGCGGCAACGCTCAGGTCGCCGCCGGCGATCTTTTCGAAGCGCGCAATCGCCGCATCTAGCGGCTGCACGATCGAACGGCGCAGGCGCCATGCCACCACGGTGCTGAACGCCAGCCCCACTGCCAGCACGCACACGGATAGCGTGAACAGGTTGCGATAGCGCTGCTGCGACGCCTCGTAGACCTGCTTCGCGCTGGCCACTTGCAGCTTGTTCAGCTCGGTGTTGACGCTGGTGAAAGCAATATCGAGCTGCGGGATGGTTTCCAGCACGGCCTTCATCACGCCGTCGCGATCGCCGGCATGCAGGGCGGCAATCATGGGCGCCACCCCTTGCTTGAACAGCGCATCGCGCTTGGCGGTAACGTCTTCGACTACCCTGGCCTCGTCGGCCGAACGCGGCAGCGCGAGATAGGCCTTCCAGGCCTTCTCCGAATCGCGCGCAAAACCCTCGGCGGTCGCGGCGCGCGCCTTGGCGTCGGCCGGATCGGCGGCAAAGGTCGCCTGGTCCAGCAGCACGCGAACCAGCAACTGGTTCGAACGCGCCTCGGCCAAGTTGACCGCGGCCGACAGCTGCTGCCCGTAGATCTGGTGCGTGGCCTCATTGCTGCGCGACATGCCAAGCCATCCGACGGCACCGACAATCAGCAACAACAAGTTTGTGACGATCGTGAGAAACCACAATCTGGTGCCGATAGTCGTGTTCTTGAACATGGATGAGGCTCCGCGAGGAAAAAGAGAACTGGAATAAGGCCGGCGCGCCGCGCCGCTGCCCTGTCCAACTACGGCGCGCGCGCCGCATCCTTTACCCGTATTGATCGCCTTCACACGCGTGACAGAATTGCATGGCAGTACAGCATCGCCACCAAGTGATGGATTCGGCGCGCCCCCCGCCGTTTGGAGGAAGCCCTCGTGGCAATTTCGCGGCGAACAGGCACACTGCCGGGATGAACACCGCTTCGCTCGATCCCGGACTCGTGCTGCTGGCCTTCGCGCCGGTCTTCGTGCTGACCATCGGCGCCGAAGCGTGGTACTGGGCGCGGCGCGACCCTGCCGTCTACAGCCTGCGCGACACGCTCTCCAACGCCGCGCTGGCGCTGATGCACCAGGCCTCGGATGCGTTCTTCCTCTGGCTGATGGTCCGCACCGTCTATACGTGGTGCTACCAGCACGGCCTGCAGGCGATGCCGCAGACGCTGTGGTCGTTCGCACTGCTGCTGTTGCTGCAGGACTTCCTCTACTACTGGTTCCATCGCGCCAGCCATCGCGTGCGCTGGCTGTGGGCCTCGCACGTGACGCATCATTCGTCGGAAGGCATGAATTTCTCGACCGCGTTCCGGCAGAGCCTGACCTACCCGCTGTCGGGCATGTGGCTGTTCTGGATTCCGCTGGCGTATATCGGCTTCACGCCGGACTGGGTGATCCTGGCCGTGGGCCTGAACCTGGGCTTCCAGTTCTTCGTCCATACGCGCCTGGGGCAACGCTGGCCGCTGGTCGAGCGGCTGCTGAACACGCCTTCGGTCCATCGCGTGCACCACGCGAAAAACCCTCACTACATCGACCGCAACTATGCCGGCGTGCTGACGGTCTGGGACCGCCTGTTCGGCACCTTCGTGCCCGAGCACGAGGCGCCGGTCTACGGCATCACGCGCCAGCTGCGCAGCCATGACCCGCTGACGCTGACCTTCCACGAATGGCGCGACATGTTCGCCGATGCCTGGCGCGACCGCGACCTGCGCTATCTGTGGAAGCCGCCGGAATGGCGCAGCCCGCGTGCCGCGGTGCCGGCGACGCTGCCGGGCACGCAATAAAAAAACCGCGCCTGCAGGCGCGGTTTTTTGTGAGCAGCGTCAGCGCCTGGGCGCTTATGCGCCTTCGCGGGCGGCACGCTTGCGCTCGTGCTCCTTCAGGTGGCGCTTGCGCAGACGGATGCTCTTGGGGGTGAGCTCGACCAGTTCGTCGTCGGCGATGAATTCCACCGCGTATTCCAGCGACATCTGGATCGGCGGCACCAGGCGCACCGCTTCGTCGGTACCCGACGCGCGCACGTTGGTCAGCTGCTTGCCCTTGATCGGGTTCACGACCAGGTCGTTGTCGCGGCTGTGGATGCCGATGATCATGCCTTCATACAGCGCATCGCCCGGCTTGACGAACATGCGGCCGCGGTCCTGCAGCTTCCACAGTGCGTAGGCCACCGCGTCGCCGTCGTCCTGCGAGATCAGCACGCCGTTGTGGCGCTCGCCCAGGCCGCCTTCGCGCACCGGCGCGTAGTCGTCGAAGATATGGCTGATCAGGCCGGTGCCGCGCGTCAGCGTCAGGAACTCGCCCTGGAAGCCGATCAGGCCGCGGGCCGGGATGCGGTACTCGAGGCGGGTGCGGCCCTTGCCGTCCGACGCCATATCAAGCAGTTCGCCCTTGCGGCGGCCCAGCTCTTCCATGATGCCGCCCTGGTGGCTGTCTTCGACATCCACGGTCAGCAGCTCATACGGCTCGCACTTGACGCCGTCGATTTCCTTGAACACCACGCGCGGACGCGACACGGCCAGCTCGTAGCCTTCGCGGCGCATGTTTTCCAGCAGGATGGTCAGGTGCAGTTCGCCACGGCCCGACACTTCGAAAATGGTGTCGTCGCCGGTATCGGCCACGCGCAGCGCGACGTTGGACTTCAGTTCGCGGTCCAGGCGCTCGCGCAGCTGGCGGCTGGTGACGAACTTGCCTTCGCGGCCGGCCAGCGGCGAGGTGTTGACGCAGAAGTTCATGGTCAGCGTCGGCTCGTCCACCTTCAGCATCGGCAGCGCGTCCTGGGCCTCGGGCGCGCACACGGTGCAGCCGATGCCCAGTTCTTCGATGCCGTTGATCAGCACGATGTCGCCGGCTTCGGCTTCCTGCACGATTTCGCGCTCCAGGCCCTGGAACTTCAGCACCTGGTTGATGCGGCCCTTGATCGGGTTGCCTTCCGGGCCGAACTTGACCACCACGTCCTGCAGCGGACGAGCACGGCCACGCGAGATGCGGCCCACGCCGATCTTGCCGACGTAGCTGGAGTAGTCCAGCGAGATGATCTGCAGCTGCAGCGGGCCGTCGCGGTCGTCGTCGCGCACCGGCACCTTGTCGAGCACGGTTTCGAACAGCGGCTTCATGTCGCCGTCGCGCACGTCTTCGGTCAGGCCGGCAAAGCCGTTCAGGCCCGAGGCGTAGATCACCGGGAAGTCGAGCTGCTCGTCGGTCGCGCCCAGCTTGTCGAACAGGTCGAAGGTCTGGTTGATGACCCAGTCCGGACGCGCGCCCGGGCGGTCGATCTTGTTGACCACCACGATCGGCTTCAGGCCCAGCGCCAGCGCCTTGCGCGTGACGAAGCGGGTCTGCGGCATCGGGCCCTCGACCGCGTCGACCAGCAGCAGCACGCCGTCGACCATCGACAGCACGCGCTCCACTTCACCGCCGAAGTCGGCGTGGCCCGGGGTGTCGACGATATTGATATGGGTGCCGTTGTACTCGACGGCACAGTTCTTCGCGAGAATCGTGATCCCGCGTTCCTTTTCCAGGTCGTTCGAGTCCATCACCCGTTCGGCGACTTGCTGGTTGTCGCGGAAGGTGCCTGCCTGGCGCAGGAGCTGGTCGACCAGGGTGGTCTTGCCATGATCGACGTGGGCGATGATGGCGATATTTCGGATGGCGCGGGTCATTGCTGCGTCTCGCTAAGAACGGGGCCCTCGCATGGAGGGCCGGAGAATCTGAGGTAACCCAACATTCTAGCATGTTGCGGCGCAAGAAGCGTTGACCGGAACCGCCGCTGCCATAGGGAAAATATTTGCGGATTTCGCAATAACCAATTTCCGTTCTTGCGGATCGTTAAACGTGAACATATATTTGCCTCAGCAAACATTGCAACGGCAAAGATGTCACAACCACCCGCTTCCGCCCCGCCCGCCTCGCCCAACCCACTGGCGGGTTCGTTCGACCCCGCCCGGTACCAGATGTGCGACAGCGTCGGCTACCTGATGCAGCGCGCGAAGAACATGCTGGCGCACGGCGTCGAGCAGGAGGTCAGCAGCCTGGACATCACCCAGGCACAGGCCAGCTGCCTGATGATGCTGGCCACCGGCCGCGCCTCGACCGTCACCGACCTGGGCCGCGAACTGAACACCGACATGGGCTCGGTCACGCGGCTGCTCAGCCGCATGGAAAAGCGCGGCCTGATCGAGCGCCGCCGCCGCGATGCCGACCGCCGCGTGGTTGACCTGTCGGTGACGCCGCAGGGCCAGGAGCTGGTGCAGCAGCTGCCGGCGATCTTCTGCAAAGTCCTGGCGCACCACTTCCGCGGTTTTTCCGAGGACGAGATCCGGTTACTGCGCAGCATGCTGCGGCGGGTGATCGACAACAGCGGGTAGCAGGCTGCGCGCCGGACTTCCGGCACGTCAGATCGTCCGCGTCGGCCATACCGGCCGGACACCGTCAGCAGCCCGTAGACACCGATGGCTCCGGACACGGAGCAACACCATGAAACCAGCTTTTTCCTTCCGTTTTTCACAGCCGGCCAGTTCGCGCAAGCTGGCGCGCCGTGCCGGCACGCTGGCGCTGACCGCGATCGCGGCCGCGGCGCTGGCCGGGTGTGCCGCGCTTGGCGATTCGCACAGCACCCAGACCATGGCCGATCCGGCAGCCATGGCGACTTCGCAAACCCTGCCCGGCGAACACGGCCAGTGGCCGTCGCAGGACTGGGTCAGCCAGTTCCAGGACCCGCAGCTGAACGCGCTGGTCGACGAGGCGATCCAGGACAGCCCGAACCTGCAGGCCGCATTTGCCCGCGTCGAGGCCTCGCGCGCGATGGCCGAGGCCACCCGCAGCGCGCTGTATCCGCACCTGGAGTTCGAAGGCAGCCTGCTGCGCCAGCGCTTTTCCAACAACGACCTGTTCGAGGGCACGCCGCTGGCGGGCTCGTGGCAGAACCAGTCGCGCCTGCAGGTGGGCCTGTCCTATGACTTCGACTTTTGGGGCAAGAACCGCGATGCACTCGAAGCCGCGCTCTCCGACGACCGCGCCGCCGAGGCCGAAAGCCAGGCCGCGCGCCTGATCCTGGCGACGTCGATCTCGCGCAATTACGCGCGCCTGGCCGCGCTCTATGCGCAGCGCGACGTGGCCGAGCGCGCCATCGCCCAGCGCCGCGACCTGACCGAGCTGTCGCGCCAGCGCCTGGCCGCCGGCCTGGACACCCAGGTGGAAACCACCCAGGCGCGCGGCACGGTGGCGGCCTCGCAGACAGACTTGCAGCGCGTCGATGAAGAAATCGCGCTGGCCCGCAACCAGCTCGCGGCGCTGCTCGGCAAGGGCCCGGACCGCGGCCTGCAGATCCAGCGCCCGGTGCTGCTGGCGCAGGCCACGCCGACGCTGCCCGACAACCTCACCATCGGCCTGCTGGGCCGCCGCCCGGACCTGGTGGCGGCGCGCTGGCGCGTCGAGGCCGCGTCGAAGGACATCAACGTCGCCAAAAAGGAATTCCTTCCCGACGTCAGCCTGAGCGCGTTCGCCGGCCTGGCCGCGCTGGACCCGTCCAAGCTGCTGATGGGCATCAGCCGCACCTTCGGCATCGGCCCGACCATCCGGCTGCCGATCTTCGAAGGCGGCAAGCTGCGCGCCAACCTGAAGGGCAAGTACGCCGGCTACGACATCGCCGTGGCCAACTACAACCAGGCGCTGGTCGATGCGCTGCGCGAGACCGCCGACACCATGACCAGCATCCGCAGCGTCGACAAGCAGATCCAGACCCAGCGCGAAGCACTGGACCTGGCCGAGCACGCCTACGCGCTGGCCACCACGCGCTACAAGGCGGGACTGGGCACGCAGCTGACCGTGCTCAACGCGGAAAGCAACGTGCTGCAGCAGCGCCGCCTGGCAACCGACCTGCAGGCGCGGCGCCTGGACCTGCAGATGGGCCTGATGAAGGCACTCGGCGGCGGCTACCAGGAGCCGGCCGAAGGCCACGGCAGCATCGTCCACGGCCCGGCGCAGCAACCGGACAACACCCAGGCGGGCGCCCGCGGCTGATCCGCGCACCCGGTGATCGCAGACAAGAGTATCCAGAAGACATCATGAGCAACAACCAGCAAGCGGCCGGCACCAACACTCCCCAGCAGGCCACGGCCACTCCTCCCAACGGCAAGCGCAAGCGCCTGCTGCTGTCGCTGAGCGCCGCGATCGTGGTCGCCGGCATCGGCTACGGCGTCTACTGGGGGCTGTATGCCCGCCATTTCGAAAGCACCGACGACGCCTATGTCGCCGGCAACGTGGTCCAGGTCACGCCGCTGGTGGCTGGCACGGTGGTATCGATTGCCGCCGACGACACGCAGCTGGTCACCGCCGGCCAGCCGCTGATCCAGCTCGACCGCGCCGACACGCAGGTGGCGCTGGAACAGGCCGAGGCCCAGCTGGCCCAGGCCGTGCGCGAAGTACGCACGCTGTACGTCAACAACGGCTCGCTCGCCGCCAACGTGGCGCTGCGCGAAGCCGACGTGGCCAAGGCCCGCGACGACCTGCGCCGGCGCCAGGCCATTGCCGGCTCGGGCGCGGTGTCGAATGAAGAGATCTCGCACGCGCAAGCCGCGCTCAAGGGCGCGGAGTCGGCGCTGCTGGCTGCGCGCGAGCAGCTGGCATCGAACAAGGTGCTGACCGACCAGACCACGGTCGAGAACCACCCCAACGTGCAGCGCGCCGCCGCCAACCTGCGCTCGGCCTACCTGTCGTTCGCGCGCTCGGCGCTGCCCGCGCCGGTGACCGGCTACGTCGCCAAGCGCTCGGTGCAGGTCGGCCAGCGCGTGGCCGCCGGCGCGCCGCTGATGGCGGTGGTGCCGCTGGACCAGGTCTGGGTCGACGCCAACTTCAAGGAAGTGCAGATCACGCATATGCGCATCGGCCAGCCGGTGACGCTGGAAGCCGACGTCTATGGTTCCAAGGTCGAATACCGTGGCAAGGTCGCGGGCTTCTCGGCCGGCACCGGCTCGGCGTTTTCGCTGCTGCCGGCGCAGAACGCCACCGGCAACTGGATCAAGGTGGTGCAGCGCCTGCCGGTACGCATCGCGCTGGAACCGCAGCAGCTCAAGGACCATCCGCTGCGCGTGGGACTGTCGATGACGGTCAAGGTCGACGTGCGCCGCGAAGAAGGCGCCGCCATGGCCGCCGCCGCGCCGGCCAGGCCGATGCAGACCGACGTCTATGACAAGGTGGCGCAGGATGCCGACCAGCTGATCGCGCGCATCATCGCCGCCAACAACGGCGGCCGCGGCGCCGGCCTGTCCTCGGCCAGCGCCGCCCACGCCAAGTCCGGCAAGCCCGCCAATACCTGATCATGGCCACCTCCCCTTCCGCCGCACCGGCCGCGCCCGGGGCGCAGCCGGGCGCCGGCCCGGCGCCGGCGCGGGCCCTGCCGCAGCAGCCGCAGCCGCTGACCGGCGGCAAGCTGGTGCTCGGCACCATCGCGCTGTCGCTGGCCACGTTCATGAACGTGCTGGACTCGTCGATCGCCAACGTGTCGATCCCGGCGATCTCGGGCGACCTGGGCGTGGCGCCCAACCAGGGCACCTGGGTCATCACCTCGTTCGCGGTGGCCAACGCGATCTCGGTGCCGCTGACCGGCTGGCTGACCACGCGCTTCGGCGCGGTGCGGCTGTTCATCACCTCGATCCTGCTGTTCGTGCTGGCGTCGTGGCTGTGCGGCGTCGCGCCCAACCTGGAGACGCTGCTGGCCGCGCGCGTGCTGCAGGGCGCGGTGGCCGGGCCGATGATCCCGCTGTCGCAGTCGCTGCTGCTGTCGAGCTATCCGCCCGCGAAGAGCACCATGGCGCTGGCGCTATGGGGCATGACCACGCTGGTGGCGCCGATCATGGGCCCGCTGCTGGGCGGCTGGATCTCAGACAACATGACCTGGCCGTGGATCTTCTACATCAACGTGCCGGTGGGCATCGTCACCGCCTACGCCACCTGGGCCATCTACAAGGACCGCGAGACGCCCACCAAGATGCTGCCGATCGACCGCATCGGCCTGGCGCTGCTGGTGATCTGGGTGGGCTCGATGCAGCTGATGCTCGACAAGGGCAAGGAGCTGGACTGGTTCCATTCGACCGAGATCGTGGTGCTGACGCTGGTGGCAATCGTCGGCTTCCTGTTCTTCCTGGCCTGGGAAACCTATGAGAAGCATCCCATTGTCGACATCAGCCTGTTCAAGGGCCGCAACTTCAGTTCCGGCGTGGTCGCGATCTCGGTGGCCTACGGGCTGTTCTTCGGCAACCTGGTGATCCTGCCGCTGTGGCTGCAGACCATCGTCGGCTATACCGCGACCGACGCGGGCATCGTGATGGCGCCGGTCGGCATCTTCGCGATCCTGCTGTCGCCGGTGATCGGGCGCAACCTGCCGAAGATGGATGCGCGCTGGGTGGCCACCGCGGCCTTCATCACCTTCGGCATCGTCAGCCTGATGCGCGCAGGCTTCACCACGCAGGTCGATACCTGGACGCTGATGGTGCCCACGCTGATCCAGGGCGCGGCCATGGCGATGTTCTTCATCCCGCTGACCTCGATCATCCTGTCGGGCCAGCCGCCGGAGAAGATTCCGGCCGCCTCGGGCCTGTCGAACTTTGTGCGGATCACCTTCGGCGGCATCGGCGCGTCGGTCTCGACCACCGTCTGGGAGAACCGCTCGGCGCTGCACCACGCGCAGCTGGTCGAGCAGGTCAACCCCTACAACCCGGCCTACCACGACCAGCTCAACCACCTGATGCAGATGGGCATGAGCCAGGCGCAGGCGGTCGGCGTGATCGAGCGCAATATCACCCAGCAGGCGGCCATGCTCGGCGCCAACGACATCTTCTGGATCTCGGGCATGCTGTTCTTCGTGCTGATCGGCTTTGTCTGGCTGACGCGGCCGGCCAAGGGTGGCGGTGGCGGCTCGGCGGACGCGATGGCGGCGCATTGAGCCCCTGGTTCAGCGATGCATCGAATGGCCCCGGTTTCGGGGCCATTTTTTTTTGCCCGTCTCCGGCAAGGGAAATTTCCCCTTGTGTTCCGCCACCCATCGCCCTATGATTTGCCAACCGAATTACGGAACCGTAGTTCCGAAAAATGGAACCTAGGAAACGAACGTAGCGGAGAGGCGAAGTGAGCATTCTTGAAGGCGTGGAGAGCGTGCTGGACTTGTTCGGGCACGGCCGCCACGAGATCACGTTCAACGATGTGCTGGATGAGCTGGGCCTGGCCAAGAGCTCGGCGTCGCGCCTGCTCGCACAGATGGTGCGCTACCGGCTGCTGGAGCTGCAGCCATCGACGCGACGCTATCGTCCAGGCGCACTGGTGATCCGCGCGGCACAGGCCGCCACGCAGGCGCACCCCTTTGACGACCAGTGCCGCGAGATCCTCGCCGCCTTGTCGGATTCGACCGGCTTCACGGCCTACCTTTCGATGCTCGACGGCACCGACACCGTGGTGCTGCAGCGCTTGAATGGCAGCAACCCGGTGCAGGTGCTGTCGCCGCCGGGCGCGCGCCGCCCGGCCTTCACCACGGCCATGGGCCGCGTGCTGCTGTCGCGCCTGCCCGAGACCGAATTCAGCGCGCGCTACGGCGCCACCGGCGCCCGCAAGCTGCCCGACGCACCCGCCGGATGCCCCGCCACCGTAGCCGAGCTGCGCGAGCGCGTCGCCACGGCCCGCGCCGAGCGCAGCGCCATCGCCGTCAACGAAGGCATGCCGGGCATCGGCGCCGTTGCCACCACGCTTGCGGACCCGCTCTCTGGCGACGTGCGCGGCCTGTGTCTGTCCTTCACCGCGATGCAGGTCAGCCAGGCCCAGGCCCGCGCGCTGCGGGAAACCCTGGTGCAGGCGGTGGCGCCGCTCGGGCAGCGCCTCGGCGATCCGCTCTGGCTCCATCCCGGCAACACCGCCGCCAACTAGTCATCCCGGCAGCTCAAACCGCCAGCTCGAACTCATGGAACTCCTGTTACTCAGCAACTCCTCCAGCGACGCGGGTTACCTCGTCCATGCCCACGACGCGATCCGCGAACTGGCCGACGGGCGCACCCGTGCCTGCTTCATCCCGTTCGCCGGCGTCACGCGCGACTGGGACAGCTACGAAGCCCTGGTGCGCGACGCACTGGCCCCCGCCGGCATCGCCGCGCACTCGCCGCATCGGCTCGGCCATGCGGATTGCGTGCGGGCGGTGGCAGCGGCCGAACTGATCGTCATCGGCGGCGGCAACACCTTCCGTCTGCTGCAATGCCTGCGCGAGCGCGGCCTGCTGCCCGTGATTGCGCGCCAGGTGGCCGCGGGCGCCGCGCGCTATATCGGCTGGAGCGCCGGCACCAATGTCGCCTGCCCGACCATCCGCACCACCAACGACATGCCGGTCGCCGACCCTGGCGGCCTCGACGCGCTCGGGCTGGTGCCGTTCCAGATCAACCCGCACTACTTCAACCTGGTGGTGCCCGGCTTCCGCGGCGAAACGCGCGACCAGCGGCTGGCCGAGTTCACGGTGCTGCAGCCGCAGACGCCGGTGCTGGGCTTGCCCGAAGGCAACTGGGTGCGCGTCTCGGGCGAGCGCATGGAGATGGGCGGCGCGCATCGCGCACGCTGGTTCCTTGGCCAGCAGATCGTGGACGTCGCCCCCGGCGCACTGTCCGTGCCGGCCTGTACCGCTGCCATCTGATCCATCGCCATCCCGTAACGCAAGCAAGGAACCCCAAGCAAGATGTCCATCAAGCAGGTGATTGAATCGATCGAGCTGCTGTCCGCAGCCAACGTCGACGGCGCAGCCGTTGCCACTTTGCTGCGCGCCCGCGGCATCCGCGACGTCACGGTGACGCGCGTGGAAGAGAACGGCCTCTACACCGACTTCCTCGCCTGCACCCTGCCCGGCCGCAACCCCGATGCGCCCGCGCTGGGCGTGGTCGGCCGCCTCGGCGGCGTCGGCGCGCGTCCTGCCGTGACCGGCCTGGTGTCCGATGCCGACGGCGCCATCGTTGCCGTCGCCACCGCGCTCAAGCTGGCCGACATGGCCGCCGGCGGCGACGTGCTGGCCGGCCCGGTGCGGATCCATACGCATATCTGCCCGCACGCCGCGACGCGGCCGCACCAGCCGGTGCCGATGATGAAATCGCCCTTCGCGATGCGCACGATGATGTCGCACGAAGTGCATCCCGACATGGCAGCAATCCTGTCGGTCGACACCACGCGCGGCAACCGCTTCGTCAACCGCCGCGGCGTGGCGCTGACGCCGGTGGCCAAGCAAGGCTGGCTGTTGCGCCTGCCGGAGCGGATGCTGGACCTGATGGGCTGGGTCAGCGGCGAACTGCCGTCGGTGCTGCCGCTGACCACCCAGGACATCACCCCGTATGAGAATGGCCTGTGGCATGTCAATTCGATCATGCAGCCGGCCATCGTCACCGCGGCGCCGGTGGTGGGCGTGGCACTGACCGCGCAGACCACCGTGCCGGGATGCGCCACCGGCGTCACCAACGCCTTCGACATCGATGTGGCGACGCGCTTCTGCATCGAGGTCGCCAAGCAGTTCGGCGAGGGCCAGTGCGCCTTCTTCGATGCCGAGGAATGGGCCGAGCTGCAGCGGCGCTACGGCTCGCTCGCGCACCTGCAGACCGTCGGGACCGAAGCATGACCGCAGCCGCCCCACGCCTGCCGCGCGTGGCCTTCGTCACCATCGGGCAGTCGCCGCGGACCGACGTGGTGCCGCAGATGATGGCCGACCTGGGCCTGCCGGCCGAAGTCGAAGAATTCGGCATCCTCGACGCGCTGGGCCCCGACGAGATCGCCGCGCTCGCGCCCGCCGCCGGCGAGTACCGCTTCGCCAGCCGCCTGCGCGACGGCACGCAGGCGGTGATGGGCAAGCCGGTGGCCGAGGCCATGCTGGCGCGGCTGATGGCCTCGCTCGACGATGGCCGCTTCGACGCGCTGGTGCCGCTGTGCACGGGCACCGCGCTGCCGCCGATGCGCACGCTGGTGATCGAGCCGCAGCAGGTGGTCGATCACCTGACGGTCGCGCTTGCCCAGGGATGCAAGCGGCTCGGCATCGTGCTGCCCCTCGAGGGCCAGGTCGACAGCTTTCATCTGATCAAACCGGTGTCCTGCGAACTGCGCGTTACGCATGCCTCGCCTTATACCGATACTGGCACCGGCGGCTTCGCTCGCGCCGGCCAGGCACTGCGCGGCTGCGACCTGGTGGTGATGCACTGCATGGGCTACACCGAGGCGATGCGTGCCGAAGTCGCGCACCATGCCCGCGCCCCGGTGCTGCTCTCTAACCGGATGGTGGCCACGCTGCTCGGCCAGGTGCTGGATGCCCGCGGCCGAAACGGCCTGTGAAATTGCTTACGGGTAAAGGCAAGCCCGCTGACAGATTGCCTGTGACACAGCTGGAGTGGAAGTAACATGGAAAAGGTGGCGAAGTGGATGGGACCGCTGCTGCGCGGCATGGCTTGCATGAGCCTGGTTGCGGTGGCGGCGTCGGGCGCGCATGCGCAGGAATGGAAGCCCGCGAAGCCGGTGCGGCTGCTGGTCGGCTTTGCCCCGGGCGGCTCCGCCGACCTGCTGGCACGGCTGGTGCAAGGTCCTTTGTCGGAAAGCCTCGGCGTGCCGGTGGTAGTCGAAAACGTGCCGGGCGCGGGTGGCAATATCGCTGCCGACAAGCTGGCCAAGGCCTCGCCGGACGGCTATACCATCGGCATGGGCGCAGCTGGCGCGATGGCGGTGACCCACGTGCTCAACCCGAAGGGCACGCCGTACAAGGCGGATGACTTTACCCCCATTGCCATGCTGGCGACCCAGCCCAACGTGGTGATCATCAATCCTGCGCTACCGGTCAAGACGATGGCGGACTTCACCGCGTACGTGAAAAAGACACCGCAGGTCACCTATGGCACCGCGGGTGTCGGCACGTCGAACCACCTGATCGCCGAGACCATGCTGCATCGCCTCGGCATCGACATGGTCCACGCGCCGTACAAGGGCGCCACCCCGGTGATCACCGATCTGATGGGCGGCCATATCGCCATGACCGTCGACAACATCACCACCGCCGCGGCGCTCGCCAAGAGCGGCAAGGTCAAGGCGCTGGCGGTCACGGGCAGCAAGCGCTCGCCGTTGCTGCCCGACGTGCCGACGCTGGCCGAAAGCGGCCTGAAGGATTTCAACATGCCGACCTGGCAAGGGATCTTCGGGCCGAAGGACCTGCCGAAGGCCATCGTGGCCCGCTACAACCAGGCCCTGGTGAAGGCGCTGGCGAATCCGGAAGTCAGGAAGAAGATGGCGGAGTTCGGCTCGGAACCGGTCGGCGACACCCCGGAACACTTCGCCGGCTTCCTGGCGCAGGACCGCAAGATGTGGGCCGAAGTGATCAGGACGGCCAAGGTCACATTAGAGTAAGGACTGTCGGTTGGTGGGCGGCGGCTACGTCGCCGCTCGCTGCCTCACAGCTTCACCAGCCGCTCCGGCCGCAACGCGCCTTCGCGCATGCGTGCCACGCCCAGCAGCCGCGCCGGCTCGCCGGCATAGACCCGCGCCAGGCTTTGCTCGGCCAGCACGGTGCCGGCCGGCAGGTCGCGCTGGGCAATGCGCTGGCCTTGCAGGAAGCGCTCCGCCGCCGCGGCATCCAGCTGCACCGGCACGCATTTCTGCAGCAGGGCATCGACAGGTGCCAGCATGGCCGGACGCTGCGCATCGTCCTGTGCTTCGATCTGGGCCAGCGTCACCGCGCCGTCCAGCGTCAGGTCGCCCACCGCAATCCGGCGCAGGCCGGTCAGGTGCGCGCCGCAGCCCAACGCTTCGCCGATATCCTCGGCCAGCGTGCGGATATAGGTGCCCTTGCTGCAAGTCACCCGCATCGTGAACGAGGGGGTCTCGGGCAAGGCGCAGGCCAGCAGCGCAATCGAACGGATCGTGACACGCCGTGCTGCGCGCTCCACGGTCTGGCCGGCCCGCGCGTATTCGTACAGCGGACGGCCGTCCTTCTTCAGCGCCGAATGCATCGGCGGCACCTGCTCGATCTCGCCGACAAACCCTGCCAGCACACGCTCAACCGCGGCGCGGTCACAGGTGACCGCACGCACGTCGAGCAGCTCGCCTTCGGCATCGCCGGTGCTGGAGCGCGCGCCCAGGCGCACTTCGGCGTCATAGGTCTTGTCCGCTTCGAGCAGGTCCTGCGAAAACTTGGTGGCCTCGCCGAAGCACAGCGGCAGCAGCCCGGTGGCCAGCGGATCGAGCGTGCCGGTATGGCCGGCCTTGGCCGCGCGCAACAGGCGCTTGGCGCGCACCAGCGCGTCGTTGGACGACAGCCCCAGCGGCTTGTCGAGCAGCAGCACACCATGGACCTCGCGGCGCGGCAGGCGCGGCGGACGGTTGGCGTTGGAATCGGTCATCGGGAACAAGCGGAAGGCGGGTGCGCAACGCGCGGCGACCGCGCCAGGAAAGCCCATGCCGGCCGGCACGGGCACCCGACATCAGTCTTCGTCTTTCGAACGCGTAGCGTTCGCTTCGTTGATCAGCCTGGACATCTCGATCGCGTGTTCGACCGAGGTATCGTGATGGAAATGCAGCGTCGGCACGGTATGGATGTGCAGGCGCTTGAACAGCAGCGAGTGCAGGTAGCCGGCCTTCTCGTTCAGGATGGCTGCGGCTTCGGCCGCTTCGGCGCCCAGCACGGTGAAGTACACCTTGGCGTGCGCGTAATCGGGCGTCAGCGTGACGGACTGCAGCGTGACCAGGCCGAGGCGCGGGTCGCGCAGTTCGCGCTGGATCATCTCGGCCAGGTCCTTCTGGATCTGGTCGGAGATGCGGAGATTGCGGGAGGAGATATTGCCTTTTTTGGCCATGCAATACAGTCTGGTCGAGATGACAACGGCAGGCCGAAGCCTGCCGTTGCTTGCGACGCCTTACAGCGTGCGCGCCACCTCTGTGATTTCGTACACCTCGAGCTGGTCGCCTTCCTGAACATCGTTGAAGTTCTTGATCGACAGACCGCACTCGAAGCCTTGCTTGACTTCCTTGACGTCGTCCTTGAAGCGCTTGAGCGAATCCAGCTCGCCGTCGTGGATGACCAGGTTGTTGCGCAGCACGCGCACCAGCGAGTTGCGCTTGACCAGGCCATCGGTAACCATACAGCCGGCCACCGCACCGATCTTCGGCACGCGGAACACCTGGCGCACCTCGACCTGGCCGATGGTGGTTTCGCGCTTCTCCGGCGCCAGCATGCCCGACATCGCCGCCTTGATCTCGTCTACGGCATCGTAAATGATGCTGTAGTAGCGGATATCGATGCCGTTGTGCTCGGCCAGCTTGCGCGCACCCGCATCGGCACGCACGTTGAAGCCGATGATGACCGCCTTCGAGGCCGTCGCCAGGTTGACGTCGGACTCCGAGATGCCACCCACGCCGCCGTGCACGATCTGCACCCGCACTTCGGCGGTCGACAGCTTCTGCAGCGACTGCACCAGCGCTTCCTGCGAACCCTGCACGTCGGCCTTGACGATCAGCGGCAGCGTCTGGACTTCGCCTTCGGCCATCTGCTCCAGCATGTTCTCGAGCTTGGCGGCCTGTTGCTTGGCCAGCTTCACGTCGCGGAACTTGCCCTGGCGGAACAGCGCGATTTCACGTGCCTTGCGCTCGTCCGGCAGCACCAGCACTTCCTCGCCGGCGGCAGGCACTTCCGAAAGACCCTGGATTTCCACCGGGATCGACGGACCGGCTTCCTTGGTCGTCTTGCCGTTCTCGTCCAGCATGGCACGCACGCGGCCGTAGGCGCTGCCAGCCAGCACCACATCGCCACGCTTGAGCGTGCCGCTGCTGACCAGGATGGTTGCGATCGGGCCCTTGCCCTTGTCGAGCTGGGCTTCCACCACCAGGCCCTTGGCCGGGGCATCTACCGGTGCCTTCAGTTCCAGCACTTCGGCTTGCAGGAGCACTTGCTCGAGCAGGTCTTCCACACCGGTACCCATCTTGGCGGAAACCGGCACGAACGGCGAATCGCCGCCGTATTCTTCCGGCACCACCTGCTCCGCCACCAGTTCCTGCTTGACGCGGTCCGGGTTGGCATCGGGCTTGTCGATCTTGTTGATCGCCACCACGATCGGCACACCGGCAGCCTTGGCATGCGCGATCGCTTCCTTGGTCTGCGGCATCACGCCGTCATCGGCCGCGACCACCAGGATCACGATGTCGGTGGCCTTGGCACCGCGGGCACGCATGGCCGTGAAGGCCTCGTGACCCGGGGTGTCCAGGAAGGTGATCACGCCGCGGTCGGTTTCCACATGGTAGGCACCGATATGCTGCGTAATGCCGCCGGCTTCGCCCGCGGCCACCTTGGTGCGACGGATGTAGTCCAGCAGCGAGGTCTTGCCGTGGTCGACGTGACCCATCACGGTCACCACCGGCGGACGCGGCAGCAGCTCGGCGTCTTCGTGCTCTTCGCCGTCGACCACCAGCAGCGCTTCCGGGTCGTCCAGCTTGGCGGCGTACGCCTTGTGGCCCATTTCTTCCACCACGATCATGGCGGTTTCCTGGTCCAGCACCTGGTTGATCGTCACCATCTGGCCGAGCTTCATCATCTGCTTGATGACCTCTGAAGCCTTCACCGCCATCTTGTGGGCCAGGTCGGCCACGGAGATGGTTTCCGGCACGTGCACTTCGCGCACCACCGGTTCGGTCGGCGCCTGGAAGTTGCTACGGCTGTCGTCATGCTGCTGCTGACGGCCGCCACGGCCACGCGGGCCACCGCGCCAGCCGCCCACGCCGCCCGACGAATCGCCGCGCGTCTTCAGGCCGCTGCCCTTCTTGCGGCTGCCTTCGTCCTGCCACGTCGACGAAGTGCCGGCCTTGACGACCTTGCCCTTCTTGTCGGTGGTGGTGGTCGCGGTGGCGGTCACCGGCTTTTTCTCGCCCGGCTTGGCTTCGGTGCCGGCCGGCTTGACCGGCTTGTGCAGGGTACCGGTCTGCTCGGCCTTCTTTTCCTCGGCCTTGCGCTCGGACGGCGCCTTCAGCACGCGTGCCGGCGCGTTCAGCATCTGCTGGATCGCACGGGCTTCGGCTTCGGCAGCCTCGCGGCGCTTGCGCGCGGCGACTTCCTGCTCGGCGCGGGCCTTGTCGGCGGCAGCCTTGGCTTCATCGGCGGCCTTCTGCGCCTCGGCGCGTTCGGCAGCGACGCGGGCCTTCTCGTCCTCGGCCTTCTTGCGCGAAGTATCCTCGTTGGCTTCGGTCACGGCGCGCGACGCGGCAGCCTCTTCCTCGGCCTTGCGGGCAGCGAGTTCGGCCTGGCGGCGCTGTTCGGCCTCGAGTGCCTCCTGGCGCGCGCGGCGCTCGGCTTCCTCGCGCTCGGCGGCCTCGCGGGCGGCCTTGGCCTCGGCTTCCTGGCGCGCCAACTGTTCGGCCTGGCGGCGCTCTTCCGCTTCGCGGCGCGCCTCCTCGGCGGCGTCGACGACCTGGGCTTGCGCCTCGGCACCATCAGCCTGCTGTTCGGGCGCAGCGTCGTCGCGCTTGATCAGCACGCGCTTCTTGCGCACTTCCACCTGGACCGTGCGGGTCTTGCCGGTGGCGTCCGACTGGCGGATCTCGGAGGTTTCGCGCTTGGTCAGTGTGATCTTCTTGCGGGCGCTGTCGTCGGCCTGGCCGTGCGAGCGCTTCAGATAGTCCAGCAGCCTGGTCTTATCCGATTCCGTGATGATGTCTTCTGGCGTCGCTTTGCCCACCCCAGCCGCCTGCAATTGTTCCAGCAGGGCAGCTGCGCTGCGACTCAGTTCTGCGGCCAGTTGGGCAACTGTTGTGCTTGCCATTCAAACCCTTTCAATGCTTGGTTTCTACGTCGGGACAGATTGATGCGGAAAGCGCGCCCGGGCTGGCGTTGGCCGGCCCGGCCGTGTCCCTCAGTTGAACCAATGTTCCCGTGCTTTCATGATCAGCGACTTGGCTTCTTCCTCGCTGACACCGGTCATCTCGACCAGCTCGTCCACGGCCAGTTCGGCCAGGTCGTCACGCGTATGGATATCGCCTTCGGCCAGCTTGCCGATCAGTTCCGGGTTGAGGCCGTCGAGCGAGCGCAGATCCTGCGACACCTCTTCCACCTTTTCTTCCCGGGCCAGTTCCATCGTCAGGAGCGCATCACGCGCGCGATTGCGCAGCTCGTTGACGGTGTCTTCGTCAAAGGCCTCGATCTCCATCATTTCACTGATGGGGACATAAGCCACTTCTTCCAGCGTGGAGAAGCCTTCCTCGATCAGGATGTCTGCGACTTCCTCGTCCACGTCCAGCTTGGACATGAACAGCTTGCGCACGACATCGCTTTCTTCGGCCTGCTTCTGCGCCGATTCTTCCTGCGTCATGATGTTGATCTGCCAGCCGGTCAGCTCGGACGCCAGGCGCACGTTCTGACCACTGCGGCCGATGGAGACGGCGAGGTTCTCCTCGTCGACCACCACGTCCATGCTGTGCTTCTCTTCATCGACAACGATCGACTGCACCTGCGCCGGCGCCAGCGCGCCGATCACGAACTGCGCCGGGTCTTCCGACCACAGCACGATGTCCACCGCCTCGCCGCCGATCTCGTTGCGCACCGCGGTGACGCGCGTGCCGCGCACGCCCACGCAGGTGCCGATCGGGTCGATGCGCTTGTCATGCGCCACCACCGCGATCTTGGCGCGAACGCCCGGGTCGCGGGCAGCCGCCTTGATCTCCAGCAGGCCTTGTTCCATCTCGGGCACTTCGTTTTCGAAGAGCTTGATCAGGAAGTCAGGGGCGGTGCGCGACAGCTCGATCTGCGGGCCGCGCGCGGCGCGGTCCACATTCAGGATATAGGCGCGCACACGGTCGCCGGTGCGCAGGTTTTCCTTGGGGATGATCTGGTCGCGGGCCAGCAGCGCCTCGACGCGGCCGGACTCGACGATCAGGCCCTTCTTGTCGGCGCGCTTGACCGTGCCGGTCATGATCTTTTCGCCGCGATCGAGGTAGTCGTTCAGGATCTGCTCGCGCTCGGCATCGCGGATGCGCTGCAGGATCACCTGCTTGGCGGCCTGCGCGCCGATGCGGCCGAACTCGACCGACTCGATCTGCTGCTCGATATAGTCACCCAGTTCGATGCTGGGGTTTTCCTCGCGGGCCTCGAACAGCAGGATCTGCTTGTCCGGCTCCTGCAGGCCCAGTTCGTCGGGAACGACCAGCCAGCGGCGGAAGGTTTCATGCTCGCCCGACTCGCGATCGATCGCGACACGGATATCCACGTCTTCCTCGAAACGCTTCTTGGTGGCCGAGGCGAGCGCCGCCTCCAGGGCACCGAATACCACATCCTTGTCGACGTTCTTCTCACGCGCAAGCGCATCGACGAGCAACAGAACTTCGCGGCTCATTGCTTGTTCCCTTTTCTTTGATTTCCTTTGAAGTCGATCACCGGCACCAGGCGTGCCTTGTCGACATCGGATACGGCAAATTCCAGCAGCGCCGGGCCATCCTTGCCCTCGAACTCCAGGCCGATCTTCTCTTCGCCCGCGGCGCCGGCGGGCTCGCGCAGGATGCCTGTGAAGTTCTTCTGTCCATTGACGGGCAGGCGCAGCGTCACGCGCGCCTCCGCGCCGGCAAAGCGGATGAAGTCGGCCAGCTTCTTCAGCGGCCGGTCCAGTCCGGGCGACGAGACCTCGAGGCGTTCATAGTCGACGTTCTCGACCGTAAACACGTGGGTGAGCTGGCGGCTCACCTTTTCGCAATCCTCGATGGCAATGCCGGTTTCAGGCTGATCGATATAGACACGCAGCAATCCGGCCGGGGCACGCTCGAGCTCGACCAGCTCATACCCCATGCCGCTTAGGGTGGTTTCGATCAAATCTGCCAGATGCACTGTTATCCCGAGTAATGGCCATCAACACCGTGGCAGGCAAACCCGCCGGTGCCGTCCGGGACGACCCTGTTGCAGCGCTGCCTGTCCGCCACCCCTTCCGCTCATGCGGAAGCACCGAGAAACGGGCGAACCAAAAAAAAATGGGCGCAATGCCCATCATTCGCCCATCCTCGGACGAGGATGGCTTTTTGAATAGACTTGAATTATACGCGGATTATGTCGAAAAGGCAAAAGCCAGACATTTACCGCGGACCGCACGCGGCACCGGCAGGCGATCCGCCCGCCATGCGCCGCATACGGCGCTTAACGATTGCCGCCGCGGTTGCCACCGCGATTGCCGCCGCCGCCACGCGGCGAACGGTTGCCACCCGGCTTGGCTGCCTTCGGCATCACGTTGCCATTGGCTTCGCCGCCGCGGCGGGCCTTGCCCTGCCCCTGGCCGGCCTGGCCCCTCGCACCGCCCATGCCGCCCATGCCGGCGCCGCCACTACGTCCCTGGCGCGCACCGGTGCCGCGACCACTGCCGAGGTTCGCGGCGTGCGAAGTCAGCAGCGTCGGCCCGTGGCTGATATAGCCCATCGACGTCTTCATCGGATCCGGCTGGCTGCTGCGGCTGCCGCCGCCGCGGGCGCCGCCCTGCTCGAAGCGCGGCAGGCCGTCCATGCCGGTATGCATCGGCATGCCGGCAATCGCTGCCTCGGTGCGCTGCTTGCGCCCGCCCACCTTGGTGGCGCCTTTGGGCGCCTGCTCGCCCTTGCCGGGCACCTTCAGGCCGACGCTGGTCATCAGCGCCTTGACGTCATTCGGCTCCACTTCCTGCCAGCGGCCGCGCTTGAGGCCGCGCGGCAGCAGGAACTGGCCGTAGCGGGTGCGAATCAGGCGCGACACGGTCAGGCCGACCGCCTCGAACATGCGGCGCACTTCGCGGTTGCGGCCTTCGGTCAGGGCCACGTGGTACCAGTGGTTGACGCCTTCGCCGCCACCGTCGGCAATGCGCAGGAAGTTGGCTTCGCCGTCATCCAGCTTGATGCCGTGCAGCAGGCGCTGGCGGTCGGCTTCGGCCAGCTCGCCCAGCGTACGCACCGCGTATTCGCGCTCGACGCCGTAGCGCGGATGCATGAACCGGTTGGCAATGTCGCCCGAGGTGGTGAAGATCAGCAGGCCTTCGGTGTTGAAATCCAGGCGGCCCACCGCGACCCACTTGCCGGTCTTGATGCGCGGCAGGTTGTCAAACACGGTCGGACGGCCTTCCGGATCGGACTGGCTGACAATCTCGCCGGCAGGCTTGTGATACAGCAGCACGCGCGGCGGCTTGGTCGACACCTTGCGGTGGATCAGCTTGCCGTTCACGCGGACCTGATCGGCCGGCAGGATGCGCTGGCCGATATGGGCGGGCAGCCCGTTGACCGAGACGCGTCCCTGCAGGATCAGCTCTTCCATCTCGCGGCGCGAGCCCAGGCCGCCGTCGGCCAGCACCTTGTGCAGCTTGGGCGCGTCGTCGTCGGCGGTCAGCTCGCGCACCGGCTTGGCCTTGGTGCGCGGGATGACGGTGTCTTCACTGTCGTACTGCTCGGAGATGACGAAGCGGAACAGGTCTTCGCTGCTCGCCGCGGCCTTCTCGGCACCGCCCTGGCCCTGGCTCTTGCGCGCGGCCTGCGGCTTGCCGCCATCCTTGCGCCGGCCCTGCTGGCGCGCACCGGTGCCCTGGTTCTCGCCGGACGTGGCGGGCTTGCCGCCGCGCTGGCCCTGCTTGCGCTTGCGGGCCGGCTGCTCCGGCTTGTCGGCACCTTCGGCGCGGGCTGCACGGTCGATCTTGTCTGCCTTGCTGCCTCCCTGGCTGCCCTGCCCGCCTTCGCCCTGGCCCGTCTTGCGCTTGCCGCGGCCGCGCTGGCCGCCGCGCCCGGCACCGGCGGCGCCCGCGCTGGCGGCGGCACCCGCCTCGCCGGCATCGCCCTGGCCGGCCGCGCCGGTGCCTTCGGCGCCCTCGCCGCGGTCCTGCGCCGCCTGCCGGCGCGAAGCCACCAGGTTCCTCAGACCGCGGCGCAGCCCCTTGCGGCGGGGCGCGGCGTCGCTGCCCGTTCCGGGTTCTGCGGCGCCGGTGTCGGCGGATGCGCCCGCATGGCGGGCGTCTTGCTCAACGGAATCAGACAAGATATTCACTATCGGATGTTGCATGTTGTTCAGTTCGGCACGCGCTCGTCGTGCTCGCTCGGGTGCGGCGGGGTGCCGTCGTCAGGCAGCAGCTCGCGCGCCCCGTCCGGAGGGGGTGCAGCCGGTTCGGTGGCATCGCCCGCCCCCGCCTCAACCACCGTCTCGGCGGCCGGCTGCGCATCAACGCCATCGGCGCCGTCTTCGCCTACGGGCGCAGGTTCGGCCGCTGGCGATGTGTCGGCCGGCGTGACCGGTTCGGCAAAGGCTTCCTCGTCGGCGCTCGCAGGCTTGTTCGCCGCCAGGTCTTCGAAATTGATCGCCTGCTGCTCCAGCAAGGCGGCCTGCGCCTGCGCCTGGGCGTCTTCCAGCGGCGGCAGCTCGTCCAGCGTGCGCAGCCCGAGGTCGTCCAGAAAGGCCTTGGTGGTGGCATACAGCGCCGGGCGGCCCGGCACGTCGCGATGGCCGATGACCTCGATCCAGCTGCGGTCCTCTAGCTTCTTGATCACTTCCGTGCTCACCGTCACACCGCGGATTTCCTCGATATCGCCGCGGGTCACCGGCTGGCGGTAGGCGATGATCGCCAGGGTTTCCATCACCGCGCGTGAGTATTTTGGCGGTTTTTCCGGATTCAGGCGGTCGAGGTATTCCCGCATTTCGGGCCGGCTCTGGAACCGCCAGCCGCTTGCCAGCGCCACCAGCTCCACGCCGCGCGGGCGCCAGTCCTGGCGCAGCTCATCCAGCAGCACGCGGATGGTGTCTGCGCCGACGTCATCGTCGAACAGGCGGCGCAGATCGTTGACGCGCAACGGTTCCTGCGCGCAGATCAGCGCCGTCTCGAGGACGATCTTCGCCTCTTGGGTATTCATGTTGATGGTGTGCAGCCTGTCTTTGCACCTGCTCCCGGACGTATCCGGGGCACCGGAGATTTTGGATACAGCGGTGCCAAAGCCACCGCCATCTCATCGCGCAGCGAGCCGGATACCTGCCGTACCCAGGCCGTGCACTTCCCTTTCTTTGCATCGAGTTGCCGGGGCTTCCGGCAGGAGATCGTCCGCATGCCATCATGGACCGGCCAGCGAACCTCTTGCGTCGCTCGTCCGCACAAACGGACATCGCAATCGGCGAACTGAACGCCTCGGACGCAAGAAAATACGGGTATCGGGAGCAAGGCCGGCATCTACCACGCCGCAGCGCCAACCGGACTTTTGAACCAGATCTTTTGAACCGGATGGACCGCGGGGACTGGCGCTCATCGAAAGCCTTCCGCTTCCCGCGTCCCGAGCGCGCCTTCGGATAGGAAGACCGCCAGGCGCTGTTCGCCGCTGCTTACCGCAGCCTGTCTGACTCCGCGCGATACCGCAATGCTGGCGATTGTATGGCATTCCCGCCTCCGGCTGCAACCATCATCCTGCTTGCGCGGGGTGCCGGCGCCGCAGAATGCCGCGTGCGGCATCAAAACACCAGACAAAAGCCCTGTTCTGCCAGCGAATGTGGCAGCAGCACCGCACGCGTAATGCCAAGTCCGCCGAACGCCATCACGGCGAGGCCCGCGCCCAGGCGTACGCCCGGCCGCCGCGACCACAACCTGAGGTAGCCGGACAGCCCGGACAGCACCAGCAGGTTCGGCAGCGTGCCAAGTCCGAACACACCCATCACCAGCGCGCCCGAGCCGGCATTCCCTGCCAGCAGCGCCAGCGTCAGCGCACCGTAGACCATGCCGCACGGTACCAGCCCCCAGGCCAGGCCCACGCCATAACGCCCGGCCAGCCCGCCGCGCGCCCGCAGGAAAGCCGGCAACGCGCCAGCAAGGCCGCCGGCCCGGCTGGCCACCGCCGTGCCGGCACGCGCCGCCAGCCGCTCCAGCCAGTCCACGGTAAAGGTACTGCCACGCATCAAGCGCCATCCCGACCACAGCAGCATCAGGCTGCCTGCGCCGAACAACCAGCGTTGCACCGGCAGATAGTCCTGTTTCCAGGCCGTGGCGCCGGCGGCGCCCAGCGCGGCACCGAGCAGCATATAGGTGCTGATCCTGCCAAAGTGCATCACCAATAACTCGCCAAGCCAGGCAGTCCGGCTGCGCACCAGGCTGACCGGTGCCCCCACGCCGCGCCGCTGCTCTACGGCCAGTGCCACTCCGCCGCACATGGCGGCGCAGTGCACCCCGCCCAGCAGAGCGAGCAGGAAAACGCTGATCAATACACCAAATGTCAATTCTGTCTCCCTGCCGGATCACATCGCACGGTAAAATGCTCGTATCGTGCCCCGCTGCCATTTCTAGCAGGTTCCAATTGCTCACTTCCATCCCCATTACCGAGATGTCGCCCCGCTGCTCCACCTGTGCGATGGGACAGCTGTGCCTTCCGGTTGGCATGTCGCAGCAAGACCTTGCCAAGATCGACACGCTGGTGCAGGAACGCATCCGCGTGCACAAGGGGGAAACCCTCTACCGCATGGGTGACCCGCTCACCGCGGTATACGCTATCCGCTTCGGTACGCTGAAGACACATGTCACCACCGAAGACGGTCGCTCGCAGATTACCGGGTTCCACCTGCCTGGTGAAATCGTCGGCCTCGACGGCCTGGGCGAAATGCAGCATGCGTCCGATGCGACCGCGCTCGAAGACACCGAGGTATGCGTGGTCCGCATGAACGATCTGCAGACGCTGTCGGCCGACCTGCCTTCGCTGCAACAGCAGTTCCTGCGTCTGATGGGCAAGGAAATCACCCACGACCAGTTGATGCTGGTTACCCTCGGCTCGATGCGCGCCGAAGAACGCCTGGCCGCCTTCCTGATCAATCTGTCGGAGCGGCTGTCGGCACGCGGTTATTCGGCGTCCGAGTTCGTGATGCGCATGAGCCGCGAAGAGATCGGCAGCTACCTGGGTCTGAAGCTCGAGACCGTCAGCCGCCTGTTCTCGCGCTTTGCCGAGGCCGGGCTGATCCAGATTCGCCAGCGCCATGTCAAGCTGATCGACATCGACGGCATCAAGCAACTCTACAGCCGTTCCTGCTGAACCGCCGCGGCGTTGCCGCGCCGCCTGCGGCGCCGGCAACGCGGCGGTCCTTCCCTATTCCAGTTCGTCCGTATCCGCCAGCCGCGTCGGCATGGTGTACAGCGTCAGCCCGCTGGACAACGCACAAAACACCCACGCCAGCAGGAAGCCGACGGTATAGACCGACTCGCGCGACGATTCGATCGGATGGCCGAAGAATTTCAGGTCGCCCGGATCGACGACGGAAAAAACCGTCGCCGTCGCCAGGCCCGCCATCAGAAAGCCCGGCCACAGCACCCACATCAGCCAGCGCAACCTCATGGCTGCCTCGCTGCCGCGGACTTGGGCGCCACCGCTTCCACCTTCTCGACCACCAGGCCATGCCGCGTCGCACCCTGGACCGGCATGTCGGGGTGCGCCGACGCCAGCCAGATCGTCACGCCGCACGCCACCATGGCCACCAGCGGACCGGCCATCAGCAGCCATGGCCACGGTTCCTTCCACCACGGATTGCCTTGCTGACTCATCTTGCCCCCTTCGTCCTGGCGACTACGCCAGTAGTCGCCTAGCTTCACAAATCGCGCGGCACGATAAAACTGGTGGATTGCCGGATTTCGGCATGCCCCTGCTCCGTGCCTTCGCTCGTTACCGTTACGTTGATCTTGTGCGTGCCCTGGCTGGCGGCCTCGATCGGCACGCGGATGCGGATCGGCAGCAGCCGGTTGGAAGTTGGCGCCAGCGATTCGGCCTGCTTGTCGTATTCGACCGTCAGGCCCTTCAGTTCATCGCTGTCGGCACGCACGCGGATCTGCATCGGCGCTTCGGTGGTGTTGATCAGCTGCAGCCGATAGACGTTTTCGATCCAGCGCCCTTCCACCTCGCGGCCCAACGCACCGCGGTCGCGGATGATATCGACCTTCAGCGGCGTGCGCAGCATGATCGACGCCATGAACCCTGCCAGCAGCGCCACCCAGATCACCGAGTAGATGATGACGCGCGGACGCAGCAGGCGCTTGCGCGAGGCCACAGCGGACAGGCCCTTGCGCATCGCGTTTTCCGAGGTGTACCGGATCAGCCCGCGCGGGTAGTCCATCTTGTCCATGACCTGGTTGCAGGCGTCGATGCAGGCGCCGCAGCCGATGCACTCGTACTGCAGGCCATCGCGGATGTCGATGCCGGTCGGGCACACCTGCACGCAGATGCTGCAGTTGACGCAATCGCCAAGCCCCGCCTGGTGATGGTCGGTCTTGCGCGAGCGGCTGCCGCGCGGCTCGCCGCGGCCGACGTCATAGGTCACGACATAGGTGTCGCGGTCCACCATCACGCTCTGGAAACGCGCATAGGGGCACATGTACTTGCACACCTGCTCGCGCATGAAGCCTGCGTTGCCCCACGTGGCGAACGCATAGAACAGCATCCAGAACGCCTGCCAGGGGCCCAGCGACAACGCCAGCACCTCGCCACCCAGCTCGCGGATCGGCGCAAAGTAGCCGATGAACGTGAAGCCGGTCCACAGTGCGATCAGCACCCACAGGAAATGCTTGGTTGCCTTGATGCGGAATTTGCGCAGGCTCCACGGATCCCCGTCGAGGCGGATGCGGGCGATGCGGTCGCCTTCGACCCGCCGCTCGATCCACATGAAGATCTCGGTGTAGACCGTTTGCGGGCACGCGTAGCCGCAGAACAGCCGCCCCGCGATCGCCGTGAACAGGAACAGCGCCAGTGCAGAGATGACCAGCAGCACCGCCAGGTAGATGACGTCCTGCGGCCACAGCACCAGCCCGAAGATATAGAACTTGCGCTCGCCAAGGTCAAACAGCACGGCCTGGCGTCCATTCCATTGGAGCCAGGGCGTGCCGTAGTAGATCAGTTGGGTCAGGATCACCAGCCAGACCCGCCAGCTGGAGAACGCGCCCTTCACCGAGCGCGGATAGATTTTGCGGCGGACCTCGTAAAGGGTTTCCTCCGAGGTCTCGCCCGGCGCAGCGGCCGACCGTTGCAGGTCGGCCGCCCGGGCCACTTCTTCGGTCCCGGGCGCATTCATGGGCGAGTTCTCCCGCGAGCCTCGAGCGCTCGCTCACATGAGTCGTCGATCATTGCCCGGCTCCGCCTCCCGTATTGGACAACCCCCACACATAGGCCGTCAGCATGCGGATGCGTTCGGGCGTCAGGATTTCCTCGTGTGCCGGCATATGGTTGTTGTGGCCCTTCAGGATGGCCTCGACGATGCTGGCTTCCGAGCTGCCATAGAGCCAGACGTTGTCCGACAGGTTCGGCGCACCGAGGGCCTGGTTGCCCTTGCCGCCGGCGCCGTGGCATGCCACGCAGGTGGTCTTGAACGCGCCTTCGCCGCGCGATACACGGATCGGATCCGACGACAGCCCGGACAGCGAACGCACGTACTGCGCCACGTCGCCCGCCTGCTTGGCATCGATGGCAGCGCCAAACGGCGGCATCACGCCGTTGCGGCCCTTGGCGATGGTCTGGCTGATGGTCTCGGGCTCGCCGCCGTACAGCCAGTCGTTATCGGTCAGGTTGGGGAAGCCCCGGCTGCCACGCGCGTCCGAGCCATGGCACTGCGCGCAGTAGTTCAGGAACAGGCGCTGGCCGATCTCGCGCGCCTGCGGGTCCGCCGCTACCTGCTTGACGTCCATCTTCAGGTACTTGCCGTAGATCTCGTTCTGCATGCGCTCCTGCGCCGCGCGATGCGCGGCCAGTTCGCCCTGCGTGGAGAACTTCAGCACGCCGGCGTACGAGCCCAGGCCCGGATACAGCACGAGGTAAGCAAGGCCGAAAATGCAGGCCAGCAGGAACATCCACATCCACCAGCGCGGCAGCGGGTTATTCAGTTCACGCAGGTCGCCGTCCCAGACATGGCCGGTATCTTCCGTGCCTCCAGGGGTCTTGGTGATCTTGCGTTGGGAGAACAGCAGCCATACGCACCAGACGATACCGATGAGCGCGATGGCGGCAATGTAGTAACTCCAGAAATCGGAAATGAAATCGCTCATGGCTAGGTGTTCCGGCTCGATGTTGTCGTAGTTTCGTCAGGCAACGCGAACGGCAGCATGGCGGATTCGCGGTTGGCGGCCTGGCGGCCGGCGGACCAGGCCCACCAGCAAATGCCGAGGAAGACGACCATGGACACGACGGTCGCGATGGCAGTGATCATGGCCATGGCTTACTCCTTCGGTGCCGCTGCGGCGGCATCGACGCGCACGTTGCGGCGGTTGGTGCCGAGGCCCTGCAGATAGGCAACCAGCGCGTCTTCTTCGGTCTTGCCTTTCAGCTCTTCCGGCGCCTTTGCGATTTCGGCGTCGGTGTACGGCACGCCCAGCTTGACCAGCGCGCGCATGCGCGCCTGGATATCGTTGGTGGGCAGCTCGGCCTTCTCCAGCCACGGGTACGACGGCATCACCGATTCCGGCACCACGTCGCGCGGATTGCGCAGGTGGATGCGCTGCCAGTCATCGGAGTAGCGTCCGCCCACGCGCGCCAGGTCGGGGCCGGTACGCTTGGAGCCCCACAGGAACGGATAGTCGTAGACCGATTCGCCGGCGGTGGAGTAATGGCCGTAGCGCTCGGTTTCGGCCTGCAGCGTGCGCACCTGCTGCGAGTGGCAGCCGACGCAGCCTTCGCGGATATAGATATCGCGCCCCATCAGCCGCAGCGGCGAATACGGCGTGATGCCCGGATCCGGCTCGGTGGTGGAGTGCTGGAAGAACAGCGGCACGATCTGGACCAGACCCGCGATGCTGACCACGAGGATCGTGCAGATGATCAGCCAGCCGATGTTCTTCTCCAGCGTTTCGTGGGAAAAGAAGCGTTGTTTGTCGGACATCTTTCTATCCTGGATTGATCAGTGGGCAGAGGCGGCGATGCTGGCCGGGATCGGCGCATCCACGGCGGTCTTGCCGGCAATGGTCTTGGCGATGTTGTAGGCCATCAGCAGCATGCCGGAGAGGAAGCACATGCCACCCAGCAGGCGAATCAGATAGAACGGGTACTTGGCCTTGACCGCTTCGACGAAGGCGTAGGTCAGCGTGCCGTCGGGCTGCGTGGCGCGCCACATCAGGCCTTCCATCACCCCCGCGATCCACATCGAGGCGATATACAGCACCACGCCGATGGTCGCGATCCAGAAGTGCCATTCGATCAGGCGCACGCTGTACATCTGCTTCTCGCCGAACAGCCGCGGGATCAGGTAGTACAGCGAACCGATCGAGATCATCGCGACCCAGCCCAGCGCGCCGGAGTGCACGTGGCCGATGGTCCAGTCGGTGTAGTGCGACAGCGCGTTGACGGTCTTGATCGACATCATCGAGCCTTCGAACGTCGACATGCCGTAGAACGACAGCGCCACTACCAGGAACTTCAGGATCGGGTCGGTGCGCAGCTTGTGCCAGGCACCCGACAGGGTCATGATGCCGTTGATCATGCCGCCCCAGGAGGGTGCCAGCAGGATCAGCGAGAACACCATGCCCAGCGACTGCGCCCAGTCGGGCAGCGCGGTGTACTGCAGGTGGTGTGGGCCGGCCCACATGTAGGTGAAGTTCAGCGCCCAGAAGTGGACGATGGACAGGCGGTAGGAAAAGATCGGGCGCTCGGCCTGCTTGGGAATGAAGTAGTACATCATCCCCAGGAAGCTGGTGGTCAGGAAGAAGCCGACCGCGTTATGGCCGTACCACCACTGGATCATTGCGTCCTGCACGCCGGCATAGGCCGAGTAGGACTTCCACAGCGACACCGGCATCTCGACGTTGTTGACGATATGCAGGATGGCGATGGTCAGGATGTAGGCCCCGAAGAACCAGTTGGCGACGTAGATATGCCGGGTCTTGCGCTTGACGATGGTGCCGAAGAACACGATGGCGTAGGCCACCCAGACCGCGGTGATCAGCAGGTCGATGGGCCATTCGAGTTCGGCGTATTCCTTGGAGCTGGTGATGCCTAGCGGCAGCGTGATGGCGGCCGCGACGATGACCAGTTGCCAGCCCCAGAACGTGAATGCAGCCAGCGGGCCGCAGAACAGGCGCGCCTGGCAGGTGCGCTGCACCACGTAGTAAGAGGTGGCAAACAGCGCGCTGCCGCCGAAGGCGAAGATCACCGCATTGGTATGCAGCGGACGCAGCCGGCCGAACGACAGCCACGGTGTATTGAAATTGAGCTCGGGCCAGATCAGCTGTGCTGCCAGCAGCACGCCGACGGCCATGCCGACGATCCCCCAGACTACCGTCATGACAGCGAACTGTCTTACGACGCCGTAATTGAAGGTGTCGACGCGTGAAGACGCGGCAGTGACATCCATTCAGACCCCCAAAGCTTAGAGAAAATAAAAAACCTACTGACAGTGTGACTTTAGAAAAACCATGCCACGGGTGCGTTGATCTTTATCAAGCCGCTCCGGACACGTCCTGAACCTGCGTGCGTGGCTCCGGTCCGAGGCACGCGCCGCGGGCTCACGGCTTGTCGTTGTCCAGCAGGATCGATTCGGCGGGCCGGTCCAGGTCGTCGTACTGCCCGGCATGAAGCGCCCACCACAGCGCGCCCGCGATGACCACCACGAGCACCAGGCTCATCGGCACCAGCAGGTAAAGCGTTTCCATCGTCAGGCTCCGTTATGCCGTGACGTACGCCGCGGCTTGCCTGCGCGCAGCAGGCGCCAGGCATTGGCGACCACCAGCAGCGACGACAGCGACATGCCGATGCCGGCCATCCAGGCCGTCACCAGCCCCGTCGCCGCGAGCGGAATGGCGACCACGTTGTAGAAAAAGGCCCAGCCCAGGTTCTGGCGCACCACCCTGCGCGTCTGGCGCGATACGGCCAGCGCCGTCGCGATCTCGGCCACGCCGCCGTGCGTCAGCACCGCGTCCGCGCCGGCCTGGGCCAGCGGCGCGCCGCTGCCGATGGCAATCGAGACCTGCGCCTGCGCCAGCACCGGCGCGTCATTGATGCCATCGCCGACCGCCAGCACCACGGCCCCGCCCTGCTGCAGCTGCGCCACGTAGTCGCGCTTGCCTTCGGGCGTGATCTCGCCGGCCATGCGCTCGATGCCGAAGTGCGCGGCCCACCAGTGCACCGCCGCCATGTTGTCGCCCGATACCAGGTGGCAGCGCGCGCCCAGTTGGCGCAGGCGCGCCAGCAGCATCGGGGTTTCCTGGCGCTCGACGTCGGCCAGGACGAAGCGCGCCAGCGGACCGGTCTCGGCGCCGAGCCAGACCACCGTGGCGCCCGGATGCACCAGGCTGTCGGCAGCGGCCGGCGCAGGTCGGGCCTCGCCGCCCAGCGCAAAGACGAAATCGGCACGGCCGAGGCGCAGGCGGCGGCCCGCGACCACCGCCTCGAGGCCATGCCCGGGCACGTTGCGCATATCGCTGACCTGCAGCGGCTGGCCGGCGGGAGCCGGCGCCGCCGCCACCAGCGCGCGCGCGATCGGATGCTCGCCGCCGCGCTCCATCGCCGCGGCCAGGGACAGGCATCGGGCGGAATCGGCTTCGCCCAGCGGCTCGACCGCCGCCACGGCAAAGCGGCCCTCGGTCAGGGTGCCGGTCTTGTCGAGCACCACGTCGGTGACGCGGGCAAGCGTTTCCAGCGCGTGGCCCCGGGTCAGCAGCATGCCGCGCCGCGACAGCGCCGCGCCGGCCGCGGCCAGTGCCGCGGGCGTGGCCAGCGACAATGCGCACGGACAGCTGACCACCAGCACCGCGATCGTCACCAGCAAGGCCCGCGACGGATCGATCCAGAGGCCCCAGACCATGCCGGTCAGTGCTGCCAGCACCAGCAGCGTCGCCACGAACCAGCCCGCGACGCGGTCGGCCAGCGTGGCCAGGCGCGGCTTCTCCGCCAGCGCGCGGTCCAGCACCGCGACGATCTCGGCCAGGCGGGTGCCGGCGCCGACGCGGGTCACGCGCAGTTCCAGCGGGCTGGCGGTATTGAAGCTGCCGGCCAGCACGGTGTCGCCGGCGCAGCGGCGCACCGGGCGGCTTTCGCCGGTCAGCATGGATTCATCGAGTTCGCTGGTGCCCGAAGTGACCGCGCCGTCCGCCGGGACGATCTCGCCCGCCTTGACGCGGATCAGGTCGCCCGCGCGCAGCCGCGCGACCGGGATACGCTCTCCCGCCGCGCCGGCCGCAGCCAGCCGCTCGCACGTGGCGGGCAACTGTCGCGCCAGCATTTCGGCACCGCTGCGCGAAGCCTGGCGCACACGCAGTTCCAGGTAGCGCGCCAGCAGCAGGAAGGCGACGAACATCGTCACCGAATCGAAATAGACCTCGCCCACGCCGCGCACCGTGGCCAGCGCACTGGCGGCAAAGCCCGCCGCGACGCCGATCGCCACCGGCACGTCCATGCCCATATGGCGCTGGCGCAGGCTGCGCCAGGCGCCGGCAAAGATCGGCGAGGCGGCATAGCACACCACCGGCAAGGTCAGCGCGAAGCTGGCCCAGCGCATCAGCTGCAGCTGGCCGGGATCGATGGTGGCCTCGTGGGTGTAGATCGGCCACGCGTACATCATCACCTGCATCATGCCGAGCATGGCCACCGCCATGCGCATCAGCAGGCCGCGGCGCGCGCGGCGGTCCTGCTGGTCGGTGCGCGAGACTTCGAAGGGCCAGGCCATGTAGCCGATGCCGGCCAGCGCGGCCAGCAGCCCCGACACCGTCTGGGCGCCGTCGCGCCAGCGCACCACCACACGCCGCGTGGCGACGTTGGCGACCGCCGATTCCACGCCCGGCTGGCGGGACAGATGCTGTTCGATCAGCCAGGCGCAGGCGGCGCAGCGGATATTCTCGGGAGCCAGCGTGATCTCGGCGCGGCCGCCGTCGAGCGGGCGCACAAACTGCGCACGCAGTTCCGGGGCATCGTAGGCAGCCCAGATCGGCTCGGCCTGGCGCCGGGCGTCGTCGTCGATGGGCCGGGCGAAGCGGGCTTCGTCGCCGTACAGGTGGGCAAAGCCGGCGGCATGGAGGGTCTGCGCCAGGGCCTGGCAACCGCCGCAGCAGAATACGCGGCGGCTGCCGTCCAGGTCGGCGGCGAGCGGTTCGGCATCGGTGACCGGTAAACCGCAATGGAAGCAGGCCAGCGCCGCGCCGGCGCCGCGCGCGGCTGCGTCGGCGCCATCGCGCCCGACGGGCGGCGGGAATGGCGCCAGCATGCTGGCGGAAGGAATGGTGGCTGGGGGCGGCGACATGGGAAGCTTTTTTTACCCAGTCGAGGATATAGGCCGCCCCCCGATTCCAACTTGATATAGATCAAGGCGGCCCGGCTATGGTTGCGCCGGGCCTGAAATACCGCTCAGGTAAGCGTCGTATCCATGGTGCGGCGCTCGGATTCCAGGTACTCGCGCGACTGCATCTCGATGATGCGGGACACGGTGCGATGGAATTCGTTGGCCATCTGGCCTTCGGTATAAAGTTCGTCGGCGGGCACTTCCGCCGACATCAGCAGCTTGACCTTGTGGTCGTAGAAGACGTCGATCAGCCACGTGAAGCGGCGCGCCTCGGACGACATCCGCGGCGTCATGCGCGGCACGTCGGAAAGGATCACCGTATGGAATTGCGAGGCCAGTTCCAGGTAGTCGTTCTGCGAGCGCGGGCCGCCGCACAGCGTGGCAAAGTCAAACCACACCACCCCGTTGGCCTTGCGCAGCGCGCGCAGCTCGCGGTGCTCGATGTGGAGCAGCGGCGACTCGTCGGCGACGCCGGCAATCGAAGTGAAGGCATCCCGCAGCGCCGAGTTGGCCTTGGCGTCCAGCGGGGTGTGGTAGGCCTGCACCTGTTCCAGCGCGCGCTTGCGATAGTCGATGCCGGCATCGACATTGAGCACGTCCAGCTTCTGCTGCAGCAGCGCGATGGCGGGCAGCACGCGGTCGCGGTGCAGGCCATCGGTGTACAGCAGGTCGGGCCGGTAGTTGGAGGTCATCACGAACTGCACGCCGTTGTCGAACAGCTGCTGCAGCAGGCGATGCAGGATCATCGCGTCGGCGACGTCGCTGACATGGAATTCATCGAAGCAGATCAGGCGGAAACGGCGCGCAATGCGCCGGGCCAGTTCGTCGAGGGGGTCGGGACGGCCGCGCAGCTCTTCGAGCTGGCGGTGCACCTCGCGCATGAATTCATGGAAATGCAGCCGCGTCTTGCGCACCACCGGCACGCAGGTATAGAAGCTGTCCATCAGGAACGACTTGCCGCGCCCCACCCCGCCCCACATATAGACGCCCTGTGGCACGTCGGGGCGCACCAGCAGCTTTTTGAGCGCGTTGTTGCGGCGCCCCTTGTAGGCGACCCATTCGTCGTAGCACTGCTGCAGCCGCGCCACGGCACGCAGCTGGGCCTCGTCGGACTGGTAGCCGCGCTCCTTCAGTTCCTTCTGGTAGTACTCGGTGACGTTCATGCTCGGGGCTCACGCGGCACGGGCCGCAAGTGAAAACGGCGCGCCGCAGAACGGCGCGCCGGTACTCAGGCAACGGCGGACACGCGCCTTACATATTGAGTTGGCGCTTGTCGACGGCCAGCGCGGCTTCGCGCATGACTTCCGACATCGACGGGTGCGGATGGCAGACGCGGCCGATATCTTCGCTGGCGGCCTTGAACTCCATCGCCACCACGGCTTCGGCGATCAGGTCCGAGGCATTGGCGGCAACGATGTGCACGCCCAGGATCTCGTCGGTCTTGGCATCCGCCAGCATCTTGACGAAGCCGTCGGCGTGGCCCATGCCCAGCGCACGGCCGTTGGCCATGAACGGGAACTGGCCGGCCTTGTACTCGCGGCCTTCGGCCTTGAGCTGGGCTTCGGTCTTGCCGACCCATGCGATTTCCGGGAAGGTGTAGATCACCCACGGAACGCAGTTGTAGTCGATATGCGGCTTCTGGCCAGCGATGCGCTCGGCCACGGCCACGCCCTCGTCCTCGGCCTTGTGCGCCAGCATCGGGCCGCGCACCACGTCGCCGATGGCCCACAGGCCCGGCACCTTGGTGGCGCAATGGTCGTCCACCTCGATAAAGCCGCGCTGGTCGACCGCCAGGCCGACTGCGTCCAGGCCCAGGTTGTCGGTGTTCGGCACGCGGCCGACCGACACGATCAGGCGATCGACTTCCAGGGTCTGGGCGGCGCCGTCCTTGTCGGTGTACTTGACGGTCACGCCCTTCTTGCCGGTCGTGACTTCGTCCACCTTCACGCCGAGGCTGAACTTCAGGCCCTGCTTGGTCAGCTGCTTCTGCGCTTCCTTGGCCACGCCTTCGTCGGCGGCGCCCAGGAAGGCGGGCAGCGCTTCCAGCACGGTCACGTCGGCGCCCAGGCGGCGCCACACCGAGCCCAGCTCGAGGCCGATCACGCCGGCGCCGATCACGCCCAGCTTCTTCGGCACCGAGGGGAACTTGAGCGCGCCTTCGTTATCGCTGACCAGGTCGTTGTCGACGGTGATGCCCGGCAGGTGACGGGCCTTCGAGCCGGTGGCGATGATGACCTGCTTGGCGGTCACGACTTCGCCGGCGATCTCGACCTGGAAGCCTTCGGCGCTCTTGCCGACGAACTTGCCGTAGCCCTTGAGCAGCGTCACCTTGTTCTTGCGGAACAGGAACTCGATGCCCTTGGTCATCTTGCCGACGATATCGTCCTTGCGCTTGAGCATCTTGGCCACGTCGACCTTGACGTCGCCGACGGTGATGCCGTGGTCGCCCAGGTGGTGCTGGACGTTCTCGAACTCTTCCGAGGAAGCCAGCAGCGCCTTGGAGGGGATGCAGCCCACGTTCAGGCAGGTGCCGCCCAGGCGGGCTTCGCCCTTGGGATCGTCATACGCATTGCCTTCGCAGCAGGCCACGTTCAGGCCCAGCTGGCCGGCACGGATGGCGGCGATATAGCCGCCGGGGCCGGCGCCGATCACCAGCACGTCGAATTGTTTGCTCATGGAAATTCCTTGTTGGGCGCCGGCGGCAACTTGTGCCGGCGCGCCGTGATCACGGGAGCGCGCTCCCCGCGCACGCCTGGGCGTGCGCGGAGGGACCGGCTATTACAGGTCCAGCAGCAGGCGCGCCGGATCTTCCAGGGCGTCCTTCATGGCGACCAGGCCCAGCACGGCTTCGCGGCCGTCGATGATGCGGTGGTCGTAGGACATCGCCAGGTAGTTCATCGGGCGGATCACGATCTGGCCGTCTTCCACCACCGGGCGGTCCTTGGTGGCGTGCACGCCCAGGATGGCCGACTGCGGCGGGTTGATGATCGGGGTCGACAGCATCGAACCGAACACGCCGCCGTTGGAGATCGAGAAGGTGCCGCCGCTCAGCTCTTCCAGCGACAGCTTGCCGTCACGGGCCTTGACGCCGAACTCGGCGATCTTCTTCTCGATGTCGGCCAGGCTCATCTGGTCGGCGTTGCGCAGGATGGGCACCACCAGGCCGCGCGGCGAGCCGACGGCAATACCGATGTCGAAGTAGCCGTGGTAGACGATGTCGTTGCCGTCGATCGAGGCGTTGATCAGCGGGAACTTCTTCAGCGCGTGCACCGCGGCCTTGACGAAGAACGACATGAAGCCCAGCTTCACGCCGTGTTCCTTCTCGAAGCGGTCCTTGTACTTGTTGCGCAGGTCCATCACCGGCTTCATGTTGACTTCATTGAAGGTGGTGAGGATGGCGTTGGTGGCTTGCGACTGCAGCAGGCGCTCGGCGATGCGGGCACGCAGGCGGCTCATCGGCACGCGCTCTTCCGGACGGTCGCCCAGGGCGGCAAAGTCGACCGGCGCCGAAACCTGCTGCAGTGCCGGCTTGGCGGCCGGGGCCGGAGCGGCCTTGGCGGCCGGGGCCGGCGCGGCGGCTGCGCCCAGCACGTCGCCCTTGGTGATGCGGCCGTCCTTGCCGGTGCCGGCAACCTGGCCAGCCGACAGGCCGGCTTCGGCCATCAGCTTGGCGGCCGACGGCATCGCCACGGCGCCGGCGGCAGCCGGCGCGGCAGCAGCGGCCGGGGCCGGAGCGGCAGCAGCCGGAGCCGGGGCGGCGGCGGCCGGGGCGGCGGCGCCAGCAGTGGCTTCGGTGTCGATCTTGGCGATGATTTCATCGGCCACGACGGTGTCGCCGTCGTTCTTGACGATCTGCGACAGCACACCGGCCGACGGGGCCGGCACTTCCAGCACGACCTTGTCGGTTTCGATTTCGATCAGGATCTCGTCCTGGGCAACGGCTTCGCCTGGCTTCTTCTTCCAGTTGAGCATGGTCGCTTCTGCGACCGATTCGGAGAGTTGCGGAACCTTGACGTCAACGATAGCCATGGTGGTGAATTCCTCGTGTTATGCGTGTTGTCTTGATGCTGGCGAGGCCACGGGGCGCCTGCGCGCGCCGCCGTGGCTGCCGACTGATTACTTGGTCAGAACAAAGCCCTTGAGCTTGGCGAAGGCCGCGTCCAGCAGTGCCTTCTGTTGCTCGTTGTGCTTTGCGTAGTAGCCCACCGCCGGCGAAGCCGAGGCGGGGCGACCGGCATAACCGAGCTTCTGGCCGTCCGTCATGTTTTCCATGATGTAGTGCTGCACGAAGAACCAGGCGCCCTGGTTCTGCGGCTCGTCCTGGCACCACAGGATTTCGTTGGCGTTCGGGTACTTCTTCAGTTCCGCGGCCAGCGCCTTGTGCGGGAACGGGTACAGCTGCTCCAGGCGGATGATGGCGGTGTCGTTGGCCTCGCGTTCCTTGCGCGTGTTGACCAGGTCGTAGTAGACCTTGCCCGAGCACATGATGACGCGCTTGACCTTGCCGGCATTCAGTTCTTCGTGGTCGCCGATGACGGTCTCGAAGTGGCCCTTGGCCAGGTCGGACAGCGGCGACACCGCGTCCTTGTTACGCAGCAGCGACTTCGGCGTCATGATCACCAGCGGCTTGCGGAACAGGCGGATCATCTGGCGGCGCAGCAGGTGGAAGATCTGTGCCGGCGTGGTCGGCTGGCAGACCTGCATGTTGTGGTCCGCGCACAGTTGCAGGAAACGCTCGATACGGGCCGAGCTGTGTTCCGGACCCTGGCCTTCGTAGCCGTGCGGCAGCATCAGGGTCAGGCCCGAGGCACGGCCCCACTTCACTTCACCCGACGAGATGAACTGGTCGATCACCACCTGGGCGCCGTTGACGAAGTCGCCGAACTGGGCTTCCCAGATCACCAGCGCGTTCGGTTCGGCGGCCGAGTAGCCGTATTCGAAGCCGAGCACGGCCTCTTCGGACAGCACCGAGTCGATCACCGTGAACGGTGCCTGGTTTTCCGACACGTTCTGCAGCGGCACGTAGCTGCCGGCATCCCAGCGCTCGCGGTTCTGGTCGTGCAGCACGGCATGGCGGTGGGTGAAGGTGCCGCGGCCGGCGTCCTGGCCGGTGATACGTACCGGGTAGCCCGACGACACCAGCGAGGCGAAGGCCAGGTGCTCACCCATGCCCCAGTCCAGCGGCTGGTCGCCGCGACCCATGTTGGCGCGGTCCTTGACGACCTTCTCGACCAGCGGGTGCAGCTTCAGGTGTTCGGGGATGGCGGTGATGCGTTCGGCCAGGCGCTTGAGCTCGGTCACCGGCACGGCGGTGTCGGCGGCGTCGGTCCACTTGCGGTTCAGGAACGGCATCCAGTCGACCGCGAACTTGTTCTTGAAGTTCGACAGCACCGGATCGGCGGTGTGCTTGCCGGCGTCCATCGCGGCGCGGTATTCCTTGACCTTCTCGTCGCCGAAGTCGGCCGGGACCAGGTTCTGCGCGGCCAGCTTGTCGGCGTACAGCTTGCGCGTGCCGGGGTGCTGGGCGATCTTCTTGTACATCAGCGGCTGCGTGACCGCGGGCGTGTCCTGCTCGTTGTGGCCCAGCTTGCGGAAGCAGATGATGTCGACCACGACATCCTTCTTGAACTCCATGCGGAAATCCACGGCCAGCTGCATGGCGTACACCACGGCTTCGGGATCGTCGCCATTCACGTGCAGCACCGGGGCCTCGATCATCTTGACCACGTCCGTGCAGTACAGCGTCGAGCGTGCGTCGCGCGGGTCGGAGGTGGTGAAGCCGATCTGGTTGTTGATGACGATGTGCATCGAGCCGCCCGTGCCGTAGCCGCGGGTCTGCGCGAGGTTCAGCGTCTCCATCACCACGCCCTGGCCGGCAAAGGCGGCGTCGCCGTGCACCTGCACCGGCAGCACTTCCTTGTGGCCGACTTCGCCGCGGCGTTCCTGGCGGGCCTTGGCCGAGCCTTCGACCACCGGGTTGACGATTTCGAGGTGCGACGGGTTGAATGCGAGCGACAGGTGGACCGGACCGCCTTCGGTCGAGACATCGCTCGAGAAGCCCTTGTGGTACTTGACGTCACCGGCCGGCAGGTCATCGACGTGCTTGCCTTCGAACTCGGCGAACAGGTCGGCGGGCATCTTGCCCAGGGTGTTGACCAGCACGTTCAGGCGGCCGCGGTGGGCCATGCCGATCACGATTTCCTGCACGCCCTTGCTGCCGGCGTGCTGGATCAGTTCGTCCATGGCAGCAATGAAGCTCTCGCCGCCTTCCAGCGAGAAGCGCTTCTGGCCGACATACTTGGTGTGCAGGAAGCGCTCGAGGCCTTCGGCCGCGGTCAGGCGGTCAAGGATGTGCTTCTTCTTTTCCAGCGTGAACACCGGCTTGGAACGCGTGGTTTCCAGGCGCTCCTGCCACCAGCGCTTCTGCGCCTGGTCGCTCACGTACATGAATTCGAAGCCGATGGTGCCGCAGTACGTTTCGCGCAGGTTGTTGAGCAGCTCGCGCAGGCTCATCGACTCCTTGCCGAAGTAGGTATTGCTGGCGTTGAAGACGATATCGAGATCGGCTTCGGAAAAACCGTAGAAGGCCGGGTCCAGATCCGGCAGGGGCGGACGCTCCTGGCGCTTGAGCGGGTCCAGGTCGGCCCAGTGCGAACCGATGTTGCGGTAGGCGGCGATCAGCTGCGTGGCGGCGACGCGCTTGCGGCCCATATCGGAATCGGCCGATGCAACGATGGTGCGGATGGGGCCTTGCTTGGCGCGCTCGGCGAACGAGGCAACGATGGGAGCGTGGGCGATATCCCGGCCGTTCGAGCCGTCGACGGCGGGAACGTTCTGCATGGCGTCGAAATACGCGCGCCAATTGTCGGGAACCGAGGCGGGGTTCTGGAGGTAGGCTTCGTACAGTTCTTCGACATAGGGGGCGTTACCGCCGAAGAGGTACGAATTGCTCTGATACTGCTGCATCATGGGACGCTCACTTTTCTCCGGGTCTGCCGGAGTTCAGCGGGTTATTCAACCTTCCGCGACACGGCTTGACCGGTTAGCGGATCGCAAACAACTCTTGGGAGCCAGGGGAGGCACTTACGCAAACGGCACCACCAGGGTGCCGCATGTGATGGCCGCCTCACAAGGCCCGAAAGGGCAAGTTGTGCGGGGAAGGACCTTAAGTCTTCACGGCGGTAAGGATAGCACGGATTGCGTTTGATCAATGTGGACTTTTCGCGATACGAAACACAACCGCGCGACAATTCCAGCCGCGTTCAGCGAATTCGCAACAGCCTCACAACAATCTGGATCAAGGAGCAATCTGGTCGACGGCGTCGGTAATCACCCCATCGAGCCCCCATTCCAGCAACTGCGCCGCCCGCGCCGGATCATTGACGGTGTAGGCCAGCACGCGCAGGCCGGCCGCATGTGCGGCGGCAATCACGCCGGCATCCAGCTCGCGATGGTTGGCATCGAGCGCGACGCAGCCGAGCCGGCGCACCCGCTCCAGCCAGTCACCCGGTAGCTTGTCCAGCAGCAGCGCGCGCGGCAGGCCGGGCGCGACATGCGCCGCAGTGGCAAGCGCCTCTTCCGAAAACGAGGACAGCAGCGGCGGCACCTCGGCGCCGGCCCACAGCGACTGGGCATCGAGGGCCACGGCGGCGCCGGTGCGCGCCTCGGTGCCCGGCACCGGCTTGATCTCGATATTGACCTGGAAGCCGTTGGCGCGGGTGTAGCGCGCGATCGCCGCCAGCGTCGGCACCGGCTCGCCGGCGAAGGCCGGGCCGTGCCAGCTGCCGGCGTCGAGCAGCGCAAGTTCGCCCAGCGTCAGCGCATCCACCCTGCCCTGGCCGCTGGTGGTGCGGTCCAGGGTGGCATCGTGCATCAGCACCGGCTTGCCGTCGGCCGACAGCTTCACATCGAACTCGAACATGCGGTAGCCAAAGCCGGCGCCATGGCGGAGCGCCGCCAGTGTGTTCTCCGGCGCCAGCTTGCCGGCGCCGCGGTGCGCAATGTGGCTGGGATAGCGCCAGGGATGGTCGGTTGCCGTGGTCATGTCAGGCCTCGATGCGCTTGCCGGTGTCCGGCGCAAAGAAATGCAGGTGCTCGGCCGACGAGGTCACCGGCAGGCGGTCGCCGGCGCGCACGCGCGCATGGCTGTCCAGCCGCACCACCACGGCCTGCCCGCCGAGCGAGCCATAGGCGAAGGAATCCGCGCCCAGCGCCTCGACCACGCGCACATCGACCTCGGCGATCGCCTCATGCGCGGCGCACGGCTCGATATGCTCCGGGCGCAGCCCCAGCAGCGCCTGTTCCGGCAGGTGCAGCCCCATCGGCAGGTGGCCGAGCGTGGCATTGGCGGCTTCGCCCTCCTTCGCCACCACGCGCATCTGCGCGCCAGTGTCGCCGCCGGCATTGCGCACCACCGGGATCAGGTTCATCGGCGGCGAGCCGATAAAGCCGGCCACGAAGGTGCTGGCCGGCCGTGCGTAGACTTCCAGCGGCGTACCGATCTGCTCGACCCGCCCGGCGTTGAGCACCATCATGCGGTCTGCCAGCGTCATGGCCTCGACCTGGTCGTGCGTCACATAGAGGCTGGTGGTGCCCAGGCGCCGGTGCAACTCCTTCAGTTCCAGCCGCATCTGCACCCGCAGCTTGGCGTCGAGGTTGGACAGCGGCTCGTCGAACAGGAACACCGCCGGCTCGCGCACGATGGCGCGGCCCATGGCGACGCGCTGGCGCTGCCCGCCGGAGAGCTGGCGCGGCTTGCGCTCGAGCAGCGGCGCCAGCTCGAGAATGCCGGCGGCGTGGTTGACGCGCTGCGCGATCTCGGCCTTGCCCATGCCGCGGATTTTCAGGCCGTAGGCCATGTTGTCGTACACGCTCATATGCGGGTACAGCGCGTAGTTCTGGAACACCATGGCGATATCGCGCTCGGCCGGCTCCAGCTGGTTGACCACCTTGTCGCCGATATGGATCTCGCCGCCGGTGATGGTTTCCAGCCCGGCCACCATGCGCAGCAGCGTGGACTTGCCGCAGCCCGAGGGCCCGACGATGACGATGAACTCGCCGTCGCGGATCTCCATGTCGATGCCATGCACGACCTGGGCGCCGCCGGCGTAGGTTTTCTGAACGTTGCGTAGTGACAGTTTTGCCATTGTGTTCCGCTTATTTCTCGGTTTCGACCAGGCCCTTGACGAACCACTTCTGCATCAGCACCACCACCACCGCGGGCGGGATCATCGCCAGCATCACCGTGGCCATCACCAGGTTCCAGTCGGTGGCGGCGTCGCCCGAGCGCGAGATCATCTGCGTCACGCCCACCACCACCGGCGTCATCGACTTCTGCGTGGTGATCAGCAGCGGCCACAGGTACTGGTTCCAGCCGTAGATGAACTGGATCACGAACAGCGCGGCGATGCTGGTGCGCGACAGCGGCAGCACCACGTCCCAGAAAAAGCGCAGCGGCCCCGCGCCGTCGATGCGCGCCGCTTCCGCGAGTTCATCGGGAATCGTCAGGAAGAACTGGCGGAACAGGAAGGTCGCGGTCGCCGACGCGATGATTGGAATGGTCAGCCCGAAGTAGCTGTCGAGCAGCCCGAGGTCCGACACCACCTTGTAGGTCGGCAGGATCCGCACCTCCACCGGCAGCATCAGCGTGATGAAGATCAGCCAGAAGAAGGTCTTGCGCAGGGGGAACTTGAAATAGACGATGGCAAAGGCCGAGATGATCGAGATCGCGATCTTGCCCAGCGCAATGCCCAGCGCCATGATCAGGCTGTTCTTCATCATGGTCGAGACCGGCGAGGCGGCCTCGCCCACGCCCTGGAACAGCACGGTGCGATAGTTGTCGATCAGGTGGCTGCCGGGGATCAGCGTCATCGGCGCGTCGAGCACTTCTTCGGCGGTCAGCGTCGACGCGACGAAGGTCAGGTACACCGGGAACACCACGATGACGATGCCGAGGATCAGCACCGCGTGGGTCAGGAAATCGAGGAAAGGACGACGTTCTACCATGGTTGCCTCTGTCAGTACTGGACCTTGCGTTCCACATAACGGAACTGCACCACGGTCAGCGCAATCACGATCACCATCAGCACCACCGACTGCGCGGCCGAGCCGCCGATGTCCATGCCGCGGAAGCCGTCATGGAAGACCTTGTAGACCAGCGTGTTGGTCGAGTTGAACGGGCCCCCATGCGTGACCGCGTCGATGATGGCAAACGTGTCGAAGAACGCGTACACCACGTTGATCACCATCAGGAAGAAGGTGGTCGGCGACAGCAGCGGGAACACGATCGACCAGAACCGGCGCCACGGGCCCGCGCCGTCGATGGCGGCGGCTTCGATCAGGGAGCGCGGGATGCTTTGCAACCCGGCCAGGAAGAACAGGAAGTTGTAGCTGATCTGCTTCCAGGCCGCGGCCAGCACCACCAGCAGCAAGGCCTGGTTGCCATTGAGCAGGAAGTTCCATTCGACGCCGAGCTTGCGCAGCGCAAACGACACCACCCCGAGGGTCGGGTTGAACATGAACATCCACAGCACGCCCGCCACCGCCGGCGCCACCGCATACGGCCAGATCAGCAGGGTCTTGTAGCCCACCGCGCCGCGGATCACGCGGTCGGCAAAATAGGCCAGCGCCAGTGCGGTGGTCAGCCCCACCACCGTTACGCCCACGGCAAAGATGGCGGTGATCTGGAACGACTCGACATAGAGCGGGTCGTTCCACAGCATGCGGAAGTTGTCCAGGCCGACGAACTCCAGGTTGATGCCGAAGGCATCCTGCTGCAGCATCGACTGGTACAGGGCCTGCCCGGCGGGCAGGAAAAAGAAGATCAGCGTGATCGCGATCTGCGGCAACACCAGCAGATACGGCAGCCACGGCGAGCGGAACACGACGCGTTTTTCCATGAACGGATTCCGGCGGATGCTGCGGATGGCGGCATCGGACAAGGTACGGATCAGGTACGAAGCGGCGGCCGGCCCTGATCGGGGCCGGCCACAAAGCAAGCGGGCGGAGGTTTCGCCGCCGCCCGCCTGTCACGTCAGCCTGCTGGCAAGGCCCTGCGCATTATTCGCGCGCGGTCTTCTGGAAGCGCTCCAGCAAGTCGTTGCCGCGTGCCACGGCCGAGTCCAGCGCCGCCTTGGGCTCCTTCTTGCCGGCCCAGACGGCCTCCAGCTCTTCATCCACCACGGTACGGATCTGCACCATATTGCCCAGGCGCACGCCGCGCGACTTGTCGGTGGTCTTGACCACCATCTGCTGCACCGAGACGTCGGCACCGGGGTTCTTGTCGTAGTAGCCCGATTTCTTGGTGGCCTCGTAGGCGGCCATGGTCACCGGCAGGTAGCCGGTGGCCTGGTGCCAGTCAGACTGGATCTCCGGGCGCGACAGGTAATTGAAGAACTTGGCGACGCCCTTGTACTCTTCAGGCTTCTTGCCGCCCATCACCCACAGCGAGGCGCCGCCGATGATGGTGTTCTGCGGCGCGCCCTGCACGTCCGGGTAGTACGGCAGCTGCGCCACCGCGAACGCGAACTTGGCGTTCTTGCGGATATTGGCCAGCGACGCCGACGAGCCGGTGAACATGGCGCATTCGCCGTTGTAGAACTTGGCCTGCGATTCGGCCTTGCGCCCGCCATAGCTGAAGTAGCCCTTCTTCACCATGTCCTGCAGGTTGGTGACGTGCTTGACGTGCAGCGGGCTGTTGAAGATCAGGCGCGTATCGGTGCCGCCGAAGCCGTTGTTCTTGGTGGCGTACAGCGTGTTGTGCCAGGCCGAGAAGCTCTCAAGATGGACCCAGCCCTGCCAGTCGGTGGTATAGGCGCAGTTGGTGCCCGAGGCCTTGAGCTTGGCCGAGTACTGCATCACCTCGGGCCAGGTCTTGGGCGGCTTTTCCGGATCCAGGCCCGCCTTCTTGAAGGCGTCCTTGTTGTAGTAGAACACCGTGGTCGAGCTGTTGAACGGGAACGACAGCATCTCGCCCTTGGACGAGGTGTAGTAGCCCGCCACGGCCGGGATGTAGGCCTTCTGGTCGAACTTCTCGCCGGCGTCCTTCATCACCGTCGACACCGGCTTGATCGCGCCCTTGGCGCTCATCATGGTGGCGGTGCCGACCTCGAACACCTGCAGGATCGCCGGCGCGCCGCCGGCGCGGAAGGCGGCGATGCCCGCCGCCATGGTTTCGTCGTAATTGCCCTTGTTGACCGGCACCACCTTGTATTCGGACTGGCTGGCGTTGAACTTGTTGGCGATCTCGTTCACCTTGTCGTTCAGCGCGCCCTGCATGGCGTGCCACCACTGGATTTCAACGGCGGCGTGCGCGCTGCCGGCCCCGGTCAGGGCGGCCAGCGCGGCGAGTTTGAGCACGGTACGGGATACGGACATCGGAGCTCTCCTTGGCTTGTCTTGTTGCGGTCAGTCGAAAATCCGACAGCATGTGATTTTTTTGTGACAGCGGCATGTTACGCCGGTCGCACCTGCGCAAGCAAATCAGCAGATTCACCAGTATGGCCGTGCCGCGGCGTTTTGCAGTGCAATAAACGAATTTCGCCGCAGATCCACGGTTACAATGGCCCGCCATGCAATCCCTGAACAAGCTCTCTAATACGGCGCTGCGCAACGTGCGCGGCGTGCTGACCGATATCGACGGCACCCTGACCACCGACGGCCGGCTGCCGGCCTCGACCTACCTGGCCCTGGATGGGCTGCGCCGGGCCGGCCTGCATGTGATCCCGGTGACCGGGCGCTGCATCGCGTGGGCCGAGATCCTGACGCGGCTATGGCCGGTCGATGCCATCATCGGCGAGAACGGCGCGTTCTATTCGCACCTGCACAACGGCCGGCTGCAGACCCGCTTCCTCGACGATGCGGCCACGCGCGCACGCAACCTCGAGCGCATCCAAGCGTTGGGGCAGCGCATCGTGCGCGAGGTACCCGGCTGCGCGCTGGCTTCCGACCAGGCCTGGCATGCCGCCGACCTGGCCATCGACCATGCCGAGGACGTGGTGCCGCTGCCCGAGGACGCCGTGGCGCGCATTGCGGAGCTGATGCGCGAGGCCGGCATGACCGCCACCGTCAGCTCGATCCATGTCAACGGCTGGTTCGGCCAGCATGACAAGCTGTCGATGAGCAAGCTGTGCGTGGCCGAGCTGCTGGGCGAGGACGTGGACGCGCGGCGCGACCAGTGGCTGTTTATCGGGGATTCGGCCAACGATGCGTCGATGTTTGCGCATTTCCCGCTGTCGGTGGGCGTGGCCAATGTGCGCGATATCCTGCCGCAGCTGCCGGTGCCCCCGGCTTACATCACCGCGGCCGCGGGGGGCGAGGGTTTTGCGGAGATGGCGCAGCGGCTGATCGAAGCGCGCGGCTAGTGCCGCGGCATGTGCAAGGGGAAGATTTGCTCCCTCTCCCGCCGGCGGGAGAGGGAGAAAGCGGGGCAGCAAACAACGGGAGTCGGCCAGGGCCGTAGTGCCCTGCCCCGCTTCAGTCGAAGCCCAGCTCCTGCAGCTTGCGCGTGATGGTGTTGCGCCCGATCCCGAGCCGGGTCGCGGCTTCGACGCGGCGGCCGCGGGTGACGCCCAGCGCGGCTTCCAGCACCGCCTTTTCGAACCGGCGCGTCAGCAGGTCCATCACTTCGGGCTGGCCGGCTTCCAGCATCGCGCGCGCCTCGCCGGCGAGCAGGCTTTCCCATCCGGCGGCCGCCGCTGCCTGCTGCGGAGCCTGGGCTGCCGCTGCGGCCGGCGCGGCGCGCACCACCGTGGCCGTATCGGCCTCGGCCACCGGCACCGCAAACCCGCCATAGTCGGCCAGTTCCTGGGCGCCTTCATACTCGGCCACCCGCAGGTCGGGCGCGCGCTCCGGGCGCGGTGCATTGACCGGCTCGCTGGTGCCCGCCTCCAGCATCTCGCGCGGCAGGTCCTTGACCTCGATGGTCTGCGCCGGCGCCATCACGGTGAGCCAGTTGCACAGGTTTTCCAGCTGGCGCACGTTGCCGGGGAACGGCAGCGTGCTGACATAGGCCAGCGCCTCGTCCGACATGCGCTTGGGCTCGACGCCAAGCTCCTTGGCACTCTTCTGCAGGAAATGGCGCGCCAGCAGCGTGATGTCCTCCGGCCGCTCGCGCAGCGGCGGCAGGCGCAGCCGGATCACGTTCAGACGGTGGAACAAGTCCTCGCGGAACAGCCCTTCCTTGACGCGCAGTTCCAGGTTCTGGTGCGTGGCGGCAATCACGCGCACATTGGCGCGCAACGGATTGTGACCGCCGACGCGATAGAAGTTGCCGTCGGACAGCACGCGCAGCAGCCGGGTCTGCAGGTCGAACGGCATGTCGCCGATTTCATCGAGAAACAGCGTGCCGCCCTCGGCCTGCTCGAAGCGCCCGCGCCGCATGGTCTGGGCACCGGTAAAGGCGCCACGCTCGTGGCCGAACAGTTCGGACTCCAGCAGGTCCTTGGGTATCGCCGCGGTATTGAGCGCGATAAACGGGCCGTTGGCGCGCGGGCTGTGCTTGTGCAGCGCGCGCGCGACCAGCTCCTTGCCGGTGCCGGACTCGCCGGTGATCATCACCGTGACGTTCGACTGCGACAGCCGGCCGATGGCGCGGAACACGTCCTGCATCGCCGGCGCCTGGCCGAGGATCTCGGGCGCGTCGACCAGGCGGTCGTCCATTTCTTCCTCGCGCAGGCTTTCTTCCAGGGCGCGGCGGATCAGCTCGACCGCCTTGTCGACATCGAAAGGCTTGGCCAGGTATTCGAAGGCGCCTCCCTGGAACGCCGCCACCGCGCTGTCGAGGTCGGAGTACGCCGTCATCACGATGACCGGCAGGCCCGGATGCCGCGCCTTGATCGCCTGCAGCAGGTCGAGGCCGGAACCGCCGGGCATGCGGATATCCGATATCAGCACCTGCGGCTGGTCTTCCTCCAGCGCGGCCAGCGCGTCCCGCACATTGGTGAAGCTGCGCGAGAGCAGGCTTTCACGGGCGAGGGCCTTTTCCAGGACCCAGCGGATTGATTGATCGTCGTCGACTATCCAGATCGGCTTCATGTGCGTCGCTTGTCTGCTCGGTGTCAGTTGGTCTTCCGCATGCCCTGGCCACGTCGGTGCACGCGCTTGCGGACGCCGGCAAAGGCTAGTGCAGCGGCAGCAGGATACGGAAGTCGGTACAGCCCGGCCTGCTCTCGCATTCGATCAAGCCCTCGTGCTGCTGCACGAAGGTTTGAGCGAGTGTGAGACCCAGTCCGCTGCCGCCATCCCTGCCCGATACCAGCGGATAGAAAATGCGTTCGCGGATGTCTTCGGGGATTCCCGGGCCGTTGTCGATCACATGCAAGTCCAATGCCAGCTTGAACAGGCGCTTGGCAATGGTGACCTGGCGCGCGATGCGCGTGCGCAGCACGATCTGCGCGTCGCCGCGCGCGATGCGTTCGGCCAGCGCCTGCGCGGCGTTATGGACGATGTTGAGCACGGCCTGGATCAGCTGCTCCATGTCGCCCCGCAACTCGGGCAGGCTGGCATCGTAGTCGCGCACGATCTCGAGCCCGTTCGGAAACTCGGCCAGCACCACCGAGCGCACGCGCTCGAGCACCTCGTGGATATTCAGGCTCGATACGATATGCGGGTGCCGGTGCGGCTCCAGCAGCCGGTCGACCAGCGTCTGCAGCCGGTCCGACTCCTTGATGATGACCTGGGTGTATTCGCGCAGCGAGCGCTCGGGAAGCTCGAATTCCAGCAGCTGCGCCGCGCCGCGGATGCCGCCCAGCGGATTCTTGATCTCGTGGGCGAGGTTGCGGATCAGCTCCTTGTTGGCCGAGGTCAGGTCCAGGATGCGCTCTTCGCGGTCGCTGCGCACCTTCTGCTCGTTGGGCAGGATCTCGACCACCACGGTGTCGCCGACCGCCTCGAGCGCGGCGATCACCACGTGCACATGGATCGGTTCCTGCAGCGGCGGATGCAGGATCAGGTCCTGCCGGCGCACGTCGAACTGCCGCGTGACCACGGTGTCGAGCATGCTGTGCAGTTCATCCGATTTGCCGAACAGGTCGGGCAGCGTCAGCTCGACCATGCCCTTGCGCGACACGCCGAAGGTGGCCTCGGCGGCCGCATTCGCGTAGACCACGCGCAGCCCCGGCTGGCGTACCAGCAGCACCGGGTTGGCGACCACGTCCAGGCCGGCATGGAACGCCGCCGCGCCGATGCTGAGCACGCGCGCGCCGGTTTCGGACGGTGCCGGCTCCGCCGCGGGCGGCTCGGCCCGCGCGCCGTCGGCATTGCCGGCCTTGCGTGAGACTCCGCGAATCAGGCGACGCATAAGACTAGTCCTTCAGGTTGCCGAGCTCGCGCCGCAGCGACGCCGCGTTGGCCTCGCTGCGGGCAATGTCGTCGCGCAGCGCCGCGGTGCGGTCGAGGTATTTCTGGTAGTTGCGCTCATTGCCCTGGCGCTCCGGCTGGCCGTTGTTGTATTCGGCGCGCAGCCCCTGCAGCTTGGCCTCCTCGGCCTGCAACTCCTGCGTCAGCACGGTGCGGCGCTCGCTGTCGCGGCTGCGCTGGGTGGCGCTGTCCACGCGCGGGAAACCGGTGCTGGCGGCGGTGGTGGCGCTGCTGCCGGCACTCTTGGCCGGTGCGGCAATGCGCCCGCCCGGCACGGTCACGACCTCGGGCAGGTTCAGCTTCTTGCAGCCCTTGCCGGCATTGCCGTTGCGGTACTCCGGCACGCCGTTTGGCCCGGTGCAGACATAGACATCCGAGGACTGCGCCAGCGACGGCCCTGCCCACGCGCCCAGTACCAGCGCCGCGGCGCTCACCAGAACGGGGAATCGGCGTCGGATTTGGTGCACGGAACGGGGCATGGCATGAGTCCGGCGGGCCGTGCGGGAAAAGGCATCCATGGCGTGGCGTCAGGTTAGAACGGGAGTGGATCGGGACAGAATCGGATTCCCCATTCTAGCGAGCAAAGCAAAAAGGGACAGCCGAAGCCGCCCCCTTGTGGTGCAACTGTTGCCCGGTCACAACCCGCGTGATGGCCGGAGAAGGGCCGGGCAAAGGGCCGCTTACAGCGAGTAGTACATTTCGAACTCGACCGGGTGCGTGGTCATGCGGAAGCGCGTGACTTCTTCCATCTTCAGTTCGATGTAGGCATCGATCATCGAGTTCGAGAACACGCCGCCGCGGGTCAGGAACTCGCGGTCGTTGTCCAGGTACTCCAGCGACTGGTCCAGGCTCGAGCAGACGGTCGGGATCTTTGCATCCTCTTCCGGCGGCAGGTCGTACAGGTTCTTGTCGGCGGCTTCGCCCGGGTGGATCTTGTTCATCACGCCGTCCAGGCCGGCCATCAGCAGCGCCGAGAAGCCCAGGTACGGGTTCATCAGCGGATCCGGGAAGCGGGTCTCGATGCGGCGGCCCTTCGGGTTGGCCACATACGGGATACGGATCGAAGCCGAACGGTTGCGGGCCGAGTAGGCCAGCTTGACCGGAGCCTCGAAGCCCGGCACCAGGCGCTTGTACGAGTTCGTGCCCGGGTTGGTGATGGCGTTCAGCGCGCGGGCGTGCTTGATGATGCCGCCGATGTAGTACAGCGCGAATTCCGACAGGCCGGCGTAGCCGTTGCCAGCGAACAGGTTCTGGCCGTCCTTCCACACCGACTGGTGCACGTGCATGCCCGAGCCGTTGTCGCCGACGATGGGCTTCGGCATGAAGGTCGCGGTCTTGCCGTAGGTGTGGGCGACGTTCTGGATCACGTACTTCTGCAGCTGGGTCCAGTCGGCGCGCTGCACCAGCGTGCTGAACTTGGTGCCGATTTCGTTCTGGCCCTGGCCAGCCACTTCGTGGTGGTGGACTTCAACGGGGATGCCCAGCGATTCCAGGATCAGGCACATCTCCGAACGCATGTCCTGGAAGGTGTCGATCGGGGCAACCGGGAAGTAGCCGCCCTTCTTGCCCGGACGGTGGCCGCTGTTGCCATGCTCGAATTCCTTGGCCGACGACCACGGAGCTTCTTCGGAGTGAATCTTCACGAAGCAGCCTTGCATGTCGACGTTCCAGGTCACGCCGTCGAAGATGAAGAATTCGGGTTCCGGACCGAAGAAGGCGGTATCGCCCAGGCCGGTGCTCTTCAGGTAGGCTTCGGCGCGCTTGGCGATCGAACGCGGGTCGCGGTCATAGCCCTTGCCATCCGACGGCTCGATCACGTCGCACGACAGCACCAGCGTCGGCTCTTCATAGAACGGGTCGATGTGAGCCGTGTTCGAATCCGGCATCAGCAGCATGTCCGAAGCTTCGATACCCTTCCAGCCGGCGATCGACGAGCCGTCGAAAGCGTGGCCGCTCTCGAACTTGTCTTCATCGAAGTGCGACACAGGCACGGACACGTGTTGCTCCTTGCCTTTGGTATCGGTGAAGCGGAAATCGACGAACTTGACGTCGTTTTCCTTCACCAGCTTCATCACGTCTGCAACGCTGTGGGCCATGCCAATCTCCTGGGTATTCGGCAAATGTCTGTGAAAGCCAATTCTTGGGACTGTCGCCAGCGGCGCCGCTGCATCGTTGCCGCGCCTGACTGGCCTCGCCGCGAAAGGACGACGGATGTTAGCAGAAAGCGTGCCAACCAAACGTCCCGCGCGGCGCCGGGCCCGAAAATTGTGCAACTCCGGCGAATCGCGCACCATGCTGGCCGGCAACGAAAACGCCGTCCAGCGGGGCCGGGGGCCATGTGGCGCTCACGCGACACGCGCAACCAAGGTTGCCTGCGTCATGGAACACCATCATGGTGCAAACTTCAAGCGGCAGCACCGTCTTAGTGCATTCGCACCAAAATCGATCCACTTTCGCCCTGCGGCGGCGCTTTCCGGGCCCTCCCGGCCAGCGCAGCCACCGCCCCGCTACCGCGGCGCTATAGAATAACGGGTTGCGGCCCTTGCGCCACGATTCCACCCATTCAATTTGTCACGCCGATGACCACCCGAGAAGATCTCCTCCAGGCCGCCCGCCAGCGCCAGGAACAAAACCAGTTGCCGTACTTCGGCGCGCTGTCGCCGCAGGAAGCCTATGCCCTGCTGCAGAACGACCCTTCCGCCGTGCTGGTGGACGTGCGCACGCAGGCCGAGCTGGACTGGGTCGGCGGCGTCGACGTGCCCGACGCGCAATTCGCCCATGTCGAATGGATGTCCTACCCGGGCGGCGCGCAGAACGCGCGCTTTATCGAGGAACTGCGCGCACGCGTGCCGTCCGACGTGCCGGTGCTGTTCCTGTGCCGCAGCGCGGCGCGCTCCAAGCATGCGGCGCGGGTGGCCACCGAGGCCGGCTACCACTTCGCCATGGACGTGCTCGAAGGTTTCGAGGGCAACCGCGACGATCACCACCACCGCAAGACCGTCGAGGGCTGGTGCGTGCGCGGCCTGCCCTGGCATGGCGCCTGATTGCGCCCGGACCTGATGAAAAGGGGCAGCCAAGGCTGCCCCTTTTTTTTGGCCTGCCGCAACGACTAGACCGGAGACGCCTGCCGCGGCGGCTGCTCCACGGTCTCGTACCCCATCGCCTGCACGCCTTCCAGCAGCATCGCATAGGCCGGGGCCACCAGCTCGGCCGGGCCCTTGACGCCCAGATCGATATGGCGGCGCGCGAAGCGGTCGCCGCGCTGCACGTCGCCGACCGACGGCAGGCTGAACACGCGGATGCCCGGATGCGCCGCCTCGACCTTCTCCATCAGCGGCGTCAGCGTCGACTCCGGCGCCTCGAACACGTAGAAGGCCCGCTCCTGCTGCGACACCTGGTGGAACAGGTGCGCATAGTCGTGGTCCAGCACCCACTCCATCATGGGCCACGCCATCACCGGAAAGCCGGGCATGAAGTGATGGTGGCCGACCGAGAAGCCGGGGATGCGGTTGTAGCTGTTGGGGATGATGCGCGCGCCCTCGGGGAACTCGCCCATCTTGAAGCGGTGCTGGTTCTCCGGCAGGGTCAGGTCGCCCCTGGCGGGGTCGCCGCCGGCGGTCTCGGCGATGCGCAGCGCAATCAGTTCACGCGCCTCGGGATGCAGCACCAGCGGCACGCCCAGCGCCGCGGCCGCGCACTGGCGCGTGTGGTCGTCGGGGGTGGCGCCGATGCCGCCGGTGCAGAACACCACGTCGGGGCCGGCCAGCGTGCGCCGCAGCGTGGCGGTAATGCGGGCGCGGTCGTCGCCGACATACTCGGCCCAGTCCAGCGCCAGGCCGCGCGAGCCCAGCAGTTCGATGGTGCGGCGCAGGTGCTTGTCTTCGCGCCGCCCCGACAGAATCTCGTCGCCAATGACGATCAGGCCGAAACCCATATTGCCCTCGCTTCAGGAGTTTTCGATGCGGCGCACTTCGTGCGGCGCCAGGTCGATGACGTCGCCGCCCGACGACGGCGCGGCCGGCGGCTGGGCCGGCACGGCTACGCGCTCGGCCCGCAGCTGCGCCAGCGCGCGCAGGCAGAAATGGCCGAACCACAGCGCCGAGAAAATGAAGATCAGCACATAGAGCCACAGCGTGCCGGCCAGCACGAACGGGAACAGGAAGATCACCGCCGCCGACGACACCCACAGTATCGTCGGCGCCGAGCCTAGCAACCCCACCGCCACGCCGATCACCAGCAGCGGCGTGCGATGGCGCCGCACCAGGGTCTTGCGCTCCTCGGCGCTGGCATGGTCGGCGAGCGCGTCATACGTCATCACGCGGTAAGTCAGCCAGCCCCACAGCACCGGCGGAATCAGCGCAAAGAACGGCGGGATCAGCCACAGCGGCAGCGTCACCAGCACCAGCGACAGGAACACCAGGGTACTGCCGAGCGAATGGAACACGCTGCCCAGCACGCTGCCGCCATGGGCCTTGGCCAGGTCCGGGTAGTTGCGCTCCAGGTGGCGCACCACCGCCGGCACCGAGAACACGCCGATAAACATCAGCATCGACGCGATCACCAGCGGGATCGCCAGCGCCGCCACGAACAACGGCGCCACCACGGAGCGCAACGATTGCAGCCCGAACCAGTCGAGCGCGCTGTAGATCCAGCTGGTCAGCACCGAGGTTTGCAGGAAGCTGCGCGTGGCGCCCATGATGGGGTCCCAGCCCCACCAGAGCAGCCCGCCCCACAGCAGCGTGGCCAGGACGAAAGGCAGCACGGTCAGCATCAGCATGCGCGGATGCAGCTGGCTGACCAGCGCGCGGCCAAACGAGCGGAAGATATCGTTCATGCAGTCGAAGGCAAAACAGGAAAGTCGCGGGGAACCGGCCACGTCAGCAAAGTGACGTGCCGGCGGCAACCCGGAACACTAGCATACGCCGCTTGCCGCCATGCCGCGGCGGCGTCCGCCGCGGCTGGAGGATGGCCTCGAATGCGCCGTCAGCGCAGCCGCAGCAGCCGCTTGACGCCGTACCACTGGTGGGCCAGGAAGCCCGTGCCGTAGTCGTGGCCCTTGCCCACCGGCGGCGGCAGCTGGTCGCGGATGCCGGTGGGGTGGTAGGCCTCGGTGAAGACCGCGGTGCCGAACAGCATGTCCCACCAGGGGAAGATCACGCCGTAGTTGCAGCCGCCCAGCTTTGCCGGGGCACCGTCGGCCTCATGGCCGATGCCGACCGCGTGGTGGGTGCGGTGGAAGCGCGGCGATATCAGCAGCCGCTCGCCGATGGTGCCGAAGTGCAGCCGCAGGTTGGCATGCTGCAGGCTCTGCAGCAGCTGCGACAGCGCCACCAGCAGCACATACTGCGACGGCTCCACGCCCACGCCCAGCGCCACCAGCGCAAACACCAGGTCGCGCAGCATGTCGTCGAGCAGGTGGTTGCGGTTATCGCTCCACAGCGTCATCTGGCGCTGGCTGTGGTGCACCGCATGCAGGTGCCACCACCAGCGGAACGAGTGCGACAGCCGGTGGTACCAGTAATCGAGCAGGTCGAACAGCAGCAGGTAGACAAAGAAGCTGACCAGCGGCACCGAGGTCACGCCCGGCCACCAGTCTTCCACATTGATGCGGTGCCAGCCCATCAGCCGCAGATGGCCTTCCAGCGCGTCGGTCAGCGGCGCCAGCAGGAAGAACATCGCCAGCCGGAACAGGCCGAGGCGATGGATCACGGTGTAGAGGACGTCGGTGCGGATGGCGGCCCGGTCGGCCACGGCCTCGACCGGGCGCCATTTCTCCAGCGGCCCGAGGATCAGCGCCATCACCGCGATCTGCACCAGCCCGACCAGCAGCCATTCGGTGCCGGTGAAGGCTTCCTCGGCATAGCGTCCGAAGCCCAGGTCATAGACCACGGGCAGCACCACGTCCTGGAACAGCGTGCCCTCGATCTGGCCGATCCAGCCGTTAAGCGTGTCCCACATCAGCGTGCGCCCTCCTGTTGTCCAATGGGCCGCGCGATCCAGTCGCGATAGGCCGGGTGTTCGCGCAGCGTCGCGAAGCAGAAGCCCTTGCGTTCCAGGCCGGTAAGCAGCGGCTCGAGCACCGCCGGCGCCCAGGGATCCTGCCGCGACCAGATGCCGAGGTGCGCCATGGCGATGTCGCCGTCGCGCAGGCCGGCCAGCGCGCGCTGCAGCAGCACGGCATTGGGATAGCGCTCCGACGACAGCTCATCGCCCAGGAAGCCGGCCGGCGCCCAGCCCACATGCCGGTAGCCGCATTGCTCGGCCCACTGCAGCGTCTGCGGCGCGGTGCGGCCGCCCGGGGCGCGCCATAGCGGCACCATGTCGGCACCGGTCATGCCGCGCAGGGCCTCGGCGCTGCGCCGCAATTCCTTGCAGAAGCCGGCCTGGTCCATGGCCACGTCCTGGCCCGCCCGCGCGCCGAACTGCGGCCGCATGGTCACCTGGCCGGCGCGCACGCTGCGCAGGTAGACATGGTCGAAGGTATGCGTGCCGAAGGCGTGGCCGTCGGCCACCAGCGACTTCCAGTAAGGGGCCCACGACGGGTCGAGCGAACTGTCCTTGCGCACCGTCGGCTCGTTGGCCAGGAAGAAGGTGGCGCGGATATGGTGGCGGCGCAGGGTATCGGCGATCAGCTGCGCCTGGCTCATGCTGCCGGTGTCGAAGGTCAGGTAGAGCGTACCGGCCGGACACGCCTTGGCCGCCGGCGCGGCGGCCGCCTGCTGGACCAGCGGCAGGCCGCACGCCAGCACCAGCGCGGCCAGCCGCTTGTTGATCGTCGCCGAGCGCAATGCCCTGATCCGTGCCATGGTCCCTGCCCTGCCCGCCTTGCGTCAGTACAGCGGCGCGCGCGTGCGGAAATAGATGCCGTGCGGCGAGCGCCCGACCCGCACGGTCTTGACCAGCTTGCGGCTGGCCACGTCGACCAGCCCGACCGAGCGCGCCCAGCGGAACGTCACCCACAGGGTCTTGCCGTCGGCGGTCAGTTCCATGTCGTCCGGGCCCGGCGGCAGGCCGGTGATGTCGCCGACCTTGTTCAGCGTCTGCTGGTCGATGATGCTGATGCTGCCGGTGACGCGGTTGCTGAGGAACAGGTGGCGCCGGTCGCCGACGGCGCGGAAGTTGTGCGCGCCCTTGCCGGTCTGGATCTGCTTGACCACGGTACGGGTGCGCCAGTCGATCACGGCCACGTAGTCGGCCCCCGTCATGCCGACCAGCAGGAATTTCTGGTCGGGCGTGACCCAGATCCCCGCCGGCGCCGAACCGGTTTCCATGCGCCACATCACGTTCTGCGTGACCAGGTCGATGGCAGCCACTTCGTTGGAATCCTGCAGCGTGATGAAGGCAATGCGGCTGTCGGCGGTGAACGCGATGTGGCTGGGGGTCTTGGCCAGGGGATATTGCTTGGCCAGCTTCAGCGCCTTGCCGTCCCAGCGGTACACGTCGACGCGGTCGAGCCGGTTGCCGGTGGCGACAAACCACTTCTGGTCCGGCGAGAAGCCGATCTGGTACGGGTCGTCGATATTGGGCACGCGCTGCTGGACCTTGCCCGTGACCGGGTCGAGGAAGACCAGGTCGTTGCCGACCGCATTGGCGACGATCAGCGATTTGTCGTCGGGCGTGGCGATCAGGTGGTGGGGCTCCTTGCCGATCGGGAAGGTCTCGAGCACCTTCTGCGTGTCCTTGTCGATCAGCGTGACGGTGGCATCACCCGAATTGAGGATCACCACCACCTCCGCCCGAGCCGGTACCGCCATCAGGCCCAGCGCGAACGCGCCCACCGTGATCCCACCAGCCACCCACCGCCGCAATGCGAACATAAGACCCGCTACCAGAAGAACTGAATCGGCGATTCTAACGTTTGGCCGGCTAATTCCGCTGACGTCGCGGCTGGCGGCGGACAAGTATTTGGCAGATTGTTGCGCCGGCACGACCATTTGCCGCCATGCCGGCGCGCGGTCCTCAGCGCTGCATCGATTCCCACACCTTCTGCAGGCGCTTGACCGACATCGGCACCGGCGTGCGCAGCTCCTGGGCGAACAGCGCGATGCGCAGCTCTTCCAGCATCCAGCGGAATTCCTCCAGCCGCGCATCCTCGCCGCCGCGGCCCTGGGTGCGCAACTGCTTCTCGGCCCGCTGCCACTGCTGCACCAGCGGCGCCATCTCCTGCATGCGCTGGCTGTCGCGGGCCGGATCGCCCTTGAGCTTGTCGACGCGCATGGCGATGCCCTTCAGGTAGCGCGGGAAATGGACCAGCTGCGTGTACGGGGTTTCGTCGATAAAGCGCTTGCCCATCAGCCGGCCAAGCTGGGCCTCCATGTCCGCATGGGCGCCGGGGAACGGCTTGGCCTGCAGCAGCTTGCGCGGCAGCCCGGCGTATTCGGCCAGGATGGCGCCCGCCAGCCGGGCGATTTCCTGCGCCAGCAGTGACAGCCGGGTACGGCCTTCGTCCTTGCGGGCGCTGAACTCGGCGTCGTTGCGCGGCAGCGGCGCCTGCATGCAGGCGCGCTCCAGCGCCAGCATCACGATCTGCTCGCGCAGCATCTCCTGCGTGCCCAGGGTCATGTACTGCATCGCCATCTGCTGCAGCCCGGGGATGTTCTTCTCGATGAACTTGACCTGCTCGCGCAACTGCAGCGCGAACAGCCGGCGCAGCCCCAGGTGGTGGATGCGGGCGGCTTCCTGCGGGTCGTCGAAGACTTCGACGTCGCAATGGGTGCCGCGGTCGACCAGCGCCGGATAGCCGAACAGGGTCTGGCTGCCCTTGCGGATCTCGAGCAGCTCCGGCAGCTCGCCGAAGCTCCAGCCGGTCAGGCCCTCGTACTTGCCGGGTTCGGCCGCGGCCAGCGCCGGCGCCTGTTCCGGTGCCTGCCCCGGGGGCTGGGCGGCGGCGGCCTGGGCCGCGGCCTGCGCGGCCACGCGCTGGAACGACTGCTGCGCCTGCCCGCCCAGCTCGGCGCGCAACTGGGCCAGGTTGCGGCCCATATCGAGCTGGCGCCCGTGCTCGTCGATCACCTTGAAGTTCATCGCGTGGTGCGCGGGCAGCGTTTCGAGCTTGAAGTCGGCACGCCGGACCATGGTGCCGGTCTGCTCGCGGATATCGGCGATCAGCACGTCGAGCAGCTCGCCTTCGCCGAACGGCTGGCGCGCAACGAAGCCGGCGGCATAGTCCGGCAGCGGCACGCAGTGGCGGCGCAGCTTCTGCGGCAGCGACTTGAGCAGCAGGTGCACCTTCTCCTTGATCATGCCCGGCACCAGCCAGTCGGCACGCTCGGGACGCACCTGGTTGAGCGCGTACAGCGGCACGGTCAGGGTCACGCCGTCGCGGTGGCTGCCTGGCTCGAAATGGTAAGTCAGGCCCATGTCCACGCCGGCCACGGCCATGGTCTTGGGAAACAGGTCGGTGGTGATGCCGGCGGCCTCGTGCCGCATCAGCTCGTCGCGGTTCAGGTACAGCAGCTTTCGGTCTTGCGCGCTCTCAGCCTGGTACCACTGCTCGAACGCGACCTGCTGGCAGATGTCGGCCGGGATCGCGCGGTCGTAGAAGGCGTAGATCAGCTCATCGTCGACCAGCACGTCCTGGCGCCGCGACTTGTGCTCCAGGTTCTCGATCTCGCGCACCAGGCGCTGGTTGTGCGCGTAGAACGGCAGGCGCGTGTCGAACTCGCCCTCGACCAGCGCGCGGCGGATAAACAGCTCGCGCGCCTCGCGCGGGTTCATCGGGCCGTAGTGCACGCGGCGGTGCTGGTACACCACCAGCCCGTACAGCGTGGCGCGCTCCAGCGCCAGCACCTGGCCGGCCTTCTTCTCCCAGTGCGGATCGCTCCAGCTGACCTTGAGCAGGTGGCGGCCCACTTGCTCCAGCCATTCGGGCTCGATGCGCGCCAGCGTGCGCGCGAACAGCCGGCTGGTCTCGACCAGCTCGGCCGCGACCACCCAGCGCCCGACCTTGCGCGCGATCAGCGAGCCCGGCCACAGGTGGAACTTGATGCCGCGCGCCCCAAGGTACTCGCGGCCCTTGCCGTCGCCGTCCTCGATGCGGCAGCCGACGTTGCCAAGCAGGCCGGTCAGCAGCGCCTTGTGCACCTGCTCGTAGGTCGGCTCGCTGTCGTTCAGGCGCCAGCCCTGCTCGGTCACCGTGGTCAGCAGCTGGGAATGCACATCGCGCCATTCGCGCAACCGCAGGTGCGACAGGAAGTGCGCGCGGCACTGGTCCTGCAACTGGCGGTTGGACTTCTTGTGCGCGACCGCGTCCTCGAACCACTTCCACAGCCTGACCCAGCCGAGGAACTCGGACTTCTCGTCCATGAACTTGCGGTGGGCCTGGTCGGCGGCCTCCTGCGCTTCCTGGGGACGGTCGCGCGGGTCCTGCACCGACAACGCGCTGGCGATGACCAGCACCTCGCGCAGGCACTGGTGCTCGCGCGCGGCCAGGATCATGCGCGCCACGCGCGGGTCGAGCGGCAGCTTGGCCAGCTGGCGGCCGATGCCGGTCAGCTGGTTGGCGTCGTCGACCGCGCCCAGCTCCTGCAGCAACTGGTAGCCGTCGGCGACCGCGCGGCCCAGCGGCGGCTCGATGAACGGGAACGACTCGATGTCGGTCAGCCGCAGCGCCTTCATGCGCAGGATCACCGCGGCCAGCGACGAGCGCAGGATTTCCGGGTCGGTAAATCGCGGCCGGCCGGTGAAATCCGATTCTTCGTACAGCCGGATGCAAATCCCGTTGGCGACCCGGCCGCAGCGGCCGGCGCGCTGGTTGGCGGCGGCCTGCGAGATCGCCTCGACCTGCAGCTGCTCGACCTTGTTGCGGTACGAATAGCGCTTGACGCGCGCCAGCCCGGTATCGACCACGTAGCGGATGCCCGGCACCGTCAGCGAGGTTTCGGCGACGTTGGTCGCCAGCACGATGCGCCGCGCATTCGACGGCTTGAACACCCGCTCCTGCTCCTGCACCGACAGCCGCGCGAACAGCGGCAGGATCTCGGTATGCGGCGGGTGGTGCTTGCGCAGCGCCTCGGCGGCTTCGCGGATCTCGCGCTCGCCGGGCAGGAACACCAGCACGTCGCCGGGGCCGGCCCGGCACAGCTCGTCGACGGCATCGACGATGCCGTCGTACAGGTCGCGCTCGCGCGCCTGCGGGCTGCGCGGCGCGCCGGCGGCGGGCGCGTCGTCGGCGATCGGGCGGTAGCGCACCTCCACCGGGTACAGCCGGCCGCTGACCTCGATCACCGGCGCCGGCTTGTCCCCCGTGGCGAAATGCTGGGCAAAGCGCTGCGCGTCGATAGTGGCCGAGGTGATGATCACCTTCAGGTCCGGCCGCTTCGGCAGGATCTGGCGCAGGTAGCCGATCAGGAAGTCGATGTTGAGGCTGCGCTCGTGCGCCTCGTCGATGATCAGCGTGTCGTAGGCGCGCAGCAGCGGGTCGTTCTGGGTTTCGGCGAGCAGGATGCCGTCGGTCATCAGCTTGACCGACGCGCCCGACGACATGGTGTCGTTGAAGCGCACCTGGTAGCCCACGTGCTCGCCCAGCGGCGTGCCCAGCTCCTGCGCGATCCGCTTGGCGGTCGAGGTGGCGGCGATGCGGCGCGGCTGGGTGTGGCCGATCAGCCCCCCGCTCATTTGCCCCGGACCGCGCCCGATCGACAGGCAGATCTTGGGCAGCTGCGTGGTCTTGCCGGAGCCGGTCTCGCCGGAAACGATCACCACCTGGTTGGCCAGCAGCGCCGCGGCGATCTCGTCGCGGCGCGCGGATACCGGCAGCGCTTCGGGGAACGTGATCGGCGGCAGCGGGTTGACCTGGCGCGGGGGCCGCGGCGGGCGAGCGCCGCGAGGCTGGCGCTGGCCGCCCTCGGCGGCGGGCCGCGCACCGGCCGGCCTTGCCGGGCCGGCCTGCTGCGGCCGGGCCGGGCCGGGCGCCGGGCGGGACTGGGTGGGGGAAGCAGGCTGGCCGGCACCGGCGCGCTGGCGCGGCGACGCCGGTGGTTTGGGCTTGACGGGGCGTTGTTCTGACATTGGCCGGGATTATAATCCGCGGCATGAACGCCAGAACCGACACGCCGCAGACGGCGCCCGCCTCCGCTCCCGCTGCTCCCACCGCCCCGGCCGCGCCGGCGCAGGCGGAGCCGCCCGCCGCGGCCGAGCTCCCCGCCCCCGCCCCGAACTCCCCCGTGCCGGTCACGGCCGATCCCGATCGAAGCGGCCCCGACCACCAGCAGTTCGTCGACTGGCTGCGCATGGTGGCGCCGTATATCCATGCCTTCCGCGGCAAGACCTTCGTGATCGCCTTCGCCGGCGAGCTGGTCAAGTCGGGCGTGCTCAACGCGCTGGTCAACGACGTCGCGCTGCTGCACGCAATGGGCATGCAGATCGTGCTGGTGCACGGCTCGCGTCCGCAGGTGGAAGAACAGCTGGCGCTGCGCCATGTCGAGTCGCAGTTTGTCGACGGCGTGCGCGTCACCGACAACGCCGCGCTCGAATGCGCCAAGGAAGCCGCCGGCGAACTGCGCCTGGACATCGAGGCCGCGTTCAGCCAGGGCCTGCCCAACACGCCGATGGCGGGCGCCCAGTTGTCGGTGATCTCCGGCAACTTCGTCACCGCGCGCCCGGTCGGCATCGTCAACGGCACCGACTACCAGCACACCGGGCTGGTGCGCAAGATCGACGCCGAATCCGTGCGCATGTCGCTGTCGCACGGCAAGGTGGTGCTGCTGTCGCCGCTGGGCTTCTCGCCCACGGGCCAGGCCTTCAACCTGTCGATGGAAGACGTGGCCAGCGCCACCGCCACCGCGCTCAAGGCCGACAAGCTGATCTTCATCACCGAGGTGCCGGGCGTGCCCGACCCGGTTGGCAAGATGATGCAGGAAATGTCGCTGCGCACCGCGGTGGAGCGGCTGCAGAACAACCACCTGCCGCCCGACGTCGCCAACTACCTGCAGCACCTGGTCAAGGCGCTCAAGGGCGGCGTGCCGCGCGCGCACCTGATCCCCTACTCGCTCGACGGCGCGGTGCTGCTGGAACTGTTCCTGCACGACGGCGTCGGCACCATGCTGTCCGACACCGACCTGGAAAGCCTGCGCGAGGCCACGCTGGACGACGTCGGCGGCATCGTGCAGCTGATCGCGCCGCTGGAGCAGGACGGCACGCTGGTGCCGCGCGGGCGCCACCTGATCGAGCGCGATATCGGCAACTTCTCGGTGATCGAGCACGATGGCGTGCTGTTCGGCTGTGCCGCGCTGTACGACTATCCGCGCGAGAACATGGGCGAGATGGCGTGCCTGACGGTGTCGCCCGAAGCCCAGGGCACCGGCGACGGCGAGCGCCTGCTCAAGCGCATCGAGCGTCGCGCCCGGGCGCTCGGGCTGGAGCGGCTGTTCGTGCTCACCACCCGGACCGAGCACTGGTTCCTCAAGCGCGGTTTCGTCCACGCCAGCGTCGACGACCTGCCCGAGGACAAGCGCAAGCTCTACAACTGGCAGCGCAAGTCGATGGTGCTGATGAAAAAGCTGTGACGGCGTAGGGACAATCGCCGCCGCGCCGCGGCCCGTCGCCCTGCTTGGCTACAATAGCGCCAGCGCCGAAGCTCTCACGAACATACCAAGGAGTCCCCATGGCCCGCACGGTCCATTGCATCAAGCTGAACAAGGAAGCCGAAGGTCTCGACTTCCCGCCGCTGCCCGGCGAACTGGGCAAGAAGATCTGGCAGAACGTGTCCAAGGAAGCCTGGGCCGGCTGGCTCAAGCACCAGACCATGCTGATCAACGAAAACCGCCTGAACATGGCCGATGCGCGTGCGCGCCAGTACCTGCTCAAGCAGACCGAGAAGTACTTCTTCGGCGAAGGCGCCGACCAGGCCCAGGGCTACGTGCCGCCGCAGTCCTGATCCGGAGCTTGCGATCATGAAAAATGGGGTGCCTCGGGCACCCCATTTTGCTTGGTGGCAGACGCCGGCGCCGGGCCGCGCGTTCAGTAGTCCGTGCGCTGCACGCCGTCGCCGGTGCCGAGCAGCAGCACGTCGGCGCCGCGCAGCGCGAACAGGCCCACCGTGACCACGCCGGGCACCTGGTTGACGGTCTGTTCCAGGCCCCGCGGATCGTCGATCTTCAGGCCGGCCACGTCGAGGATCACATTGCCGTTGTCGGTCTTGTAGATGCCGCCTTCCTTGGTCATGCGCAGGCGCGGCTGGCCGCCCAGGGCCTGCAGCTTGCGTGCCACCGCGGCACGTGCCATCGGCACCACCTCGACCGGCAGCGGGAAGGCGCCCATGGTCTGCACCAGCTTGCTGCCGTCGGCGATGCAGACAAAGCGCCTGGCCACCGAGGCGACGATCTTCTCGCGCGTCAGCGCCCCGCCGCCGCCCTTGACCATGGCACCGCTGGCATCGATCTCGTCGGCGCCGTCGACATACACCGGGATCTCGTCGACCTCGTTCAGGTCCAGCACCTTGAAGCCGTGCTGCTGCAGGCGCCGCGTGGAAGCCTCGGAGCTGGACACCGCACCCGCGAAGCGCTCCTTGAACGCCGCCACGGCGTCGATGAAGAGGTTGGCGGTAGAGCCGGTGCCCACGCCGAGCACGGCTCCTTCGGGCACTTCCTGCTTCACGTAGTCGGCGGCGGCTTGCGCGACCAGCGCCTTGAGTTCATCCTGAGTCATGACAACAGCCAGATTGCGTTGGGGAAAGGCGTAGTGTAGCGGATTGCGGTGGCGCGACGCGCGAGCGGCGGCGACCGCGCAGGTACAATGGACCGCACCGGTGCCGCATGCGCCCCTCACAGCCCGCGAACGATTTTTTGCAGACGCTCAAGCAGACGACCTAGCGACCATGAACCAGCTCGAACAACTCAGGCAGTTCACCACGGTGGTGGCCGATACCGGCGACTTCCAGCTGATGAAGCAGTACACGCCACAGGACGCGACCACCAATCCGTCGCTGATCCTGAAGGCGGTGCAGAAACCCGAATACCGCCACCTGCTGGAGCGCGCGGTGCAGGACCATCACGGCAACGGCGGCGTCGACGCGGTGATGGACGAAGTGCTGATCGCCTTCGGCTGCGAGATCCTGGCAATCGTGCCGGGCCGCGTCTCGACCGAGGTCGACGCCCGCCTGTCGTTCGACACCACCGCCACGGTGAACAAGGCGCGCCACCTGATCCAGCTGTACGAGCAGCGCGGCATCGCGCGCGAGCGGGTGCTGATCAAGATCGCCTCCACCTGGGAAGGCATCCGCGCCGCCGAGATCCTGCAGCGCGACGGCATCCGCTGCAACATGACGCTGCTGTTCTCGCTGGTGCAGGCAGTGGCCTGCGCCGAGGCCGGCGCCCAGCTGATCTCGCCGTTCGTCGGCCGCATCTTCGACTGGTACAAGAAGCAGGCGGGCGAGCAATGGGACGCTGCCGCCAACGGCGGCGACAACGATCCGGGCGTGCGCTCGGTGCGCCAGATCTACGACTACTACAAGAAGTTCGGCTATCCCACCGAGGTGATGGGCGCCAGCTTCCGCAGCACCGCGCAGATCCTGTCGCTGGCGGGGTGCGACCTGCTGACCATCAGCCCCGAGCTGCTCGAGCAGCTCGCCGGCGGCCAGGGCGCGGTGGCGCACAAGCTGTCGGTGGACCAGGCCCAGGCCGCCAACATCGCCCGCATCACCGCCGACGAGCCGTCGTTCCGCTGGCAGCTCAACGAAGATGCGATGGCGACGGAAAAGCTGGCCGAAGGCATCCGACTGTTTGCCGCGGATGCGGTCAAGCTGGAAAAGCTGATCGCCGGACTGGCGCAGCAATAAGCACTGCGGCGCGCCGGCGCGCTGCCCCTCGCCTCAGCCGACCGATGGCGCCGGCTGCGGCCACAGCCGCGGCAGGCAGGCGCCGGCCGCGGCAGACAGCACGATGTCCGCGGTCTGGTCCAGCGCCGACGGCTGCGGATTGACCACGATCACCGGTGCGCCATGCTCGCGCGCCACGCCCGGCAGCCCCGCCGCCGGGTACACCAGCCCCGAGGTGCCGACCACCAGGCACAGGTCGCAGGTCTGCGCCGCATGCTCGGCGCGGTAGCGCGCCACGCGCGGCAAATCTTCGCCGAACCACACCACGCCCGGCCGCATCAGCGCGCCGCACAGGTTGCAGCGCGGCGGCATGCCGGGCAGCGCGGTCGCCTCGCTGCAGCGGCCGCAGCCATCGAGCCACTTGTTGGCGAACAGGTTGCCGTGCAACTCGATCACGCCGGCGCTGCCGGCGCGCTGGTGCAGGCCGTCGACGTTCTGCGTCACCAGCGTGACCGGTTTCTGCGCGGCCAGCGCCACCAGCGCGTGGTGCGCCGGATTAGGATGTACCGCCGCCACCAATTCGCGCCGGTGCTGGTACCACTGCCACACCAGCGCCGGCTGGCGGCGGTAGGCGGCCTCGCTGGCCAGCTCTTCCGGATCGAACTGTTCCCACAGCCCGGTCATGGCGTCGCGGAAGGTCGGCACGCCGGACTCGGCGGAAATACCGGCGCCAGTCAGCACGAAGATATTGCTGGCGCCGTCGATCAGCCGACGCGCTTCCTCGAGCCCCGGGAGTGCCGGCAGACTGGAATCGTCGGCCATGGCCTCAGCGCGGCAGGCGCCGCTGGCGCACGGCCTCGTACAGGCACACGCCGCTGGCCACCGACACGTTCAGGCTTTCCACGCCCCCCGCCATCGGGATGCCGACCAGCTCGTCGCAGGTCTCGCGCGTCAGGCGGCGCATGCCCTCGCCTTCGGCGCCCATCACGATCGCGGTGGGTCCCTTGAAATCGATGTCGTACAGCGATTTTTCGGTGCCGTCGGCGGTGCCGATCACCCAGATGCCGCGCTCCTGCAGTTCGCGCAGGGTGCGGGCCAGGTTGGTCACGGTGATATAGGGCACGGTCTCGGCCGCGCCGCTGGCGACCTTGGCCACGGTGGCGTTCAGGCCGACGCTGCGATCCTTCGGCGCGATCACGGCGTGGGCGCCGGCACCGTCGGCCACGCGCAGGCAGGCGCCCAGGTTGTGGGGATCGGTGACGCCGTCCAGCACCAGCAGCAGCGGCGTGCCTTCGATGCCGTCGAGCAGCTCGTCCAGGTTCAGCGCCAGCGCCACGTCTTCGGCACGCGCCACCACGCCCTGGTGGCGGTCGGTGCCGGCCATGCCGCGCAGGCGCTCGGCATCGACCGGGTGCAGGCGCACGCCCAGGCTTTCGGCCAGGCGCACGAAGTCCTGCATGCGCCGGTCGCGGCGGGCGGATTCGATGTAGATGTCGGACACGCCCTTGGGATCTTGCCGCAGGCGCGCAGTCACGGCGTGAAAGCCGATCAGGAGTTTTTGTTTAGCCATGGGCGCGATTGTACCCGCCCGGGCGCCGTCCCCGCGTGGGCGGGGACGGCAACCCGACGGCAATCCGACGCCGGTCCGCTAGCGCTTGCGCGGCGTGCGCTTGGCGGCGGTCTTGCCCGCCGGCTTGGCGGGGCGGGCCTTGGAGGCCGGCTTGCGCGGCTTTTCCAGGTGCGCGGGCTTGGGCTTGGCGGCGCGCTTGCCCGGCTTGCCGGTCTTCAGATGCGGCTTGAGCGGCGTGATCACCGCCTCGAACACCGGTTGCTCTTCGATCACCCGGTCCAGGGTCTCGTCGAACGACTCTTCCGGCTTGGACGAGCCGCCCAGCAGCGCCGCCAGCTGGCGCCCCTTCTTGCGCGCCGGCACCGCATGCGCGGCCGGCACGCGCGGCTGGGTCTCGACGCCCGTAACACGCGCGCGCAGCGTTTTCGCCGACGGCTCCTGCACCAGGCGGAAATCGATCTTGCGCGCATCCAGGTCGACGCGCGACACCTGCACGCGCACGCGGTCGGTGAGCCGGTAGCGGATGCCGGTGCGCTCGCCGCGCAGCTCGTTGCGGGCCTCGTCGAACTGGAAGTAGTCGCTGCCCAGCTCGGTCACGTGGACCAGGCCTTCCACGTACAGCTCGTCGAGCTGCACGAAGATGCCGAACGAAGTCACGGCGCTGACCGTGCCGGCATAGTCGCTGCCCAGCTTGTCGCGCATGAAGTAGCACTTGAGCCAGGCCTCGACATCGCGCGAGGCCTCGTCGGCGCGCCGTTCGTTGGCCGAGCAGTGCAGCCCCAGCTCGTCCCAGATGGCCTCGTTGCGGCGCGCGCGCGCCGCGGCCAGCTCGGCCTTCTGCTCGGCGTCCTTGGCCTGCAGCCTGCGCGCCTTCGGCGAGATCGCGGTATTCAGCTCGGTGCCGTGGGCAAAGGCCGGCTGGTACTTGGTGTGCGCCAGCACCGCCTTGATGGCGCGGTGCACCAGCAGGTCGGGATAGCGGCGGATCGGGCTGGTGAAGTGCGCGTAGGCCTCGTACGCCAGGCCGAAGTGGCCGATATTGTCGGGGCTGTAGACCGCCTGCTGCATCGAGCGCAGCAGCATGGTCTGCAGCATCGGCGCGTCGGGACGGGACTTGATCTTGTCCATCACCTCGGCGTAGTCCGACGCCTGCGGCTTGTCGCCGCCGCCCAGCGACAGGCCGGCGGTGCGCAGGAAGTCGCGCAGGTTCTTCAGCTTCTCGTCGCTGGGGCCGGCGTGGATGCGGTACAGCGCCGGGTGCTTGAAGCGCTCGAGGAAGTCGGCCGCGCACACGTTGGCGGTCAGCATGCATTCCTCGATCAGCCGGTGCGCATCGTTGCGCGTGCGCGGCAGGATCTGCTCGATCTTGCCCTGCGCATTGCAGACGATGTAGGTCTCGGTGGTGTCGAAGTCGATCGCGCCGCGCGCGCGCCGCGCCTTGAGCAGGACCTGGAACAGTTCGTACAGGTTCTGCAGGTGCGGCACCAGCTCGCTGCGCTTGTGCGCCTCGGGGCCCTTGGTGTTGGACAGCACCGCCCAGACCTCGTTGTAGGTCAGCCGCGCGGTCGAATGCATCACCGCCGGGTAGAACTGGTAGCCCTTTAGTTCGCCCTTGGCGGTGATCACGGCATCGCACACCATGCACAGCCGGTCCACCTGCGGATTGAGCGAGCACAGCCCGTTGGACAGCTTCTCCGGCAGCATCGGGATCACGCGCCGCGGGAAATACACCGAGGTGGCGCGGTCGAGCGCGTCGGCATCGAGCGGCGTGCCCGGACGCACGTAGTGCGACACGTCGGCGATCGCCACGATCAGGCGCCAGCCCTTGGCGCGGCCGATCTTGACCGGCTCGCAATAGACCGCGTCGTCGAAGTCGCGCGCGTCTTCGCCGTCGATGGTGACCAGCGGGATGTCGCGCAGGTCGATGCGGTGGTCCAGGTCGGCCTGGCGCACCTCATCGGGCAGCCCGGCGGCTTCCTGGGCGGCCGCCGGCGAGAACTGGTGCGGCACGCCGTACTTGCGCACCGCGATCTCGATCTCCATGCCGGGATCGTCGATGTCGCCCAGCACTTCCACCACGCGGCCCACCGGCTGCACATAGCGGTCGGGGAATTCGGTCAGCTCGACGCTGACCACCTGCCCCACGCGGGCCTTGCCCTGTGCCTTGGGCGGGATCAGGATGTCCTGGCTGATGCGCTTGTCTTCGGGCGCCACCACCAGCACGCCGCCCTCGCTGAGCAGCCGGCCGATGACATAGCGGTTGGCGCGCTCGATGATCTCGACGATCTGGCCCTCGGGGCGCCCGCGCCGGTCGTAGCCCACCACGCGCACCTGCGCGCGGTCGTTGTGCATGGCCTTCTGCAGTTCGCGCTCGGGCAGGAAGATGTCGTCCTCGCCGTCGTCGCGGATCAGGAAGCCGAAGCCGTCGCGGTGGCCCTGCACCCGGCCGGTGACGAAGTTGGGCTGGTGCGCCAGCTCATAGCGGCCCTTGCGGTTGAGCTCGATCTGGCCGTCGCGCTCCATCGCGGCCAGGCGCTTCTGGAAGCCGTCATGCTCCTTGCGCGTGACCGCCAGCGCCTTGGCGATATCGCCTGCCGACTGGGGGGATCCCGACGTTCTCAGCACGCCCAGGATTTCTTCCCGGCTGGGGATCGGATAGTTATTCTGATTCAATTTTTTCTGGAAACTATTTGACAAAATTCTCGCGCTCTCTATAATGAGCGCTTCGGTTGTTTCGACACCTGCCCAGGTGGCGGAATTGGTAGACGCACTAGGTTCAGGTCCTAGCGGTGGCAACACTGTGGAGGTTCGAGTCCTCTCCTGGGCACCAGATCACCGGAAAACCCGCAGCGCTTTCGAGCCCTGCGGGTTTTTTGTTTTTGACGCCTGTTTCGCGCATCAGATCCGGCAACTTGCACTCCTTGCTTGGCGGCACTGCCGCGATGTCATTACCTGCGAGCGTACGGGTTTTTTCCCGTCCGTGAAACCGCGCACCGTACCCTGCGCGGCAGCCGCACCACAAGGTTACGGCAATGTCGGGGAGTGTAACAGCTTCAGTGGCGATTCCGGCATTCTGCGGCCAGTGCAAACCATTTCGCCGCCACCGCTTCACGCCGACGCTTGACCGCGCACCAATGTGTAACTATCATGGTTTCACATCGTACCCGACATCATGAGCACAAGCAGCCGGTTTGCCGTAGCCGTCCATATCCTCACCCTGCTGGCCAGTTCCGCCGAGCCGTTGCCGTCGTCGCTGATTGCCGGCAGCGTCGGCACCAATCCGGCGCTGATCCGGCGCCTGGTGGGCCAGCTCGCTGAAGCGGGCCTGGTGGCCACCACCATGGGCAGCACCGGCGGCGCCACGCTGGCGCGTCCGGCCGCGTCGATCACGCTGCTGGAGGTATTCCGCGTGGTCGAAACCACCGCGCTGATCACGCTGCACCAGAGTGCGCCCAATCCGGCCTGCCTGGTCGGACGCGAGATCACCGGTGCGCTGCGCAAGGTCGCCGACCGCGCGCAGGCGGCCATGGACGAGACCCTGGCCGGCATCACCATCGCCAGCATGCTTGCCGATGTCGAGCGCGGCAGCCAGCGCCGCAAGCGCTGAATTTTTTTATCCCGATGTGTAACCACATCAGTTTCATATCTACTGACTGAACCAAGGAGTGACCATGAAGATCGCCATCATTGGAGCCACCGGCCGCGTTGGCACGCGCCTGACCGACGAAGCCGTGCGCCGCGGCCACCAGGTGACCGCCATCGCGCGCCAGGCCAGCCGTTTGCCGGCGCGCGCGGGCGTGACCAGCAAGGATGTGGATGCGACCGACAGCGCAGCACTGAGCGCCGCCCTCGCCGGCCATGATGCCGTCATCAGCACCGCTCGCTTCGCCCAGCTGAACGCACAGCAGGTGAGCACGGCGGTGCGCCAGGCGGGCGTGCCGCGGCTGCTGGTGGTGGGCGGTGCCGGCAGCCTCCATGTCGGGCCGGGCGTGCAACTGGTCGACACCCCGGACTTTCCCGACGCCTACAAGGCCGAGGCGCTGGCCGGCCGCGACTTCCTGAACGCGCTGCGTAGCGAGCAGCAGATCGACTGGACCTTCCTGTCGCCGTCCGCGCTGTTCGAGCCCGGCGCGCGCACCGGCCATTTCCGCGTGGGCCAGGAAGACCTGCTGAGCGACGCAGCAGGCAAGAGCTGGATCTCGATGGAAGACTATGCCATCGCGATGCTCGATGAAATCGAGCAGCCGGCGCATTCGCGCCAGCGCTTCACGGTAGGCTACTGAGCCGGGCGCGCTCAGTCGCGCGCGCCGTCGTCCAGCAGGCTGGCGCGCTTGCCGCGCTTGAGCCACGCGGCGAGATTGTGCGGGCGCAGCGTGTCGTACTCTTCGAACGGCTGGTGGATCCAGGGGTTCGACTCCAGGAAGGTGACGTGGTAGTCCGGCTCCACCTTGGAGCAGGCCTTGTACCACAGCACCGCCGAGCGCACTTCGGTCACCGCCGGGTAGCGTTCCTTGAGGTGGCGGCCCACGCGCTCGAGCGTGATGCCCGAGTCCACCAGGTCGTCGACCAGCAGGATCTTGCCGCTCAGTTCGCCCCGGGTCATGGTGATGTACTGCGCGATGTCGAGGTCGCCCTGCTGCGTGCCGGCGGCCTCGCGGTAGCTGCTGGTGGCCAGGATGGCCAGAGGCACGTCGAAGATGCGCGACATCTGGTCGCCCACGCGCAGCCCGCCGCGCGCGAGGCAGAGGATCTTGTCGAACTTCCAGCCCGACTCATGCACGTTCAGCGACAGGCGTGCGATCAGGCGATGGTATTCGTCCCAGGAGACCCACAGGTTCTCGTCATCGTTGGTAGGCAGGTTCATCGTTTTACTCGTGATATCGTGCGGTCGGTTGACCGTATATGGCTCGGCCCGCTTGCGCGGGCCGATTTATTTTCTGGCAGGCCGCGGCGCTCGTGGCGCGGCGGCCCTGCGGGTAGTGCGCAGGCGCTCAGGCCTTGTACGGATGGCGCAGCAGGATGGTCTCGTCGCGGTCCGGGCCGGTCGAGATCATGTCGATCGGGATGCCGACCACTTCTTCCACTCGCTTCAGGTAGACCCGGGCCTGCTCCGGCAGTGCGTCCCACGTCTTCACGCCGAAGGTGGACTCGTTCCAGCCCGGGAATTCCTCGTAGACCGGCTCGCAGCGCGCCACGGCATCCGAGCCGCGCGGCAGGATGTCGACGGTCTTGCCATCGAGCGTGTAGCCGACGCACAGCTTGATGCTTTCGAGGCCGTCGAGCACGTCCAGCTTGGTCATGCACAGGCCCGACACGCCGTTGATCTGCACCGAGCGCTTGAGCGCAGCCGCATCCAGCCAGCCGGTGCGGCGCGGACGGCCGGTGACCGAGCCGAACTCCTTGCCGACATTGGCCAGGCGCACGCCCACCGCATCCTGGCGCGAGGGGTTGTCGTTGTCGTACAGTTCGCTCGGGAACGGGCCGGCACCCACGCGGGTGCAGTAGGCCTTGGTGATGCCGAGGATGTAGTTCAGGCGGCCCGGGCCCACGCCCGCGCCGGCGGCTGCGGCACCGGCCACGCAGTTGCTCGAGGTGACGAACGGATAGGTGCCGTGGTCGACGTCGAGCAGCGTGCCCTGCGCGCCTTCGAACATCAGGTTGCCGCCGTCGGCGTTGACCGCGTACAGCTCGGCCGATACGTCGGCGACCATCGGTGCCAGGCGCGGTGCGTAGGCCAGCGCTTCGTCCAGGGTCTGCTGGAAGTCGACGGCTTCGGCGCCCAGGTACTGGGTCAGCATGAAGTTGTGGAAGTCCAGGTTCTCGCGCAGGCGTTCGGCGAACTGCTGCGGGTCGAACAGGTCCTGCACGCGCAGCGCGCGGCGTGCCACCTTGTCTTCATAGGCCGGACCGATGCCGCGACCGGTGGTGCCGATCTTGGCGGCACCGCGGCGCGCTTCGCGTGCCTTGTCGATGGCGACGTGGTACGGCAGGATCAGCGTGGCCGCTTCGGAAATGCGCAGGCGGCTCTGCACCTGCAGGCCGGCGCCTTCGAGTTCTTCGATTTCACGGAACAAAGCTTCGGGCGACAGCACCACACCGTTGCCGATGTAGCAGACCGTGCCGGCGCGCATGATGCCCGAGGGGATCAGCCGGAGAATGGTCTTCTTGCCGCCGATGATCAGCGTGTGGCCAGCGTTGTGGCCACCCTGGAACCGCACCACGCCCTTTGCATGGTCGGTAAGCCAATCGACGATTTTTCCTTTGCCTTCGTCACCCCACTGGGTGCCGATCACGACGACATTGCGTCCCTGGCCTACTGCGGATGCGGACATATTGCTTTGGTCAATAGGTTAAAAACGTATTCTACTCTTGTTGCCGGGCGATTCCGGGTTTTTGGGCCGCCGCGGCGTCGATGCGTCAGCGCGGCACCACGGCCCAGCCGCCGTCCTTGCGTACCAGCTGCCGGTCGCAGTTGAATTCGTCGAGCTCGTGGGTATGGCCGGGCAACGACTGGATCACGATCTCGCCGCCGGCGCGCAGCGCGGCAATCGCGGCCCGAAGTGCCGGGTCCGCATCCCAGGGGGCAAAAATGGCCAGCGCACGCACCTCGACGGGTGACAGTGCCGCCACTTCACGCAGATCCAGCGAGAAACCCGTGGCCGGGCGGGCGCGGCCAAAGGCCTCCCCCACCTTGTCGTAGCGGCCGCCCCGTGCCACGTAGTTGGGCAACCCCGCCACATAAGCCGCGAACATCACGCCACTGTGGTAGTGGTATCCGCGCAAATCCGACAGGTCGATATTGACGCTGGCGCCGCGCACCTGCACCGCCAGCGCCGCCAGCTCATCCAGCGCGCGGCCGATGGCCGGGCTGGCCGGCAGCGTCGCGCGGGCGCGCTCGATCACCTCGACGCCACCGTACAGCGTCGGCAGCGCCAGCAGCGCGTCGCGCTCGGTCTGCGGCATGCCCGCGGTCAGCTCGCGCAAGGCGGGCACGTCCTTGGTTTCCAGCGCGGCAAACAATGCGTCCTCGATCTTGCGGATCGACGGCAGGCCGGCCAGCAACGCTTCGAGGATGCCCGCGTGGCACAGGTCGATACGGATCTCCGACAGGCCCGCCGCCGTCAGCGCGGCCAGCATCAGTTCCTGGATCTCGACGTCGGCTTCCAGGCCGGCGTGACCGTAGATCTCGGCGCCGATCTGGATCGGCTCCCGGGTGGCGTGGAACCCTGCCGGGCGCGCGTGCAGCACGTTGCCGGCGTAGCACAACCGGGTCACGCCCGGACGGTTCAGCAGGTGGGCATCGATGCGCGCCACCTGCGGCGTGATATCGGCGCGCAGCCCCATGGTGCGGCCCGACAGCTGGTCGACCAGCTTGAGCGTGCGCAGGTCGAGGTCATGGCCGGTGCCGGTCAGCAGCGACTCGAGGTATTCCAGCATCGGCGGCATCACCAGCTCGTAGCCGTAGGTGCGGAACAGGTCCAGCATGCGGCGGCGCAGCTCTTCGATCTTGCGCGCTTCCGACGGCAGCACGTCGGCAATGTTTTCTGGCAGCAGCCAATGGTTGGACATGGTGAATCTCTTCTCAGTCATTCAGTTGCCTGCAAGCGCAGCGCCTGCAGGGAGCGGGCACCGCGCGCCCGCGCCATCACTCCGCGACGACGGCTCCAGCCGGACAAAACCCCGGCAAGCCGGGGTTTCGTCAATTCGCCACACGGACAAGCGACGGTGCTAGCGCTTGCCTCCGGCATTGCCCGCGGCCGCGCCCGCGGCGCCGCCGCTGGAGCGCATATAGCGGAAGAACTCGGAATTGGGCTCAAGCACCAGCACGTCGCGCTTGTCGCGGAAGGTGTTGCGGTAGGCCTCCATGCTGCGCCAGAACTGCGCAAACTGCGGATCGCGGCCAAACGCGTCGCCGTAGATCTGCGATGCCTTGGCATCGCCCTCGCCCTTGATCACCTGCGCGTCGCGATAGGCCTCGGCCAGCACCACTTCGCGCTGGCGGTCGGCGTCGGCGCGGATCTTTTCGCCCTCGGCGGCGCCGGTGGAGCGCAGCTCGTTGGCCACGCGCTTGCGCTCGGCCTCCATGCGGCGATACACCGATTCGCTGATGGCGGGCAGCAGGTCGACACGCTTCAGGCGCACGTCGAGGATCTCGACGCCGACCGACTTGGCGTACTCGCTCATGCCGTTGCGGATGGCCTGCATCACCTGCTCGCGCTCGCCGGCGACCACGTCGGCGACGGTGCGCTTGCCGAATTCTTCGCGCGCCACCGAGTCGATGCGCTGCGTCATGCGGTCCTGCGCGCCGCGCAGGTTGCCGCCGAAGGCGACAAAGAACTTGCGCGGGTCGGTGATGCGCCATTTGACGAACCAGTCCACCACCATGCTCTTCTTCTCGGCGGTCAGGAAGCGCTCGTTGGCGGCGACGTCGATGGTCTGCAGGCGGCGGTCCATGAACACCACGTTCTGGAACGGCGGCGGCAGCTTGAAGTGCAGGCCCGGCTCACGCACCACTTCCTTGATCTGGCCGAAGGCGAACACCACGGCGTACTGGCGCTGGTCGACCACGAACAGCATGGACGAGACCACGGCGAGCAGGATGAAGAAGCCGATGGCGAAGGAAATCAGTCGGTTCATGACGGTCTCCTCAGCGCGAGTCGCGGTCGCGGTTGCGCAACGCTTCGCGCGACCGGTTGTCCGTCGAGGCGTCCGGCACGGGCGCCGGCGTGCCGGCCGCGCCGGGCTGGCCCGGCTGCGGCGTGGCGCGGCCCTCGGCCTGCGCCATCAGCTTGTCCAGCGGCAGGTAGAGCAGGTTGTTGCCCTGGCGCGCGTCGACCAGCACCTTGGTCGAATTGGTGTAGATCTGCTGCATGGTCTCCACATAGATACGGTCGCGCGTCACCTGCGGCGCCTTGGCATATTCCGCCTGGACCGCGCGGAAGCGCGACGCATCGCCCTCGGCCTGCGCCACCACGCGGGAGCGATAGGCTTCGGACTCTTCCTTCAGGCGCGCCGCGGTACCCTTGGCGCGCGGGATGATGTCGTTGGCGTAGGCCTGGCCTTCGCTGATGGCGCGCTCGCGGTCCTGGCTGGCCTTGTTGACGTCGTCGAATGCGGCCTGCACCTGCTCGGGCGGCTGCACGCTCTGCACGTTCACGGACAGCACGCGGATGCCGGTCTTGTACGCCGCCAGGATGGCCTGGATCGACTTGGCCAGCTGCTGCGCGATCTGCTCGCGGTTTTCGTACAGCACCGCGTCCATCTTGTTTTTGCCGACGATCTCGCGCACCGAGGTCTCGGCCGCCTGCGTCACCAGCTCTTCATCGCCACCCCGGTCGGTCTTGTTGAAGAACAGGAATTCGCTGGCGTCCTGGATCACGTACTGCACGGTGAAGCGCACGTCGATGATGTTCTCGTCCTGCGTCAGCATTGACGAGTCTTTCAGGTTGCTGTCCTTGATCGAGGTGGAGCGGCCGACCTCGACCGAGCGCACCGCCGACAGGTTGACCACCTCGGCCGACTGGATCGGCCAGGGCATGCGCCAGTTGATGCCAGGACCGGTGGAGTACTTGAACTTGCCGAACTGCAGGATCACCGCGGTCTGGCCTTCCTGCACCATGAAGAAGCCGCTGGCCAGCCAGATGCCGACCACCGCGGCCACGATCACGCCGGCGCCGACGCCCGAGCCCTTGCCGGGCGTGCGCGGGCCGCCGAAGCCCTGGTTGCCGTTGCCGCCGTTGTCCTTGCGGCCGAGCAGGCCGTTCAGGCGGCGGTTGAAGTCGCGCCACAGCTCGTCCAGGTCAGGCGGGCCGCCATCCTGCTGCGGACGCTGGTTTTGCTGGCGGCTGTCGTCGCGGCCGTCCTTCTTGTCATCGTCCTGCCCATCCCGACCCCAGCGCGGATCGTTCAGCGAGAAGATGGCGCGCAGGCGCTGCCAGCCCGCGCGCAGCGCGAGACGGCCGCCTGGTGTCAGGCTCGAATCAGCATTCCGGGGAAACTGGGGCATGAAGTGCACGGGTCCGGGGAAGTTTGTAACAGGGGGATTCTAGCAGTCATCGGCGCCACATTTGGCCAATTCGCGCAATCCGCGCGGCGACCGCACCGGAATTGGGCAGAACCGGCGCCAAACCGGCACCAAAGCGGCCCGGTGCGGCGGCCAGCCCCTAGGCCGGCTGCCGCGCCTACAGCCGGCGCGGATCCGCCGCATCGGCGTCATCGCTTTCGTCCGCCACGCCGTCGTCGACGCCATCGTCGATGCCATCGCCGGCATCATCGGACTGCGCCACATCATCGAGGCGCGGATCGTAGGGTTGCGGCTCGGGCGGACGGCTGGCCAGCCATTGCGCTACTTCGACCACGGCCTCGCGCAGCGCGTCCAGACCCAGCCCTTCGCGCGCGCTGAGAAACACACGGGTGGGAATGCCCTCCGCATCGCGCTCGATGCGCGGGCCATCGCCCATCAGTTCGGGCGCGGCGTCGATCTTGTTCATCACCACGATCTGCGGGATGTCCAGCGCGTTGATTTCGGCCAGCACCCGGTTGACCTGCTCGATCTGCTCGCGGCGCACCGGGCTCGAGGCATCGACCACATGCAGCAGCAGGTCGGCATGCACGGTCTCGTCCAGCGTGGCACGGAACGCCGCCACCAGCTGCGTCGGCAGGTCGCGGATAAAGCCGACCGTGTCCGACAGCACCACGTTGCCCAGGCCGTCCAGGAACAGCCGGCGCGAGGTGGTGTCGAGCGTGGCGAAGAGCTGGTTGGCCGCATACGCGCCGGCCTTGGTCAGCGCATTGAACAGCGTCGACTTGCCCGCGTTGGTGTAGCCCACCAGCGAGATGCTGAGGGTGTCGTTGCGCGCGCGCGCACGCCGCTGCGTGCTGTGCTGGCGCTGCAGCCGCGACAGATCGGACTTGAGCCGCTTGGCACGCTCGTCCAGCATGCGGCGGTCCAGTTCGAGCTGGCGCTCGCCGGGGCCGCCGCGCATGCCGATGCCGCCCTTCTGCCGCTCCAGGTGGCTCCATGCGCGCACCAGCCGCGACGCGCGGTACTGCACCTGCGCCAGTTCCACCTGCACCTTGCCGACATGGCTCTGCGCGCGCTGCCCGAAGATATCGAGGATCAGGCCGGTCCGGTCGATCACGTGGCGTTGCAGGAAGCGCTCAAGGTTACGCTGCTGCGCCGGGCTCAGCGCGTGGTTGAAGACCACCACGTCGGCGTCCAGCGCATCGGCGGCCTCCTTCAGCTCCTCGGCCTTGCCCGAGCCGATGAACAGGGCCGGGTCCGGCCGCGAGCGGCGGCCGGTCAGGGTATGCACCGGCAGCGAGCCGGCGGTGGTGGTCAGCAGCGCGAGTTCGCTGAGGCTTTCCTGGAAATCATGCTTGCCGAAATCGACGCCGACGAGGATGGCGCGCGAAGGGGCGGTATTGGAGGTGGCTCTGGGGTCCAAGGGCGGGCGCGAATGCGCAGGGAAATTCGGGTTCAGGGGGAGGGATGGCGGATCTCGGACACTGTCCCGGCCCCTGCCGGGACAGGCCGCCGCATGATGCGGAACGCGGCGGCGGCGGGCGCATTGGCAAGCGCCGCGCCGCGCGGCACCGGGTGCGTCGGCACGCCGGCGCCGGGCATCGTGGCGGCACCGCCTGGCGCCCGTACGATGCCCTGGGGCAGATCAGTCAGATCAGGCCTCGGCCGAATCATCCACGCGGAAGTTGACCGCGCGTGCCGGCACGACGGTGGAAATCGCATGCTTGTAGACCATCTGGGTCACGGTGTTGCGCAGCAGGACGACATACTGGTCGAACGATTCGATATTGCCTTGCAGCTTGATGCCATTGACGAGATAGATGGAAACCGGCACGTGCTCTTTGCGCAGCGCGTTCAGGAACGGGTCTTGTAGCAGTTGCCCTTTGTTGCTCATGGCACACTCCAAATTTATAGGTTTAGTGGTGAATGATGGGGATGGAAATCCCCGGTTCAAGTCAGGCGGCGCAAAAACGCGCCAGAAAAAAGATCAAAACGGTACCAAGTTGGCGTCAATGCGCAGGGAACCCCCTGCTACCGTGAATTTAGCCGCAGTTCCAAACGAACGCAAACGAAAACTGGCCCCGCCACGGATCCGATTCCGGACTCACTCCTTCGAGTCCGCGTACGGATTTTTGTTCGTGCGAAATTCGATGCGCAGGGGCGTGCCCTTGAGCTTGAATGCCGCACGGAAACGGTTTTCCAGGTAGCGCCGGTAGGTCTCTGCCACGCCCGACAGCGCATTGCCGTGGATCACGATGATGGGCGGATTGGAGCCGCCCTGGTGCGCATAGCGCAGCTTGGGCCGCGACGCGCCGACGCGCTTGGGCTGCTGGAATTCCACGGCTTCCTGCAGCACGCGCGTCAGTTGCGGCGTCGGCAGCTTGACCATGGCCGCGGCATACGCGTCGTCGACCGAGCGCATCAGCGCGCCGATGCCGGTGCGCTCGCGCGCCGACACAAAGTGAAAGTTGGCAAAGCCGAGGAATTGCAGCTTGCGCTCGAGGTCATGCTTGATGCGGTCGCGCGTGTGGCCGTCCAGTCCGTCCCACTTGTTGACGCCCACCACCAGGGCACGGCCGGACTCGACGATAAAGCCGGCAATATGCGCGTCCTGGTCGGAAATATCCTGTTGCGCGTCGAGCAGCAGGATCACCACGTTGGCGTCCGCGATCGACTGCAGCGTCTTGACCACCGAGAATTTCTCGATCGCCTCGAACACCTTGCCGCGCCGGCGCAGGCCTGCGGTATCGATCAGCGTATAGGGCTTGCCGCCGCGCTCGAACTCCACATAGATCGCGTCACGGGTGGTGCCGGGCATATCGAAGGCGATCACGCGCTCTTCACCGATCAGCGTATTGACCAGCGTGGACTTGCCCACATTGGGGCGCCCGACGATGGCGATCTTGACGCCCTTGCCCTCGTCCGAGGCTTCCTCGGCCAGCTCGGGGCGCTCCTGGACCGCCAGTTCGATGGCTTCATCGACCAGCTCGCGCACGCCGTCGCCATGGGCGGCGGAGATCGCATACGGATCGCCCATGCCGAGCTCGTAGAAGTCCGCCGCCACCGAGGTGTACTTCATGCCCTCGGCCTTGTTGACCGCCAGCATGATGCGCCGGCCGGTCTTGCGCAGGTAATCGGCGATGGCGCGGTCCTGCGGCGCCAGGCCCAGGCGGCCGTCGACGATAAAGATCACCACGTCGGCCTCGACCACCGCCTGCTTGGTCTGCTTGGCCATCTCGGCGACGATGCCTTCCTTGACCACGGGCTCGAAGCCGCCGGTATCGATGGCGATGAACGGACGTTCACCGATGCGCCCTTCGCCATAATGGCGGTCGCGCGTCAGGCCCGGCAGGTCGGCGACGAGCGCGTCGCGCGAGCGGGTCATGCGGTTGAATAGCGTCGACTTGCCCACATTGGGGCGGCCGACAAGTGCGATAACTGGTTTCATGCCATAAACGGAAACGGGGGCCGGCAACTGCCGCCCCCCGGTAACTCCGGAGTCAAGGGTTCCAACGGCAGCCCGCGCCACCTGGGCGCGGGTTGCCGCTTGTCCTGTCGGGCGCGGCGCGGGTCACCGACCCGCTGCAATTGCCGCGCCAAGGATCATGCTACCGGATTCGGCGCCGGCCGTACCGACAGGTGTACGGCAGCGCGCATAGGGTCCTGTCAGCCAGGCTGGAAACCGTAGACGTCGCCGTCGCGCGTCTGGATCACCAGGGTCTGCCCCGCCACCACGGGCGCGGCAGTGATGGCGCTGCCATCGGTCTTCATGCGTGCCACCACCTGGCCGTCTTCGCGCGACAGGAAGTGGACATAGCCTTCGAAGTCGCCCATCACCACCGAGCGGCCCAGCGCCAGCGGCGCGCCCAGGCGGCGGTTGCGCAGGTCGGCGTTCTTCCAGCGCTCGCTGCCGTTCTGGCGGTCGAAGGCATGCACCACCGATTGCTCGTCGCTGGCGTAAAGCGCATTGTCATCCTGCGCGAGGCCTGCCGGCGACGAGAAATCCTTGCCCCACTGCGGCTGGCCGCTGGCCAGTTCCAGGCAGGCGACCCGGCCCTGGAAGGTGGTGGCGCAAACCTGGCGGCCGCTGACCATGGGCAGGCCGGTGACGTCGTTCAGGCGCTCGATCTCCGACACGCCCTTCGGGTAGGAAATCGCGCTTTCCCAGCGCAGCACACCGTTGCCCGGCGTCAGCACGCCGAGCTTGCCGCCGGGGAAGCCCATCACGATGCCGTCGCCGGCGAACACCATGCCCATCGCCGCGCGCAGGTTCAGCGGGGTCTGCGAACGCTGGTAGATCCAGCGGCGCTCGCCGGTCTCGGCATCCAGGCCGAACACCCGGGTATCCGTGGTGCGCACCACCACCAGGCCGTTGCCGACCAGCGGCGCCGACAGGACCTCGCCGTTGACCTGCTTCTTCCAGATCTGCTTGCCGCTGGCGTCGAAGGCATAGACCGCGCCCTTCTCGCCCGCCACCGCGGTGACCGAGCCGTCGCTGCCCGGCCCGGAGGTCAGGTCCACGTCGGTCTTGGCCTTCCACAGCACGCGGCCGCTGGCGCCTTCGAGCGCCATCACGCTGCCGTTGTTGGACGACACATAGACATTGTTGCCCGCCGCGGCCGGCTGCATCGAATAGGGGCCGCTCTTGCCGACGTCGGCCTTCCACGCCTGGCGCACCGCGAGCGTGCCCGATACCGGCTTGAGTTCGGCGGGCGGGTGCTTGTTTTCCTTGCTGAACAGCGCGCAGCCGCCCAGCGTGGCCAGGCAGGCAGCCGCCACCAGCGCACGGGAAATCGTGCGGGTGGGCTGGCGATGTACGGCACGGGAAAGCACTGACGTCATAACTTTACGGTCCTGTTGTTCGATCCGCGGGATCAACGGTATGGCAATGGTTCAAGCGGCAGCCGGGTCAGGCCGTGCCCAGCGCATCGAGCTTGAACTGGATGATCTGGCGCATCGCCGACTCGGCCTGGCCCAGCTTGTCCAGCGCCTTGCGATAGGCGGTGCGGGCATCGTCGCGCTTGTCCTGCGCGGCGAGCAGGTCGCCGCGGCGGTCGGCGTAGAGCGCGACGAATGCGGCCGGCGGCTCGTCCTTGAGCAGCGCCAGGCCCTGGTCGTAGGCCTTTTCGTCAAGCAGCACGCCGGCCAGGCGCACGCGCGCCAGGTGCGAATACTCTTCGTCGCCATGGTCGATGGCCCACTGCAGCTGGCTCTTGGCGGCAGCCAGGTCGCCCGCATCGTACAGCACGCGGCCGGCCACCAGTGCGCTCATCTGGCCGTAGGCGGTACGGCCGAACTTGCCTTCCAGGTCGGTCGCGGCGCGCTTGATGCGCTCGACATCGCGCGCCTCGGCGGCCTTGAGCACCTGCTCGTACAGCACCGCGGCTTCGCCGGCCTGCTTGCGCTCCCAGTACTTCCAGCCGTTCCAGCCGGCAAAGGCGAGCAGCGCGATGATCAGCGCCCAGGTCAGCGCATTGCCGTACTGGCGCCACCAGGCCTTCAGATTCTCAAGCTGTTCCTGTTCTTCTAGATCGTAAGCCATGTCGAGGCAATCACCTGCGTTGGTTGGATACTCGTGGTGTTTGGGCTGCGGCGCGCGCTTATTCGCTGGCGCCGACCATGGCGTCGATCAGGTAATCGACCAGCCCTTCGGCCGGCACGGTGGCCTGTTGCCCACCGCCTTCGGCCTGCTCGCGCTGGCGAAGTTCCTTGACCTGGACCACGCCGGCGGCCACTTCGTCGTCGCCAATGATAACGGCATAGGCCGCGCCGCTTGCGTCGGCGCGCTTCATCTGCGACTTGAAGCTGCCGCCCTTGCCGTCCGGGCTGGCGTGCAGCACCACGTCGAGGCCGGCGTCGCGCAGGCGCTCGGCGGCCACCATCGCCTGCTGCGCGGCGGCCTCGCCCTGGTGCACCAGGTAGACGTCGCAACCGACCGCCTCGGGCACCACGCCCTCTTCGCGGATCAGCTCGATGATGCGCTCGATGCCCATGGCCCAGCCGCAAGCCGGTGCCGGCTTGCCGCCCATCTGCGCGATCAGCGGGTCATAGCGGCCGCCGCCGGCGATGGTGCCCTGCGCGCCCAGCTTGTCGGTGATCCACTCGAACACCGTCAGATTGTAGTAATCGAGGCCTCGCACCAGGCGCGGGTTGATCTTGAACGGGATGTTGTTGGCCTTCAGCAGGCGCTGCACGCCCTCGAAATGCGCCAGCGATGCTTCGCCCAGGAAGTCGATCAGCTTGGGCGCGTTGGCCGCCATTTCCTGCAGTGCCGGGTTCTTGGTGTCGAGCACGCGCAGCGGGTTGGTGTACAGGCGGCGCTTGCTGTCGTCGTCCAGGATGTCCTGGAAGCCTTCCAGGTACTTGATCAGCTGCTCGCGGTGCGCCGCGCGCTCGTCGGCCTGCCCCAGTGAATTGAGCTCGAGGCGCACGCCGGTCAGCCCCAGGTCGTCCCACAGCCGCTGGCACATCAGGATGATTTCGGCATCCACGTCCGGGCCGGCGAAGCCCAGCGCCTCGGCGCCGAGCTGGTGGAACTGGCGATAGCGGCCGCGCTGCGGGCGCTCGTGGCGGAACATCGGGCCGGTGTACCACAGGCGCTTGGGGCCGTCGTACAGCAGGTTGTGCTCGATGGTGGCGCGCACGGCCGCGGCGGTGCCCTCGGGGCGCAGCGTCAGCTGCTCGCCGTTGAGCGAATCGGTGAAGGAGTACATCTCCTTCTCGACGATATCGGTAACCTCGCCGATGCCGCGCACGAACAGCTGGGTGTGCTCGACGATGGGCGTGCGGATCTGCTGGTAGCCGTAGGCGCGCAGCATCGCGCGCGCGGCATTCTCGAAATGCTCCCACAGCGGCGCGTCGGCCGGCAGCATGTCGTTCATGCCCTTCACGCCCTGCAGGGCCTTGGCGGGGCGTGCCTTCGGTTCGGTCTTGGCGGCGCCGGCGGCGGCCATGGTCTCGGTTTGCGTCATTCTGTTCTAGTCAGGCTGCTGGCCCCGGCCGGTCCGGCTCAGGCTGCCACTTCTTTGCCGGCCCGCGCAGCGCCCGGGCCGTAATGCGTGCGAACGTATTCGTCTACGATCGCCTGGAATTCTTCCGCGATGCGCTCGCCGCGCAGCGTCTTCACCTTGACGCCATCGACGAACACCGGCGCGGCCGGCGATTCGCCCGAGCCCGGCAGCGAAATGCCGATATTGGCGTGCTTGCTTTCCCCCGGGCCGTTGACGATGCAGCCCATCACGGCCACGTCCATCTCCTCGACGCCCGGGTAGGCGGTCTTCCACTGCGGCATCTGCTCGCGCAGGTAGGCCTGGATGCTGGCCGCCAGTTCCTGGAACACCGTGCTGGTGGTGCGGCCGCAGCCCGGGCAGGCAATCACCATCGGGGTGAAATTGCGCAGGCCCATGGTCTGCAGAATTTCCTGCCCGACGTACACCTCTTTCTCGCGCGGCGCGCCGGGTTCCGGCGTCAGCGAGATGCGGATGGTATCGCCGATGCCTTCCTGCAGCAGCACCGACAGCGCCGCGGTGGAAGCCACGATGCCCTTGCTGCCCATGCCGGCCTCGGTCAGGCCGAGGTGCAGCGCGTAGTCGCAGCGGCGCGCCAGCTCGCGGTACACCGCGACCAGCTCCTGCACCTGCGACACCTTGCACGACAGGATGATCTGGCTGCCCGGCAGGCCGATCTCCTCGGCCTTGCGGGCCGAGTCGATGGCCGAGGTGATCAGCGCCTCGATCATCACGCTCTGCGCCGGCCACGGCTCGGCGCGCCCGGCGTTCTCGTCCATGATGCGCGCCAGCAGGTCCTGGTCCAGGCTGCCCCAGTTCACGCCGATGCGCACCGGCTTGTTGTAGCGGCACGCCATCTCGATCATCTGCGCGAACTGGGTATCGCGCTTGGCACCCTGGCCGACATTGCCCGGATTGATGCGGTACTTGGACAGCGCCTCGGCGCAGGCCGGATAGTCCTGCAGCAGCTTGTGGCCGTTGTAGTGGAAATCTCCCACCAGCGGCACGTCGACACCCATGCGGTCGAGCTGCTCGCGGATCGACGGCACCGCGGCCGCGGCCTCGGGCGTGTTCACCGTGATGCGCACGATCTCGGAACCCGCGCGCGCCAGCTCCTTGACCTGGATCGCGGTGCCGATGGCGTCGACCGTGTCGGTATTGGTCATCGACTGCACCCGCACCGGCGCATCGCCACCGATGGTCACCACATTGTCGCCCCACGCGACCCGCGCCTGCCGGGTCTGGCGGCGCGGCAGCGGGCCCGGCAGGACCGGGAGACAGAGCTGTTGGTTCATAGCGTTACCACCTTGCAAAGACGCACCTTGCCGCACCTCGCACCCGCGTCAGGGCAGCGTCAGGCGCGCCACGTTGTTGCGGTTGGCTGCCTTCAGGTCGACCGGCGTGCCGTTGCGCGTGAGCGATTCGACGCCCTTGACGTTGCCGATCACCACCTTGTACGGGGCGGTGCCGCCGCCAGCCATGGTCTGGCCGGCCCTGGCGGTGCCACCCATGACGACCTTGCCGCTATTGTCGCGGATTTCAAACCAGGTATCGGAGGCAAAGCGGATCTGCAGTTCGCCCTCACCGACCGCCGCGGCGGATGCCGTCGGGGCCGCCTGTGCCGCTGCGGCCGGCGCCGCGGTGGCTGCCGCCGCGGTGGCTGCCGCCGCGGCAGGCGCTGCCGCGGTTGCCGAAGCTGCCGAAGCGGTGGCAGCACTGGCCGGAACGGTTTCGGCGGACGGGGCCGGCGAGTCGCTGGCGGCCATCACCGGCGGCAGCGCCGCGGTCACGATACCGGCTTCGGTGCTCGCGTTTTCCGCGGCCGGTGCCTCGGCCGCCACGGTTTCAGCGGCGCTGCTGCGCGCGTCGATCCACGCGCGGATATGGTCGAGCCCGAACCAGATGCCCGCCGCCGCCACCACCGCCACCAGCGCCAGCCAGACCCAGCGGCCGCCATTGCCGCCGGAGCGGAAGCGGTTGCGGTCGTCGAAGGCCGCGTTGATGCCGCCCTCGCGCTGGCGGGCGATTTCCGCCACCTGCGCCACCGCGCGTGGCTGGAAGCGCGCCAGCAGCGGGTCGATATCGACATGGAGCATGCGGGCATAGGCGCGCATCACGCCCTTGGCGAAGGTCACGTCCGGCAGCGCCTTCAAATCGGCCGCCTCGATCGCGCGCAGCTTGCTGGCCGCCACCTTGAGCCGTGCGCTGACGTCCTCGACGGACATCCGCTGCGCCTCGCGCTCGCGCGCCAGCGCCGCGCCGATCTCGCGCGCCGCGGCTTCACGTTCTCCTTCATGCGCGCCTCCGCCGACTGCTTGCGTCGGTACGGCCTGGCCTGCGGCGCGGTCGTGCTCACTCATCCCATGCTCCTTGTTCGTAGGCGGCCACCTCGCGCGAGTCGGGGAAACGGCTGCGCAGCTGCGCTCCCAGCGCATCCTGCGTGCGGCCGTCGCCCTGACGGTGGGCAATGCGCGCTCCCAGCCAGAGGGATTGCGCAGTGACAAATTGGCTGTTGTTGACGCGCTGGACGTACTGGCGCGCCTGGACGTAATCGCCGCGCCGGTAGAACACCAGCGCCAGGTTGGTGTTCGCCACCGGGTTGTTGCGGTCGTAGCCGAGTGCGGCCTTCAGGTTCTTCTCCGCCTCGGCGCTGTGGCCCTGGCGCAGTTCGCACGCGCCCAGGCTGATCAGCGGCTTGACCGCGCCACCGGCCGACGGCGCCGACACGGCGCGCTGCAGCATGGGCACGGCCTCGCCGTAGCGCCCTTGCTGGCACAGGAACCAGCCGTAGTTGTTGAGCAGGTCGCCGTCATTGGCGCGCATCGACGCCGCGGTGCGGAAGCTGTCCTCGGCCAGCGTCCGCTCGTTCATGCTCATGTAGATCAGCGCCCGCACATGATAGGCGTCGGCCAGCGACGGATCGATGGCGATGGCCTGCTTGATCTCGTCAAGCGCGACCGCGGTCTGGCCGGCCTCGAGATAATTGGTGGCCAGTTGCAGCCGGATGCCGGCCCGGCGGCTGGCCTCGGTCTGGTCGGAAGCGGTCTGGAGATCCTGCGCCGGCGCATGCGGCAGCTGGCACCCGGACAACATCAGCAGCCCCAGCAGGGCCGCAGCGATCAGACGGATCATGCAGGGCGCGCCTCCCGCGGCTGGCCGCTGGCAGTGACCGGCACCAGCGGCGTGATCTTGCCGAACTTACCGCGTTCGGCAAGGCGGGTGCGGTCCTTCACTTCCCCGGCCAGCTGGCCGCAAGCGGCGTCGATGTCGTCGCCGCGGGTCTTGCGGATGGTGGTGACGATGCCCGCGTCCATCAGCACCTGCGCGAAACGGCGGATCTGCTCGTTGTTGGAACGCTTCAGGCCCGATTCGGGGAACGGGTTGAACGGGATCAGGTTGAACTTGCACGGCACGTCGGCGACAAGCTTCAGCAGTTCCCGCGCATGCTCGACGCCGTCGTTGACGCCATCCAGCATGCAGTATTCGAAAGTAATGAAATCGCGCGGCGCGAATTCCAGGTAGCGGCGGCATGCCGCCATCAGTTCGGCCAGCGGGTATTTCTTGTTCAGCGGCACCAGCACGTCGCGCAGGGCGTCGTTGGACGCATGCAGCGACACGGCAAGCGCCACCGGCAGGTCTTTGGACAGGCGGTCCATCATCGGCACCACGCCGGAGGTGGACAGCGTCACGCGGCGGCGCGACAGGCCGTAGGCGTTGTCGTCGAGCATCAGCCGCATGGCCGGCACGACCGCGTCGTAGTTCAGCAGCGGCTCGCCCATGCCCATCATCACCACATTGGAGATGACGCGGTCATCCTTGGGGCCGCGCCCCAGTTGCTCGCGCATGGCGAATTCGGCCATCCACAGCTGGCCGATGATTTCACCGGTGCTGAGATTGCGCGAAAAGCCCTGCTTGCCGGTGGAACAGAACCGGCAGTTGACGGCGCATCCCGCCTGCGAGGAAACGCACAGCGTGCCACGCGTTTCCTCGGGGATGTACACCGTCTCCACCGCGTTGCCCTCGCCCACGTCGAGCAGCCACTTGCGCGTGCCGTCGGCCGACAGGTTGTCGGTGATGATGGCAGGCGCGCGGATCTCGGCGCGGGTCGCGAGCTTTTCGCGCAGCGACTTGGCGAGATCCGACATGGCGTCGAAGCGGCTGGCACCGTAGTGGTGGATCCAGCGTTGCAGCTGCCGCGCACGGAACGGCTTCTCGCCGAGCTCGCCGCAATAAGCGGTGAGCGCGTCCGCGTCGAGGTCGAGCAGGTTGACGAGATCGTTCATGACGGCAAACTCGGCTTGGTGTCAGTCAGCAGCCGATCAGCGGCTGTAGACGTTCATGCCCGGGAAGAAGAACGCCACTTCCACGGCAGCCGTTTCAGCAGCGTCCGAGCCGTGCACGGCGTTGGCGTCGATGCTGTCGGCGAAGTCGGCGCGGATGGTGCCCTTCTCGGCCTTCTTCGGGTCGGTGGCGCCCATCAGGTCGCGGTTCTTGGCAATGGCGTTCTCGCCTTCCAGCGCCTGGATCATGACCGGGCCCGAAACCATGAAGTCGACCAGGTCCTTGAAGAACGGACGCTCCTTGTGAACAGCGTAGAACTGCTCGGCTTCGCCGCGCGACAGGTGCACCATCTTGGCAGCAACGATCTTCAGGCCGGCGGCCTCGAAACGGGCGTAGATCTGGCCAATCACGTTCTTGGCCACAGCATCCGGCTTGATAATCGACAGGGTGCGTTCGATCGCCATGAAAAACTCCGAAAAATGAAGGGGTTACAAATGGATTAAACGTGCAATTCTAGCACGAAGACTATGACCGTTTCGAGGGTCTTGCAGAGCTCCGGACGTGCCCGGCGAACCCTTGCGCGCGTGCCGCTGGCAAGTTGCAAAAGCCGCACATTACAACCTTGTCATCCCTGGAACGCAGCACCGCCGCTAACATCCAATGTGAGCGGCGTCGAACGGACGTGAGCCAGCGCCAGTGACGATTGAATTACCGCGCCCTTGCAATCCGGCCTGCCCGATGCCACATTGACGATGGTTCCGTCCGGCTGCCATACGAGTCTTCGCATTTGCAGTCTCGCCAACGCCGGCGCCTCACCGTTTTGAGACAGGAGTCACCATGGATAACAAGCTGAACACCTACGGTTTCGGCAATAGTGCGTCGACCGTCACTGACGTCGTCGTTCGCAACCGGGTCTTGCGCAACACTTACTGGCTGCTGGCCCTCTCGATGATCCCCACCGTGCTCGGTGCGTGGATCGGCGTGGCCACCGGCTTCAGCTTCATGGCGGGCAGCCCCGGCCTGTCGCTGATCCTGTTCCTGGCGATCGCGTTCGGCTTCTTCTTCGCCATCGAGAAGACCAAGAACAGCAGCATGGGCGTGGTCCTGCTGCTGGCCTTTACCTTCTTCATGGGCCTGATGCTGTCGCGGCTGATCAGTGTCACCTTGTCGTTCTCGAACGGCCCGGCCCTGATCATGTACGCCTTCGGCGGCACCGCGGCGGTGTTCGGCGCGATGGCATCGATCGCCACCGTCAGCAAGCGTGATTTCTCCGGCCTGGGCAAGTTCCTGTTCGTCGGCGTGATCCTGCTGATCCTGGCCAGCGTGGCCAATATCTGGCTGCAGCTGCCGGCGCTGATGATCACGGTGTCGGTGATCGCGATCGGTATCTTCTCGGCGTACATCCTGTTCGACGTGCAGCGCGTGGTGAATGGTGGCGAAACCAACTACATCACCGCCACGCTGGCGATCTACCTCGACGTGTACAACGTCTTCGCCAACCTGCTGGCGCTGCTGGGCATCTTCGGCGGCAACCGCGAATGACGGCGAACGCCGCGGCATGAAAAAAGCCGGCCTGCGGGCCGGCTTTTCTTTTGGACGCCCGCCGCGATCAGTCGCGGTCGAACACCGCGATCGACTCGACGTGCGAGGTGTGCGGGAACATATTGACCACGCCGGCGCCGCTCAGGCGGTAGCCCGCCTCGTGCACCAGCAGGCCGGCGTCACGCGCCAGCGTGGCGGGGCTGCACGAGACATAGACGATGCGCCGCGGCGACACGTCGCTGCCCTGCTGCGCCAGCTCGCCCAGCGCCTTGCACACGGCCAGGGCGCCTTCGCGCGGCGGGTCCACCAGCCAGCGGTCGAAGCGGCCCAGCGCGGCGATGTCTTCCGCAGTGACCTCGAACAGGTTGCGACACGCGAACTCGGTCTTGGCGGCCAGCCCGTTGTATTCCGCATTGGCGAGCGCGCGCGTGGTCAGCGCCTCGCTGCCTTCGATGCCCATCACCGACTTGCCCTGCGTCGCCAGCGGCAGCGTAAAGTTGCCGATGCCGCAGAACAGGTCGAGCAGGCGGTCCTGTGGCTGGGCATCGAGCAGGCGCAGTGCGCGGCCGATCAGCACGCGGTTGATCTGGTGGTTAACCTGGGTAAAGTCGGTCGGCTTGAACGGCATGCGGATGCCGAACTCCGGCAGCGTGTAGGCCAGCTCGGCCTCGGCCGGGTAGAACGGATAGACCGTGTCCGGACCCTTCGGCTGCAGCCAGAACTGCACTTTGTGCGCATCGGCAAAGGCGCGCAGCAGATCCTTGTCGGCATCGGTCAGCGGCTCCAGGATGCGCAGCACCAGCGCGGTCACCTCCTGGCCCACGGCCAGCTCGATCTGCGGCATGCGGTCGCGGATCGACAGCCCCATCACCAGCTCGCGCAGCGGCACCAGCATTGCCGACACATGCGGCGGCAGGATCTCGCAGCGCGTCATGTCGGCAACGTAGCTGCTCTTGCGCTCGTGGAAGCCGACCAGCACCCCGCCCTTCTTGGCCACGTGGCGCACCGTCAGGCGCGCCCGGTAGCGATAACCCCAGTCCGGGCCGGCGATCGGGCGGAACACCACGTCGGGCTTCACCTTGGACAGGTGCCACAGGTTGTCCTCGAGCACGCGCTGCTTGATGGCCAGCTGCGCGCGCGAATCCAGATGCTGCATCGAGCACCCGCCGCAGACGCCAAAGTGCTGGCAGCCCGGTTCGACGCGCATCACGGAGGCCTGTCGCACTTCACCCAGGTGAGCCTGCTCGTAGCTGGGCTTGCGGCGATAGCTGCGGTAGCTGACGGTCTCGCCGGGCAGCGCGCCCTCGACGAAGATGACCTTGCCGGGCGTGCCGTCCTCGTTGACCAGCCGGCCGACGCCGCGCGCTTCCATGTCGAGGCTGTCGATCGTCACCACGGGGTCGTCCGCAGGCGTACCGCCCTGGGCGGCACCACGGCCACGGGAATTCTTTGCGACGGGGGCAGCACCTTCGACGGCCGCAGCAGCCGGCACGGCCGGCGTTTCTTGTGGGGAGGACACGGCTTGGGACACCAGATCAAACCTGACGTATTGTTTTACGAAAGCGCGATTGTATGCCAGACCGGGCCCGCTCCGTTGGCGTACGTCCGGGCCAACGATGGAGAGCAGGCATGGAACTGATTTCGTGGAACATCCAGTGGGGCCGCGGCGCCGACGGACGCGTCGACCTGGCGCGGCAGGTACAGGTCCTGCGCGCCATGGCCGACGCGGACGTGCTGTGCCTGCAGGAAGTGACGCGCGGCTTTGGCGAACTGCGCGGCGAACCCGGCGCCGACCAGGTGTCGGAGCTGACCGCGCTGCTGCCGGGCTATCGGCTGCTCTATGCGCCGGCGGTCGAGCGGCGCGGCCGCGACGGCGCGCTGAAGCAGTTCGGCAACCTGATCGCCACCCGGCTGCCGGTGCGCGAGGTGTTCCGCCATGCGCTGCCCTGGCCCGCGGACCCCGAGGTGGCATCGATGCCGCGGGTGGCACTGGAAGCGACCCTGGAGTCCGGCAGCGCGCGGCTGCGGGTGATCTGCACCCACCTGGAATATTATTCGGCGACCCAGCGCACGGCGCAGGCCGAAGCCCTGCGCGACTGGCATGCCGAGGCTTGCGCTCACGCGCGTCGGCCCGGCCGCAGCGAGCAGTGGCCGGGCCCGTTCACGCCGGAGCCCCGGCCCGTCGAGGCCATCCTGTGCGGCGACTTCAACAGCAAACCCGACGACGTTGCCTATCGGCGCATGCTGGAACCATTCGATGACGGCACGCCGGCCTGGCGCGACGCCTGGCTGCATGCGCATCCCTGCCTGCCGCATGCGCCCACTTGCGCGCTGCACGACAAGGAACAATGGCCCGAGCCGCCCTTTGCCTGTGACTTCATGCTGGTGACCGAGCCGCTCGTTGCCCGCATCCGGCGCTGCGAGGTCAACGCCGACACCGATGCCTCGGACCACCAGCCGATCCTGCTGTCGCTGGACCTCTAAGCCGGCATGGCGCCTGCCGTCGTCAATCCTCGAGGTCTTCGGCCTCGGGCGTCAGGCGCTGCAGCCGGAAGGCCTGCAGGTATTCCATCCACTGCTCGCCCGGCAGCTCGGCCAGCGATTCCTGGACGAATTCCATCTCGACGTCGAACTCGCGCGGCGACAGCCCGCCGCGCATCAGCTGGAAGCGGCAGTACATCAGGTAGGTGTTGACGACGTCAGTCTCGCAATAGGCGCGGATCTCGTCGAGCTGCCCGGCCTGGAAGGCCTGCCACACCTTGCTGCCATCCATCCCCATCTTGCCGGGAAAGCCGCACAGCTTAGCGAGGTCATCGAGCGGGGCGCTGGCGCGCGGCTGGTACATCGCCAGCAGGTCCATCAGGTCCAGGTGCCGCATGTGGTAGCGGCTGATGTAGTTGTTCCACTTGAAGTCGCGGCTGTCTTCGTCGCGGCCCTCGCCCATCTCCCAGTAGCGCGGCGCGGTGATGCCGTTGACCAGGCCGCGGTAGTGCAGCACCGGCAGGTCGAAGCCGCCGCCATTCCACGATACCAGCTGCGGGCTGTAGCGCGCGATCAGTTCATAGAACTTCTGGATCAGCGTGGCCTCCCCGTCTTCCGGCGTGCCGAGCGAGCCGACATGGAACACCGCCGAGCCGTCGCGGTGCGTGCGCCGCAGCACGCAGGAAATCGCGGCGACGCGCTGGAGGTAGTGCGGGAGGAAATCGCTACCGGTCTTTTCCCGGCGGGCGGAGAACGCATGCTCGGCGACTTCGGCGTCGCTCATCGCATCGGGGTGGTCATGCAAACGGCGCAGGCCGGCGACATCGGGAATGGTCTCGATGTCAAATACCAGCACAGGGGTCATAGAACGGCGTCCTTCCTGACACCTTGCGAAGCGAAATGCCGCTTGAGCTTGACCAGCGCCTCCTGCTGGATCTGGCGTACGCGCTCGCGCGTCAGGCCCATCTCCTCGGCAAGCTCTTCCAGCGTGGCGGGCTCGATATGGTTGAGGCCGAAGCGGCGCTCCACCACATAGCGATGCTTTTCCGACAGGCGCGCCAGCCAGAGCTTCATCAGCCCTTCCAGCTCGCGGTGCGCCACCTCCTGGTCGGGGGCGGCGTTGTGCTCGTCGGAGAGGAAATCCAGGAGGCTCGAGCCGGGATCGAGATCGAACGGCGTATCGAGCGAGGTGGTATGTTCGTTGAGTGCCAGGACGTCCTGCACTTCGTCCGGCGTCTTGCCCAGCAGGTGGGCGATGTCTTCCAGGCTGGCGTCGCGCCCGTCGGTGCCGCCTTTCTCCAGATGGCGCTTGGCGCGCAGCACCTGGTTGAGTTCGCGGATTACGTGCACCGGCAGGCGAACGGTGCGTGCCTGGTTCATGATGGCGCGCTCGATGCTCTGGCGGATCCACCACGTTGCATAGGTCGAGAAGCGGAAGCCGCGCGACGGATCGAACTTCTCGATCGCGTGCATCAGGCCCAGGTTGCCCTCCTCGATCAGGTCGAGCAGCGGCACGCCGCGATTGAGATAGCCCTTGGCGATGCTGACCACCAGCCGCAGGTTGCGCTCGATCATGACCTGGCGCGCGGCAAAGTCGCCGTCCTTGGCCAGCGTGGAGAAATGCAGTTCTTCCGGCGCAGACAGCAGCGGCTTGATGCTGATGCGGTTGAGGTAGTGCTGGACGGTGTCGGCCGCCAGCTCGGTATGCAGCACCGTGCGGAAGTCGTCATGCTCGGCGGTGGCGCTTTCGGTGCCGTTTTCCGCGCTGTCTTCGTCCTCGTCTTCCGACTCGTCCTCGTCGTCGTCGCGCAGATGGCGCTCGTTGCGATCATTGTCGTCGCCGAGCAGGTCGGCCTCGCGCAGGCCCACCGAAGCGGACGTGGCGATGGGCTCGTCGGTCACGGGAAGCATCTCGGCGGCGAGATCGGGCTCGAAGCCCTCTGCATCGGCGCGTTCATCGGGATGCGCCACACCAGCCTTCACTTCCGGCTGCTTGGGACGGCGAGCCCTGCTGACGGTTCCGGAGGAGACAGTTTTCTGGCGTGGCATGAACCCTCACTGTGGCGGCAGGTACCGCATCGGATCAACCGGTTTTCCGTTCTTGCGAACTTCGAAGTGAAGCTTCACCCGGTCGGTATCACTGTTGCCCATCTCTGCAATCTTCTGGCCTTTTCGGACCGTGGATTGCTCCGCGACGAGCACCTTGTCGTTGTGCCCGTAAGCGGTAAGAAATGTCTCGTTGTGTTTGATGATGACAAGATTCCCGTAGCCGCGCAAGGGGCCTACGTGAATCACCCGACCGTCATCGGCGGCCAGCACCGAATCGCCCTTCTTGCCCGCAATATCGATGCCTTTATTGCCCTTGTCGTCGAATTTACCGACCATCTGGCCGGTCGCCGGCCAGCTCAGCTTCATCGAGCCATCGGCCATCGGCGCCGAGGCAGGCGCGGTCGCGGCGGGCGCTGCCGCAGGAGCCGAAGCCGCGGCGGCGGCAGCGGCGGCGGGCGCGGCCGGCGGCGGTACCGGCGTGCCGTTCGGACGGGCCTGGTCGATCGGCTGGGCCTGCACCGTGCCCGGCGCTACCGGCATGGTCGCCACCCCCGGCGCAGTGTTGACGTCGGCACCCGGCGGCACGATGCGCAGCAGCTGGCCGACCTCGATCTGGTTCACGTTGGTCAGGTTGTTCCACGCCGCGACATCGCGATACGACTGGCCGTTCTCCAGCGCGATACGGTAAAGGGTATCGCCTCGCTTGACCCGATAGTACCCGGGCGGCGCCGGTTCCAGCGTCGCCGCGGTGGTACCGGAAGTGGAGGTACGGTCGACGACCGGCGCCGGCATCGGCGAATTGGCGCAGGCGGCCAGCAGGGCCGCGAGCGACGTCGCCGCAAGAAGTTGTCCGGTGCGTGCGAAATTTTGCGATTTCACGATGTTGTGCATAGTTCGACTCAGATGGTGCCCGATTTTAAGGGCACAAAGAAAACGGCTTCAAGCGCGGTTCGGTGAAAGCGATGGCGGTTGCGCCGCTCGATCAGCAGCAACTGCTGCGTCACGGTCTGGCCGGGCACGCCTGCCGGGGGCATCACCGCGACCGGGGCGATCAGGCGCCCGCCGATGGCCAGCTGCTCCAGCAGCGCCTCGGGCACCTCCATGCCGGCCGCGGCGAGGATGATGGCCGAGAACGGCGCGGCCTGCGGCAGGCCCAGCATGCCGTCGCCGTAATGCAGGCGCAGGTTGGGCACGCGCAAAGGCCGCAGGTTCGCCTTGGCCTGCTCGTGCAGCGGCCGGATGCGCTCGATCGAGAAGACTTCGCGCGCCACCTGGGCCAGCACCGCGGCCTGGTAGCCACAGCCGGTGCCGATCTCGAGCACGCGCTCCAGCGGCGCCTCGGCGCCCAGGCCCTCGCGCAGCAGTTCGATCATGCGCGCCACCACCGACGGCTTGGAGATGGTCTGCTGGTGGCCGATCGGCAGCGCCGCGTCTTCATACGCCTGCGACGCAAGTCCCGGCTCGACGAACAGGTGGCGGGGCACCGTGGCGATGGCCGACAACACGCGCTCGTCGCGGATGCCCGCGGCGCGCAGCCGCGCCGCCAGTGCCACGCGCGCGCGCGCCGAGGCCATGCCGCCGCCGCCCGCGGTGGCCGCCGAGGCGCGCTGCGCGACCGCGCTGGCGGGCACCGGCGCGGGCGCCGGCGCCGCGGTGCGCGGCAGGCGGGGCTTGGCCGGCGTGGCCGGCGGGGACAGCGGCGCGGCCGGGCGTGGCGCTCCCACCGCGGGCATGCCGGCGGTGCGCTCGGGCGCGGGCTTGCGCTCGACCACCGCATCCAGCGGCAGCGGGAACTTGTTGCGAGGGGGCGTGGAACTCATCGGGGGCGCGGCGCGGCAACTCGGCGGCTGGGGCGGCTCGGGACCGGCGGCCCTACTTCAGCCACTGGTCGAGCGCGTCGAGCTGCCCGCGGTGGGTCAGGTCCAGCTGCAACGGCGTGAGCGAGACGTAGCCCTGCGCGGTCGCGTGGAAATCGGTGCCCTCGCTGGCATCGCGCGCGTCGCCGGCCGGGCCGATCCAGTAATTGGTATCGCCGCGCGGGTTGACCTGCGTGATCACCGGCTGCGACGGATGGCGCTTGCCCAGGCGCGTGGCGCGATAACCCTGGATATGTTCGAACGGCAGGTTCGGGATATTGACGTTGAGCAGGAACGGCTCGGCCGGCGGGGTGCCGATGATGCGCTCCACCACGGTGCGCGCGACGCGCGCGGCGGCATCGAGGTGTTCCCAGCCCTTGTCCACCTGCGAGAAGGCCACCGAAGGAATCCCGAGCAGGTAGCCTTCGATCGCGGCGGCGACGGTGCCGGAGTACAGCACGTCCTCGCCCATGTTCTGGCCCTGGTTGATGCCGGACACCACCAGGTCTGGCTTTTCCTCGAGCAGCCCGGTCAGCGCGATATGCACGCAATCGGTGGGCGTGCCGTTGACGAAGCGAAAACCTTTTTGCACGCCTTCGCGCGCTTCGTAGATCGACAGCGGACGCTGCAGGGTGAGGGAATTGGAAGCGCCGCTATGGTTCTGCTCCGGCGCGATGACCGTGATCCGGCCCAGCGGCGCGAGCGCAGCATGCAAAACGGCCAGTCCCGGCGCGAGATAACCGTCGTCGTTGGCGAGAAGGATATGCATGCCGCGATTGTACCTGAGCGCAGGCGCGCAAGCGGCCTGCGCGCCGCCCTGCCTGGGAGTGCGAGCGTGGCGGCGCAGGCGCGGTATGCAGGCCGCAAATGACCGCCTCCACGGCTTCGGCATGAAACAGAACGACCGTGCTATTCCTGCGCTACACTTGCCCCGCCGGCCCGCGTAAGCTTTGACTGGCGCGGCATGCCAACCACACCACCGGAGACAAGATGAAAGCCGTACTGTGCAAAGCCTGGGGTCCGCCCGATTCGCTGACCCTCGAAACCCTGCCCGACCTGGTGCCCGGCAAGGGCGAAGTGGTCATCGACGTCAAGGCGGCCGCGGTCAACTTCCCGGATGTGCTGATCATCCAGAACAAGTACCAGGCCAAGCCCGAACTGCCGTTCACCCCGGGTTCGGAGCTGGCCGGCGTGGTCAACGCGGTGGGCGAAGGCGTCACCCACGTCAAGCCCGGCGACAAGGTCATCGCCTACCTGGGCAATGGCGCTTTCGCCAGCCAGGCCAAGGCGCCGGCGGCGTCGGTGGTGCCGATGCCGCCCGGCATCGACTTCGAGACCGCGGCCGCCTTCACGCTGACCTACGGCACCTCGCACCACGCGGTGATCGACCGCGGCGAGCTCAAGGCGGGTCAGACCATGCTGGTACTGGGCGCGGCCGGCGGCGTGGGCCTGGCGGCGATCGAGATCGGCAAGGCTATCGGCGCGCGCGTGATCGCGGCGGCGTCGACCGACGAAAAGCTGGCGGTGTGCAAGCAGCACGGCGCCGACGCCTTCATCAACTACAGCACCGAAGACCTGCGCGAGCGCGTCAAGGCGCTGACCGACGGCAAGGGCCCCGACGTGGTCTACGACCCGGTCGGCGGCATCTATGCCGAGCCGGCGTTCCGCTCGATCGGCTGGCGCGGGCGCTATCTGGTGGTGGGCTTCGCCAACGGCGAGATTCCCCGGCTGCCGCTGAACCTGGCACTGCTCAAGGGCGCGTCGCTGGTGGGCGTGTTCTGGGGCGATTTCGTGCGGCGCGAGCCCAAGGCCAACCAGGCCAACATGGCGCAGATGCTGGGCTGGATGAAGGAAGGCAAGATCCGCCCGCATATCTCGGCGCGCTACCCGCTGGAGCAGGCCGCGCAGGCGCTCAAAGACATGGAAGCGCGCAAGGTCACCGGCAAGATCGTGATCGTGCCGTGATGGTGTCGTGACGGCTGCCGGGCATCGACGCAGCGGCTGGTGCGCTGGTGCCGGGGCCCAAAAAAATCATGGCGCAGGCGGTGCGGCTACACCCTGCGCCATGCGAGGCAAAGCGCCCCAAGCCGCCTGTTGTCCTGGTTGCGCACACTCCGGCGCGGGCCAACAGGCAGTTCCCAAAACAGCCGCCCCCCGGCCGGGCCGTATTCCGGAAATTCCCCTTGTCAGAAGCGATGCTGCAGGCCGGCCATGACGCCCGTCTGGTTGTTGCCAAAGCCGACCAGGTCGCGCGACACGCTGACGTCCTGGCCGTTGCGCGCCTTGGCGTAGCCCACTGACAGGTAGGCCAGCGTGCGCTTGGACAGCGCGTACTGCCCGCGCAGCGAGAACAGGATCGGGTCGGCATCGTTGCCGCCCTTGATGTTCTGCTTGTAGACCGCGCCGTACAGCGTAAACGCCGGCGTGAAGGCGTAGCTGGCGCCGCCCCAGTACATGTCGCTGCGGTGGCTGGCGGCGCCGGTGGTAAAGCTGCGCTTGTAGTTGCGGTAGCCGGCAAACAGCTTCAGGTCGCCGAAGTCATAGCTGGCCCCGGCATGGATGCCCTGGATGTAGTCGGTGGCGTCGGCGGGCGTGGTGCTGGTGCCGGCGCCGTTCTGCCGGTCCCACGTCGCGGCGGCGGCGAACTTGCCGGCGTTGTAGCCGGCACCCAGCGCATACCTGGACGAACTCTTGAAGTCCCCCGCCACTTCGCCCAGCGCCACCGTCGCGCCGAGCTTCAGGCCGCCGAAGCTGCCGTCGTAGCGGATGGCATTGGAGGCGCGCGAGAACAGGCCGTCCTTGCGCCCGCCGGTGGCCGTCGCCGACGTCGCCCACGAATAGGCCGGCGCATAGCCCATCGGGTCGAACGGCAGCATGAAGTCGTAGGTGGTGGTGAAGGTGCGACCCAGCACCACCTGGCCGTAGCGGCTTGACAGTCCCACCGTGGCGCGGCGGTCGAACAGCGTGTTGTCGGTATCGAGCCGGCCGGTGTCGATGGCGATGCCGCTTTCGAGGTTGAAGATCGCCTTCAGGCCGCCGCCCAGGTCTTCGCTGCCGCGGATGCCCCAGCGCGAGGTGTTTTTGCCGCCCGAGGTCAGCTTGACCGCCGCGCCGTCCGGCCCGGCGTGGCTGACATATTCGATGCCCGCGTCCACCAGCCCATACAGGGTCACGTTTGATTGCGCGGATGCCGACCCCGCGGCCGCCAGGCCCATCGCGGCCAACGCCATTGCCGTGCGCTTCATTGCCATCTCCTTCCTTGTGCTTGTTGTAGTAATCGTCAGCGGCCGGATGGTAGGTGACGCGCACTTTCAGTTCGCTTTCGAACCGCAGGGATTTCGCGGCCGTGGCGCCTCCCCGCGATCAGTGGTTTCCCTAGCTTCTAAGCCGGCGCGGTTCGCTGTATCAGTCTGGCCTTTGCCGTTTTTGCTGTTGCAGCCGTTTCCCCGCCTTGCCGCCTGATTGCCCTGCCCCATGCGTATCCTGCTTGCCGAAGACAATGTGATGCTGGCCAGTTCCCTGAGCCAGGCCCTGGGCCAGGCCGGCTTCACGGTCGACTGCATGCACGACGGCCACAGCGCGGACACGCTGCTGAGCACGCAGGACTACGCCCTGCTGATCCTGGACCTGGGCCTGCCCGGCCTCGACGGGCTGGAAGTGCTGCGCCGCCTGCGCCAGCGGCGCAACTCGCTGCCGGTGCTGATCCTGACCGCGCACGGCTCGGTCGAGGACCGCGTGCGCGGCCTGGACCTGGGCGCCGACGACTACCTGGCCAAGCCGTTCGACCTGTCCGAGCTGGAAGCGCGCGCCCGCGCGCTGATCCGCCGGGCCCATGGCCACGACCGCACGCAGATCGCCTTCGGCCCGCTGCACTACGACAGCATCAGCCGCGCCTTCCTGCTGCACGGGCAGTTGCTGGCGCTGACCGGGCGCGAGCGCGCCGTGCTCGAGGTGCTGTTGCTGCGCGATGGCCGCGCGGTCAACAAGGGCGCGCTGTCGGAGAAGATCTTCGGCATCGACGAATCGGTCAATCCGGACGCGATCGAGATCTACGTGCACCGGCTGCGCAAGAAACTCGAAGGCAGCGGCGTCGCCATCGTCACGCTGCGCGGCCTGGGCTACCTGCTCGAAACGCGGCCGGCGGCATGAGGCGGCCGCGCCAGGCCCCCAGCCTGCGGCGGCAGCTGTCGCTGTGGTTGCTGGTGCCGCTGATGGGCCTGCTTGCCTTCGATGCCTGGCTGACCTACCAGCGCGCGATGTCGGCCGCGCATACCGCCTTCGACCGCACGCTGGAGGCATCGCTGCGCGCCATGCGCGAAGGCATCCGCCTGCACGAGGGACGGCTCGCGGTCGAACTGCCCAACCTCGCGCTCGAGCTGTTCGACGGCCAGGCCGGCCCGCGCATCTTCTACCGCATCCGTGCCGACGACGGCACCACCGTCACCGGCTACGACGACCTGCCGATGCCGGCCGACGCCCCCCTGCAGCTGTACCGCACCGTGTTCTACGACACCCTGTTCCGCGACCAGCCATTGCGCATGGCGGCGCAGCCGCTGCCGGTGCGCGACGTCGGCTCGGCGCGCACGCGGCTGGTGTGGGTGCTGGTGGGCGAGACCATCGAGCCGCGCCAGCTGCTGGCGCGCGACATCCTGATCGGCTCGCTGCTGCAGGAGCTGATGCTGGTGACGCTGGCGCTTGGCATCGTCTGGCTGGGCGTGCGGCGCGGCCTGCGGCCGCTGCACCGGCTCTCCGACACGGTGGCGCGGCGCGGCACGCAGCTCGACCCGATCGAGCAGAAAGACCTGCCCGCGGAGATGAAGCCGCTGGTGCGGGCGCTGAACCAGTACATGGAGCGGCTCCACGGCATGGTGCTGGCGCGCAAGCGCTTCTTTGCCGATGCCGCGCACCAGCTCAAGACCCCGCTGGCGATCATCCAGGCGCAGTCCGAACTGGCGCTGCGCGAACGCGACGGCGAACGCGTGCGCGAGCATATGCGGCGGCTGCACGGCACCGTGCGGCACGCGTCCAGGGGCGTGCAGCAGCTGTTGTCGCTATCGCGCCTGGAGCCCGATGCCGGCTATGAGCCGGCGCTGAAGCCGCTGCGCCTGGATACGCTGGCACAGTCGGTGGCGCTGGAGTGGGCGCCGGTGGCGCGCGCAGCCGGGGTCGACCTGGGCTTCGAGCAGGATGGTGCGGCGCAGATCGCCGGACAGCCCGAGCTGCTGCAGGAGCTGACCGGCAACCTGATCGACAACGCGATCCGCTATGCGGGGCGCGGCGCGATGGTGACAGTGCGCGTGGCGGGTGAAGACGGGATGGCGCAGCTGCAGGTGACCGACAACGGCCCCGGCATTGCGCCGGCCGAACGCGAGGCGGTGTTCCGGCGCTTCTATCGCGGCGCGAGCGGGCAGGCGGTGGAAGGCACCGGCCTGGGCCTGTCGATCGTGCGCGAGATCGCACGGCTGCATGGCGCGACGGTGGAGCTCGCCGAAACGCCGGGAGGTGGACTGACGGTGTCGGTGCCATTCAGCACCCCGCCATCTCCTTGACCACTTGGGTACTCCCTCTCCCGCTTGCGGGAGAGGGAGCAAAACCAACCTCAAAGCTTCTCCGTCTCCCCGCTCTTCGGCTGCCACTTCATCAGCCGCTTCTCGCCGATGCCGACCATCCAGTCCAGCACCAGCGCAAACGCGGTCAGCACCACGATGCCCGCGAACACGGTATTGATGTCGAAGGTGCCCTCGGCCTGCAGGATCAGGTAGCCCACGCCCCGCGCCGAGCCCAGGTATTCGCCCACCACCGCGCCGACGAAGGCCAGGCCCACCGAGGTATGCAGCGACGAGAACACCCAGCTGGTCGCGCTCGGCAGGTAGACATGGCGCAGCAGCTGCTTCTGGCTGGCGCCCAGCATGCGCGCATTGGCCAGCACCACCGGGCTGACTTCCTTGACGCCCTGGTAGACGTTGAAGAAAACGATGAAGAACACCAGCGTAACCGCCAGCGCCACCTTCGACCAGATGCCCAGGCCGAACCAGACCGCGAAGATCGGCGCCAGGATCACGCGCGGCATCGAATTCATGGCCTTGACGTAGGGATCGAGGATGGCGGAGGTGAGCGGGCTCAGCGCCAGCCACAGGCCGACGCCCAGCCCCGCCACCGTGCCGATGCCGAAGGCCAGCACGGTTTCGATCAGGGTCACGCCCAGGTGCAGGTAGATATCGCGCTCGACGATAAACCAGTTCCAGATGCGTTGCGCCACCATCAGTGGCTCGCCAAAGAAGAAGGCGACCTGCTGCGAGCGCGTGGCCACGTGCCACACGCCGAGGATCACCACCAGGACCAGCAGCTGCCACACGCGCAGCATGCCCTTGGAATCAGTACGGAATGCCATCGGGATTCAGTTCTTGTTTTGAATTGGGACGCACGACCGGTCAGGCCACCTTGCGCTGCTGGGCGTAGCCCTTGAGCACTTCCTCGCGCAGCACGTCCCAGATCGCGGCGTGCAGCTCGACAAAGCGCGGATGGTTGCGGATCTCGGCGACATCGCGCGGACGCGGCAGGTCGATCGCGAACTCGCCGATCGGATGCGTGCCGGGGCCGGCCGACAGCACCACCACGCGGTCGCTCATGGCGATGGCCTCGTCCAGGTCGTGGGTGATGAAGAGCACCGCCTTGCGCTTGGCGGCCCACAGCTCCAGCACTTCGTTCTCCATCAGCTGGCGGGTCTGGATGTCGAGCGCGGAGAACGGCTCGTCCATCAGGATGATGTCCGGGTCCAGCACCAGCGTCTGCGCCAGCGCCACGCGCTTGCGCATGCCGCCCGAGAGCTGGTGCGGGTAGCGGTCGCCAAACCCGCCCAGGCCCACGCGGCGCAGCCATTCCTCGCCCTGCCGCACCGCCTCGGCGCGCGCGGTGCCGCGGAATTCCAGGCCGGCGACGACGTTGTCGAGCGCGCTGCGCCACGGCATCAGCGCCTCGGTCTGGAACATGTAGCCGGCACGCCGGTTGATGCCGCGCAGCGGCTCGCCGAACACGCGCACCTCGCCGCTGGAAGGCTCCAGCAGGCCGGCGCCGACATTCAGCAGCGTGGACTTGCCGCAGCCGGTGGGACCCACCACCGATACGAATTCGCCGGGCTGGATCGACAGCGTGACGTCCTTGACCGCGGTATAGCGCTGGCTGCGGTCATCGCGCGAGACAAAGGTGCAGGTGACCTGCTCGAGTGAAAGTGCGGGAATGCTCATGATGAACCGTCTCAGACCCGCCGTGGCGGCGCGAGGGGCGGCGCGGGCGAGTGATGATGGATGGGCCGTCGTTGCCGCAAAGCAAAGGCCCGCTGCGGGCAGCGGGCCGATAGCATCGACGGCGGGAAAATTACTTGTACTTGGCGTTGGCCTTCTGCACGAAAGCGTTGGTGTAGGTCTCTTCCAGCTTGATCGGCTTGCCCTTCAGTTCGGCGTCGAACTGGCCCAGCGCATTGAGCGCCGTGCGCGGGCCGTCGGCCGGCATGGTGCCGTCCGGCGAGATCGCTTCCTTGACCTTCTCCCACGCGGCCAGGTACAGCGCACGGTCGCCCAGCAGGTAGCTTTCCGGCACGGTCTTGACGATGTCGGACGGGCCCGCCTTCTGCAGCCACTTGAGCGCGCGCACCATGGCGTTGGTCAGCGCCTGCGTGGTGTTGGGATTCTGCTGGATAAAGGCCTGCGACGCATACAGGCAGCCCGACGGCATGTTGCCGCCGAACACCGCCTGGGTGTCCTTGAGCGTGCGGGTATCCGAGGCAATGCGCACTTCGTTCTTCTGCGTCAGCATCGACACCACCGGGTCGAGGTTGGCCATGGCATCGATCTGGCCCGAACGCATCGCCGCCACCGCGCCGGCGCTGGCGCCGACGCCGATGAAGGACACGTCCGACGGCTTCAGGCCGGCCTTGGCCAGCACGAAGTTGGCCATCATGTTGGTCGACGAGCCCGGCGCGGTCACGCCGATCTTCTTGCCCTTCAGGTCGGCGATCGACTTGAAGTTGGGCATGGTCTTGTTCGACACCACCAGCACGATCTGCGGGGCGCGGCCCTGCAGCACGAATTCCTGGTAGCGCTGGCCCTTGGCCTGCAGGTTGATGGTGTGCTCGTAGGCGCCCGAAACCACGTCCGCGCTGCCGCCCACCACCGCCTGCAGCGCCTTGGCGCCGCCGGCGAAGTCGACGATCTCGACATCCAGCCCTTCTTCCTTGAAGTAGCCGAGGCGCTCGGCGATGGTCAGCGGCAGGTAATAGAACAGGTTCTTGCCGCCGACCGCGATGGTGACCTTGGTCTTCTCGGGCTTGCCCTGCGCCTGCGCCTGGCCGAAGGTGAACCAGCCGGCCAGGAACAGCGCCAGCGCGATCAGGAATTGCTTCCAGAATTTCTTGTTATACATGCGAGATCTCCTACCCGTGTGGACTGGCGCCGCGGCAGATGCGAAGGCAAAGGGACGCTGCGAATGGCGTTGCAAAAGGCGTTGCAAAAGGACGCCGCAAGAGCCCCCGGCATGGGGGCGCGCCGCGGTGCGGCAAATTGCGATGCTACCGGACGGCACGGCGCGCCGCATCGGTATCAATACCTAGCAAGCCCGCCAGCTTAGCGCCCTTACCTTTCGATCACCTTGCCACCGCCACTGGCCTTATTCCGCGTGGATGTCGGCGGACTTGATCACCTTGGCCCAGCGCGCCAGCTCGGCCTTCTGGTATTGCGCCAGCTGCTGCGGGTTCATGTACTTGGCCTCGGCGCCCAGGTCCTCGGCCTTCTGGCGGAAGGCCTCGGTGCGCATGATCTTGTCGATCTCGCCGGTCAGCTTGTCGACCACCGGCTTGGGCGTGCCCGCCGGCGCGTACATCGCGAACCACGACGACACGTCGAGGTCGGGGTAGCCGGCCTCGGGCGCCGACGGCACGTCCTTCAGGCTGGGCAGGCGGGTCTTGCTGGTCACCACCAGCGGACGCAGCTTGCCGGCGGCGATATGGCCCATCAGCGGCGGCGGCGTGGTGATGGTCAGGTCGACCGAGCCGCCCAGCAGGTCGGTCATGGCCGGGCCGGTGCCCTTGTACGGCACGTGGGTGATCTTGGTGCCGGCCATCTGGTTCAGCAGCTCGGTCGACACGTGCTGCAGCGAGCCGTTGCCCGACGAGGCGTAGTTGAGCTTGTCCGGATTGGCCTTGGCGTAGGCCACCAGTTCCTTCAGCGACTTGACCGGCAGGCTCGGACGCACCACCAGCACCTGCGGCGCCGACAGGATATTGGCCACCGGGGCAAAGTCCTTGACCGGATCCCACGACAGGTTCTTCACCAGCAGCGGCGTGATCACGTGGAAGCCCGAGTACTGCAGCATCAGCGTGTAGCCGTCGGGCTTGGCGCGCGCCACCAGGCTCGCGGCGATGCCGCCATTGCCGCCGGGACGGTTGTCGACCACCACGGGCTGGCCGAGCGCCTTGGACAGCGGCTCGGCAATCATCCGTGCGGCAAGGTCGGTGGTGCCGCCGGCCGCGGCCGATACCACCAGCGTTACCGGCCGCGCGGGATAGCTGCCGTCCTGCGCTAAGGCCGCCGGGGCGAACCATGCCGCGCCGATCGCCGCGAAGGTAGCCAGCGTCGCGGTCACGGCCTTGCGCCGTGCGGGCATGGCGGGCTGGTGTTGAAGGGCTTGTTTCATGAGTGTCTCCGTCTGGTCTTGTGGATACGTTGTTGTGATACGCGTGCAGGGCTACGCCTGCCCGGCAAAATGTTCGGCCAGCCAGGCCGGCGCCTGGTGCGTGCGCAGGCGCGGTCCCGCGCTCAGCAGCTGGCTCTGGAGGTCGCGCCCGACCAGTTCCGGCATGCCGGCGACCACCGCGAGCAGCGCGCCCAGGTCGACACCGGTCTGCACGCCCATGCAATCGAACATGTGGACCAGGTCTTCGGTGCTGACGTTGCCGCTGGCACCGGGCGCATAAGGGCACCCGCCCAGGCCGCCGGCGGCCGCGTCGAAGCGCGTCACGCCGGCCTGCCAGGCGGCCACGGCATTGGCCAGGCCCATGCCGCGGGTGTTGTGCAGGTGGATGGTCAGGCCGGTGCCGGGCAGCGCTGCCTGGAAGGCCTGGCACAGCGCCGCGACCTGGTTGGGATAGGCCATGCCGGTGGTGTCGCACAGCGTGATGCCGGCCGCGCCGGCGTCGGCGAAGGCGCTGGCCAGCGCCATCACCTCGGCGCTATCGACCTCGCCCTCGAACGGGCAGCCGAATACCGTCGACAGCGACACGTTGACCGGCACGCCGGCCGCGCCCGCCTCGGCAATCATCGCCAGCAGCTGCTGCCGCGACTGCGCGCGCGTCATGCGCAGGTTGGCGCGGTTGTGGGTCTCGCTGGCCGACATCACCAGGTTGACCTCGTCGGGCCGGCACGACAGCGCGCGCTCGAGCCCGCGCAGGTTGGGCACCAGCGCGGTGTAGCGCACGCCCGGCTGGCGCCGCATGCGGTGCATCAGCGCCTCGGCATCGGCCAGCGCGGGAATGGCGCGGGCCGAGGTGAACGAGGTGGCCTCGATGCGCGCGAAGCCGCAGGCGGAGAGCGCATCGACGAAGGCAACCTTGGCATCGGTCGGCACCACCACCGGCTCGATCTGCAGGCCGTCGCGCGGCGCGACCTCATTGATCTCGACGCGGGCCGGGCCGCGCAAGAGGGTAGCGGCGGAGCTGGCGGCGGCGCTCATGCGATCACCTTGCGCGCGCGCAGGTCGGCGATGGCGGCGTCGTCGAAGCCGGCCTGCTTCAGCACCGCATCGGTATGCTCGCCCAGCGCCGGCGCGCGGTCATGGATGGCGCCCGGGCTGGCCGACAACTTGGGCACCACGCCGGGCACTTCCACGGTCAGGCCTGCGGCGGAGGTGACCGACTCGATCACGCCGCGGGCGCGGTAGTGCGGGTCTTCGGCGATGTCCTTGACGGTATAGATGCGGCCCGACGGCACCTGCGCGTCGCGCAGCACCGCCAGCGCTGACTCCACCGTCTGCGTGCGGGTCCAGTCGGCAATCGCGGCATCGATCTCGTCGACGCGCGCGACGCGGCCGTCGTTGCGCTCCAGTGCGGGATCGTCGGCCAGATCGGCGCGGCCGATGGCGAGCATCATGCGCTTGAAGATGGCGTCGCCGTTGGCCGCCACCAGCACGTATTCGCCGCTGGCGCAGGGATAGGCATTGGACGGCGCGATCCCCGGCAGCGCGCCGCCGGCGGGCTGGCGCACCGCGCCGAAGGCCGAGTATTCCGGCAGCAGGCTTTCGCTCAGGTTGAACAGCGACTCGTACAGCGCCACGTCGATCACCTGCCCTTCGCCGCCGCGCGCATCGCGCTGGTACAGCGCCAGCAGCACGCCCATGGCGCCGTGCAGGCCGGCGATGGTGTCGCCCAGCGACAGGCCGGCGCGCACCGGGGCGCGGCCGGGCTCGCCGGTCAGGTGGCGCAGGCCGGCCATGGCCTCGGCCACGGCGGCAAAGCCGGGCTCGTCCTTCTTCGGTCCGGTCTGGCCGTAGCCCGACACGCGCAGCATGATCAGGCGCGGATTGTCGGCATGCAGCACGTCCCAGCCCAGGCCCCACTTCTCCATCGTGCCGGGGCGGAAATTCTCGATCAGCACGTCGGCCTCGGCGGCCAGCTTGCGCACCAGCGCCTGGCCTTCCGGCTGGCGCAGGTCGATGCAGACCGATTCCTTGTTGCGCGACTGCGCCTCCCACCACACCGAGGTGCCTTCATGCAGCATGCGCCATTTGCGCAGCGGGTCGCCCTGCCCGGGCGGCTCGACCTTGATGATGTGGGCGCCAAAGTCGGCCAGGGTCTTGGCAGCAAAGGGGCCGGCGATAAGTTGTCCGAGTTCGAGGACGCGAATGCCCTCAAGGATCTGTTGCGCCATGGGTGTCTCCGTGCGATGCGGCAGTCTTGTTGCAGTGCGGCAGCGCCATTGACTGGCTTGCCATACATTGCGTTCGGACGGAGTTTGCCCCAGCGCGGGGCGTGCCAGGAATCGGCAATCGGAGAAGCGGGCTTTCTCGGAACGCGAAAGGCTGCGCAGAGCCCCGGCGCAGGCGCGTCAGAACGGCGCCCGGTCCCCGCACAGGTGGGTGATCAGCAGCCGCGCCGACACCGTCAGCCCGGCCGGGTCGCGCAGCCCGATCAGCAGCGAGCGGCGCGCCCACGCATCCTGCAGCGTCACCAGCGACAGCCCCATCGACTTGACGTGCGGCTCGGCCGCGATGCGCGGCAGCACGCCCACGCCCAGCCCGGCCATCACCATGCGGCACATGGCGTCGAAGCTGCGCACCTGGATGCGCAGCCGGAACGGCCGGTCGAGCCGGCTGCTCTCTTCCAGCAGGCGCGCCGCCAGCGAGGTTTCCTGCGGCAGGCTGACGAAATCGAATTCGAGCGTGTCGGCGTAGTGCACCGGGCCGCGCGCGGCCAGCGGATGGTTGGGCGGGGTGATGATGACCAGCTCGTCCTGGCGGTATTCGACCGTCATCAGCCCGGCGGCCGGAGTGCGGTCGGCGAAGATGCCGACGTCGGCGCGGTTCTCGACCAGCGCGGCAACGATATCGCGTGAGTTCTGCTCTTCCAGCTCGATGCGGATGGTCGGATGGCGCTGCATGAACGAGGCCAGGTCATCGGGCAGGAACTGCGTGATCGCCGAGGTGTTGGCGCACACGCGCACCTGCCCGCGCACGCCGGAGGCATAGTCCGACATCACCCCTGCCATGCGCTCGACGTCCTGCAGGATGGTCAGCGCATGGTGGAAGCAGGCCTGGCCGGCCTCGGTCAGCTGCACGCCGGCGGCATGGCGAAAGAACAGCGGCGCGCCGACCGCGGTCTCGAGGTCCGAAATGCGCTTGCTCGCCGCCGCCACCGCCAGGTGCGACTGGCGCGCGCCGGCCGAGATACTGCCCTGCCGGGCCACGGCAACGAACAAGCCGAGCGTGACGAGATCGAAGCGGGCCAGGTTCATGGGAGCGGACGGGAAATGAAAGCGCGTGCCGGTGGCAGTGCCTGCGACCGGCACGCCGGCCGGCGCAGCGGCGCTCAGAGGTTGCGGCGGTCCATCACCGCGCGGGCAATGGTGCCGGCGTCGACATACTCGAGCTCGCCGCCCACCGGCACGCCGCGCGCCAGGCGCGACACCTTGAGCCCGCGCGCCTTGAGCATCTCGCCGATGTAGTGCGCGGTAGCCTCGCCCTCGCTGGTGAAATTGGTGGCCACGATGACCTCGCCGACCGGGCCGCCCAGCTCGGGCTCGGTGGCGCGCGCCAGCAGCCGGTCCAGGTGGATCTCGCGCGGGCCGATGCCGTCCAGCGGCGACAGCCGGCCCATCAGCACGAAATACTTGCCGCGGTAGGTCAGGGTCTGCTCGATCATGACCTGGTCGGCCGGCGTCTCCACCACGCACAGCACCGAGGCGTCGCGGCGGTCGTCCAGGCAGGTCTCGCAGATTTCCTGCTCGGTGAAAGTGTTGCAGCGCTGGCAGTGGCGGATATGGTCCGCCGCGCCGCGCAGCGCATCGCCCAGCTTGCGCGCGCCCTCGCGGTCGTGCTGCAGCAGGTGGTAGGCCATGCGCTGGGCGGACTTGGGCCCGACGCCGGGCAGCACCCGCAGCGCCTCGACCAGCGCCTGCAGCGAAGTCGGCGAAGACGCTTTCACAATGGCCTTAGAACGGCAGCTTGAAGCCCGGGGGCAGCGGCAGGCCCGAGGTCATCGAGCCCATCTTTTCCTGCGTGGTGGCCTCGGCCTTGCGCACGGCGTCGTTGAAGGCCGCCGCGACCAGGTCTTCGAGCAGGTCCTTGTCCTCACCCTCGGCCAGCAGGCTGGGGTCGATGGTGACGCGCTTGACATCGTTCTTGCAGGTCATGACCACCTTGACGAGACCGGCGCCGGACTGGCCCTCGACCTCGATCAGGGCCAGCTGCTCCTGCATCTTCTTCATGTTTTCCTGCATCTGCTGGGCCTGCTTCATCAGCCCTGCGAGTTGACCTTTCATCATGATGGAATGCTCCTGGATTCGGTAAGAGTTCGGTGACGGAAATTCGGTAACGCCAGCCTGGCCGCCGGTCAGGCGGCGCGCGGCTGGATCGAGCCTGGCACGATCTGGCCGCCGAAGTCGCGCAGCAGCCCCTGCACGAAGGGATCGGCCTCGATCGCGGCCTCGGCCTGGCGCTGGCGTTCGGCACGGGCCTCGGCGTCGGCGGCGGCGGCGGTGACCGTGACCCCGCCGACTTCGCAGACCACGCGCACCGGCTCGCCGAAGTGGTCGCCCAACGCCTGCTGCAAACGCTCGGCAACGCCGTTCTCGCCCAGCGCCGCAACCGGGATGCGCAGGTGGAAGGTTCGCCCGACCACCTGCGTCAGCTCGCTCTGGTACGCCAGCTGCTGCGCCAGGCCCTTCAGCGGCAGGCCGGCGGCCAGCACCGGCCAGTCGCCGGTGAAGGCCGGCGGGGTGCCGTCCTCGCCCGCGGCAGGCGGGCGCGGCGCGACGAATTTGGCGGATTCCGCGGGCGGTGACGGTACGGCAGCGGCTTCGCGGGCCGGCTCGGCCTCGCGAGCCGGGGCCGGGGCCTGGCGGGCGGCGCCATTGCGCGGTGCCGTGGCGCGTGCTGTCGGTTCGCTGAATCCGTAGTCGTTATAGCCCGGATCGCTGTCATAGGGGCCGATGACCGGCAGGTCCGGCGGCAGTTCTTCCCACGGCGGCACATCGCTGCCACCGGCGACTTCCCAGGGCGGCACGGATTCTTGTTGCGGCTTGGCGGCCACGGGGCGCGCCGCGGGCGCTGCCGCCGGCGCGGGCGGCTGCGGCGCCGCCGGCCGTGCAGGCGGGGCCGATGCCGGTGCCGCAGCCGGACGGCTCGCGGCAGCAGCCGCGGGCGCGCGCAGTGGTTGTGCCGGCGGCCGCTGCGCAGCGGCCGGCGCGGCAGGCATGGCCGGTGCCGGCGCCTTGCGGGCGCCGCCGCGGGCAGCGGAAGCCTGGCGCGCGGCGGCCAGCGCCGCGGCCGCGGGCGACATGGCGCCGCCTCCGGCCCGCGCCGGCGCGGGCTCTGCTGCCGCAGGCGCAGCCGCCGGTGCAGCGGCGGACGCGACCACGGGAGCGGCTGGCGCAACCATGGACGGCACCGCGGCCGGCACCGGTGTGGATTCGATAACGGACGCTGCCGGTGCAGCGGAGGCAGCCGGGAGAGCCGGTGCAGCGGCGGCAGTTGCCGCCTGGCGTGCCTCGGCCGGCGTGCCGGCACTGCGCGGTCGCGCGGGCGCTGCTCCGCCGCCCTGCCCCGCCGTGGCGGCCGGCTCGGACGACGGCCGGAATGCCAGCATGCGCAGCAGCGTCATGGTGAAGCCGGCGTACTCGTCCGGCGCCAGCGCCAGTTCGCTGCGGCCCAGGTTGGCGATCTGGTAGAACAGCTGGACTTCCTGTGCGTCGAACACGCCGGCCAGGCGCCGCACCTCGTCGGCTTCGGGCCATTCGTCCTGCACCGAAGCCGGCACGGCCTGCGCCAGCGCCACCTTGTGCAGCAGCGAACCCAGGTCCTGCAGCGCGCCGGCAAACGACAGGCTGCGGTCGGCCATGGCATCGGCGATCGCCAGCATGGCGGCGCCGTCCTCGGCGGCCAGCGCGTCGAGCAGCTGCACCAGGTAGCCCTGGTCGATCGCGCCCAGCATGCCGCGCACGGCTTCCTCGGACACCTGACCCGCGCTGTAGGCGATGGCCTGGTCGGTCAGCGACAGCGCATCGCGCATCGAGCCATGCGCGGCCTGCGCCAGCAGCCGCAGCGCGTTGCCGTCGTGGGCAATGCCTTCCTGCGCCAGGATATGGTCCAGGTGCGAGACGATATGTCCCGGCGGCATCTGCTTCAGGTTGAACTGCAGGCAGCGCGACAGCACCGTGACCGGGATCTTCTGCGGGTCGGTGGTGGCGAGGATGAACTTGACGTGCCCGGGCGGCTCTTCCAGCGTCTTCAGCATGGCGTTGAAGGCGTGGTTGGTCAGCATGTGCACTTCGTCGATCATGTAGACCTTGAAGCGCCCGGCGGTGGGAGCGTAGACGGCCTTGTCGAGCAGCTGCGCCATCTCGTCGACGCCGCGGTTGGACGCGGCGTCCATCTCGATGTAGTCGACGAAGCGGCCGCTGTCGATTTCCTGGCAGGCCTTGCACTGCCCGCAGGGCTCGGCGGTAATGCCGCCGCCGCCGTCAGGGCCGGTGCAGTTCAGGGCCTTGGCCAGGATCCGCGACAGCGTGGTCTTGCCGACCCCGCGCGTGCCGGTGAACAGGTAGGCGTGGTGCAGCCGCTGTTGTTCCAGCGCGTGCGTGAGCGCGCGGACCACGTGCTCCTGGCCGACCAGCGTGGTGAAATCCCTGGGGCGCCATTTGCGCGCTAGAACTTGATAACTCATGGCGGCGATTGTAGCAAAAGGCGGCCCCGCTCCGGCCGCCCCGGCGCCGGTCCCGGCGTCTTTATCCGGGGCCGGCGCCGGCGGCCCTCGCCAGTGGCCGCCGGCGCCCCCGGGCGCGGCTCAGCCGCACTCGCCGACGTAGCCGCAATTGGCGCACTTGGCGCAGCCATCGACCTTGTGCAAGGCGTGCGCGCCACACTCCGGGCAGGGCTTGCCGGTGCCCACGCCGGGCGCGCCCGGCGCCGCCCTGGCCGGCCCGGCAAGGTCGGCCCCGGCCGCCAGCGACAGCGCGCCGCCGTCGCGCTGCGCCAGCCGCGCGGCCAGCGCCGCCACCGGCACCTGGCCGCCGTCGGCGTCGAGAAAGCCGCGCTTGATCAGGATGCGCTGCAGCGCATAGCCCAGCGCGGCGACCTCGGAGTCATGGAAGCGCGGCACCTCGGTGCCGTCCTGGCGCACCAGCGTGCCGTAGCGCACCGTGCCCTTGTCCCATACCACGTTGCGCATGTCGGCAAGCGCCTTGGCCACCGAGCCGCCCGAGCGCGCCACCATCGACAACAGCCGCATGGTCGAGGTGATCCATTGCTGGCCCTCGCTGCGCTGGCCCGCCGGCATGAAGAATTCAACCGGGCGTTCGATCTCCAGCGGCTGGCCGTCGGCCACGCCGGCGACGCGCATGAAGTTGACGGTCAGGTAGACGGTCTTGTGGCCCTCGTAGGTCAGGTATTCGACCTTGGAGGTCACCCCCTCCAGGTCGCCCACCGGCCGGCTGCCGAACGGGCGCACCAGCGGGTTGTCGTCGGCCGCGGGCACGGCCGGCGCGGCGGGCGCGTCGACCGACAGCACCGCGCCCAGCACCGAATTCGGCCGATAGGTGGCCAGCCCCTTGAGCCCGGCCTTCCAGGCCTCGAGGTAGAGGTTGCGGAAGGCTTCGTACGGATAGTCTTCCGGCACGTTGACGGTCTTGCTGATGCTGGTGTCGATATACGGCTGCACCGCTTCCAGCATCCGCATATGGTCCAGCGCCGACATCTGCAGCGCGGTCACGAACGCGTCCGGCAGCTGCGCCATGTCGGCCCCCATGTGACGGTAGAGCCGCCAGGCATGGTCCGCCACCTCGAAGCTGCGATAGCTGTTGTCCGGCATGCGCTTCTTGCGGTTGTAGGTCCACGAGAAGGCGGGTTCGATGCCATTGGACGCATTGTCGGCAAAGGCCAGCGTGATGGTGCCCGTGGGCGCGATCGACAGCAGGTGCGAGTTGCGCAGCCCATGGCGGCCGATGGCCTCGCGCACGGGCTCGGGCAGCCGGCTGGCGAAGCCGCTGTTCAGGTAGGCCCTGGCATCGAACAAGGGGAAGGCGCCCTTCTGCGCGGCCAGCTCGGTCGACACCAGGTAGGCCTCGTCGCGCATGCGTTCCGAGATCCGCGCCGCCAGCTGCCGCGCCGGCTCGGTGTCGTAGCGCAGGCCCAGCATCACCAGCGCGCTGCCCAGCCCGAGGAAGCCCAGCCCGACGCGGCGCTTGGCGTGGGCCTCGGCCTGCTGTTCGGGCAACGGCCAGAAGGTCACGTCGAGCACGTTGTCGAGCATGCGCGTGGCCACGCGCACCACCTCGGCGAAGGCGTCGAAATCGAACGCGGCCTGCGGCGTGAACGGCTGGCGCACGAAGCGGGTCAGGTTGATCGAGCCGAGGCAGCAGCAGCCGTAGGACGGCAGCGGCTGCTCGGCGCAGGGGTTGGTGGCCTCGATGCGCTCGCAGTAATAGAGGTTGTTGTCGGCGTTGATCTGCGACAGGAACAGGATGCCCGGCTCGGCATGGTCGTAGGTGGCCTGCATGACCTGGTCCCACAGGTTGCGCGCCGGCACCCGCCGGTAGACCCACTGCCCGTCGTCGCGGCGATACGCGCCGGCGGCGATCATGTCGGCGCCCGGCTCGGCCTCGTGCACCAGCTCGACCTCGGCATCGGCCTGCACCGCCTGCATGAACTCGTCGGTGACGCCGATGGAGATATTGAAGTTGCTGAGTTCGCCCTTGTCCTTGGCGTGGATAAAGCTCTCGATATCCGGATGGTCGCAGCGCAGCACGCCCATCTGCGCGCCGCGGCGCGCGCCGGCCGATTCCACCGTCGCGCACGAGGCGTCGAACACCTTCATGAACGACACCGGTCCCGAGGCGCGCGAATGCGTGGCGCGTACCAGCGCGCCAGCCGGGCGGATCGCGGAGAAGTCATAGCCCACGCCGCCGCCGCGGCGCATGGTTTCGGCGGCCTGCGCCACCGCGGTGTAGATGCTGGGGCGGTCGTCGCGCGGCTCCGACACCGAATCGCCCACCGGCTGCACGAAGCAGTTGATCAGCGTGGCCTGGATACCCGTGCCCGCCGCCGAATTGATGCGCCCGGCCGGCACGAAGCCGTTCTCCTGCGCCCACAGGAAGCGCGCGCTCCAGGCTTCGCGCTGGTCCTCGGGCTCGGCCTGCGCCAGCGCGCGCGCCACGCGCTGCCTGACATCGGCGATGCTGCGCTCTTCGCCCTTGGCGTATTTCTCGAGCAGGACTTCGGTGGAGATTTCCTGCGGCGCCAGCGCGCCGCGAATGATCTGGTCGTTTGCGTTCATGTATTGGCTCACCACGTGTGCGGGTTGGTGAATGGTCGGGCCAGCGCGGCACGCATTGCCTGCGCCAGATCAACCCGGCGCCATGGCGCGGGCAATGACCCGTGCCCGCCAAGGGCATTCGATGCAAATCCTGCGCGCGCCCGCGCTCTGGGGTACAATGCCGCTCGGACGGGCCTCCTCGCATGGTGGCGCGGTCAACCTGGTCAGGTCGGGAACGAAGCAGCCACAGCCGTTTTCCGCCAGTGCCGAGGGTCAGGCTCGTCCACCTCACACTTCCCTTCCGTAGTACCCCTTCCCGTAGTCCCCCGTCCCTCCAGCCTGTCTACTCCAGCCTGTCTATCGCGCGCGCCAGCGGCTCGCAGGGCAGCCCCTGTCACTTTAGTACAGCCAGGCCACCATCGCGCGCGCCATGCGCCCCATTTTGCGCCGATTCCGCTGCCCTTGCCGGCGCGCCGCGCCGGCGTTCAGAACAGCGACCCTTGTTGCGGAACCTGAGGCGCCAGGCGCTCGGCGGGAATCCATTCGCCTTCGGCGGTGGCCACGCCCGCCTCGATGCGCTTGCCCGGGAACATCGGCGCGATCGCCGCCGTGTAGCGGCCCAGCTGCGCACGATAGGCGGCGTGCTCCTGCGGCAGCAGGCGCAGCTTGTAGTCGATCACGACGACGCGGTCGTCGAATTCCACCAGCCGGTCGATACGCAGCAGCCGGCCGCGCGCGTCATACAGTTCGACCTCGTTGCGCGCGCTGCGCGCCTCGTCCGCGGCCAGCAGCGGCGCCAGCGCCGGCGCCCGCAGCATCGCCGCCACTGCGGCGATGGCCTCCTCCACCTGTTGCCGCCAGGCCGACCGTGCCGGCGCGGTGTGCGCGCCGGTCAGCGGGAACCACCGCAGTACCGTATCGAGCGCGGGCACGCCGGCAAAGGCTTCGGGATAGCGCGTCAGGCGTTCCAGCAGCGCGTGCACCAGTTCGCCATGGCGGGCCGCGGCGGCGTTGAAGACGATGCCCTCCGGTTCGTCCGTGGCTTCCGCGTCATCGTCAGCAAAGGCGGCCTGCCGCGGATCATCGACGGCATCGCGGTAGCGCAGCCGGAAATCGGTGAAGCGCACAGGCTCGCTGAGTCGCGCCGGAAGCAGTGCTTGCGCATCGGCCGCATCGCCCTGGGCGTCCGGATAGGCCGGCACCATTTCGCCGACACCCGCGGCCTGCAGTCGCACATACCAGCTGCCGGCGATCTCGGCATTGCCGTCACCCGCACTGGCGCGGCTGGCGCGGCCCTTGACGCCGCTGACCAGCAGGCCCTGCTGCGCGCGCGTCATGGCGACGTACAGCAGGTTCCAGTTCTCGCGCTCGCCCAGCGCCGCCTCGGCTTCGAACAGCGGCGCGCGCGCCAGCCCGCGCTCGCTGCGCTTGCCGTACGCGGAGAAATGGCGCGGCACCGGCGACGACGGCGGCCAGTCGACCAGAATGCCGCCGCGGTCCGCGGCCGGCTCGCTGTGGTTGGCATCGAGCAGCACCACGAACGGCGCTTCCAGTCCCTTGGCGGCATGCACGGTCAGGATATGGACCGCGTCGAGGCCGGCGTAGGCCGGATCGTCCTCGGCCGGCTCGAGGTCTTCGGCGCGCTCGCCCATGCCGCCCTCGTCCGGGCTTTCGCCTTCGTCGCCACGGCGGATTTCCTGCAGCTCGTCGATAAACTTCGGCAGGCTCGGATAGCGCCCGCCGTCGAGGTCGAGCGACAGCTTCAGGAAGGCGTCGAGGTTGGCCAGCACCTGCTCGCGGATATCCGGCGGCGCGGCCTCGGCGTAGCGGCGCCGCACCTCGCCGCCATGGAAGATCTGGTCGATCAGGTCATGCACCGGCTGCTGCGGCGCGATGCGCAGCCACTGCCGCAGCCGCGGCACGCCTTCGCGCAGCGCGTCGGAGACGTGCGCCGGCAGGCCACCGGCCTCGAGGCGCGCCCACCACCCGCCCTCGCCCTCCATCTGCGCGAGTGCCAGCAAGTCGTCGTCAGTCGCGCCCACCAGCGGGCTCTTCAATACGTGCGCCAGGTCCAGGTCCGACTCGGGCGTCATCAGGAACGCCAGCAGCGCCGACAGGTCGAGCGCCTCGAGCGTGGCCAGCAGGCCGCCGCGACGCGGGCTCAGGCATGGAATGCCGGCCTCGCGCAGGGCGCGCTCATAGTCGGCCAGATGGGTCTTGCGGCGCACCAGCAGGTGCATGTCGCTCCAGCGCGCGGGCCGCTGGGTGTTGCCTTCATGCACCGGCACGCTGTCGCGCACCAGCCGCAGCCACGCCGCCACGCGCCGCCCTTCTTCCAGCCGCAGCGAATCGCCGGCCTGCCGGCGCGGCTGCAGCAGCGTGTCGCGATGCCCGGAGGCGGCTTGCGCCGGTTCGTCGTCCGCATCCTCCGCCGCGCTTTCACTGGCGTCATCGGGCTCCACCAGCGGCAACAGCCACACCGGCCCGCCGCAGCCGCCCAGCGCCGTGGTCTGGGTCGAGTACAGCGGATAGCGGCCCTCGGCGCGCGCGCTGTCGAACACGGCGTTGACCCAGTCCAGCACTTCGGCGCGGTTGCGCCGGGTCCGGTTGGTGCGCAGCACGGTCGCGCCAAACGCGTCGCGCAGCATCTCGCCGGCGGCGCCGAAGAGCCTGGCGTCGGCGCGGCGGAACCGGTAGATCGATTGCTTGGGATCGCCCACCAGGAATACCGTCGGGCGTTCGCCCAGGCCCGCATAACCGGCCAGCCAGCCCTGCAGGATGCGCCATTGCAGCGGGTTGGTGTCCTGGAACTCGTCGAGCAGCAGGTGGCGGTAGCGCGCATCGAGCCGCACCTGCAGGTAGGTGGCGGTCTCCTCGTCCGACATCAGCCGCGCGGCCTGCCATTCGAGGTCGGCGAAGTCCATCGCGCGCTGCTCGTCCTTGTGCTGCTGGTAGCGCGTCAGCAGCGCATCGCCGATGCGGAACAGGGCCCGGTTGATCGCCAGCACCGCGGCTTCGCAGCAGCGCGCGCTGATGTCGTCGAGCATCGCGCAGATCGCGGCATGCTCGTCCAGCAGCGCATCGACCATGCCTTCGCCGCCCGCGGCCTTGGCCAATGCCGCGGTGCGCCGCAGCGAGCGCGGCCCGCCGGTAGTGGTGAAGAACGCCGCGCGCAGCTGCGCGAACACGCGTTCGGCGGGCTTGCCCGGCGCGGCGCCTGCCTCGCGCCAGGCGGCGATCGCCGTCAGCGCCTCGGTGATGCGGCCGGCGTGGGCCTGCTCGCTCTTGCCCGCCGCGCTCAAGCGCGCCGCGAGCGCTTCGCAGGCATCGCGCCAGCCTTCGTCGGCCAGCGCCTGCAGCAGCACGTCGCCCTGCGCGTCCTCGCCCAGGCAGTCGGACAGCGCCTGCAGCGGGTCGCCGCCCTCCTGCATCGCCCACCATTCGCTGCGGGCGTGGAACATCGCGTCGAGCAGCGCGCGCGCCTGGAAGTCGCCGACGGTATCGACCAGCGTTTCCCACGCGGCGCGCAGCTCGGCGTAGGGCGGCGTGGCCAGCGCGCGCCATACCGGCGCCCAGGCCTCGCGCTTCATGCGCAGCGCATCCTCGCGCAGCGCCGCGCCCGGCACAATCCCCGACGCCAGCGGCGCGCCGCGCAGCAACGTGCCGAACCAGCCGTGGAAGGTGTCGATCGCCATGCGCCCCGGCGCGGCCAGCACCTGCGCATGCAGCCGGCGCGCGCGCGGCAGCGCCTCGCGCGCGGCATCGGCCGACAGGCCGCGCTGCACCAGCGCGGCGATCACGTCGTCGTCGCTGTCGCGCGACAGCTGTGCCAGCACCTCGAGCAGGCGGTCGCGCATTTCTTCGGCGGCCTTGCGCGTGAAGGTGATCGCCAGGATCTCGTGCGGCGCCGCGCCGGCCAGCAGCAGGCGCACCAGCCGCGCCACCAGCAGCCAGGTCTTGCCGCTGCCGGCGCAGGCTTCGACCACCACCGAACGCGCCGGATCGCAGGCCGCGCGCGTGAATTCGGCTTCGGAAACCGGCGCGCCATCGCGCTGGTAAGGCTGGACCTCGTGCAGGTCGTGAGGCGTCATGATGTCAGCGCCGGCACGGCGGTGGAGTCCCAGAAACCCTTGCGGCACAGGCCGCGGGCAGTGCAATAGACGCAGGCCGAGGCGTCGCCGAAGGCCGGCAGCCTGGCACCCTGGCGCAGGCGCATCACGTCGTCGCGCATCTGGCGTTCCAGCCAGGTGACCGCGGCCTCGAAATCCGGCAGGCCGACCTCGCGCTGCGCCGCCGGCGCACCCTCGCGCGCACCCTCGAGCGAAACCCAGCTGCCGGCCGCGGCATCGGAGCGCAGCAGGCCGTAGAACGGCAGCTGGCAGTCTTCCTCGACCTCGGCCAGCTTGCGCTTCAGGCGCGTGGCGCTCTGGGTCTTGTAGTCGAGCACGGCGTGCGCGCCGCCCGGACCCTGGTCGAGCCGGTCGATGCGCCCGGTCAGGCGCAGCGGCTGGCCGTCCGGCATCGGCAGGTCGATGCCGGCGTCAAGCTCGCCGCCGCGCCAGAACCAGCCCTCGGCCTCGCGCGCGGACTGCCACGCGACATACGACGGCAATACCTCGCGCCAGCGCCGGTAGTAGGCAATGGCATTGCCGTCTTCGGCCATGAGCGCGCCGAAGACCTCGTCGGAGATCTCGCCCAGGCGCGCCAGGCGCTGGCCTTCGGTCAGCGTCTCGCCGCGCTCGCGCCGCGCCTGCAGGTCCTTGTGGTAGGTCAGCAGCACGCGGTGCAGGGTCTCGCCGATCTCGCGCTTCTCCAGCTCGTCGCTGACCGCTTCCAGCCCGGCCAGGCCCAGCATGCGGCCGGCGAAGAACTGGTAGGGACAGCGGCGCAGCGTGTTGTACGTCTGCGCGCTCCAGCGCACCGGCACCAGCGCGGGCTCGGCCGCGGGGGCCGGCATGCCGCGCACATCGGCGAAGGTCTCGTGCGCCTGCGGCGCGGCAGCGCCTTCGATGCTGACCCCGGCGCGCGCGCAGCACGCCGCCAGCCGCTCGATCCAGCCCGACACGTGGTGCGGCTCGCCGCGGCTGCCGTAGCGCTGCCAGGTCAGCACCACGTCGTCGTTGTTCAGCAGCACCTCGGCCAGGTCGCGCGCCTGCTGCGCAAAGCGCGCCTCGCGGTCTTCCAGGTCCAGCTCGCGCCGCATCTGGTTGGAGAAGAACATCAGCTCGGCGGCGCTGGACGGCAGCTGCGCGTCGTCGCAGCCGACGATCACCACGCCCTCGAAGCGCCGCATGCGCGCGCCGTTCAGCGGCAGGATGGTGATGCGCGCGGCCCCGCTCGCCGAGGGCTCCTTGTAGGCGACCGATTCCAGCAGCGCCGACAGCATCGCGCGGAACTCGCCCTGCGACAGCGTGGCATGGCCGCCGGTCTCGTCGCGCGGCAGCTCCTGCAGCCGCGCCAGTGCGTCGAGCAGCTGGCTGCCGGCATCGTCGGCGGCCAGCGCGGCGCGCATGCCCAGGCCATCGAGCATGCCGTCGAGCCGCTCCAGCCACGTCGCCAGCGGATGCTGGGCGAAACCGCGTGGCCAGCGCGCGGCCTCGTCGGCAAGCACGGCGATCAGGGCATGGGCCGCGCGGCGCGGCGCCTGATCGGCATCCTCGTCGTCTTCGGCGGCTTGCTGCGTGTTGGCCGGTGCGTGCGCGAACATCTGGCGCAGCCGCGCCCAGCCGCCGGTGATGCCCTCGCGCCGCACCTGGCGCTCGAGCAGCGCGATGGCCGCGCCGCGCGCGGCCACATCCGGCAGGCAGAACGGGCTCTTGAGCAGGTCCAGCAGCGCCGCGGTATCGCCATCGCGCACCAGCAGGTCGAACCAGCGCATCAGCGCGGCGGCGGCGCGCGTGGTGGAGAGCTTCCAGCCGGTCTCGTCGCGCACCGGCGCGCCGGCGCGCGCCAGCAGCGCGCGCGCACGGCGTGCCACCACCCGGTCGTGCGCGACCAGCGCCACCTGGCGTCGACCCGCATTGAGCCACTGCACCAGCTGCGCGGCCGCGGCCGCGGCCTCGTCCTCGAAGCGGGCACAGCCGACCACGCGCACCGACGGGCGCTGCGGCGGCAGCGCGGGCATCGCAGGCGGCGCCGCGGGGAGCGCGTCCACATCGTCGCCGGCGATCCGGGCTTCCGGCCACAACGCCAGCAGCGCTTGGTACCAGCCGGCATCGCCCTCGTCCTGCCCGCTCCAGTCATAGCCCACCTGCAGCACCGGCACCAGCTCGGCGGCATCGCGCAGGAACGCGGCTTCGAGCGGCGTGGGCGGTGTCGGCGCAATCCAGACCACCGGACCGCGCAGCTGCTGCGACAGTTCGCGCAGCGCGCGGCGCTTCGCCGGCAGGGGGTCGTCGGGCCCGGACAGCGCTTGCCAGAACGCCAGCACGATGCGTGCCTCCTCGCCCAGGAAACGCTCCGACAGATGCGCATAGGTCCGCGCCAGCGCGCCCTGCAGCAGGCCCGCGCGATCGTCGCCGTCGATCTCGTCGTCGTCGCGGATGGCGGCGTCCTCGAGCCAGCGCGCGCTGAGCTCGTCGCAGATCGCCAGCAGCGTCTGCGACAGACCCCAGGCCGCGGTTTCGTTCTGCGCGCCGAAGGCACGGCGCAGCCAGTCCTGCCCGCGCACCGCCTGCTGCACGGCGAGCAGGCGCGCGGCCGGGCTGCGCGCCGGCGTGCCCTCGGGCGGCAGGTCGAGCAGCCAGTGGCCCAGGGTCAGCACGCGCGGCAACAGCCGCGGCCGCCCGGCCGCACGCGCCGCGGCGTCCAGCGCCTGGCGCACGCCCGGAATCTGCGCGGCGGTCGGCACCACCACGTGCGCAGCCGCCTCGGACGCGCCGCAGCGGTCGAGGAAATACCAGGCAGCGGTGGCTGCCTGCTCGAGAAAATCAGGACCGGGGCGAAAGCTTAGCGACGTCATGGACCGTCATTGGGGCGTTGGCCGCAAGGATGCGGGAACGGCGTCGGGTTGGAACGAATCAGGAAGCAACGAATGGCAACAATGACGCGGCGCCGCCAGCCGGCACGTCCGGCGGCGAAGGCACCGCGGTACAGGGACAGGCGGGACAGGCCGTGCCGCTTCAGTCGGATCCGCCTTCCAGGCGGGCGCGAATTTCGCGCGCGGTTTCGAGCAGGCCTTCGTAGCCCGAGCGCGCATGCTCGGGCAGGTCGGGGTCGCCCACCAGCGTGCCGAGCGTTTCGATGATGCTGTAGACCAGCCCGCGCGCGGCGCCGGTGGCGATGCTGTTGGTCTCCACGGCGCTGCTGAGATGGTCCAGCGCATCGCTCAGGTGGTCGACGTCCGGCGCCTGGCCGGGCTCGGACTGCGAAGGCTTGCGGGGATCGGTGTTCATGTCGATGACCTAGTCAGGGGCGCGGGTGCATGGATGGTGCGCCGCGAATCGCCCGGCGGGCGTCGTGCGGACCGCTTCTATTCTACGCGCACGCCGCACGCATCCGGCACCCCGGCGCGGCGAAGTGCGTTGCATGACACCCAACCACCGGCGGGGGCGCGGCGATTGGGCAAATCTCTCGCCGCCATTGAAAATAAGCATTTCAACGAATTAAACCTTTGCACCAGAATGACGGCATTGTCTGCGGGCCCATATGCCTGGTTGCCGCAGCTTTGCCGGATGTGCCGGCGGCCGGTCTTGAAAATCGGCAAACTGGTAACATATCGGCAGCACCGGGCGCGGTAGCGGCCTCCACCGCCTGCTTCAGGCGTAAAGAGAGGCGGCCCGACGGGTCCGCGCAATCTCGTGTAAGGTAACGGTTCGGCCGTCCAGCCTTCAACATAAACAGAGCGAAACCAGAGGTTTTCCGCCATGAGCGAACAAATCAAGTATGTGAGCGACGCCTCGTTCGACGCTGACGTCCTCCAGTCCGACAAGCCCGTCCTGCTCGATTTCTGGGCGGAATGGTGCGGCCCCTGCAAGATGATCGCGCCGATTCTGGACGAAGTCGCCAAGGACTACGGTGACAAGCTGCAGGTCGCCAAGATCAATGTCGATGAAAACCAGCAGGTGCCGGCCAAGTTCGGCATCCGCGGCATCCCGACGCTGATCCTGTTCAAGAACGGCGCGGTCGCGGCCCAGAAGGTCGGCGCGCTGTCCAAGTCGCAACTGACTGCCTTCCTCGACGGCAACCTGTAAGCTGCGCGCCGGGACCCGACCCGCGGTCCCGGTTTCGTCACGATCCGACGTGCGTGCGCCACACCCTGGCGCGCCGGTCGGATTGTGCTAAGATGCCACCAACAACTCCCCGAGCGTTCGCTCATTTTCCCCCCTTCCTTTACGTCTCGCCCGTCCGGGCCCATCTGTACCCCTCGTCTATGCACCTGACAGAACTCAAATCGCTTCACGTGTCTGCGCTTCTCGAAATGGCGGCTACGCTCGAGATCGACAACGCACAGCGGATGCGCAAACAAGAACTGATGTTTGCGATCCTGAAGAAGCGCGCCAAGATGGGCGAAACCATCTACGGAGACGGCACCCTGGAAGTTCTGCCTGACGGCTTCGGTTTCCTGCGCTCGCCCGAGACCTCCTACCTGGCGAGCACCGACGACATCTACATCAGCCCGTCGCAGATCCGCCGCTTCAACCTGCACACCGGCGATTCGATCGAGGGCGAGGTGCGCACGCCCAAGGACGGCGAACGCTATTTCGCGCTGGTAAAGGTGGACAAGGTCAACGGGCAGGCGCCCGAAGCGGTCAAGAACCGCATCATGTTCGAGAACCTGACGCCGCTGCATCCGAACCGGCCGCTCACGCTCGAACGCGACATCAAGGCGGAAGAAAACATCACCGGCCGCATCATCGACATGATCGCGCCGATCGGCCGCGGCCAGCGCGCGCTGCTGGTGGCGTCGCCCAAGTCGGGCAAGACCGTGATGCTGCAACACATTGCACACGCGATCGCCAACAATCATCCCGAAGCCGACCTGTTCGTGCTGCTGATCGACGAGCGTCCGGAAGAAGTGACCGAGATGCAGCGCTCGGTGCGCGGCGAGGTGGTGGCATCCACCTTCGACGAACCCGCCATCCGCCACGTGCAGGTGGCCGAAATGGTGATCGAGAAAGCCAAGCGCCTGGTCGAGCTGAAGCGCGACGTGGTGATCCTGCTGGACTCCATCACCCGCCTGGCGCGCGCCTACAACACGGTGGTGCCGGCCTCGGGCAAGGTGCTGACCGGCGGTGTCGACGCCAACGCGCTGCAGCGCCCGAAGCGCTTCTTCGGTGCCGCGCGCAACCTGGAGGAAGGCGGTTCGCTGACCATCATCGCCACCGCGCTGATCGAGACCGGCAGCCGCATGGACGACGTGATCTACGAAGAGTTCAAGGGCACCGGCAACATGGAAGTGCACCTGGAACGCCGCCTGGCCGAAAAGCGCGTCTATCCGTCGATTAACCTGAACAAGTCGGGCACGCGCCGCGAAGAGCTGCTGATCAAGCCGGACATCCTGCAGAAGATCTGGGTGCTGCGCAAGTTCATCTCCGACATGGACGAAGTGCAGGCGATGGAATTCATCATGGACAAGATGAAGGCCACGAAGAACAACGCAGAGTTTTTCGATATGATGCGCCGAGGCGGCTAAGCCTCGCTGCGGCCGTGCCGCAACGCAGACAGGAAGGCGTGCCGCGGCACGCCTTTTTTGTTTTTCGACGATGTCATGCTCGGCAAACTGACCACATTCCTGCGCTCTCGCTCGCGCGCCCGCAAGCTCGAGCATTACGCCATCCCCGACGCGCTCTGGTCGCGCACCGTGGCCACGCTGCCGTTCGTGCAGCGCTACGGCAGCGCCGACCTGGCGGCGCTGCGCGAGCTGGCCACGCTGTTCATCGCCGAGAAGGAATACTGCACCGCGCACGACCTGCCGCTGGACGACGAGATGGTGGTCAGCGTCGCGGTGCAGGCCTGCGTGCCGATCCTGAAACTGGGGCTGCCGTGGTACCGCGGCTGGCATGGCATCGTGCTCTACCCGGGCGAATTCATCATCCGGCGGACCGTGCAGGACGAGATCGGCCTGGTCCACGGCGTGGTCGAGGAAGCCAGCGGCGAAGCGTGGGAGCACGGGCCGGTGATCCTGTCCTGGCCTGATGTGCACAGCCCCGGCGCCGGTATCGACAGCGACCATGAACTGCCGGCGGACACCTACAACGTGGTGATCCACGAATTCGCCCACAAGCTCGACATGCTCGACGGCGAGCCCGACGGCGTGCCGGCGTTCTCGCGCGCGCTGCACCCCGAGGTCGACGCCGAGGCCTGGGCCGAGACCTTCCTGAACGAGTACGATCGCTTCGCCGCAGCCTGGGACGCGCGCGACGAGGCCGACTGGGAGCACCCGGAGCGCTTGCCCGCGGCGCTGCGCATCATCGACCCGTACGGCAGCGAGGCGCCCAGCGAATTCTTTGCAGTGACGTCAGAGGCATTTTTTGTCGAGCCTGCCGGACTGGCGCGGCATTGGCCATTGGTTTACCAGTCATTGGCGGCGTTCTATCGACAGGATCCCGCCGCGATGTGAAACAAAGGCCCCTTATCCGGCACAACACTTTGTTGGGCCGGTGCCCCTACGCGCTTCCCCAAGTATTTGTTTTTCTGCCATAATCCCGGTTTGCCCGTAATCGGCAAGTGGTTCGTTCGTCGCCGCGCCATGCCTTCTCCCTGGCGGAGAAACTGCGGATTGCAACGGACTGGCTACCCAACCAGAAAGGACTCATCATGAAAGAAGGCATTCACCCGAATTACCGCGAAGTCGTGTTCCAGGACATGTCCAGCGACTTCAGCTTCATCACCCGCTCGACCATCCAGACCAAGGACACGATCGTGAAGGACGGCAAGGAATATCCGCTGGCCAAGATCGAAGTCTCGTCGGAATCGCACCCGTTCTACACCGGCACCCAGAAGATCATGGACACCGCCGGCCGCGTGGAAAAGTTCCGCCAGAAGTTCGGCAACAAGCTGGGCAAGGCTGCGAAGTAATCGCTTTCAGCGACCCCGCGTCGCGCATGCCGAGGACAGTTCCGGGCGTGCGCGAACCAGCAAAGAGGCAGCATCGGCTGCCTCTTTGCATTTGTGCCGGAGCGCCGCCCAGGCAAGCCCTGCCGGCACTGCCCGCCATTCGGATTTACCCCCACATTCCGTGAGGCTTCCACGCCATGCCACGGCCACGCGGCCGCCGCATGCGCGATACTGTGGCCTTCGCGCCATGGCGCCACGGCCCGACCTGAGCATCGATGCGTCAAGCCAACACCTCACCCGTCCAGTTGACCGCAGCCGCCACCGGCGCCCTGCCGCGCGCGCTGCTGCTGGCCATCTGCATCATCTACGGCCTGGTCGGCCTGTTCGGGCGCGACCCGTGGAAGAACGAGGACGCCGCCGGCTTCGGCGTGATGTGGCAACTCGCCACCGGCAGCACGCACGACTGGCTGATGCCGAATATCGTCGGCCGCCCGTACAGCGAGGACGGCCCGCTGGTGTTCTGGATTGGCGCGCTGATGATCCGCGGCTTCGGCGGCTGGCTGGGCGCGACCGACGCGGCGCGGCTGGCGACGGCGCTGTTCTTCTTCGCGACCTGTGCCTGCATCTGGTACACCACCTACCTGCTGGGCCGGCGCGACGAGGTCCAGCCCTTTGCCTATGCCTTCGGCGGCCAGCCCAATGCGCGCGACTACGGCCGCACGCTGGCCGACGGCGCGCTGCTGATCTTCCTCGCCTGCGTGGGCCTGGCCATGCGCGGGCACGAGACCACGCCGCAGGTTGGCCAGGTTGCGTTCATCGCGCTGGCGTTGTACGGCATGGTGCGCAGCCTCGACAAGCCCACCCAGGGCAGCCTGATCTATGGCGCCGCGCTGGGCGGCCTGACGCTGGCCAGCGGGCCGCTGCTGGCACTGGCGCTGCTGTTCGGCACGGCGGTGTGCGCGCTGGTGTGCAAGCCGCTGCCATGGCGGCGGCTTGCCGTGGTCGCGATTCCGCTGGCGCTGCTGATCGTGGCGGCGTGGCTGGCGGCCGCGTATTTCGGCGCGGCCGACCGCAACGAGGCCGTGACCTTTATCCGCGAATGGTCGCGCTATGACCGCCGCAGCTACGGCTCGCCCAATATGGCGACGTTCGGCTTCAACATGCGCAACCTGTTCCTGTACACGTGGCCGGTTTGGCCGATCGCGGGCTGGGCCTGGATCGCCTGGACCGGCATGCGCCGGGCGCCCCATGTCGCGGCGCCGCTGGCGCTGCTGCTGCCGGTGCTGGTCCTGCTGTTCCTGCAGCGCAGTGCCGGCGACGTGCAGTTCATCCTGCTATTGCCGCCGATGGCCGTGCTGGCCGCCTTTGCCCTGCCGACGCTGGCGCGCGGCGTGATCAACGCCATCGACTGGTTCGCGCTGCTGTTCTTCACCATCTTCGGCGGCACGGTCTGGTTCATGTGGATCGCCAAGACCACCGGCTGGCCGCCGCGCATCGCGCGCAACGTGTTCCGGCAGCTGCCGGGCTACCAGCATGAATTCACCATCGCAGCGGTGGTGTTTGCGCTCGCGGCGACCTTGGCATGGGTGCTGATCGTGCGCTGGCGCCTGTCGCGCGCGCCCAAGCAGATCTGGCGCCCGGTGGTGATTTCCGCCGCCGGCACCACGCTGATGTGGGTGATGGCGATGACGCTGTGGCTGCCGTCGATCAATTACGGCAAGACCTATCGCGACGTGGCCCAGGCGGCGTCGATGGCGCTGCCGCCGGCCTACCAGTGCGTGCAGCCGATCCGCATGGGCGATGCGCAGCTGGCATCGTTCGCCTACTTCGGCCATATCCGCTTCGGCGGGCCCAACGACGGCTGCGACGTGCTGCTGCGCCACGATTCGGTCGACTACGGCGAGCCGGGCAATATCTCGCACTTCGAGTGGCGGCTGATCTGGGAAGGCCGGCGCCCGGCCGACCGCGACGAACGCTTCCGCATGTACCGCCTGGTCGATACCGCCCGCGCGGTCCACCCGCGCCCCGACCTGCCGCGACGCCGCCTGCCGCGCCAGCCCTGAGCATGGCCTCGTGACAGTCACCACGGGTCGCCACTAGCCGCCACCCCGATACACCGCAGCGCCTGACGCGCCCATTGACCATTCCGGCCGCAGGCGGCTGCGGGGCTGGACTTCCAGCCCCCCCTGCCGAGCCCTGAATGACACTGTTCCAAGACCTTCGCCGCATTGCCGCCCTGGCCGCCCCTGTGCTGGCCGGGCAACTCGCCGTGATCGCCTTCGGCGTGATCGATACCGTGATGGCCGGACGCGCGTCCGCCACCGACCTCGCCGCCGTGGGCCTGGGCGGGTCGATCTACGTGACCATCTATATCAGCCTGATGGGCGTGCTGCAGGCGCTCTCGCCCATCGCCGGCCAGCTCTACGGCGCCGGCCGCCTCGAGGCCATCGGCGCCGAGGTGCGGCAGGCCGCCTGGCTGGGCGCGGCGCTGGCGCTGCCCGGCGTGCTGCTGCTGGCGTTTCCCGGCCCGCTGCTGGCCTTCGCCAAGGCGCCGCCGGAACTCGTCGAGAAGGCCACCGCCTACCTGCATTTCGGTGCCTTCGGCTTGCCGGCGGCACTGGCCTTCCGCATCTACTCGGCGCTGAACAATGCGCTGTCCCGGCCGATCATGGTGACGGTGCTGCAGGTCGCGGGGCTGGCGCTGAAGGTGCCGCTCAATGCCTGGTTCATCCACGGCGGCCTGGGCGTGCCGGCGATGGGCGGCCCCGGCTGCGGCCTGGCCTCGACGCTGATCAGCTGGGCCTGGTGCATCGCCGGGCTGCTGATCCTGCGCCATGGCAGCGCCTATCACCCGCTGCGCATCTTCGACACCTGGAGCTGGCCCGCCGCCGCGCCACTGCGCGCACTGTTGCGCCTCGGCGTGCCCATGGGGCTGACCTACCTGATCGAGATCACGTCGTTCACGCTGATGTCGATCTTCATTACGCGCCTGGGCACGGTGACGCTCGCCGGCCACCAGATCATCGCCAACCTGGGGGCGGTGGCCTACATGCTGCCGCTGTCGCTGGGGATTGCCACCTCGACGCTGGTGGCGCAGCATCTCGGCGCGCGCGACCGGGCCGGCGCCAGCCGCCTCGCATGGCGCGGCATCCGCATGGCGGTGGTGCTGGCGGTGCTGACCGGCGCGCTGCTGTGGCTGCTGCGCAAGCCCGTGCTGGACGCCTATGCCAGCGATCCCGCAGTAGTCGCCGCGGCGCTGCCGCTGGTGCTGTTCGTGGCGTTCTACCAGGCCTTCGACGCGGTGCAGGTGATGACGGCCTTTATCCTTCGTGCGTACAAGATTGCGCTGATCCCGACCGTGATCTACGCCGGCTCACTGTGGGGCATCGGGCTGGGCGGCGGTTACGTGCTGGGCTTTGGCCTGATCGACGGCATGCCTGCTATTACGCGCGGCGCGAGCGGCTTCTGGCTGGCCAACAGTATCAGCCTGGCGCTGGCAGGCGTGCTGCTGGTGCGATATTTCAGCCGGGTCAGCAAGGATCCGGCAAGCTGAGTCCCGCACCGAGTCGCCACCCGCAGGTGGCCAGCTGTTTTGTTTGGATCACGAGAAAAGAAAAAGCCCGCTTGCGCGGGCTTTTCAAAGTTGGCGGAGTGGACGGGACTCGCCTACGTGTCGCAGGCCGCTACTGCGCCTGCAGGCGCAGCCCTTCTCGTCCCGCCGCGAGCCGCGCAGGCGGCTCGCTCCACTCCGTACAAAAGAAAAAGCCCGCTTGCGCGGGCTTTTCAAAGTTGGCGGAGTGGACGGGACTCGAACCCGCGACCCCCGGCGTGACAGGCCGGTATTCTAACCGACTGAACTACCACTCCTTAGTCGGCTGCCATCTCAAGCTATTGCTTGAGACGACATGCTGGACGTCTGATTACGCCCGGCTGTTATGGCGTCCCCTAGGGGATTCGAACCCCTGTACTCACCGTGAAAGGGTGATGTCCTAGGCCTCTAGACGAAGGGGACAGAAACTTGTTCTTCAACGCGTTTTCTGTCTTGCGCTGGAAAGTCCGCCATCATAGCAGGCTTTTTCGCGCTTGGGAAGCTTCTTTTCAGACGCTTCCCAGATTCTGGTGGAGCTAAGCGGGATCGAACCGCTGACCTCTTGCATGCCATGCAAGCGCTCTCCCAGCTGAGCTATAGCCCCGTATCCGGTGTTCTGGACGGTTACTGCTGGATTCTTCCACCGCCGCCGCTTGCGCAGCGTTTGCAGCGAAGACAGGATTATATAGCGGTTTCGACAACGAATGCAACATATTTTATTGCATTTACTGCGATTCACAACATAATCCCTCACCCAAAAGAAAAACCCGCATGGTGGATACACCATGCGGGTTTAGTTTTGGCGGAGTGGACGGGACTCGAACCCGCGACCCCCGGCGTGACAGGCCGGTATTCTAACCGACTGAACTACCACTCCTTAGTCGGCTGCCATCTCAAGCTATTGCTCGAGACGACATGCTGGACGTCTGATTACGCCCGGCTGTTATGGCGTCCCCTAGGGGATTCGAACCCCTGTACTCACCGTGAAAGGGTGATGTCCTAGGCCTCTAGACGAAGGGGACAGAAACTTGTCTTTCAACACGTTCCGTCTGGCACCAACCGGTACTACGTGGCTGGAACCTGAATCTTGGTGGAGCTAAGCGGGATCGAACCGCTGACCTCTTGCATGCCATGCAAGCGCTCTCCCAGCTGAGCTATAGCCCCATGGTACTTCCATTTACTGCAATTTGCTGCGTTTTCACTTGAATTAACTACCGTTTCAAGCGAAGCCAAGATTATATATCAATCATTAATCTTTGCAAGTTCCCGTTTCAGCTTTTTTCGCTTGCTCTGCACTTCAATAATCCGCCCAGAGAAAACGAAAGATCCTTGCGGATCCGCCGGCCCGCTTGGTCGCTTTGTAGCTGCCGCGCTGCAAGGAGAACGAGATTATGCGCAAGTCCTGGCCGAAGCGCAAGCCCCGGCGCGGACTTTTTTTGCGTCTTTTCAGGCAGCGCTCAGGCCGCGGCGGCCAGGCGGCGCAGCACCGTGTCGCGGCCGAACAGTTCGAGTACCGCGTCGATGCTCGGCGTCTGCAGCTGCCCTGCCACCAGCAGCCGTACCGGCATGGCCAGCTTGGGCATCTTCAACCCGAACTCGGCCAGCACGGCCTTGAAGGCGGCGCCGATCTCTTCGCGGGTCCACGCGGGCAAAGCGGCCAGCCGGGCCGACAGTGCCGCCAGCGCCGGCTGGATCTCCGGGGTGAGATGTTCCGCCTTGAGCGCGGCATCGGCCTGCGGCTCGCCGCGATAGAACAGCAGCGCGGCCTGCGCGACTTCCTTCAGCGTGTTGGCGCGGTCCTTCACCAGCGCGATCACGCCGATCAGGTCGGCCCCCTCCACCTTGCCGCCCAGCGCCTCGATAAAGGGCTGCGTCAGCGTGGCCAGGCGCTGGTTGTCACCAGCCTTGATGTAGTGGTTGTTGAGCCAGGCCAGCTTCTCAGGGTTGTACTGGGCCGGCGACTTGCCCAGGTGCTCAAGGTCGAACCACTCCACGAACTGTTCGCGCGAGAAGATCTCGGCATCGCCGTGCGCCCAACCCAGCCGCGCCAGGTAGTTCAGCACCGCTTCCGGCAGGTAGCCCTCGTCGCGATACCCGGTCACGCTCATCGCGCCATGGCGCTTGCTCATTTTCTCGCCCTGCTCGTTGAGCACGGTCGGCAGGTGCGCGTAGACCGGAGGCGTGCCGCCCAGCGCGCGGATGATGTTGATCTGGCGCGGCGTGTTGTTGACGTGGTCGTCGCCGCGGATCACGTGGGTGATCTGCATGTCGAGATCGTCCACCACCACGCAGAAGTTGTAGGTGGGCGTGCCGTCGGGGCGTGCGATCACCAGGTCGTCGAGCTCGTCATTGGCAATCTCGATGCGGCCCTTGACCGCGTCGTCCCACACCACGCTGCCGCCGATGGGGTTCCTGAAGCGGATCACCGGGTCCACGCCGGCCGGCGGCTCGGGCAGGACCTTGCCCGGCTCCGGCCGCCAGAAGCCGTTGTAGCGCGGCTTCTCGCCGCGCTCGCGCTGGGCTTCGCGCAGCGCGTCCAGTTCTGCCGTGCTCATGTAGCAGCGGTAGGCCAGCCCGGCCTCCACCATCTGCGCCACCACCTCGCGATAGCGGTCCATGCGCTGCATCTGGTAGAACGGCCCCTCGTCGATATCCAGCTCGAGCCAGGCCATGCTTTCGAGGATCACGTCGACCGCCTCCTGCGACGAACGCTCGACGTCGGTGTCCTCGATGCGCAGGATGAAGTCGCCCTGCATGCGGCGGGCAAAGGCCCAGGGATAGAGCGCGGAGCGGATATTGCCGAGATGGATAAAGCCGGTCGGGCTCGGCGCAAAGCGGGTGCGGACGCGTTGAGTCATGATCAGGGGAAAAACAAGAAAGCCCGCGCGCGGCGGCGCGCAGGCTGGTGTATGTGCGGGCCCTGCATTATACCAACGCATATTGCCCAGCCTCGCCCCGCCCCCGACCCATTGCGCGCACCGGCCCCGCGCGGAATCATTTATGCTTGCGCCGGTCTGAGCTGTGGCCGGCAGCCAGGCCAAGCGATCGGAACGTGGATGGAGAAGCACCCGCATCGCATCGCCGCCGCTGGTCCCACCTTGTTACCGATCCCCCGCTGCATGCAACGACGTCATTTTCTCGGCATCTCCGCCGCCGCCCTGCTGGCGGGCTGCGCCTTCGGCCCGCGCTCCGCGCCACCGGTCGCGACCGCGCCGCCCTCCCCGCCCACGCCGCGGCCCATCAAGATCGGCCTGGCGCTGGGCGGCGGCGCCGCGCGCGGCTTTGCCCATATCGGCGTGATCAAGGCGCTCGAGGCCCAGGGCATCCACGCCGACCTGGTCACCGGCACCAGCGCCGGCGCGGTGGTGGCGGCGCTGTACGCCAGCGGGCTCAATGGCTTCCAGCTGAACAAGCTTGCCCTGACCATGGACGAGGCCGCCATCGCCGACTGGGCGCTGCCGTTCGGCACCCGCTTCGGCGGCTGGCTCAAGGGCGAGGCGCTGCAGAACTACGTCAACCGCCTGGTGCAGAACCGCCCCATCGAATCCATGAAGCTGCCGCTGGGCATCGTCGCCACCGACCTCAAGAGCGGCGACAAGATCCTGTTCCGCCGCGGCAACACGGGCCAGGCCGTGCGCGCTTCCAGCAGCGTGCCGGGCGTGTTCCAGCCGGTATCGATCCAGGGGCACGACTATGTCGACGGCGGCCTGGTCGAACCGGTGCCGGTGGATTCCGCCCGCAGCATGGGCGCGGACTTTGTCATTGCGGTCAATATCTCGGCCGATCCGTCGGCGCAGCAGCACGCCGGCCAGAGCGGCGTGCTGCTGCAGACCACCGCGATCATGGGCCAGTCCATCAACAAGATGGCGCTGGCGCGCGCCGACGTGGTGATCCGGCCCGAGCTGCCCGACATGGGCGGCAGCGACTTCAATGCGCGCAACCGCGCCGTGCTGGCGGGCGAACAGGCGACCGCGGCGGTCATGGCAACGCTGCGGCAGCGGCTGGAACAGGCCCGGCTGGCGCCCGCCGGCAAGGTCGCGGCGCAGTAGCCGCGCCGCCGCTGCATCGGAAAACAAAAAGGACTGCCGCAGCAGTCCTTTCTTGTTTAACGCGTCGCCAGCCGTCAGCCGCCGTACATCGACGCGCGAGCCGCCTTGGGATCGTAGCGCTTGAGCGTCTCGACCATGTCGCCCAGGCCCTCGGCACTGCGTTCCTTGCCTTCGTCGATGCGGCGGGCGCCGTTGTAGCGGGTCACCCAATAGGCCGCGCGCATGTCGTCGACGCGGATCTTGCTGCCGGTGGACGGCGCATGCACGAACTTGTTGTCGCCGATATAGATGCCGACGTGCGAGAAGGTCTGGCGCATGGTGTTGAAGAACACCAGGTCGCCCGGACGCAGGTCGCTGGTCGCCACGGTGGTGCCGACGCGGCTGATTTCGACGGAGCGGCGCGGCAGCATGAAGCCGAAGGTGTCATGGAACACGTAGCGGACGAAGCCGCTGCAGTCCAGGCCGGATTCGGGCGTGTTGCCGCCGAAGCGGTAACGCACGCCGATCAGGCCCAGCGCATTCATGACCAGGTCGCCAGCCTTGCTGGCAACGTTGCTGGTGGAATTCACCACCGACGACAGCAAGCCGCGCTTGCCTTCCGGATGCGAATCCACGGCCTGGGCCGCGGACTCGATCCGGGTGTCGGCATCCTTGAATACCGTATCCGCCAGCACTCCATTCGACACAGTCGCACCGCAGGCAAGGGCAAATCCGACGGCGGCGCGCGCCAGGGAATGAAGCACCGATCGCTGCATTGGCTCTCCTGTTGATCGTTCCAAAGCAAGCCCCGGCACAAGGTCCGGGGCAGCTGGGTATTGGGTGGATGTCGCGCGAACGTTTCAGTGACGTCGGGCGATCATCGTGTGAACTCAGGGGGCAAACCTTACGCAACCTCCGCGCCAGGGCCTGGTTTCGGCTGCCGCACCGCAAGCGTGCACGGCATGCGCCAATGCGCCGGACGCACCACCCCCAAAACTAGTTCTGGCGGGATGGTAAAGGGTTGTCATTCACATGTCAAAGTTCGTTACAAATTCGACGGATTTGGCTTCCGAATCAACGATATAGACCGTTTTTCGCATCTTCTTTATCGGATTATTCCCATGGCTCGATGCTAGGGGGCGCGGTCGGCATTGTCCTCGCATTGCAACAGCAAACCCTGCCGAATCACGCCGCACCGACCTGCGCCGCCGCCATCAGCTTGCGCGTATAGGGATGTTGCGGTGCCCCCAGCACCGCTTCGGTCTCGCCCGCCTCGACCACCTCGCCCGCCTTCATCACGATGACCCGGTGCGCCATGGCACGGATCACCGCCAGGTCATGGCTGATAAACAGATAGCTGAGGTTGTACTTGTGCTGCAGTTGGGACAGCAGCGCCAGCACCTGCTGCTGGATAGACACGTCCAGCGCCGAGGTCGGCTCATCCAGCACCAGTATCTGCGGCTTGAGGATCAGCACGCGGGCGATGGCAATGCGCTGGCGCTGCCCGCCGGAGAATTCATGCGGATAGCGGCCCAGCGCGGTTCGGTCCAGGCCGACCTCGCGCAACGCCTCGATCACGCGCTGCCGCGTGGCCTCGCGCGACAGTCCGGGCTGGTGCAGCGCCAGGCCTTCGCCCACGATCTGCTCGATGGTCATGCGCGGCGCCAGCGACCCGAACGGGTCCTGAAACACCACCTGCATGCGCGCGCGCAGCTTGCGGCGGTCGTCGCGCGTGGCGGTGTCGAAGCTGCGGCCCAGGAAATGGATGGTGCCAGCGCTCTTGCGTTGCAGCGCCAGCACGGTATGCGCCAGCGTGGTCTTGCCCGAGCCGGACTCGCCGACGATGCCCAGGGTCTCGCCCTCGCGCAGCTGGAAATCGACATCCTTCACCGCCGCGAACTGGTCCTTGCCGAACCACCCTGCCAGGCCGCGGCGCTTGCGCGCATAGCTGACACCGAGCTTGTTCGCCTCGAGCAGCACCGGCGCCAGCGGCACCAGCGGCAGCACCTCGCGCCGCGGGCGGCAGTCGATCAGCTTGCGGGTATAGGGGTGCTGGGGCGCGGCGAACACGCTGGCGGTCTCGCCGGTTTCCACCAGCACGCCCTTCTCCATCACGCCGACCCGTTGCGCGAAGGCGCGCACCAGGTTGAGGTCGTGGGTGATCAGCATCACCGCCATGCCGAACTCGGCCTGCAGGTCGCGCAGCAGGTCGAGGATCTGCGCGCGGATGGTGACGTCCAGCGCCGTGGTCGGCTCGTCGGCCAGCAGCAGCTTGGGCCGGCACGCCAGCGCCATCGCGATCATGGCGCGCTGGCGCTGGCCGCCCGACAGCTGGTGCGGGAAGCTGTCGAAGCGATGCGCGGCGTCGCTGATGCCGGTGCGCTCCAGCAGCGCGATGGCGCGCTCGCGCGCGGCGCGGCGGTCCAGGCCTTCGTGCAGTGCCAGGGTCTCGACGATCTGGTTGCCGATGGTGTACAGCGGGTTCAGCGCCGTCATCGGCTCCTGGAAAATCATCGCGATCTCGGCGCCGCGGATCGCGCGCATCTCGCGGTCGGAGACCTCCAGCAGGTTCTTGCCCTCGAAACGGATCGCGCCATCGTAGTAGGCGTCTTCCACCAGCCGTAGCATGGCCAGCGCCGTCACGGTCTTGCCCGAACCGGACTCGCCCACCAGCGCATAGCGCTCGCCGGCGCGCAGGTCGAAGCTAACGTCGCGCACCGCGCGGGTGGCATGCTCGCCATGGCCGAAGGTGACCGACAGCTTGTCGACACACATCAGCGTGGATCCCGGCGCGGGCATCGGTGCCGGCGCCACGTCCGGCAAGGTCATCGGCGACACCGCGGTCATGGCGTGGCCTCCGGTGCCGCGCCGGTGGGCGCGCCTGCGGGCACCTTGGGCTCGACGCGCCCGCGCAGCGCGGCCAGGCCCAGCCGGGTATCGAAGGCATCGCGCAGCGCGTCGCCCATGAAGGTCAGCAGCAGCAGCGTCACCACCAGCACCGCGAAGGTCGACAGCGAGATCCACCACGCATCGAGGTTGGCCTTGCCCTGCGCCAGCAGCTCGCCCAGGCTCGGCGTGGTGGGCGGCACGCCCAGGCCGAGGAAGTCGAGGCTGGTCAGCGCCAGGATGGCCGCGCTCATGCGGAATGGCAGGAAGGTGATCACCGGGGTCAGGCTGTTGGGCAGGATGTGGCGCCACATGATCTGCACGTTGGACAATCCCAGCGCGCGCGCGGCCTTGACGTAGTCGAGCGAGCGGTTGCGGTAGAACTCGGCGCGCACGTAATCGGACAAGCCCATCCAGCCGAACAGCGACAGCAGGATGATCAGCAGCGCCAGGCTGGGCTCGAAGATCGAGGCGAAGATGATCAGCAGGTAGAGCTCGGGCATCGAGCTCCAGATCTCGATGGCGCGTTGCGAGAACAGGTCGAAGCGCCCGCCGAAGAAGCCCATCAGCGCCCCGGTCAGGGTGCCGACCAGCACCCCGATCACGGTCAGCGCCAGCGCGAACAGCACCGACACGCGGAAGCCATACAGCAGCCGCGCCAGCACGTCGCGGCCGCGGTCGTCGGTGCCGAGCCAGTTCTCGGCCGAGGGTGGCGCCGGGTTGGGTTCCTTGGCGAAGTAGTTGAGCGAGTCGTACGAATACCGGTTCAGCGGAAACACCGCGAAATTGCCGTTGGTGGTGATGCGATCGCGGATATACGGGTCCAGGTAATCGGCCGGCGTGGCGAAATCGCCGTCGAAGGTGGTTTCGGGATAGACCTTGACGATGGGGAAATACCATTCGCCCTTGTAGTGCACCACCAGCGGCCGGTTGCTCGACAACAGTTCCGCGCCCAGGCTGAGCACGAAGATGACGACGAAGATCACCAGGCTCCAGTAGCCGCGCCGGTTGCGGCGAAAGCGCTGCCAGGCGCGCTGGCGCGGCGAAGGCGAATGCGGCAGGCCGTTGGGCGCCGCGTGCGAGAACGGTTTCATCGGTGCAAGCCCTCGAAATGGATGCGCGGGTCCACCAGCACGTAGCAGACGTCGGAGATCAGGCGCGTGACCAGCCCGATCAGCGTGAACAGGTAGAGCGTGCCGAGCACCACCGGATAGTCGCGCCGCAGCACCGCTTCATACGAAAGCAGGCCCAGCCCGTCGAGCGAGAACAGCGTCTCGATCAGCAGCGAGCCGGTGAAGAAGGCGCCGATGAACGCCGCCGGGAAGCCGGTCACCAGCGGGATCAGGGCATTGCGGAAGACGTGCTTCCACAGCACGCGGCGCTCGCCCAGGCCCTTGGCGCGCGCGGTCAGCACATACTGCTTGCGGATTTCCTCGAGGAAGGCGTTCTTGGTCAGCATGGTCACCACCGCGAAACTGCCCACCACCGACGCCGTGATCGGCAGCACCAGGTGCCACAGGTAGTCCATCACCTTGCCCATCAGCGACAGCTGCTCCCAGTTGTCGGAAGTCAGCCCGCGCAGCGGAAACCACTGCACGAAGGTACCGCCGCCGAACACCACCAGCAGCAGCACGCCGAGCACGAAGCCAGGGATGGCATAGCCGACCAGCACGATGACGCTGGTCACCACGTCGAAGCGGCTGCCCGCACGGATCGCCTTGGAGATGCCGAGCGGCACCGATATCAGGTAGGTCAGAAAGAAGGTCCACAAGCCGAGGCTGACCGAGACCGGCAGCTTGGACTTGACCAGCTCCCACACGCTGCGGTGCTGGAAATAGCTCTGGCCCAGGTCGAACTGGGCAAAGCGCTTGAGCATCAGCAAGTAGCGCTCCAGCGGCGGCTTGTCGAAGCCGTAGAGCGCCTGGATCTCCTTGATCTTGTCGGGGTCGACGCCACGCCGCCCGCGGTATTCGGCGCCACCGCCGCTGGCTTCGCCAGCGCCGCCGCGCCCTTTCAGCTCCATCATCATCTGTTCGACCGGGCCGCCCGGCACGAACTGGATCACGACAAAGGTCAGCGTGATGACCCCGACCAGCGTCGGAATCATCAGCAGAATGCGTTTGAGCAGATAGGCAAGCATGGGGGCTGTCTCTTTCCTTGTCCGCGCTGAACCTGCCAGCGCCTGAGTGCCTCAGCGGGCTTGCGCCTGCACGTCGGTGCGCCACCAGTGGCTGAGGATCCAGCCTTCCGCGGTGTAGAAATACGGCAGCCGCTCCGGGTACGCCAGCGTCTTGCGGTAGGCCACCCGGTGCGACGCGCTGTACCAGTTCGGCACGATGTAATAGCCGTGCATCAGCACCCGGTCCAGCGCGCGGCCGGCAGTGACCAGTTCCTGCCGGGTATCGGCGCGCAGCACGTTGTCCACCAGCTTGTCGACCACCGGCGACTTCAGCCCGAACAGGTTGTCCGAGCCCGGCGTGCCGGCGGCCTCGCTGGAGAAGCGGTCGCGCAGCTCATTGCCCGGGCTTTGCGAATCGGGGAAGCGGATCGACACCATGTCGAAGTCGAAGTCTTCGAGCCGTTTCTGGTACAGCGCGAAATCCGTGGTGCGCTGGTGCACCTGGATGCCGAGCTTCTCGAGGTTGCGCACGTAGGTGGTGATCACCCGGCTCATGGCGCCGCCGTCGTCGAGGAACTCGAATACCAGCGGCTCGCCCTTGGCGTTGCGCAGCGCGCCGTCGGTATAGGTCCAGCCGGCCTGGGCCAGCAGGCGCCGCGCCAGCCGCAGGTTGTCGCGCAGCGAGCGCGGCGGCGCGGTGCTGGGCTGGACCACGTCGGGGCCGAACACCTCCGGCGGCAGTTGCGCGCGCAGCGGTTCGAGCAGCTGCAGTTCGCCGGGACCGGGACGGCCGTCGAAAGTGGCGCTGGCCGACAGTTCGCTGTTGGAGAACCAGCTGTCCAGGCGCTTGTAGGCGCCGTAGAACAGCTGCCGGTTGAGCCATTCGAAATCCAGCGCCAGGATCAGCGCCTGGCGTACGCGCACGTCCTGGAACACCGGCTTGCGCAGGTTCATGACATAGCCCTGCATGCCGGCGCCGTTGCGATGCGGGAACTCGGTCTTGAGCAGTTCGCCGTTGCGAAAGCGCGTGCCCTGGTAGCTCTTGGCCCAGTTCTTGGCCTTGTATTCGACGATGGCGTCGAACTCGCCGGCCTTGAAGGCCTCGAGCCGCGCGGTCTCGTCCTTGTACAGGCGGTAGACCACGCGCGCGAAGTTGAAGGTGCCGCGCCGCACCGCGAGGTCCTTGCCCCAGTATTTCGGGTCGCGCTGGAAGACGATGCCGCGGCCGGCGTCGAAACGCTCGATCAGGTAGGGACCGCTGGTCACCGGCGGCTCGAAGGTCAGCTTCTCGAACGGAACCTTGGCGGTCCACTTGCGCGAGAACACCGGCAGCGAGCCGACGATCAGCGGCAGCTCGCGGTTGCGCTGCTTGAAATCGAAGCGCACGGTGCGCTCGCCGGTCACGACCACCGCCTTCACGTCGGTGCACATGCTGCGATAGCCGGGGCTCGAGGCCTTGCTCATCAGCATGTCGTAGGAGTACTTGACGTCCGAGGCAAGCACCGGGTCGCCATTGGAAAAGCGCGCCTGCGGGCGGATCGTGAAGGTGACCGACAACTCGTCGGGCGCCACCGTGACGTCCTCGGCCAGCAGGCCGTAGGCGCTGGCGCTTTCGTCGGCGCTGCTGATCAGCAGCGACTCGAACATCAGCGCGTTCAGGCCCGGGGCCGAAGTGCCCTTCAGCGTGAACGGATTGAACTTGTCGAAACTGGTGCGCCGGTCAGGATTGGCGAGCGTCAGCGTGCCGCCGACCGGTGCGTTGGGATTGGCGTATTCGAAGTGCGAGAAATTCGGCTGGTACTTGAGGTCCCCATGCAGCGCAAAGCCATGCGCCGCCCATGCCGGATCAGAAAAGAGCGAGACCCCCGCCGCCAGCGCCAGCGCCAGCGCCAGCTTCATTGCCGCCCAACCACGCAGTACTGCATCCCGCCGGAAGCACTGCCATGCCGCCTGAAGCGGCCAACGTGCTTGAATAGGCATCCTGTTGGATTCCTCCACTGTCACCTGTCGGGCCCGGCGTTCTGCGGCCGGGCCAAGTATGAGACAATTTTACATGCGTCCGGGGTGGCCCCAGCCATCCGGACATTCCCTCTGCGCGGCGCAATAAAAGGGCCGCAAGACAGCCCGGCACCCGCACGGCCGCATGGCGGACGCACGAAGCGTGCCTGATACACCACCTTGGAGAATTTATGGGATTTCTGGCAGGTAAGCGGATCCTGATCACCGGCTTGCTTTCGAACCGCTCGATCGCCTATGGCATTGCCTCGGCGTGCAAGCGCGAAGGCGCCGAACTGGCCTTCACCTACGTCGGCGAACGGTTCAAGGACCGGATCAGCGACTTTGCCAAGGAATTCGGCAGCGACCTGGTTTTCGAATGCGACGTCGGCAGCGACGAGCAGATTGCCGCCACCTTCGCCGCGCTGGGCCAGCGCTGGGAAAAGTTCGACGGCCTGGTGCATTCGATCGGCTTCGCGCCGCGTGAAGCGATCGCCGGCGATTTCCTCGACGGCCTGTCGCGCGAAGGCTTCCGCATCGCCCACGACATTTCCGCGTACAGCTTCCCGGCGCTGGCCAAGGCCGCCCTGCCGCTGCTGTCGGACAAGGCCTCGCTGCTGACGCTGACTTACCTGGGCGCCGAGCGCGTTGTCCCCAACTACAACACCATGGGCCTGGCCAAGGCGTCGCTGGAAGCCAGCGTACGCTACCTGGCCTCGTCGGTCGGCCCGCGCGGCATCCGCGCCAACGGCATCTCGGCCGGTCCGATCAAGACCCTGGCGGCTTCCGGCATCAAGGGCTTCGGCAAGCTGCTCGGCCACTTCGAGGAAGCCGCGCCGCTGCGCCGCAATGTCACCATCGAAGAAGTCGGCAACGTCGCCGCCTTCCTGCTGTCGGACCTGGCCAGCGGCGTGACCGGTGAGATCACCTACGTCGACGGCGGCTTCAACGTGGTTGGCGCGAGCGTGGCCGACGCGGAGTAAATCCGGCGCCGGCAACACGCGCAATAAAAAAGGGGTGCCGGTATGGCACCCCTTTTTGCTTCGGGATTCCGAAGGCGCGCACGCCAGCGTGCTACGCCGCGGCGGGGACGCGCCGCTCCATGCTCAGCATCGACCCGGCATAGATCACCAGCCCGCCAAGCGCCAGCAGCAAGCCGACCCAGCCGGTCGACTCCCAGCCGAAGCCGGCGGCGATGGTCAGCCCGCCCAGCCAGGCGCCCAGCGCATTGGCCAGGTTGAAGGCCGAATGATTGAGCGCAGCGGCCAGCGTCTGGGCGTCGCCGGCGACGTCCATCAGCCGGATCTGCAGCGCCGGGCCCAGCGCCACCGCGGTGCCCACCAGCAGCACATTGAACGCCGCCAGCCAGGCATGCGACGCGGTCAAGGTAAAGGCGCCCAGCACCAGCGCGGTCCAGACCAGCACGCCGCCCACCGTGGGCATCAGCGCCTTGTCGGCCAGCCTGGCGCCGGCCAGGTTGCCCGCCACCATGCCGATGCCGAACAGCGCCAGCACCACCGGGATGCCAGCCGCCGGCATATGCGCCAGCTCCAGCATGGTCGGCTTGATATAGCTGAACACCGAGAACATGCCGCCAAACCCGATCGCGCCGATACCCAGCGTCAGCCAGACCTGCTTGCGCCCGAGCGCCGACAACTCGCGCAGCGGGCTGGCACGCCGGTCAGCCGGCACGAACGGCACCCAGCGCCATACCAGCAGCGCCGTCAGCGCGCCGAGCGCACCGACGATCACGAAGGCCGAGCGCCAGCCCAGCCACGTGCCGACCGCGGCGGCGATGGGCACGCCGACCAGCGTGGCGGTGGTCAGGCCCAGCATCACCAGCCCTACCGCCTGCGCGCGCCGCGCGCGCGCGACCAGGCTGGCGGCAACCAGCGCCGCCACACCGAAGTACGTGCCGTGCGGAAAACCCGTCAGCAGGCGCGCGACCATCATCGACAGGTACGACGGCGCCAGCGCGCTGGCGATATTGCCGGCGGCAAACACCGCCATCAGTGCGATCAGCAGGTTGCGCCGCGGCCAGCGTGCGCCCAGCACCGCCAGCAGCGGCGCACCGACGACCACGCCGAGCGCATAGGCGCTGATCAGGTGGCCGGCTTGCGGGATCGAGATGCCGAGGTCGGTCGCGGCATCGGGCAGCAGGCCCATGATCACGAACTCGCCGGTGCCGATGCCGAAACTGCCGACGCCAAGCGCCAGCAGGGGCAGCCGGCCGGCCGGGTTGTGATCGCGGGAAGACAGGGAAGCGTCGGCGCCGCGGTCTGGATCCGCGGCGGATTGTGCATGTGGGGCGGCCATGTACAGGATGCAGGAAGTTCAACGAAATGCCGCCCGCTGACGGGCGAGGTAGGGTCCTCGCCTCTGATCGATCCAGCGTGCTCCTGTGCGGCGCGCAGGCCGTATTGTGCGGCAAAAACGCGAATCGTGCCGGCGCCGCCGGCACCCCGCCAGGACCGCGACGCGCCCGCGCCGGGCGCGGCATCCTTGCGCTAGGGCTCGGCGTCCTCGCCCAGGCTGGCCACGTTGAACTTGGTCACGTCCAGCACCGCCGCGGTCATCACGGAACTGGAGACGCCCAACATCAGGATGCCGTTGGCCGCTTCCAGCGGCCCCAGCAGCCGCCACGTGGGCGACATGACGATATCCCCATAGCCCAGCGTGGCAAAGTTGACGCCCGAGTGATACAGCGCGGTGGTGAAATCGGCGAACTCGCCCAGCAGCATGAACAGGATGGCCCAGATCGCCATCTGCACGAAATTGCCGAACAGGGTCATCACCATCACCACCGACAGCAGCATGATCTCCTGACCCAGCGATACGCGCCCCTGCCGCGCGTGCTTGAAGCGCACGTAATAGCGCAGGCAGATGGCCACAAAGACCGCCTGCAACAGCAGGCAGACCAGCATCACGGGAAGGCCGACCGCCAGGTTGCGCAGCATGATCGCCCGCTTCAGCCGGAGAGCTGCCGTGCGCCGCGCGGCTGATCGAGCCATGCGACCATCAGCCAGGCATACAGCGTGACGCCGACAAACAGGCCCATGCGCACGGCAAAGGCGGTATAGACGTCCTTCCCGGCGGCGCTGTCCTGCACGGACTGGCCCAGCAGGATAATCAGCGTCACGAGGGTATTGACCCAGAAGCCCGGCGGATACCGCGACGGGCTGAGGCCATATAGCTTGCGCGCCACCAGCAGGCCGAACAGCAGCATCCACAGGAAATACATCCACAGATGCACGAACAGGCTGAGCGCGGCCCAGAACAGAATCGCCAGCACACCGCCAAGCAGGGTCGAGCCAAGCAGTTCGCGCCCCGCGCCGCGTGCCGAGACGGTGCAGCTTTGCCGGCCCAGCGTGGCCGCTTTCATGATGATCGGCAGGTACGCCGCCGGATCGTTCAGCGCCAGCAGGAACGCCGGCATGACCACCAGCGCCGCGCGCAGCGCGATCCGGGCAGCCTGGTCTTCCGGCAGGGCCGCCGGCGCAGGCGGTGCCCCCGCGCCTGCCGGCTCGGGAAACAGCCAGTGGCCAAGCCCGAGCGCCATCACGGCAACGAGCAAGCCCTTGACCAGCGCTTCGATGACCGTCACCGCCAGCCCGAAGTCAAAGGTGCCCGCCGCGGAAATCATGGTCAGTCCTACCACCAGGAAGGTCGACACCAGGCCGTTGCCGCCGCGCAGGCCATAGCGAAAGGCGAAGAACAGGCACAGGCTGACCAGCAGCACGCCACTGGCGGGGTAATAGCGCAGGATCGGGACCAGCAGCAGGCCGGTGCCCGTGGTCAGCATCACGACCAGCGCCAGGCCCAGCCCGGCGCCGGGCGACATCGGACGGTTCAGGCTCGTCAACAGGAACACGCCGAGCACCGGCGTGACCATGGGCACCGGCAGGCCCAGGCCAAAGCTGGCCGCCAGGCACAGCGCGGTCCCGCTGGCCAGCCTCAGCGAGCGCCGCGCGCGTGGATCGGGGGCGGGCAACGGCAGTGCCCGGCGGTCAGTAGACATAGGACAGCCAACTCATCAGGTACAGGAACAGGCGGCCCAGCGGATTGAGCGGATTGCCCTCGGTGGGAAACGCCATTACCTCGGCCTGCCCGCCCACGCGAATGCCGCGAAGCGCCGCCAGTTCTTTCCGGTCAATCTCGACAATGACCGGGAAGCGTTGCGCCGGACGCAGCCAGTCGCGGCTGTTCTGCACCGTCGGCAGGCTGCCCGGCGGCGTGCCCGGCCCCACGTTGACGCCGTAGCCGACACTGCGCACGCGGCCTTCGAAGACCCGGCCCGGCAAGGCATCCAGCACGACCGCGACCGGCGTGCCGGGCTCGACGCGGCCCAGGTTGTTCTCGGTCATTTCGGCGCTGACCCACACATCGTGGATGGCGATCAGCGTCATGACCGGATTGCCGGCAGCGGCAAACTGTCCGACGTCGGTGCGCAGGTCGGTGACCAGCCCGGCGGCGCGCGCCCGCACCTGCGTATTGGCAAGGTCGAGCTCGGCTTTTTCCAGGGCCGTGGCGGCGCTGCGCAGCTTGGCGTTGTCCTCCTCGCTGCCGCCCTGCTGCTCGCGCGCCCGCTGCACCTCGGCCCGGGCAGCGGCGACCTGGCTGACGGCCTGCTCGAGGCCGGCCCGCGCCACCTCCAGGCGCCGCAGGGAAATGGTGCCCGCGTCTTCGCGGTACAACCGCTCGAGGCGCTCGCTATCCTGGCGCGCCTTGACCTCGTTGGCGCGGGCCGCGCGCAGCGATGCCTGCGCCGACTCGATGCCCGCGGTGCCGGCGCCGACCTGCCGGCGCGTGGACTCCAGGTCAGCGCGGGCGCGGTCCACGGCAATCTTGTAGTGCTGGGGATCCACCTCGAACAGCACCGTGCCCGCGGCGACGTCCTGATTGTTGCGCACATTCACCTTGGTCACGCGCCCGGACACCTCGGCGGCAACCGGCACGACGAAGGCCTGCACCCGCGCCTGTTGCGTGTAAGGGGTCAGGCGGTCGGCCAGCAGGTACCAGGCGAGGCTGATCACGATCAGCAGCAGGATCCAGCGCACGCCCTTTCTTGACGCGTCGGCAGCGGGCGCCGGCGCTGCGGGGGCAGCGGCAGGCGCAGCCGGGGATGCGGCGGAAGGTTGCGGGGTGTCGCTCATCGGCGCTCGCTCAGTGGGTTATCGTTGACTGTCACGGAGGCTGGGGCCGGCGCCGGCTCATCCAGCAGCGTTCCCCAGTCGGTGCGTTGCTGCATCTGCCGGCGGGTGGCGGGGTCAAGCAGCGGCGGCGCGCCCGACCAGCCGCCGCCGAGCGCCTTGTACACGGCGATCAGGTCGCTGACCGCATTGCTGCGGTTGACCACGTAGGCGTCCTGCTGGGTCGCCAGCGCGCGCTGCGCATCGAGCACGCGCTGGAAGTCCGAGTAGCCCTCGCGGTAAAGCGCGCTGGCCAGCGTCAGGGAACGCCTCGCGGCCAGCGCGCTGTCACGCAGGATCTGCTCGCGCTCCAGCGCCTTGACCAGCGCACTCGCCGCATCGTCCGCTTCGCGCGCCGCCTGGCGCACGGCCTCCTGATAGGCGACGATCAGTTGCTGCAGCCGGGCGTCCTGCACGCGCACGGTGTTGCGGATGCGCCCGTAGTCAAAAATGTTCCAGCGCAGGCTTGGGCCGCCGACCAGCGCCAGGCTGTTGGGCGTGCCTGCCAGCGTGCTGGCGGACCACACAATGCTGCCCAGCAGCGTCAGCGACGGATACAGATCGGCCTCGGCCACGCCGACCAGCGCCGATTGCGCGGCGATCTGCAGCTCGGCGGCGCGGATATCCGGACGGCGCTGCAGCAGGCTGGCCGGCACGTCCTGCAGCACGGCGCGATCGATCAGCGGAATCACGCCTTCCTGGCCGCTCAGTTCCGGCAACTCCGGCAATGGCCCCGGCGGGCGGCCTATCAGCACCGCCAGGGCATTGCGGGTGCGCGTGATCTGGCTTTCAAATTCCGGGATAGTGCCGAGGGTGCCCAGATACTGCGTCTTCGCTTGCTGCAGGTCGAGCTCGTCGGTCTCGCCACTCTTGAACAAGCGTTCGGTGATTTCGAGGCTGCGCCGCTGCAGCGCCGCGTTGTCGCGGGCGATGCGCAGGCGAGCCTCGGCCGTGCGCAACGCAAAGTAGGTTTCCGCCACCTGGGCGCGCAGCAATACCAGGCCATCGTCGCGGTTGGCGCGGGCGGCGAAGTAGGCGGCATCGGCAGATTCGATGGCGCGGCTGAAGCGCCCCCAGAAATCCAGCTCCCAGCCGATGTCGAAGCCGGCGCTGTATTGCCAGAAGCGATTGTTCTGCGGATTGCGGCCGCCGGCCTGCCGGCGGTCGGTGTACAGGACATCGGCGCTGGCCTGCTGCAATTGCGGATAGCGTCCGCTCTGGGCGATGCCCAGCTGCGCGCGCGCTTCCATCACGCGCAGGCCAGCGATCTTCAGGCCGGCATTGTGGGCATCGGCTTCAGCGATCAGGCGCTCGAGCACCGGGTCGCCGAAGACCTGCCACCATTCGCGGATGTCGGGCAGCGCCCCCTGCACGGTTGCCTGCTCGAGCGCCGGGCTGCGCCACTGCTGCGTCCAGGGCTCAGCCTGCGGCTGGAAGTCAGGCCCCAGGCGCGCGCAGCCGCCAACGCAGCAGGCGCAGGCCAGCAATGCGCGCAAAGGATGCTGCCAGCGCGGCATGGGGCCGTATCGCTTCAGGTCTGTGGCTGGTTGCCTGCCCCGCTCTGATGCGGCGGATCTTCCACCCATTGCCAGAACAGCTGATAGCCGACCGCCAGCACCACCGGGCCGATGAACAGGCCGATCACGCCGCCGGTCACCATTCCGCCCAGCGCCCCGACCAGCACCACCGGCATCGGCACGTCGACGCCACGCCCCAGCAACAGCGGCTTGAGCACGTTATCGGCCAGTCCCGCCACGAACACATACATGGCGAAGACGATGGTAGCCACGCTGGCCCCTTCGCTGGCAAATACATAGATGATCACCGGCACGGTGATCAGCGTGGCCGGCAACTGAGCAATGCCCAGCAGCAGCACCGCCATGGCCAGCAAGCCCGCGGCCGGGATCCCCTTGATCACGAAGGCCACGCCGATCAGCAGCATCTGGATAAAGGCAATGCCGACCACGCCCTGGGCCACCGCGCGTATGGTCGCCGTGCACAGCGAGGCGATGCGCTGCCCCCGTTCCGGGCCAAACACGCGCGCGGCAATCTGCACCGCGCTGCGGTGGCCGGCCTCGCCGTATGCCATGAAGATGCCGCCAATAATCAAAGCGAAGACAAAAATCAGCAGCCCCTTGCCAATGCCCGCGGCGGCGCCCAGCACGACCAGGCTGGCTTCCTTGACCTGCGGCGCGTGCGCCTGGATCGCACCGGTCAGGTCGGAAGCGGCCTGCAGCCAGACGTCGTACACGCGCTGGCCCACCAGCGGCCAGGTGGCGACGGACTCGGCCGGTGGCGGGATATGCATGCCCTCTTTCTTGACCATGGCCATGGCATTGCCGACCGAATCGACCATGGCGGCGCCCAACAGGTATGCCGGCAGCGCGATGATGGCAATGGAGACCAGCACGATCAGCGTGGCGGCGCGTCCGTCCTTGTTGCCCAGCCGGCGCCGGAGCCTGACCTGCATGGGATAGATGGTTACCGCGAGGATCACCGACCAGACGATGAGATCGAGAAAGGGCTGGAATATGCGGAAGCAGAAGATCGCAAGCACCGCGATCAGCCCGGCGCGGATCAGCACATCGAGTAGTCCGCGCGACAGCACTCTCTCTGAAGTTGGCGTGGGCATCATCGCTTGTCTCCCTGCAGATCATTCTCAAGACCCAGGACCGGCAAACCTCGCCGCCGCGCATTCGCCAGGCCAGGTTAAGTACTGGCCGCATGGACGGATGAAATCCAGTCTAGATGAGGGCTGAGGCAGGAACAACCTCAAAAGGTATGCTTATCGCTACATGGACCATGATGGCCGGATGCCACAGCGATTGGCCGTGTACGTCCGCAGGGATAACGGCGTTGGCGAGGGGGAAGCGGAGGGTCAGCGACCGGCAAGCGGCGAAAGTGACAAGGACTGTTGCGGCGGGCGAAGCCATGGCCCGCCCTTGCAAGACTGGCGCGTCCTAGAGGATTCGAACCTCTGACCGCTCGCTTAGAAGGCGAGTGCTCTATCCAACTGAGCTAAGGACGCGAAGGCGTGCATTCTACCGCAGCACCCGGCCGCGGTGACAAGCCGTGCGCGTCAGGAGGCAACGCGCGGCTGGCCGCGCGTGACATAGCGGCCAGTGCCTTCAGCGGCATCGGCGGCCGGCGCTGCGTTATCGCCGCCCACCGGGTGCAGCGACACGCAGTTGCGCCCCTTCAGCTTGGCGTCATACAGGGCCCGGTCGGCGCGGCGCATCAGCGCGTCGGCACCCTCGCCAGGCTGCCGCGCGGCCACGCCGATGCTGACGGTATAAGCGATGGGATCGGGTTCGGACGGACAAGGCGTGGCGCGCACCGCCGTGGCGAGCCGCAGGCAGGCAAGCCGCCCGGTTTCCAGCGCGGTATCCGGCATCACGATGGCGAATTCCTCGCCGCCCAGGCGCCCCGCCAGGTCGCCGTGTCCGAGCGTCTTGCGCAACAGGCCGGCAAAGTGCCGCAGCACGCTGTCGCCGGCCAGGTGGCCATAGACATCGTTGATGGCCTTGAAGTGATCAAGATCGACAAACGCGACCGTCATCGGCTTGCGCTGCCGCTCGGCCTGCAGGCAGGCGGCCTCCAGTGCCTCCCAGAAGGCGCCGCGCAGCAGCACATCGGTCAGGTCGTCGTGCCGCGCGCGCCGCTCCAGCATGCGGCGCAGCCGGTCGTGCGCCATCAGCGCAAAGCTGACCGATACCCCGACCAAAGCGAAGACGTTGAACATGGCCAGCTCGCCATCCCACGGCATCGGCCGCGGCCAGGCGCCGCCCTGCGCCATCGCCGCCAGCGGCCGCAGCACGGTCCAGGCGTTGATGGCCGCGGCGGAGATCGTGATCGCCGCCAGCGACCACGCCGCCAGCCGGCCGGTGCCGCGCGTGGCCGGCACCGACGGCACCACGCTGCGCGCGAGATCCAGCAGCAGCACGATATGGCAGGCGCTCAGCACCGGCGCCAGATCGGGCAGCGCCACGGCCGTGGCGAGGTAGCGCGGCGCCAGGTCGCCCCCGGCCACCGCTGCCGCGGCGGCAAGGTTCAGCCCCAGCAAGCCCGCGGCACGGCCCGGCCGCTGCGCAAAGTGCCGCGCGCCCACCGCCATCACCGAAAGCGCGGCGAGCAGCGCCAGGTCGGTCGACTCCGGCACCAGCCACATCGGCCGCAATGCCTGCACCGCCGCCAGCGCCGCGGCAAAGGCCGCCAGCACGCTGCCCAGCGCCCAGGATGTCAGGCCGCTGCGCTCCATGCCCGACGACCGGCGCAACACCACGCAAACCACCGCCATCTGCAAGGCAAACAGCCCCGCGATGAGCACAACCACGTGCGACTGAAACATCTTTATTCCCGTCCAAGGCAAGCAGCGGCGCTCCGCGTGCCACTGCGCTTCCCTGCTTCTTTGCCGATCCTGTGCCGGATCGTTGTTATCGAATGCCGCACCTCCTGCTTCAGGCCGCCCTTGACGCCTTTTGGCGAGCGAAGGCAGACCGAGCCGCTCGCCCAAGGCGGGGAGCGCCGTTCTTGTTGTGGTGATCAGGTCAGTCCGGAAGGAACTACGCAAAACCGGGCGTTCCCAACAGCACGCCGGTCGGACTGGAGCGGTGTGCGGATTATCGCAGCGCGCAAACCCAAGTCAAGACAAAGCGCCCCCGCCAGAAGGGGGAACATCGCGGCACGCCCGGGGCGGCCCGAACCCGCTGGCATCGACGCACATTGACCTTGGCTCGCGGACGCGGCTACAATGGCCGGCTTCGGAGCGTAGCGCAGCCTGGTAGCGCATCTGATTTGGGATCAGAGGGTCGTAGGTTCGAATCCTATCGCTCCGACCAGAAATACGTAATGGAAACAACGGCCTGGATCGAAAGATCCAGGCCGTTTTTCTTTTGCCGGCGCCCCCGCGCAAGACAGCCATGCGGCGCTTGCAAGCGCCCTGTCACCACGGGAACAAGTCCGGCCAGATCACCGCGCCGGCGCACAGCAGCAGTATCACGGCCGCCATCACCAGCCCCCGCCCGGGGCCGTGCTGGCTGGCTTCGACTTGCGGCATCCAGGAAGACGCGGCCTCCGGCGCTGGCGCCAGGGGCGGCGCTGCCGGCGCGCTGCCGGCGTGCGGTGCGGCGCTCATCGCGAAATCGGCCTCGGCCAGCAGGAAGCCCATCGGCGTCGCCTGCTGGGTGGCGCCGATCGGCCGGAACAGCAGCTTGGACAGCGCCAGGCAATCATCCAAAGCCACCTGCGGCCGGGGACGGAAGATGTTCAGGTGCTCGCACAGCGTATCGAGCTTGTGGTTGGCGGCGTGGAAATACTGGGACCAGCGCACCTGCCGCACCGAGCAGCGCCAGCGCTTGTGCTGGATGCCGGGCAGCACTTTTTCCAGCATCCTGGCGTTGAAAGCGGCGCCGTGGGCCACCAGCACCTCGGCCTCGTCGACAATGGCGCGGATCGCGCCGAGGTCGAAGCGGCGCCCGCGCAGCATGTCGGCGGTCAGGCCATGGGTATCGGTGGCCGCCGCGCTGATCGGCACGGTCGGCTCCTGCGAACCGTAGTACTCCGCCACTTCGCCCAGCAGGCCGCCGGCGCGCGGCGACACCTCGACCAGCAGCAAGCCGATGCTGACGGGCTCATCGGCTGGCGTGAGCCCGGTGGTTTCGGTACTGACGATTGCGACCCGCATGGGCACTCCGGTGTGGCTGTGCGCGGACCTGCCAGGCGCCAGCCGCTATGATCGTTTGCCTCTAGCGTAGTGCGAGCGCGTTAATCGTCATATCCGCCAGATGGGCTAAACGGTTCAGGCGGGGGGTTGCGCCTGCGCCTGCGCTTCGCCGCGCCGCCGCTCCAGGTTGCAGTACACATCGGCCGCGACCAGCCCGAACAGCGCATGCGCGAACAGGCTCTCCCAGCCGCGCGCTTCGTCGAACCAGTTCATATAGCGCCCCAGCACATAGAAGTTGATCAGGTACACCACCACGCCGAAGACGATCCCGACCACCGAGGCCAGGCCCAGGCTGGTGTCGAGCCGGAACGACGACAGGATCAGCGCCAGCGCCCCCGCCAGGATGATCGACAAGGCAAAATGCACCGTGCCCGCGGCCAGCACGATGGTCCAGTTGAAGGCATCGGCCGACAGCGCCTCACGGCCCAGGATGATGGCGGCAACCATCTTCACGGTGCCCCAGGCGCCCTGGTACAGCAGAAAGCGCGCGGTCAGCAGCTCCAGCACCATGTAGACCGCGCCCGCAATCAGCCCCGCCAGCACCGCGGCGCGCCAGTCGGGGCGACAGCGGACAAAGCGGTGCGATTCCAGATGGAGTTCCATGGCAGTCTCCTTGCGAGATCCGGCCCGGCACGGCCGTACGCGTTAGTTCTAGCTCATATGGCTCAAATACCAAGCGGACCCCGAGCCAGTTTGCGCCTTTATCGCCACTTCTAAGCGCCGCACCCGCCACGGGTGCAACCGACGCGCCGGCAATGCTGCATCTGCGTACGTGATACAATGTCGCAGTAGCCCCCGGGGTGTCCGAGCATCCCTGTAACCGGGCGTTCTCACCAGCGCGCTCCTGCGAGCGAACAGCAGCCGCCGGCGCGGGCCATCCGCGACGACACCGAACTGGCGAACCACCGGGTACACCTGCCCGCCTGCTCCGCGAAGCACACGGCCTCTCCGGCTGTCAGCGACCAGGTTTTCGCCCAAGCAATCCGCGCCCGCAGGGCGACACCGCTGACGCCGCCGGTTGATCCGGTCATGCAGGCGCCAGCCGCGGCATGCGCGCCCTGCCCTCGACCGCCTCAGGCGCGAATGGCCGTATCGGCGCAAGGTGCCGCGGTGGGTTGACGTTGCGGCGGAAGCGAACAGATTTTTTGAAAACGTAACCATGCAGCCTTCGCTGGCTGCCGAAAAGGAAGACAGATTGGCTAAGGAAGAACTCATTGAATTTGGCGGCGTGGTGTCGGAAGCCCTGCCTGACAACCGCTATCGTGTCACGCTGGAAAACGGCGTTGAAATCTGGGCATACGCTTCGGGCAAGATGCAGAAGCACCGCATCCGCATCCTGGCCGGCGACCGCGTGACCCTGGAAATGTCGCCCTACGACCTGACCAAGGGGCGCATCAACTTCCGCCACAAGTCCTGAGTTTCCCGACGGCGCCGATGGCAACGCATTGCCATCGGCGCCGCCGCTGTATTGCGCCGACGCGCTGTCACGCCGCTGACACCGCGCCCGGATACGCTTGCGGGCTGCCCTGACCGGCAGCCCGCTTTTGTTTGCGCCGCGCTTGCGCCGGTCGGGCCGCTTCACCATACTCGAAGCAAGCTCATTGCCCCGTCCGACATGAACCTGATCCTGTGGCGCCATGCCGAAGCCGAAGACCTCCCCGACGCCCTCAGCCTTAGCCGCCATGCCGATCTGCAGCGGCCGCTGACTCGCCGCGGCCGCAAGCAGGCCGAGGCCTCGGCCAAATGGCTGCGCGCCCACCTGCCAGCCGATACCCGCATCGTGTGCAGCCCCGCCGTGCGCGCCCGCGAAACGGCGGCGGCGCTGACCGGCGACGCACAAATCCTGGATGCCCTGGCCCCCGGCGCCGACGTCAGCGCCGTGCTGGCCGCGGTCGAATGGCCGGAGCGCACCGAGCACGTGGTGGTGGTCGGTCACCAGCCCTGGATCGGCCGCGTCGCCAGCCTGCTGCTGGCGGGCACCGAAATGGACTGGAGCGTGCGCAAGGGCGGCGTCTGGTGGCTGACCGGCCGTACCCGCGAAAGCGAAGCCCAGACGGTGCTGCGCGCGGTCATCAACCCCGAATTCCTCTGAGACCTGCGGGGGTGCGGCACCGACCGGTGTGCCCCCGGAAGCCCTCCCGGACCGGCCCGGCTGCCGAAGTCACGCAACCGTCATCGCCGGGTCACGGCATTGTCACCGGCCCTCACTACATTGCATCGCAACAGTTTCGTCACCAAAAGGACATACTGATGCGAGATCTGCCGACGCCTACCCAGCCGCTCTTCGACTCCCTGCCCAATGGCCTCGGCGGCCAGACGGCGCGGAGGCGTCTTCATCGCCCATCGGATACACCTGCACATGAGTCGCCTGTTCTCAGCGTGGCGTGGGCGCGCCACCAGGATGAAGTAGTCGAGGCCCAGCGCCTGCGCTACAAGGTCTTTGCCGAGGAAATGGGCGCGCGCCTGACGTCTTCGGTGCCCGAACTGGACATCGACATGTTCGATGCCTACTGCGACCACCTGATCGTGCGCGACATGGCCACGCTGCGCGTGGTCGGCACCTACCGCGTGCTGCCGCCGCACCAGGCCAAGCGCCTGGGCTGCCTGTACGCCGAATCGGAATTCGACCTGGTGCGCCTGTCGCACCTGCGCCCGAAGATGCTGGAACTGGGCCGCTCGTGCGTGCACCGCGACTACCGCTCCGGCAGCGTCATCATGGCGCTGTGGGGCGGGCTGGGCGAGTACCTGCAGCGCTGGGGCATCGAATCGATGCTGGGCTGCGCCAGCGTGCCGATGAGCGACGGCGGCCACTATGCGGCCAGCCTGCACCGGCTGTTCACCGAGCGCTCGCTGGCACCGATCGAGTACCACGCCTTCCCGCGCCTGCCGCTGCCGGTGGAAGACCTGAACCAGCAGCTGGCGGTCGAGCCGCCCGCGCTGATCAAGGGCTACCTGCGCCTGGGCGCGAAGATCTGCGGCCAGCCCGCCTGGGACCCGGACTTCAACGTGGCGGACTTCCTCACGCTGCTGCGCGTGAACGACATGAATCCGCGCTACGCCCGCCACTTCCTGGGCCTGAACAACGCCGCCTGAGCGGCGCGCACGCGCGGAAGCCCTTCCGGTAACGGCCGCCGCATCGGCGGCCGGCCGCCCCCTTCCCTCTCAGTCGTAGACCACCTTGTAGCGCTTGCCGATGCGCTGCCATTCGTCGGCTTCCTGCGCCAGGCTGTATTCGATCAGCGGATTGGCGTCGATCCACGCCTTCGGCAGGCGCACGGTAAAGCCTTCGTCCAGCGCTTCGGCCAGTTGCGTGACACGGATGTCCGGCAGCGCCACGTCGGAGCGGCGCCGGCACAGCACAAAGGCCAGGCGCAGGCTGAACAGCATGCGCCAGTCGACGAACTTGCCGCTGCCCGACAGCTTGCCCAGCTTGCCCGCATGGCCCAGCAGCAACGTCGCCAGCCGCGCCTGGTCGGTCTTGGAAAAGCCCGGCATGTCGGCATGCGTGGCGATGTAGGCGGAATGCTTGTGGTAGCCGCTGTGCGAGATCGACATGCCGATCTCATGCAGGCTGGCGGCCCAGCCCAGCAGCGCGAGGTTGTCCTCGCGCCGTTCGTTGGCCGGATCCGGAAACTGTGACAGCAGCGTTTGCGCGGTGCGCCGCACGCGGCTGGCCTGCGCGCGGTCGACACCATAGCGGCGCATGAACTGGTCCACCGTGACCGTGCGCATGTCCTCATGGTGGCTGCGTCCGAGCAGGTCGTACAGCACGCCCAGCCGCAGCGCGCCGTCGGTCACGTCCATGCGCTCGATATCGAGTTCGGCGAACACGCCCAGCATGATCGACAGCCCGCCCGGCAGCACCGGGATGCGGTCCGGCTTGAGCCCGGTCAGCTTGACGCGATTGGTGTTCTCGGCCTTGATCAGCGCACGCTTGAGGCGCTCCAGCCCTTCGCGCGTGATGCCGTGCTCGGCATTGCTGTCGTTCATGCCGTTGAGCTCGATCAGCTCGGCCAGCGCGCGCGCGGTGCCGGACGAGCCCACCGCCTGCTCCCAGCCCGCGGCACGGTACTGGCGCACCAGCACCTGGATCTCGCGGCGCGCCGCCAGCTCGGCCTGCTTCATCGCGTATTCGTCGACATTGCCGCTGGGGAAGAATTGGCGGCTGTGCGAGACGCAGCCGATATACAGGCTTTCCATCAGCTTGGACTGGTAGCCGTTGCCGATGATGAATTCGGTCGAGCCACCACCGATATCGACCACCAGTCGGTTGCCCTGGCAGGCCGGCGCATCGTGCGAGGCGCCCAGGTAGATCAGCCGCGCCTCCTCGCGCCCGGCGATCACTTCGATCGGGAAGCCCAGCGCGCCTTCGGCCTCGATCAGGAATTCGGAAGCGTTACGGGCCACGCGCAACGTATTGGTGGCAACGGCGCGCACCTGCCCGGGCGCGAACTCGCGCAGGCGGTCGCCGAAGCGGCGCAGCGCATCGATGCCGCGCCGCCGGGCGGGCTGGTCCAGGTATTTGTCGGGGGTAAGCCCGGCCGCCAGCCGCACCGGCTCGCGCAGCGCGTCCACCTGGAAGATCTGGCTGGCCGGGCCATTGGCCGTCGGGGTTTCGTCCACCCGCCCGATCATCAGACGGAAGCTGTTCGAGCCCATGTCGACGGCGGCCAGCAGGCGTGGAGTGTTGTTCATCGTGTGCTTGGAGGGCAGGTTCGCATTGGCGTTGCGAAGCGCGGCAGGGACACGCTGGTGCCTCGGCCTGCCGCGATTCGCGCCCGGGAAAAATATGTCATGGTCATGTCGGCATCATGACAAAATCAAACTGTCATGAAAGTGACACGATTCTATGAAAAAGTCGCCACATTACCAAAAGAAGGTCATGACCATGTCGACGACTCCGTCCAGTACGCTGCTCAATCGCGAACTGGGCATCCTGGAATTCAATGCCCGCGTGCTGGCGCAAGCCGCGGACCCGAAAGTCCCGCTGCTGGAACGGCTCAAGTTCATCTGCATCGTGTCCAGCAACCTGGACGAGTTCTTTGAAATCCGCATGGCGGGCCTGAAGGAACAGATGCGCGACAATGCCTCGGGCCTGACGCCGGACGGTCTTTCCTTCCAGCAGACCTACCAGCTGGTCACCGAGCGCACGCAACGGCTTGTGGCCTCGCAGTATGACATGCTGCAGAACACCATTTTTCCACTACTTGAAAAAGAAGGGGTCTTTTTCCACCTGACCACCACCTGGACCGACGGCCAGCGTGAATGGGCGCGCGAGTTCTTCCAGCGCGAACTGGCGCCGGTGCTGACCCCGATCGCGCTGGACCCGGCCCACCCCTTCCCGCGCGTGCTCAACAAGAGCCTGAATTTCGTGGTGGAACTGTCCGGCAAGGACGCCTTCGGGCGCGACGCCGATCTCGCCATCGTGCAGGCGCCGCGCGCGCTGCCGCGCGTGGTCAAGATGCCGGAGAAGCTGTCGGGCTATCCGTACGGCTTTGTCATGCTGTCATCGTTCATGCAGGGCTTCGTGCACGAGCTGTTTCCCGCCATCGCCGTGCATGGCTGCTACCAGTTCCGCGTCACGCGCAACTCGGACCTGTTCGTCTCGGAAGACGACATCACCGACCTGCGCGAAGCGCTGCAGGGCGAGCTGCCCGCGCGCCATTTCGGCGACACGGTGCGGCTGGAAATCTCGTCGGATACGCCGGCGCCGCTGGCGCGCCGGCTGCTGCTGGAATCGGGGCTGGCCGAACAGGACCTGTACCGCGTCTCCGGCCCGGTGAACCTGGTGCGGCTGATGCAGATCCCCGACATGGTCGACCGGCCGGCGCTCAAGTTTCCGCCGTACGTGCCGGCGCCGGTCAAGGCCTTTTCCGGCGGTGCGTCGATGTTCGACGTGATGCGCCAGCAGGACATACTGCTGCACCATCCGTACGAGAGCTTCAGTTCGGTGCTAGACCTGCTGCAGCTGGCCGCGGCCGATCCCAACGTGGTCGCGATCAAGCAGACGGTCTACCGCACCGGCAACGAATCGCTGGTGATGGAAGCGCTGATGACCGCGGCGCGCAACGGCAAGGAAGTGACGGTGGTGGTGGAGCTGCTGGCGCGCTTCGACGAGGAAACCAACATCAACTGGGCCGAGCGGCTCGAGTCCGCCGGCGCGCACGTGATCTACGGCGTGGTCGGGCACAAGTGCCACGCCAAGATGCTGCTGATCGTGCGGCGCGAGCCCACCGGGCCCAAGGCAAAGCAGGTCAAGCTGCGCCGCTATGCCCACCTGGGCACCGGCAACTACCACCCGCGCACGGCCCGCCTCTATACCGACTTCGGGCTGCTGACCGCTGACGAGGCCATCTGCGAAGACGTGCACCATGTGTTCCAGCTGCTGACCGGCACCGCCGGCACGATCCGGCTGAACCACCTGTGGCAGTCGCCGTTCACCATGCAGAGCAATCTGGTCGACCATATCCGCGCCGAGGCCCGCAACGCGCGCGCAGGCAAGCCGGCACGCATCATCGCCAAGATGAATGCGCTGCTGGAACCGTCGATCATTGACGAGTTGTACAAGGCCTCGCGCGCCGGCGTGAAGATCGACCTGATCGTGCGCGGCGTGTGCGCGCTGATGCCGGGCGTGCCGGGCATGTCCGAGAACATCTCGGTGCGCTCGATCATCGGGCGCTTCCTCGAACACCACCGCGTCTATTACTTCCACGCCGCCGGCGAAGAGGTGCTCTACCTGTCCAGCGCCGACTGGATGGACCGCAACCTGTTCCGCCGCGTGGAAGTCGCGTTCCCGGTGCTGGACAAGGCGCTGAAGGCGCGCGTCATCAAGGAAAGCCTGCAGGTCCACCTGCGCGACAATGCCTCGGCGTGGATCATGCAGTCCGACGGCAACTACGTGCGCACGCAGACGCGCTCCAAGCATCCGCACGTCAGCCAGAACGATCTGCTGGTGATGTTCGGCGGCACGCCCTGAACCGCCCCTCGCAGGCAAGGAAAAACCCCGCCGCGGCGGGGTTTTTCTTTGGGATCAGGCTGCGCGCCGGGAATTTTCCGGTGCCTGCGGCGTTACCGTCGGACCCGCGCCAGGCACCGGGCTGTCCGCGCTGGCGGCAGCGGAACGCAGGCTGCGCTCGAGCGGGAACACCACGCGGAACACGCTGCCCCGGCCCTCCTCGCTGGTGACGCGCAGTTCGGCATGGTGGCGCGACAGCACGTGCTTGACGATGGCCAACCCAAGGCCGGTGCCGCCGGTGTCGCGCGAACGGCTGCGGTCGACGCGGTAGAAGCGCTCGGTCAGCCGGGGAATATGTTCGGCCGCGATGCCCAGGCCGGTATCGGCCACCGAGAACACCGCGTGGCCGTCTTCCCACGCGAGCCGCATGGTGATGCGCCCGCCTTCCGGCGTGTAGCGCACCGCGTTCGATACCAGGTTGCCCAGCGCCGACATCAGCTCGGTTTCCGCGCCACGCATGCCCACGGTCGGATCGATCTCGGCCGCGACGTGGTGCCGTCCCTGCGACAGCGCCTCGGCGTCGTGCATCAGGTGCGCCACCATGGCGCGCATCGGCACCACGTCATGTCCCGGCGGCTGCGCGTCGCTTTCCAGCTTGGCCAGCGCCAGCAGGTCTTCGACGATGCTCTGCATCCGCACCGACTGCGCCAGCATCATGTCGATGTAGCGGCGCCGGTCCTCCTCCGACACCGGCAGGTCGCGCACGGTCTCGAGGAAGCCGGTCATCACGGTCAGCGGGGTCTTCAGTTCGTGCGAGACATTGGCGACGAAGTCGCGCCGCATCGCCTCGGTGTTTTCCAGCTTGGTGATGTCCTGGGTGATCACCAGCTTGCGGTTGTCGCCATACGGCAGGATCTGCACCGCGATCGCGCTGTGCTTGTGCTCGCCCATGTCGCGCATCACCAGCGGGTCGTCGAACTGTTGCCGGGTCAGGTAGTGGACGAACTCCGGCCGGCGGATCAGGTGGGTAATGCGCTGGCGCACGTCGCGCCGCGCGTTCAGGCCGAAATGCTGCTCGGCGACGTCGTTGCACCACTCGATCTGGTCGGCGTCATCGAGCATCAGCACGCCGTTGGGCGAGGCCTGGATCGCCTGGATGAAGCGCGTGTGCTGCTGCTCCACCTGCAGCACCTGGGTGCGCCAGCGCTTGACCAGCCGGTGCAGGCGGTAATACACCTCGCCCCACAGGCCGAGCGCGCTCGGGATCTCGCCGTAGACGGGCGCGTCCAGCACCTTCCACAGCCGGTTGATCTGGTACAGGTAGTAGAACAGCAGGCCGAGCAGGGAAACGCAGGCCAGGGCCAGCGCCGGCACGGGGCCGGCGACCAGGTAGACGCCGGCGGACAGCACCAGCAGGCTGATCAGGATGGCCGCAGAACGGGCCCAGATGACATTCATGCGCAGGGTTCAGGCTCGCAGCCAGCCATGGAAACGGCTGCCTGCAGGGTTGCGACGGAGTGTGCCACGATTTCGCCGCGCCCTGCCAGCGGCTTGAGACCCGTGCGGCGGTTCAGGCGCCAGGGGTGCGCGCCAGCCGGTAGCCGCTGCCACGCACGGTTTCGATCATGTTGCTGTAGCCGCCCGGCGTCAGCGCGGCGCGCAGGCGCTTGATATGGACGTCGACCGTGCGCTCCTCGACAAAGACGTGGTCGCCCCAGACCTGGTCGAGCAGCTGCGAGCGGCTGTGCACGCGCTCCGGATGCGTCATCAGGAAGTGCAGCAGGCGAAACTCGGTGGGCCCCAGGTCCAGCTTGATCGGGCCGCTCTCGTCCTGGCCGGTCACGCGGTGCGTGGCCGGGTCCAGCCGCAGGCCGTTGATCGCCACCACGTCGTCGGTCAGCTGCGGCGCGCGGCGGCGCAGCACGGCCTTGATCCGCGCCAGCAGCTCCTTGGGCGAGAACGGCTTGGTGACGTAGTCGTCGGCACCGGCTTCGAGGCCCATCACCTTGTCCTGCTCCTCGCCGCGGGCGGTCAGCATGATGATGGGGATCTGGCGGGTGCGGTCGTTGGCGCGCAACTCCTTGGCGAAGTTCGCGCCTGACTTGCCCGGGAGCATCCAGTCGAGCAGCACCAGGTCGGGCAGCACATCGCTCATCAGCGACAGCGCCTGCTCGGCGTTGTAGGCCCGGATCGGATAATGCCCCGCGTGCTGCAGGTTCACGGCGATCAGTTCGGCGATCGCCGGTTCGTCTTCGACAACGAGAATACTGCTTGGCATGTGTATGGTTCTCCGTGGGCGGCTGTACTCAGCTCAGCGCTTCGCGCTCCATGTCCTCGCGCGAGACATGGCGGACGTCCGTCCCCTTGACAATGTAAATGATAAATTCCGCGATGTTCTTGGCGTGATCGCCGATGCGCTCCACGGCCTTGGCGATGAACAGGAAATCCAGCGCCACCGAAATCGTGCGCGGGTCTTCCATCATGTACGTGATCAGCTTGCGCACGAAGCCGCGGAATTCCTCGTCGATGGCCTTGTCGTCCTTGACGATGCGCGCCGCCGCGACCGTATCCAGCCGGGCAAAGGCATCGAGCGCCTGGCGCAGCAGCGAAATCGCCATCTCGCCCGAGAGCTTGACCTCGGCGTAGTTGATGCTGTGCGCCGACGCGTCTTCCATGATGTGCTTGGTGCGCTTGGCGATCTTCTCGGCCTCGTCGCCGGCGCGCTCCAGGTTGGTGATGGTCTTGGAGATGGCCATCACCAGGCGCAGGTCGCGCGCGGTCGGCTGGCGCCGGGCGATGATGTTGCCGCAATCGGCATCGATCTCGACTTCCAGCGCGTTGAGCTGGATCTCGCGGGCGATCACCTGGTCGGCGATCTCGGCGTCGAAGTCGGTCAGCGCGCGCATGGCCAGCTCGATCTGCGACTCCACCAGGCCGCCCATCTGCAGCAGCTTGGTGTTGATGGCGTTGAGGTCTGCGTCGAACTGGGTCGAGAGGTGCTTGTCAGTCATGGGATTCTCCTGGGCGCTTATGGATATGCTAGTCCCTGCCCTGCCTGTCAGCCGAAGCGGCCGGTGATGTAGTCTTCCGTTTCCTTGCGGTGCGGCTTGATGAAGATCTTCTCGGTCTCGCCGAACTCGATCAGCTCGCCCAGGTACATGTAGGCGGTGTAGTCCGAGCAGCGCGCCGCCTGCTGCATGTTGTGCGTCACGATCACCACGGTGTACTCGTCCTTCAGCTCGGCGATCAGCTCTTCGATGCGGCCGGTGGAAATCGGGTCGAGCGCCGAGCACGGCTCGTCCAGCAGCAGCACTTCGGGGCGGATGGCGATGCCGCGCGCGATGCACAGGCGCTGCTGCTGGCCGCCGGACAGGCCGTAGCCTGACTGGTGCAGCTTGTCCTTGGCCTCGTTCCACAGCGCCGCCTTGGTCAGCGCCCACTCCACGCGGTCGTCCATTTCCGAGCGCGACAGCTTCTCGAACAGGCGCACGCCGAAGGCGATGTTGTCATAGATCGACATCGGGAACGGCGTCGGCTTCTGGAACACCATGCCGACCTTGGCGCGCAGCAGCGCGATATCCTGCTTGGCGGTCAGCAGGTTGTCGCCGTCCATGTTGATCTCGCCCTCGGCGCGCTGCTCGGGATAGAGCGCGTACATCTTGTTGAAGGTGCGCAGCAGCGTCGACTTGCCGCATCCCGACGGGCCGATGAAGGCCGTGACCTTGCGGTCCGGGATCGACATGTTGATGTTCTTCAGGGCATGGAACTGGCCGTAGTAGAAGTTCAGGTTGCGCACGTCGATCTTGGCGCGAACCGAATCGGGAATGTCGATGACGGTGGAGGTCATTGCGTTTTCTCGCTTGCAGTCTTGGGGCGGTCCGGATGACGGGCGCGCCGCTTATTTCTTGAACAGGATGCGCGCCAGGATATTCAGGGCCAGCACGCCGATCGTAATCAGGAACACACCCGCCCAGGCCAGTTGCTGCCATTCGGTGAACGGGCTCATGGCAAACCGGAAGATCGTCACCGGCAGGTTGGCCATCGGCTTGTTCAGGTCGGTGGTCCAGAACTGGTTGGACAGCGCGGTGAACAGCAGCGGCGCGGTTTCGCCGGCGATACGGGCCACGGCCAGCAATACGCCGGTCACAATTCCCGCGTACGATGACTTCACCGTGATCGACAGCACCATCTTCCACTTGGGCGTGCCCAGGGCGAAGGCGGCCTCGCGCAGCGCGTTGGGCACCAGGTTCAGCATGTTCTCGGTGGTGCGCACCACGATCGGCACCTGCAGCAGCGCCAGCGCGCAGATGCCGGCCCAGCCCGAGAAGTGGCCCATGCGGGTCACCACCAGCGCGTAGACGAACAGGCCGATCACGATCGACGGCGCCGACAGCAGGATGTCGTTGATAAAGCGGATCAGGCTGGCCAGCGGCGAGCTCTTGCCGTACTCGGCCAGGTAGATGCCCGCCAGGATGCCCAGGGGCGTGCCGAACAGCGTGGCCATGCCGACCATCACGAAGCTGCCGAAGATGGCATTGGCGAGGCCGCCGCCGGCGGTATTAGGGGCCGGCGTCATCTGCGTGAACAGGTCCAGCGACAGCCCGCCGACGCCCAGCGTGACGGTGGTCCACAGGATCCACGCCAGCCAGAACAGGCCGAAGCCCATCGCCACCAGCGAGGCGCTCAGCGCGTACAGGTTGACGCGGCGGCGGCGGCCCTGCAGGCGCGCGCGCACGGCATCGGCATCGGGACGGACGGCGGGAATCGATACGGAAGACATGGCTTGGCTCGCTTGGCTCATTTTGCGCCCTCATTCTTGGCCAGTCGCAGCAGCAGCAGCTTGGACAGCGCCAGCACCACGAAGGTGATGAAGAACAGGATCAGGCCCAGCTCCATCAGCGCGGCGGTATGCAGGCCGGCGCCGGCTTCGGCGAACTCGTTGGCGAGCGCCGAGGTAATGCTGTTGCCCGGCGAGAACAGCGAGGCGCTGTCCAGCAGGTTGGTGTTGCCGATCACGAAGGTGACGGCCATGGTCTCGCCCAGCGCGCGGCCCAGGCCCAGCATCACGCCGCCGATCACGCCGGCGCGGGTGTAGGGCAGCACCACGTTCCACATCACTTCCCAGGTGGTGCAGCCCACGCCGTAGGCGGATTCCTTGAGCAGCACCGGGGTGACTTCGAACACGTCGCGCATCACCGAGGCGATGTACGGAATGATCATGATCGCCAGGATCACGCCCGCGCACAGCAGGCCGATGCCCAGCGGCGCGCCCTGGAACAGCTTGCCGACCACCGGCAACTGGCCCACCGTGGCGGCCAGGGGCTTCTGGAAATATTCGCCGAAGATCGGCGCGAACACGAGCAGGCCCCACATGCCGTAGACGATCGACGGCACCGCGGCCAGCAGCTCGATGGCGGTGCCGAGCGGGCGGCGCAGCCAGGCTGGCGACAGCTCGGTCAGGAACAGGGCGATGCCGAAGCTGACCGGCACCGCGATGATCAGTGCGATCAGCGAGGTCACGATGGTGCCGTAGATCGGCACCAGCGCACCATAGACATCGGCGGGGGGATCCCACTCCGAGGACCACAGGAAGCGCGCGCCGAAGGCCTCGATCGAGGGCCAGGCGCTGATCGCGAGCGAGACGATGATGCCGCCCAGCAGCAGCAGCGTCACGATCGCGGCGCCCCGCGTCAGGCCGCCGAACAGGATGTCGCCCATGCGGCTCGGGGGCTGGACGTTGCGGGTGTCGGAGGGGATAGTCGCCATGTCGGGAATTCAGGGTGGATCGCCGCTCGCGCCTGGGCGGGAGCACGGTGGCCGGGCCGGTTTCGGGCTGCCCGGCCAGCGCCGCCGCGCACACGCGCGGCCGGCTATGCCGTCAGATCAGTACAGCGCCTTGCCCGAAGCGTCCTTGACGCTGGTCTTCCAGGTCGAACGGATCTGGTTGACCACGTTCTCCGGCAGCGGCACGTAGTCGAGTTCGGCGGCCATGTTGGCGCCGCTCTTGTAGGCCCAGTCGAAGAACTTCAGCACTTCGGTGCCCTGCGCCGGCTTTTCCTGGTTCTTGTGGACCAGGATGAAGGTGGCGCCGGCGATCGGCCAGGCGTCCTTGCCCGGCTGGTTGGTCAGGATCTGGTAGTAGCTCTTGCTCCAGTCCGCGCCGGCGGCGGCGGCCTTGAAGGCGTCGTCACCCGGCTTGACCACCGCACCCGACGCGTTCTTCATGTTCACGTGGGTCATCTTGTTCTGCTTGGCGTAGGCGTACTCGACATAGCCGATCGCACCGTTCAGGCGCTGCACGAAGGCGGCCACGCCCTCGTTGCCCTTGCCGCCGGTGCCGCCGCCCGGCCAGTTGACCGTGGTGCCCTCGCCGACCGTGCCCTTCCAGTCAGCGCTGACCTTGGACAGGTAGTTGGTGAAGATGAAGGTGGTGCCCGAACCGTCGGCACGGCGCACCGGCAGGATGTCCTGGCTCGGCAGCTTGGCTTGCGGGTTCAGCGCCTTGATGGCGGGATCATCCCACTTCTTGATCTTGCCCAGGTAGATGTTGGCCAGCACCTCGCCGGTGATCGTCAGCTCGCCCGGCTTCACGCCTTGCAGGTTGATCACCGGCACCACGCCACCGATCACGGTCGGGAACTGGACCAGGCCCTGCTTGTTCAGGTCCTCGTCCTTCAGCGGCGCGTCCGAGGCGCCGAAATCGACCGTCTTGGCACCGATCTGCTTGATGCCGCCGGACGAGCCGATGGATTGATAGTTGACCTTGTTGCCCGTTGCTTTGTTATATGCGTCGGCCCACTTGGAATACACGGGCGCCGGGAAGGAAGCGCCTGCACCGGTAATTTCCGCCGCGAACGCAGTACCCGCCACCACCATCGAAACGATGCCTGCCACGGCAGTCTTGACCAGCTTCATATGTCCTCCAGAGAACATTGGTTGGGAATGACAAATTTTTGACAAGACGAACTTTATGCTGCCTGTATGACAATTCCGTGACATCTTTAAATCTTCTTGAAACTGGCCTGCAGCAAGGTAATGACGGGATGGTGCCGCCTTGCGGTGGGGAAAATATGACGGCGGTTAATTGCGCAGTTAGATAAAAAAACGCCGGGCGGGCCCGGCGTTCGTTTCTGGGATGGGCGCTATCAGGCACCCAGCGCATCCGCCAGCTTCCTGGCCGCGCGCTCGGCCATCTCGGCCTGCTCCGCTTCGACCATCACGCGCACCACGGGCTCGGTGCCGGAGGCACGAATCAGCACCCGGCCGCGGCCCTCCAGTTCCGGCTCCACCGCGGCACGCGCCGCCTGCAGGCCAGCATGGGTCTGCCAGTCGAACCCCTTCTGCACGCGTACATTGATCAGCGTCTGCGGGAACAGCTTCACGCCGTCGAGCAGTTGCGCCAGGGTCTTGCCGCTGCGGCGCAATGCGCCCAGCACCTGCAGCGCCGAGACGATGCCGTCGCCGGTGCTGTGGCGATCCAGGCACAACAGGTGGCCGGAGCCCTCGCCGCCCAGCGTCCACTTGCGCTTGTTCAGTTCTTCCAGCACATAGCGGTCGCCCACCTTGGCGCGCACGAAGTCGACGCCCTCGCGCTTGAGCGCCAGCTCCACCGCCATATTCGTCATGAGCGTGCCGACCGCGCCGGGAACCGCCTGCCCGACGGCCTGGCGGTCGCGCACGATCAGGTAGAGCAGTTCGTCGCCGTTGTAGAGGCGGCCATCGGCATCCACCACCTGCAGCCGGTCCGCATCGCCATCGAAGGCCAGGCCCAGGTCCGCGCCGTTGGCCTTGACCGCCTCGATCAGCTTTTCCGGCGCGGTGGCGCCGTAGCCGGCGTTGATATTGCGGCCGTTCGGCTGGTTGCCGATGGCGACCACGTCGGCGCCCAGTTCATGGAACACCGGCGGCGCAATGTGATAGGCCGCGCCATGGGCGCAGTCGACCACCAGCTTCAGGCCATGCAGGTCCTGCTCGTACGGGAAGGTGCTCTTGCAGAATTCGATATAGCGACCGGCTGCATCGTCGATGCGGCGGGCGCGTCCCAGGTCGTCGGAGGGGGCGCACACCATGGGCTCGTCCAGGGCCGTCTCGATCGCCGCCTCGACTGCGTCGGGCAGCTTGTCGCCGCTGGCCGAGAAGAACTTGATGCCGTTGTCGTAGTAGGGATTGTGGCTGGCCGAAATCACCACGCCGGCCGACAGCCGCAGCGCCCGCGTCAGGTAGGCGATGCCGGGAGTCGGCAGCGGGCCGGTCAGCAACACATGCACGCCCGCCGAGGTAAAGCCGGCTTCCAGCGCGGCTTCCAGCATGTAGCCCGAAATGCGGGTGTCCTTGCCGATCAGCACGGTCGGCTTGCCCTGCCCGGTCCTGGCGCCGTGCGCGAGCACCTTGCCCGCGGCATGCCCCAGCCGCATCACGAAGTCCGGCGTGATCGGCGCATCGCCGACCTTGCCCCGCACGCCATCGGTCCCGAAATACTTGCGTGTCATTCTTTGTTTCCCTTTCTCTGCTGTGTTCTGTCTTGGTGGCGCCGACCGGGCGTCGCCTGGCTCAGCCCGCGCTGACGGATTCGTTGCGCACGGCCCACCAGGTCTTCACGGCATCGACGGTCTGCTCCACATCATGAACGCGTACGATCCACGCACCGCGCTCCACCGCACATACCGCCGCGGCAATGCTGGCGGCGACACGCTGCTGTGGCGGCCGGCCACCAAGGATGGCGCCCAGCGTGGACTTGCGCGAGATGCCTGCCAGCACCGGCAGGCCGTCGAGCGCCAGCTTCGGCAACTGCCCGAGCAGGCGCAAATTATGATCCGGTGTCTTGCCGAAGCCAAATCCCGGATCGAGGCAGATCCGGGCCTCGTCGATCCCGGCGGCGCGCAGCACGGCGACGCGCTCTGCCAGGAACTGCGCGACCTCGGCGACCACATCGTCGTAGTGCGGGTCCTCCTGCATGGTCTGCGGATCGCGCTGCATATGCATCACGCACAGGCCCGCCTGCCCGCCCGCCACCGCCTCGACCGCGCCTGGCATGCGCAAGCCCCAGATATCGTTGATGAGATCGGCTCCGGCCGCAAGCGCGGCGCGCATGACCTCGGGCTTGTAGGTGTCGATCGACAGCGGCTTGCCGCAGTCGCGCAGCGCTTCCACCACAGGGATCACGCGCGCCAGCTCGTCCGCCAGCGGCAGCGCGGCCGAACCGGGCCGGCTGGATTCCCCGCCGATGTCGATGATGTCGACGCCCTCGGCAATCATCTGCTCGGCATGGCGCAGCGCCGCGTCGCGGCTGGCGTGCTGGCCGCCGTCGGAAAAGGAGTCGGGCGTGACGTTGAGGATGCCCATCACCAGCGGACGCTGGTCCAGGGCAAAGCGGAAACGGCCGCACTGGAAGTGCCGGATCTGAGTCGTCTGCTGCAAGGTAGGAAGGCTTTGGCGATGCGCGCGGCTCGGCCGCGCAAAAAGGAAAAGCCGGTGCACCAGGCACCGGCTTCAGGGACAGGCACTACACAGCCATCGCTACAGCGTCGTCAGTGGGACGAGCGCCGGGTCAGGCCGTGGCGGGCGCGTTGGTCGGCGCCACCGGCGAACCGCCCGAAGGCGTGCTGCCGCCACCGTTCGGGCCCGACGCGCTGCGCGGCGGACGCGGCGGCTTGCCGGCCATGATGTCGTTGACCTGGTCGGCGTCGATGGTTTCCCATTCCATCAGCGCGTTGGTCATGGCTTCGACCTTGTCGCGGTTCTCTTCGAGCAGGCGCTTGGCCAGCGCGTATTGCTCGTCGATGATGCGGCGGATCTCGGCGTCGACCTTCTGCTGCGTGGCTTCCGACACGGTCTTCGACGACAGCTTGCCGAACATGCCGTCCTGCTCGGTATCGACGTAGACCATCGCACCCAGCGAATCGCTCATGCCGAAGCGGGTCACCATGTCGCGCGCGATCTTGGTGGCACGCTCGAAGTCGTTGGAAGCGCCGGTGCTCATGGCGTTGAGGAAGACCTCTTCCGCCGCGCGGCCGCCGAACAGGATGGCGACCTCTTCCAGCATGCTGTCCTTGTACTTCGAATACTTGTCATGCTCCGGCAGCTGCCAGGTCACGCCCAGCGCCCAGCCGCGCGGCATGATGGTGACCTTGTGCACCGGGTCGGCCTTGGGCAGCAGCTTGGCCACCACCGCATGGCCGGACTCGTGGTAAGCCGTGGCGCGGCGCTCTTCCTCGCGCATCACTGTCGACTTGCGCTCCGGACCCATGTAGATCTTGTCCTTGGCGTCCTCGAAATCCTGCATGTCGACCACGCGCTTGTTGCGACGAGCGGCAAACAGCGCGGCCTCGTTGACCAGGTTGGCCAGGTCGGCGCCCGAAAAGCCCGGGGTGCCACGCGCGATCACGGAGGCGTCGACGTCGTTGCCGATCGGCACCTTGCGCATATGGACCTTCAGGATCTGCTCGCGGCCGCGGATGTCCGGCAGGCCCACGTAGACCTGGCGGTCGAAACGGCCCGGACGCAGCAGCGCCTTGTCCAGCACGTCGGCACGGTTGGTCGCGGCGATCACGATCACGCCCGAGTTGGCCTCGAAGCCGTCCATCTCGACCAGCATCTGGTTCAGGGTCTGCTCGCGCTCGTCGTTGCCGCCGCCCATGCCGGCGCCACGATGGCGGCCGACCGCGTCGATTTCATCGATGAACACGATGCAGGGGGCCTGCTTCTTGGCGTTCTCGAACATGTCGCGCACACGGGCCGCGCCCACGCCGACGAACATTTCAACGAAGTCGGAACCCGAGATGCTGAAGAACGGCACCTTGGCCTCGCCGGCGATGGCGCGCGCCAGCAGCGTCTTGCCGGTACCCGGAGGGCCGACCAGCAGCACACCGCGCGGGATGCGGCCGCCCAGCTTCTGGAACTTCTGCGGGTCCTTGAGGAAGTCGACCAGCTCGACCACTTCTTCCTTGGACTCGTCGCAGCCGGCCACGTCCTGGAACGTGACGGCGTTCTGGTTCTCGTCGATCAGCCGCGCACGCGACTTGCCGAATGAGAATGCGCCGCCTTTTCCGCCACCCTGCATCTGACGCATCATGTAGAACCAGAACACGATGATCAGCAGGGTCGGCCCGAGGTAATACAGGGCCTGGACCAGCACGTTGGGTTCGTCGTCCGCCTTGCCGGTGACCTGCACGCCGTACTTCATCAGGTCGCCGACCATCCAGATGTCGCCCGGCGAGATGATGGTGTACTTGGCCCCTTCCTTGGGCGAGACCACCAGGTTGCGGCCCTGCACGTCGACGCGCGACACCTTGCCGTTCTTGGCGTCATCCATGAACTGCGAATAGGTGACGCTGTCCTGCGCACGGGGCTTGTCGAACTGCTTGAAGACGGTAAACAACACCAGCGCGATCACGAGCCAGATTGCCGCCTTTTGAAACAGGTTGTTATTCAAGGCCGAACTCCTTTGCAATTGCCTTGCCAACGGATAGCTGCATTGTAATGCAGCCCCCGCCCTCGAGGGGAAACAGAGAAACTATGATGCCGATAGCACCGGGTGAGGGTATTTCCCTCTACATTTCTTCTTCCGCCCTGGCTTGTATCGAGATCGGTCAATCCACTGCCTTGAGGTAGCGCCCAAGGATAAAGGTTTCGGAAGACTTGTCGCGCGACGCCTTGGGCTTGCGCTTTGCGACCACTTTGAACTGCCGCTTGAACTTTTCCACGATCTGGCTGTAGCCGCTCCCGTGGAAACACTTTACCAGCAATGCTCCCTCCGGCTTAAGGTGGGCCTGCGCAAATTCAAGCGCCAGGTCGCACAAGTACTCGATCCGGGCAGCATCGGCGGAGGCCACACCGGACAAATTGGGGGCCATGTCGGACAAAACAAGGTCAATCTTGTTGCCGCCGGAAGCGTCCAGCACCACACTTTCGAGCTCTCGGAAAACCGATTCTTCGCGGAAATCGCCCTGGATGAAAGTGACGTCGGCAACAGGTTCCATCGGCAGCAGGTCGATTGCCACGACCGCGCCGTCAATCCGGCCGTCCTTGGCGCGGGGCGAGTCGGCCAGCTTGTTGCGGGCGTACTGGCTCCAGCTGCCGGGCGCCGCGCCCAGGTCGACGATGACCTGGCCCGGGCGGATCAGCTTGTCCTGCTCGTCGATCTCCTTGAGCTTGTACGCCGCGCGGGCGCGGTAGCCCTCGCGCTGCGCCATTTTGACGTACGGATCGTTGATGTGGTCGTGCAGCCACGAATGGTTGAACTTGTTCTTTGCCATGCCAGATACCAGCCTGTTCCCTGCCCGCGCGCGCCGGCCGGGCCGGCGGCGCAGGTTTTCCTACTGTTTTGATGATTTTGCTGCCCGACAGTGCCGGATTGACGGATAATACGCGCCAATCCGCATCCCGGCTTGCCGCCATCCGGCGGCCGTCGGCAGCCTGTTCCCGTGCGCCGTGTCACGACCGGCGCGGGCGGCAGCGCCCGATTACCAGCGCCACGCGCTCTATCACTATTTCAAGCGCCTTATCCGGCGCCAACCTATGCCCGCTCTACAACTCGTCCCCGCCCAGCGCTCCGACCTGCGCTCCCGTGCCCATGCCCTGAACCCGGTCGTGATGGTCGGCGCCGAAGGCCTGACCCGCGCCGTGCTGGCCGAAATCGACCGCAGCCTGGCGGCCCACGACCTGATCAAGATCCGCGTGTTCGGTGACGACCGCGAAGCGCGCATCGCCATCTACGAAGAAATCTGCGACCAGCTCAGCGCCGCGCCGATCCAGCATATCGGCAAGCTGCTGGTGGTCTGGCGTCCGGGCGAAGCCCGCCTGAAGGAAAACCAGGCCGATGACCTCGGCCGGCACACGCCCGCGCGCCGCGGCGGCGCCGCCCCGCGCACGGTGACGGTGAAGAAGCCCAGCGCCGCGCCGAACCGCCGTCCGACCCGCAAGGAAGTCACGGTGCTCGGCAACGAGCGCGTTACCGCCGGCGGCAATGTAAAGCGCTCGCGCGCGCGCCCGACCAGCCAGAAGAAGAAGGCGCTGGGCTGAAGCCCCGGCAGCCATAAACAAACGGGCGCCGCCAGGCGCCCCGATGCCGGCACGCCGCGGCAGCGGCCGTGCCGGCGGCCGGCCTCACTCCCCGGCCGAACGCGGCGCCGAAGCGCGCCACACCAGCGCCAGCGCCAGCAGGCTTTGCAGCAGGTAGAAGGCGCTGGACACGCCGTGCAGCATGCCGAATTGCGCCTTGTACGGCGACTCCGACACCCCCACGCCCAGCGCCAGCGCCTTTTCCTTCAGGTTGCCCATGAAGGGCTGGGTACCGAAGTAGCCGACCAGCACGCAGCACAGCATGCCCAGCACCAGCCAGCGCAGGCCGCGGTAGCGGTGGGCGCCGCGCCGGATCATCACGTTGCACAACACCAGCTGCAGCACGCCGATGGTCACCCCGACGATGGCTTCGGTATGGAACAGGTGACCGGCGATCATGCCCGCCATCTCGCGGCTGGGCAGCACTGAAAACAGCGTCGGTGCCACCATGTAGCCCACGGTCCACAGGCTGCCCGCCCACACCACCGTCAGCAGCAGGAAGATGCGGTGCGGCAGCGGCGGCAGGTTGTTATAGGAACTGGAGAACACAAGCCGGCCTTTCCGGTGGCCGGCGCAGGCACAAGCCCGCCCGGCCGGGCCGGCATCAGATGTAGCGAACCGTAATGACTTCGTACTCGCGCTCGCCGCCCGGGGCCAGCACGGTGGCGACGTCGCCTTCGAACTTGCCGATCAGCGCGCGCGCAATGGGCGAGCTGACCGAGATCTTGCCGGCATCGAGGTCGGCCTCGTCATCGCCGACGATCTGGTAGCTGACCGGGCTGCCGGACTCCAGGTCCTCCAGGTCCACGGTCGCGCCAAAGACGATGCGGCCATCGGTGTCCAGCTGGGTCGGGTCGATGATCTGCGCGGCCGACAGCTTGGCCTCCACTTCCAGGATGCGGCCTTCGATAAAGGCCTGCTTTTCCTTGGCGGCATCGTACTCGGCGTTTTCAGACAGGTCGCCCTGGGCGCGCGCTTCCGAGATGGCATTGATCACCGCCGGACGCTCGACAGCCTTCAGGCGCTGCAGCTCCTCCTTCAGGAGCTCTGCGCCACGCTTGGTAATCGGAATGGTGCTCATGTCTTCGTTCAACAAAAAAATGAGCCGCAGCGGAGCTGGAGCCATCCCCGGCAAACCCCGCCAGGGCACTTCCGCTCAACCGCGGCTTTCAGACAGGATCGAACGCGGGCACGCCGGTTCGATCGACGAATTTGACGTAGTTTAGGCCAGGAAGCCCGCCGGCAGCAACTGCGGCGGGATTCCCGGGCGCGGCCGCCGCAACGCGGCCGGCCCTGTTGCCATGTGTCGCCTGCTTACCTTGACGGCATCAGGCCAGCGAGGCATGCAGGCCTTGCAGGTCGTAGACCTCCAGGCTTTGCATGTGCTTCAGGCCTTCCACCGCGGCGCGCGCGCCGGCGATGGTGGTGTAGTAAGGAATGCGATGCGCCAGCGCCGAGATCCGGATCGAGCGCGAATCGGCGATCGCGCCGCGGGTTTCGTCCACGGTGGTGAACACCAGCGCCAGTTCGCCGTTCTTGATCATGTCGACGATATGCGGACGGCCGTCCTTGACCTTGTTGACCACCTTGACCGGGATGCCGGCGGCCTCGATCGCCGAGGCGGTGCCGCGCGTGGCGACGATCGGGTAGCCCATGTCGTGCAGCATGCGCGCCACGGCCACGGCGCGCGGCTTGTCGCTGTCCTTCACGGTGATCAGCACGGCGCCCTTCTCCGGCAGGCGCGAGCCCGCGGCCAGCTGGCTCTTGAACAGGGCCTCGCCGAAGCTCTTGCCCACGCCCATCACTTCGCCGGTCGAACGCATTTCAGGTCCGAGGACCGGATCGACGCCCGGGAACTTGTTGAACGGGAACACCGCTTCCTTGACGCTGTAGTACGGCGGGATGACCTCGTCGGCGACACCCTGCTCGTCCAGCGACTGGCCGGCCATGCAGCGCGCGGCAATCTTGGCCAGCTGCATGCCGGTGGCCTTGGACACGTACGGCACGGTACGCGAGGCGCGCGGGTTCACTTCCAGCACGTAGACGGTATCCACGCCATTGTTCTGCTGGATCGCGAACTGCACGTTCATCAGGCCGACCACGTTCAGGGCCGTGGCCATCGCCGCGGTCTGGCGCTTGAGCTCGGCCACGGTCTCGGCCGACAGCGAGTACGGCGGCAGCGAGCAGGCGGAGTCGCCCGAATGCACGCCAGCCTGCTCGATATGCTCCATCACGCCGCCGATAAAGACGCGCTTGCCGTCGCACAGGGCGTCGACATCGCACTCGATGGCGTCGTTCAGGAAGCGGTCGAGCAGCACCGGGGAGTCGTTGGAGACCTTGACGGCCTCGCGCATGTAGCGCTCGAGGTCGCGCGGCTCATGCACGATTTCCATGGCGCGGCCGCCCAGCACGTACGACGGGCGCACCACCAGCGGATAGCCGATTTCCTCGGCCAGGCGCAGCGCTTCGTCCTCGGCACGCGCGGTGCGGTTGGGCGGCTGGCGCAGGCCCAGGTCCTGCAGCAGCTTCTGGAAGCGCTCGCGGTCTTCGGCCGCGTCGATCATGTCGGGGCTGGTGCCGATGATCGGCACGCCGTTGCGCTCCAGGTCCAGCGCCAGCTTCAGCGGGGTCTGGCCGCCGTACTGCACGATCACGCCGACCGGCTTTTCCTTGTCGACGATCTCGAGCACGTCTTCCAGCGTCAGCGGCTCGAAGTACAGGCGATCCGAGGTGTCATAGTCGGTCGACACGGTTTCGGGGTTGCAGTTGACCATGATGGTCTCGTACCCGTCTTCGCGCAGCGCCAGCGCGGCGTGCACGCAGCAGTAGTCGAACTCGATGCCCTGGCCGATCCGGTTCGGGCCGCCGCCCAGCACCATGATCTTCTTCTTGTCGGTCGGCGCGGCCTCGCACTCGCCATGCTCGGCCTCGTAGGTCGAGTACATGTAGGCGGTGTTGGTGGCGAATTCGGCCGCGCAGGTGTCCACGCGCTTGTACACCGGGCGCACGTTCTGGGCGATGCGCGCCTCGCGCACCGAGCGGGCGTCGGTCTTCAGCAGCCGCGCCAGGCGGCGGTCGGAGAAGCCCTTCTGCTTCAGGAAGCGCAGTTCGGCGGTCGACAGGCTGTCGAGCGTGCGCGACTTGACCAGGCCTTCGGTGCGGACGATGTCCTCGATCTGGGCCAGGAACCACGGATCGATGGCGGTCTCGTGATAGACCTCTTCCAGCGACATGCCCAGGCGGAAGGCGTCGCCCACGTACCAGATGCGGTCCGGGCCCGGCTCGCCGATCTCCTCGACGATCTCGTCGCGGTCGGTGGACTTCTCGTCCAGGCCGTCGACGCCCACTTCCAGCCCGCGCAGGGCCTTCTGGAACGATTCCTGGAAGGTGCGGCCCATTGCCATCACCTCGCCCACCGACTTCATCTGGGTGGTCAGGTGGCTGTCGGCCTGCGGGAATTTCTCGAAGGCGAAGCGCGGCACCTTGGTGACGACGTAGTCGATCGAGGGCTCGAACGAGGCCGGGGTGGCGCCGCCGGTGATCTCGTTCTTCAGTTCGTCCAGCGTGTAGCCGACCGCCAGCTTGGCCGCGACCTTGGCGATCGGGAAGCCGGTGGCCTTGGAGGCCAGCGCCGACGAGCGCGACACGCGCGGGTTCATCTCGATGACGATCATGCGACCGTCCTTCGGGTTGATCGAGAACTGCACGTTGGAGCCGCCGGTGTCGACGCCGATCTCGCGCAGCACCGCCAGCGAGGCGTTGCGCAGGATCTGGTATTCCTTGTCGGTCAGGGTCTGCGCCGGAGCGACGGTGATCGAGTCGCCGGTGTGGATGCCCATCGGATCCAGGTTCTCGATCGAGCAGATGATGATGCAGTTGTCCTGCTTGTCGCGGACCACTTCCATCTCGTACTCTTTCCAGCCCAGCAGCGATTCTTCGATCAGCAGCTCGCGCGTGGGCGACAGGTCCAGGCCGCGCTTGCAGATCTCCTCGAACTCTTCGCGGTTGTAGGCGATGCCGCCGCCGGTGCCGCCCAGCGTGAACGACGGGCGGATCACGATCGGGTAGCCGCTGGTGCCGGTGTCCTGGGCGATGCGGGCCTGCACGGCCACGGCCTCGTCCATCGAGTGGGCGATGCCGGACTTGGCCGAGCCCAGGCCGATCTTGGTCATCGCGTCCTTGAACTTCTGGCGGTCCTCGGCCTTGTCGATGGCTTCGGGCGACGCGCCGATCAGTTCCACCTTGTACTTGTCCAGCACGCCATGGCGGTGCAGGTCCAGCGCGCAGTTCAGCGCGGTCTGGCCGCCCATGGTCGGCAGGATCGCATCCGGGCGCTCCTTCTCGATGATGCGTTCGACCACTTCCCAGGTGATCGGCTCGATGTAGGTCACGTCGGCCGTGTTGGGGTCGGTCATGATGGTCGCCGGGTTGGAGTTGACCAGGATGACCTTGAAGCCTTCCTCGCGCAGGGCCTTGCAGGCCTGGGCGCCGGAATAGTCGAACTCGCACGCCTGGCCGATGATGATGGGGCCCGCGCCGATGATCAGGATGCTCTTGATGTCTGTGCGTTTTGGCATTGCACGCTCTCTTTATGGGCCGGCCCGCCTTGCCTGCGGACCGCGCCGGTAATCAGGGAATCCGTCCGGATTCGAAAATGTGGTCTGGCTCAGTTCATCGTGGCCGTGGCCAGCTTGGCGCCGAAACCGATGAACATCGCCCCTACCCCGCTGGCCATGCCGGCCGACAGCCGGCGGCGGCGCCGGAACGCCTCGGCCAGCTTCGCGCCCACGAAGATGATCGTGGTCAGGTAGGCAAAGCTGCAGATCTGGCACACCAGCCCCAGCACGCCGAACGACAGCACCGGGTAAGCAAAGGCCGGGTCGACGAACTGGATGAAGAACGAGATGAAGAACAGGATCGCCTTCGGGTTCAGCAGGCTGATCAGCAACGCCTTGCGGAACGGGTCGGACTGGTCCGGCGTGGCCGCCGGTACCGCCGCCGCGCCCGTGGCGTCGCCGCGCGCCGCCCAGTTGCGCAGCGCGCCGCGCAGCATGTTGAAGCCGATCCACGCCAGGTAGGCCGCGCCGACGTACTTCACCACGTAGAACAGCGCCGGGCTGGCCTTGAGCAGCGAGGCCACGCCCGCCGCCGACAGCACCATCAGCACGAAATCGCCCAGGAACACCCCGCACGCGCCCTTGTAGCCGGCGCGCACGCCGCGCTGCGCCGCCACCGACAGCACGTACATCGAATTCGGGCCCGGCAGCAGCACGATAAAGATCGTGCCCAGCACATAGGTCCAGAAGTCGGTGATGCCGAAAGCGGTATGCATGAAGGCGTTCATGGGGTGTCCCGGTATCTCTCTCGCTGTGCCCGTGCGCTTACTTGCGCGCGTCGGTCATCAGCTGGATGAAGCGGTCGAACAGGTAAGCCACGTCGTTCGGGCCGGGCGAGGCTTCCGGGTGGCCCTGGAAGCAGAACGCCGGCTTGTCGGTCAGCGCGAAACCCTGCAGCGAACCGTCGAACAGCGACTTGTGCGTGACGCGCACGTTCGCCGGCAGCGTGTCGGCGTCGACCGCGAAGCCGTGGTTCTGCGACGTGATCACCACGCGGCCGTCGTCCAGGTCCTTGACCGGATGGTTGGCGCCGTGGTGGCCGAACTTCATCTTCAGGGTCTTGGCGCCGACCGCCAGGGCCATGATCTGGTGGCCCAGGCAGATGCCGAAGGTCGGGATGCCGCGCTCGATGAACTCGCGCGTAGCAGCGATGGCGTAGTCGCACGGCTCGGGGTCGCCGGGGCCGTTGGACAGGAACACGCCGTCCGGATTCAGCGCCAGCGCGTCGGCCGCGCTCGCCTGCGCCGGCAGCACCGTGACCTTGCAGCCGCGCTCGGCCAGCATGCGCAGGATGTTGTACTTGACGCCGTAGTCATAGGCGACCACATGGAACTGCGGCTGCTGCTGCTTGCCGTAGCCCTCGCCCAGCTTCCATTCGGACTGGGTCCATTCGTACGGCTCCTTGACCGACACCACCTTGGCCAGGTCCATGCCGGCCAGGCCGGGGAACGAGCGGGCCAGGTCGATGGCCTTCTGGACATTGTCCTCGCCGGCCAGGATGCAGCCGTTCTGAGCGCCCTTCTCGCGCAGGATACGCGTCAGCTTGCGCGTATCGATGCCGGCGATCGCCACCACCTTTTCCTGCTTCAGGTAGTGGGCCAGGGTGTGTTCCTTGCGGAAGTTGGAGGCCAGGATCGGCAGATCCTTGATGATCAGGCCGGCGGCATGGACTTTCGTGGCTTCGACATCCTCAGGATTGACACCGTAGTTGCCGATATGCGGATACGTCAGCGTGACGATCTGCCGCGAATAGCTCGGGTCGGTGAGGATTTCCTGGTAACCGGTGATGGCGGTGTTGAACACCACTTCGCCGATGGTATGGCCGGAAGCGCCAATGGAATAGCCACGAAAGACCGTGCCGTCTGCTAGCGCGAGAATGGCGGACGGAAAAGACGGTAACACGGGTAGGCTCCTGCTGGACTCACCCCGTGACCGACCAATCGACGCCTCGTGCCTCCCAGGCTGGATCCGTGACGGCGGCAGCGGCATTGCGCCGATGCGGTCGGATCCGGTCGCGGTATGCTCATTTCGTCACATCTGATGCAGACGGCAATGGCGGCGCGGATGGGGGCGGCGGAAGGTGGAAAGCGGTAGGCGCTAGGGTGAAGGGTTCTGAAAGCGAAACTTTCGAATTATATCCCGAGCCACCCAATTTCTCAAGTTTTCAAGGACTTGCGCGCGGCAGGCGGCAATCTCGCCGCGCCGGCCGCCGCCGCGCTGCCCGTTCCCGCATGCCCGGTTGCACCTGCCGCCGGCGGATTACCGCGGCGGCGGCACCACCGCCGTGACCTCGATTTCGACCTTGGCGCGCGGCTCGACCAGGTCCGCGACCTCCACCGCGGTCATCGCCGGAAAGTGGCGGCCGATGATGGCCCGGTAATGTTCGCCGATCGCCCCATAGGCGCCGACATATTCGGCCTTGTCCTTCACATACCAGGTCATGCGCGCGATATGTTCCGGCCGCGCATCGCCGGCCGCCAGCACCGCGACCACGTTGCGCAACGTCTGCGCCACCTGCAGGCCGAAGTCGTCGGTCTCGAATTCGCACTGGCTGTTCCAGCCGATCTGGCCGCTGATGAACAGCAGCCGGCTGCCGGCCTGCATCTCGGTCATCATGCCGTTGGCGTAGCCGCGCGGCGGCGCCCAGTCGGGCGGCTGCAGGATCTTCATGTCGTTTTCCTGTGGTTGCTTGGTATGGATGGATGGAAATCCGGGTTCAGGCCGCGGCGACCAGATAACGCGCCATGGCTTCGCGCACGGCTTCGGGCAGCGGCTGCGGCGCAATCGCGCCGGTATCGACGCAGACCAGCCGTTGCGTCACTTCCATGCGGGTATCGTCGTGCGGGCCGGCGAAACGGATCGCCAGCGTGAAGCTGGACTGGCCCAGCTTCAGCACGCGCAATTCGCGCGTCAGCACCTCGCCCAGCCGGCTGGGCGCCAGGAAGCGGCACTCCAGCTCGGCCGTGGGCACGCCGGCGCGGCCCTCGCCGTGCATGGCATCGAATGGCCAGCCCAGCGCCTCGCCGAACCAGTCCTCGATCAGGTCGTTGAGCATCTCGAAGTAGCGCGGGTAAAACACGATGCCGGCGGCGTCGCAGTGCTTGAAGCGCACCAGCACGGTGTTGCGGAACACGTCGCTCATGGCTGCCCCTGCCGTGGCTTGCCGCCATTGCCCGCGCCCGGCCCCTGCTCCGCCATCTGGCGCAGCCGGAAGCGTTGCAGCTTGCCGGTCTCGGTGCGCGGCAGCGCCGGCACGAATTCGATGCGGCGCGGGTACTTGTACGGGGCGATCTGGCGCTTGACGTGGTCCTGCAGCGCGGTACGGGTCGCTTCGTCAGCCGCCACGCCCTCGCGCAGCACCACGTAGGCCATCACCACCTGGCCGCGCCCGTCGTCCGGCGCGCCGACCACGCCGCATTCGGCCACCGCCTCGTGCTGCATCAGCGCACTCTCCACCTCCGGCCCGGCGATGTTGTAGCCGGCCGAGATGATCATGTCGTCGGAGCGCGCCTGGTAGAAGTAATAGCCGTCGGCGTCGGCGACGAAGGTGTCGCCCGGCAGGTTCCAGCCGGCCTTCACATAATTGGCCTGGCGCGGGTCGTCCAGGTATCGGCAGCCGGTCGGCCCCTGCACCGCGAGCTTGCCGACCTGGCCCGGCGGCAGCGGCCGCATCTCCTCGTCGACGATCTGCGCCACGTAGCCGGGCACCACCTTGCCGATCGCGCCCGGCCTGACCTCGGCGCCGGCGCTCGAGATAAAGATGTGCATCATCTCGGTGCCGCCGATGCCATCGGTCATCTCGATGCCGGTAGCGGCCTTCCAGCTTTGCCGCGTGGCATCGGGCAGCGCCTCGCCGGCCGACACGCTGTGCCGCAGGCTGGAGATATCGAAGCGCGGCGCCAGCGTCGCCATCTGCCGGTAAAACGTGGGCGCGGTGAAGACGATGGTGGCGCGGAAGTCGTGGATCAACTCGAGCAGCGTTTCGGGCGTGAGCTTCTCCGCCAGCACCGTGCTGGCGCCGATGCGCAACGGGAAGCACAGCATGCCGCCGAGCCCGAAGGTAAAGGCGATCGGCGGCGTACCGCAGAAGATGTCGTCCGGCGCGGAGCGCAGCACATGGCGCGGGAACAGGTCGCACATGGCCAGCATGTCGCGGTGGAAATGCATGGTGCCCTTGGGCTGGCCGGTGGTCCCGCTGGTAAAGGCGATCAGGCAGACATCGTCGCTGGCGGTGTCGCAGGCATCGAAGGTCTGCGGCTTGCCGGCCATCGCCGCCTCCAGCGAGCCCTCGCCCTCGCCGTTGAAATGCAGCGTTTGCGCCAGGCTCGGGCAATGGCAATCGCCGCCGGCCTGCTGGTTGGCGTCGAGTTCCTCGCGCAGCCGCACATCGCATAGCGCGGCGGTGACCTGCGCCTTGTCGATGATCTGCTTGAGCTCGCGGGCGCGCAGCAGCGGCATGGTCGGCACCGCCACCAGCCCGGCCTTCAGCGTGGCCAGCCAGCTGGCCGCCATCATCAGGTTGTTGGGGCCGCGCAGCAGCACACGGTTGCCGGGCACCAGCTGCATGTCCTCGACCAGCACATGGGCGATGCGGTTCACCAGCGCCGCGAGCTGGGCATAGGTGACGGTCTCGATGCGGCCGTCGCGGCGATGGCGGATGGCGACGCGCTCGCCGCGTCCTTCGCGCACGTGGCGGTCAACCAGCTCCACCGCGGCATTGATCCGCTCGGGGTAGTCGGTATCGGCATTGAAGCGGAACACCGGCCACTGGTCTTGCGACGGCAGGCGGTCGCGCGCGAAGGTATCGAGGTGGGCTGTGGTCGCCATGGCTTGTCTCCTGTCTGCTGTCAGCTGTCTCGCCGACTATTGAACTTTCAGTTTTTCACGACAGCGTTCGAAAAAGCCGGCGTCATTCCCGCGCAGGCGGGAATCCAGCGTCTTTGAAGTCCCCTGGGGACAAAAGTCACTGGGTCCCCGCCTGCGCGGGGACGACGGTTTATTAGCGGCGTCGCAAAAGATTTCCTTTTGACGTACGTCACCATCTTCTCCCTTACGCCTTGTGCCCGGCCAGCGTCTCGCGCGCGATGATCAGCTTCTGCACTTCGGTGGCGCCCTCATAGATGCGCAGGGAGCGGATCTCGCGGTACAGGCTTTCCACGCGCGTACCGACCTTGACGCCGAGGCCGCCGAACATCTGCACCGCGCGGTCGATCACCTGCTGCGCGTTCTCGGTGGCGACCATCTTGGCCATGGCGGCCTCGCGCGTGGTGCGCTGTCCCTTGACATCGCGCAGCCAGGCCGCGCGATAGGTCAGCAGCGCCGCGGCGTCGATGGCGGTGGCCATGTCGCCGATCGCGGCCTGGGTCAGCTGCAGGTCGGCCAGCACGCCGCCGAACATCGGCCGCGCACAGGCGCGCGCCAGCGCATCGTCCAGCGCGGCGCGACCGAAGCCCAGCGCCGCCGCGGCAACCGAGGCGCGGAAGATGTCGAGCGTCATCATCGCCACCTTGAAGCCCTGCCCCGCCTCGCCCAGCCGGTTGCCGACCGGAACGCGGCAGTTGTCGAAGCGCAGCGTCGCCAGCGGATGCGGCGCGATCACGTCGATGCGCTCGGCAATGGTCAGGCCCGGCGTATCGGCGTCGACCACGAGGGCAGTGATGCCGCGCGCGCCCGGCGCCTCGCCGGTGCGCACGAACACGCAGTAGAAGTCGGCAATGCCGCCGTTGGAGATCCAGGTCTTGGCGCCATCGATCACATAGTGGCTGCCGTCCTCCGACAACCGCGCGCTGCATTGCATCGCAGCCACATCCGAGCCGGCATCGGGCTCCGACAGCGCGAACGCGGCAATCGCCTCGCCGCGGGCCACGCGCGGCAGGTAGCGCGCGCGCAGCGCCTCGCTGCCCGCCAGCGAGATCGCGCCCGAACCCAGTCCCTGCATGGCAAAGGCAAAATCGGCCAGACCGTCATGGCGGGCCAGCGTCTCGCGCAGCAGGCACAGCGAGCGCGAATCCAGCGCCGGCAGCGCGCCGCCATGCGCGGCCGGCACGCAGTAGCGCAGCCAGCCCGCATCGCCCAGCTGCCGCACCAGTGCGCGGCAGGCGGCGTCCGTGTCGCTGTGGTCGACCTGCAGGTGCCGGGCGCACCAGCCGTCGAGTTCGCGCTCCAGCGCGCGGTGGGCGTCGTCGAACAGCGGCAGGTCCAGATAGGTCTTGTCGGACATAACGGTTCAGTCCCCTTCGAAGACCGGCCTGGTCTTCGCGACGAAGGCTTCATAGGCGCGGCGGAAATCGCGCGTCTGCATGCAGATGGCCTGCGCCTCGGCCTCGGCCTCGATGGCCTCGTCCAGGCCCATGTTCCATTCCTGGTGCAGCAGCTTCTTGGTTACGCCGTGGGCGAAGGTCGGGCCGGCGGCCAGTTGCGCGGCCAGCGCCTGCGCCTGCGCCAGCACCGCTTCGGACGGGTGCAGCGCATTGAAGAAGCCCCACTGCAGCGCTTCCTCCGCGCTCATCGAGCGGCCCGTGTACAGCAGCTCGCTGGCACGGCCCTGCCCGATCACCCGCGGCAGCAGCGTGCACGCGCCCATGTCGGCGCCGGCCAGGCCGACCCGCGTGAACAGGAACGCGGTCTTGGCCTGCGCCGTGCCCAGCCGCATGTCCGAGGCCAGCGCCATCATCGCGCCCGCGCCGGCGCAGATGCCGTCGACCGCGCTCACCACCGGCTGCGGGCATGCGCGCATCGCCTTGACCAGGTCGCCGGTCATGCGCGTGAAGTCGAGCAGTTCGGGCATCGTCATCTGCGTCAACGGCCCGATGATCTCGTGCACATCGCCACCCGAGCAGAAGTTGCCGCCGGCGCCGGTGACCACGACCGCCTTGATGTCGCTGGCGTAGCACAGCGCGCGGAACAGGTCGCGCAGCTCGGCATAGGAATCGAAGGTCAGCGGGTTCTTGCGCTCAGGGCGGTTCAGCGTGATGGTGCCGACCTTGCCGTCGTCGGACACCGACCACAGGAAGTGCCGCGCTTCATAACCGGCAAAGCTGCGCTTGTGGTGGCGCATGTCGAGTGCGATTTCAGTCATGGTTTTCTCTCAGGTCCTTGTCTTGTCAGCCCGCCATCACTTCGCCGCCGGCCACCGGGATTGCCTGCCCGGTGATCGCGCCGGCGGACGGCTGGCACAGCCATGCCACGGCGTCGGCCACTTCCTCCGGCTGCACCAGCCGGCGCTGCGGATTGCGCGCGGCCAGTTCGGCTCGCGCCTGCGCTTCCGTACGACCGGTCTTGCCGACGATGTTGGCGACGGCGTCGCGCACGATATCGGTTTCGGTGTAGCCAGGGCAGACCGCGTTGACGGTCACGCCCTTGGCCGCGGTCTCCAGCGCCAGCGCGCGCGTCAGCCCGATCACGCCATGCTTGGCCGCGCAATAGGCGCTGACATAGCCGTAGCCGATCAGTCCGGCGGTGCTGGCCACGTTGACGATGCGACCCCAGCCCGCGTCGAGCATCGCCGGCAGCGCCGCCCGCGTGCACAAGAAGGTGCCGGTCAGGTTGACGTCGAGCATGCGCTGCCACAGCGCGGCATCGGTCTTTAGGAACGGCGCGCTGTGGGCCTGCCCGGCGTTGTTGACCAGCATCGCGACTGGGCCGGCCTGTTCCGTGGCCGCGGCAAAGGCACGCGCCACGCTGTCGGCATCGGCAATATCGGCCGTGACAAACGAAACGACAGCGCCCGCCGGCGCCTGCCCGCGCAGCGCCTGTACCGTCGCCTGCAGCGTGCCGGCATCGCGCCCTAGCAGCGTCACGCTGGCGCCATCGGCCAGCAGCCGCCGCGCGATCGCCGCACCGATGCCGCGCCCGCCGCCGGTGACCAGCGCATGCCGGCCGGCCAGGCTTGCCGTGCTGTCGGTCATGCCTGCTTCTCCTGCGCCGCGGCGCGTTCGAAATTGGCTTCCAGTTGCCGCTTGCCCGCCAGGTACTGCTTGGGCCAGGCGAGGTCGCGGTAGCCGATGCGCGCCGCTTCCTGCAGCGTCCACGCCGGATTGGCCAGGTGCGGCCGGGCGATCGCGCACAGGTCGGCGCGGCCGGCGGCGATGATCGAGTCGACATGGTCGGCCTCGAAGATCGCGCCCACCGCAATGGTGGCGATGCCGGCTTCGTTGCGGATGCGATCGGCAAACGGGGTCTGGTACATGCGGCCGTAGACCGGCGCCTGGTCGGGGCTGACCTGGCCCGACGAGCAGTCGATCATGTCGGCACCCGCGGTCTTGAAGGCCCGGGCGATCTCGACCGCGTCGTCGGGCGTGATGCCGCCTTCGACCCAGTCGTGCGCCGAGATGCGCACCGACATCGGCTTGTCCTGCGGCCATACCGCGCGAACGGCCTCGAACACTTCCAGCGGATAGCGCAGCCGCGCCGCCAGCGAGCCGCCATATTCGTCGTTGCGCGTATTGGTCAGCGGGGAGATAAAGCTCGACAGCAGGTAGCCGTGCGCGCAGTGCAGCTCGAGCCAGTCGAAGCCCGCTTCGGCCGCGCGCCGGGCGCTGGCCACGAAATCGTCGCGCACGCGGTCCATGTCGGCGCGCGTCATCTCGCGCGGGGTCTGCGATTCGCCGGGCAGGTACGGCAGTGGCGAGGCCGACATCACCGGCCAGTTGCCCTGCGGCAGCGGGTGGTCCATCGCCTCCCAGCCGAGTTGCGTCGATCCCTTGCGGCCGGAGTGTCCAAGCTGCATGGCGATGCGGGCATCGCTGTTGGCATGGACGAAATCAACGATGCGCCGCCACGCATCGCGCTGCGCGTCGTTCCACAGGCCCGGACAGCCCGGCGTGATGCGCGCATCCGGCGACACGCAGGTCATCTCCGCCACCACCATGCCGGCGCCACCGAGCGCGCGCGAACCCAGGTGGACCAGATGGAAGTCGCCCGGCACGCCGTCGGTGCAGGAGTACATCGCCATCGGCGACACCACCACGCGGTTCTTCAGCGTGACGCCGCGCACGCGGAATGGCGTGAACATCGGCGGCAGCGGCTGGTGCGCCTTCAGCTGCAGGCTGTCTGCCGGCACCCCGGCCTGCTGCGCCAGCCAGTGCTCGAACTGCGCGACATAGCCGGCATCGCGCACGCGCAGGTTCTCATGCGAAATCCGTTGCGAGCGCGTCAGCAGCGAATAGGCGAACTGTTCCGGCGGCAGGCTGCCGGCATAGCGCTCGACGTTCTCGAACCACTCGGTCGAGTTGCGCGCCGCGTTCTGGATCTTCAGCACTTCCACGCCGCGCGTGGCTTCATAGCGCGCCAGCGCATCGGGCAGGCCGTCGTGGCCGCTGCCACGGATCTCCTGGGCCAGGTCGATGGCATCCTCGAGCGCCAGCTTGGTGCCGGAACCGATCGAGAAATGCGCCGTGTGCGCGGCATCGCCCATCAGCACCACCGGCACGCGGCGGCCGTCGGGCAAGGTATTCCAGTGCACCCATTGCCGGCAGATCACGCGCGGGAAGCGGATCCAGATCGCCGAGCCGCGCAGGTGCGCCGCGTTGCTGATCAGCTTGTTGCCGTCGAGGTAGCGCGCGAACAGCTTCTCGCAGTACGCCACGCCCTCTTCCTGGCTCATCTGCTCGATGCCGGCGGCGCGCCAGACCGCTTCCGGCGTCTCGACGATAAAGGTCGAGGTGTTGTCGTCGAAGCGGTAGGCATGCGCCTGGAACCAGCCGTGCTCGGTCTTCTCGAAGGCAAAGGTGAAGGCATCGAACAGCTTGTGCGTGCCCAGCCAGACGAAGCGGCACTGGCGCGTATCGATATCCGGCTGGAAGGTGTCGGCATAGCGGGTGCGGATGCGGCTGTTCAGGCCGTCCGAGGCGATCACCAGGTCGGCCTGGTATTGCATTGCCAGCGCCTGGTCGTCGGCCACGTCGGTCTCGAACACCAGTTTTACGCCGAGCGCTTCGCAGCGCGCCTGCAGGATGTTCAGCAGGCGCTTGCGGCCGATGCCGATAAAGCCATGCCCGCCCGAGCGGATGGTGCGCCCGCCGATATGGATGTCGATATCGTCCCAGTGGTTGAAGGCGGCATTGATCTCGCTGGCGCTGGCCGGGTCGGCTTGCTTCAGGTTGTCCATGGTGGCGTCCGAAAACACCACGCCCCAGCCGAAGGTGTCGTAGGGTCGGTTGCGCTCGACCACGATGACCTCGTTGGCCGGGTCCTGCAGTTTCATCAGCAGGCCGAAGTACAGGCCGGCGGGGCCTCCGCCAATACAAAGCACGCGCATCTGTTGCCTCCTGCCGGCTGTGCCGTTCGCGCCGCACATGGTGCACCGCGCCCCGACCTCACCGCCATCTAGATCAAGATTAAATATTTTATGCTTCAAATATTAGACTGCATCACGACCGATGGCAAGGCGGCGATGCGGTGTGCCGCGTGCGACACCCGCATCGTCCTGCCCCACTAGCCTTTCAACGCGGCCTGCAGCTGTTCCAGCGCGCCCGGATCTTCGATCGTCGTCAGGTCGCCCGGGTCGCGGCCCTCGGCCACGGCCTGCATGGCGCGCCGCAGCAGCTTGCCGGAACGCGTCTTCGGCAGCGCATTGACGAACAACACCCGCGCCGGGCGGGCCACCGCGCCTAGTTGCTGCTCGACCGTCTTCATCAGCTGGCCCTCCAGCGCCAGCCGCGCCTCCGGCGTGGCGGTGCGCGCCGGATCGCGGGCGATGCAGAACGCCATCGCCACCTGCCCCTTGAGCGCGTCCTGCACCCCCACCACGGCCACCTCGGCCACCGCGGCGCTGGACGACAGGCTTTCCTCGATCTCGCGCGTGCCCAGCCGGTGGCCGGCGACATTGATCACGTCGTCGGTGCGACCCAGGATAAAGACGTAGCCGTCGGCGTCGCGCACGCCCCAGTCGAAGGTGGAATAGCACAGGCGGTTCGGCACCGCCTGCCAGTAAGTGCGCACGAAGCGGTCATCGTCGCCCCAGACCGTGCTCATGCATCCCGGCGGCAGCGGGCCGTCGATGGCCACCACGCCCTTCTGACCCGGCCCGCATTCCGCGCCGGTGTTTTCGTCGACGATCTTCAGGTCGTAGCCGTAGGCCGGCACGCCGGGCGAGCCCAGCTTGGGCGGCAGCGCCTCGAGGCCGCGCTGGATCGCGATGATGGGCCAGCCGGATTCGGTCTGCCAGTAGTTGTCGACCACGGGCTTGCCCAGGCCGTCCTGGATCCAGCGCGCGGTGGGCTCGTCGAGCGGCTCGCCGGCCAGGAACAGCAGGCGCAGGCTGGACAGGTCGTAGCGCGTCAGCCACGCCGGATCCTGCTTTTTCAGCACGCGGATCGCGGTCGGGGCGCTGAACATCAGGTTGACCCGGTATTGCTCGACCAGGCGCCACAGGATGCCGCCATCGGGCCGGATCGGCGTGCCTTCATACATCAGCGTGGCCATGCCGGCCAGCAGCGGGCCATAGACGATATAGCTGTGCCCTACCACCCAGCCGATGTCCGACGCGGTGAACATGGTGTCGCCGGCCTTGCCGCAGAAGATGTACTCCATCGAGGTGGCCAGCGCCACCGCATAGCCGCCGGTATCGCGCTGCACACCCTTGGGCTTGCCGGTGGTGCCCGAGGTATAGAGCACATAGGACGGCTCGCCCGATTCCAGCCACACGCACGGCACCTGCACGCCGGCGACGCGCTCGCGCCACGCCGCGTAGTCTTCGTCGCGGCCTTCGGCGCGGGGCATGTCCGCCAGCTGCCGGTCCACCAGCAGCACCTTCTCGGGCTGGTGCGACGACAGCCGGATCGCCTCGTCGAGCAAGGGCTTGTACGGCACCACCTTGCCCGCGCGCGAGCCGGCGTCGGCGCTGACCACCACGCGCGGCCGGGCATCCTCGATGCGCGCAGCCAGGCTGACCGAGGCAAAGCCGCCGAACACCACCGAATGGATGGCGCCGATGCGCGCGCACGCCAGCATCGCGAAGGCGGCTTCAGGGATCATCGGCATGTAGATCAGCACGCGGTCGCCGCGCTGCACGCCCAGCCCCTGCAGGATCGCCGCCATGCGGCTGACTTCGTCGTGCAGTTCGGCGTAGGTGAAGCTGCGGGCCTGGTCGGTCTCGGTCGAGACCCAGTGCAGCGCCGGCTGGCTGGCGCGCGCCGCCAGGTGGCGGTCGACCGCGTTGTGGCACAGGTTGGTGCGCCCGCCGACGAACCAGCGCGTAAAGGGTGCGCGGCTGTTGTCGAGCACCTGGCTGAACGGGGTTTCCCAGTCGATGCGTGCCGCCTGTTCTGCCCAGAACCCCTCGGGGTCGGCCAGCGAACGGGCATGCACGGCATGGCTTGCCGTCATGTCTGTCTCCTCCGCGTCTGCGGTCGTTGGGTTATGCCCGTAGTTTGCCACCGGCCCGCACGCTCGTGGCTACGGTTTCCGCGCGCTGCCGCACGGGGCGGCGCCGGCACATGAAAAAAGGGGCGTGCCGCCGGCATCGCCCCTTTTGCTGTGCCACCGTCGCGCCGGCGCTTGTGTCAGCGCGCCTTGACGCCCTTGGCGCTGGCCTTGGTGGTGGTCTTGGCCGACACCTTGGCCACGGCCGGCGCCTTGCCAGCGCGTCGCGGCGAGGCCTCTACCACCACACGCTGGCGCGTGTCGGCCTTGCCCTTGGCGGAGACCCGCACCACCTTGCCGCCCTTGCCTGCCGGTTCCTTGCGGCTGGCATGCTCGACGCGTTCGGCCCGCTCGGCCCGGTCCGCGCGCTCGGCACGGGCCGCGCGCACCGCCCCGGCGCCGCGCACCGGCACCATCAGCACCAGGCTCTGCCCCGCCACCAGCTTGGTGCCGGAGAGCTTGTTCCAGGACTGCACCTGCCCCGCCGAGACGCCATAGCGCCGCGCCACGGTTGCCACGGTATCGCGCCGGCTGGCGCGCACCACCACGCGGCGCGCATCGGGCAGGTCCGGCTCCATCGCCAGCATGGCGCTGTCGGCGAGGGTGGCGCTGATGTCCTGGTCATGCCGGCCCGAACGCGGGATCATCACGGTCGACCCCGCCTTCAGGCGCATGCCCTTGGGGATGCTGTTGATCTCGCGCAGCGTGTCGGCATCGACATTCAGGCGCGCCGCCAGCGACTCGACGCGCTCGCGGCTGTCCACCGTCACCGCGGCCCAGCTCGACAGCCCGCCGCGATAGGTGTTCAGGTTGTACTGGAAGCGCTCGGCGTTATCGAACGGCAGCAGGATCTGCGGGTTCGACGCGCCCAGGATCACCGGCCGGTTGAACGATGGGTTCAGGGCCTTGAACTCCTCCACCGACATGTCGGCCAGCTTGGCGGCCAGGTTCACGTCGATGTCGCGCGAGGTGGTGACCGTGACGAAATACGGGTGGTCCGGGATCTCGGGCAGCTTGACGCCGTACGCGGCCGGGTTGGCGATGATGTTCTTGACCGCCTGCAGCTTGGGCACGTAGTAGCGCGTCTCGTTGGGCATCGGCAGGCTGGCATAGTCGGTCGGCAGCCCGCGCGCCTGGTTGCGCGCAATCGCCCGCGACACCGCGCCCTCGCCCCAGTTGTAAGCCGCCAGCGCCAGGTGCCAGTCGCCGAACATGTCGTAGAGCCGCGCCAGGTAGTCGAGCGCGGCGTCGGTCGAGGCCAGCACGTCGCGGCGCTCGTCGCGGAACATGTTCTGCTTCAGGTTGTACGACTTGCCCGTGCTCGGAATGAACTGCCACATCCCGGCCGCCTTGGCGGTGGACTGTGCCTGCGGATTGAACGCGCTCTCGACGAACGGCAGCAGCGCCAGCTCGGTCGGCATCTTGCGCTGCTCCAGCTCCTCGACGATGTGATAGAGGTAGCGGCTCGAGCGCCCGACCATCCGTTCCATGTACTCCGGCCGCTGCGCATACCACTGGGTGCGATCGTCGACCAGCGTGCCCTCCAGGTCCGTCATGGCAAAGCCGCGCCGGATGCGGTCCCAGATATCGTTGGACGGGCCGCGCAGCCAGTCCAGGCCGCCCTGGTCGACATTGATGGTGGAAGTGGAAGAGAGCGCGGACTTGTCGCTGAGGGTGTTGAGCGGGTCCTGGCGCCTGGCAGTCTGGGCGGTCGCGGCACCGTCGGCGCCTTCAGGCGGCGTGGGGGTGCTGGCGCACGCTGCAAGCAGCGCGGCGCACGCGACCACCGCCAGTAATCGACCAATTTTCATTAAGTTCTCAAATCGTGACGCTAAAAGGTTGCGTGATGCTAAAAAAAACCGCGTATCGCGTCAATCAGATTTTCCACATAGACAGTATCCGGCCGCCGCCCGCCATGCCTTGTGGCGCAAGCCCTGGCGGCCGGCGCGCGGTCAGCGGAAATTGTCCTTCCAGCCGCGCAGCGCGCCGAACGCCTGCGCATCCCCCGCGGTGGTGCCCCCATGGGCCGACACCGCGGCGCGCACCGCCGGTTCGCGCGAGCGCAGGAAAGGGTTGACCTGGCGCTCGTGGGCGATGGTGGTCGGCAGCGTCGGCTGGTCTGCGGCGCGCAGCGCCTCGACGCGCCGCTCCCATGCCTCGAGCGCGGCATTGCGGGGCTCCACCGCACGCGCGAAGCGCACATTGCTGCGCGTGTATTCGTGCGCGCAATAGACGCGGGTGTCGCCGGGGAGCGCCGCCAGCTTGTCCAGCGACGCCAGCATCTGCGCCGGCGTGCCTTCGAACAGGCGCCCGCAGCCGCTGGCGAACAGCGTATCGCCGCAAAACACTGCCGGGCCGGCTTCGCCGAGGTCCGCGACATAGGCGATGTGGCCGGCGGTGTGGCCGGGCACGTCCAGCACGCGCAGCGTCAGCGCCGGCGCCTCGAGCGTCGCCACGTCGCCCTCGCGCAGGGCCCGGGTGCGCCCGCCGATACGCTCGCCCGCCGGCCCCAGCACCGGCAGCGGTTCGCCCGAGGGTGCGCGCGGATGCGCCGCCAGCAGCTCGGCCACGCCGCCCTGGTGATCGCCGTGGTGATGGGTGATTACAATAGCGCCCAGAGCCAGACCGCTTTGCGCCAGGAAGCGCTCCACCGGCGCGGCCTCGCCAGGATCGACCACGGCGGCGCAGTGCCCGTCGTGGATGGCCCAGATATAGTTATCCTGGAACGCCGGGATCGGCTCAACCTTCAACATGCGCATGCTCCTATGTCCAATCGTCCCAATCACCCGATTGTAAGCTGGGAAGACTGGCTGGCCTCGCCGCCCGGCGAGTACATGCTGCGCTGGGAGGCGCAGCAGTACGACCGGACCGTGGCCGACATCTTCGGCTATCACGCAGTGCAGTTCGGCCTGCCCTATATCGATACCCTGCGCGAGAACCGGATGCCGTTCTCGGCGCTGGCGCTGGATCCGTCCAGCGGCCCGCACGGGCCGCGTGCCGCACATCCGGATGCGCGCCAGCTGCTGTGCCGCTTCGACGAACTCCCGTTCGACACCCAGAGCATCGACCTGGTCACCCTGCCTCACATCCTGGAATTTGCCGAAGACCCGCATGAAGTGCTGCGCGAAGTCTCGCGGGTGCTGATGCCCGAGGGCCGCGTGGTGGTCACCTGCTTCAACCCGATGAGCCTTTGGGGCGCGCGCCAGGGCATGAACCGGCTCGGCGCCACGCCATTCCTGCCGACCGACGCGCAGCAGATCGGCTTCGTGCGCATCAAGGACTGGCTCAAGCTGCTCGGCTTCGATATCATCCGCGGCCGCTTCGGCTGCTATTGCCCGCCGTACCGCACCGACCGCTGGCTCCAGCGCGCGGCCTTCATGGAAAAGGCCGGCGATCGCTGGTGGCCGATCTTCGGCGCGGTCTATATGATTTCGGCGATCAAGCGCGTGCGCAATATCCGGCTGGTCGGACCGGCGTGGAAGAGCAAGCCGGCGCTGGCGCCGGTGTCGGCGCCGGTGGCCACCCCCACCGGCACCCATGGCAAGGCTCCGGGCCGAGAGCACTGACGCGGTCCGGCCGCGCGCGCTATCCGCCTGTCCCGCCCCTCAATGCGCCACCCGCCCCGCGGGTGGCCACCACGGAATCACATGCAAGAAGTCACGATCTACTCCGACGGCGCCTGCAAGGGCAATCCCGGCCGCGGCGGCTGGGGCGCGGTGCTCGTCGCCGGCACCAGCGAGAAAGAGCTGTTCGGCGGCGAGCCGAACACCACCAACAACCGCATGGAAATGACCGCGGTGATCGAAGCGCTGCGCGCGCTCAAGCGGCCCTGCGTGGTGCGCGTCTATACCGACTCCCAGTACGTGCAGAAGGGCATCAGCGAATGGCTGCCCGGCTGGAAGGCGCGCGGCTGGAAGACCGCCGACAAGAAGCCGGTCAAGAACGCCGACCTGTGGCAGACGCTGGACACCCTGGCGCAACCGCACCAGATCTCGTGGCACTGGGTGCGCGGCCACAACGGCCACCCCGGCAACGAGCGCGCCGACGCGCTGGCCAACCGCGGCGTCGAATCGATCGGCCGCTGACCGCAACGCTGACCGCAACCTGCAGCACCACCAACAACAAGCGCGGAACGCCCGCCCCGCTCCGCTAGAATGCCCGCCATGCGACAAATCGTTCTCGATACCGAAACCACCGGCCTGAATGCCGCCACCGGCGACCGCCTGATCGAAATCGGCTGCGTCGAGCTGATGAACCGCCGCCTGACGGGCCGCCACCTGCACTTCTACGTCAACCCCGAGCGTGATATCGACGAGGGCGCGATCGCCGTGCACGGCATCACCGTCGAATTCCTGGCCGACAAGCCGCGCTTTGCCGAGGTCGTCCACGACATCCGCGAGTTCGTGCAGGACGCCGAGCTGATCATCCACAACGCACAGTTCGACCTGGGCTTCCTCGACATGGAATTCCAGCTGCTGGGCCTGCCGCCGTTCCGCCAGCATGTCGGCAACGTGATCGATACCCTGCGCGAGGCCCGCCAGATGTTCCCGGGCAAGCGCAATTCGCTGGATGCGCTGTGCGAACGCCTCGGCGTCAGCAACGCCCACCGCACCCTGCACGGCGCCCTGCTGGATGCCGAACTGCTGGCCGAGGTCTACCTGGCCATGACGCGCGGCCAGGATTCACTGGTGATCGACACGCTCGACAGCGCCAGCGGCCAGGGCGGCGTGGTCACCACCACCGACCTGTCCCGGCTCGCCCTGCCCGTGCTGCGCGCCACAGACGAAGAACAGCAGGCCCATCTCGCCCTGCTGAAGGGACTCGACAAGGCCAGCGGCGGCAAGACGGTATGGCAGGACGACCCGGCCGAAGCCGCGGGAACGCTGGCCGCGTAAGAAAATTCAAAAAAGGGCTTTACAAGATACAAGAAGCCCTGCATAATCTCATTTCTCTGCTGCACGACGGCAACGACGACGCAGACAGGGGTGGTTAGCTCAGCGGTAGAGCACTGCCTTCACACGGCAGGGGTCACAGGTTCAATCCCTGTACCACCCACCAGTTTCAAAAAGCCAGCCTTGCGCTGGCTTTTTTCATTTCCGCACCCGACTCCCTCCCCTTTGCGCAAGCACCTCACGTGGGCGGCATTGCACTCCAGCGCTGTTGCAAACAGTTTCGAAATGCCGCTTGACTTCTGCTAACCTTCTTACCGCGTCATCGAACTGGCGATCCTGATCGCGAGCCGGTCGACGAACGCGGAACACCGGGTCAGTGCGCACAAGAAAAAAGTCAATCATGCAGCACTCTTTGAAGTATCGGATGGCGTTGGCCACGGCGGGGGTGGTAACGCTGATCATCGTGCTGCGCGCGCTCTACGCCCAGTATTACGCCTACGACAGCCTGAAGAACCTGCTGCAGGCGCAGCAGGACACGCTGGTCGAGATGGTCGCCGAGCAGCTCGATGAAAAGCTGCAGGGCCGCGCCGCCGTGCTGCACCGGCTGGCGCGCCAGTTCTCTGCCGCCCATGCCGCCAGGCCGGCCGACTTGCGCCGCGCGGCGCAGGGGCTGGTGGAAATTCCCGAGACCTTCAATGCCGTGTTCCTGGCTTCGCCCGATGGCGAACTGATATTCAGCACCGCCGTGCCGGATGGCGTGCGCCTGCGCGTCAACGACCGCGACTATTTCCGCGATGTCCTGCATGGCCAGTCATTCGTGGTGTCGGACCTGATCCAGGGCAAGCAGACCGATGCCCCGGGCGTGGTGCTGGCGGTGCCGATGCTGGGCCCCGCAGGCGAACTGCGTGGCGTGGTCGGGGGCGTGCTGAACCTGGCGGACAGCAACTTCCTGCGCGAGTTGTCGCACAGCCGGGTCGGCACTACCGGCAGCTTCTGCCTGGTGTCTTCCGGCACCAACCCCCGCTATGCGATGCATCCGGACGTGTCGCGCCTGCTGGCGCCGGCGCGCGCCATCGGCGAAGCCTGCGGCGCCGAGCAGCCGCCCGCGCTGCTGGAAATCCTGACGCCGACCCAGCCCATCGTCGCACGCCACCTGCTGGCGTCCAACGGCTGGGAGGTGGTCGCAGTCCTGCCCGCGGCCGAAGCCTATGCGCCGCTGCTCAAGGTGCGTAAGCAGACGCTGGTGATGGGGGCGATCACCATGGCGATCACGGCCGGGCTGATGTGGCTGGTGATGTGGCGGCTGCTGGCGCCGCTGCAGCGGCTGCACCGCGCGGTGCGCCAGCTCGGCACCGACCCGAAAGCGGTGGCGGACCTGCCGGTCGGCCGTGCCGACGAGATCGGCGAACTGGCGTCGAGCTTCGCCGAGGTCGTGGCCCAGCTGTCGGAGCGCGAGGCCGCGCTGCAGGCCGCCAAGGACCGCGCCGCCGCCAGCGAGAAGCGCATCGAGGCAATTGCCAACCATGTGCCGGACTTTATCTCCTTTATCGACATGCAGCAGCGCTACGTCTTCGTCAACGAGGCGTATGCACGGCGGTATGGCTTGCCGGCGCAGCAGATCGTCGGGCTGTCGCTGCGCGAGCTGTGGGGCACGCAGGAATACCTGGCCTGCCAGACCTACCTGCAGCAGGCCGGTACCGGCCAGGCCGTGACCTTTACCCGCGAAAGCGCGGACGGCACCGAATACATCGAGATCACCTGCCAGCCCGCGTGGAACGATGCCCAGGACACCGTGGTCGGCCTGCACATGTTCGGGCGCAACGTCACGCACGAGCGCGAAAAGCTGCGCAGCCTGGAAGCACAGACCGTCTCTGACTACCTGACCGGCCTGCTCAACCGCAAGGGCTTCGACCGGCGCCTGGCCGAAGCCATGGCACGCGCAGGCGCCGGCGCGTGCCCGCTGGCGCTGCTGCTGGTGGACCTGGACGACTTCAAGGCGGTCAACGACACCTACGGCCACCCGATCGGGGATCAGCTGCTGGTGGCGTTCGCACAGCGCCTGCGTGCCTGCGTGCGCAAGGGCGATGCCGTCGCGCGCATCGGCGGCGACGAGTTCGCGGTGATCCTGGACGGCATTGCCGACCGCCATGCCATGGCGTCGGTGGCCAACACCATCGTGCAGGCCGCGCGCATGCCTTTCGTGATCGATGGCCAGACGCTGGCGGCATCGGCCAGCGTCGGCGCGGCGCTGCGCGATGCGCGGCACGCCATGACCGTGAGCGAGCTGTTCCTGCACGCCGACATGGCGCTGTATCAAGCCAAGCGGCATGGCAAGGCGCGCTATGCCGCGCAGGCGGCCGATGCGGCAGAGCCGTCCGGCCTCGCATCGCAAGCGGGCTAGCTCGGCGGTCCGGCCGCAAATTGCCCATTGTTTGCCCCCCTCTCCCGCAAGCGGGAGAGGGGGGCACACCTGCGGTGTTCACTCATTGCCGGCACCTCAAACAACTCAGCGCACCTGCCCCTCCTTCCACGCCTGCAGCAGCTTGTCGTACGGAATGGTCTCGCCCTTGGGCTTCTCGTTGGCGAGCTTCTTCCACGGCGCGTGGTCGTTCGACAGCCACTTGCCCGGATCGCCCTTCGCGTTCAGCTTGGGCGCGCAATGGCTCATGCCGGCGCGCTGCAGGCGCGCCATGACCTGGTCCATCTCTTCGGCGAGCGTGTCCATCGCGGCTTGCGGCGTCTTCTCGCCGGTCACCGCGGTGGCCACGTTCTTCCACCACAGCTGGGCCAGCTTCGGATAATCCGGCACGTTGGTGCCGGTCGGGGTCCACGCCACGCGCGCGGGGCTGCGGTAGAACTCGACCAGGCCGCCATACTTGGCCGCGTTCTTGGTCAGGTAGTCATGATGGATGTCGCTGTCGCGGATAAAGGTGAGCCCGGTCAGCGACTTCTTCAGCGATACCGTCTTCGAGGTCACGAACTGCGCATACAGCCACGCCCCGGCCAGCTTGTTGGGATCGGTGTTCTTGAAGAAAGTCCAGGAACCCACGTCCTGGTAACCGTTCTGCATGCCCTGCTTCCAGTACGGGCCGTACGGCGACGGCGCCATGCGCCACTTGGGCGAACCGTCGGCGTTGACCACCGGCAGGCCCTTCTTGGTCATGTCGGCGGTAAAGGCCGTGTACCAGAAGATCTGCTGCGCCACCTGGCCCTGCGCGGGCACCGGGCCGGCTTCGGAGAAGGTCATGCCCATCGCTTGCGGCGGGGCGTACTTCTTCATCCAGTCGATGTACTTGGTCAGCGCGTAGACCGCCGCCGGGCTGTTGGTGGCGCCCCCGCGCGCCACCGAGGCGCCGACCGGCGTGCACTTGTCCTCGGCCACGCGGATGCCCCACTCGTCCACCGGCATGCCGTTGGGCAGGCCCTTGTCGGCGGTGCCGGCCATCGACAGCCAGGCGTCGGTGAAGCGCCAGCCCAGCGACGGGTCCTTCTTGCCGTAGTCCATATGGCCGTAGACCTTCTTGCCGTCGATCTCCTTCACATCGTTGGTGAAGAAGTTGGCGATGTCCTCATAGGCGGACCAGTTGGTCGGCACGCCCAGGTCGTAGCCGTACTTGGCCTTGAACTTGTCCTGCAGGTCCTTGCGCGCGAACCAGTCGGCGCGGAACCAGTACAGGTTGGCGAACTGCTGGTCGGGCAGCTGGTACAGCTTGCCATCCGGCGCGGTGGTGAACTTGGTGCCGATAAAGTCCTTCACATCCAGCCCGGGATTGGTCCATTCCTTGCCGGCGCCGTTCATGTAGTCGGTCAGCGGCAGGATCGAGCCATAGCGGTAGTGCGTGCCGATCAGGTCGGAGTCGGAGATCCAGCCATCGTAGATCGACTTGCCGGACTGCATCGAGGTCTGCAGCTTCTCGACCACGTCGCCCTCCTGGATCAGGTCATGGTTGACCTTGATACCGGTAATTTCCTCGAACGCCTTGGCCAGGGTCTTGGATTCGTACTCGTGCGTGGTGATGGTCTCCGACACCACGTTGATCTGCGTGACGCCCTTGGCCTTGAGCCGGGCCGCGGCATCGATGAACCACTTCATTTCCGCCGCCTGCTTGTCCTTGGACAGCGACGAGGGCTGGAACTCGTTGTCGATCCACTTCTTCGCTTCCGCTTCGCCCGCCAAGGCGGAACCGCAAGCCAGCGCGGCCGCGCAGGCAAGGGCTGACATCCCCAACGTCACGTGCACTTTCATCGGTGTCTCCTCAAGAATCCCCTGCCCCGGTCGTGTCGTGGGTGGCGGCCCCGGGGTGGGGACAAGCCGCGTTTCCCGTTCTTGCTGGCAAATGCCGGCTGGCGGTGCGCTAGCCCTTGCGCAGGATCAGCGCCAGCACCAGCATCGATGCCACGAAGCTGATCCACACCGAGGGTTCTTCCGGCAGCGCCAGCCAGGCGGCGACCTTCCCGCCCAGCCCGACCCATGCCAGGTTGATCCACGCCGCGCACATCAGCCCGATGAAGAGCCGGTCGCCGCGGGTGGTGGCGATCGGCAGGAAGCCCTTGCGCAGCACCGACGGCGAGCGGATTTCCAGGATCGTCATGCCGACCAGCATCACCACGATGCAGCCAAAGAACACCGCCACCGGTGTGGTCCATACCATCCAGCTCAGCATTGGCGCCGTCTCCCAGCAAAGGCTTGCGTTAAACGCGGCCCATCGCGAAGCCCTTCGCGATGTAGTGCCGCACGAACCAGATCACGATGCCGCCGGGCACGATGGTCAGCACCCCCGCCGCGGCCAGCACGCCCCAGTCCATGCCCGATGCCGACACCGTGCGCGTCATGGTGGCGACGATGGGCTTGGCGTTGACCGAGGTCAGCGTGCGCGCCAGCAGCAACTCGACCCAGCTGAACATGAAGCAGAAGAACGCGGCCACGCCGACGCCGGCCTTGATCAGCGGCAGGAAGATCGTCAGGAAGAAGCGCGGGAACGAGTAGCCGTCGACATAGGCGGTCTCGTCGATCTCGCGTGGCACGCCCGACATGAAGCCCTCCAGGATCCACACCGCCAGCGGCACGTTGAAGACCAGGTGCGCCAGCGCCACGCCCAGGTGCGTATCCATCAGCCCGATGGTGCTGTAGAGCTGGAAGAACGGCAGCAGGAACACCGCCGGCGGCGTCATGCGGTTGGTCAGCAGCCAGAAGAACACATGCTTGTCACCGATGAACTGGTAGCGCGAAAAGGCGTAGGCGGCCGGCAGCGCGACGCCAATCGAGATCACGGTGTTCATCGCCACGTAGATCATCGAGTTCAGGTAGCCCGAATACCACGACGGATCGGTGAAGATGGTCTTGTAGTGCTCCAGCGTGAACTGGCCCGGCCACAGCGACAGCGTCGAGACGATCTCCTCGTTGGTCTTGAACGACATGTTGACCATCCAGTAGATCGGCACGATCGCGAACACCAGGTAGGCCAGCAGGAAGCCGGCGCGCCACCAGGCGGCGCGGTTGGCCTGCGCGGGGATTGCGGTGGGGATCACCGCAGGAACTGCCGAAGAGATCTCAGCCATGGGGCATGTCCTCGCCGCCGGCGGTGCCCGCGCGCTGCATCCAGTTGTAGAGGATGAAACACATGAGCAGGATGATCAGGAAGTAGACGATCGAAAACGCCGCCGCCGGGCCCAGGTCGAACTGGCCGACCGCTTTCTGCGTCAGGTATTGCGACAGGAAGGTGGTGGCGTTGCCGGGTCCGCCGCCGGTCAGCACGAACGGCTCGGTGTAGATCATGAAGCTGTCCATGAAGCGCAGCAGCACCGCGATCATCAGCACGCCGCGCAGCTTGGGCAGCTGGATATAGCGGAACACCGCCAGGCGCGAGGCGCCGTCGATCTGCGCGGCCTGGTAGTAAGCGTCGGGGATCGCGCGCAGGCCGGCGTAGCACAGCAGCGCCACCAGCGGCGTCCAGTGCCAGACGTCCATCACCAGCACCGTGATCCAGGCGTCGAAGGCGCTGCCGGTGTAGTTGTAGTCGAAGCCCAGCCCTGCCAGCGCGGCGCCGAGCAGGCCGATGTCGGTGCGCCCGAAGATCTGCCAGATGGTGCCGACCACGTTCCACGGGATCAGCAGCGACAGCGCGATGATCACCAGCACCGCCGACGCCTTCCAGCCCCGCGCCGGCATCGACAATGCCAGCAGGATGCCGAGCGGGATCTCCACCAGCAGCACCGCCAGCGAGAAGCCGAGCTGGCGCAGCAGCGCGTCGTGCAGTTCGCCGTCGCGCAGCACGGTGCGGAACCATTCGGTGCCGACGAACACGCGCCGCTCGGGCGAGATGATGTCCTGCACCGAGTAGTTGACGATGGTCATCAGCGGCAGGATGGCGGAGAATGCCACGCACGCCACCACCGGCAGCACCAGCAGCCAGGCCTTCTGGTTAACGGGCTTCAGAGGCTTCATGGCACCAGCTCCTCGTTGACGTAGTAGCAGGTATGCCGGTTGAACACCGACAGCCACGCGGTGTCGCCCGCGCGCAGGCCGGCCGCCTCGGCGCCCAGGCGCGCGCGCAGCGTGCCGGCCTGCGCGCCCGCCTCCTGCACCGTGCCGGTCAGCAGCCAGTAGGTGCCGATATCCTGCGCACGCTGCACTTGCACCGGCACCGCCTGCGTGTCGCGCTCGGGCGCCAGTTGCAGGTATTCGGGGCGCACCCCGATGCGGAAGCTGCCGGCCGCGCGCAGCGCCGCTTCCACCGGCGGCGACAGCTGCGGCATATAGCGCCGCCCGGCCACGTCGATGGCGCCGTCGCGCCATTGCCCCGACAGGAAATTCATGCCCGGCGAGCCGATAAAGTGCCCGACGAAGGTATGCGCGGGCCGCTCGAACAGCGCATCGGCCGGCCCTACCTGCACCGCCTTGCCGCGCGACATCACCACCACCTGGTCGGCAAAGGTCAGCGCCTCGGTCTGGTCGTGGGTGACGTAGATCAGCGTCAGGCGAAACTCATGGTGGATCTCCTTGAGCTTGCGCCGCAGCTGCCATTTGAGCTGCGGGTCGATCACCGTCAGCGGCTCGTCGAACAGGATGGCCGACACGTCCTGGCGCACCAGCCCGCGCCCGAGCGAGATCTTCTGCTTGGCATCGGCGGCCAGGCCGCTGGCGCGGCGCCCGAGCGTTGACGACAGGTCCAGCATCTCGGCCACACGCCCGACCCGCTCGCGCACCTGCGCCTCCGGCACGCCACGGTTGCGCAGCGGGAACGCCAGGTTTTCGCCGACGGTCATGGTGTCGTAGATCACCGGGAACTGGAACACCTGGGCGATATTGCGCGCCTGCGGCGTGGCGCCGGTGACGTCGCGGCCGTCGAAGGCGATGGTGCCGTGCGAAGGCCGCAGCAGCCCGGAAATGCAGTTCAGCAGCGTGGTCTTGCCGCAGCCGGAGGGGCCCAGCAGCGCATAGGCGCCGCCGTCCTCGAAGGTGAAGCGCAGCGGCAGCAGCGCGTAGTCGTCGTCGGTACGCGGATGGGGCACATACGAGTGCGCCAGGTCCAGGTCGATGCGCGCCATCTCAGCCTCCTGCCGCCGCCGCGGCGGCGCCGGGCACATCAGCCGCCAGCCCGCCGGGCCGGCGCGGCGCATGGATGCGGCGGCCGTCGGCGTCGAACAGGTAGAGCTGTTCGGGCAGCAGGTGCAGCGTCACCGGCGCGCCCAGTTCCAGGTCGAGCACGCCCGCGAACTGCGCCACCAGGTTGCCGACCGCGGTATCGGCGTGCACGAAGGTGTCCGAGCCGGACAACTCGGCCAGCGCCACGCGACCCGGCACCGCGACCGCGCCGGTCTCGCTCGCCAGGCGCAACGCGGAGGCGCGCACGCCAAGCGTTACCGGCCCGTCCTGTGCCGCCACGCCGGGCACGGGCACTTCGATCGCTCCCGGCAGCGCCACTTTGCCGCCCCCAAGCCGGCCCTCGACCAGGTTCATCGGCGGATCGTTGAAGGCGCGCGCCACGCGCAGCGAGTCGGGATAGTGGAAGACCTGCGGCGTCGGGCCGTACTGCAGCAGCTCGCCCGCATCGAGCACCGCGGTGTGCCCGCCCAGCAGCAGCGCCTCGCCGGGCTCGGTGGTGGCGTAGATCACGGTGGCGTCGCCGTGCGCGAACAGCTGGGTCAGCTCTTCGCGCAGCTCCTCGCGCAGCTTGTAGTCCAGGTTGACCAGCGGCTCGTCCAGCAGCATCAGCGGGGCTTCCTTGGCCAGCGCGCGGGCCAGCGCCACGCGCTGCTGCTGGCCGCCGGACAGCTCGGCCGGATAGCGCTCCAGCAGGTGGTCGATATGCAGCCGGGCCGCCAGCTCGCGCACGCGCCCGGCGATCTCGCCGGCCGCCGCCTTGCGCCGCAGCCGCAGCGGCGAAGCGATGTTGTCGAACACCCTGAGTGACGGGTAGTTGATGAACTGCTGGTAGACCATCGACACATTGCGCTCGCGCACAGGCATGCCGGTGACATCGTCGCCGTCGACCAGCACGCGCCCGGCGCTCGGCCGGTCCAGCCCCGCCATGACCCGCATCAGCGAAGTCTTGCCCGCCTGCGTCGCGCCCAGCAGGATGGTGACCGCGCCCGGAACCGGGGCCAGCGTCATCGGATAGAGATACGCCTGCGAACCTGCCTGCTGTGCGACGCCTTCCAAACGTAGCTGCATCCGGTCTCCATGTTCGATATGCTGCCGGCATCACGGCTTGCGTTCGATGCAGGCGCACCAATCTTGGCTTCACGCTCGTTTTAGCAACAAAACGAACAGAAAACAATAGTGCACCGCATCATTTTGTTTTCGTTTGTGTTTGAACTAGAATCCCGGCATGACCCTCAATCCCCGCCAGACGGCCCTGCTCGAAGAAGTCCGCACCCAGGGCTTTGCCTCCATCGACGAACTTGCGCGCAAGTTCGGCGTCACGCTCCAGACGGTGCGCCGCGATGTCAACATGCTGGCCGAGAACGGCATGCTGGCGCGCTTCCATGGCGGGGTGCGGGTGGAAGACTCCACCACCGAGAACATCGCCTACCGGCAGCGGCAGGTGCTCAATGCCGAGGGCAAGGCGCGCATCGCGCGCGCGGTGGCGGCGGCCGTGCCCGAGGGCTGCTCGCTGATCCTGAACATCGGCACCACGGTGGAAGAGATCGCGCGCGGGCTGGTGCACCATCGCGGCCTGCGCGTGATCACCAACAACCTGAACGTGGCCAACATCCTCGCCGACAACCCCGACTGCGAAGTCATCGTCGCCGGCGGCGTGCTGCGCTCGCGCGACCGCGGCATCGTCGGCGAGGCGACGGTGGAGTTCATCCGCCAGTTCAAGGTCGATATCGGGCTGATCGGCATCTCGGGCATCGAGGCCGACGGCACGCTGCGCGACTATGACTTCCGCGAGGTCAAGGTGGCGCGGACCATCATCGAGCATTCACGCGAGGTCTGGCTGGCGGCGGATGCCAGCAAGTTCAACCGCCAGGCCATGGTCGAACTGGCGCATGTGTCGCAGGTGGACCGGTTGTTTACCGACGCGCCGCTGGCGGCGCCGTTCGATCAGATCCTGGCCGACAGTGGGGTGAAGTGTGTGGTGGCCGAGCGGGAGTGAGTGCGCCCGGATGCGATATCGGGCTGCCCCGCTGGCGCGGGCACGGCGGGCGGTGAAGTTTGCCTACCTGATGCGGCAGGCCTGCCCCCTGCGCCGGTGCCTCCCCCACCAGCGCGCGAGGGAAGCAAAGCGGAGGGAAGAAGGATTACTTGAACACCACGGTCTTGTGGCCGTTCAGCAGGATGCGGTGTTCGGCATGCCACTTGACCGCGCGCGCCAGCGCCACGCACTCGACGTCACGGCCGACGGCGGTGAGCTGGTCGGGGTCCATGCTGTGGTCCACGCGCTCGATCTCCTGCTCGATGATCGGGCCTTCGTCGAGGTCGGCGGTGACATAGTGCGCGGTGGCGCCAATCAGCTTCACGCCGCGGTCGTGCGCCTGGTAGTACGGCTTGGCGCCCTTGAAGCTGGGCAGGAACGAATGGTGGATATTGATCGCGCGGCCGGCCAGCTTGCGGCACAGGTCGTCCGACAGCACCTGCATGTAGCGCGCCAGCACCACCAGGTCGATCTTCTGCTCCTGCACCACGTCGAACACGCGCGCTTCCTGCGCGGCCTTCTGCTCGGCCGACGCGTTCATCAGCGGCAGGTGGAAGAACGGCACGTCGTACGACGCCGCCAGCTGGTAGAAGTCGCGGTGGTTCGAGACGATGGCCGCGATCTCTACCGGCAGCCCGCCCGCCTTGGCACGGAAAAGCAGGTCGTTCAGGCAATGGCCGATCTTCGACACCATGATCATCACGCGCGGCTTCACCGTGGCATCGTTCAGTTCCCACTGCATGCCGAACTGGTCGCCCACCGGGGCGAACGCGGCCTTCAGCGTGGCCAGGTCGGGACCACCGGCGGCCGGGGTGAAATGCACGCGCATGAAGAAGCGGCCGGCGAACTCGTCCCCGTACTGGTCGGAATCGACAATATTGCAGCCGTGCTGGAACAGCAGGCCCGAGACAGCGTGGACGATGCCCGGCTGATCAGGGCACGAGAGGGTCAGGATGAATCCGGTGTTGCTCATGGTGTGTGGTTCTGTCTGGGTGGCGCGGCGCAGGGCCGGGGAAGCCAGGGGGGCTCGGTCAGTGCAATGGTCGATACGGCAAGCAATGCCGGGACAAGCGGCGATGGACCCTGTGGCGGCTCAGTCGTGCTGGCCGGCATCGAGCCAGCCACGCCGTCCAAGGGCATCCAGCGTCACCAGTGTCGCATCGACCGTCATGGCGCCGGCCGACATGATAGCAAGCAATGGCGCCAGCTCGATGCGCCGGTGCTCGCTGACCTCGCCGTCCTGGTTGCGCGGAATGAAGTCCGGCGGCAGCAGCAGGTCGTAGACGTAGAGCTGCTCCCACTGCACGCCTTCGGGCAGGTCGCGCAGCACTTCGATCATGCCGTGCGCCTGCACGTCCCGCGCCAGTTCGGGCGGGATGCCGGACTCTTCCTCGCATTCGCGCACCAGCGTCGCCAGCGGATCGCTGCCATGGGGCATGCCGCCGGCGACCAGGTTGTCCCACATGCCGGGGTCGACGGCCTTGGCCGGGCTGCGGCGCGAGATCCAAAGGGCCGGCGGGTCGCCCGCAGCGCCCTCGACGATGCCGTTCATGTGCGAGGCAAAGGTCAGCAGGCCCAGGAAGCGGGCCGCGGCGCGCTCGACCACCGCGACCGCGGGCGCGTCGAGCGCGGCCGTGACCGCGAACAGCTCGTCGCGCCAGCCGCGCACATGGCCGGCGTCGGCCAGCCGGCGCGCCAGCGTTTGCAGCGCGGCAGTGCGCGCGCCGAAATCGTCGCAGCCGGGCAGCAGGGCCACGGCCACGGAGCCATCGCCGAGCGCTTGCTCCGGACCCAGCACGGCGCCGATGCCGCGCAGGATGCCGGCATGCGTGCGCGAAAGCCAGCCGACCTGCCGGCCGTCCGCCATCAGGCGCAGCTTGGCGGCGGCATCGAAGCCGCTGCGCACCGCCAGCGAGGCGGCGATCCGTGCCGTGACCTCGGCGGCCGGCAAAGAAGACGTTTCAGCCATCAGGATTCCATGCACCGGCCACGCCGGCGCGCAATGTCATTGTCAGGATCGAACGCATGAACCAGCCCGCCGCGCAGGCGCAGCGCCCTGCCCCGTCCCAGCTTCCCGCCGAGCCGCAATACGTGCTGGCGCTCGACCAGGGCACCAGCAGCTCGCGCGCCATCCTGTTCGACCGTGCCGGCAACGTGGTGCGCCTGGCGCAGCGCGAGTTCCGCCAATATTACCCACATCCCGGCCATGTCGAGCACGATCCCTACGAGATCTGGCAATCGCAGCTGGCGGTGGCGCACACGGTGCTGGCCGACGCCGGCATCGGCGCCTCGCAGGTGCGCGCCATCGGCATCACCAACCAGCGCGAGACCACGGTGCTGTGGGACCGCAAGACCGGCGAGCCGGTCGGCCGCGCGCTGGTCTGGCAGGACCGCCGCACCGCGCCGATGTGCGAGGCGCTGCAGGCCGCGGGCCACGGCGAGCTGTTCCGCGAGAAGACCGGCCTGGTCATCGATGCCTATTTTTCCGGCACCAAGCTGCGCTGGATGCTCGACAACATCGAAGGCGCGCGGGAGCGGGCGCAGCGCGGCGAGCTCGCCTTCGGCACCGTCGACAGCTGGCTGATCTGGCAGCTGACCGACGGCGCGCGCCATGTCACCGACGTCTCCAACGCCTCGCGCACGATGCTGTTCAACATCCACAGCTTCGAGTGGGACGACGCGCTGCTGGCGCTGCTCGACATCCCGCACGCGCTGCTGCCCGAGGTGGTGCCCTCCAGCGGCGAGGTCGCACGCACCGCGGCGCGGCTGTTCGGCATGCCGATTCCGATTGCCGGCATCGCCGGCGACCAGCAGGCCGCCACCTTCGGCCAGGCCTGCCTGGTGCCGGGCATGGCCAAGAACACCTACGGCACCGGCTGCTTCCTGCTGATGAATACCGGCGCGCAGCCGGTCACGTCGCGCAACCGGCTGCTGACCACCATCGGCTGGCAGTACCGCGGCCAGACCCAGTATTGCCTGGAGGGCGGCGTGTTCATGGGCGGCGCCACCATCCAGTGGCTGCGCGACGGCCTGAAGATCATCCAGAGCGCGCCCGAGGCCGAGGCGCTGGCGCGCCAGTGCGAGGACAGCGGCGGCGTGGTGCTGGTGCCGGCCTTTGCCGGGCTGGGCGCGCCGCACTGGGACGCCTTTGCGCGCGGCACGCTGGTCGGCATGACGCGCGGCACCGGCCGGCCGCAGATCGCACGGGCGGCGCTGGAATCGATCGCGCTGCAAAGCGTGGACGTGCTCGACGCCATGCAGAAGGACGCCGGCATCGCGCTGGCCGAGCTGCGCGTGGACGGCGGCGCCTCGCGCAGCGACCTGCTGATGCAGATGCAGGCCGACCTGCTCGGCACCCCGGTGGTACGGCCGCGCGTGACCGAGACCACGGCGCTGGGCGCCGCCTACCTGGCGGGCCTGGCCACCGGCTACTGGAGCGACCCGGTGCAGATCGCGCAGCAATGGCAGGTGGAGCGGCGCTTCGAGCCCAACCTGTCGGCCGACGAGCGCGGCCACCGGCTCGCGCGCTGGCACCGGGCGGTCGAGCGCGCACGCGACTGGGCGCGCGAGGACGACGCCGGCGCCGGCCACGGCTGACACCGGCCGGTCAAACCCGTCCCGTGCAGCGCGCGGGCCACCCCAACACCTTAGCCAGCACCCACCACACACCAGCGTCATGCACAGCCTTCCCACCCCGATCCAGCCACCCGGCCGCGCCGCCCTGCTCGCCACCCTGGAGCGCGAGCCGCGCTGGGACGTGATCGTCATCGGCGGCGGCGCCACCGGCCTGGGCACGGCAGTCGATGCCGCCTCGCGCGGCTACCGCACGCTGCTGGTCGAAGCCGCCGACTTTGCCAAGGGCACCTCGAGCAAGGCCACCAAGCTGGTGCACGGCGGCGTGCGCTACCTGGCGCAGGGCAATATCAGCCTGGTGCGCGAGGCACTGCACGAGCGCGGCCTGCTGGCGCGCAACGCGCCGCACCTGGTGTGGGCGCTGGGCTTCGTGGTGCCGGCCTACCAGATGTTCGACCAGCCCTTCTACGGCATCGGCCTCAAGCTCTATGACATGCTGGCCGGCAACCTCAACCTGTCCGGCAGCCGCTGGCTGAACCACCGCGAGGTGCTGGAGGCCGCGCCCAACCTGGCCGAACATGTCGGCGGGCGCCCGCTGCGCGGCGGCAACCTTTACTTCGATGGCCAGTTCGACGATGCGCGGCTGGCGGTGACGCTGATGCGCACCCTGTTCGACGTCGGCGGCACCGCGCTCAACTACATGCGCGCGACCGGGCTGAGCCAGCAAGGCGGCGTGATCAGCGGCGTCACGGTGCAGGACGCGCTCGGCGGCGCCACCTTCCGGCTGCGCGCCGACTGCGTGATCAATGCCACCGGCGTGTGGGTCGATGCCATCCGCCAGATGGAAGACGGTCATGCGCGCACCATGGTCGCGCCCAGCCAGGGCGTGCACCTGACGCTGCCGCGCAGCTTCCTGCCGGGCGACCGCGCCATCCTGATCCCCAAGACCGATGACGGGCGGGTGCTGTTCGTGGTGCCCTGGAACGGACACACCATCGTCGGCACCACCGACACGCCGCGCCGCGACCTGCCGCTGGAGCCGGATGCAGGGGCCGACGATGTCGATTTCATCCTGGAAACGGCGTCGCGCTACCTGGCCAAGGACCCCACCCGCGCCGACGTCACCAGTGTCTGGGCCGGCTTGCGGCCGCTGGTGCGGGCCACCGGCGAAGCCTCCACCGCATCGCTGTCGCGCGAGCATACGATCCTGGTGTCCAAGGCCGGACTGATCACCGTCACCGGCGGTAAATGGACCACCTACCGCAAGATGGCCGAAGACGTGATCGAGACCGCGATCCAGCGCCAGATGGTGCGCGCGGCGCCATGCGTGACCGCTGAGCTGCCGCTGCACGGCGCCGCCGGCTTGCCGGCCGACCTGCCGCCGCCGGATTCGGGCTCACCGGACCGCTACTACGGCAATGAACTGAGCCTGCTGCGCGCGCTGCCGGGACACGACCGCATGCTCGCCGGCGCGTCCGGCCTGACCGAGGCCCATGTCCGCTTTGCCGCCCGGCATGAGCTGGCGCGCCGGGTCGAGGACGTGCTGGCGCGCCGCAATCGCGCGCTGTTCCTGGACGCCCGCGCGGCCGTCGATGCGGCACCGGCGGTGGCCGCGATCCTGGCCGAAGAATTCGCCGAGGATGAAGCCTGGCAAGCACGCGAGGTGGAAAGCTTCCGCGCGCTCGCCGCCGGCTACATGCTCGACTGATCGCTGGGCGCAGCGGCGCTGCCTCGATCCGGCTCCTTCAACCCGAACACCGACTCTCGACCCGACCACACCATGTCCGATCGCCTGATCCTGTCCCGCACCCGCATCGCTGTCCTGCTGGCCGTCCTCGGTGCCAGCACCGCGGCCCAGGCCGCCCGCGCGCCGGGCATCGACGGCGTGCGCTTTCCCGAGGTGCGCACCATGCGCTACCAGTGCGACGGCGGCAAGACGCTGACGGTGCGCTATTTCAACAGCCCGGACAACCAGGCCGCGGTGTTCCGCATCGAAGGCAAGCCGGTGCTGGCGGTCAGCACGGTGTCGGCGTCCGGCGCGCGCTATGTCGGCGGCCGCTACGAGTGGTGGACCAAGGGCGAATCAGGCACGCTGCGCGACCTGATGCAGCCGGAAACCGCCGCGCCCGCGCTGGCCAGCTGCCACGCCGGGCCATAAGCGGCAGGGTGCCGGCAGGGTCGCGGCACGGTCGCGCCGTGCCACCTTTTGAAGCCGCGGCGTTCCGGGCGATAATGCGGGGATTGAATCAGGGAGAACACCATGGACGAGATTGAAGATCTGTCCGATCTGCCGATGCCCCGCTTTATCTGGGGCTTCGCCGTGATCGCAGGCAAGGGCGGCGAGGTCATGCACGACGAGTTCGAGTATCTGACCCACACCCGCAGCCCGCGCTTCACCTGCCGCGTGGTCGAGCTGGAGGACATGCCGGCCGAAAGCGAAGAAGATGCCATCGACGGCCGCATCGTCCATGATGACGACCCGAGCCGCATGTTCTACATCACCGATGCCGGCATGGCGCTGGTCAACTTCCAGCTGTTCGACAAGATGCCGGACAAGCAGAAGTTCAAGCGCATCTGCGACGAAGCCATCGCCAACTGGATGCTGCGCCGCGAATTCCTCGACGACGAGGAAGAGGACTGAGACAACCCCGGGCCAGCGGCGGCGCGGCCGCCGTGCGGCGCTCAGGCCTGGCCCTGCTCCGGCGGCAGCGCGCCGGCCAGCACTTCATTGAGCAGCCCGGTCATGCCGCCCGGGTGATCGGCGGCCAGCGCCTGCAGGCGCTTCACCAGCGCGCCGTCGAGCTTGCACGCGAACGGCACCAGACCCTGCTCCTGGTCCAGCCGGCGCTGTTCGCGCCGGTCCGGACGGGTCGCGGCACCGGGAATGCCGCCCCGCCCCGCCGCCGCCTGCTTCAGGCTGTTGGCGATCTTCAGGCCCTTGTTTTTTTCCAGGTCCGTTTTCTTCACGGCAGTATCCGAAAGTCTGTAGAGGGCGGTATTGTACGCAGCCGCGGCAACCTGCGGCGCGCGCGCCGCGGGGCATCGGTCCGTGGCGGCTTGTTCGTCGCGGTTTATTCGTCGCTGACTTCGATCAGCTCGGCCGCCACCCGCTGGATTTCCGCATAGACCGGGATCGCGTCCATCGGGCCGGTGCAGCCCACCGCCGTGGCCTGGCTGGCATCGGCGCCGGGCGGCAGGAACACAAAGGCCATGCCCGGCTGCCAGCCGGGATGCTTGCGCAGGCTGTCGTTAAGGATGTCGAGATACTGCGCGCGCGTGAAGACGTGCCTTGCCATCGCTACCTCCGGAATCCGCTGCCGATGCGCCGCGCGGGCGCGGGTGTCATGGCGGGGATCGTAGCATGGCAGGGGTGTCCGGCGTCACCGTGCGGCGCCGGGCGGCGCGCTGGTCAGCACTCGCCCTTCTTGGCCTGGCCGGGGGGGCAATGGTTGCCCTTATCGCCCTTGCCGCCCTTGTCCTGGTGGCCTTTGTTGCCTTTGCCCTTGTCCTTGTACCCGCCCTGATCCCAGCGGCCCGGCACCAGCACCCAGCCGTCGCGCGACTGGATCCAGCGCGGCGACTCATAGACATAGCCGGGGCGCTCGCGCTCCCAGCGTCCCTTCTTCCAGGCATGCTTGCGGTGCTGATCGTCCCAGTCCCAGTAGCCCGGCATCCAGACATAGCCGGCGCGCGCCGCGGGTACGGCCTCGTAGATCGGCGCCGGCGGCGGCACGCCGATGGCAATGTTGACCGACACCTGGGCCATCGACGCCGCACTGAGGGTCAGGCCCGAGCCAAGCAACGCGGCCAGCAACAGCGCCCTGGCCGGGCGAAGCGCGCAATCCGTCATGGGAGTCCTTTCTTGTGGAGGAACATGCCCATAGTCTAGTGCGCCGTGGACCTCCGGCAAGGCAAGAATCGATATCGGCCGGTTATGGATGCCGGCACGCAACAGCCCGGTGCAAGCCCCGCTTGCGCGCGGGCGATGCTAGTGATCCTCGGCCATCGCCTTGAGCTGGGCCTCGCCGGCAACGCGCGCGGCATCGGAGGTGGTGAAGGTATCGTCCGACACGATCGCGCGCCTGACCTGCTGCGCGCTGAAATCCACCAGCGCGATGACCCATACGTAGCGCCCGGACTGGGGTGCGGTCTGCACGAAAGCCTTCAGGTTGTGGCGCGATTCATTGGCCATGATCCATCTCCGGTTGAGACGTGCCGCAGCACAGGGGGTCAGGCAACTCTAGCACAAGGCCTGCAAGCTCACCGGCCGGCGGCCTCGGTGGCAAAGGCGCGCAATTCGCGCACGCGCGCGGCGGTCATGTCCAGCAGGCAGGTCGCGCCGGCCACGCGCGCGGCGCTGCCGCCGGCAGGATTGGACACAAATGCGCAATTGGCCTGGCGGTACTCGAGCCAGACCCGCTGCGCCACCCGCAACTGTCCGGTGCGCGGCGCCTCGAGCCGCCGCAGCAGCGACTGGTAAGCGCTGTTCAACGCCGTATCCTGGACCCGCGACTCCAGCGCGGCGCAGTTGAGCATGTCGGCGGTCGACACGGCCTTGCCCATGCAGCGCTTATAGTCGGCGCTCAGACCGCCATTTTCTGCCGCGGCGGCGGGGATGACCGCCGCGGCCAGGCCGACGACGGCAACATATGCGAGAACGCGCATGGCAGCTCTCCGTTTGCGTGGTTGTGACAAGACGAATCGGACCGGTCGAGCGGGCGCTCAGGCGAGCCAGCGGCCCAGCGTCGCCACGGCGATATTGGCCAGCCCCAGCACGAGGTTGGTCCCTACCGCCTGCCGGATGCGGTTCAAGGCGGCACCGGCGCCTGGCCAGTCCTGCGCATCGACGGCCCGGCCCAGCACCCGATAAGGGCCGAACCACACGTAGCAGAAGATGCCGGCCATGACAACGCCGATGCCCAGCATCAGGTGCCAGTTCCGTGGTGCGCCCGCCATGCCCGTTGCCGCTATCATCGCGCCACCGCTCAGCAGGATCGCCACCACCGACGCCCACACCCATGGGAAGAACCGGGCAAACACGCCGCGCCACAGGCGCAGGCGCGGCGGCGGCTCCAGCAGGCTGCCGGCCACCGGCCGCAGGCACAGGTAGGCGAAGAACATGCCGCCGACCCAGACGGCGACGCCGGTCAGGTGCAGCAGGCGGAAAAGAGGATCGGCGATCATGGCGGCAGGGGCGAGTTGGACGAGTGGGGGCGATAGCCACATTCTAAGTGTTGTGTCCGCCACGGCGAAGCCTGGCATGCCGTCACAGCGCTCACGGCGGGGTTCAGGAAAACAACAACGGGGCCGATAAACATTTCGTATCACGCCGCGCCACGAGCCGGTCTGCGCAGAATCCCGCTCGTGCCGCCCGTTTTCGCCCGATCCACCGCAAGGCCCGGACGCTTGACCGCCCGGAACCCAGCCCCAGACAATACGCGCGGCCAGACCACAACACGCAACCGGCCGCCACGCCCCCTTCGTTCCAGACCATGGCGCCTGCCCCAGCCAGCCCCCCGCCGATACCGCCCGCTGCCCGTGCACGACCGCTGCTGCGCCGCGGCCTGACCGCGCTGTTGCTGGCCGTGACGCTGGCGGTGCTGCCGGCCATGCTGCCGCCCGCGGTGACCGCGCAGCCCGCGCCGCAGCGGGCCGACCTGGTCGCGCGCGTGGTCATCAGCCTGCTCGGCTACGCGCGCTGGCCGGTGGAGCGCGATCCCGTGCGGCTGTGCGTGGACAACACCAGCCGCTATGCGGCCCGGCTGAGAGAAGGCGGCACGCTCGCCAATGGCCGCACCGTGCAGACCCGCCAGGTCGACGTGCTGGCCGACATGCTGCACCCGGCGTGCGACGCGCTGTACGTGGGCACCATGAACGAACCGCGCCGCAAGCGCCTGTCGGCCGAGCTGACCGGCCGCCCGGTGCTGGTCATCGCCGAAGAAGACTTCGAGTGCGAGGTGGGCAGCATGTTCTGCCTCAACATCCGCGACAATCAGGTCTCGTTCCGCGTCAACCTCGACACCCTCGCCCGCAGCGGCGTGCACATGCACCCCGGCGTGCTGCAACTGGGCCGCCGCAAGGGAGCCCCGTCATGAGCCAGCCCCAGCCGGTGCGCGGACATGGCGCGCGCCCTACCCTCTACAGCGTGCTGCGCCGCATTCATCTGGGCGTGGCGCTGATCGCGGTATGCACGGCCGGCCTGGCGCTGACCGCGATCGGGGTCACCGCGCTGCGCGTCTACGCCGACCACAACGTGCGGCTGGTGGCGCGCTCCATCGCCTACACGCTGGAAGCGCCGGTGGTGTTCCGCGACCAGGCGGCCACGGCGGAGACGCTGGCCGCGATCGCGGCCTCGGAAGACATCGCCCGCGCCACCGTCTATGACCGCGACCACCACGTGCTGGCGGTATGGCAGCGCCCCGGCCAGGCGCCGCTGACCGGCCTGCGCCACGCGCTGGTCGAATGGCTGGGCACCGATGCCGTCGAGCAGCCCATCCTGCACCAGGCGCAACAGGTCGGCATGCTGCGCGTCAGCGGCGACCCGCGCAACCTGCTGCATTTCCTGCTACGGGGCGCGCTGGGGCTGCTGGCCTGCCTGCTGCTGACCGCTGTTGGCGCCCACTACCTGGCCAGCCGGCTGCTGGTGCAGCTTATCGAGCCCTTGCGCAACCTGATGCGGGTGGCCCACGCGGTCCGTTCCCAGCGCGATTTCGCGCAGCGCACGCCGCCGGCCAGCATCGCCGAGCTCAATGCCCTCAGCGAGGACTTCAACGGCCTGCTCGACGAGCTGCAGACCTGGCAGAACCAGATGCAGCACGAAAACCGCTCGCTCGCCCACCGCGCCAACCACGATGCGCTGACCGGGCTGCTGAACCGCGCCGCCTTCGTCGAAGCGCTGGAGCACGCGGTGCGCCACGCAGCCGCCAACGACGAATATGCCGCGGTGCTGTATCTCGACAGCGACGATTTCAAGCACGTCAACGATCGCCACGGCCATGCCGCCGGCGACGCGGTGCTGGTCGCGGTGGCCCAGCGCATCCGCGCCAGCCTGCGCAGCCGCGACACCGTGGCGCGCATCGGCGGCGACGAGTTCGCCGTGCTGGCCACCGCGCTGCGCGCGCCGGACGATGCGATCCAGATCGCCGAGCATATCCTGCAGGCCATGGCCAGCCCCATCGAACTGCCCGACGGCGGCGCGGTGCAAGCCTCGCTCAGCATCGGCCTGGCGGTCTTCCCCGTCCACGCGCAAGGCAGCCAGGCGCTGCTGCACGCCGCCGACGCCGCCATGTACGGCGCCAAGCGGCGCTCCGGCGGCATCTGGCAAAGCGCCGAGCCGCGCCTGGACGTCACGCAGTGAGAAACCACATGCCTGCAAGCCGCTCCCTGACCGATCACCGATTTCGCTGGCAGTCCTTGCTTGCCGCCGTCATGCTGGCCTGCCTGGCGCTGGCCGGCTGCCAGACCGCGCCGCCCGGCGGCCGGCTGTCGCCGGCGCAGCTGGCGGTGCTGCAGCAGGAGGGCTTCGCGCTGACTGGGGAAGGCTGGGTGCTGGGCCTCACCGACAAGGTGCTGTTCGGTTTCAACGAGGACCTGATCGAAGGGGAACGCGCCGCCAACGTGCAGCGCATCGGCCGCGCGCTGAGCGGCGTGGGGATCGAGCGCCTGCGCGTGGACGGCCATACCGACGACGCCGGCCCCGCGGAATATAACCAGTCGCTATCGGTACGGCGCGCCGAGGCAGTGGCCGCGCTGCTGGCCGATGCCGGCTTTGCCCGGCACAACATCGAAGTACGCGGATTGGGCAAGGCCCGCCCGGTGGCGGACAACCGCACTGCCGCGGGACGCGCCGAGAACCGGCGCGTCGCCATCATCGTCTTGGTGGAGTAGCAGCCGTTCAGTCGCCGAAGGGATTGGGCGCGCGGTTCTCCAGTGCCTCGTTCAGGTCGAACTCGTCGCGCACCTTGTCGACCGCCGCGCGCACACTGGCCGCATAGCCGTGCAGATTGTCGAGGGCCATGTCCCAGTTGCGGCCGCGCGCATCGCGTGGATGGGGCTGCGGTGACGGCACACGGATTTTGGCACCGTCTTCGCCGATTTCATCGATCTGCTGGATACGCCGGCTGACCTCGTCCTGCAAGGCACGCCGGCCGCGCTCACGCTTGGCCATGACTGACTCCTGGCTGAATCCCGATGCATCCTAGCACGCGTCGCGAGCGCCTTGCAGGCGCTTACAACGCCGCCTTGGCCGCCTGGTAAGCCGCATACAAGCGCGCGAACACCGGTCCCGGCACGCCCTTGCCGATCGGACGGCCGTCGATGCTGACCACCGGCAGCAATTCCTTGCTGGCCGACGACAGCAGCACCTCGTCGGCGGCAAACACCTCGTCCCTGGCGATCCGGCGCGACTCCAGCGCAATGCCCATCGCCTCACAGATCTCCTCCATGAAGCCGTAGCGGATGCCCTCCAGGATCAGGTTGTCTTTCGGCGGCGCCGACACGCGGCCATCGCGCACCACCCACACATTGGACGCCGACGCCTCGGTCAGCCAGCCGTCGCGGAACTGGATCGCCTCGGTCACGCCCTGCTCCACCGCGTGCTGCGCCGCCAGCACGTTGCCGAGCAGCGAGGTCGACTTGATCTGGCAATTCAGCCAGCGCCGGTCCTCCATGGTCACGCACGCGACGCCCTGCTCGACCATCTGCGCCGACGGCAGCGCCATCGGGTTGGTCATGATCAGCACCGTCGGCACCACCTCCTTCGGGAACGCATGCGTGCGCTTGGCCACGCCACGGGTCACCTGGATATAGACCAGCTGATCCGACAAGCCATTGGCCTTGACCACCTCGCCGACACGCTCCAGCCACTGCGCGGCGCTGTACGGATCGGGAATGCCGATGCCCTCCAGGCTCCGGTGCAGCCGCGCCAGGTGCTGTGCGCCGCGGAAAGGCTTGCCGTGATAGTACGGGATCACCTCATAAATGCCGTCGCCGAAGATAAAGCCGCGGTCCAGCACAGGGATGCGGGCCTCGGAGAGCGGAGTCAGGGTGCCGTTGAGGTGGACGATGGGGTCGGACATGGGATGCATCGGAGGCGTTCGAAAGAGATGCCCGATTCTTTCATGTGCGGCCCGGCAAGGTCATGCAATCTACGCATGAATACGGCAAGGTGCCGGTCGCTTGTGCTCAGGCTGGCGCCAGCGCTTTGGACAGCAGCACCGTGGTAAAGCCGCTGTCCCAGCTTTCATCGGGATAGAAATCGATCTCGGCATATCCCTGGCGCCGATAGAAGGCGCGGCTTTGCTGGTTGAACGTGTCCGTTTCCAGCCTCGCCTCGCGATGCCCGGCACGGGCGATTTCGGCTTCCGCATGCGCGAGCAGCGCCCCGCCCAACCCCAGCCGCTGCCATGCCCGCCCGACATGCAGTGCCCAGATGAAATTGTTTTCCCAATCCACCATGGCGGCCGGCACGCCGTCCACGCAGGCGACATGGAATTCCTGCAAACGTGCTTCAACGTAGCTGCGGGTCTTGCCTTGCTGTTCGAAGGCGGCTGCGGCGGCCGGCGTCAGGTGCGGCTTCCAGGTGCCGACGTAGGTGTCGATGAGGATGGATTCCACGGCTTGCGCATCTGAGGGCAAGGCGGGGCGGATTTCGAAATTGATGGTGAGTTTGTTCATGGCCGAGAGCATAACCGGGACGGATATGAATTGGGCCTTGCGCAGGCCGGAGCTTCACACGATTTCGCAATTAGCCTTCATGCAGCGGATTTTGCCTCGCTCGCCGTTCCTGAACCGTTCGCTCGCCGAAATATCGGCGTGGATTTCCGCACATCCAGCAACTACAAATGGTGGCTGTCCACACCCAGCGACCAAGCTCCCGCTCGTTCCGGGCACCGTCGTAATACCAGCGCCGCTTTGCCTTGAGCCGAGCAATCTGCGCCCGGCGGTATGCTCGCCCCTTCCCCATCTCGACTCCCATTTCATACGTCGGATGTGCGAAAGCCCGCTCTAGGCGGGCTCTTGGGGGCCGAGCGCCGACACCGTCGTGGGTGCCGTCTCGCTCCTAGCGGTATCAGATTGTGCGCACAGTATAGAGTACGTTTCGACTGTTTACATCACGGGGTCGTGAAGTCATTGAACATTCGCTCTCGTGCGATTTTTGCTTGATCGATATATCGGCAGAACTAAACCGGAGTTGAAGAGCGACGGAGGGCATTTTTTCCGACCCCCCTCCAACGTAGGGCGCCAAGTCGGCATGCCCCGCCTGAGAATTTGGCACGGGAGGAACCAATGCTGAAATTTCTACTGCTGACGCTCTTCGCGACGGGCGCATATAGCCAGACAATCTATCAATGTCGCGGGACGAATGGGCGGGTAACGCTCCAAGACCAACCCTGCCCCGACGGTTCGAAAACAGAACTGTCCCGGCAATCCATCGGCCAACAAAACGCCGAGTACCGTGCGCAGCCGTTCATCATTGGGGATCAGAAGTCGGCAGAGCGCGTGGCAAGCAAGATCATTTGCCCCTCGCTGCGGCAGCAGTATCAGACCAACCTAGCCTGGTCCGAGCGGGCCATGCTGCGGAAGGACCAAGCTGAGATTCAACGCGCCGCCGAAGCAATACGTTGGGCCGGCGCGCAGATGTCGAAGCATCGCTGCGAGTAGCAACATCATGGGTAGCACTTCTGCGTTCGGGGTCTCGCCAGACTTTAGTAGGGTAAATACGGCCACATAAAGCGCCGTACTACGCCATGCGCATCCCGCGCTTGAACAACTCCTTCCCAGAAAATGCATCCAGCACTTGTTAAATCGTTCGGTGGGCTTTCGCTCCAACGCTACATTCGCCACTTCCTGTTCGGCTTGATTTTCCCTGCCATATTCTTCTGGGCGTGGAGCCACGGCAATAGCACCATGCCAGTTTCAATCATACTTTTCTTCACGATCAATTCCCTGCTTTACCCGTATTCAAGGTTCGTCTACGAGGGCATAGTCGGTTACATCCTGGGGGAGAACGTTTTTTTCGTGAATGCCATCGTGATGCTTATTTTCAAGTACATGACTATGGCGGTCTGCTGGGCGTGTGCGATGTTCATTGCCCCAGTTGGATTGCTGTACCTGTACCTCACCGCAAACAAGCGAGCATCAGAGTAAAGCAGCCACCTTCGGTTCAGCTTTGAACAGACGAATCGACAGCCGCATTGCACAGTTCAGACCGAGAGGCGGAAGCAATGCGTACAGTCGCAGCCTCTCGCGAACCTGCAACGCTGCGCGGGGCCTTCCCGATTTCGGGCAGGAATCCGCCTCCCACGCACGGTCAGGAATAGCCCTCGCATAGATCTTGCGCGGCCTCTGGCCTGTCGCTCACTCTTGAACTGGGCGTCAGGGGCTGCATGCTGCCGGACAGATGGCCGTGGGGCCCATCAGTGATCGATGCTCCAGTATGTCGGCCGCATATTCCGCTTACTCCGCTATGTAGCCCCCTCTTTTCGCTGGCTGCTGGTGAAGGCCGGTGGATGCCGCAGGGCGGCAGCCCACCAAGAACCCTAGCAAAAACAAGGGATTAAAAGCAAAAAAGCCGCCCAATGGACGGCTTTTGATTGCTTGCACAGTGTTCTGGCGGAGAGAGGGGGATTCGAACCCCCGATGGGCTATTAACCCATACACGCTTTCCAGGCGTGCGACTTAAACCACTCATCCATCTCTCCGGGAAGTCCGAGATTATAGCAGAGTTGCAAGGCGAATCCAGTACCTCGTGACCACCCTACCCTACCCCTTGCGCAGATACGTCACCAGCCTGTCGATCACCGGCGCGTTGCGCGGCGTCAGCAGGCTGACCACGATCGCGACCGCGAAGCCGGCCGGGACCCCGAAGGCGCCGGAGGCGATGGGGTCGACGCCGAACCAGCGGTTGCCGAAGATGCCGGTCATGCGCGTGAAGAAGGGATAGTTGACGAAGATGTAGTACACCGCCACGCCGAGCCCGGCGACCATGCCCGCGACGGCGCCGGCGGCGGTGGTGCGGCGCCAGAAGATGCCGAGGATCAGGACCGGGAAGAAGCTGGAGGCCGCCAGCGAGAAGGCGGCGCCGACCAGGAAGAGGATATTGCCGGGCCGCAGCGATGTGACGTACGAGGCGAAAAGCGCCACGGCCAGCAGCACGATCTTGGCGGTGGTGACGCGCCGCTGGTGGCTCGCCTGGCGGTCGACCATGTGATAGAAGACGTCGTGCGAGAGCGCGTTGGCGATGGTCAGCAGCAGGCCGTCAGCGGTGGACAGTGCGGCGGCCAGTGCCCCAGCGGCGATCAGTCCGGAAATGACGTACGGCAGGCCGGCGATTTCCGGGGCGGCCAGCACGATCATGTCGGGCTGCAGCAGGATCTCGGCCCACTGCACGATGCCGTCGCCGTTGACGTCGCGGATGCCGAACACCGGAGGATCGACCTTGCGCCATTGCACCACCCACTGCGGCAGGTCGGCGTACGAGGTGCCGACCAGGTGCTCGAAGAACTCGTATTTCACCAGCGCCGCGAGCGTGGGTGCCGAGACATAGAGCAAGGCGATGCAGAACACCGCCCAGGCCACGGAATTGCGCGTTTCCCTGACCGAGGGCGTGGTGTAGAGCCGTGTCAGGATATGCGGCAGGCTTGCGGTGCCCACCATCAGGCAGAACACCAGCAGGACAAAATTCAGGCGCTTGGTCTTGCGCTCCTGCTCCGATGCCGCGGGATAGGGTTCGGTGGACGACATCGAATGGCGGCTGCGGGCCAGCGCCTCTTCGCGTTGCTGGTGCCATTGCTGCTGCGCGGCGGCGGCGTCGCGCGGGAATTCCAGCCGTTCGCGCTCCAGCGCCTTGATCTCGCGCAGCGGCGCATTGCGGGCGCGCAGGTCCTGCAGCCGCGCGTCCAGCGCGTCGCGCTCCTGCGCGAAGGACTCGGGCAGGCGGGCGATGCGTTCCTGCAGCAGGATGGCCTGCTGCCGGTAGTAGTCGCGCACCGCCTGCTCCGCCGGTTCGCGCTCCAGTTGCTGTTCACGGGCATCCAGCTGCGTCAGCAGCGAGCCGTAACTCAGTTGCGGCAGCGGCTCCTGGTGATGTTTCCACGCGATCATCGACACCGTGACCAGGAACGCCACGATCATCATGATGTACTGCGCCACCTGCGTCCACGTGACCGCCCGCATGCCGCCCAGGAACGAACACACCAGGATGCCGGCCAGCCCGAAGAAGATGCCGACGGCAAACTCGACGCCGATAAAGCGCGTCACCACCAGCCCCACGCCCTGGATCTGCGCCACCAGGTAGACAAAGGAGCAAAGCGAGGCGGCCAGCACCGCGATCGCGCGCACCGGCAGGTTGCCGCCGGGCTTGCCGTTGCCGTAGCGCGCGGCGAGGAAGTCGGGGATGGTGTAGCCGCCGTACTTGCGCAGGTATGGCGCCAGCAGGAAGGCTACCAGGCAATAGCCGCCGGTCCACCCCATCACATAGGCCAGCCCTTCGTAGCCGGAAGAAAACAGGATGCCGGCCAGGCCGATGAACGACGCCGCGCTCATCCAGTCGGCGGCAATCGCCATGCCGTTGAACATCGCCGGCACGCGCCGCGACGCGACGTAGTACTCGTTGAGGTCCGAGGTGCGGCAGATCAGCCCGATGCAGGCATAGATCGCGATGGTGATGAACAGGAAGACGTAGCCCAGCCACAGCGCATCGGCATTGGAGCGCTCCAGCAATCCCATCATGCCGACGAAGCCGAACAGCCCCAGCGTGAACAGGCCGTAGTAGAGCAGCAACCGTCGGCGAAAGCGCGACTGGGCTTCGGGCATGAGGGGACAGTCCGTGTCGGTGGGAAGCTATCGTAACAAACCCGCCGGCGCGCGGGTGCGCGGCGGCGGGTTCGGGTTGCGGCTCCGGCTTGCCGGATACCCGGCGGATTACTGCGCCTGCTTGAGCTGCTCGAGGATGGCCGGGTTCTCCAGCGTCGAGGTGTCCTGCGTAATCTCTTCGCCCTTGGCCAGAGAACGCAGCAGGCGGCGCATGATCTTGCCCGAGCGGGTCTTGGGCAGGTTGTCGCCAAAGCGGATGTCCTTGGGCTTGGCGATGGGGCCGATCTCCTTGCCGACCCAGTTGCGCAGTTCAGTGGCGATCTGCACGGCCTCGTCGCCGCTCGGACGCGAGCGCTTGAGCACGACAAAGGCGCAGATCGCTTCGCCGGTCATGTCGTCCGGGCGGCCCACCACCGCGGCTTCGGCCACCAGCGGGTTGGCCACCAGCGCCGACTCGATCTCCATCGTGCCCATGCGGTGGCCCGACACGTTCAGCACGTCGTCGATGCGGCCCATGATGGTGAAGTAGCCGGTGTCCTTGTCGCGGATCGAGCCATCGCCGGCCAGGTAGAGCTTGCCGCCGAGTTCCTCGGGGAAGTAGCTCTTCTTGAAGCGCTCCGGATCGCCCCAGATGGTGCGGATCATCGCCGGCCAAGGGCGCTTGACCACCAGGATGCCGCCGCTGCCGTTGGGCACGTCATGGCCGGTCTCGTCGACGATGGCGGCCATGATGCCCGGCAGCGGCAGCGTGCACGAGCCCGGCACCAGCGGCGTCGCGCCCGGCAGCGGCGTGATCATGTGGCCGCCGGTCTCGGTCTGCCAGAAGGTATCGACGATCGGGCAGCGCTCGTTGCCGATGTTCTTGTAGTACCACATCCACGCTTCGGGGTTGATCGGCTCGCCGACCGTGCCGAGCAGGCGCAGGCTGGACAGGTCGTACTGCTTCGGGTGGATCTTCTCGTCGGCCTCGGCGGCCTTGATCAGCGAGCGGATCGCGGTCGGCGCGGTGTAGAAGATGCTGACCTTGTGGCGCGCGATCATGTCCCAGAAGCGCCCCGCGTTCGGGTAGGTCGGCACGCCCTCGAACACCACCTGGGTGGCGCCGGCAGCGAGCGGACCGTAGGCGATGTAGGTGTGGCCGGTGACCCAGCCGATGTCGGCGGTACACCAGAACAGGTCGTCGGGCTTGATGTCGAAGGTCCACTTCATCGTCATCAGCGCCCACAGCAGGTAGCCGCCGGTGCTGTGCTGGACGCCCTTGGGCTTGCCGGTGGAGCCAGAGGTGTAGAGCACGAACAGCGGGTGCTCGGCGCCGACGGGCTCGGCCTCGCAGGTGTCAGGCTGGTTGGCGCAGACGTCGTCGAGCCAGCGGTCGCGGCCTTCGGTCCAGCCGACATTGCCGCCGGTGCGGCGGTAGACGATCACGTTTTTCACGGCCTCGCAGCCGCCCAGCGCCAGCGCGTCGTCGGCGATGGCCTTCAGCGGCAGTGCCTTGCCGCCGCGCATCTGCTCGTCGGCGGTAATCAGCGCCACCGCGCCCACGTCCACCAGCCGCTCCTGCAGCGACTTGGCCGAGAACCCGCCGAACACCACCGAGTGCGTGGCGCCCAGGCGCGCGCAGGCCTGCATTGCGGCCACGCCTTCGACCGACATCGGCATGTAGATCACGACCCGGTCGCCCTTCTTGATGCCGAGCGTCTTCAGGCCGTTGGCCAGGCGGCACACCTTGGCGTGCAGCTCGCGGTAGGTGATGCGCGTGACCGTGCCGTCGTCGGCCTCGAACACGATCGCGACCTTGTCGGCATTGCCGTTCTCCAGGTTGCGGTCCAGGCAGTTGTACGAGGCGTTGATCTGTCCGTCCTCGAACCACTTGTAGAACGGCGCGTTGCTCTCGTCCAGCACCTTGGTGAAGGGCTTGTGCCAGTGCAGCAGCTCGCGGGCGTGGCGGGCCCAGAAGCCCTCGTAGTCGCGTTCGGCTTCGTCGCACAGGGCGCGGTAGGCGTCCATGCTGGGGATGGCTGCCTGGCTGGCAAACGCCTCGGGCGGGTTGAACACGCGATGCTCCTGCATCACCGATTCGATGGCGGACATGGACTGGTCTCCTGATTTTGGACTGGCTTTGGCTGCCACGTTACGCCCGACGGCTTACTTAAACCTGACGATAAATCCCGGCGACCGGCAGGACCAGACACTGCAACTTGTTGCAATGCAGCGGGAAGAATCGGGGGCGCGCCGCGAAAGTGCAGCCTTCTCCATTAGGCTAGCACAGCTATAATGCCGCGAGCCTGATACCTGAATGCGACGCCGGCCCTTGCCGCGCGGCGCCGCACCGACCAGCACGGACACTTGCCCGTGCACCCCACCGGCCGGTCGACCGGAAAATCCCCAAGGCAAGTACCCGTGCCCGCCAACGCTCCTGCCTTCGCTCCCGTCTACGTGCTGTTCCTGGTTGCCTCGATGGCGCTGGTCGGCAGCAACGTCGGACTCGGCAAGTCGATCATCGCGCATGTGCCGGTGCTGCTGTTCGCGCTGCTGCGCTTTGTCATCGCCATCGTCTGCCTGGCGCCCTGGTACCGGCCCGCGCGCATGCGCCGGGTCTCGCGCGGGGAATGGCTGAACCTGTTCCTGCAGGCGTTCTTTGGCACCTTCTTGTTTACGCTGCTGATGCTCAACGGCGTGCGCTTGACCAGCGCCATGGCCGCGGGCGTGATCACCAGCACCATCCCGGCCACCGTGGCGCTGCTGTCCTGGCTGCTGCTGCGCGAACGGCTGTCGCGGCGCACGGTGGTGTCGGTACTGCTGGCGGTGGCCGGCATCGCCGTGCTCAACATCGCGCGCGGCGACTCCCACGGCGCCGGAGGAAGCAGCCAGGCGTGGCTGGGCAACCTGATGATCATGGGGGCGGTGGTGTGCGAGTCGATCTACGTGATCCTGTCGCGCCGGCTGACGCAGACGCTGGCCGCGATCGAGATCTGCGCCTACACGCACCTGATCGGCGGACTGCTGATGCTGCCGCTGGGACTGGTGCCGCTGCTGAACTTCGACGCCGCCGCGGTGCCGGCGCAGACCTGGCTGATGGTGCTGTGGTACGCGCTGTCGGCCAGCGTGTTCTCGTTCTGGCTGTGGATGAAGGGCATCCGCCATGTGCCGGCGCAGCTGGCCGGGGTCTTCACCTCGGTGCTGCCGGTGGCCGCGGCCACTTACGGCATCGTGTTCCTGGGCGAGCAGCCGGGCTGGCCGCACGGCGTGGCGCTGGCTTGCGTGCTGGCGGGGATCGTGCTGGCCAGCTGGCCGGGACGGATCACGCGCGGCGCGTGGCGCGGCAAGGCGGCGGGAGCCGATCCGGGCGCGCGGGCCTGATTGGTGTTGCGGGGCAGCGGTTACCGCTGGTAACACAGCGCTGCCATGGTCGCTTGGTACAATCCACGCCGATTTTCAACTCGCCGACCCCGCCCCCCGCCATGGCTTCCAACCCGATTCCCAAGCCGCAGCCCCAGACCCTGCGGCCGATCCCGAGCATCATCTTCGCGTCGCGCTGGCTGCAGCTGCCGCTGTACCTGGGCCTGATCGTGGCCCAGGGCGTCTACGTCTACCATTTCCTGATCGAAGTCTGGCATCTGCTCGCCCATGTGACCGAGTTCGACGAGAACAAGATCATGCTGGTGGTGCTGGGGCTGATCGACGTGGTGATGATCTCCAACCTGCTGATCATGGTGATCGTCGGCGGCTACGAGACCTTCGTCTCGCGGCTTGGCATCGACAACCATCCCGACGAGCCCGAATGGCTCGACCACGTCAACGCGGGCGTGCTGAAGGTCAAGCTGTCGATGGCGCTGATCGGGATTTCGTCGATCCACCTGCTCAAGACCTTTATCGACGCCGAGCAGCGCTCGACCCATACCATCATGTGGCAGGTGGCGATCCACCTGGCGTTCCTGCTGTCGGCAGTGGCGATGGCATGGGTGGACCGCATGGTCACCCACCCTGCCGGCGCGCACGCCAAGCATTGATGGCGGCCCACAAGGCCAACCCGCTTGCTGACGGACCGCGGCCATGTGCCGCGGTTCTTGCTTTTGGGCCGGCGCGGTCGCCGGCAGCGGCGTTTGCCGCACATTACCGGCTGTGGACGGATGTATGCAGACGGGCAGAGCGCCGCCGCTCAGTGTATGATTTCGGGCTGTGTTTCACCGCTGCCCACCCCACAAAATGACAGTCATCAAGCAAGAAGACCTCATCCAGAGCGTCGCCGACTCCCTGCAGTACATCAGCTATTACCACCCGATGGACTACATCACCAGCCTGGGCCGCGCCTACGAGCTGGAGCAGAGCCCGGCGGCCAAGGACGCGATCGCGCAGATCCTGACCAACAGCCGCATGTGCGCGGAAGGCAAGCGCCCGATCTGCCAGGACACCGGCATCGTCACGGTCTTCGTCAAGGTGGGCATGGACGTGCGCTGGGACGGCGCCACCATGGGCCTGACCGACATGATCAACGAAGGCGTGCGCCGCGGTTACACGCACCCGGACAACGTGCTGCGCGCCTCGATCGTCAGCCCGCCCGAAGGCGGCCGCAAGAACACCAAGGACAACACCCCGGCCGTGATCCACTATGAAGTGGTGCCGGGCAACACCGTCGACATCCAGGTCGCGGCCAAGGGCGGCGGCTCGGAGAACAAGTCGAAATTCGTGATGCTGAACCCGTCCGACTCGATCGTCGACTGGGTGCTGAAGACCGTGCCGACCATGGGCGCCGGCTGGTGCCCGCCCGGCATGCTGGGCATCGGCATCGGCGGCACCGCCGAGAAGGCGATGGTGATGGCCAAGGAATCGCTGATGGAATCCATCGACATCCAGGACATCATCGCGCGCGGCCCGAAGGACTGGGTCGAGGAACTGCGCGTCGAGCTGTACGAGAAGGTCAACGCGCTGGGCATCGGCGCGCAGGGCCTGGGCGGCCTGGCCACCGTGCTCGACGTCAAGATCATGGCCTGCCCGACGCACGCCGCGTCCAAGCCGGTGGCGATGATCCCGAACTGCGCCGCCACCCGCCACGTGCACTTCACGCTCGACGGCAGCGGCCCGGCCAAGCTGGAAGCGCCTGACCTGTCGCAATGGCCCAAGGTTGAGTGGGCGCCGAACACCGAGACCTCCAAGCGCGTCGACCTGAACACGCTGACGCCGGAAGAAGTTGCCTCGTGGAAGCCGGGCCAGACCCTGCTGCTCAACGGCAAGATGCTGACCGGCCGCGACGCCGCGCACAAGCGCATCGCCGACATGCTGGCCAAGGGCGAGAAGCTGCCGGTGGACTTCAAGAACCGCGTGATCTACTACGTCGGCCCGGTCGATCCGGTGCGCGACGAGGCGGTCGGCCCGGCCGGCCCCACCACCGCTACGCGCATGGACAAGTTCACCGAGATGATGCTGGCCGAGACCGGCCTGATCTCGATGATCGGCAAGGCCGAGCGCGGCCCGGTGGCGATCGAGGCCATCAAGAAGCACAAGTCGGCCTACCTGATGGCCGTGGGCGGCGCTGCCTACCTGGTGGCCAAGGCGATCAAGGAGGCCAGGGTGGTCGGCTTCGAAGACCTGGGCATGGAAGCCATCTACGAGTTCGACGTCAAGGACATGCCGGTGACGGTCGCCGTGGACAGCGAAGGCACCTCGGTGCACAAGACCGGCCCCGCCGAGTGGCAGGCCAAGATCGGCAAGATCCCGGTCGCCGCGCTGTAAGCAGCCACGCTCCGGGACGGTAGAATCTGCCGTCCCGCTCGAAAAGCCGGGTTCCGACCCGGCTTTTTTCTGCACTGTTTCCTGTCATCCTCGCATCCCCGTGAACCCCGCACCCATCGGCGTCTTTGATTCCGGCCTCGGCGGCCTGTCGGTGCTGCGCGAGATCCGCGCCCTGCTGCCGCACGAGCCGCTGCTGTACCTTGCCGACTCGAAGTACGCGCCCTACGGCGAAAAACCCGAACGTTTTGTCGAAGCGCGCACGCTGCAGGCCTGCGAGTGGATGATCGGCCAGGGCTGCAAGGCGCTGGTGATCGCCTGCAACACGGCCACGGGCCATGCCGTGGCGTTGCTGCGCGAGCGGCTGCCGGTGCCGATCATCGGCGTCGAGCCCGGCCTGAAGCCCGCCGCCGCGGCCAGCCGCAGCAAGGTGGTCGGCGTGCTGGCGACCGCCAATACGCTCAAGAGCGCGAAGTTCGCGCGGCTGCTGGCATCGCTGGACGGCGAAAGCCGCTTCCTGTGCCAGGCGGGACTGGGGCTGGTGACCCTGGTCGAGCAAGGCCAGACCGACGGGCCCGCCGTGCGCGAGCGCCTGGAGGCCTACCTTACGCCGATGTTGGATGCCGGCGCCGATACCCTGGTGCTGGGCTGCACCCACTACCCTTTCCTGGAAGGCGCGATCCGCGCCATCGCGGGCAACCGGCTGGCGCTGGTCGATACCGGCAGCGCGGTCGCGCGCCAGCTGGCGCGCAAGCTGGCCGAGCATGCGCTGGCCGCGCCGCCCGATGCCGCGGGGCGTGACCGCTTTCTTTCAACCAAGGATGCCGCGCATTTGCGCGCGATGGTGGCCGCGCTGCTGCAGTTGCAAGCCGATGCGGAGACCGTGGCGATCGAACCGGCGCCGGCGTTCTGACCGGCGCCTGCCATCAGCGCAGGAAGCCCAGCGGCCGGTGCTCGCGCACCTCGGGCTTGATCGCATGTTCCTGGCGCAACTGCGCCAGGAACTCATCGGGCGTCAGCGCCTCGCCCAGCAGCACGCACTGGCGCTTGACCGTGGCAAAGTCGCCGGGCGTCAGGCAATCCATCGCGTCGAGGTCCGCGCGCATGGCAGCGGTCAGGCCGGCGGGGTCGCCGTCGAGCGCCTCGTCGACAAACATCGCCACGCGTTGCGCCGGCTTGAGCGCCAGGAAGCGGATCTTGAACGAGAAGCGGCGCAGCGCGGCCTCGTCGATGCGGTCGAACAGGTTGGTGGTGCAGATGAAGATGCCGTTGAAGCGTTCCATGCCCTGCAGCATCTCGTTGACCTCGGAGATCTCGTAGTTGCGCACCGCCTGCTGGCGGCTCTGCATGAAGCTGTCGGCCTCGTCCAGCAGCAGCACCGCGCCGTCCTCTTCCGCGCGCGCGAACATCGCGGCAATCTGCTGCTCGGTCTCGCCCACGTACTTGCTCATCAGGTCCGAGGCACGGCGGATCATCAGCGGCAGATCCAGCTCGGCCGCGATATGCTCGGCCAGCGCGGTCTTGCCGGTGCCGGGCGGGCCATAGAAGCACAGCGTGCCGCGCTGGCGCACACGCAGCGCGTCGACGATCTTGACCACGTCGTAGCGGGTCTCGAGGTGCAGGTTCTCGAGCCGGTAGTGCGTGACCACCGGGCGCGCCTCGGCCTCGGGGCGCAGGCCCATGGCACGATCTGCGTGCTCTAGCTGGCGCAGGATCAGCGCCTCCACCGGCTCTTCCACATTAGGCCGCGCCAGTTCGACAAAGCGCGCCGCCGATTGCACCTGCGCCGGCGTCAGTGTCTTGCGCCCGGCCAGCCCCGTGATAAAGGCATCGCTGACATCCAGCCCGCCCAGGTGCTTGCGGATGATGTTCTCGCGCACCAGCGGCGGCGGGATCTTCAGCTCGAGGTGGAACTGGAAGCGGCGCAGGTAGGCCGGGTCGATCTGCCGGATCGAATTGGAGATCCATATCACCGGCACCGGGTTCTGCTCCAGCGTCTGGTTGACCCAGGCCTTGCCGTTGACCGACGCGCGCGCGTCCTCCTGGCCGAACAGGCTCATCAGCTCGCGTGCGCTGCCCGGGAACACGTCTTCGACTTCGTCGAACAGCAGCGCGGTATGGGCGCGCCCGCGCAGGAACGCCTGCGACACTTGCAGCGAGCGGTAGCGGTCCTTGCCCGACAGGCTGTTGCCGTCGCGATCCAGGCAATCGACCTCATACAGCTCGCAGCCCGCCTCGCGCGCCAGCAGCCGCGCGAACTCGGTCTTGCCGGTGCCGGGGGGGCCGTAGATCAGCACATTGACGCCGCTGGCGTGCTGGCGCGTGGCATTGGCCAGCAGCGCGCGCAGGTAGCGCGCGTCGGTCTCCACATGCGGATAGTCGGCGGTGGTCAGCGTGGGCGGCGCGGCCGGGCGGGTGAAGACCGCCATCATCTCGGCCTCGTTGGCGTAGTTGCCGAGCAGCACGTGCAGCAGCCGGTCCGACAGCCGCATCAGGTCGCCCAGGTCGGTCACGCTGTTTTCCGGCAGCGGCTGCTCGATCAGGTTCAGCGTCTCCAGCCGCGAGCCGGGCCGCAGCGACGCCGCCACGTCGGCCGCGCCGGCGCCGGTCAGGCCGGCCAGGATCTGGAACGCCTCCTGGCTGTGCGCCACCTTGCAGTCGACCATCACCGCGCGCAGGTCGCGCTTGTACTTGGCCAGCGCGGCATACAGCAGCAGCTTGCGCTCATGGTCGGGCAGGTCCAGCACGTGGCTGAGCATGTCGATATTGCGCACCAGCAGCACGCGCTCGCCCTCGAGCCGCTGGGCGATGGCCGCGGCCGACGCGTCGAACACGGCGAACATGTCCTTGGCGTGGTGCTTGACGTACTCGTCGAGGTAATAGAACAGCGCGCTTTCGTCGAAGGCGCTGTTCCACTGGCCGTGGCGGTCGAGGAATTCTTCTGGGGTCAGGCGCGCCGCGCCCTTCCAGGCGGGCATGTCGGCGCAGCGCGCGGCCAGGAAGCGCTGCACGCGCAGCACCACGCCGTACGGCCACACCATCTCCTGCGCGCTGACGGTCAGGACATCGTTGATATTGCTGCGCAGGTTGAAGCGCGGCCCCAGCGCACAGACCACGCGCAGCGCAAACTGCGCGCACATCCAGTCCAGCGCCGAGCTTGACGATGCCCCGGGCATGGAGCGCAGCAGCGTCGATCGGTCATCTTCAGCAAAACGTGTGAAGTCCATGAACGGGTCCCCGAGCGCGCGATGCGCAATGGCGGGCCGCGACAGGCGCACCGCCACGTCTGCAGTGTCTTTCTATGCTAGCGCGCTTTCCTGCCCTGCGGGCGCGCCCGTGCGCGGCCGGCGCCGGCCATGGTGGCCTGGGGCACCGATGCGCGGCGCGGTGCGATGGCGTGCCAGCGCGCATGATTCAACCAAATTGCCCCCTCCTGATTTGCCGCCGGGACTTGCCGGTATAACGCGCGCAGGCGGAAAATTCCATTTGCGACGCACAAATCACAACAAATAAGAATCATTATCGTTTATACTCCGCAGCTGACACGCTGCCCCAGAGTGGCGCTCCCACGTCAACCCAGTTGAAGGAGCGTTTATCATGGAATTGCTGCTTAGCCTGCTGGTCGGTTGCGGCATCTCGCTGATCCTGTTCTACCGCAAGTGACGGCGTACGGCCGCCGCGGTGCCGCCGCCGGCAGACTTTTGTTGTTGACACATGTTCGACCAACGCTTCTTAAAGATTACGCTCGCCGTCCTGCTGTTCCACGCCGGCCTGCTTTACCTGATCCAGAGCGGGCTGGCCCGCAAGCTCACCGAGGCCGTGATCGCGCCGGAAATCATTGCGCGCATCATTCCGCTGGAGCCACCCAAGCAGGAGGCCCCGCCTGAGCCACCCAAGCCGAAGCCCAAGCAGGAAACCCCGCCCAAGCAGGTCAAGGTGACCACGCCCAAGCCGACGCCGCCGCAGCCCAGGCCGGCACCGCAGCCGGTCGCCGACCTGCCGCCGACGCCTTCGGCGCCTGAAGCGCCGCCGGCCCCGCCGGCGCCCCCGGCACCGCCCGAGCCCGCGCCGGCACCGGTGTCGGCCGCGCCGCGCGCCGTCGGCATCGGCGAAATCCAGTGCACGCCGCCGCAACCGAAGTATCCTTCCCAGTCACGCCGCATGGGCGAGACCGGCAAGACCGTGGTGCGGCTGACTACCGATGAAAGCGGCAAGGTCGTCAAGACCGCCGTGGTGTCGTCGAGCGGCTCGTCGCGCCTTGACCAGGCCGCGGTCGAAGCCGTGCAGGCCATGCGCTGCAAGCCCTATATGGACAACGGCCGCGCCGTTGCCGTCACGGCACAGCAGCCGATCGGCTTCGAGCTGAACTGACCACCCCCGATTTCCGATCTCTGATCTGACCTAAACCAAGCGAACTCACCAGGAAACCAACACATGCAGGACCTCGGACTCACCCACCTCTGGTCGCAAGGCGACTTCGTCATGCGTGCGACCGCCATCATTCTGCTGATCATGTCGCTCGCCTCATGGATCGTGATCCTGACCAAGGCGTGGGATCTGGTGCGCCTGAAGAAGATGGCGCAAGGCGCGGAAAAGCGCTTCTGGCACTCGGACGATTTCGACCACGCGCTGGAAACCCTGGGCGCCGGCGATTCCAACCCCTTCCGCACGCTGGCCATCGCAGGCAAGGAAGCCGCCCAGCACCATCGCGCCAGCCAGCCGCAGCTGCACGACGTGATGGATATCTCCGACTGGCTGACCCGCTCGCTGAAGAGCTCCATCGATGAATCGGTGGCGCGCATGCAGTCGGGCCTGGCCGTGCTGGCATCGGTAGGCTCGACCGCGCCGTTCGTCGGCCTGTTCGGCACCGTGTGGGGCATCTACCACGCGCTGATCGGCATCGGCGCCTCGGGCGTGCCGACCATCGACAAGGTTGCCGGCCCGGTGGGCGAGGCGCTGATCATGACCGCCTTCGGCCTGGCCGTGGCAATCCCGGCCGTGCTGGGCTATAACGCCCTCACCCGCGGCAACAAGTCGGTGATCTCGAAGCTCAACCGCTTTGCCCACGACCTGCACGCCTACTTCGTCACCGGGGCGCGCGTGCGCCCCACCGGTGCCCGCGCCGAGGACGGCACCGTGCGCCTGGCCGCGGCACAGCGCTAAACCGCTAGCAAGGAAGTCATCATGGCATTCGGCACTCTCGAAGGGGACGACGACGAGGTGATGAGCGAAATCAACATGACGCCGCTGGTCGACGTCATGCTGGTGCTGCTGATCATCTTCATCATCACCATCCCCGTGATCAACCACGCGGTGAAGATCGACCTGCCGCGCGCCACCAACTCGCCGAACGACCCCAAGCCGCAGAACATCAACGTGTCCATCGATGCAAGCGGCAAGGTCTTCTGGAACCAGGTGGAAGTGGACCAGGCCACGCTGGAAAGCAATATCGCGCTGGCCGCGCAGCAGCAGCCGCAGCCTGAGCTGCATCTGCGCGCCGACCGCGAGGTGCGCTACGAGCGCGTGGCCGAGGTCATGGCCGCCGCGCAGCATGGCGGCCTGGGCAAGATCGGCTTCATCACCGAACCTAAACAGTAAACCGGCGCCTGCGGGCGCTCCGGGAGCAACAAAGGGCACCTTCGGGTGCCCTTTTTGTCATGGTGCCGCCAGCTTGTACATGCGTGCCTGCTTGCGCGGCGGCGCCGGCCGTAGTCGGCGCCTGAATCTTAGCGAGAGACTATTGTAATGATAACAATTCTCATTTAATATCTTTCCATTGACTGCGCCAGGCGCGGCATCGCCGCCCCGGATTGCACTTCCCTTACTCTCCTATCGCAGAACGGAGCCAGATGATGAGCACACTTTCCCTGCCGCTGTCGCAACCCCGTGAAGTCACCCGCCGCCGCCTGTCGCTGCGCCGCGTGGACGTGGCCGCGCAGCCGCGCCGGGACGCCGGCGCGAAGACCGCCCCGTCGGCGATCGCCTCGGTCAAGTCCGCCGTAGCCGCCCTGCCCGCACGCCTGGAAGCGCTGGTGCGCGACAGCCTGAGCTCGGCGCCCGCCGGCGAGCCGGTGGCGTTGGAAACCATCATGCGCGGTGCCAACACGCTGCCGATCCTGCACAACGGCGAGGTCTATACGCTGCGCGTGACGCGCTATGGGAAGCTGATCCTGACCAAATGATGCAGCCCCACGGCGATTCCGCAGGGAGACAGCCAAGGGGAAGCCATTCGAAACCCGCGCCAGGCGCGGACGCCACGAACGTGGCAGCAAGGACTTTTGTGGGGACCACCTCGGAACGAGGTGTTGGGCAGTAGCCAGGTATGCGTGCCGCAGGCGGGAGTCAGACCCCACGCCAGGCCGGCCGTACCCAGCCATGCCCTCTTTTATGCCGCCCCGCAGGCTGTGCCTGCGGGGCTTTTTCACGCGCCGGCGCCAGCGCCGGCGCGTGTCTTACAGGCCCAGCGCGGCGATGCCGGCACGCGCGACCTGCGCGTCCTCGGTCGACTTCACGCCCGACACGCCGACGGCGCCCACCACCTGCTCGTTGCAGACGATGGGCACGCCGCCCTCCAGCATGCCCTGCAGCACCGGCGCCGTCATGAACGAGTAGCGGCCGTTGTTGATCATGTCTTCGTAGACCTTCGACTCACGGCGGCCCAGCGCCGAGGTACGGGCCTTTTCGCCGGCGATATAGGCCGAGATCGGCGCGGCGCCGTCCAGGCGCTGCATGGCCAGCATATGGCCGCCGTCGTCGACCACGACGATCGACACGGCCCAGTGATGGTTCTTTGCCTCGGTTTCCGCTGCGGCCATGATCTTCTTCACGTCGTCTGCCGTCAGAACCGTCTTTTGCTGCATGCCACTCTCCTGGTCATTGATTTGGATAGAGGCCGAAGTATAGCGCCGCACCTGCGCCACCGTCATGGCAGCCGGCCCGCCGTGCCCTGCCCACCGTGCGCACCACGGCAAAATGGCCCGCGAGCGGGCCATTCGTCATGCGACCACTGCAGCGGTGCGGTCAGGCGCCGTCGGTGAACGGATCGGGCTTGCCCAGGCGGGCGCCGTCGGTGTACGGGTCGGTCTTGCCGACACGCGCGCCGTCGGTGAACGGGTCCGGCTTGCCGACCTTGGCGCCATCGGTGTACGGGTCGACTGCGCCGACCTTGGCGCCGTCGAGATACGGGTCGACCTTGCCGACCGCGGCGAACGATGCGGTGGACGCAGTGCCCAGGAGCGCCAGCGCGGCGGCGGTAATCACGGCTTGTTTGATCTTCATGAGATTCCCCTTGCTTCTTGGTTGGTCACGGCATCGCACGCCAGATGAATCAGCGTCATCGCGATGTCACATAAGTAGTTTAGGGAAAACCCTTATCGAGAGGCAGGTGATGCTTTGAGCAGTCTGTTCAAATATTTTGACCTCGATCAAATTGCGCCACTCAGTCCGGAACCAGCCCGGCACCGTTATGTCGCAATGCAGCGCCAAAAGGAAAGGGCCCGTATCGGGCCCTTCCTTCAGGACAAGCTGGATCGAAGACAGCGCTCAGTCGCGCCACCTGCCGTGGCCATGCCCGTGACCATGCCCGTGGCGATGGCCGCGGTGATAGCCCGGCGGGCCATAGTAGCCGCGGTGGCCGCCGTAATAGCGGGGCGGGCCGTAATAGCCAGGACCGTAGTAGACCGGGCGCGGCCGAACCACCACCGGCGGCGGACCATAATAGACCGGGGCCGGCGCCACCACCACGGGCGGCGGGCCATAATAGGCCGGAGCGGGCGGATAATACGCCGGCGCACCGATCACCACGCCCGGAACGCCGACGGACACGCCAACGCTCACATGGGCCATGGCTGCGCCAGACGCCAACCCGGCGGCAATACCGCATGCTGCAAGCCACCAACGTTTCATATCCGCCTCTCAAAGTGGGATGTCTCGTAATGGATATTGTAGGGGTTCGGAAATTTCCAGGTGCAACGGCGCACACGACATTGTTACCAGCCGTAACAGTGTCGTCACTTTTCGCTCGAGGCTGGTCTGAGGTGTCGGAGGTTCGCGCCCTGCCCTTTCGTCTTGGCCGCAGCTTGCATCCGGGATGCGGAGCCACCACAATATCGGGCTTGCCGTGCGCTGCGGCAACCGGAGCCGGTCTGGCGCCAACCGAAAAAGACGCAGCGCTCGCGCCCGAGTGGTGAAATCGGTAGACACAAGGGACTTGAAAATTTGAGCCTTCGGGGGGAAACGCCCGAAGTGACGCCCGTCAAAGTCGGCGAACGCCCTGGATGCATGGCATCCGAGCCAACGCCGAGCCAAGCCCAACCGCCATGGTTGGGAAGGTGTAGAGAGCAGACGGCGGGCACCTACGGCCGCGAGGCTATGGTGAAGGCGTGCTCCAGCCCACGAACAGCGCCCGCGCTGGCGGCGAAAGCCGAAGTGGGAAGAAAATCCCTCGCCGCAAGGCGTGCCGGTTCGATTCCGGCCTCGGGCACCAATCCACAGTTGCCACCATTGCGTGGCGGCAACATCCTGCGGACCGCCGGCCACTGCTGACGGCCGCCAGACTTGCAGCAAAAACAAAAAGGGGGCCATCGCCCCCTTTTTAGCCTGGCTCCTGACTGCTACGTCACGCCATGGCGTAGCACATCAGTGCCCCCACCCCCATCAGGAATACGAACAGCACCCCGGCCAGCGCCAGCGGCTTGCGGCCGGCGCGCACCAGGTCGCCGATGCGGGTGTGCAGGCCGATCGCCAGCATTGCGCAGGCCAGCAGCCAGTTGTCCAGCGCGATCAGCGGCGCCTTCCAGGCAGCGGGCACGGCCCCGGCCGAGTTGACCGCCATCACGGCGACAAAACCCACCGCAAACCACGGCACCGACTTCATGATGCCGCGCAGGCGGCCGGCACCGGCGCCGGACTGGGCCGGTTGCGAGCCGCCCTGCGGCCACAGCGCCATCACCAGCAGCAGCGGGCCCAGGGCCAGCACGCGCACCATCTTGGCCACCACGGCGGCGTCGGCGGTCGGTTCGCTGATCATCTTGCCGGCAGCAATCACCTGCGCCACCTCGTGCAGCGTCGCCCCGGTAAAGATGCCGAACATGCGCTCGCTGACGGCCCAGTGCCAGTGTCCCGTGACCAGTTCGTACAGGTAGGGATAGAGCAGCATGCCGACGGTACCGAACAGCACCACCGTCGCCACCGCCACGGCAGTCTGCTTGTCGTCGGTGCGCACCACCGACGACACCGCGATTGCCGCGGCTGCGCCGCAGATGGCACTGCCAGAGCTGACCAGGATCGCCTCGCGTCGGCTCAGGCCGAACCAGGCCGTGCCGATCCAGGTGCCGAACAGCAGCGTGGCGACCAGCATGGTCAGCGGCACGGCGATGCCGGGCAGGCCCAGCGCAACGATCGAGGCGAAGGTCAGGCGCAGCCCGTACAGCGCCACGCCCAGCCGCAGCAGGTAATGCCGCGCCACCTGCATGCCGGGGGCCAGCGGCGCCAGCCAGTGGCGCGGCAGCGTATTGGCCGCGACCATGCCGGCGCACATGGCCAGGGTCAGCGCGCTGAGTCCGTAGCGCGATACCGCCGGATGCTCGGCCAGTGCAATCGCCAGCCAGGCAATGCCGCCCAGCGGGAGCAGCGTCAGCAATCGCTGCGACCAGGGAGGAGGCAGGGCCGGCGCGGCGGCCGGGGTGGTGCGGGGGCTGGAGACGGAAGACATGGCAGGCTCGGGTCGGTGTGCTTTAGTGACTCAAGCGTAATGGCGCCCACCTAACCCGTAAAACGGGTAATATCGTTATGCCTTATTTATATTTTCGATATGGACCCGCACCCCACCCCACCGGCGGCACCGCGGCCGGAACAGCGGCCGCTGCGCTTGACGCTGCGCCAGCTGTCGGTCTTCGTCGCGGTAGCCCAGCATGGCAGCACGATGGCGGCGGCGCAGGCACTGGCGATGTCGCAATCGGCTGTCAGCGCCTCGCTGGCCGAGCTGGAGCGCGCGCTGGACAGTCCGCTGTTCGACCGCATTGCCCGTCGCCTCAGCATCAATGAGACCGGTCGGCAATTCTTTCCGCGCGCGCTGTCGCTGCTGGACCAGGCCCAGGAGCTGGAGCGTTTTGCCGGCCAGACCGGGGTCCAGTTGCGCATCGCCGCCAGCAACACCATCGGCAGCTATATGCTGCCCCCGCTGCTGGCGGGTTTCCGCCACTCACGCAGCGGGCCGTGCACGCTGGACCTGCGCATCGGCAATACCCGCGAGGTGCTGCAGTCGCTGCTGCAGTTCGAAGCCGATATCGGCCTGGTCGAGGGCGCCAGCCATGAACGCGACCTGCGCAGCGTGCGCTGGTGCGACGACGAGATGGTGGTGATCGTCGGTCCCTCCCATCCGCTGGCCGCGGCGCCCCATGACCTGGTGGCCCTGCGCGATGCCGAGTGGATCGTGCGCGAGCCTGGCTCGGGCACGCGCGAGGTGATCGAGGAGCGGCTGGTGCCGCTGCTGGGCGAACTGCGCTTCGCGCTGGAACTCGGCAATGCCGAGGCCATCAAGCGCGCGGTGATGAGCGGATTCGGCGTCAGCTGCCTGTCGCTGCACGTGGTGCGTGATGAACTCGAGCGCGGCACGCTGGTGGCAATCCGCGACGGTCTGCCACGCATCGTGCGGCCGCTGCAACTGGTGGTGCACCAGGACAAGTTCCCGACCCAGGGGCTGCTGGCGTTTACCGAATACCTGCGCACGATGGCGCCGCGCATCGGCGCCTGAAGGAAGCCACTCAGGCCGGCTGGGGATCCGCGCCGCGGCTGCGGCGCGCGGTGTACACGTCGAGCATGTGGAACAGCACGGGATTGAGCATGATCGACAGCAGCGCGCCGGCCAGGATCAGCGCCTGCCCGCGCTCCGGCAGGATCTTCAGATAGACGCCCAGGCTGGCAAGGATGAACGAGAACTCGCCGATCTGCGCCAGGCTGACGGCAATGGTCATGCCGGTCTGCCCCGAATGCCCGAAGGCGCGCACGATGCCCAGCGCCGCCAGCGATTTGCCGACCACGATGATAAACACCGTCGCCAGCACGCCCCAGGGGTCGTTCACCAGCACCATCGGATCGAACAGCATGCCCACCGAAACGAAGAACAGCACGGCGAACGCGTCGCGCAGCGGCAGCGATTCCTCGGCCGCGCGATGGCTGAATTCGGATTCCGCCAGCACCATGCCCGCGAAGAACGCACCCAGCGCAAACGACACGCCGAACAGCGCATAGGCGCCATAGGCCACGCCCAGCGCCGTCGCCAGCACGCCCAGGCGGAACATTTCGCGGTTGCCGGTCCACACGATGCGCTCGAGCATCCACGGGATAAAGCGGCGGCCGATCACCAGCATCACCGCGACGAACGCCGCCACCTTGCCGAGCGTGGCGAAGATCGCCAGCACCACCTCGCCCGTGCCCGGGCCGGCGTCGCCGGAAGCCCCGCCCGCGCCGGCCAGCAGGCCTGCCATCGCCGGCAGCAGCACCAGCGCCAGCACCATCGCCAGGTCTTCGACGATCAGCCAGCCGACGGCGATGCGTCCCTGCGGCGATTCCACCAGGTTGCGTTCCTGCAGGGCTTTGAGCAGCACCACGGTGCTGGCCACCGAGAGCGCCAGACCGTACACCAGCCCCTGCCCCCACGACCAGCCGAAGCCCCACGACACCAGCATGCCCATCAGCGTGGCGATGCCGATCTGCACCACCGCGCCCGGAATGGCGATGCGCTTGACCGCCATCAGGTCCTTGATCGAGAAATGCAGCCCCACGCCGAACATCAGCAGGATCACGCCCAGCTCGGCCAGTTCCGGCGCCAGCGCCTGGTCGGCGGTGTAGCCGGGGGTATGCGGACCCACCACGATGCCCGCGCACAGATAGCCGATCAACGGCGGCAGGCGCAGCCGGCTGGCGACCGCGCCAAGGATAAAGGCCAGGACGATACCGCCGACGATGGTACTGATAAGCGGGGTGGCGTGATGCATGCGTGCGGGATTCCTCGTGTCAGGGCTGAACGGCTAACCCGCTCCCTTGCTCTGGCAAGGGGCACAGCGCATCCGGCGCGCACCAGCGGTCAGCGCGGGACATTCGCCGCAACCATCGGCAGCAGCATCGGAACGGGGAAGAACGGGAAATGCCGCAGCGGCCCCGGACACGCCGGCGGCGTGTCACGGATCGGGGATGGCGATTGACATGCTGCCCCGCGAGCCAAGCCGCGGAGCCCCCCGAAAAGCGTACGACAGGAGTAATGTAACATGCCCGCCACGTCTGGGCGGCGCAGCCGGTCCATGGAAGCGGTCCGGAAAAACAAAAACGGCGCCAGGAGGCGCCGCTTTGCTTGCAACTGGAGGCGGAGGTCGGAATCGAACCGGCGTACACGGCTTTGCAGGCCGCTGCATAACCACTCTGCCACCCCGCCAGGTGACGTGCTGCTGGATTGTATCCGCATTCAGCCGAGGCTGCCGCAGCGCTTCGATGCGGCATGCCGCGGTGCGGCGATTCAATCCAAACAAAAAGGGAAGCGCTGCTTCCCTTTGGGGATTGGAGCGGGAGACGAGTCTCGAACTCGCGACCTCAACCTTGGCAAGGTTGCGCTCTACCAACTGAGCTACTCCCGCATACAACTTTTACTGCCAGCCCCGCACCGCGATGACCACGCTGCCGGACCTGATTTGACCTGGAGCGGGAGACGAGTCTCGAACTCGCGACCTCAACCTTGGCAAGGTTGCGCTCTACCAACTGAGCTACTCCCGCAGGGCACCACTAAAATCGAATCAAGGTGTTTTATGCCACAAAACGCCGACATCTCACAACATCTTGCGTCAAACCCACCTTATCTCGCTGCTTTCGCTTGCGTCGTCAGCAACGAGAATGAGATTATGCAAAGAACTGCCCTCTCCGTCAACCACTTTTTCGAATTTCTTTTCATTTCGGCGCGCCTGCGCGCGCCACCACGTTGCTGCGTTCGCGAATCTGCGGCCACGCCAGCTTCATGTAGTAGATCATCGACCACAGCGTCAGCACCGCCGCAACATAGATCATCCAGGTGCCGAGCAGATGGGCATTGAAGCCGAACAGGTGGTCGCTGAACAGCAGCAGCGGAATCGCCACCATCTGCGCGGTGGTCTTGAGCTTGCCGAGGAAATTCACCGCGACGCTCTTGGAGGCGCCGATCTGCGCCATCCACTCGCGCAGCGCCGAAATGGTGATCTCGCGGCCGATGATCACCAGCGCGATCAGGTCGGTGACCCGGTCCAGCGCCAGCAGCGACAGCAGCGCCGCGGTCACCATCAGCTTGTCGGCGACCGGGTCCAGGAACGCGCCGAACGACGAGGTCTGGTTCCAGCGCCGCGCGAGGAAGCCGTCGAGCCAGTCGGTCACCGCGGCGATGATGAAGAACGCCGCCGCGGTCAGGTTCTTGGTGTGCATCGGCAGCCAGGCGTCGGGCAGGTAAAAGACCCCCACCACCAGTGGAATCATGGCGACGCGAAGCCAGGTCAGCAGGATCGGGATATTGAAGGGCATGGAACTCGGACGGCGGGGGGACGGTAACCAATCCTGCGATTGTCGCCGATTTCGGGGCCAATCGAGCATTTCCGGCGATTGGCGTGCCGGCCCGCCGCGGGTCGCGGCGGGCGCGGTCAGTGCAGCTGCCGGTAGATTTCCTCGGCAAGGCCGCGCGAAATGCCCTCGACGCTGGCCAGTTCGTCGACGCTGGCGGCCATCACGCCGCGCAGGCCGCCGAAGCGGGTCAGCAGCTTCTGGCGCCGGCGCGCGCCGATGCCCTCGATCTCTTCCAGCCGCGAGGTGGTGCGCGTCTTGGCACGGCGCGCGCGCATGCCGGTGATGGCAAAGCGGTGCGCCTCGTCGCGGATCTGCGCCACCAGCATCAGCGCGGCACTGCCCTGGCCCAGTTCCAGCGCGGGGCGGCCATCGGCGAACACCAGCGTCTCCAGTCCCACCTTGCGGCCCTCGCCCTTGGCGACGCCGACCAGCAGGCCGATATCCAGGCCCAGCTCCTCGAACACCTGCCGCGCCACCTCGACCTGGCCCTTGCCGCCGTCGATCAGCACGATCTGCGGCACCAGCGCCGCGGCCTCGCTGCCTTCGATGCCGCCGTCTTCCTGGATCTGCTCGACCAGCTTCTGGTAGCGCCGCGTCAGAACCTGGCGCATCGCCGCGTAGTCGTCGCCCGGGATGATGTCCTGGATGTTATAGCGGCGGTATTCGCTGTTCTGCATGTCGTGGTGGTGGTACACCACGCACGATGCCTGCGTGGCTTCGCCGGCGGTATGGCTGATGTCGAAGCACTCGACGCGCAGCAGCGCCAGGTCATCAAGATCGAGCCCGATGGTTTCCGCCAGCGCACGCGTGCGCGCTTCCTGGCTGCCCTGCTCGGCCAGGCGGCGCGACAGCGCCAGCGCCGCGCCCTGCTGCGCCATCTCCAGCCAGATCTTGCGCTGGCCCTGCGGCTGGCGCACCAGCGTGACCTTGCGCCCGGCGTGCAGCGCCAGCGCCTCGAGCACCGCGCCGTCGTCCGGCACATGGCTGACCACGACGATGGGCGGCGCCGGCTGCTCCAGGTAGTGCTGCACCATGAAGGCCGACAGCACGCGCGTGGCGATGCGGTCTACCGTCAGCGGCAGCGCGGCGTCCGCGGCGCTATCCTCGACGCTGTCCTCGGCGCGCTCGTCGGCGTCCTCGACGATCATTGCCGCTTCATCCGCATGGGCCGGGAAGTAGGCCTTGTCGCCCAGGTGGCGCCCGCCGCGCACCATCGCCAGGTTGACGCAGGCGCGGCCACCCTCAACCGCAACCGCCAGCACGTCGATGTCGCGCGCCTGGCCGCCCACCTCTTCCACCGCCTGGCGCTTGAGCACGGTCGACAGCGCCGCGATCTGGTCGCGCACCGCCGCCGCCAGCTCGAACTCCAGCCGCTCGGCGTGCTGCTCCATCTTGCCCTGCAGGCCCTCCAGTACCTCGCTCTGGCGGCCTTGCAGGAAGCGCGCCGCGTTGGCGACATCGCGCGCGTAGTCGTCCTCGCTGATGGCGTTGACGCACGGCCCGGTGCAGCGGTGGATCTGGTGCAGCAGGCATGGCCGCGTGCGGTTGTTGAAGACGGTGTCCTCGCAGGTGCGCAGCTGGAACACCTTCTGCAGGATCTGCATGCTCTCGCGCACCGCGTAGGCGCTCGGGAACGGGCCGAAGTACTGGTGCTTGCGGTCGGTCGCGCCGCGGTAGTACGCCATGCGCGGGAAGCGGTGCCCGGTCAGCTTCAGGAACGGGTACGACTTGTCGTCGCGGAACAGGATGTTGTAGCGCGGCGCCAGCGCCTTGATCAGGTTGTTCTCGAGCAGCAGCGCCTCGGCCTCGGTGCGCACCACCGTGGTCTCGATGCGCGCGATGCGCGACACCATCATCGCGATGCGCGGCGACAGCTGGGTCTTGTTGAAGTAGCTCGCCACCCGCTTCTTCAGGTCGCGCGCCTTGCCCACGTAGAGCACGTTGCCGTTCGCGTCGAAATAGCGGTAGACGCCAGGCAGGCCCGGCAGGCGCGAGATGACGGGACGGGCATCGAAGGGCTCGGCCGGAGCCTCGGCCGGGGCTTCAGATTGCGTTTGCGCTGGCGCAGCCGAAGGCATCTCGGCGTGCGCCTCGGCCGGTACCTCGTCGGCGGGTTTCGGGGAATCGGGTTGCTGGTCTGACATGTGGGGACGGTGACCGCTGCGGACCGGCGCGCGTCAATGCCGCGCGGCCTCTAAAATCGCAAGTTTAGAGCAATTCAACCGCGCGCCCCGCCGGCCACCACCTCTCATGCCTATCCGCTCCTGGGACATCTTCTGCACCGTGATCGACAACTTCGGCGACATCGGCGTCTGCTGGCGGCTGGCCCGCCAGCTGGCGCAGGAGCACGGGCACGCGGTGCGGCTGTGGGTCGATGACCTGGCCAGCTTCGCCCGGCTGGCGCCGGAGCTGGATACTGCCGCCGCGGTCCAGCACATTGCCGGCGTGGAAATCCGCCCCTGGCATCCGTCCGCCGCGGCCGGCGAGGTGGACGGCGAAGCGGACAGCGAAGCGGACGGCACCGCCGGCGCCATGCCGCACGATGCCGTCATCGAAGCCTTCGCCTGCCACCTGCCGGCGACGTTCCTCGAGCGCATGGCGGCGCGTGCGCCCAAACCCGCGTGGATCAACCTGGAGTACCTGAGCGCCGAACCATGGGTGCGCGAACACCACGCGATGCCGTCGCCCCACCCACGCCTGCCGATGGTCAAGCACTTTTTCTTTCCCGGATTCGAGCCCGGCACCGGCGGGCTGCTGCGTGAATCGATGCTGGGCGCGCAACGCGCCGCCTTCCTCGACGGCGCGGCGGCGCAGGCGTCATTGTGGCACCGGCTGGGCGTGACGCCGCTGACCGACGCGCTGCGCGTGAGCCTGTTCGCCTACCGCAATCCGGCGCTGCCCGCGCTGCTGGAGCAATGGCGCGACAGCACCGAGGCCGTCCATTGCCTGGTGCCGGCCGGCCTGGCGGCAAGCCAGGCAGCGGAGTGGCTCGGCGCCCCGCTGCAGCCGGGCCGGCCGGTCGCGCGCGGCAGTCTGTGCGTGCAGGCTATCCCCTTCGTGCGGCAGGAACACTATGACGAACTGCTGTGGGCCTGCGACCTCAATTTCGTGCGCGGCGAGGACTCCTTCGTGCGCGCGCAGTGGGCGGCGCGGCCGCTGGTCTGGCATATCTATCCGCAGGACGACGACGCCCACCGAGCCAAGCTCGACGCCTGGCTCGACCTTTTCGCGAAGAGCGGCGTGGCGACGGAAGCGGCCGCGGCGCTGGCCGATTTCTGGCACGCCTGGAACGGCTACGGCAATGCGCCCGACTGGCCGCGACTGCGGGCGCAGCTGCCGGCACTTGCGGCGATCGCGCCGCGCTGGGAGCGGCGTTTGCTGCATCCCGGCGACCTTGCCGCCAACCTGGTGGCGTTTTGCGAAAATCAGGTAAAATAACCGGTTGATCCAAATGGCGACCGGGCCGGAGAACCAGGGTCTTGCCGGGCGTGAAATCACCACGCGAGGCAACGGCCCAAAGCAAGCTGGGCACGGGGTCGCGAGCGCGTGGATCCTGGCTCTCGCGGGCTTACCGCGGGCACGCCGGCAGCGCGCCTTCGCCATTCCAAATTCCTAGACTTTATTTTTCAGGAAATCAGTTCAGATGAAAATCGCACAGGAACTCCGCGTCGGTAACGTGTTCATGATCGGCGGCGATCCGATGGTCGTGCAGAAGGCCGAGTACAACAAGTCGGGCCGCAACGCCGCTGTGGTCAAGATGAAGTACAAGAACCTGCTGACGGACGCACCGGGCGAGTCGGTGTTCAAGGCCGACGACAAGTTCGAAGTGGTGGTGCTCGAGCGCCGCGAATGCACCTACTCGTACTTCGCTGACCCGATGTACGTGTTCATGGACGCCGACTACAACCAGTACGAAGTCGAGAAGGACAGCATGGGTGACTCGCTGAACTACCTCGAGGACGGCATGAACGTTGAAGTCGTGTTCTACAACGACAAGGCCATCTCGGTCGAAATGCCGACCACGCTGGTCCGCGAAATCGTCTACACCGAGCCGGCCGTCAAGGGCGACACCTCGTCGGGCAAGGTGCTCAAGGGCGCCAAGATCAACACCGGCTTCGAGCTGCAAGTGCCGCTGTTCTGCAACATCGGCGACAAGATCGAAATCGACACCCGCACCGGCGAATACCGCAGCCGCGCCAACTAAGGCGCTGGTCTGGCCCCGCTTCAACGCGGGGCGGGCAATAAAAAATGGCAGCCTCGGCTGCCATTTTTGTTTGCGCACGACGCGCGGCTCACGCGTTCAGGCGATCAGCTCGTGTTCCTTCAGCGTGCGCAGCGCGGCGCGGTACTCGCCCTCCTGCTGCAGCTTGTTCCAGTCGAGCGGCTTGCGGCGCGCAAACAGCTTGCGGATGCGGCGCTGCGAGGGCTTGTCGATCTCGACGTCGAGCTCGCTCAACAGCTGGTCGGCGCGGTCCGGGTGGTTGCAGATCAGCACCATGTCGCAGCCCGCGCCCAGCGCGGCGCGCGCGGCCTCGGTGACGGTGCCGGCGACGCTGGCGCCTTCCATGCTGAGGTCGTCGCTGAAGATCACGCCCTCGAAGCCCAGCTGCGCGCGCAGCACGTCCTGCAGCCAGTAGCGCGAGAAGCCGGCCGGGCTGGGGTCCACCTTGGGATAGATCACGTGCGCCGGCATCACCGACGACAGCGACAGCCCCAGCCATTCATACGGGCGCGCGTCCTGGCCCAGGATCTGGTCCAGCGTGCGTTCGTCGACCGGGATCGCCACGTGCGAATCCGCCTCGACGTAGCCGTGGCCGGGAAAGTGCTTGCCGCAGTTGCTCATGCCCGCCAGCAGCAGGCCGTGGTTCAGGTGGCCGGCCAGCATCGACACCACGCGCGGGTCGGCGTGGAAGGCGCGGTCGCCGATCACGGCGCTGCGGCCGTAGTCGAGGTCCAGCACCGGAGTGAAGCTCAGGTCGATATCGCAGGCGCGCAGCTCGGCGGCCAGCACGTAGCCGCAGGCGACCGCCGCCTTGGTCGCGGCCAGCACATCGCGTTCCCACAGTTCGCCCAGGCGATGCATCGCCGGCAGGTGGGTAAAGCCGTCGGTCTTGCAGCGCTGCACCCGGCCGCCTTCATGGTCGATGCAGATCAGCACGTCGTCGCGCACCGCGCGGATCGCGCGCGTCAGCGCCTGCAGCTGCGCGCGCGACTCGAAATTGCGCGCGAACAGGATCACGCCGCCGGTGAGCGGATGCGCGATGCGGCGCGCGTCTTCAGCGTCGAGCTGCTTGCCGACGACATCGAGGACCACCGGGCCCGGCCGCTTGCCGGAATTCTTCTTGGACATGGAAGTGGTTGGGTTCACAAGGCTGTAGGTTGAGACGCCGCCGCGCCGCTGCGCTCGGCAATGGCAAAGGCGACTGCGTAATCATGTTCGTCACTGACACTGACCCGCACGACCAGCCCGCGTTCCGCCAGCCACGCAGCGAGCTCGCCATGGCACACCGCGGTGGGCTCGCCGGACGGCAGGTTCATCAGTTCCATCGCGCGCCACGTCATCGGCCAGCGCATGCCCAGGCCGATCGCCTTGGAGAACGCCTCCTTGGCGGCGAAGCGCGTCGCCAGGAACGCCAGGCCGCGCTTTTCCGAACGCGCCTTGCGGGCATGGTACTTGGCCAGCTCGTCGGGGCCCAGCACCTTTTCGGCGAAACGGCCGTTGGTGCGCGTCATCACGCCCTGCACGCGGGCGATCTGGATGATGTCGGTGCCGAGGCCGTAAATCACGCCGGGGTGCCCCCGGCCGGATATTGCGTGCCCAGGCGCGCGGCCACCATGATCGCCTTCATCTCGCGCACCGCATTCTCCCAGCCTGCGAATACCGCATGCGCGACGATGGCGTGGCCGATGTTCAGCTCCTTGATGCCCGGCAGCGCCGCGATCGGCTGCACGTTGGTGTAGTGCAGCCCGTGGCCGGCATTGACCACCAAGCCGTGCTTCTGGCCGGCATCGGCGCCGTCGGCGATGCGGCGGAACTCGGTGGCCTGTTCGTCAGGCGTATGCGCGTCGGCATAGCGGCCGGTATGCAGCTCGATCACGGGCGCGCCGCAGGCCGCGGCCGCGGCGATCTGGTCCACGTCCGGATCGATGAACAGCGACACGCGGATGCCGGCGCCGGCCAGCTGCGCGCACGCCGCCTTCACCTGCTCGAAACGGCCGGCCACGTCGAGCCCGCCTTCGGTCGTCACCTCTTCCCGGCGCTCCGGCACCAGGCACACGTCCTGCGGGCGGATCTCGCAGGCGATGTCGAGCATCTCCTGCGTGATTGCGCATTCCAGGTTCATGCGCGTGGCCAGCTGCGGGCGCAGCGCGCGCACGTCGGCATCGCGGATGTGGCGGCGGTCTTCGCGCAGGTGCAGCGTGATCAGGTCGGCGCCGGCCTGTTCGGCCAGCAGCGCGGCGCGAATGGGATCGGGGTACACGGTGCCGCGCGCGTTGCGCAGCGTGGCCACGTGGTCGATGTTGACGCCAAGGTCGATGACGCCCGGATTTGCGTGGAAGATCATGCGAGCAGGTGCAGGAGTAAGTCGGAGGTTCTTGTCAGAGGTACTGCAGGTCGATCAGTATCTGGCGTGTCTTCAGCGGCGCGCCTTGCAGATAATAATGCAGCAGGAACCGCATCAGCGCGCGGCTTTGCGCGGCGGTCTGCGCGCGGCTGTAGTCGTCCTGCGCCATGTCCAGCAGGGTCTGGCCCGACACTACCGGCCAGGTCGACGGATCGCTCGGCTGGGCGCGGCGCACGCCGCGCTCGGGCTGGTAGACATAGTCAAGGCCCGGCAGCACCCGCTCGCCGGTGCTCAGGCACTGGTCGAACGCCACCGCGAAACCGGTTTCCTGCAGCAGCACGCGCTCGAAGCCGCGCAGCACCAGCCCGGCCGGCTCGCCGTGCGCCAGCCGCGTGAGCGTCGACAGGTAATGGCGGAACAGCACCGGATGGGCGTCCTCGCGCGGGCAAAAGCGCATCAGCAGTTCGTTCAGGTAGAACGCCGACAGCAGCGCGTCGCCGGCCAGCGGCGGCATGCCGCCGACCCACTCGGCCTTGGTCAGGGTCTTGACCTCGCCGCGGCCGCTCCATGACACCGAGACCGGATGGAAGTGCTGCAGCACCGCGCGCAGCGCCGAGTGCGGGCGCTTGGCGCCCTTGGCCACCATCGAGATGCGGCCGTAGTCGCGCGTGAACACGTCCAGGATCAGGCTGGTCTCGCGGTAGGGCCAGGCGTGCAGCACGAAACCCGGCTGCTCGGCCACGCGCGACTCGGGCCGCGCCGGCACGATGCGCATGGCACGATCCATCATCGCGCGCGCGGCGGCGTCGGCCATGCCGGGCAGCGCGCCGCTGTCGAGCAGTTCGGCGGCCTCGTCGACCACGGGGTCGGCGCGCCGGCCCTTGGGCGCGGGCGCGCGCGCGATGTCAGCGGTCTTGCTCACGGGGCGCTCGCTGGGGGCTCGCTGTCAGGTTGGGCTTCGGGACCGTTGCCGGGTTCACTCGTAGCCGTACGCGCGCAGGCCGGCTTCATTGTCGGCCCAGCCGCTCTTCACCTTGATCCACATTTCCAGGTAGACCTTGCCGTCGAACAGCTTTTCCATGTCCAGGCGCGCCTCGGTCGAGATCTGCTTGAGCTTGCTGCCCTTGTTGCCGATGATCATGGCCTTGTGCGCATCGCGCTCGACCAGGATGGTGGCAAAGACGCGGCGCAGGCGCCCTTCGGTCTCGAACTTGTCGATGATCACGGTGCTGGTGTACGGCAGTTCGTCGCCGGTCCAGCGGAACACCTTCTCGCGGATGATTTCCGAGGCCAGGAAGCGCTCGCTGCGGTCGGTCATGGCGTCGGCGTCGTACATCGGCTCGCCTTCCGGCAGGTAAGGCCGGATGATGTCGAACAGCCGCGCGATATGGTCGCGGGTCTTGGCCGACATCGGCACCACTTCGCGGAACGGGAACAGCTGCCCCATCTTTTCCAGGAAGGGCATCATCACTTCCGAGCGGTTCTCGCCGATGCGGTCGAGCTTGTTGGCCACCAGCAGCACCGGCGTGTTCTTCGGCAGCAGCGACAGCACCTTCTCGTCGTCGGCGCCGTAGTAGCCGGCCTCGACCACGAACAGCACCAGGTCCACCGACGACAGCGTGGACGTGACCGCGCGGTTCAGCGAGCGGTTCAGCGCGCTGGCGTGGCGGGTCTGGAAGCCCGGCGTGTCGACGAACACATACTGCGCGTCATCGGTGGTCTGGATGCCGACGATGCGATGCCGCGTGGTCTGCGCCTTGCGCGAGGTGATGCTGATCTTCTGGCCGACCAGCGCGTTCACCAGCGTGGACTTGCCCACGTTGGGGCGGCCGACGATGGCCACGGTGCCGCAGCGGAACGCCGCGGCCGGGGTATCCGCCGCGTCTTGCTGCGGATGGGTAGATTCGGTCATTCCTTCAACCTGAGAGACAGCTGCGGGTCCTGCGGCTGGGGTTGCTTGCGGGTCTTGCCGGTACGCTCGGCGCGGCTGCGCTTGAGCAGCTGCGGCACCAGCTTCTGGACTTCGTCCAGCGCCAGCTTGGCGGCGGCCTGCTCGGCGGCGCGCCGTGACGCGCCGGTGCCGAACACCCGGACTTCCAGTTTAGGCACGGTGCACTCGACTTCAAACTGCTGGCTGTGCGCGGCGCCATGTGTGGCGATTACGTTATATTGCGGCAGGGCAATCTTGTGGCCCTGCAGGTATTCCTGCAGCAGGGTTTTGGCGTCCTTGCCCAGCGTGCGCGGGTCGACCTGCTCCAGGATCGGGATATAGAGCTTGCGGATCAGCGCGCGCGCGGCATCGAAGCCGGCGTCGAGAAACACCGCGCCGACGATGGCTTCGAGCGCATCGGCCAGGATCGACGGGCGGCGGAAGCCGCCGCTCTTCAGCTCGCCCTCGCCCAGGCGCAGGGTGTCGGACAACTGCAGCATCTGGGCGATCTCGTACAGCGCCTGCTGCTTGACCAGGTTGGCCCGCACCCGCGACAGGTCGCCCTCGTCGAGCTTGCCGAACATGCCATAGAGCATGTCGGCCACGGCGCAGTTGAGCACCGAGTCGCCGAGGAATTCCAGGCGTTCGTTGTGCTGGGCGCTGTGGCTGCGGTGCGTCAGCGCCTGTTGCAGCAATTCGGGCTTGCTGAATCGGTAGCCGAGTCGTTGCTGCAAGGCGTCGAGGTTCATATCAGTGCTGCGTTCCTGAATAGGTAATCAACAGGCTCAGGGGTCCGTAGACAGGCACCTCGGTGCGGTACGAGAAATCGACCGACTGGATGGTGCCGTTATCGTCTTCCCGGATCAGCAGGTCCTCGCCCTTGACCGCGGTAATGCGGTCGATGGCGGCCTGCTTCTCGAAGAATTCGACCACTTCACGTTTGTTGGCGGCGCGCTGCTTGGCATAGCCGGCGGCGCGCTTGACCGAAAAATATTCCACCAGGCTCGGGATCGCGCGCAGCGCCGGCAAGGCCACGCCGACCACGAACACCACGATCACCAGCAGCGTCCAGACGGAAAATCCGCCGGTTACGCCCCGGCGCCATGCCGGATGGTTTCCTGCCCCCACCTTCCCAAATCGACCCATCGCGCCTGCCCTCGTTTTGTTGAGTGTTCTTGCGCCGCGGAGATGCTTATTTAAACGATCCCACGCGTCCGAAATTGCCCAGGTTCATCCAGATCACGAACGCCTTGCCGACGATGTTCTGGTCCGGCACGAACCCCCAGTAGCGGGAATCGAGGCTGTTGTCGCGGTTGTCGCCCATAACGAAATAGTGACCTGCAGGTACCTTGCAAGTCACACCCTGTTGATTGTAGGTGCAGTTGTCCCGGTACGGAAAATCAGGATCCGCGCCGGCGATAAAGGCTGGGCGGTCGGCGTCGTTCAGGATGCCATGGTCGACGCTGCCCGGGAGCTTTTCGCGGAAATGACGCGAATAGGCCAGGCGCTCCTCGTCGAGGAAATCAGGCAGCGTGGTGTACTCGGCCGGCTTGCCGTTGATGGTCAGCCGCTTGTTGGCGTACTGCACCACATCGCCCGGCACGCCGATCACGCGCTTGATGTAGTCGAGCGACGGATCTTTCGGGTAGCGGAACACCATCACGTCGCCGCGCTGGGGTTCGCCCATGTCCATGATCTTCTTGTTCACCACCGGCAGGCGGATGCCGTACTCGTACTTGTTGACGAGGATGAAGTCGCCGATCAGCAGCGTCGGGATCATCGAGCCTGACGGGATCTTGAACGGCTCGACCACGAACGAACGCAGCACGAACACCGCCAGGATCACCGGGAAGAAGCTGGCCGAATATTCCAGCCACCACGGCTGGCGCAGCTTCTCCTCGGCCAGGCGCTTGCGCGTGGCGTCGGCATCGGCCGTGCCGAAGCTGCCCTGCAGGCGGCCCTGCTGCGAATCGAACTCGGCCAGCGCGAGCCGCGCCGAAGAGCGGCGCTGCCGCTCGAACACGAGCTTGTCGGCCACCCACGCCACGCCCGTAATCACCACCAGCACAAAAAGGATCAGTGCAAAATTCATGACGGCTTCTGGTTCTTGGAAATCCTGGTACAGCCTGTTCTGTCACCACGCCGGCAAGGCTGCCGGGCATGGCCCTGCCCTGCGCGCGGCAATTATTTGTCGTCGACTTGCAGGATGGCCAGGAAGGCCTCCTGCGGAATCTCGACGGTACCGACCTGCTTCATCCGCTTCTTGCCCGCCTTCTGCTTTTCCAGCAGCTTCTTCTTGCGCGAGATATCGCCGCCGTAGCACTTGGCCAGCACGTTCTTGCGCAGCGCCTTGACGTTTTCGCGGGCGATGATATTGGAGCCGATCGCGGCCTGGATCGCCACGTCGTACATCTGGCGCGGAATGATCTCGCGCATCTTGGCCGCGACTTCGCGCCCGCGGTATTGCGAATTGGAGCGGTGCACGATCACCGACAGCGCATCGACCTTGTCGCTGTTGATCAGGATATCGACCTTGACCACGTCGGACGGACGATATTCCTTGAACTCGTAATCCATCGACGCGTAGCCGCGCGACACCGACTTCAGGCGATCGAAGAAGTCCATCACGATTTCCGCCATCGGGATCTCGTAGGTGAGCTGCACCTGCTTGCCGTGGTAGCTCATATTGATCTGCGAGCCACGCTTCTGCGTACACAGCGTGATCACCGAGCCGACATACTCCTGCGGCATATACAGATTGACCGTGACGATCGGCTCGAGGATCGCCTCGATCTTGCTGGGGTCCGGCATCTTCGCCGGATTTTCCACGGTGACCGTGGTGCCGTCGCGCATCTCGACCTGGTACACCACCGTCGGCGCGGTCGTGATCAGGTCCATGTCGAACTCGCGCTCCAGGCGCTCCTGCACGATCTCCATGTGCAGCAGGCCCAGGAAGCCGCAGCGGAAGCCGAAACCCAGCGCCTGCGACACTTCGGGCTCGAACATCAGCGAGGCATCGTTGAGCCGGAGCTTTTCCAGCGACTCGCGCAGCGCCTCGTACTGGTTGGCTTCGACCGGGTACAGGCCGGCGAACACCTGCGGCTTGACTTCCTTGAAGCCCGGCAGCGGCGCTTCGGCCTTGCGCTGCACCGTGGTGATGGTATCGCCCACCTTGGCGGCCTTCAGTTCCTTGATGCCGGCAATGACAAAGCCCACCTGCCCGGCGGTCAGCGCGTCGCGCTGGATCGACTTGGGCGTGAACACGCCCACCTGCTCGACCAGGTGCTGCGAGCCGGTAGCCATCAGCAGGACCTTGTCCTTGGGGCGCAGCGTGCCGTTGACCACGCGCACCAGCATCACCACGCCGACATAGTTGTCGAACCACGAATCGATGATCAGCGCCTGCAGCGGTGCATCGGCATCGCCCTTGGGCGGCGGCACCTTGGCGATCAGCGCCTCGATCACGTCCTGCACGCCCTGGCCGGTCTTGGCCGAGCACGGCGTGGCGTCCTGCGCATCGATACCGATGACGTCCTCGATTTCCTGGATCGCGTTGTCCGGGTCAGCCTGCGGCAGGTCGATCTTGTTCAGCACCGGCACCACTTCCACGCCCAGCTCGATCGCGGTGTAGCAGTTGGCCACGGTCTGGGCCTCGACGCCCTGCGAGGCGTCGACCACCAGCAGCGCGCCTTCGCAGGCGGACAGCGAGCGGCTGACTTCATAGCTGAAGTCGACGTGTCCCGGGGTGTCGATCAGGTTCAGGTTATAGACCTTGCCGTCGCGCGCCTTGTAGCTCAGCGCGGCGGTCTGCGCCTTGATGGTGATGCCGCGCTCTTTTTCGATATCCATCGAATCGAGAACCTGCGCTTCCATCTCCCGATCCGACAGCCCTCCACAAAGCTGAATGATCCGGTCGGCCAGGGTGGACTTCCCATGGTCGATGTGGGCAATGATCGAGAAATTACGGATATGGTCCATCTAGTGTTCAGGGAAGCGCCGGCTGAAAGCCCGGGCGGCAACAAGCAGTGAAGCGGCCCGGCGCCGCGCGCCGCAAGGCGAGCGCGGGCGTACCGCGGGTTCGGGGGTGCAATTTTTGCGCCAATCCGCAATTTTACCGGATTTTCAATGACTTCCGGGTCGTCATATGGTGGCGTGGCGCGGATGCGGGCGGCGTTCAGCGATCGGTGCGCGCGGCGCCATGTGCGGCAAGCCATACCCTTGTCGCCGCCTCGTCGAGGAAATAGTGACAAAGGGGCGCGGCATTCGCCGACGAGTCTGCCGACAAGTCCGCCGGCGTGCCGGGCATCAGCACCGGTACCAGCTCGCCAAAGCGCGCCTCCAGCGCGGCATCGGCGTCGACATCGACTTCATGAAGGATGAAAGAAAAATCGCGCCGGAGCGTCTCCAGCGCGACTTTCATGTCTTCGCAAAGGTGGCAGTACGCCCGGCCGTACAGCGTCAGCGCGGGCGTGCCAGCCATGGCGGATCAGCGCGCCGAGGCGGCGCCGGGTCGCAGCGTCAGCACCTGGGTGGCGTCGCCGCGCCGCACGAACACCGCGGCGATCCGGCTCTTGTCCAGGCCGCGCACCAGCTCGTTGAACTGGCGCGCGTTGGTCACGTCGGTGTCGCCCAGGCGCAGGATGATGTCGCCCGGACGGATGCCGGCACGCAACGCCGGGCCGTCGGCCACTTCGACCTCGACGCCGGACTTGAGCTTGAGCTCTTTCAGGCGCGCCTCGGGCAGGTCGCTGACCACCAGGCCGAGCGCGTTGGGCTTGCCCGCCTGCGGCGCGCTGTCGTCCTTCGGCGTCGCCCCGCTGCGGGCGCGGGCCTTGCCGTCCGGCTCCAGCTCGGTGACGGTGATGCTGACCTCGCGGGTCGCGCCCTTGCGCCACAGCTGCAGCGGCACGCGCGTGCCGGGCTTGGTCTCGCCGACCATGCGCGGCAGGTCCGAGGCCCGCTCGATATCGCGGCCGTTGAACTTCAGGATGATGTCGCCCGCCTCGATGCCGGCCTTCTCGGCAGGACCGCCCGGCTCGACGCTGCCGACCAGCGCGCCGCGCGCACGGCCCAGGCCCAGCGAATCGGCGACTTCCTTGGTGACGTCGCCGATCGCCACGGCAATGCGGCCGCGCGTCACGCGCCCGGAGGACTTGAGCTGCTCCGACACGCGCATGGCCTCGTCGATCGGAATCGCGAACGAGATCCCCATGTAGCCGCCGCTGCGGCTGTAGATCTGCGAGTTGATGCCGATCACTTCGCCGCGCAGGTTGATCAGCGGCCCGCCGGAGTTGCCGGGATTGACCGCCACGTCGGTCTGGATGAAGGGCAGGTAGTCGCCGGTGTCGCGGCCCTTGGCCGAGACGATGCCGGCGGTCACGCTGTTGTCCAGCCCGAACGGCGAGCCGATCGCCAGCACCCACTCGCCGGCGCGGACCTTGTTGGAATCGCCCAGCGGCAGGCGCGGCAGCCCGCTGGCCTCGACCTTGAGCAGCGCCACGTCAGTGCGCTTGTCGGAGCCGATCAGCTTGGCCTTGAACTCGCGCTTGTCCGGCAGCGTCACGTAGATGGTCTCGGCGTCGGCGACCACGTGCGCGTTGGTCATCACATAGCCGTCCTGGCTGATGATGAAGCCCGAGCCCACGCCCCGGCTCTGCTCTTCCTGCTGCGGCGGCTGGCCGCGGCGCGGCGGGGTGCCGGGTGCGGGGGCGCCGGGCATCGGCACGCCGAAGAAGCGGCGGAAGAACTCGGCCATCTCGTCGTCGTTGCCCGGCACGCCGCGCTGGCGCACCAGTTCGGTGGTGCGGATATTGACCACGGCCGGGCTGGCCTTCTCCACCAGGTCGGTGAAGTCAGGCAGGTTGTAACTGGAGGCAGCGGCCTGGGCGTGGCTGACTTCGGCAACGGTCGGGCCGAGCAGCATCATGGCAGCCATGACCACGGTCCGCGCCAGGGCTGGAGATCTGAACATCATCGACAACTCCCGGGATTCAGCGAAAAGAAGAAAAACCGACTGGATGTGATCCCGTGGCGGGGGACCCCTGCGCAGGTTTCATGGAGCCGGCTCCGGACGAAATCCGGGCACCGGCTGCACCTGCTCACGCTCAGTGTACCGTCTTGGGCGGACGGTACTCTACGGCCGTCGCAAACTGGCGCACGGTGCTCGCCGGCACCTCGCCCACCACCGTGATCCAGAAATCGGCAACCCGGCGCACCACGACCTGGGTCGCGCCGAGCGCGGCCACGCCTTCGCGGCGCGCACGTTGCTCGGAAACCGGCTCAATGAAGACCGACAGGCCGGTCAGCCCGTCGCTGTAGACCACTTGCAGCACTTCGAACACCTGCCCGCGGGCATTGCCGGCAGCCGGAGCGCGCAACTCGCCGAGCGGGCGGCGCACCTCGCGAATCTTCTGGAACCCCTTGAGCGGCACCGCGATCGTCCAACCCTCGTCGGCGATGTTGGTGGGCTGGTAGGTCACCTCGTAGTGATTCCAGCTGCTGGAATTCTTGATCGCACCAAGGATGCGCTGCTTCTCGGACGGCACGCCGATCTGCACCTGCGAGAACGATACCTGCTCCAGCACCTTGCCGCCGTCGCCGATGGTCTGCGCGCGCATCAGCAGGCCGGAGTTCTTCTCCGCCCACAGGCGCACCGCATAGCGCGCGGCATCGTGCGGTTCCAGCGCAAACACCTCGCACTCCATGCCGGCCACGCGCTCGGCGGGCATCTTGCGCATGTCGTACAGGTCCAGCACATCGTTCTTGTTGGTGGCGAGCAGCGCCGGGAAGCGGTCCTTGGCTTCCTGCTTTTCCACCACCACCAGCTTGGCTTCAGGGATCAGGCTGTGCACCACGTCGTTCTGCCGCAGCACTTCGCGCGGCTTGCCGTCGAGGGTTTCCAGCCGCTCGTATTCGTTGTGGACGAGGTCGCTGTAATGCTGGATACGCGAGGCGTGCATGACGCTGCCGCGCTGATAGATCAGCGTGCCGACATAGTTCTCGCGCTGTGCGGCTTTATGGATCTTGTTGAGCCAGGCAGTGGCGTCGCGTCGGTTCAGCGTATTGTCCGCGGGCTGCGCGGTGGCCGCTGCAGCGCTCAGACACAAGGCCAGAAAAAAGGACCTACGCAGGGCCCTAATTCTCTGCGCGCCCGCTACATAGGCGGACGAACCTCCTTTATGCATGTCCGGCATTATTCCTGCGTATTTTCCTGAGTGAAGTTTGCACCGTTGGCAACCGTGCGCATGGTCGGCACGAAAGCATCCGTTGCCACTGAAGTGCGATGCGCACGCAGGTATTCGTCCAGGCGCGGGTCGCGGATCATCTGCGGCGCGTCCGCGGCGACCGTGACGATGCCGGCGGCCTGGCCGGCGGCCGGCTGCTCGGCACGGGCCACCACGGCGTCAGGCGTTCCGACCGTGGCCGGGCCGCGCATCTGCGGCACCACCACCCAGCTCACCGCGGCCACGGCGGCGGCGATCGCGGTGCCCGGCATCACGCGGCGCACCCACGACGGCCTGACCAGCAGGCGATGGCGGGCGCCGGCCTGCGCCACCGCCGGCACCAGCACGTGCGGCTCGGCCTCCAGGCGCGCGGAGAAACGCGAGAGGAAATCGGCGGTCGACCCAGCCTGCGTCAGGTCTTCGGAACGCAGCGCGTCGCCGATCAACTGGTATGTGGTCCAGTCGGAAAGGCCGGCCTCGCTCTTGGCGAGATCCAGCACGGCATCGACTTCGTGCGGTGCCAGTTCGCCATCCATCAATACGGAGATCTGCTCCGCTGCTTCCACTACATGAACCGACTGCTTATGAGCCTGACCCATTTCCCACCCCAAGACATTCCATTGAACACCGATAATCCCGTTACTGCTGTCGCTTATCGATGCAGGAATAGGCTGCAACGCTGGCCGCACGACATTCTTCTCTACCACCTGAACCGCCACTTACCACCGCTTGCCCTCTGCCGTTCCCAGCAGCGGGCGCAATCGTTCGGCAATCGCCTCGCGCGCACGGAAGATCCGCGAGCGCACCGTGCCGATCGGGCATCCCATCGCTTCGGCGATTTCCTCGTAGCTGAGGCCCTCGATCTCGCGCAGCGTGATGGCGGTCCGCAATTCTTCCGGAAGTGCTTCCATCGCGCGGTTCACCGTCTCGGCGACTTGCCGCGTGTGGAGCATCGACTCCGGCGTATTGATATCCCTTAGTTGTTCACCGTCCGCAAAAGTTTCAGCCTCTTCCGCATCGATATCGCTGGACGCTTCCGGGCGGCGGCCCTGGGTGGCCAGGTAGTTCTTGGCGGTATTGACGGCGATCCGGTACAGCCACGTGTAGAAGGCCGACTCCCCGCGGAACTGGGGCAAGGCGCGGTATGCCTTGATGAAGGCATCCTGCGCCACATCCTCGACTTCAGCGGGATCCCGGACCAGGCGCGAGATCAGGCGAATGATCTTCCGATGGTATTTGGTCACCAGAAGTTCAAAGGCCCGCTTGTCGCCCTGCTGGACGCGTTCAACTAGGAGCTGATCGGCTTCGCGTTCGCTCACGTATGGCTCACCTGCAGTGTATCTCTTGGTTTGGTCGTCACGACAAACGTTGTATTTTACCTACGATTCTCAGCCCGCCCGGTGAAGCAACGCGCATCCTGTGACCGCAAGCTAACAAAATCGTTCCCTGTCCCGGCACCAGGTTGCACCCGCAGTGCAACTCGCGCGGACCGTCGCAGCCATCGCGCCAGTTCGGGGCCGGCTGCCTGCCAGGGGAGAAGAATGACGCCGGGCATGGCACGGCCGCCGGGGGCAAGGCACACCACTGTGGCGCCGCCGATCTGCCAGCACTGCCGCACGATGGCCTCGCGCCGCGCACCGCCTGGGGCCTCCAGCCAGATACGCAGAGGTCCTTCGGCGTCGGCGTCCTGCACGGCCGTACAGGTCCAGCGCAGGCCGCGCCACCATGCCGGCCACGCGCGCAGGGTCGTCACGGCGGCCAGCGCGAGGCCCGCGCCCGCGGCGAGGTGCCACCACGGGAATCCGGCCTGGCTGCCAGCGAGGGCGTCGGCCAGCGCGCGCGCCAGCAGCGCGAGCGCCAGCAATTCGCCGGCACAAAACACGAACAGGGCCCACCCCAGCGGGTGGACCCTGCCATGGCGCAGCCCGGTGCGGGCCCGCCTCAACCACGGATCAGGCGCGGCGGAAAACAAGCGTGCCGTTGGTGCCGCCGAAACCGAAGTTGTTCTTCACCGCCACCTCGATCTTCATCTCGCGCGCCGTGTTGGCCACGTAGTCCAGGTCGCACTCGGGATCCTGGTTGTCGAGGTTGATCGTCGGGGGCGAGACCTGGTGGTGCAGCGCCAGCACGGTGAAGACCGATTCCAGGCCACCGGCGCCGCCCAGCAGATGGCCGGTCATCGACTTGGTCGAGTTCACCACCATCTTGTAGGCCTGGTCGCCGAATGCCGCCTTGATTGCATCGGACTCGTTCTTGTCGCCCAGCGGCGTGGAGGTGCCGTGCGCGTTCAGGTAGTGCACCTGGTCGGTGTTGATGCCGGCATCCTTGATCGCGTTGACCATGCAGCGGCGCGGGCCGTCCATGTTCGGTGCGGTCATGTGGTAAGCGTCGCCGCTCATGCCGAAGCCGATCAGCTCGGCATAGATGCGCGCGCCGCGCGCCTTGGCCGACTCGTACTCTTCCAGCATCATCACGCCGGCGCCCTCGCCCAGCACGAAGCCGTCGCGGTCCTTGTCCCACGGACGCGAGGCCGCTGCCGGATCGTCGTTGCGCGTCGACAGCGCGCGCGCGGCGGCGAATCCGCCGATGCCCAGCGGCGACACGGTCGATTCGGCACCGCCCGCGAGCATGGCGTCGGCATCGCCGGCCTGGATCAGGCGGGCGGCGAGGCCAATGCTGTGCAGGCCGGTGGTGCACGCCGTCACGGCTGCCAGGTTCGGGCCCTTGATGCCGTGGATGATCGACAGGTGGCCGGCGATCATGTTGATGATCGAGCCCGGCACGAAGAACGGCGAAATCCGGCGCGGACCGCGCTCGCTCAGCACGGCATGGGTATCTTCGATCATCGGCAGACCGCCGATGCCCGAGCCGACCAGCACGCCGATGCGGTCGGCATTGGCTTCGGTCACTTCCAGGCCGCTGTCTTTAAGCGCCTGGGTCCCGGCCGCGATGCCGAAATGGATAAACGTATCCATGTTGCGGGCTTCCTTGGCCGGGATGTAGTCCTCGGCATTGAAACCCTTTACCTCGCCGGCGAAGTGCACGGACAGCGCGGAGTGATCGAATTTGGTGATGGTGGCGATGCCGGACTTGCCGGCTACCAGGTTGGCCCAGCCTTCGGCAACCGTGTTTCCGACCGGAGACACAAGGCCAAGCCCAGTGACGACGACGCGACGACGGCTCACTATGTTTTCCTACGGGTGCGTGAAACGGGAACGGAACGCGGAGTTGCCCGCCGCCGGCCTACCAGGCCGCGCGGCGAGGCTCATTCCATTCTGCTTCTTCGAACAGACGAAAGCCACAGAAAACAGCAAGGCGCGGCCGCAACGGCCCGCCCACCTGCCTTCTGTGGCTCGGAATGCAGAGACGACGGGCTTAGGCCTTGACGTGCGCGGTGGCGTAGTCGATAGCCTGTTGCACGGTCGTGATCTTTTCGGCTTCCTCATCAGGAATTTCCATGCCGAATTCATCTTCCAACGCCATCACGAGTTCAACCGTGTCCAGCGAGTCCGCACCGAGATCGTTCACGAACGAGGATTCGTTCTTGATGTCTGCCTCGGCCACGCCAAGCTGTTCTGCCACGATTTTCTTGACGCGTTGTTCGATATTGTCCATGTAACCCTCCAGGGAAGTTCGACAAAAAGTGGGCGCATTTTAGCAGGTTTGGGACAACAGAAATGCTGCCTGCCAAGCTTTGCAAGAATCGCGCCCGATTGGTTCGGAAAACTACGACTTCCGGCGGCTTCTTCCGGCTTCTTGGCCGAAAAACCGCGCCGGAAAACCATTAATTCATGTACATCCCGCCGTTCACATGCAGCGTGGTGCCGGTGATGTAGGCGGCTTGCGGACCGGCCAGGAAGGCGACCGCATTGGCGATATCCTCGGGCTGCCCCAGGCGCCCCAGCGGGATCTGCGTCTTGAGCGAAGCATGCTGCTCTTCGGACAGCGCCTTGGTCATGTCGGTATCGATAAAGCCCGGCGCGACGCAGTTGACGGTCACGTTGCGGCTGCCAATCTCGGCGGCAAGCGAACGGGTCATGCCAGCCACGCCGGCCTTGGCCGCGGAGTAGTTCATCTGGCCGGGATTGCCGACCGAGCCCACCACCGAGGTGATGTTGATGATGCGGCCCTGGCGCGCCTTCATCATCGGGCGCAGCACCGCGCGCGACAGCCGGAACACCGAAGTCAGGTTGGTCTGGATCACGGCCAGCCAGTCCTCGTCTTTCATGCGCATCGCCAGCTGGTCCTGCGTGATGCCGGCATTGTTGACCAGCACGCCGATGCCGCCATGGCCCTTGACGATCTCGTCGATGAGCGCGTCGCAGGCAGCGGCGTCGTTGACGTTGAGCACGGCGCCCTTGCCCTTCAGGCCTTCGGCGCCGAGGTAGTCGGTGATGCCGGCCGCGCCGGCTTCGCTGGTCGCGGTGCCGATCACGGTGGCGCCCTGCCGGGCCAGTTCCAGCGCGATGGCGCGGCCGATGCCGCGCGAGGCGCCGGTGACCAGCGCAACCTGGTTGTCGAGTAGTTTGGTCATGCGGTTGTCCTGTTGCTTACTTCAGCAATGCCAGCGTGTCCTGCAGCGAGGCGGGATCGAAGATCGCGCCGCCGCTCAGGTTGCCGTCGATGCGCTTGGTCATGCCGGCCAGCACCTTGCCCGGACCGCATTCGATCACGTGGGTGATGCCTTCGGCGGCCATCTTCTGCACGCACTCGACCCAGCGCACCGGCGCGGCGGCCTGGCGCACCAGCGCATCCTTGATCGACTCCGGATCGTTGACGATGGCGACGTCGACGTTGTTCACCAGCGGGATCGACGGCGCCGAAAAAGCCAGGCCGGCCATGCGCTCGCGCAGGCGGTCCGAGGCCGGCTTGAGCAGCGACGAGTGGAACGGCGCCGACACCGGCAGCGGCAGCGCGCGCTTGGCGCCCTTGGCCTTGGCGATTTCGCAGGCGTTCTCGACCGCGCCCTTGTGGCCGGCGATCACCACCTGCGACGGCGCGTTGAAGTTGACGGCCTCGACCACGCCCGCGGCCGACGCTTCGGCGCACGCGGCGCGCACGTCGTCATCCGACAGGCCGAGGATCGCGGCCATGCCGCCCTCGCCCACCGGCACGGCTTCCTGCATGGCCTGCGCGCGGAAATGCACCAGCGGTACGGCGTCGGCAAACGGAATCACGCCGGCGGCTACCAGCGCGGAGTACTCGCCCAGGCTGTGGCCAGCCACCAGTGCCGGCGCCGGGCCACCGGCACCGAGCCAGGCGCGGTAGATCGCCACGGCGGCAGTCAGCATCACCGGCTGCGTATTGGTGGTCAGGTTCAGTTCTTCGGCAGGGCCTTCGGCGATCAGGCGGCCGAGATCCTGGCCGAGCGCCGCCGAGGCTTCTTCCACGGTGGCGCGCACCACGGCGTTGTCAGCGAAGGCATTGAGCATGCCGACCGACTGCGAACCCTGGCCGGGAAATACGAAAGCGAATTTCATCGGATGGAAACCCTAACAAGAAATCGGGGGCCGGCGCCGGGGCAGGTCGTGCCTGCGCGGCACGCCCCGGCACCGGCCGCGTATTACATGCGCAGCAGCACCGCGCCCCAGGTGAAGCCGCCGCCCACGCCTTCCATCAGCACGGTGTGTCCCGGGCGGATGCGGCCGTCGCGCACGGCGACGTCCAGCGCCAGCGGGATCGAGGCGGCCGAGGTGTTGCCGTGCTCGTGCACGGTCGCGACCATGCGCTCGGCCGGCAGGCCCAGCTTCTTCGCCGTGCCCTGCATGATGCGGATATTGGCCTGGTGCGGAATCAGCCAGTCGACCTGGTCAGGCGACACGCTGGCGGCTTCCATCGCTTCGCGCGCCACCTTGTCCAGCACATTCACGGCAAGCTTGAACACTGCCTGGCCATCCATGTGCAGGAACGGGTTGCCGGTGATGTTGCCGCCGGCGACGTTGCCCGGCACGCACAGGATGTCGACATGGCTGCCGTCCGAATGCATGGCGCTGGACAGGATGCCCGGCTCGTCGGACGCCGACAGCACCACCGCGCCGGCACCGTCGCCGAACAGCACGCAGGTGGTACGGTCGTTGAAGTCGAGGATGCGCGAGAACACTTCGGTGCCGATCACCAGCACGTTGCGGTGCGAGCCGCTGCGGATGAACTTGTCGGCGGTGGCCAGCGCGTAGACAAAGCCGGAGCACACCGCCTGCAGGTCGAAGGCCGGGCAATGGTTGGTGATGCCCAGCTTTTCCTGCACGATGCAGGCGGTGCTGGGAAACACGAAGTCCGGCGTCGAGGTGGCGACGATGATCAGGTCGATGTCCTGGCGGTCGATGCCGGCGGCCTCGAGGGCCTGCTCGGCGGCCTTGACCGCCAGCGTGCTGCTGGTCACATCGGGTTCGGCCCAGTGCCGCGCCGAGATGCCGCTGCGCGAGACGATCCACTCGTCGCTGGTCTCGATACCCTTCTCGGCAAGCTGCGCGGCCAGGTCATGGTTGGTCACGCGCCGCGGAGGCAGGTAGCTCCCGGTACCGATGATTTTTGCGTACTTGGTCATGTATTGTCGGATCGTATGGCCCGCGGGCACCCTCGACCGGCGCGCGTGGCGCTCAGGCGACGTGGGGGCTGGGATGCGCGCCGGGCGCCTCTGTCTCCGGGGCGGGCTGGGCACCGCCCGCGGCGCTGGATTTATCGGCGAAAGCCCGGGTAATGCGGGCGATCACGCCATTCTTGGCGGCATCATACCCGCGTTTGATAGCCCACTCAAAAGAATGGGCATCGGCCGAGCCGTGACTCTTGATCACCAGCCCGCGCAGGCCCAGCAGCGACGCGCCGTTGTAGCGCGCCGGGTCGAGCCGCTTGGCCAGGCGCGACAGCACCGGCATGGCGACCGCGGCCAGCAGCTTGGTGAACCACGAGCGGGTGAATTCTTCCTTGATCATGCTGCCGATCATCTTGGCCAGGCCCTCGGTGCTCTTGAGCGCCACATTGCCGACGAAGCCGTCGCAGACCACGATGTCGGTGGTGCCCTTGAAGATGTCGTTGCCTTCCACGTTGCCGTAGAAATTCAGCTCCGAGGCGCGCAGCAGTTCGCCGGCGCGCTTGACCACCTCGTTGCCCTTGATGACTTCCTCGCCGATGTTGAGCAGGCCCACCGTGGGGTGTTCCTTGTGGTCGACGACGGCCACCATGGCCTCGGCCATGCGCGCGAACTGCAGCAGGTGCTCGGGCTCGCAGTCGGCATTGGCGCCGAGGTCCAGCACCGTGGTGCCCCAGCCCTGCTCGTTGGGGATGGTGGTGGCGATGGCCGGCCGCTCGATGCCTTCGAGCGTCTTCAGCACGTAGCGCGATACCGCCATCAGCGCCCCGGTGTTGCCGGCGGAGATGCAGGCCCCGGCCAGCCCTTCCTTGACCTGGGTGACGGCAACGCGCATCGAGGAGTCGCGCTTCTTGCGCAGTGCCACCTCGACCGGGTCATCCATGGTGATGACCTCGGTGGCCTCGACGATGCTGACGCGCGGATGGTCCAGCGCGTGCAGCTTCTTCAGCTGCGCCCGGATGGCGTCGGGCAAGCCGACCAGCACCATCTCGGCATCGTCGTGGCGGGAAAGAAAACTGATCGCCGCGGGCACCGTCACGGAAACTCCGTGATCGCCGCCCATGCAGTCGATAGCGATTTTGATCGTCATTGTTCCTGGTACGGATAGCGCGGCGGCGCACGCCACGCCCGGCGGGAATCCCGAGCGCCCAACAAAAAAGCGGCAACGATCTTGCCGCTTTTTTGTGTCTGACCGATTATTGTCCGACCCACAGGCATGCGCGAGCGAGACGCAACGTCACGCCTAGCGAAGCTATCAGTCGTTCTTGGTCTTGATGACCTTGCGACCACGGTAGTAGCCGTTCGGGCTCACGTGGTGGCGCAGGTGGGTTTCGCCGGTGGTCGGCTCGACTGCCAGCGGCGCGGCCGACAGGTGGTCGTGCGAACGGTGCATGCCGCGCTTGGACGGCGACTTCTTGTTCTGTTGAACAGCCATGATGACTCCTTCGAGAATTTTTCAATATTAACACACGCATCCCGCCCAAGGCGTAGCCGGGGCCCGGCCGGATGCTTCAGATTCACCTGCAAAACCCTGCAGGCCGCGCGCTGGCGGCTTCAGTGCCGGGTCTTCAGGCCGGCCAGCGCCGCGAAGGGCGAAGGCCGCTTTTCTTCCTCTGGCTCAGCTTCAGGCTGGGCCTCGCCGTCCGATCCGGTCACGAGGCTTTCGTGCACCGTCGGGCAGACGTCATGCTTGGGTGCCACCGGCAACGCCAGCAGCACTTCATCTTCTATCAGTTCCAGCAGCGAGAACCGCTTCGAGCCGGCGATCACGTCGACTTCGTCGTCGTCCATCGGCGCGGCATCGGCCGCTTCTTCGCTTTCCACCACCTCGAAACGCGTCGCCGCATCGATCGGCTGGGCATAGGGCGCCAGGCAACGCTGGCAATCCAGCCACATCCGGCCCTGCACCGTCACGTCCAGGAACAGCCGCTGCGCCACCGGGGCGCCGGGCTCGGCCGCCTCCTCGCGCACGAAGCCGGTGGCCGTATAGGCGAAGGTCTCATCGGGTGCCGAAGCTGGCGCTTGCGCGGCGGTCTCGGCTAAGATGCGCGGCAAATCCCGCACCGCCACGTCGCCGGCCAGGCTTTCACCCTTTCGGCACATGGCGAAGAGGTCAAGCGCGCGCAGGTCGATCGGCTGGGTCATGTGCGTGGCTCCTGTCGCAAATCAATGACGGGTTCGCCACATTCCTTGCCTGACGGACTGCGGGCCGCGCACATTGGCGGCACTGCGCCCGGGTGCGGATGCGGCTAAACGCGCGATTATACGGTGTAAACCTACCCGAGGTCAAAGGCCTTGCTCCGGAAGCCACACGGCTTCCTGCCCCTGATTCTATTACTTATGTCTCCAGACCCACGCCCCCGGCTTATCCTCGGCTCCGGCTCTCCCTACCGCCGCGAACTGCTGGAGCGGCTGCGCATTCCCTTCGAAGTCGCGGTGCCGGACATCGACGAAACCCCGCTGGCCGGCGAAGCGCCCGAGGCCACGGCGCTGCGGCTGTCGCAGCGCAAGGCCGAGGCCATCGCGGCGCGCCACCCCGGCGCGCTGGTGATCGGCTCCGACCAGGTGCTGACGCTGGACGGCGCCCAGATGGGCAAGCCTGGCACGCATGACAACGCCGTGGCCCAGCTGCGCCGCATGCGTGGCCGCACCGCGACCTTTCACTCGGCACTGTGCCTGCTGGATTCCCGCACGGGGAGCGCGCAGCTGGCCGACGTGCAGACCCGCGTGACGATGCGCGATCTCAGCGACGCCGAAATCGAGACCTATCTGCAGCTGGAGCGCCCCTACGATGTGGCCGGCAGCGCCAAGTCCGAGGGACTCGGCATCACGCTGCTGGCGCGGGTCGAGTCCGACGATCCCACCGCGCTGGTCGGCCTGCCGCTGATCGCGCTGACCGGCATGCTGCGCCAGGCCGGCTACCCTCTCCTTTCCGCATGATCTGCACCCACCGCACCTACCCACGATGAGCGGCACCCTGTACCTGATCCCCAATACCCTCGGCAAGCGCGACGAAGCCGACCCGCTGGCCGACGTGATCCCGGCCGGCGTGCAGCAGGTCGCAGCCGGGCTGGACTACCTCGTCGCCGAGAACGCCAAGACCGCGCGCGCCTTCCTGAAAAAGCTGGGCGAAACAACGCCGCTGGCGCGCCCGATCCAGCAGATCGAGATCCAGGAACTGAATGTCAATACGCGCGCCGACGCCCTGGCGGCGCTGCTGGCGCCGCTGCAGGCCGGCCGCGACGGCGGCCTGCTGTCAGAGGCCGGCGTGCCGGCGGTGGCCGACCCGGGCGCCGACCTGGTGCGGCTGGCGCATGCGCGCGGCATCCGCGTGCGGCCGCTGGTGGGTCCCAGTTCGATCCTGCTGGCGGTGATGGGCTCGGGCCTGAACGGCCAGAGCTTTGCCTTCAACGGCTACCTGCCGGTCGATGCCGACGAGCGCGCGCAGCGGCTGCGCGAACTGGAACAGCGCTCGCGCAAGGCCAGCCAGACCCAGGTCTTCATCGAAACGCCGTACCGCAACGGCGCGCTGCTGGAGGCCATGCGCCAGCACTGCGCCGGCACCACGCTGCTGTCCGTGGCGGTGGACCTGACCCTGCCCGGCGAGACCATCGTCACGCTGCCGCTGTCGGACTGGCGCCCGGAGCGGATCGCGCTGCACAAGCGCCCGGCGATCTTCTCGCTTCTCGCCCTATAGGGGTAAACAGCGGGACAGCAAATGACAAAAGGGGCGCTCGCGCCCCTTTTTTTCCCTCGCTGCCGCGGCAGGCTTCAGCGCATGCCCTGCATGCCGGTGCTCCACAGCATGGTTTTCATCGCCGCGGTGCCCACGGCCGCGCCGAAGCGCTTGGCCACGCGTTCGGCGATGTTCTCCTTGACCGTGTAGTCGACGATGTCCTCGGCCTTGAACAGGTCGCGCGCGACGTACTCGGCACTGCCCAGGCCGTCTGCCAGCCCCAGCGCGACGCTGCGCTCGCCCGACCAGAACAGGCCGGAGAACAGTTCCGGGTCGTCCTTGAGCCGATCGCCCCGGCCTTCCTTGACCACGTCGATGAACTGCTGGTGGATCTGCTTGAGCATGGCTTCGGCAAAGGCCTTCTGCTTCGGCACCTGCGGCGAGAACGGGTCGAGCATGCCCTTGTTGGCGCCCGAGGTATAGAGCCGGCGTTCGACCCCCAGCTTGTCCATCAGCCCGGTAAAGCCAAAGCCGTCCATCAGCACGCCGATCGAGCCGACGATGCTGGCCTTGTCGACATAGATCTTGTCGGCCGCCGCCGCCACGTAATAGCCGCCGGAAGCACAGATTTCCTCGACCACCACATACAGTGGCTTGGACGGGTAGAGGCCGCGCAGGCGATGGATCTCGTCGTTGATGATGCCTGCCTGCACGGGCGAGCCGCCGGGCGAATTGATCTTCAGGATCACGCCGGCGGCATTGCTGTCGGCAAAGGCCGCCTGCAGCGAGGCGTTGATCGCTTCGGCGCTTGCCGGCGTGCCGGCGGCGATTTCGCCTTCGAGCGTAACCATCGCGGTGTGGCGGCCCGAGGCGCTGATGGCGCCGTCACCCTTGAAGTCGAACACCGCGAACAGGATCAGCGCCAGCAGGCCCAGGGTCACCAGCCGGAAGAAGATGCGCCAGCGCCGCGCCGCGCGCTGTTCGCGCAGCGAGGCGGTCAGCACCTTTTCCAGCACATCGCGCTCCCAGCCGCCACTTACTTGCGCGCCGCCAGTGGCGCCGGCCAGGCGCGCCTTGCGCTCGCGCGCTTCGCGCCGCGCGGCGTCATCGCCCGCGCGGAGTTCGTCTTCCAGCGGAAACTCGGCACGCGGTGCGGTCACCAGGCGCTCGGACTCGGGCACGGGGGCCGCTCCGGCCTCGCCGGCGGGCTTGCGCGGGTCCGGCTGGCCCGGTTCGTTAGGCTCATCCGAGGGCGGTTTCTGTTGTTCTGTCATGCAAATCGCTCGTGGAAATCGATTCAGGCGTCGCCGGAAGGCCCGGGCGCGCGGTACGGGGTCCGCGGCAGCCAGTAGACCTGGCCGTCGCGTTCTTCGACCTGCAGCTTGGCCAGCGCGGCGCCGCGGCAGGGACCGCCAACGCACTCGCCGCTATCCGGCGCGTACACCGCGCCATGAGTGGCGCACATCAAGTATAGGCCCGAGGCATCGAAGAACCGGCCCTCCTGCCAGTCCAGCTCCATCGGCACGTGCGCGCACTGGTTCAGGTAGGCATGGGCAACGCCATCGAAACGCACCACAAAGGCACCGATCTCGCGCTGGTCGAGCGCCACCGAGAAGCGCACGCCGAGCCCGCCGTCCTGCAATGCATCGGCGTCGCACAGCCGCACCGGCGCCTGGCCGGAGGCCGCCTCAGGCATGGGCCAGCAGCCACTCGGTCAGGTCCGGGATCGAACTGGCGCAGTGCACCGGCGCCATGGCGCGCAGCGACTCGGCCGGATGCGCCCCGTAACAGACCCCCAGGCCCTTGGCACCGGCGTTGGCCGCCATCTGCAGGTCATGGGTGGTGTCGCCGATCATCACCGTGCGCTCCACGTCCTGGCCCAGTTCGCGCGTGAGTTCGTGCAGCATGGCCGGGTGCGGCTTGGAGAAGGTCTCGTCGGCACAGCGCGTGGCGTCGAACAGCGCGGTCAGGCCGCTGGCTGCGAGCGCGCGCTGCAGGCCAACGCGGGTCTTGCCGGTAGCCACGCCGAGAAAGTAGTGTTCCGCGCGCAGCGTTTCAAGCATTTCGCGCACGCCGTCAAACAGCACCAGATCGGCGTCGCGGGTCAGGAAATGGTAGCGATAGCGCTCGGCCAGCCGCGGATAGTCGGCGGGATCCAGCGTCGGCACCGCATACGACAGCGCATCCTTCAGCCCCAGCCCGATCACGTGGCTGGCGGCGCTGTCGTCGGGCACCGGCAGGCCCAGGTCCCGGCTGGCGAGCTGGATGCACTTGGCGATGGTCGGGGTCGAGTCCATCAGCGTCCCGTCCCAGTCGAAAACGATCAGGTCAAACTGTTGCCTGGCCATGGAAGTCCTTGTGGCGTTTGAGGCACTACCCTACTCCGGGGCGTGCAGTTCTCGCAATTGTTGCAGGAATCCGACGCATTCGTCGGGCAGGGGCGCCTCCACGGCCAGCGGCTCGCCGGTGGCAGGGTGGATAAACACCAGCCGGTGCGCGTGCAGGAACATGCGCTTGATGCCGGGCTTGGCCGCGGAACGCGCCAGCGACTTGTTCAGCGTGAAATCGCCATATTTTTCGTCGCCGACAATCGGGAACCCCGAATGGGCCAGGTGGACGCGGATCTGGTGCGTGCGCCCCGTCTTAAGTTCGGCCTCCAGCAGCGTGAAACCCTGGAACGCCTCGATCCGGTTGAACACGGTATGCGAGGCCAGTCCGTCGGCCTGGACCCGCACCCGGCGCTCACCGTCCGGCGTGCTGTATTTATATAGCGGCAGCTTCACGTGCTGGCGGGCGTTGGGGAATTCGCCGGCGACGCAGGCGAAATAACGCTTGTCCATGGCGTTGCCGCGAATCTGCTCATGCAGGTGGACCAGCGCCGTGCGCTTCTTCGCCAGCACCAGGATGCCCGAAGTCTCGCGGTCCAACCGGTGCACCAGTTCCAGGAACTTGGCCTGCGGCCGCGACCGGCGCAGTTGCTCGATCACCCCGAAGGCGACGCCCGAGCCGCCATGCACGGCGACGCCCGCCGGCTTGTTGATGACCAGCAGGTGCGCGTCCTCGAACAACACCGGGAATTCGCCGGCCGGCACGGGAGCCGCGCCGGATTGCGTTGCACTCGCCACCCGCATCGGCGGGATGCGCACCACATCGCCGGACTGGAGGCGATAAGTGGCGTCGATACGCCCTTTATTGACACGGACCTCGCCCGAACGGAGCACCCGGTAGATATGGCTCTTGGGTACCCCCTTGGCCACCTTCAACAGGAAGTTGTCGATGCGCTGGCCTTCGGAGCCTTCGTCAATCGTGACATACGCCACCTGGGGGCTGACCGGCGCAGCTTCGGCAGCCTTTTCAATTTGATGGCGTAACTCATTCATTTTCAATATAATTTCCTCGCTGTTCCGGCTCGTGGCCGGCAGCGCAAGACCTGTGTAAGCGATGGATCTTCGAGTTTTATTCGATTTTTCGCATTCTACACTTGGGGTTGCCGTCGACCCCGCCCGTCTCCCGCTATTCGCGTTACGCCAAGCGCCAGACGGGCAAATGGCAGCAAAAAGCAGCACGCACGGTGCCGCCGGCATGCAGGAAGTCGCCCAAAGGTGGCTTCGGCACGGGCAGGCGGTGACGTGGGAACTGAGTGTTCAGGTAAAACAGAATTTAAAGGCGGATGCCGCAGCCGGCATCCGCTTCGGTGAGAGAAGTCCCGCCCGCACCGGGAAACGGTGCCGGCCGGCAGGTTGACCTGCCGCCTGACTGGAAATTACCGGCGCCCGGTCGCAGAACTCCAAGAAGTAGTAGGTGCGCCCGCCAGGAGAAGTCAGGCAGCAACGGCAACCATGCCGTGTCCGAAAAATTTGCTCTTTGACGCGTCTAGGCCTTCCGCGGCCGGCCGCGATGCCACCGGCGCTGGTTGCGCCGGCCCCAGCATCGCCTCCGGGATGGGAATGCGCCGGATGTCTGCGCAAGAGCAGCCTCCGGTGTTCTCTCCTGCCCTGCGGTCGTTACCCCGACGTCATCGCTCTCTTTCACCCGCGCCCAGCCGCTCGCATGTCCTGCGCAGCGGCGCTTTCCGGCAATTCTCGCGCCTCGCTCGCTCCCTCGCGTGCTCCATGGATCGCCGCGGACACCGCCCAGACGGTGCCACCCGCGACACTGGAGTGAGGTATTGCGATGAAACGCATGCTGTTCAACGCGACGCAACAGGAGGAATTGCGCGTCGCCATCGTCGACGGTCAGAAGCTGATCGATATCGACATCGAGACTGCCGGGCGCGAACAGCGCAAGGGCAACATCTACAAGGGTGTCATCACCCGCATCGAACCTTCGCTGGAAGCCTGCTTCGTCAACTACGGCGAAGAGCGCCACGGCTTCCTGCCGTTCAAGGAAGTCGCGCGCGCCTTCTTCAAGGAAGGCATCGACGTGCGCAACGCGCGCATCCAGGACGCCCTGCATGAAGGCCAGGAACTGATCGTCCAGGTCGAGAAGGAAGAGCGCGGCAACAAGGGCGCGGCCCTGACCACCTTCATCTCGCTGGCCGGCCGCTACCTGGTGCTGATGCCGAACAACCCGCGCGGCGGCGGCGTGTCGCGCCGCATCGAGGGCGAAGACCGCCAGGAGCTGCGCGAGACCATGGCGCAGCTGACCGTGCCGGAAGGCATGAGCATCATCGCCCGCACCGCCGGCATCGGCCGCTCGGCCGAGGAACTGCAGTGGGACCTGAACTACCTGCTGCAACTGTGGAAGGCCATCGACGGCGCCGCCGGCGACAACAAGGCGCCGCTGCTGATCTACCTGGAATCCAGCCTGGTGATCCGCGCCATCCGCGACTACTTCCAGCCGGATATCGGCGAGATCCTGATCGACACCGACGAGATCTACGAACAGGCCCGCGCCTTCATGAGCGTGGTGATGCCTGACAACATGAACCGCGTGAAGAAGTACCGCGACGACGTACCCCTCTTCTCGCGCTTCCAGATCGAGCACCAGATCGAATCCGCGTACTCGCGCATGGTGATGCTGCCGTCGGGCGGCGCCATTGTGATCGACCACACCGAGGCGCTGGTCTCGGTGGACGTGAACTCGGCGCGCGCCACCAAGGGCGCCGACATCGAGGAAACCGCGCTGCGCACCAACCTCGAGGCCGCCGACGAGATCGCCCGCCAGCTGCGCCTGCGCGACCTGGGCGGCCTGATCGTGATCGACTTCATCGACATGGAGTCGGGCAAGGCCCAGAAGGACGTGGAAACGCGCCTGAAGGACGCGCTGCGCCACGACCGCGCGCGCGTGCAGATGGGCAAGATCAGCCGCTTCGGCCTGATGGAGCTGTCGCGCCAGCGCCTGCGCCCGTCGCTGTCCGAGGGCTCGCACATCACCTGCCCGCGCTGCAACGGCACCGGCCATATCCGCGATACCGAATCGTCCGCCCTGCAGGTGCTGCGCATCATCCAGGAAGAGGCGATGAAGGAAAACACCGCCGCTATCCACTGCCAGGTGCCGGTGGAGGTTGCCGCCTTCCTGCTGAACGAGAAGCGCCAGGAAATCAATCTGATCGAGCTGCGCTTCAAGGTCAACGTGCTGCTGATTCCCAACAAGCACCTGGAGACGCCGCACTACAAGCTGGAGCGCCTGCGCCACGACGACCCGCGCCTGGAAGACAGCACCGCCAGCTACAAGATGGCCGAGGCCGCCGCCAAGGAACTGGAAGCCGACACCAGCTACAGCAGCCGCCGCAAGGAAGAAGCCAAGCCGCGCCAGGAAGCCGCGGTCAAGGGCATCACGCCCGAGCAGCCCGCCCCGGTCTCGGTGCCGCGCCCCGAGCGCGCCGCGCGCCCGGAAGCCGCTCCGGTGGCCCCGCCCGTGCCGGCCACCAAGCCGGTGGAAGCCGGCGGCTTTATCGCCTGGCTGAAGGGCCTGTTCGGCGCCCGTCCGGCCACCCCGCCGGTGGTGGAGCCGGCCAAGCCGGCTGCCGCCGCGGAAACCCGCAGCGCCGATGGCCGCCGTGAGCGCGGTCCGCGTGGCGAAGGCCGCGGCCAGCGTGGCGAGCGCGCCGAACGTGGCGAGCGTGGCGAACGCACCGAGCGCGGCGAACGTGGCGAGCGCCAGGCCCGCGGCCAGCGCGGTGAGCGTGGCGAACGCGCCGAGCGTGGCGAACGCCAGGCCGCGGAGCGCGGCGAGCAGCGCGAGGGCCGTGGCGAACGCCAGGGCCGCCAGCCGCGCCAGCAGGGTGAAGGCCAGGCCACGCCGGCCGTGGCGCGCCAGGCCGAGGCCGTTCCCGGCGAACGCGCCGAGCGTGCCCAGGGCGAACGCGCCGAGGCGCGCCAGGAAGGCCGTCGCGACCGCAACCAGGAACGCCGCGAGCGCCAGCGCGAACGCCAGCGCGAGCGCAGCGAGCTGCGCGAAGCCGAAGCCGGTGAAGCGCCGCAGCCGGAAGCCATCGCTGCCGCCCAGGCCCTGGGCGTGTTGCCCCAGGCCTTGACCGAAGACGCCCAGGCGCGCGCCGAACTGCCGGAAGGCGCCGAAGGTGTCGCCGAGACCGCGGAGACCGCCGAGGGCGAGGAACGCCGCCGCCGCAACCGCCGTGGCCGCAACCGCTATCGCCGCGAACGCGACGAGTCGGTGCAAGGCGTGGCGGGTGAAGACGAAGGCGCCGCCGCCGAAGGCTTCGCCCCGGCCAGCGCCGAAACCGGCGCGCCGGCCGAGCCTGCGCCGCAGGCTGCCGTGGCCGCGCAAGCTGCACCCGAACCCGTCGAAGCCATCCGCATCGCGGTGCCGGCAGAGGTGACGCCGGCCCCGGCGGCGCAAGCCACCCCGGTGATCCAGCCGGTGGCCGCGCAAGCTGCCGAACCTGCCGAAGCTGTGACGGCGGTGCCCGTGGCGGTGACCGAGGCCGTTGCTGCGGAAGCCGTCTCCGAGCCTGCGATCAGCGCGGCAGTCGAAACCGCTGCGCCGGTCGTGCCGGCCGCTGCCCCCGCCGCTGCCCCTGCCCCGGTACCCGCACCGGCGCCCGTGCCCGCACCGGTCGCGGCAACCGCTGCGGCGGCCGAGCCGGTCGTTTCGGTCCCGGCCCCTGCCCCGGCTACGGTCCCTGCCGCAGCGCCGGCGTCGCTGGAAAACCTGGAGCCGATGCTGGCCACCGCCGGCCTGCAATGGGTCCATACCGACAGCGACAAGCTGCGCTCGGCCCAGGAAGCCGCCGCCCGCATCGTGCCCGCCCCGCGCGTGCCGCGCGAGCGCAAGCCGCTGCCGCCGCTGCCCCAGGGCCCGATGATCCTGGTGGAAACCGGCAGCCGCGAAGTGCAGATGGCATCGCAGCAGTAAGCGGCGCCGCTGCGCTGCAGCCAAAGCAAGAAGGGGACGGCCTGGCCGTCCCCTTTTTTCATGGGCAACGGGCGCGAGGCAAGCGCGGTGAATCCCCGTCATCACCGCGGGATGCGGATGCTCCGCCCCGGCCTCGGCTAGAATGGCAGCAGAATGCGTCCGGTCCCCGAGCGCCCGCGCCACATCGCTTCTTGCGTTGCCGTCGCGCTCCCCGGACGCCGTGCCACCCACAGGCCATGACCGAATCCGTCATCCCGATTTTCGACCTGCGCGACCATCGCTACCGCTCGATGACGCCCAGCATTCCAGGCGACCTGGTTGCGCCGACCGGCCTGGTGGCCGACCGCCGCGGCCGGCCGCTGCACGACCTGCGCATCTCGGTGACGGACCGCTGCAACTTCCGCTGCGTCTACTGCATGCCGAAGGAGGTGTTCGACAAGGACTACACCTTCCTGCCGCATTCCGAGCTGCTGAGCTTCGAGGAGATCGAGCGCACCGCACGCCTGTTCGTAGCCCACGGCGTCGAGAAGATCCGCCTGACCGGCGGCGAACCGCTGCTGCGCAAGAACATCGAGCATCTGGTCGAGATGCTGGCGAAGATCGAGACCGTATCGGGCAAGCCGCTGGACCTGACGCTCACCACCAACGCCTCGCTGCTGGCACGCAAGGCGCGCGCGCTGCGCGACGCGGGCCTGACCCGGGTCAGCGTCAGCCTGGACGCGATCGACGACGCCACCTTCCGCCGCATGAATGACGTCGACTTCGCCGTCGCCGACGTGCTGCGCGGCATCGAAACCGCGCAGGCCGTGGGCCTGGCGCCGATCAAGGTCAACATGGTGGTCAAGCGCGGCACCAACGACCAGGAAATCGTGCCGATGGCGCGCCACTTCCGCCACAGCGGCATCATCCTGCGCTTCATCGAGTTCATGGACGTCGGCGCCAGCAACCACTGGCAGATGGACGAAGTGCTGCCGTCGGCCGAAGTGGTGAAGCGCATCGACGCCGAATTCCCGCTCGAGCCGGTGCAAGCCAACTATACCGGCGAGACCGCCGAACGCTGGCGCTACCGCGACGGCGCCGGCGAGATCGGCGTGATCTCCAGCGTCACCCACGCCTTCTGCGGCGACTGCAGCCGCATCCGGCTGTCCACCGAAGGCCGGCTCTACCTGTGCCTGTTCGCCACCGAGGGCTTCGACCTGCGCGCGCTGCTGCGCGGCGGCTACAGCGACCTGGAAATCTCCAACGCGATCGCCCAGGTATGGCAGGGCCGCACCGACAACTATTCCGAGCAGCGCAGCGACCCGTCCGTGCGCGCCAGGCGCGCCGAGCGCAAGATCGAGATGTCCTATATCGGCGGCTGAACCCGCCGCACAACCCATCCATGATTGCACGCGACGACATCACCGGCCTGATCCTCGCAGGCGGCAGGGGCAGCCGCATGGGCGGCACCGACAAGGGCCTGCAGCCGCTGCAGGGCACGCCGATGGCCATGCACACGATGATGCGGCTGACGCCCCAGGTGGGCGCGCTGATGATCAACGCCAACCGCAACCTGGCGGCCTATGAGTCCTTCGGCGTGCCGGTCTACACCGACAGCGTGCCCGACTTCGCCGGCCCGCTGGCCGGGATGCTGGCCGGCCTGGAACAGTGCGGCACCCCATGGATGGTGACGGCGCCGTGCGACTCGCCGTTCCTGCCGACCGACCTGGTGGCGCGCCTGGCGCAAGCAATCGAGGCCGAAGGCGCCGAACTGGCGATCCCGGTCACGCTGGACCAGGACGGGCGGCGCCAGACCCAGCCGGTGTTCTGCCTGATGCCGGTCAGTGCGCTCGACAGCCTGGTGGCTTATCTTTCCGGGGGCGGCCGCAAGATCGAGACCTGGGCCGCCTCGCACCGGCTGGCCGAAGTGCTGTTCGACGACGCCGCGGCCTTTGCCAATATCAACACCCTGGACGAACTGCGCGCGCACGAAGCGCGCTGAATCCCTGCCCCAGCCATCGCCGACCGCCGAGCCGCCATGCCATCGCTGCAATCCGTCATTTCCTGCCTGTCCGACTACGATCCCACCGCGCTGCCGGTGGACCAGGCCAACCGCATCATTGGCGAGGTGGTCGAGCCGGTACGCGGCATCGAGCAGCTGCCGATACGCAGCGCGCTGGACCGGGTGCTGGCCGAGGACATCGTCTCGACCATCGACGTGCCGGCGCATGACAACTCGGCGATGGACGGCTATGCCTTCCACGGTGCGGCCCTGGCCGCGGCGCAGACCGCCACGGTCGAGCTCGAGGTGATCGGCAGCGCGCTGGCGGGCGGTGCCGGCGCGCTGGCCCCCACCGCCGTGCAGGCGGTGCGCATCATGACCGGCGCGGTGATGCCGGCCGGCTGCGATACGGTGGTGCCGCAGGAATTTGTCGAAACCGTCGCCGGCGGCGCGCGCATCCGCTTTGCAGCGGACTGCGTCCGTATCGGCGACAACCGGCGCCTGCGCGGCGAAGACCTGGCCCGAGGCCAGGCGGCGCTGCAGGCGGGTCGGATCCTGCAGCCGTCCGACCTCGGCCTGCTGGCGTCGCTGGGCGTGGCCGAGGTGCGCGTGCGCAGGCGCCTGCGCGTGGCGTTCTTCTCCACCGGCGACGAGCTGCGCTCGATCGGCGAGCCGCTCGACCCCGGCTGCGTCTACGACTCCAACCGCTACACGCTGCACGGCATGCTGCGCCGGATGAACGTGGACCTGCTCGACATGGGCGTGGTGCGCGACGATCCCGAGTCGCTCGAAGCCGCTTTCCGCACCGCCTGCGAGAGCGCCGACGCAGTCATCACCTCGGGCGGGGTCTCGGTCGGCGAGGCCGACTACACCAAGCAGATCATGGCGCGCCTGGGCGATGTCACGTTCTGGAAGATCGCCATGCGCCCGGGCCGGCCGATGGCCTTCGGGCGCATCCAGGCCGACGGCGCGGGCGCGCACTCGGCCCTGCTGTTCGGCCTGCCCGGCAATCCGGTGGCGGTGATGGTCACCTTCTACCATTTCGTGCGCGCGGCGCTGCACCGGCTGATGGGCGCAACGGTGCCGCCGCTGCCGCTGCTGCGCGTGCGCAGCGCGCAGGCGATCCGCAAGAAGCCGGGGCGCACCGAGTACCAGCGCGGCATCCTGGCGCGCGCCGGCGACGGCGAGTGGGAAGTGCGCATCACCGGCCAGCAGGGCTCCGGCGTGCTGCGCTCGATGAGCGAGGCCAACTGCTTTATCGTGCTCGGCCACGAGCAGGACTCGGTCAAGGCCGGCGACGCGGTCGAGGTAATGCTGTTCGACGGGCTGGTTTGAGCGGTACCGCGGGGGCCGCGGGCAACCATTCGCTACGCGATCGTAGCAATGTGTCGTTTTTGTGCTGCACATTTGCCGCCGCGGCACCGTTGCTGCCGGGCTTTCGGCGGCCCCGCGGCCGCCGGGCTATGCTTGGCATCGGCCAATCGCTACACTTGGCGCACGATTCAGAAACATTCGAGTATCCCCCGTCATGAATCAGGAGATTGCGTACCTCCACCCCGTCAAGACCGCCCGCGCGCTGGTGCTGGTCTACCTTTGCTTCTCCCTGCCGATCGTGTCGCTGGGCCTGTTCGTCACCTTCGTCCGCTATGGTGATCTGCCGGCAATCACGGTCTTCAGCGCGATCATCCTCAATGCGCTGATCGGTTTCGGCCTGCTGTGGCTGGCCTGCAAGGCCTACAACTGGGTCGCCGCCCGCTTCGGCGGCATCGAAGTCCACGTGCGCGAGCTGTCTCCCGAAGAAGACCGCTGAACGGCGCACTGCCGCTGCCGGCCGGGCGCCAGACCGGCCGGCAGACCGGCCGCTTTTCCTGCTTTTCCAGCTTTCCCCCACACCTGCCCTGCCCGCTCAGGCCCGGCTGTTTTCCACGTTATCGGTGCCTGCCACGTTTTCGGGCGTGCCGTCCACCGCCGTGTCGACACCAAGGCCCAGCAACTGCTGCGCGGCTTCACCCGGCAGCGCTTCCACCGTGCGCAGCTTGCGCGCCATCTGCCGCGTGCGCACTTCCGCCTGTTCGATATTGCGCGCGGCACGCTCGAGCGTATCGCGGGTCTTGGCCAGCACGTCGCCGAACTTGCCGAATTCGGTCTTGACCGCGCCCAGCACTTCCCACACCTCGCTCGAGCGCTTTTCCAGCGCCAGCGTGCGGAAGCCCATCTGCAGGCTGTTCAGCAGCGCGGTCAGCGTGGTCGGGCCGGCCACGGTCACGCGATAGTCGCGCTGCAGCTGATCGGTCAGGCCGGGACGGCGCAGCACCTCGGCATAGAGCCCTTCGGTGGGCAGGAACAGGATGGCAAAGTCCGTGGTCTGCGGCGGCGCCAGGTATTTTTCGGCAATGGTCTGGGCTTCGCGCCGCAGTGCCGTTTCCAGTTCGCGGCCGAACGCCAGCACGCCGTCCGGATCGCCGCGCTCCTGTGCGTCGACCAGGCGCTCGTACTGTTCCTTGGGAAACTTGGCGTCGACCGGCAGCCAGACCGGCGCGTTGTCCGCGCCCGCCGCCTTGCCTGGCAGGCGGATGGCAAACTCCACCCGCGCCCCCGAGTTGCGCACGGTCTCGACATTCTTGCCGTACTGCTCCGGCGTCAGCATCTGCTCCAGCAGCATCTCCAGCTGCACCTCGCCCCAGGTGCCGCGCGACTTGACGTTGGTCAGCACCTTCTTCAGGTCGCCCACGCCCTGTGCCAGCACCTGCATCTCGCCCAGGCCGCGATGCACCTGCTCGAGGCGGTCCGACACCAGCCGGAACGATTCGCCCAGCCGCTGCTCCAGCGTCGCGTGCAGCTTCTCGTCGACGGTGCGGCGCATTTCCTCGAGCTTGGCGGCATTGTTGGCCTCGATATCCTGCAGCTTCTGCTCCAGCGTGGCGCGGACCTCGGCCAGGCGCCGCTCGTTGGCCTCGGACAGTTGCGCCAGCTGCTGCTGCAAGCCGTCGCCGAAGCGGCGCAGCGTGCCGGCCTGCTCGTCGCGCGCCTGCTGGGACTGCAGCATCAGGTGCTGGCGGACCTGCTCCAGTTGCTGGGTGTTGGTCTCGGTCAGCTTGGCCAGCTGCTGCGCGAAGGTGTCGATCTGGTTGTTCTGCAGGGTGGCGATGCCGGTCAGCTGCGACGACAGCGCCTGCTGGAAGCGCAGCATCTGCTGCGCCGACTCGCCGCGGCTGCCGCGCGCGGCCTCGGCCACCTCGGAGCGCACCTCGCGCTCCAGCCGCTCCATGCCGCGCGCGTGCTCCAGCCGCATCTCGTCGAGCTGCCGCGCCATGCCGGCGCCCGATGACCCGGCCTGCTGGCGCAGCAACACGATGACCAGCAGCACGACCGCGAGCAGCGCCGCGGCCAGCGTCAGGAACGGAATCAGGGTCATGCGAAAACCTCAGCGGCGATGCGCCATCACTTCAGGGTTGATCACGGTGGGCGGATGGCCGGCCTGCGGGCCCTGGTCGAGCGCCGCGATCAGGTTGTCGGCCGCGAGCATGGCCATGGCGCGGCGGGTTTTCTCGGACGCGCTGGCGATATGCGGCGTCAGTACGACGTTGGGCACCGTCAGCAGGTCCGGGTGGACGGCCGGTTCGCCTTCGAACACATCCAGGCCGGCGCCGAAGATGCGCTTGTCGCGCAGTGCCTGTGCCAGCGCGGCATCGTCGACGATGCCGCCCCGCGCCAGGTTCACCAGCGTCGCGGTGGGCTTCATCAGCGCCAGCTCGGCGGCGCCGATGGCATGGTGGCTCTGGGGGCCGTACGGCAGCACCAGCAGCAGGTGGTCGGACTGGCGCAGCAGGTCTTCCTTGCTGACATAGCGGGCGTTGAGCGCGCGCTCGGTCTCGGCCGGCAACTGGCTGCGGTTGTGGTACAGCACCTGCATGCCAAACCCTCCCGCGCGCCGTGCCAGTGCCTGGCCGATGCGGCCCATGCCCAGGATGCCCACGGTGCTGCCGTACAGGTCCATGCCGACCAGCATGTCGTAGCTCCAGCGCTGCCACTTGCCGGCGCGCAGGTAGTGCTCGGCCTCGGTGACGCGGCGCGCGGTTGCCATCAGCAGGGCCCAGCCGAAATCGGCTGTGGTCTCCGTCAGCACATCCGGCGTATTGGTGGCAACGATGCCCGCGGCCGTCAGCGCCGGCAGGTCCAGGTTGTTGTAGCCGACCGCCATGTTGCACACCGCGCGCAGCGCCGGCAGCCCGGCGATGACGCCGGCGTCGATGCGGTCGGCGGCATTGGCCAGCACGCCGGCCTTGCCCGCCAGCCGCGCCTTCAGCGCGGCGGCGTCGAGCACCGCGTCCTGCTGGTTGTCGTCGACATCGAAATACTGCGCCAGGTGCGCGATGACTTCGGGATAGATGGCGCGGGTAACCAGGACGGACGGCTTCATGGCATCAGATATGGAAGAAGAGGAAGGTCATGATGACAAACAGCGGCATCAGGAAAATGCCCGAATACAGCATGTAGCCGAAAAAGCTCGGCATGCGCACGCCGCGGTTTTCGGCGATGGCCTTGACCATCAGGTTGGGCGCATTGCCAATATAGGTGTTGGCGCCCATGAACACCGCGCCGGCCGAGATCGCGGCCAGCGTCGAGGCATCGCGCGTCATCAGCGTGGCGGGATCGCCACCGGCGGTATTGAAGAACACCAGGTAGGTCGGCGCGTTGTCGAGGAAGGACGACAGCACGCCGGTCGCCCAGAAATACATGCTGTCGACCGGCTGGCCGTTGGCGTCGCTGACCGCGCGGATCACCCCCGAGAAGGCACCATCGGTACCCGCCTTCAGCATGGCAATGACCGGGATGATGGTCAGGAAAATGCCGGCGAACAGCTTGCCCACCTCGAGGATGGGCTCCCAGTTGAATTCATTGCCCACGCGCGCCGCCTGCGGCGTGACCAGCAGCGACACCACCGCCACCACTACCAGCAGTGCGTCGCGCACCGCGGCCTGCAGCGGCACCTCGGTGCCCATGAGGTCGAACGAGATCCCCGGCTTCCATAGCCCGCTCATCAGCACCAGGCCGACCACGGCCAGCAGCAGCACGAAGTTGAACTTGCCTTCGATAGTGATGCTGCCCGAATCCGGGGTGGGATCGACCGGCAGTTGCTCTTCCTTGTTGTGGTAGTAGTGCCGGTCGACCAGGTAGAACACCAGCAGCAGCAGCGCGCAGATAAAGAACGTTTCCGGGAAGATGTTGCGCACGGTCCAGAAGAAGTCGACGCCCTTCAGGAAGCCCAGGAACAGCGGCGGGTCGCCCAGCGGCGTCAGCGCGCCGCCGGCGTTGGCCACCAGGAAGATAAAGAACACTACCACGTGCGCCACGTGGCGGCGGTTGTCATTGGCGCGCAGCAGCGGCCGGATCAGCAGCATGGCCGCGCCGGTGGTGCCCATGAAGCTGGCCAGGAACGTGCCCAGCGCCAGGATGCCGGTATTGAGCCGGGGCGTGCCGTGCAGGTTGCCGCGCACGCAGATGCCACCGGCAACGATATAGAGCGTGGAGATCAGCGCGATGAACGGAATGTACTCGGCCAGCAGCGCGTGCACGGTGCTGACGGCGGCGGCATGCGCGCCGAACACGAACGCGAACGGCAGCAGGAACAGCAGCCCCCACCCGGCGGCGATCTTGCCGTAATGGTGGTGCCAGAACTTCGGCCCCAGCAGCGGCCACAGCGCGATCGACAGCAGGATGCCGGCAAAGGGCAGCCCCCACAGCGGCGACAGCGACGCGCCGTCGAGATCGGCGGCATGGCCTGCGGCGGGAAAGGCGGCCAGCATGGCCAGCAGTGGCAACAGCACGGGGGCACGTCGCATCAGGCAGGAACTCCTCGAACAATGCAGCGGTCATGGGCGCGCGCGGCGCGATGCCAAAGCGCGCGGGCAAGCCTGCAAGTGTAATGCAAGGCCCTGCCGCGCTTCCCCCTGCGGCGTGCATTTTCTGATTGCGGCGCGCCGGGTTCGCGCCACGCAGGTCAGGCCGAGTCGACCAGGATCACATGCACGCGGTACGGGCCGTGGGCGCCCAGCACGATGGTCTGCTCGATATCGCCGGTACGCGAGGGCCCGCTGATGATGTTGGTGGCGCGCGGCAGTTCGCCGCGCTCGCTGCGCACCAGCGCAAACGCATCTTCCAGGCCGGCGACGATGCGCGCGCGCGGCACCACCGCGACATGGGTCTCGGGCAGCAGCGCGGCCGAGGCGAAGGTGGCCGGGCCGGACAGCAGCATCAGCGAGCCGGTCTCGGCAATCGCGCAGAAGCAGCCGGTAATGCCGACCAGGTCGCCATGCTCGCGGTCGGCCACGGCATCGCGCACCGGCGGGCGGCACTCCACCGCCAGCCCGGCGTCCTGCCACGGCAAGCGGTCAAACTCATCCCACGCGACCGCGCGGCGCACCAGGCCCAGGCTGTCGAGATAGCGCACCGTGGCGGCGGGCACGTCGGCCAGGGTCGCGACGCGGTCCACGGTCGAGGCCATGCGCTGCGCCTGCGCCAGGAACGCTTCGGCCAGGTCGGGCGCGGCGGCCGGACGCGGGCCCTGCGGGTGGCGGGCCAGGTAATCGGCAACGGCGCCACGCTCGCCCGCGCTCGGCCGGGCCGGCCTGCCCTGGGCGGCTCGGATACGGGCAAAGATGCGGTCGCGGGCGTCGTTGGTTTCCATGGTGCCTGGCTTGGGGTGGCAGTGCGCAAAGGCGCGATGCGGCGATTATAGGGGCGATACAGCGGCGCGCTGCAGGGGCGATACAGCGGCGCGCCGTGCAAAAGCCTGCTACGCGGCGGGCTGCACCGAATACACCTGGCGCAGGTAGGCCAGGTAGCCGGGATCGTCGCACATGGTCTTTTCCGGCGTGTCCGACAGCTTGGCCACCGGCTGCCCGTTACAGCGCACCATCTTCAGCACGATCTGCAGCGGCGTGTAGCCCAGGTCGTTGGTCAGGTTGGTGCCGACGCCGAACGCCAGCCGGCAGCGGCCATGGAAGCGCTGATACAGCTCGATCACGCGCGGGATGTCGAGGCTGTCGCTGAAGATCAGCGTCTTGGTGCGCGGGTCGACGCGGTTGGCGGCATAGTGGGCCACCATGCGCTCGCCCCACAGCACCGGATCGCCGGAATCGTGGCGCACGCCGTCGAAGAGCTTGCAGAAATACAGGTCGAAGTCGCGCAGGAAGGCGTCGAAGCCATAGGTATCCGACAGCGCGATGCCCAGGTCGCCGCGGTACTCGCGCGCCCAGCGCTCCAACGCGAACACCTGCGAGTCGCGCAGCCGCGGCCCCAGCGCCTGGCAGGCCTGCAGGTATTCATGTGCCATCGTGCCCAGCGGCACCATATTGTGCAGGCGCGCGAAGTGGACATTGCTGGTGCCGGCCAGCTGCGGGCCCAGCAGGCGCCGCATGGTCAGCAGCACCTCTTCCTGCCAGTCGCGCGAGAAGCGCCGGCGCGTGCCGTAGTCGGCGATCACGCAGTCGCCCAGCTCGGGCGTTTTCAGCAGCGCCAGCTTGGTTTCCAGCCGGCGGCGGCCTTCGGCCAGGTCGGGCTGGGGCTGGGTGCGGCGGAAATAGACTTCGTTGACGATGGCGAGCACCGGCACTTCGAACAGGATGGTGTGCAGCCACGGGCCGGTGATCGAAATCTCGATCTCGCCGTTGCCCTGCGCCGACGGGCGCACCGACACATATTTCTCGTTGAGGTGGAACAACCCGAGGAAATCGACGAAATCGCTCTTGATGAAGCGCAGGCCGCGCAGGTAGGCCAGCTCTTCCTCGGTGAAGCGCAGCTGGCACAGGTGCGCCACCTCGGCGCGGATCTCGTCGATATATGGGGTCAGATCGATGCCCGCGTTGCGGCACTTGAAGCGGTACTCCACTTGCGCTTGCGGAAACTGATGCAGCACCACCTGCATCATCGTGAATTTGTACAGGTCGGTGTCGAGCAGAGACTGGATGATCATAGCGGGCCAGACGGCGATGCCGGGTCAGAACGCCATGCTACCCGAAGTCTGCCCGCTGCCGGCTGGCCGGGTGCTGCCGCGCAGCATGCCGGCGAGCAGACAAAGCCGCCAGCCGGCCACCATGCGTTAAATCAAAAGTACATAAAGAAATAAGAAAACTATCTGATCCGGCTATATAGACCGGCTATCCTTGCCAGAAGGCTCGGCTACAATATCGGTTTCCGAAAGGCCTCGGCCGGCGCTCGCCCAGCCCATGCTGCCCTGCGGCACGCGGGCACCCCCATGTGATGGATGCGGCGCGTCACGCCGGCAAGAAGCGGCCCCACAGTTTCCCATTAAAAGCCGACCGTTTTCCTGGAACCGAAATGACTCACGTTGTCACCGAATCCTGCATCCGTTGCCGCTACACAGACTGCGTTGACGTGTGTCCGGTCGATTGTTTCCGCGAAGGCCCCAACTTCCTGGCCATCGACCCGGATGAGTGCATCGACTGCGCCGTGTGCGTGGCCGAATGCCCGGTGAACGCCATTTACGCCGAGGAAGACGTACCGGGCGACCAGCAGCAGTTCATCGAGCTGAATGCCGAGCTGGCGCGCGCATGGCCCTCCATCACCAAGACCAAGGCCCCGCTGGCCGAGGCCGAGGAGTGGAAGGACGCCACCGACAAGCTGCAGTACCTGGAGCGCTGAGCGCACCGGGCAGCAAAGAAAGCCGTCCCCACGCGCTTTCCGCAATGCCGGGCACCCGCGTGCCCAACCAACGTATCAGGACGAATATGGACTTGAGCATTCCAAATCCCGTTGCCGACACGACCAGGCAGGTCGAGGGCGGCAGCCCCGCAGGCGGCCAGCCGCTGGAAATCGACGCGCTGATCGTCGGTGCCGGCCCGGTAGGTCTGTTCCAGGTGTTCGAACTGGGCCTGCTCGAAATCAAGGCCCACGTCATCGATTCCCTGAAGGTCGTTGGCGGCCAGTGCGTGGAGCTGTATCCGGACAAGCCCATCTACGACATCCCGGCCGTGCCCAGCTGCACCGGCCAGGAACTGACCGACAACCTGCTCAAGCAGATCGAGCCGTTCGAGCCCACCTTCCACCTGGGCCAGGAAGTGTCCGTGGTCGAGCGCCGTGAAGACGGCCGCTTCTTCGTCGAGACCTCGCTCGGCACGCGCTTCATCACCAAGACCATCTTCATCGCCGCCGGCGTGGGCTCGTTCCAGCCGCGCACGCTGAAGGTCGATGGCATCGACAAGTTCGACGGCAAGCAGCTGTTCTACCGCGTCAAGGATCCGAGCCGCTTCCACGGCCGCAACCTGGTGATCGTCGGCGGCGGCGACTCGGCGCTGGACTGGACCCTGGACCTGGTCGGCAAGGCCGAGTCGGTGGTGATGATCCACCGCCGCGACGGCTTCCGCGCCGCGCCGGCGTCGGTCGCCAAGATGAAGGAACTGTGCGAGCAGATGGAAATGCAGTTCCTGGTCGGCCAGATCGGCGGCTATGAAGAGAAGGACGGGGTGCTCACCGAGATCAAGGTGACCGGCGCCGACGGCGTGACCCGCCGCCTGCCGCTCGACGACCTGCTGGTGTTCTTCGGGCTGTCGCCCAAGCTGGGCCCGATCGCCGAATGGGGCCTGGACCTCGAGCGCAAGCAGATCAAGGTCGACACGGAGAAATTCCAGACCAATATCCCCGGCATCTTCGCGGTCGGCGATATCAACACCTACCCCGGCAAGAAGAAGCTGATCCTGTCGGGCTTCCACGAGGCCGCGCTGGCCGCGTTCGGTGCTGCGCCGTATATCTTCCCCGAGAAGAAGATCCACATGCAGTACACCACCACCTCGCCGAAGCTGCACAAGGTGCTGGGCGTGGAATCGCCGGTGTTCGACTGACCTGCTGCCGATCGCAGAAAAAACCGCCGCGAGGCGGTTTTTTTCTGGCACAAAGCGGGAACCGTCGCTATAATGCGGCCTCGCTGTTCAGCGCCACGGTCGCGAAGCCGGCAACCCGCCCCTTTGCACCGCCGTCCGGCAGCAAGCCAGCCTTCCCCGCACCCATGACAGGAACTGAATGTCGAAAGGGTGTTGACGAAGAAAAGAGAAACTGGCTATAATCTCTTTCTCAGCTGTTCCCCGATAGCTCAGTCGGTAGAGCGACGGACTGTTAATCCGCAGGTCCCTGGTTCGAGCCCAGGTCGGGGAGCCAACCGATACGGAAGCCCGGTGCAAACGCACCGGGCTTTTTCGTTTTGCGGTTGATCCTGTCAGGCTGATGCGGAGCGCCCCGGCCGATCCGGCCGCAACGCCCCCTCCTCTCCCTCTCTTCCCCTACCCTTGCAGTGACGGTGCCGCGGCCTCCAGCGCCGCGATGATGCCCTGCGCATTGATTTCGACCCGGTGCAGCGGCCCCGCCACCGACAGGCCATAGGTTGCGCCCCCGATCGTCACCGGCACGGCGATGGCGCCAAGGTCGGGAAACGATTCGCCGAAATTCGGATACCAGCCCTGCTTCTGCCAGCCCTGCATCGCCGCTTCCAGCGCCTGCGCCGAGCTGATGGTGCGCGGCGTGCGCGCCGCAAAGGACACGCCCGACAACAGCTCGGCGCGTGCGGCCGGCGCCAGCGTGCCCAGGATGGCGCGGCCGATCGAATTGACATGCGCATCGCGCAGCTCGCCCGGCGCCGCGATATAGCGCACCGGATTGGGGGATTCGCGCACTTCCAGATACAGCACGCGCCCGTCGTCCTGCAGCTTGCCGAACACCACGGTCTCGCCGGTGGTGTCGCGCAGCGATTCCAGCACCGGCTGCACGCGCTCCAGCAGCGGGTCGTTGCGGGCGATGCGTTGCGCGATATCGAGCAGCCGGCGCGTCGGATAGTAGCCCTGGCGGCGCCCGGTCTCGTACAGATAGCCCAGCGAAGCCAGCGTGCGGATCAGCCCCAGGCAGCTCGACATCGGCGCGCCCAGCAGCCTGGCCAGCTCGGTCAGCGTCAGCGAGCGGCCTTCGCGCGCATAGATTTCCATGATCTCGATCACGCGCAGCGCCGTCTTGACGCTGCCGTAACCGGACTTCTCCGCCGCTTCGTTTGCTGCCATCGTTTGGCTTCCTCGACTTCAGTATCCGTTGGCCGGGATTGTACGCGGCGGCAGCGCGGCTCAGTCCTCCTGACGCGCGGCCGGCGGCAAGGCCTGCGGCCAGGTGCGGATATTGCCGGGCGTGCGCGAGAAGCGCGTGGGAATGCCCACGCCGCGCAGGCGCCCTTCGCTCGGATGGTCGTACTCGAACATCATGCCGGTGGTGCGCAGGTGGGGGTCGTCGGCGAGGCTGTCGAAGTGCGGCACCTCGCTGTGCGGGATGTCGGCATCGCGCAGCAGCGCCAGCCATTCGGCGGTGGTGCGCTGCGCGACGATCTCGGCCAGCGTGGCATAGAGCGCGTCGATATTGGCGCTGCGCGCGGCCGGCGTGGCATAGCGCGGATCGCTGGCCAGCAACGCATGGCCGGAGACATCGAAGAAGCGCTGCCATTGCGCGCTGGTGTACGGCAGCAGCGCGATATGCCCGTCGCGGGTGCGGTACGGCTTGCGGTGCATCGACATCACGCGCGGATAGCCGGCCGGACCGAGCGGCGGCACGAAGGTCTGCCCGGCCAGCTGCTCGGTCGCCAGGAACGACACCAGCGTCTCGAACATCGGCACCTCGATGGCCTGGCCGCGGCCGGAGCGCTCGCGCTCGTACAGTGCCATCGGAATCGCATAGGCCACGGTCAGCCCGGCGACCTTGTCGGCGAGGATGGTGTTGACGTACTGCGGCCCTTCGTTCGAATTGGCGCCCTGGAACTGCGCCATGCCGCTGCGCGCCTGGATGATGTCGTCGAACGCCGGCGCGCCGGCGTACGGCCCAGACTCCGAATAGCCATAGGCACCGCAGTAGACCAGCCGCGGATGGTCCGCGCACAGCGAGGCATAGTCGAGCCCGAGCTTGCGCAGCGACTGCGGCCGCACGTTCGAGACAAAGACATCGGCGCCGGCGATCAGCGCCTTCAGCGCCGCCAGGTCGTCGGGCTGCTTCACGTCCAGCACCACGAACTGCTTGTTGCGGTTCAGGTTGAGGAAGCTCGCGCCCATGGCGGCGTGCCGCGCCGGCTCGGCGTGGCGGAATACGTCGCCGGCGGGCGGCTCGACCTTGATCACCTCCGCGCCCATGTCGCCAAGGATCTGCGTGGCATACGGCCCCATCGCCACCGAGGTCATGTCTATCACGCGGATCCCGGCCAGCGGCCCGGTCGGCGCACTGGCCTGCACTGGCTTGTCTTGCATCGGCACTCCCGCTCAGTAGGACTTGGGCAAGCCCAGCACGCGCTCGGCGATAAAGCACAGGATCAGCTGCGGGCTGACCGGCGCGATGCGCGGGATATACGATTCGCGCAGCAGCCGCTCGACGCGGTACTCGCGCGAATAGCCCATGCCGCCCAGCGTGAGGATCGCGGTCTGGCAGGCATTGTGCCCGGCCTCGGCGGCGAGGTACTTGGCGGCATTGGCCTCGGCCCCGCACGACTGGCCCGCGTCGTAGCGCGCCGCGGCCTTGAGCATCATCAGGTTGGCCGACTCCAGCTGCATCCACGCCTGCGCCAGCGGATGCTGCACGCCCTGGTTCATGCCGATGGGGCGGCCGAACACCACGCGCTCCTTGGCGTACTGCGTGGCGATGGCCAGCGCCGCGCGGCCCAGCCCGATGGCCTCGGCGGCGATCAGGATGCGCTCCGGGTTGAGCCCGTGCAGGATGTACTCGAAGCCCTTGCCCTCTTCGCCGATGCGGTCCTCGTCGGGGATAAACAGGTCGTCGATGAACAGCATGTTGGTGTCGACGGCGGCGCGGCCCATCTTGTCGATCTCGCGGATCTCGATCTTGCTGCGGTCGACCCTGGTGTAGAACAGCGACAGCCCCTCGGTCGATTTCTTCACCGACTCCAGCGGCGTGGTGCGCGCCAGCAGCAGCATGCGGTCGGCCACCTGCGCGGTCGAGATCCAGATCTTGCGCCCGCTCACGGAATAGCCGCCCGGGACCTTGCGCGCAAAGGTCTTGAGCTTGGTGGTGTCGAGCCCCGCGTCGGGTTCGGTCACGCCGAAGCAGGCCTTCTCCTGCCCGGCGATCAGCGGCGGCAGGAAGCGGCCCTTCTGTGCGTCGGTGCCGAACACCACCACCGGGTTCAGGCCGAACACATTCATGTGCACCGCCGACGCGCCGGTCATGCCCGCGCCCGACTGCGAGATGGTCTGCATCACCAGCGCCGCTTCCAGGATGCCCAGCCCCGCGCCGCCGAAGGCCTCGGGCATGGCCACGCCGAGCCAGCCGCCTTCGCACAGCGTCTTGTAGAACTCGTGCGGATAGGTGCCGGACTTGTCGAGGCGGTCCCAGTATTCCATGTCGAATTGCGCGCAGACCTGCTGCACCGCCTCGACGATGGAGGCCTGTTCTTCGGAGAGATCGAAATTCATCGTGTTACCTGCTTGCTGTCGTTGTCGGTTCGGTGGTGTCTTATTCCGGCTGGATGCCTGCGTCCTTGACCAGCCGCGCCCACTTCTGCAGTTCGGCCACGACAAACTGGTTGAGCTCGGCCGGCGTGCTGCCGAAGGGCTCGAAGCCGAGCGCGTGGAACTGCGCCGCATGCTGCTTGCTGGTGGCGATCGCCACCAGTTCGCGGTTCAGGCGCTCGACCACCGGGGCCGGCACCCCGGCCGGGGCGAACACGCCGTTCCACGAGGTCACGTCGAAGCCCTTCAGTTCCGGCACGCTCGCCAGCGGCGGCAGGTCCGGCAGCAGCGCGCTGCGTTGCGCGGTGGTCACCGCCAGCGCACGCAGCTTGCCGGCGCGCACGTTGGCGATGCCGGCGGCGAAGTCGACGAACATCGCCTGCACCTGGCCGCCCATCACGTCGGTCATCGCCGGCGGCGTGCTCTTGTACGGCACGTGCAGCATCTTCAGCCCGGCCATCTTCGACAGCGTCGCGCCCGAGACGATGCCGGTGCTGTTGCCGCTGGCATAGGTCAGTCCCGGATGCGCCTTGGCGTAGTCGACGAACTCGCGCAGCGTCTTGACCGGCAGCGCCGGGTTGACCACCAGCATGAACGGCAGGTTGCCCATGCGCGAGATCGGCGTGAAATCCTTGACCGGGTCATAGCGCAGCTGCTTCATCAGCGACGGGTTGGCCGAATGCGTGGTGTTGGTGGTCATGAACAGCGTATAGCCGTCGGCGGGCGCCTTGGCCACGAACTCGGCGGCGATGGTGCCGTTGGCGCCGGGCTTGTTGTCGACCACCACCGGCTGCTGCAGCGACTCGCCCAGGTACTTCGCGGTCAGGCGCGCCACCGCATCGGTGCCGCTGCCGGCGGCAAACGGCACCACCAGGCGCAGTGGCTTGGCGGGGAATGCATCGGCGGCCAGCGCCGGGGTGGCGGCCAGCGCCGCGCCGCAACCCAGCACCAGGCCGGCAAAAGCGTTCTTGAAGGACTTCACGGTGATTGTCTCCTGTAGTTTTGTGCCCTGCCCGCGACCGCCGCCCGTCAGGCGGGCCGTATCACGCGTTCAGGGGATTCCTCGTAAGGCGGGGAATAGATCACCAGAATCTTCGCCGGCTCGTCGCTGACCACCGTGAAGACGTGCATCTGGTCCGGCGGGAAGAAGCAGCAGTCGCCCGGACCCAGTTCGCGGCGCTGGCCGCCGACCTCGGCAATGGCGCGGCCTTCCAGCATGTAGCAGACCTGTTCGATGCCGGGATGCGCATGCGGCAGCGCGCCCTTGCCCTTCTCGATGGTGCCGTGGATCACTTCCAGATGGCGCGAGCCGACGGTCTCCGGCGCGATCAGCCGGCGGTTGAGGGTGCCGACATGGTTGGCAGGGTGGTAGCCCTCGACCTCGGCGGTCGAGACGAAATACACGGGTTGGTCCGGCATGCGTGCCTCCTGCATGAATTCATGTTTATGAATATTAGTTTATACACATGAATTTCCCCGTCAAACGTTTTCGACAGGATTGCGGGTTTACCGGGAGCGGCTGGCATGGACGAGCGCCGCCCTCACGCGGCGCGTGATCGGTCGGGAACGGATGGTGTGAAGCGGCTTCCGGGACTCAGCCGGCGAAGCGGTATCCCACGCCGACCTCGGTCAGCAACCACGCCGGCTGGGCCGGGTCGGCCTCCAGCTTGTGGCGCAGGTGGCCCATGTAGACCCGCAGGTAGTGGCTGCTGTCGGCATGGGACGGCCCCCACACTTCGCGCAGCAGTTCGCGATGCGTCATGACCTTGCCGCGGTGCGCCAGCAGCACGGCAAGCAGGCGGTATTCGATCGGGGTCAGGTGCACCGCCTCGCCCCCGCGCGTGACCTGCCGGTTGGCGAGGTCGACGGCAACATCGCCGAACGCCACCTGCGCCCGCCCCTGCGCGCCGGCGCGCGCATGCCGGCGCAACAGCACGCGCAGCCGCGCCACCAGCTCGCCCACGCCGAAGGGCTTGGTCAGGTAGTCGTCGGCGCCGGCGTCGAGCGCGCGGATCTTCTCGGTTTCGTCGGTGCGCGCCGACAGCACCAGCACCGGCACTTCGGTCCAGGTGCGCAGCTCGCCGATCATCGAGACGCCATCGCCGTCGGGCAGGCCCAGGTCCAGGATCACCAGGTCAGGCTGGCGCGTGCCGGCCTCGATCAGGCCGCGCTGCAGCGTATCGGCCTCATGCACGGTGCAGCCCTCGTCCTGCAGCGCCGCGCGCACGAAGCGGCGGATATGGGGCTCGTCTTCCACCAGCAGCACCGTGGGCGAAAACTCGAATGGCATGACGCGTTGCTTCCTTGCAAGTTTGGCGGGTTCAGGCCGGCACGCCGGCCGCTTCGGGCTCCAGCACGGGCGGGGTGCCGCGCGGCAGCGTGACCACGAAGCGCGCGCCCGCAGCCCCGGCCTGCGCCGGATGCACCGGCTCGACCCGGATGCTGCCGCCGTGCGCCTGCACGATCGCCTCGCACACGGCCAGCCCCAGGCCGACGCCGCTGGTGGCGGATTCGCGCTCGCCGCGCGTGAATTTCTCGAACACCTGGCGCGCCATCGCGCCCGGCACGCCGGGGCCGTCGTCCTCGACGATCAGGTGCACGGCGGTTTCGGTCACCTCGCCGCGCAGCCGGATCTCGGTGCCCGGCGCGGTGTACTTGGCCGCATTCTCGAGCAGGTTGCACAGCACGCGCTCGATCAGCACGCCGTCGCACGCCACCAGCGGCAGCGCCGACAGGTCGGCCACCACCACGCGGTGCCGCGCCAGCGCGTCGCGCAGCGATGCCAGCGCCGCGCCGGCGAGTTCCTCGAACGACTGCCAGGTCTTGCGCAGCGCCACGTTGCGGCTCTGCAGCCGCGCCATGTCGAGCAGGTTGGCCACCATCGCGTGCATGCGCCGCGCCTGGTCGCGCATGACACCGACCGTTTCGGCCACCTCCGGTGCCAGCGGCGGGGTGCCGCGCTGCAGGGTCTCGGCCATGCCGATCAGGCTGGTCAGCGGCGTGCGCAGGTCGTGCGACACCGCCGCCAGCAGCGAGCTGCGCAGGCGCTCGGACTCCATCGTCAGCAAGGCCTGCTGCGCGACCTCGACGTAATGCAGCCGCTCCAGCGCGATCGCGATCAGCGTGGCGAAGACATCGGCCTGCCGCCGCAGCGCGGGCTGCGCCAAGGCACGCCAGGCGCGCGGCTCGACCGCGAGCACGCCGCGCACCTGCATCGGCGCTTTCAACGGCAGGTACAGCACCGTGCCCGCCGGCAGCGTGTCGGTGCCGGTGCCGGCCGGCTGGCCGTGGTCGAACACCCATTGCGCCAGCACATGGTCGATGGCATCGCTCTGCGCGGCGACGCCGGCTTGCGCGTCGCTTTCGGCATCGTTTGCGGCATCGTTTGCGGCAGGCAGCAGTCGCCCTTGCGGGCCGGCCAGGAAGAACGCCGCGCGCGCGTCGAACGCCGCCCGCAGGAAGCGGCCGCCGATGGCGACGATCTGCGCATCGGTCAGCGCCGCCGACAGTTCGCGCGCCAGCTCGTACAGCGTGCGCGCATCGGTCTCGCGCTGGACCGACACGCGCGCCTGCTCGCGCAGCCCGGCGGTGAGCTGACCGATCACCAGCCCAACCGCCAGCATCACCAGGAAGGTCACCAGGTATTGCACGTCGCTGACCGCGAACGACAGCTGCGGCGGAACGAAGAAGAAGTCGAACGCGCCCACCGCCACCAGCGCGGCGAAAGCTCCGGCGGTGCGTCCGTGGCGCAGCGCCACCCCTGCCACCGCCAGCAGGAACAGCATGGCGATATTGACCAGGTCGAACCATGGCCGCGCCAGCACCGACAGCGCGGTGGCGCCGGCGCACCAGGCCACCGCCCACAGCAGGCCGGGCCACTGCGCCGGACCGGCCTCCTCAACCTGCGCAGCGATGCCATGCGCGCTGCGGGCGGTATCGGGCGCGTCATGCCGGACCCCGTCGGCCGCGACGCGGATCACGTCGACCTCCGGACACGCGGCCGCCAGCGCATCGGCAAAGCTGCTGCGCCCGAACAGCCAGGCGCGCGCGCCCAGCCACGGCGCCAGCCACTGCGCCAGCCACGCGTGCAGGCGGCCCGGCAGCGCACCGCCGCGGTCACGCCAGCGCGCCGGCGTGCGGCCGACCAGGACCTTGGTCAGGTTGTGCCGCCGCACATAGCCGGCCACCGCCGCCACCATGTCGCTGCCGGCCAGGGTCTCGGTGCGCGCGCCCAGCGACTCGGCCAGGCGCATGGCCTCGTCGAGCTGCGCGCGCAGCGGGTCCGGCACCGGCGCCAGCCGCGGCACCGACACCGTCACCACATGGCAGTCGCAATCGAGCTGCGCGGCCAGCCGGCGCGCGCTGCGCACCACCTGCGCGGCATCGCTGCCCAGGCCGATGCAGGCCAGCACCGCTTCGCGCGTGCGCCACACCGGCTCGATCGACGCCTGCCGGCGGTAGGCGCGCACATCGTCGTCGACGCGGTCGGCGGTGCGGCGCAGCGCCAGCTCGCGCAGCGCGATCAGGTTGCCCTTGCGGAAGAAGTGCTGCACCGCGTGGCGGGCCTGTTCGGGCACGTACACGCGGCCTTCGCGCAGCCGGCGCAGCAGTTCGTCGGCGGGCAGGTCGACCAGCACCACTTCGTCGGCCTCGTCGAAGACCGCGTCGGGCACGGTCTCGCGCACGCGGATGCCGGTGATGCCGGCCACCGCCTGGTTCAGGCTGTCGAGGTGCTGGACGTTGACGGTGGTCCAGACGTCGATGCCGGCCGAGCGCAGCTCGGCGATGTCCTGCCAGCGCTTGGGATGGCGGCTGCCGGGCGCGTTGCTGTGGGCCAGCTCGTCCACCAGCACCAGCGCCGGCCGGCGCGCCAGCGCCGCGTCGAGATCGAATTCCTGCAGCGCGCGGCCGCGGTGCTCGAGCGCGCGCCGCGGCAACTGCTCGAGGCCTTCGGCCAGCGCCTCGGTCTCGGCGCGGCCATGGCTTTCCACCACGCCCACCACGACATCGCCACCCTGTTCGCGCAATGCGCGCGCCGCCGCCAGCATGGCAAAGGTCTTGCCGACGCCGGCCGAGGCGCCGAAGTAGATGCGCAGGCGTCCGCGCGCGGCGCGTTCGCCGTCGGCCTGCATGCGTTGCAGCAGGTGGTCGGGATCGGGGCGGAGGTCGTCGGCTGGGCGCACGGGCATGGTGGGCGCGCTCACGTTGCGGCAGCGCGAGCGCAGCCAGATTGTGCCATGCAGGCCGGCACACGGCCCGCCGCCTCAGCGCGCCGGCAGCGCATCCAGTGCCAGGTTCAGCTGCAGCACGTTGACGCCGGCCTCGCCCAGCACCGGCAGCAGCGGCTTGTCGGTATGCGCGGCGATCAGCGCGCGCACCTGCGCCAGCGGCAAGCCCCGCGCGCGCGCCACGCGCGCCGCCTGGTACTCGGCCGCGGCCACGCTGATATGCGGATCCAGGCCGCTGCCGGATGCGGTCACCAGGTCCACCGGCACCGGCGCGGTGTTGCCGGGATCGGCCGCGCGCAGCGCGTCGAGGCGCGCGCGTGCCGCGTCGGCCAGCGCCGGGTTCGAGGGCCCCAGGTTGGAGCCGCCGGAAGCTCCGCCGTTATAAGGCATGGGCGCGGTCGCCGAGAGCCGGCCCCAGAAGTCGCCGGGCGCGGAGAACGGCTGGCCGATCAGCTCGGATCCCAGCACCTTGCCGTCGCGCACGATCAGCGAGCCGGCCGCCTGGTGCGGAAAGGCCGCGCCGGCAATCATCGTGATCGCCGCGGGGTACAGCAGGCCCGTCAGCAGCGACAGCGCCAGCAGGATGACCAGCGCCGGGCGCATCAGGCCGCCCTGCCCGTCGGGTTGCGCGGCGTGCGCGGTGTCGGCAGTGATTGGATTGGACATGGTTGCTCCGAACATTGTTTGGGGTCGGTCAGGCCCAGCCCATGGCGGCCAGACCCAGGTCGATCAGCTTGATGCCGGCAAACGGCACCGCGATGCCGCCCAGCCCGTACACCAGCAGGTTGCGGCGCAGCAGCGCGGCGGCGCCGAGCGCGCGGTAGCGCACGCCGCGCAGCGCCAGCGGGATCAGCACCACGATGATCAGCGCGTTGAAGATCACCGCCGACAGGATCGCCGAGGCCGGCGTGGCCAGGCCCATCACGTTGAGCAGGCCGAGTTGCGGATAGGTGGTGGCAAAGGCCGCGGGAATGATCGCGAAATACTTGGCCAGGTCGTTGGCCACGCTGAAGGTGGTAAGCGCGCCGCGGGTCATCAGCATCTGCTTGCCGATGCCGACGATCTCAATCAGCTTGGTCGGGTTGCTGTCGAGGTCGACCATGTTGCCGGCCTCGCGCGCGGCCTGCGTGCCGCTGTTCATGGCGACCGCGACGTCGGCCTGCGCCAGCGCCGGGGCGTCGTTGGTGCCGTCGCCGGTCATCGCCACCAGGCGCCCTTCTGCCTGGTACTGGCGGATCAGCGCCAGCTTGGCTTCGGGCGTGGCCTCTGCCAGGAAGTCGTCGACGCCCGCCTCGGCGGCGATCGCGGCGGCGGTCAGCCGGTTGTCGCCGGTGATCATCACGGTGCGGATGCCCATGCGGCGCAGTTCGCCGAAGCGCTCGCGGATGCCGCGCTTGACCGTGTCCTTCAGCTCCACCACGCCCAGCACGCGCACCTCGGCCCCGGCCCGCTCGGCCACCACCAGCGGCGTGCTGCCGGCCCGGGCCACGTCCTCGACCGCGTGCGTGACCGCATCCGGGAACTTGCCCGCATGCTCGGCCACGTAGCGGCGCACGGCGTCGGCCGCGCCCTTGCGCACGCTGCGCCGCGACGCGCCCTCGCCGAGGTCGACGCCGCTCATGCGCGTCTGCGCGGTGAACGGCACGAACACCGGCCGCGCCGCACCCATGCCGGGCGCCTCGGCGCCGGCCTGCTGGCGCGCCAGCGCCACGATGCTGCGGCCCTCGGGGGTTTCATCGGCCAGCGACGACAGCCACGCGGCGGCCGCCAGCTGGCGTTCGCCCACGCCCGGCGCCGGCAGCAGCCGCGCGGCCTGGCGGTTGCCGAGCGTGATCGTGCCGGTCTTGTCGAGCAGCAGCACGTCGACGTCGCCGGCCGCTTCCACCGCGCGGCCCGAGGTGGCGATCACGTTGGCCGCCATCATGCGGCTCATGCCGGCCACGCCGATCGCCGACAGCAGCCCGCCGATGGTGGTCGGGATCAGGCACACCAGCAGCGCCACCAGCACGGTCACGGTGACCGGCAGCCCCGCCCCCGTCGCCAGCACGCTGTAGGCGGAAAACGGCAGCAGCGTGGCCGTGGCCAGCAGCAGCACCATCGACAGCCCGACCAGCAGGATGGTCAGCGCCAGCTCGTTGGGCGTCTTCTGGCGCCGCGCGCCTTCGACCATCGAGATCATCCGGTCGATAAAGCTCTCGCCGGGATTGGTGGTGATGCGCACCACGATCCAGTCGGACAGCACGCGCGTGCCGCCGGTAACGGACGAGAAATCGCCGCCGGATTCGCGGATCACCGGTGCCGACTCGCCCGTGATGGCGCTTTCGTCGACCGAGGCCACGCCTTCGATGACCTCGCCGTCGCCGGGGATCATGTCGCCGGCCTCGGCCAGCACCACGTCGCCGCGGCGCAGCGTGGTGGCCGGGCGCACCTGCACGGCGCCGTCGCGGCGGCCCTCGGTCAGCACGCGCGCGCTCGCGGTGCTTTTCAGCCCGCGCAACGACGCGGCCTGCTGGCGGCTGCGTCCTTCGGCCAGGGCCTCGGCAAAGTTGGCAAACAGCACGGTGACCCACAGCCAGATCGCGACCGCGACGATAAAGCCGGCGCTTTCGGTGGCATGCGGCAGCGGCGACACCATCGCGCGCACGGCCAGCAGCGTGGTCAGGATGGCGCCGGCGTAGACCACGAACATCACCGGGTTGCGCAGCTGCTCGCGCGGCGACAGCTTGCGCAGCGCCGCGAGCAGCGCCGGGCGCACCAGTTCGGGCGACAGCATGCGGCGCGGCGCGCGCGCGGGATCGTGGGCGGCGCCGTCCTCGGCGCGCTCCGGGGCGGCCTGGGGCCGCGTGGTCAGGGTATCGGGTTGCATCATGGAGACAGGTTCGCGATTGGCGATTCGTCAGGACAGGCGTTCAGCGCGCGGCGCCGGCCAGCACGCCCTGCAGGTGTTCGGCAACGGGGCCCAGCGCCAGCGCCGGGACATAGGTCAGCGCGCCCACCATCAGCACGGAGCCGGCCAGCAGCACCACGAAGAGCGCGCCGTGCGTGGGCATGGTGCCGCCGGTGGCCGGCAGCTTCGGCTTGGCCGCCAGCGAGCCCGCCAGCGCCAGCACCGGGATCACGATCCAGAAGCGGCCGAACCACATCGCCGCGGCCAGCAGCGTGTTGTAGAACGGGGTGTTGGCGGACAGCCCCGCGAACGCGCTGCCGTTGTTGTTGGCCGCCGACGACAACGCGTAGAGGATCTCGGAAAAACCGTGCGTGCCCGGGTTGAGCACGCCCGCGCGGCCCGCGCCCGCCATCACCGCCACCGCCGTGCCCAGCAGCACCAGCAGCGGCGTGACGAGGATCACGATCACGGTCATCTTCATCTCGAAGGCTTCGATCTTCTTGCCGAGGTATTCCGGCGTGCGGCCGATCATCAGGCCGGCGATGAACACCGCCAGCACCGCGTAGACCAGCATGCCGTACAGGCCGGAGCCGACCCCGCCGAACACCACCTCGCCCAGCTGCATCAGCAGCATCGGCACCATGCCGCCCAGCGCGGTGAAGGAATCGTGCATGGCATTGACCGCGCCGCACGACGCCGCCGTGGTGATCGCCGCGAACAGCGCGGAGGCGGCCACGCCGAAGCGCGTTTCCTTGCCTTCCATATTGCCGCCCGCCTGCAGCGCGGAGCCGGCGTGGTCCAGCGGCAGCGCGGACAGCACCGGTCCGGTACGCTGCTCGGCCAGCGCGGCCAGGCTGGCCATGGCCACGAACAGCAGCGTCATCGCCGCCAGCACCGCCACGCCCTGGCGGCGGTCCCGCACCATTTCGCCGAAGGTGAAGCAGAGCGCGGCGGGGATCAGGAAGATCGCCAGCATCTCGATCAGGTTGGACAGCGCGGTCGGGTTCTCGTACGGATGCGCCGAGTTGGCGTTGAAGAAGCCGCCGCCGTTGGTGCCCAGCATCTTGATCGCCTCCTGCGAGGCCACCGGCCCCAGCGGCAGGGTCTGCGTGTGCGCCGTGGCCGGACGCGTCAGCGCCTGGCCCTGGGCATCGGCGACCGGATTGCCGGCGGCGTCCGTCACCGGCTGGCTGTAGGCCACCGGACGCAGCAGCGCTGCGTCGCGGTAGCCGCTGAAGTTCTGGATCACTCCCTGGCTCGCCAGCATCAGCGCAATTGCCGATGCCAGCGGCACCAGCACGTACAGCGTGATGCGGGTCAGGTCGACCCAGAAGTTGCCGATGCCCCCCGCGCGCTGGCGCGCAAACCCGCGGATCAGTGCGAACACCACCGCGATTCCCGTGGCCGCGGAGACAAAGTTCTGCACCGTCAGCGCCAGCATCTGCGTCAGGTAGCTCATGGTCGATTCGCCGCCATACCCCTGCCAGTTGGTATTGGCGACAAAGCTGACGGCGGTGTTGAAGGCCGAGTCCGGCGCCACCGCGCCGAAGCCCTGCGGGTTCAGCGGCAGCCAGCCCTGCAGGCGCTGCAGCGCATAGACCGCCACCGCGCCGAGCAGGTTGAAGGCGAGCACGGCCAGCGCGTAGCGCCGCCAGCCCATCTGCGCGCCGGGCCGCACGCCGGCGAGCCGGTACAGCGCGCGCTCGAGCGACCGGCCCCAGCCGGTCAGGCGATAGCCGTCGTCTTCGACCGCGCGGCGCAGGTAGCGGCCCAGCAATGGGGCCAGGGCCAGCAGGATGGCCAGGTACAGGGCCAGCAGGCCCGGGAAATCGGTCGGCATCAGAACTTCTCCGGACGGCACAAGGCAATCAGCAGGTAGAGGAAGATGGCCACGGCAAGCGCGCCGGCCAGCAGTTCGGTCCAGTCCATCAGCGCTCTCCGCCGGTGGTGGCGTCGGGCTGCGGCCGGTCCGCGGCAGATACCGGCCGCACCGGGCCGCACAGCCACGCGCACAGCGCTATCAGGGCGACGCTGGCGGCGCCGAAGGCAATCAGAACGAGCAGGAACATCGCATCCATGGCGAGCAGAATCGTGAGTGGCAGACGTCACCCAGATTAGGGATGCGGGGATAAAAACGGGGTAGAAAGGTCCGCCGCGGCCATAAAAACGGTATAAAGACAGCCTGCGGTCCGGCGTGGACGCCGCGGCGCGCATGAAGTGGCCTGGCGATAACTTTCAGGCCCGGCCGCCGCGCGTACATTGCACTGCATTCTTGACAGCCCCGTCGTATACGTGCCATAGTTACGGGCGTATAGCATTCATGGAAACCGGTACTGTCAGGCTCCAGTTATGTTCGGACCTGGCGCTATCACCCCTGACACTGGTTGCACGGACTGAAACGTCCACATCTTTCAGGTTCGCGGGGGCGCACCAGGGCATCGCCCGGCGTGCAATACCAGTCGCTCCGGCGACCGCAGTTTCCCCCCGTTTGAACCAGCCGCCCCGGCGGCAATCCCCTAAAGGACTGAATTGACTAAGATCGTCTTGAAACCCGGTGAGCCCGTTGAAGTTGCAATGCGGCGTTTCCGTCGTGCCATTCTGCAGACTGGCCTGATCGTTGAACTCAAGAGCCGCACCGCTTACGAGAAGCCGACGACCGAGCGCAAGCGCAAGAAGAAGGCCGCCGAAGCACGCCTGCGCAAGCGTCTGCGCATGCAGATGCTGCCGAAGAAGATGTACTGATTCCGGTACGCTTCGCTGCCTGGTCTCCAGGCAAGAAAAACCGCCAGTTCGCTGGCGGTTTTTTTATACCCGCGCCTGCTGCAATGCGCCAACTGAGGCCGGCGCGGATGACCGGCATAATGGCGGATATTGCGCCGTTGCGGCGCCACACCGGACCCTGCCTTGACTGCCATCCTCGAGTTGCGCAAGGTGCGCAAGCAATACGGCGACACTGTCGTGGTCGACGACCTCGACCTCCAGGTTTTCCGCGGCCAGTGCTTCGGCCTGCTGGGCCCCAACGGCGCCGGCAAGACCACCACGCTGCGGCTGCTGCTGGGCCTGACCACGCCCATGGCGGGCACGCTGACGCTGTGCGGCGAGCCCATCCCCGAACGCGCGCCGCAGGCGCGCATGCGCGTGGGCGTGGTGCCGCAATTCGACAATCTCGACCCGGACTTCTCGGTGATCGAGAACCTGCGCATCTTCGGGCGCTATTTCGGGCTGTCATCGGCCGAGATCGAGCGGCGCGTGCCGCGGCTGCTGGAATTCGCGCGACTGGAAAACCGCGCCGACGCGCAGGTGCGCGATCTCTCCGGCGGCATGCGCCGGCGCCTAACCGTGGCGCGCGCGCTGATCAACGACCCGGACCTGCTGGTGATGGACGAACCCACCACCGGCCTCGACCCCCAGGCGCGCCACCTGATCTGGGAGCGGCTGAAATCGCTGATGGCCAGCGGCAAGACCATCCTGCTGACCACGCACTTCATGGAAGAAGCCGAACGGCTGTGCAACTACCTGTGCGTGATCGACGGCGGCCGCAAGATCGCCGAAGGCAAGCCGCACGAGCTGATCGACAGCCAGATCGGCTGCGACGTGGTCGAGGTCTATGGCGATGAACTGGACACGCTGCGCGGTACGCTGACGCCGCTGGCGCAGCGCACCGAAATGAGCGGCGAGACGCTGTTCTGCTACGTGCGCGAGCCCGCCCCGCTGCTGGCGGCGCTGCACGGCAGGAGCGGCGTGCGCTACCTGCACCGCCCCGCCAACCTCGAGGACGTGTTCCTCAAGCTGACCGGCCGCGAGATGCGGGATTGAATGCGGGACTGAACCAAGGGACGACATGAGCGAACAGGACCCCCGCGCGGACGCCGCCGACGCCTCCGCTGCCGCCGGCACCGCGGTGCGGCAGACCTATCCGCAGCCGCTGCTGCCGCGCAACCTGCGCAACTGGATGATGGTCTGGTACCGCAACTACATGGTGTGGAAGAAGCTGGCGATTCCGTCGATGATCGGCAACCTGGCCGACCCGATGATCTACCTGTTCGGCCTCGGCCTTGGGCTGGGGCTGATGGTGGGCCAGGTCGACGGCGTGTCGTATATCGCCTTCCTGGCGGCCGGCACCACCGCGTCCAGCGTCATGATGTCGGCCAGCTTCGAGTCGATGTATTCGGCATTCTCGCGCATGCACGTGCAGCGCACCTGGGAAGCGATCATGCATGCCCCGCTGACGCTGGGCGACGTGGTGCTGGGCGAAATCGCGTGGGCCGCCAGCAAGGCGGTGCTGTCGGGGCTGGCCATCATGCTGGTGGCGGGGGCGCTCGGCTATGCGCAGATGCCGGGCGCGCTGCTGGCGCTGCCGGTGATCGTGCTGGCCGGGATTGCCTTCGCCGCGCTGGCGATGATCGTCACCGCGCTGGCGCCCAGCTACGACTTCTTCATGTTCTACCAGACCCTGGTGATGACGCCGATGCTGCTGCTGTCGGGCGTGTTCTTCCCGCTGGAACAGCTGCCCGAAGGCGTGCAGGCCGCCACCGAGGCGCTGCCGCTGGCGCACGCCGTGGCGCTGATCCGGCCGCTGATGCTGGGCCGCCCGGTCGATGACGCGGGCCTGCACCTGGCGGTGCTGGCCGTCTATGCCGTGGCCGCGCTGGTGGTGTGCCTGGTGCTGCTGCGCCGCCGCCTGCTGCGCTGACTCCGCCCCATGCCAGGCTCAACCACTACCAAGAAAGAGTTACATGCCGTCTTTATTTCCCCGCTTGCGTCGCAACCTGCGCAACGATAGCGAAACCTCCGCCACCCTGCCGCGCGTCGCGCTGATGCTGGCGCCCGCCTGTGCCGTCGCGACGCTGTCCGGCTGCATGGTGGTCGGTGCCACCGTGGCGGTCGGCAGCGCCGCGGTGTCGACGGTGGCCACGGTAGGCTCGGCCGCGGTCAGCGTGGCCTCGACCGCGGTCGGCGCCACCTACGACGTCACCGCCGCCGGCGTGAAGGCGATGGCCGGCAGCGATGAGCCTGCGCCGCAAGCGCCGGCACCGCAAGGGCCGACCCTGCAAGAACCGGCCCCGGTGGTCGCGGCGACAGAGTAGCGCCTCAGTCGCCCAGGCCGCGCAGCAGGTCGGCCTTCAGGTCTTCGACCGACTCCAGCCCCACCGCCAGGCGGATCAGCCCTTCGCCGACGCCCGCGGCCGCCTTGGCCTCGGGGCTGACGCGTGCATGCGTGGTGGTGTACGGGTGCGTGATGGTGGTGCGGGTGTCGCCCAGGTTGCCGGTGATCGAGCACAGCCGCGTGTTGTCGATCACGCGCCAGGCATTGGCGCGCTGCTGCTCGGGCGTCGCGCCCTTGAGCTCGAACGACACGATCGCGCCGCCGCCGCTCTGCTGGCGCATGGCGATCTGGTGCTGCGGGTGCGACGCCAGCGCCGGGTGGAACACGCGCGCCACCGCCGGATGCGATTCCAGGAACTGCGCCAGCGCCAGCGCGCTGGCCGAATGGCGCTCCATGCGGATCGCCAGCGTCTCCATGCCCTTGAGCAGCACCCACGCATTGAACGCCGACAGCGTCGGCCCGGCGGTGCGCACGAACGGGAACACCTTGCCCATGATGAAGTCGTGCGAGCCCAGCACCGCGCCGCCCAGCACGCGGCCCTGGCCGTCGATATGCTTGGTGGCCGAGTGCACCACGATGTCGGCGCCGAACTTCATCGGCTGCTGCAGCGCGGGCGAGCAGAAACAATTGTCGACCACCAGCAGCGCGTTGGCATCGTGGGCGATGTCCGCCACCGCCGCGATGTCAGCCACCTCGGTCAGCGGGTTCGACGGCGTTTCCAGGAAGAACAGTTTGGTGTTCGGGCGGACTGCCGCGCGCCACGCTTCCAGGTCGGTCGGGTCGACGAAGGTGGTCTCGACGCCGAACTTGCCGAAGATATTGCTGAACAGCGTCATGGTCGAGCCGAAGATCGCGCGCGAGCTGACCAGGTGGTCGCCGGCCTGCATCGACGACAGCACCACCGACAGGATCGCGCTCATGCCCGAGGCGGTCGCCATGCAGGCCTGCGCCCCTTCCAGCGCGGCCAGGCGCGACTGGAACATCGACACGGTCGGGTTGGTGAAGCGCGAATAGGTATAACCCTCTTCCGAGTTGGCAAAGCGCTCGGCGGCTTCTGCGGCGCTGTTGAAGCAGAAGCTCGAGGTCAGGTACATGGCCTCGGAGTGCTCCATGAACTCGCTGCGCAGCGTGCCGGCGCGCACGCCGAGGGTATCGATGCCGAGCGATTCAGGGTTGAGCGGTTCGTTCATGCTGGTGGCGCGGTCGTACCCGCGCGAATGCAATGGTTGTGGCCTGCCGCGGCAAGGCGGCCGGCCATGAAAAAAGCCCGTGCGATCGAATGGTCGGATCGACGGGCTTGCTGTTCTGCGGAGGCCTTCGGCAGGCTGTGGCGGTTGGGCGGCCAGTTGCGCAGGCACTGCGCGGACTGGCAAACACTGCAACCACCATCTCTTTAGCTGTTTCGGGCTGGACCCGCGTCCGCAAGCTGACTATCAAATCGACGCCCGGCCATGTTACGGCCGGGCTTCGCATCCGTCAACGCACGGGCGCGCGGCGCGCGGCTTACTCGTTGCCGCCGGAGCGCTGCAGGTGCAGTGACGAGCGCTCGGTGTCGCCGCCGGTGCCGTCGCGGTCGGCCTGGCTGCGCGCCGTTTCCAGGCGCTCCAGGTAGGCCTCGTCGATATCGCCGGTAACGTAGCGGCCATCGAAGCACGATGCATCGAAGTCGTTCAGCGCGGGGTTGATATCGCGCACCGCCTGCTTCATCGCTTCCACGTCCTGGTACACCAGCTTGTCCGCGCCGATGATCTTGGCGATCTCTTCGTGGGAGCGGCCATGCGCCACCAGTTCGCTGCGGGTCGGCATGTCGATGCCGTACACGTTGGGGAACTTAACCGGCGGCGCGGCCGAGGCGAAGATCACCTTGTTGGCGCCGGCGTCGCGCGCCATCTGCACGATCTCGAACGAGGTGGTGCCGCGCACGATCGAGTCGTCGACGATCAGCACGTTCTTGCCCTTGAACTCCACGCCCATGGCGTTGAGCTTCTGGCGCACCGACTTCTTGCGCACCGCCTGGCCCGGCATGATGAAGGTGCGGCCGACGTAGCGGTTCTTGAAGAAGCCTTCGCGGTAATTGACGCCCAGGCGGTTGGCCACCTGCATCGCGGCCGGCCGGCTGCTGTCCGGGATCGGCATGACCACGTCGATATCGCCGGCCGACACTTCCTGGCGGATCTTCTCGGCCAGGTAGTCGCCCATGCGCAGGCGCGCGTCGTAGACCGGCACGCCGTCGATGCACGAGTCCGGGCGGGCCAGGTAGACGTACTCGAAGATGCACGGCGTCAGCACCGGGTTGTCGGCGCACTGCCTGCTGTAGAGCTTGCCGTCGAGGTCGATGAAGATGGCCTCGCCCGCCGCCACGTCGCGCTCGAACTTGTAGCCGATGCCTTCCAGCGCCACGGACTCGGATGCCACCATCCATTCCTTGCCGGTCGGGGTCTCGACGCTGCCCAGGCACAGCGGGCGGATGCCGAACGGGTCGCGCACCGCCAGCATGCCGTAGCCGGCGATCTGCGCCGCGATCGCGTACGAGCCGCGCACGCGCCGGTGCATGCCCGCCACGGCCTTGAAGATCATTTCCGGATCGAGCGCCATGCCGTTGCTGGCGCGCTGCAGCTCGTCGGCCAGCACGTTCAGCAGCACTTCGGTGTCCGAGTGCGTGTTGATGTGGCGGCGGTCGCGGCGGAACATTTCCTCGCGCAGCTGCTGCCAGTTGGTCAGGTTGCCGTTATGCGCCAGGATGATGCCGTAGGGGGCGTTGACGTAGAACGGCTGCGCCTCTTCCTCGCTCGAGGCCGAGCCGGCGGTCGGGTAGCGCACCTGGCCGATGCCCGCAGTGCCCGGCAGGCCGCGCATGTTGCGGGTGCGGAAGACATCGCGCACCAGGCCGTTGGCCTTGTGCATGTGGAAGGTACTGCCGTTGGCGGTGGCGATGCCGGCAGCATCCTGTCCGCGGTGTTGCAACAACAGCAGGCTGTCGTAAATCAATTGGTTGACAGGCGTGGCTGAAACCACACCGACGATACCGCACATGCCAAGCTCCCAGGAAAGGCTTTGATTCAGGGGGCGCAGCCCGGCCCGGGAACCTCCGGGCCCGAAGGCCTGCGTTACTACCAGCCGCGCAACGTGCCCGGCCTTATGTCTTCACGTACTTCGCCAGCTCCGGCGGCAGCCATGGCTTGATCGACTCCATGGCCTGCATCACATAGGGGCGGCTCACCGCATCGCGCCAGAACGGTTCTTCCGGCAATTTCGTCAGGCTGGCCAGCGTCACCATCACCATCACCAGCAGCACGCCGCGCAGCAGCCCGAACACCAGTCCCAGGCCGCGGTCTGCGGGCTTGAGGCCGGTGCTCTCGAGCAATTGCCCGACCACCATGCCGGCCAGCGAGGCCCCCAGCACGGTGCCGATCAGCAGCACCACGAAGCCCAGCGCATGGCGGGCCAGCTCGCCGCCCGGCAGCGACTCGGGCATCCAGCCCGCGGCCACCGCGCCGTAGCGGAACGCCACCCAGAACGCCACCACCCAGCCGATCAGCGACAGCACCTCGCGCACCAGCCCGCGCAGCACGCCCAGCAGGCCCGAGGCCAGCAGGATGAAGACCACGGCATAGTCGAAGAAAGTCGGCTGCATCGTTGCTGGCGGCCGCGCACGCGCGCCGGCCGCGGCGCCCCTTACTGTTCCACGACCTTCGAGGTCAGCCCCACCGCCCGCACACGCTTGTCGGCGGCATCGGCGGCGTCGCGGTCGTTGAAGGGACCGGCACGCAGCAGGATGCGCTCGCCATCGGCCAGCACTTTCTTTTCGACATAGGCCGGCACCTTGCTCGCCTTGAGCTTGGCCAGCCAGCCCTTGGCGCGCTCTTCGGAAGAAAACGCGCCGATCAGGATCAGGTACTTGCCGCTGCCGGTCTTGGCTTCGGCCCTGGTTTCGGGCTTCGGCTCGGGCTTGGCTTCGGTGCGCTGCGCGGGCTTGTCGGCGGCAGCCGCCGAGGGCTTCGGCGCATTGACGATTTCCTCGCCGGCATCGAGCGCGGCGGCATCGTTTCGCGACGCCGGCAAGGCCGGCGCGGGCGGCAACGGATCGGCCTTGCGCGGCTCGACGCGCGGCTTGTGCGAACTGGTGACACCGTTGGCGACCTTGACCGAGACGTCGTCGGACACCGGCCGCGGCTTGGTTTCGAACACGATCGGCAGCACGATCACGGCGGCCACCATCAGCACCACGGCGCCGATCAGCCGGCGGCGCGCGCGCTGCTTCTGCGGAAATTCAGGGTCCAGCGTGTCGTCGGCATACTCGTCGGCCAGTCGGCGCGACGAGGCGATGCCCGCACCCGTATCGGCGCGCTGGCGCCGGGCACGCTCGGGTGCCGGGTCGTTGCCCTTGCGGGAGGAAAACAGCGAAAGCAGGCCCATAGATTGGTTCGGTGATACGGCCCGGTGGGCCGCTCGTTGCGTTTGCCGCTCAGTGATCGGCCAAGGCCGTCGGGGTTGCCAGCACAGCGCGCGCCGGGACGCCCGCTTCAGTTAGCCTGCGTGGCACGGTAGGCCATCACGCCGGCGACGGTATAGAACGATCCGAAGACCAGAATTCTATCATTCTCGGTGGCACGCTCGATGGCGTCGCGGAATGCCGCCTCGGGACTGGAAAAACAGGCCGCGGTCGCATCCGGGCCGGGCTGGAAGCCCCCTGCCTCGAGCTTGCCGAGCAAGTCCGCGGCGCTGGCCGCGCGTTCGGTCGGCAGATCGCACAGGCACCAGTGGTCGACCTTGTCGGCCACATGCTGCAGTACCCCGGCGATGTCCTTGTCCTGCATCGCGCCGAATACCGCGTAGGTGTAGCGGAAGAAGCCCATGTTCTCGAGGTTCTGCCCCAGCGTCGCCGCCGCATGCGGATTGTGCGCCACGTCGAGGATCACGGCCGGACGGCCCGGCAGCACCTGGAACCGGCCCGGCAGCTCGACGAAGGCCAGGCCATTGCGCACTTCCTGGGCGCTCACCGGCAGGCGCTCGCGCAGCGCCTGCAGCGCCGCCAGCGCCGCCGATGCATTCAGCAGCTGGTTGGCGCCGCGCAGCGCCGGATAGCCCAGGCCGTTGAGCTTGCGCCCGCCTCCGCTCCAGTCCCATTGCTGGCGCTCCTGGCCCTTGGCGGCCTGGAAATGGTAGTCGCGCCCCACCAGCCACAGCTCGGCGCCGACCGCTTCGGCGTGTGCCAGCAGCGACTTGGGCGGCACCGGGTCGCCGCAGATCGCGGGCACGCCCGGGCGGAAGATGCCGGCCTTCTCGAAGCCGATTTCCTCGCGGGTGTTGCCCAGGTACTGGGTATGGTCGATGTCGACGCTGGTAATGATGGCGCAGTCGGTATCGATCACATTGGTCGCATCGAGGCGGCCGCCCAGCCCCACTTCCAGGACGATCGCATCGAGGCCGGCCGCGGCAAAGAAATGCAGGATCGCCAGCGTGGTGAATTCGAAGTAGGTCAGGCTGACCGGGTCGGCAAAGCTGGTGCGCGCATGCTCGACCGCCTCGAAGTGCGGCAGCAGCTGCGCATCGGTGGCGATCTCGCCGTTCAGGCGCGCGCGCTCGTTGAACGAGATCAGGTGCGGCGAGGTATGGCAGCCCACCTTGTAGCCGGCCTCCAGCAGGATGCGCTCGAGCATGGCGCAGGTCGAGCCTTTGCCGTTGGTGCCGCCCACGGTGAAGACGGCGGCGTCGATGCGCAGCCCGAGGGCTTCCTTCACGCGCGTGATGCGCGTCAGGCCCATGTCGATGCCCACTGGGTGGGCGGTTTCGAGATGGGAGAGCCATTCGGGGAGCGTGTGGAAGACAGGCATTTCGGGTGTGCGAGGGAAGCGTTTTGAAGCGTTTGCTACCAGATTCGGGCAGGCGGGCGCAAAGTCAAGGGCCGGCGCCGCGCCCGTCCAGAAAAGGCGAAAGGCGCGTCAACCACCCGCGCCTTCGGTATCGCGATCGTGGCGGCGTTATGCCACCGCGTCGGCGGGCTGCTTCTGCAGCAGCGCCAGCAGTTGCGCCAGTTCGGCGCGCATCTTGCGGCGGTCGACGATCATGTCGATGGCGCCCTTGGTCAGCAGGAACTCCGAGCGCTGGAAGCCTTCCGGCAGCTTCTCGCGCACGGTCTGCTCGATCACGCGCGGGCCGGCAAAGCCGATCAGCGCCTTGGGCTCGGCGATCACCACGTCGCCCAGGAAGGCGAACGAGGCCGACACGCCGCCCATGGTCGGGTCGGTCAGCACGCTGATGAACGGCAGCCTGGCCGCGCTCAGCTGGTTCAGCATCGCCGTGGTCTTGGCCATCTGCAGCAGCGACAGCAGGCTTTCCTGCATGCGCGCGCCGCCGGTGGCGGTAAAGCAGATGAACGGCACCTTCTGCTCGAGCGCGGCCTGCGCGCCGCGCACGAAGCGCTCGCCCACCACCGAGCCCATCGAGCCGCCCATGAACTCGAACTCGAAGCAGCTCGCCACCACCGGGATGGTGTGGATGGCACCGCCTATCACCACCATGGCATCGGTCTCGCCGGTGTCTTCCATGGCGGCCTTGATGCGGTCCGGGTACTTCTTGGAATCCTTGAACTTGAGCGCGTCGACCGGCACGATCTCCTGGCCGATCTCATAGCGGCCTTCGGCGTCCAGCAGCGCGTCCAGGCGCGCGCGCGCGCTGATGCGCATATGGTGGTCGCACTTGGGGCAGACGTGCAGGTTGGCCTCGACGTCGGTCCGGTACAGGGTGGACTCGCACGACGGGCACTTGACCCACAACCCCTCGGGGATGCCCTTGCGGGTGCTGGGGTCGGTCTGTTGAATCTTGGGGGGCAGGAGTTTATCCAACCAGCTCATGAAAGCTCCTTTCGGATGACTGCGGTCCGCCGGCAGACCCATGGGTCGGGGCGCCGGTTGGCGGAAGGCAGGGAATCAACCCGCGAATTTACCACGCCGGCCCGGGGAGCTCGAAGCGCAACGCGCGAATTGCGCACGATAACGCACCTCTCGCCCCACCCCAGGCCGACAATGAATCACTTCAGGCATCCAGCGCCTGGCGAATTTCGGCGATGAACGATTGCAGCGTCGCCACCGCCTGCTCGCGCGGGGTGTCTTCCAGCAACTGCACCAGCCGGCTGCCGATCACCACGGCATCGGCCACGCTGCCGATCGCGCGCGCGGTCTGCGCGTCGCGGATGCCGAAGCCCACCCCAACCGGCAGGTTGGCGTGCTGCTTGATCAGCGGCAGGCGCGCCGCCACGCTGTCGAGGTCGATCGCGGCCGAGCCGGTCACGCCCTTGAGCGAGACGTAGTACAGGTAGCCGCTGGCGACGCGCGCCACTGCCTGGATGCGCGCATCGGTCGAGGTCGGCGCCAGCAGGAAGATCGGGTCCATGCCGTGGTCGCGCATCAGCCCGGCGAACGACTCGCACTCCTCGGGCGGATAGTCCACCACCAGCACGCCGTCGACACCGGCGGCGCTGGCGGCCTTGGCGAAGGCCGCCTCGCCCATGCGCTCGATCGGGTTGGCGTAGCCCATCAGCACCACCGGCGTGTCGGCGTTGGCCTGGCGGAACTCGCGCACCCACTGCAGCACCTGAGTGAGCGACACGCCCTGGGCCAGCGCGCGCTCGGAGGCGCGCTGGATCACCGGACCGTCGGCCATCGGGTCGGAGAACGGCACGCCCAGCTCGATCACATCGGCGCCGCCCGCCACCAGCGCGTGCATCAGCGCCACGGTCAGGCCGGGCTCGGGGTCGCCGGCGGTGATGAACGGAATCAGGCCCTTCTTCTGCTGCGCGGCCAGCGCCGCGAACGTCTTCTGGATACGGGACATATTCAGGGAATCAGGTGAGGCCGCGGCGCCGGCGAGACATCGTCGTTGGCGGCGGCCAGGGTTGGGGTCGCATCGGGCTCGATCGCGGGCATGGCCTCTGCAGCAGCGGCCACGCGCCCGCACGCCACCTGCACGTACTCGGGGTTGATCTCGTAGCCGACAAAGCGCCGGCCGTGGCGCAGGCAGGCCACCGCGGTGGTGCCGCTGCCGGCGAACGGATCCAGCACCAGGCCGCCCGGCGGGCAGCTCGACAGCACCATGCGCTCGACGATCTCCAGCGGCTTCTGCGTCGGGTGGTTGGCACGCTCCGGATCCTGGCGGTGGATGCGCGAGACGCTCCACAGGTCCTTCGGGTTGTAGCCCACCTCCAGCCACTTCTTGCCCTCGAAGCGTGGACGGCTGCGCGCCTTCTTGGTCTCGGGGTCGTACGGGATGCGCACCGGGTCGAGATCGAAGTAGTAGTCGCGCGCCTTGGCAAAGAAGCCGATGTTGTCGTGCACCGACGAGAACTTGCGCGTGGTGCCGCCCATGCTGGGCACGCGGCGGTCCCAGATGATCTCGTTGATCATGGTCAGGCGCCGCTTCAGCATCACGAACAGTTCCGGCGAGTACTGCCACGTGCAGAACAGGTAGAGCGTGCCCTTGGGCGCGAGCTTGGGCACCACCGCGTCCATCCAGCGCTCGGACCAGTCCAGATAGGCCTGGCCCGACAGCAGGTCGGAATCGTTGCCGTAGTCCTTGCCCAGCCCGTACGGCGGATCGGCGACGATCAGGTCGACCGACCCATCCGGAAGGCGCGCAATGCCTTCGAACATGTCTTCCTGGAACAGGCGCAGCGGGGCGGAGTCGGGGGCGCCGGCAGCATCCGGCGCGCCGGCGCCGCCCACGGCAAGTCCGATCGGAGGCAGCGCGCGCATCAGAGCTTGAGCCCCGCGCGCTCGGCCACGGTGTGCATGTCCTTGTCGCCGCGGCCGGACAGGTTCACCAGCAAGAGCTTGTCCTTGGGCAGCGTCGGCGCCAGCTTGCAGGCATAGGCGATGGCGTGGCTCGATTCCAGCGCCGGGATGATGCCCTCGATGCGGCAGCAGTCGTGGAAGGCCTTGAGCGCTTCCTCGTCGGTGACCGGCACGTACTGCGCGCGGCCGCTGTCCTTGAGCCAGGCATGCTCGGGGCCGACGCCGGGATAGTCCAGCCCGGCCGACACCGAATGGGTCTCGATGATCTGGCCGTTGTCGTCCTGCAGCAGGTAGGTGCGGTTGCCGTGCAGCACGCCCGGCGTGCCGCCGGTCAGCGAGGCCGCGTGGCGGCCGGTGTCGAGCCCGTCGCCGGCGGCTTCGACGCCGATCAGCTGCACATCCTGGTGCTCGATGTACGGATAGAAGATGCCCATGGCATTGGAGCCGCCGCCGACGCAGGCGATCACCGCATCCGGCTGGCGCCCGGTCATTTCGGGCATCTGCACCTTGGCTTCCTCGCCGATCACGCACTGGAAGTCGCGCACCATCATCGGGTACGGGTGCGGGCCGGCCACGGTGCCGATGATGTAGAAGGTGTTCTCGACGTTGGTGACCCAGTCGCGCATGGCCTCGTTGAGCGCGTCCTTGAGGGTGCGCGAGCCGCTTTCCACCGGCACCACGGTCGCGCCCAGCAGCTTCATGCGGTAGACGTTGGCGGCCTGGCGCCTGACGTCCTCGGCACCCATGTAGACCACGCACTCCATGCCGAAGCGGGCGGCGATGGTGGCGGTGGCCACGCCGTGCTGCCCTGCCCCGGTCTCGGCGATCACGCGCGGCTTGCCCATGCGCCTGGCCAGCAGCGCCTGGCCGATGACGTTGTTGATCTTGTGCGCGCCGGTGTGGTTCAGGTCCTCGCGCTTGAAGTAGATCTGCGCGCCGCCGAGCGTCTCGCTCCAGCGCTGCGCGTGGTAGATCGGCGACGGGCGGCCGACGAAGTGCTTCAGCTCGCGGCGGAATTCGGCGTCGAACTCGGGATCCTTCTGGTAATGCGCATAGGCGTCGCGCAGCTCATCGAGCGCGTGCACCAGCGTTTCGGACACGAAGGTGCCGCCATAGGGGCCGAAATGGCCGCGGGAATCGGGCAGGTCGTACATGTCTAGGCTCTTCGGAACAGCGGCCTTGCCTCAGCCGGCAAGGGCGCGTGGTTGACTGGGTGCGCGACGGCCGCCTGGAAGCGGCGGGACACGGAGGTGGGCAAGGGATCGGTCTTCGCCCCGGCTCATCCGGCCTCGGCGCTGCGGACAGCGCGCACGAACTCGGCAATGCGGGCGTGGTCCTTCACGCCCTTGGCGGCCTCTACCCCGCTGCTGACATCGACGGCGTAGGGGCGCACGCGTTCAATCGCGCCAGCGACGTTTTGCGCGTTCAACCCACCACTCAAAACGATGCGAGGAGCGCCGCTTGCGTTCGGGTTGCCGGTTGCCATAACCGGGGGATTGGGCGGAAGCCATGCCGGAGGAATCAGGGTCCAGTCGAAGACGTGGCCGCCACCGCCATAGCCTTCGACGAAGGCATCGAGCAGCAAGGCAGCGGCATCACGGTATTGGTCGGCGAATTCTACCAAATCGAGCCCCGCACGGACACGGGCGGCGCGCAGGAACGGCAAGGCGCAGCGCTGGGCGGCCTGGGTGCAGAACTGCGGGGTCTCGTCGCCGTGCAACTGCAGCAGCGTCAGCGGCACACGCTCGGCGACGTGTGCGATGTCTTCGAGGTCGGCGTTGACGAACAGGCCCGTCACCGTGACGAACGGCCCGGCGGCCTCGGCCAGCGCCGCGGCCCGCGCCACGTCGACGTAGCGCGGGCTGTTCGGGTAGAACACCAGCCCGATCGCGTCGGCGCCGGCATCGACGGCGGCGCGCACGTCGTCCTCGCGGGTCAGGCCGCAGATCTTGATGCGGGTGCGCTGCGGCAGGTGCGCCGCACTGCCCTCAGGCTGCGTCATCGAACACTCCATGGAACAGACTCGCGGACGGGTCGGCCGCGGGGATCGGGTAAGCATCAGGATACTTGACCCCGACCAGGTAGAGGCCATCCGGCATGAAGGTCGGCGCCGCCAGCTTGCGGTCGCGCCCGGCCAGCACCTGGGCCAGCCACTGCGGCGGGTAGCGCCCGCGCCCCACCGCCACCAGGCAGCCCATCAGGTTGCGCACCATGTGGTGCAGGAAGGCGCTGGCGCGGAAGCGCAGGAACACCCAGTTGCCGTCGTCGCGGATGGTGACGTCGTACATGGTCTTGACCGGGGATTTCGCCTGGCATTCGGCGGCGCGGAACGCGGAAAAGTCGTGTTCGCCGATCAGGTGCGCCGCGGCTGCGCGCATGGCGTCGACGTCGAGCCGTTGCCCGGGCGGCAGCATCTGGTAGCCGGCGCGGCCATGCACCAGCGGCACCCGGTGCGGACCGGTGTAGAGCGCGTAGTAATACATGCGCTCGTACGCCAGGAAGCGGGCATGGAAGCCGTCATCGACCGGCAGCGCCCACTGCAGCGCGATCGACGGCGGCAGGAAGGCGTTGACGCCGCGCACCCAGGAAAAGGGCTCGCGCTCCAGTTCGGTATCCAGGTGGATCACCTGGCCCAGCGCGTGCACGCCGGTATCGGTGCGTCCCGCCACCGTGGTCAGCAGGCGCACGCCGGCAAAGCGCTCGATGGCGTCTTCGAGGTGGTCCTGGACGGTATTGCGGTGCGGCTGCGACTGCCACCCGGAAAAGGCGGCGCCGTCGTAGTGCAGGCCAAGGGCGATGCGGTTCATGTCAGGGGAAAAAGCATGGCGGTGCGCAGGCTATGCGCGCCGGAAAAGCAAATGCGCCGGAAGGGACGCTTCCGGCGCATCGCTTCTGGCCGCGGCAGCGCGTGCCGCGGCCGGACCGCCAATGATAGCTCAGGCCACTTCGAGCAGCAGCGAGCGGGCCTCGGCCTGCAGCGGATCCTGCGACTGCTCGACCACTTCCTGCAGCAGTTCGCGCGCCCCTTCCTTGTCGCCGATCTCGATATAGGCGCGCGCCAGGTCCAGCTTGATCTGCATGTCGCGCCCGCCGTCCAGGCCGTCGGCCGACAGCGTGCTCGGCGACACGCTCTGGCCCAGGCTGCCGGCGGTGTCGGGTGCCACTCGCGACAGGTCGATCGGCTCGGCCAGCTTGCCGTCGCGCAGCATGGTGGTGGCGGGAAGCGGCACCGAGGCCTCGTCGAGCGCGGCGGGGGCCGCGGCATTGCCTTGCGGCGTGCTGCCCAGGTCCAGCGACAGCCCGGACATGTCGAACTCCAGCGGGCGGCCGCGGGTCGGCGTGTCGAGCGTGGGCACGTCGTCATCGGCAAGCGGATCGGTGCCCGGCAGGCCCATGTCGAGGCGCACCGCCTCGCCCGGCTGCGGCGTCTCGGCGCCAAACACCATCGCCGCCGAAGCCGGCGCGACGATCGGGTCGCCGGCGGCCGGCGCCGGGAAGGCATCAAGCGGCAGCGACAGGTCGCCCAGGGACGGCTCCAGCCGCGCGATCGAGGCGGGATTCTGCGACGGATCCTGCGTGCGCCACTGGTCGGTTGCCGGCGATGCCGTATCGAGGCCCGCAGCCTCCGGCGTCACCACCATGAACAGCGCGTTGCCGGGCTCCAGCGCACGCCCCATTTCCGCGGCCTTCAGCCATTCCGCTCCGTGTCCGCCGGTCTGGGCGAACATTTCCTCTGCAATCACGCGGAACCCTTCCACATCCTGTCTGTTGCTGTAAATCTCCAGGAGCTTGAGCCGTACCGGCTGCTGCTCCGGGTGTTTCTCCAGGGCTTCGCGCAGGATTTCCTCTGCCTGCACATCGCGCCCGTAGGCGATATAGACCTCGGCCTCGGCGATCGGGTCGACCTCGTTGGCTTCGGGCGTGTTGTTGCCGATGCGGAAATCGGCGCCGAACACGCTGTGCTGCGAGGTGTCGACGCTCTGCCCGCCGGCGGTGCCGAACAGCGAGTTGGCGCCGGCCATGACGGTGCTTTCCTGCGACAGGATGCTGTCGCCAAAGCCAGTGGCCTCGCCCTCCTTCTGCTTCTGGCGGCGGCGATAGATCGCGTACACGCCCAGCAGCGCCACCACCAGGCCGCCGCCCGGCAGCAGCATGGGATTGGCCAGCAGGCCGTCGAGGAACGACGGTTCGGGCACCGGCTCGGGCTGCGCGACCACCGGCGGCACAGGCTTGGCCGCAGGAGCCGATGCGGCTCCTTGCGCCGCGTTGGCTGCCACGTCCGCGGCGCGCTGCGAGGCGGGAGCCGCGGCCACGGCGGACGCTGCCGCGGGCGCCACCGCAGCCGCGGCACTGGCGCCGGCCGCCGGCACGACAGGCGCGCTTGCCGCATTCGCCACGGCGGCAGCGGTTGCTGCGGCCGCTGCGGTGGCCGCTACCGCGTCGGCCTTCGGCGGCTCGGCCGGCACCACGGCGGGCGCGGCGGTTGCCGCCCTGGCGGCGGCGTCAGCCTTTTCCTTGTCGGCCAGCGCGGCCTGGTTGGCCTGGCTGAGCTTGGCGATCTCGGCGTTCTTCAGCTCGAGCAGCTTCTGCATGTCGCCGACATTCTTTTGCAGCTGGGCCAGGCGCGCCTCGGCTTCCTTCAGCTGGCGCTCGCGCGCGACTTCGGCTTCGGCCTTGGCCGCGGCGTCGGCCTGCGCGCCACGCGCGGCCTTGCTGAGCTTGAGCTCATCGCGCGGGCCGTCGGTGGGCGCCGCCTGCTCCTGCACGCGCGCGGTCACGTTACCGGACTGCTGGCGGCCGCTGTCGGGCTCGACCGACTTGGCCGCGGCGGCGCTCGCCAGCCGGCTGCGGTAGGCGTCAAAGCCCTGCGTGCGCGCCACCACTTCACGGCGCGCCGCCCTGGGCGTCACGGCCTGCGCCTGCTGCTGGGTCGGCACCTGCAGCACTGCGCCGCTGCGCAGGCGGTTCATGTTGCCGCCGATAAAGGCGTTGGGGTTGTTGCGATAGAGCGCCACCAGCATCTGGTCCAGCGAGACCGATTCCTGGCCCTGCACGGCCTCGCCGGCAATGCCATAGAGCGTGTCGCCGCGCTGCACGGTGTAGCCGCCGCCGGCGGCCATGTCGGTGCCGGCGGCCGGCGCCGCGGCGCGCCTGGCGCTCTGTCGCGCGGGACGGGCGGGTGCGGCCGGCCGGGCCGGCTCGGCCTCGGCGCCGGGCGCGGCCTGCTGCGCCGGCGCAGGTGGCGCGGCGGCAGGTGCCGGCGCGGCCGGTGCGTCGGGCGTGGCGGCCTGCACCACCGGTGCCGGCGAGAAGGTCTGGTTGGAAGCCCGGGCCCCGGCGGGGTCGAGCAGGAAGGTGTAGGCGCGCGAGACCTTGCCGCTGGCCCAGCTCATGTCGACCAGGATATCGACGAAGGGCTCGCTGATCGGCTGGCTGGAACGGACCCGTGCCACGTAGCTGCCGTTGGCGCGGCGCTCTACTTCCAGCCGCAGGCTGCCCACGGCTGGCAGGTAGGTCAAGCCGGCCGCGGCATAGGCGCCCGGCGGCGCCAGCTTGACGCTGAGCCCCGCGGCCTCCTCGGCGGTGACCCCGCTGATGTCGATCTCAGCCTGCAGCGGCTGCCCCAGATTCGACTGAACCCGCAATTGCCCGAACCCCGCGGCATATGCGGCCGGCTGCGCAAGCAGCAGGCCCAGTGCCGTGACGGCCAGCGTTGACCAGCGCTGACGGGCAGTAGGCGCATCTTTCCGGCGATGTTGGCTCACACTCACCTTGTGCTCCGTTATGTTTTAGTAGCGATATGAATCGACAAACCGACCCCATAAACCAGGTCCGCCCGGCCGGCGGAGCATTCTGAACGGCCCCTTTGCCAGCCCGCGCGCAGGCGCCCGTCCCTGCGGACGGGGGCGCATGCCGGCGTATTGTGACGCATCGCCCAGGAAAATAGGCGCCCGGATACAACAACGCCGCGCACGGGCGCGGCGTCGTAAGCAAAGCGCTGCATTCTGTTGCCTGGCTGCAACGCGCGCAACCAGGCCACGGCGGCGCCTGCGATCAGGACTCGATCAGGATACGCAGCATGCGGCGCAGCGGCTCGGCCGCGCCCCACAGCAGCTGGTCGCCGACCGTGAAGGCCGACAGGTACTCGCCGCCCATCTGCATCTTGCGCAGGCGGCCGACCGGGATGGTCAGCGTGCCGGTCACGGCCGCGGGGGTCAGGTCGGTCATGCTGGCTTCGCGCGTATTCGGCACCACCTTGGCCCACGGGTTGTGCGCGGCGAGCATGCCTTCGATCTGGTCCAGCGGCACATCGCGGCGCAGCTTGATGGTCAGCGCCTGCGAGTGGCAGCGCATCGCGCCGATGCGCACGCACAGGCCGTCGACGGCGATCGGCGTAGCGCCGGTCGCGCCCAGGAAGCCCTCGCCGCGGCCCAGGATCTTGTTGGTCTCGGCGCCGCCCTTCCACTCTTCCTTGGACTGGCCGTTGCCCAGGTCCTTGTCGATCCAGGGAATCAGGTTGCCGGCCAGCGGCACGCCGAACTGCTTGGTTTCTTCCGCCGACAGGCCGTGCTGGGTCGACAGGATCTGGCGATCGATCTCCAGGATGGCCGACGCCGGGTTGTCCAGCAGCGGCTTGACCGACGCGTTCAGCGTGCCGAACTGGGTCAGCAGTTCGCGCATGTGCTGGGCACCGCCGCCCGAGGCCGCCTGGTAGGTCATCGAGGTCATCCACTCGATCAGGTCGGCCTGGAACAGGCCGCCCAGGCCCATCAGCATGCAGCTGACGGTGCAGTTGCCGCCGATGAAATTCTTGACGCCCTTGGACAGCGCGTCCTTGATCACACCCTGGTTGACCGGATCGAGCACGATGATGGCATCGTCCTTCATCCGCAGCGACGACGCCGCGTCGATCCAGTAGCCCTTCCAGCCCGCCGCGCGCAGCTTGGGGAAGACCTCGTTGGTGTAGTCGCCGCCCTGGGCGGTCAGCACCACGTCGCACTTCTTCAGTGCCTCGATGTCGTTGGCATCCTTGAGCGTGGTTTCGTTCTTGGCCATGGCGGGCGCCTTGCCGCCGGCGTTGGACGTGCTGAAGAAGACGGGCTCGATATGGTCGAAATCACGCTCTTCCTGCATGCGCTGCATCAGGACGCTGCCGACCATTCCCCGCCAACCGACGAGACCTACAATCATGATTTACCTCGGATGTGATTTTTACTTCCCCGCCATTTTCCTCGCCCGGCGTGGCTGCGCGGGGAAGACGGGCAGGCACGACGAACGGATCTAGGCGATCGCGGTTTTAATAATGGTTTTAATCGTCGTTGCGGTCTGGCCGAGCGAAATCGTGCCAACCGGGCCGCGGGTAGCGGTCAGGGCGACAACAGCAGTCAGGGTGGACTGGGAAAATCGGGCCATCGGCAGAGTCTACACGATTTTGCGGCGCTGCCGCAGCGTGCAAATTGGGGACAAATAAAACGCAGGGCACCGCGATTGCGGTGCCCTTTTGCATGTGACTTACAGTGCCGCCAGCACGGCTTCACCCATCTCGCGGGTGCCGACCTGCTTGCAGCCCGGCGTCAGGATGTCGCCGGTGCGGTAGCCCTGGGCCAGTACCTTCTTGACGGCATTCTCGATGCGGTCGGCCTGCTCGGCCTTGTTCAGCGAGTAGCGCAGCATCATCGCCGCCGACAGGATGGTCGCCAGCGGATTGGCCACGCCCTTGCCGGCGATGTCCGGCGCCGAGCCGTGCGAGGGCTCGTACAGGCCCTTGTTGTTCGCATCCAGCGACGCCGACGGCAGCATGCCGATCGAGCCGGTCAGCATCGCCGCCTCGTCCGACAGGATGTCGCCGAACATATTGCCGGTGACGATCACGTCGAAGCTCTTGGGCGCCTTGACCAGCTGCATGGCCGCGTTGTCCACATACATGTGCGACAGTTCGACCTCCGGATATTCCTTGCTGACATCGATCACGATGTCCTTCCAGAACTGGAAGGTCTCGAGCACGTTGGCCTTGTCGACGCTGCACAGCTTCTTGCCGCGCTTGGCCGCGGCCTGGAATGCCACGTGCGCGATGCGGCGGATTTCCGGCTCGCTGTAGCGCATGGTGTCGAAGGCTTCGCGCTCACCCTTGAACAAACCGTCCGGCGCTTCGCGCAGTCCGCGCGGCTGGCCGAAGTAGATGTCGCCGTTCAGCTCGCGCACGATCAGGATGTCGAGGCCGGCCACCAGCTCGGGCTTCAGGCTCGAGGCGCCGGTCAGCTCCGGATAGCAGATCGCCGGACGGAAGTTGGCGAACAGCTGCAGGTGCTTGCGCAGGCCCAGGATGGCCTGCTCGGGGCGCAGCGCGCGCTCCAGGCTGTCGTACTTCCAGTCGCCGACGGCGCCGAACAGGACGGCGTCGGCTTCCTTGGCCAGCTTGAGCGTGTTCTCCGGCAGCGGATGGCCTTCGGCCTCGTAGCCAGCGCCGCCCACCGGCGCGGTTTCCAGTTCGAACTTCTCGTCGAGCGCGTTCAGGACCTTGACGGCCTCTGCAACGATTTCGGGACCGATGCCGTCACCCGGCAGGACTGCGATCTTCATTGTTGTCTTTCCTCGTAGAGCCTTATCCGACCAGGCGGTTGTTCAGCCACGGCATCTTCGCCACGCGCTCGGCCTCGAAGGCCTTGATCTTGTCGGCATGACGCAGGGTCAGGCCGATATCGTCGAAGCCATTCAGCATGCAGTACTTGCGGAACGGCGCGATGTCGAACTCGTAGCCCTGCCCCGACGGCGTCAGCACCACCTGCTGGTCCAGGTCGATGGTGAGCTGGTAGCCGTTGAACGCGTTGGTCTCGTTGAACAGGTGGTCGACCTGCTGCTCGCTCAGCACCACCGGCAGCAGGCCGTTCTTGTAGCAGTTGTTGAAGAAGATGTCGGCGAAGCTGGGCGCGATCACGGCGCGGAAGCCGTATTGCGTCAGCGCCCACGGCGCGTGCTCGCGCGAGCTGCCGCAGCCGAAGTTGCGGCGCGCCAGCAGGATCGACGCACCCTGGTAGCGCGGCTGGTTCAGCACGAAGTCCGGGTTCAGCGGACGCTTGCTGTTGTCCATGCCGGGCTCGCCCACATCCTTGTAGCGCCACTCGTCGAACAGGTTGGGACCGAAGCCGGTGCGCTTGATGGACTTCAGGAACTGCTTCGGGATGATGGCGTCGGTGTCGACGTTCTCGCGGTCGAGCGGCGCGACCAGGCCGCTGTGTACGGTGAACTTTTCCATGATGCTCTGTCCTTGCTTGTTCAGCCCAGCTTGCGGATATCGACGAAATGGCCCTCGATGGCAGCCGCGGCGGCCATCGCCGGGCTCACCAGGTGGGTGCGCCCGCCCGCGCCCTGGCGGCCCTCGAAGTTGCGGTTCGAGGTCGAGGCGCAGCGCTCGCCCGGATCGAGGCGGTCGGCGTTCATCGCCAGGCACATCGAGCAGCCGGGCTCGCGCCATTCAAAGCCGGCGGCCTTGAAGATCTGGTCCAGGCCTTCGCGCTCGGCCTGTTCCTTGACGAGGCCCGAGCCCGGCACCACCATCGCCAGCTTCACGTTCGCGGCGACCTTGCGGCCCAGCTTCTGCACCACCCACGCGGCGGCGCGCATATCCTCGATGCGGCTGTTGGTGCACGAACCGATGAAGACCTTGTCGATGCTGATGCTCTCGACCGGCACGTTGGGCCGCAGGCCCATGTATTCCAGCGCGCGCTCCATCGCGTTGCGCTTGTTCGGATCCTTTTCCTTCTCCGGGTCCGGCACGCGGTCTTCGATGCTGATCACCATTTCCGGCGACGTGCCCCAGGTCACCTGCGGGCGCACGTCCTCCGCGCGCAGCTCGACCACCTGGTCGAACTTCGCACCGGCATCCGAATGCAGTGTGCGCCAGTAGGCCACGGCCTGCTCCCACTCAACGCCCTGCGGCGCGTACGGGCGGCCCTTGACGTATTCCAGCGTGACATCGTCCACCGCCACCAGGCCGGCGCGCGCGCCCGCTTCGATGGCCATGTTGCAGACCGTCATGCGGCCTTCCATGGTCAGGTCGCGGATGGCCGAGCCGGCGAACTCGATGGTGTAGCCGGTGCCGCCGGCGGTGCCGATCTTGCCGATCACGGCCAGCACGATGTCCTTGGCGGTGCAGCCGCGCGGCAGCTTGCCTTCCACCCTGACCAGCATGTTCTTCGCCTTCTTGCCCAGCAGCGTCTGCGTGGCCAGCACGTGCTCGACTTCGGAGGTGCCGATGCCGTGCGCCAGCGCGCCGAAGGCGCCGTGGGTGCTGGTATGCGAGTCGCCGCACACCACCGTCATGCCCGGCAGCGTCGCGCCCTGCTCCGGCCCGATCACGTGCACGATGCCCTGGCGGTGGTCGTTCATCTTGAACTGGGTAATGCCGTAGCTGTCGCAGTTGGCATCGAGCGTATCGACCTGCAGCTTCGACACCGGATCGGCAATGCCCTGGCTGCGGTCCGTGGTCGGCACGTTGTGGTCCGACACCGCCAGGTTGGCGCTGATGCGCCACACCGGGCGCTCTGCCATCTTCAGGCCCTCGAACGCCTGCGGGCTGGTCACTTCATGCAGCAGGTGGCGATCGATATAGAGCAGCGTGGTGCCGTCTTCCTCGACGTGGACGGTGTGGTCATCCCAGAGTTTGTCGTAGAGCGTCTTGGCCATGATGCGATGGCGGGACCGATGACCGTGCCTTGGCAGGCCGGACCGCGGGGACCGCGCAGTAGTTTGCAGGGGTTTTTTCCGCTCCGGTCGGGGCGTGCGAACCGGCAGGCAATCATGACGATCGCGCCGGAAGCCGCCGGAAGCGGGCGTTATTTCAAGCGTTGCGGCAATGCTTGACTTGGCAATCGATTATGCCACAGGGGGTATGGGCAACCGCGCCCAGCCTGGCCCGGAAGGCGCCCGCCGTGTAATGTGATTGGCGAAAGGGGGATTTCGCGGATGGCGAAAACGCGGAGAAGAGAAGGAAGCGGCCGCCGCGGCGAGCGGCGGCCGGCCGGCCGGCATCAGCCGCCGAGGTAGGCGGCCTTGATCCGGTCGTTGGCGAGCAGGTTGGCGCCGGTATCGGCCAGCACCACCTTGCCGGTTTCCAGCACATAACCCCGGTCCGCCACCTGCAGCGCCTTGTTGGCGTTCTGCTCGACCAGGAACACGGTGACGCCCTCGTCACGAATGGTGCGGATGATGTCGAAGATCTGCGCAATGATCAGCGGCGCCAGGCCTAGCGTGGGCTCGTCCAGCAGCAGCAGGCGCGGCCGGCTCATCAGCGCGCGGCCGATTGCCAGCATCTGCTGCTCGCCGCCCGACATGGTGCCGGCGCGCTGGCCCGCGCGCTGGTTCAGGCGCGGGAACAGCTTGAAGACATGCTCGATGCCCGCCTCGATCTCGTCGCGCCTGGCGAAGAACGCGCCCATCTTCAGGTTTTCCAGCACCGTCAGGCTCGGGAACACGCGCCGGCCCTCGGGCGAGATCGCCATGCCCAGGCGCATGATCTCGTGGGTCGAGCGATGGGTAATATCCTGCCCTTCGAACAGCACCCGCCCGCTCGAGGCGCGCGGCGTGCCGCACACGGTCATCATCAGCGTCGTCTTGCCGGCGCCGTTGCTGCCGATCAGGGTGACGATCTCCCCCTTGTTGACTTCGATCGATACGCCCGACAGCGCCTCGACGGCGCCGTAGTGGGTATGGACCTGTTCCAGCTTCAGCATCAGTCCTCTCCCAGGTAGGCCTTGATCACGCGCGGGTCGTTGCGCACTTCTTCGGGCGCGGCCGTAACGATGGGCTTGCCGTGCTCCATCACCAGGATGCGGTCGGACACGCCCATCACCAGGCTCATGTCGTGCTCGATCAGCAGCACGGCAATGCCGAACTCGCGCCGCAGCTGGTCGATCAGCTGCTGCAGCTCGATCTTTTCCTGCGGGTTCAGGCCGGCGGCGGGCTCGTCCAGCATCAGCAGGCGCGGCTGGGTGATCATGCAGCGCGCGATCTCGAGCCGGCGCTGGTGGCCGTACGAGAGCGTGCCCGCCTCGCGGTTGGCGACGCTGGTCAGGCCCATGCGCTCCAGCCACTGCGCGGCGCGCTGCAGCGCCTCGCGCTCGGCGCGGCGGTAGGCCGGGGTCGCGAACAGGCCGCGCAGGATGCCGGACTGCACCTGCAGGTGTTGCGCCACCATCAGGTTCTCGACCACCGTCAGGTTCTTGAACAGGCGGATGTTCTGGAACGTGCGCACCAGGCCCTTGCGCGCCACCATGTGGCTGGGCAGGCCGGCGATGGCTTGGCCGTCGAGCGTGACGTCGCCCGCGCTCGGCTTGTAGAAGCCGCCGACGCAGTTGAACACCGTGGTCTTGCCGGCGCCGTTCGGGCCGATGATGGCGAAGACCTCGTCCTTGCGCACATCGAAATCGATGCCGTCGACGGCCAGCAGGCCGCCGAAGCGCATCTGCAGGCCCGACACCCTGAGCAGTTCTGCCGTTGCATTGATCGGCGCACTCATTGCTGCATTCATCGGGGAAGCTCCACGTGCGGGCGGCTCGCGGGCAGCAGGCCCTGCGGACGCCACATCATCATCAGCACCATCACCAGGCCGAAGATCAGCATGCGATATTCGGCAAAGCCGCGCGCCACTTCGGGCAGCACCGTCAGCAGGATCGCCGCCAGGATCACGCCCAGCTGCGAGCCCATGCCGCCCAGCACCACCACGGCCAGCACCAGCGCCGATTCGATGAAGGTGAACGATTCCGGATTGACCAGGCCCTGGCGCGCGGCGAAGAACGCGCCGCCCAGGCCGGCGAACGATGCCCCCAGCGTGAACGCCGACAGCTTGATGCGGGTCGGGTTCAGGCCGAGCGAACGGCAGGCGATCTCATCCTCGCGCAACGCCTCCCAGGCGCGGCCCATCGGCATGCGGATCAGCCGGCTGGTGACGAACAGCGTGAAGCCGACCAGCAGCAGCGCGATCAGGTAGAGGAAGATCACCATGTGCTGGCTGGCGTAGTCCAGGCCGATCAGCTCGTGGAAGGTGCGCGTGCCCTCGACGCTGGCGCTGCGCGCCATCTCGACGCCGAACACGCTGGGCTTGGGAATGCCCGAGACGCCGTCCGGACCGCCGGTCAGGCTGGTCAGGTTGTTCAGCAGCAGGCGGATGATCTCGCCGAAGCCGAGCGTGACGATCGCCAGGTAGTCGCCGCGCAGGCGCAGCACCGGGAAGCCGAGCAGGAAGCCGAACCCCGCCGACAGCGCCGCCGCGATCGGCAGGCATTCCCAGAAGCTCAGGCCGAAGTACTGGTTCAGCAGCGCGTAGGTGTAGCCGCCCACGGCATAGAAGCCGACGTAGCCCAGGTCGAGCAGGCCGGCATAGCCCACCACGATATTCAGGCCAAGGCCCAGGATCACGTAGATCAGCGCCAGCGTGGCCACGTCGACGGCGCCGCGCGAGCCGAAGAACGGCCACACCAGCCCCACCGCCAGCAGCACCCACACCGCCACGCGCTGCTGCTGCGCACCCAGCTGCGGCAACGCCGGCAGGCGCACCGCGCTGCCCGCGCGCGACAGCACCGGCTTGAACAGCTGGAACAGGAACACCGCCGCCACCGCCAGCCATACCGGCCGCCAGTGCGGTTCCAGCACCACCTGGTAGCCTTCCAGCTTGAGCTGCAGGCCGAGGATGGGGATGGTCAGGATGGCGGTCACCACCGCCGCCGTGATCGCATTCTTGAGCGACTGGCCCGGCGTGGCGCCGCGCACGGCGTGTCCGGCGGACATCGCAGAAACTTGGTTGGTCATGTCTCGCCTCCCTCAGACCTTTTCGACATCGGGCTTGCCCAGCAGCCCGGTCGGACGGAACAGCAGCACCAGCACCAGCAGGCTGAAAGCGACCACGTCCTTGTATTCGGCCGGCATGTAGCCCGAGGCGAAGGTTTCCGCCAGGCCCAGCAGAACGCCGCCGAGCATCGCGCCCGGGATGCTGCCGATGCCGCCCAGCACCGCCGCGGTAAAGGCCTTGATGCCGGCAATGAAGCCGATGAAGGGATTGAGCTTGCCGATGGTCAGCCCGATCAGCACGCCGCCCACCGCAGCCAGCATCGCGCCCAGCACGAAGGTGAACGAGATCACCTTGTTGGTGTCGATGCCGAGCAGGTTGGCCATGCGCATGTCCTCGGCGCAGGCGCGGCAGGCGCGGCCCATGCGCGAGCGGCCGATAAACAGCGTCAGCGCCACCATCAGCGCCAGCGTCACGCCGACGATCAGCAGGCGCGAGTACGGCACCGTCACGGTGAAGTCGCCGCCCATCTGGAACTCGATGGCGCCCGAGATCAGCACGGGCACCGACACATCACGGGCGCCCTGCCCGATCTGGACATAGTTCTGCAGGAAGATCGACATGCCGATCGCCGAGATCAGCGGCACCAGCCGCGGCCCGCCGCGCAAGGGGCGGTATGCCACCCGCTCGACCGCATAGCCGTAGACGCCGGTGACCAGCACCGACACCAGCAAGGCGGCGCCGAGCACCAGCGGCAGGGGGTAGCCTGCCTGGGCGCCGATCGCGGTGAGCGTGACAAGGCCAACATAGGCACCGATCATGTAAATCTCGCCGTGCGCGAAATTGATCATGCCGATGATGCCGTAGACCATTGTGTAGCCGATGGCGATCAGCGCATAGATCGCACCCAGCGTCAGGCCGTTGACCAGCTGCTGGGTGAACTGTGGAAGGAATTCATTCATTGGGGAAGCCTCAGGAACTTGAAGCCCGATACCAGAACGCCCCGCCCGGGGTACGGGCGGGGCGTGTGCGGGAAGGAGCGCCTGCTTAGTTCGCGGTGGTCTTGCTGGCGTCCTTGTGCCAGGTGTAGACCACGAACTTGAAGGACTTCAGGTCGCCCTTGGCGTCGTATTCGACCTTGCCGATCGGCGTGGTGAAGGCGTTCTTGTGCATGTACGCCGCGACCTTGGTGGGATCGGTGCTCTTGGCGCCGGCGATGGCGTCGCCGATGATCTTGACCGCGGCATAGGCCGGCATCTGGAACGGACCGTTGGCGTCACGCTTCTTGTCGGCAAAGGCCTTGACCAGGCCGGCGTTGGCCGGATCGGCCGAGAAGTCGGCCGGCAGCGTCACCAGCATGCCTTCCGACGACGGGCCGGCGATCGCGGTCACGTCCTTGTTGCCCACGCCCTCGGGGCCCATGAAGGTGGCCTTCACGCCCTGCTCGCGCGCCTGGCGCAGCAGCAGGCCCATTTCCGGGTGGTAGCCGCCGAAGTAGACGAAGTCCACGCCCTGCGACTTGAGCTTGGTGATCACGGCCGAGTAGTCCGAGTCGCCGGCGTTGATGCCTTCGAACACGGCCACCGGGATCTTGGCGGCTTCCAGGTCCTTCCTCACCGAGCTGGCGATGCCCTGGCCGTACGACTGCTTGTCGTGCAGCACCGCGACCTTCTTCGGCTTGATCTTGCCGATGATGTACTGGGCGGCGGCCGGGCCCTGCTGGTCGTCGCGGCCGATGGTGCGGAAGATGAAGTTGCGCTTCTTGGTCTCGGTCAGCTGCGGCGCGGTGGCCGACGGCGTGACCATCACGATGCCCTCGTTCTCGTAGATGTCCGAGGCCGGGATGGTCGAGCCCGAGCACACATGGCCGATCACGTACTTGATGTTCTGGCTGACGATCTTGTTGGCCACCGCGACCGCCTGTTTCGGCTCGCAGGCGTCATCCATCAGCACCACCTCGAACTTGTTGCCGCCGGCGCCGCCGGCTGCGTTGATCTGTTCGACGGCAGTCAGCGCACCGGCCTTGACCATGTCGCCATACTGCGCCACCGAGCCGCTCATCGGGCCGGCAATGGCGATCTTCACGGTTTCGGCGTTGGCGGCGGCGCCAAAGGTAGCCAGCATGGCAGCCAGCGAAATGGTGGAAAGACGGGACAGCGTCATCAGGAGCTCCTCGATTTATGTTTGGGTCATCCGGGCAGAAGCGGTATGACCTGCGCAATCGAACAACACCCGCGGACGACTGGGATCGGGATTGGCGGAAGCGCCACCCGAGACGCGGAAGTCGGGCCTGCAAGGAAGAGACAGCGTATGCGGGGCCCGGCAAGTGTCAGTCCCGCTGAGGTATGGGGACCAAGGTTCGGAAAGACAACGTTTGATGCGTTCTCTATTGCGCAAGCGATTCGCCTGCCCCGCTTGCCGCACCGCACGCCGGAAGGGTGGCCCGGCTGCCGTCGGCAAAGCAGCCCGCATTATAGGGTCAAATTTCCTGCCGCACGCGACTATCGCACAATTTATGCGGAACCGATTTGGGAAAACGCGACACAATCGTCCACGAATTGCGCCCGGGACCATTCAAGGTGCAATTTCCTGCCCTTTCCGGCGCCGCAGTGCACAACCGCGCCCGCACCACAAAGACAAACGCCCCGGCGGGGCCGGGGCGTCTGGAATTGCTGCACTGCGCAGCGGCGGACCAGCTTAGCGCTTGGCCACGTCCGGCACGTCGCGGGTAGCGGCGCCGACGAACAGCTGGCGCGGACGGCCGATCTTGTATTCCGGATCGGTGATCATCTCTTCCCACTGCGAGATCCAGCCCGGGGTACGGGCCAGCGCGAAGATGCAGGTGAACAGCGAGGTCGGGATGCCCAGCGCGCGCTGCACGATGCCCGAGTAGAAGTCGACGTTCGGGTACAGCTTGCGGCTGACGAAGTACTCGTCTTCCAGCGCGATCTTTTCCAGCTCCATGGCCAGCTTGAACAGCGGGTCGTTGTGCAGGCCCAGCTCGTTCAGCACTTCATGGCAGGTTTCGCGCATCAGCTTGGCGCGCGGATCGTAGTTCTTGTACACGCGGTGGCCGAAGCCCATCAGGCGCACGCCCGAGTTCTTGTCCTTCACCTGCTTGATGAACTCGCCGATGTTATCGACGCTGCCGATCTCTTCCAGCATCTTCAGCGCGGCTTCGTTGGCGCCGCCGTGGGCCGGACCCCACAGGCAGGCCACGCCGGCGGCGATGGCGGCGAACGGGTTGGTGCCCGACGAACCGGCCAGGCGCACGGTCGAGGTCGACGCGTTCTGCTCGTGGTCGGCGTGCAGGATGAAGATGCGGTCCAGCGCGCGCTCCAGCACCGGGTTCACGGTGTACGGTGCGCACGGCGTGCCGAACAGCATGCGCAGGAAGTTGCCCGAGTAGGACAGGTCGTTCTGCGGGTAGATGTACGGCTGGCCGATGTTGTACTTGTACGCCATGGCGACCATGGTCGGCATCTTGGCGATCAGGCGGATGGCCGAGATCTCGCGCTGGTGCGGATCATCGATGTCCATCGCGTCATGGTAGAACGCGCTCATGGCACCCACCAGGCCGGTCAGCACGGCCATCGGATGGGCATCGCGGCGGAAACCGCGCATGAAGAACTGCAGCTGCTCGTGAACCATGGTGTGGTTCATCACGTGGCCGACGAATTCTTCCTTCTGCTTGGCGTTGGGCAGCTCGCCCTTGAGCAGCAGGTAGCAGGTCTCGAGGTGGTCGCACTTCTGCGCCAGCTGCTCGATCGGGTAGCCGCGGTACAGCAGCTCGCCCTTGTCGCCGTCGATATAGGTGATCTTGGAATTGCACGAAGCCGTCGACATGAAACCGGGGTCGTAGGTGAACTTACCGGTTTGTCCGTACAGCTTGCGAATGTCGATCACGTCCGGGCCAACCGTACCCTTGTAGATCGGCAGCTCAACGCTGGGGGAACCATCGGAGAACGATAGCGTGGCTTTCACATCGGACGGCGTCATGTCGGATCCTTCAAATGCTGTGAATAATAATGTTGACCAAAACTCAGACCGTACGCAGCAGGGCGATGACTCGCTGCATCGGGGGCGTGTCGAGCTCACCGTCCAGTTCCTTGCGCGCAAGGAGCAGGTCCATCAACTCGTTGTCGCTGAGCTCGAACAGCTGGCTCAGCGCAGCCACATCCTCGTCGGACAGGCTCTCCTCGTAACGGTTGAAGAAACGTTCGACGATGATGTCGTTCTCCAGGAGGCCGCGGCGGGCACGCCAGCGCAACCGGGCGCGCTTGTGCGGATCGGCCTGATGGGAGAAGGTGGTGGCAGGACTCTCAGTCATGGCTTCCTACTTTCGGCGCGCCCGCCAGATATAGCCGCTCTGGCTGACGCGCCGCTTACTACTTAGACAGCCGCGGGATCAGACCGCGCGGCGGACCATCAGCTCCTTGATCTTGCCGATGGCCTTGGTCGGGTTCAGACCCTTCGGGCACACGTCGACGCAGTTCATGATGCTGTGGCAGCGGAACAGTCGGTACGGGTCGTTCAGGTTGTCCAGGCGCTCGCTGGTGGCCTGGTCGCGGCTGTCCGCGATGAAGCGGTAAGCCTGCAGCAGGCCGGCCGGGCCGACGAACTTGTCCGGGTTCCACCAGAACGACGGGCACGAGGTCGAGCAGCTGGCGCACAGAATGCACTCGTACAGGCCGTCCAGCTCGTCACGCTCTTCCGGCGACTGCAGGCGCTCTTTCTCGGGCGGCGGCTCGTCGTTGATCAGGAACGGCTTGATCGAGTTGTACTGCTTGAAGAAGTTCGTCATGTCGACGATCAGGTCGCGCACCACCGGCAGGCCGGGCAGCGGACGCAGCACGATGCGGTCCGGCAGCTCGCGCATGTTGGTCAGGCAGGCCAGGCCGTTCTTGCCGTTGATGTTCATCGCGTCCGAGCCGCACACGCCTTCGCGGCACGAGCGGCGGAACGAGATGGTCTCGTCCAGCTTCTTGAGCTTTACCAGCGCGTCCAGCAGCATGCGCTCGTGACCGTCCAGCTCGACCTCGTAGGTCTGCATGCGCGGCGCCGCATCCTTGTCCGGATCGTAGCGGTAGACTTCGAAAATACGCTTCATTTCTGTGGGTCCTGTTATCTCTACGATGCGGTGCTCAGAACGTGCGGGCCTTCGGCGGCACGCTTTCCACCGTCAGCGGTTCCATCTTCACCGGCTTGTAGTCGAGGCGGTTGCCTTCGCTGTAGAACAGCGTGTGCTTGAGCCAGTTCTGGTCGTCGCGGTTGGGGAAGTCGCTGTGCGCGTGGGCACCGCGCGATTCCTTGCGGGCGGCCGCCGAGATCATGGTGGCCTTGGCCACTTCCACCAGGTTGGCCACTTCCAGGGCTTCCACCAGCGCGGTGTTGAAGACCTTGGACTTGTCCTTCAGGTGGATGTTGTCGGCACGCTCGGACACTTCCAGGATGCGCTCGACGCCTTCGTCCATCAGCTTCTGGGTACGGAACACGCCGGCATGCGACTGCATGTTCTTGCGGATGTCGTTGGCGACATCCTGCGTGTACTCGCCCGACGACGAGGCCTGCAGCTTGGCCAGGCGCGACAGCGCGCGGTCGGCGGCATCGGCCGGCAGCGGCTTGTGTTCCTTCTGCTTCAGGTTCTGCGCGATGATGTGGTTGCCGGCGGCGCGGCCGAACACCACCAGGTCGAGCAGCGAGTTGGTGCCCAGGCGGTTGGCGCCGTGCACCGACACGCACGAGCATTCGCCGATCGCGTAGAAACCGTTGACGACCTCGTTCGGGTTGCCGTTCTTCGGCACCACTACCTGGCCGTGGTAGTTGGTCGGGATGCCGCCCATCTGGTAGTGGATGGTCGGGACCACCGGGATCGGTTCCTTGATCGCGTCGACGTTGGCGAACTTCAGGCCGATCTCGCGGATCGACGGCAGGCGCTTCATGATGGTCTCGGCGCCGACGTGGGTCAGGTCGAGCAGCACGTAGTCGCCGTTCGGGCCGCAGCCGCGGCCTTCCTTGATTTCCTGGTCCATCGAGCGCGAGACGAAGTCACGCGGCGCCAGGTCCTTCAGCGTCGGGGCATAGCGCTCCATGAAGCGCTCGCCGTCCTTGTTGCGCAGGATACCGCCCTCGCCGCGCACGCCTTCGGTGATCAGCACGCCCGCGCCGGCCACGCCGGTCGGGTGGAACTGCCAGAACTCCATGTCTTCCAGCGGCACGCCCGCGCGGGCGGCCATGCCCAGGCCGTCGCCGGTGTTGATGAAGGCGTTGGTGGAAGCGGCGTAGATGCGGCCGGCACCGCCGGTCGCGAACAGCGTGGTCTTGGCCTCGAGGATGTAGACCTCGCCGGTTTCCATTTCCAGCGCGGTCACGCCCACCACGTCGCCGTCCTGGTCGCGGATCAGGTCCAGCGCCATCCATTCGACGAAGAAGTGGGTCTTGGCGCGCACGTTGCGCTGGTACAGCGTGTGCAGCAGCGCGTGGCCGGTACGGTCGGCCGCGGCGCAGGCGCGCTGCACCGGCTTCTCGCCGTAGTTGGCGGTGTGGCCGCCGAACGGGCGCTGGTAGATGGTGCCGTCGGGGTTGCGGTCGAACGGCATGCCGAAGTGCTCGAGCTCGTACACGACCTTCGGCGCTTCCCGGCACATGAACTCGATCGCGTCCTGGTCACCCAGCCAGTCCGAGCCCTTGATGGTGTCGTAGAAGTGATAGTGCCAGTTGTCCTCGCTCATGTTGCCCAGCGAGGCACCGATGCCGCCCTGCGCCGCCACGGTGTGCGAGCGGGTCGGGAACACCTTGGACAGCACGGCCACGTTCAGGCCGGCTTCCGCGAGCTGGAGGGATGCGCGCATCCCGGCGCCGCCAGCACCGACGATGACCACGTCAAAGCGGCGACGCGGCAATCCAGTCTTGACTGCGACCATTTATTACACCCTCCAGAGAATCTGAGCAGCGTAGCCCGCGCAACCGACGAGCCACAGAATCGTAAGAACTTGCAGCACGAGGCGCACCGCCATCGGCTTCACATAGTCCATCCAGATATCGCGCACGCCGATCCAGGCGTGATACAGCAGCGACAGAATGGTCAGGAACGTGATGATCTTCATCCACTGGTTGGCGAAGAGCCCTGCCCACGCTTCATACGAAGCGCCGTTCGACAGCAGGAAGGCAATCGCCAGGATCACGGTGAAGACCACCATGACCACGGCGGTGACGCGTTGCGCGAGCCAGTCTTTCAGACCGTAGTGCGCACCGACGACAAGACGCTTGGGACCGATATTGTTATTTGCCACCTTGATTCTCCTCAGAACAGGCCGAACAGCTTCAGGCCGAAAATCAGGGTAAGCAGCAGGCTCACAACCAGCACGCTGATGGCAGACTTGGCCGAGGCGGGCTTGGAGACACCAACGTGCACATCCAGCAGCAGGAAGCGAATCCCGGCGCAGAAGTGATGCAGATAACCCCAGATCAGGGCCAGCACAACCAGCTTGACAAAGCCGCCGGACAGAAGGGCCGAGAACTTTGCGAAGCTCAGTTCGGAGGTGATGCTCTGCTCAAACAGATACAGGACGAAGGGAAGGAGGAGGAACATCAGTGCACCGCTCACGCGATGCAGGATGGATACCTTGCCGGCCCAGGGCAACCGGTATTTCGCGATCTGCGAAATACCGATATTCCGGAACTCCGGCCTGGCTTGTTTGACGGCTTCAGCCATGCGAGACCCCATTAGCGGTAAACAAAGAAACGAAACTGCCATTGCCTGCATGCAACGGGATGCATTAGGGCAAATCCATGAGATTTTAGCGCCTTTGTTGCGCGCTGCACCAATAATTTTCTGCTATCACACCCCGACAAGCGCCGCCCGACAATCGCACACAAAGCACATTGGACGGCCCGCGCCCCGCGACAACCTCCGCGTCGCGCAACAGACGGCATTTCCATGGCCAACCGACAATAACCAGCGCGCGTGCAGGGGGCGGCGCCGCGTTTCAGCTCAGGTCGTTCTGGTAATAGTGCCGGGTCGTGACATAAAGCCCACGGCGCACTTCCACGGGACGGTCGCCATAGGTGTAGGAAACGCGCTCGACCGACAACAGCGGCGAGCCCACCGGCACGGACAGCAGCCCGGCCGCGGTTTCATCGGCCGGCACGGCGCGGATTTTCTCCGAGGCGCGGATCATGCGCGTACCGAATTCGGCCTCGAACAATGCATACATGGGCCCCTTCCACTCGGTCAGCTTTTCCGCGGTCAAGCCCTTGAAGTTGGCGCCGAGCAGCCAGATTTCGTCCAGCACGGTCGATTCGCCGGAGAAAGTCAGCACCCGGCGGATCTGCACCACGCTGTCGCCGGTGCGGATGTCGAGCAGCCGCGCGATCTCGGCCGGGGCGCGCAGGCGCTTGCATTCCAGCACATGGCTGGCGCCATAATGGGGTTCGCCCTCGTCCGGGACGAGGCGCAGGAAGCGGAACTTGACCACGTCTTCATGGTGCGTGGTCACGAAGGTGCCCTTGCCCTGGCGGCGCGCCACCAGGTTTTCGGCGGCCAGTTCGTCGATGGCCTTGCGCACCGTGCCCTGGCTGACCTTGTAGCGCGACGCCAGCTCCATCTCGCTGGGAATCATCTCGCCCGGCTTCCATTCGCCGGATTGCAGGCTGCGCGTGATCAGCGCCTTGATCTGCTGGTAAAGCGGGCTGAACGTGGGCGATGGCACTGACTGCAGACCAGGAGCGGGACCAGAAGCGGCACCAGTTGGCGGGGCGGCCTGCGGCGCGGCGGCCGGCGCGGGCGCCGGCGGCGAAAGCGGCTGCGTCCCGGCGCCAGGCGTGGCGGCGCCAGATTCCTGCGCGCCGGGTGTGGCTGCGCCGGTCAGGGACGTAGGCAGGGAGGACATAGCGCGATTTCACCACAAAAGGGCGAGTAACGTCCAGCCTTACGTTAATTGTCTTATGTCTTATATAAGACATATGAATTGACAGGATAGAGAGGCCAGGCCTACACTCGCGCTGGTCCACGCCCGCGATCGCCCGCCTCCAGGCCCGCCAGCTGCCGCCCCAGGGCGGAAATGTACCGCGTCCGCGGCGGCACGGTCTGGAAATGGCGCCTCGCTTCGCAGTAGACTAACGCTTTGTTGCATCACCATGACCCGTTGTGGCTCTCCCCCACCGGCCCCGCCACCTGGCTCCGGCGGACGGCCGCTCCCCGCTGTGGCGACAACCAGCACCCGGTGACACACCGCGCGCCTCTGCATGGCGCCGGCGCGCCACCGACCGGCATCCCCCCTTCTATCGTTTGGAGATTTACTCATGGCTAAAGCCCCAATGCGCGTCGCAGTGACCGGCGCCGCTGGCCAGATCGGCTACTCCCTGCTGTTCCGCATCGCCAACGGCGACATGCTGGGCAAAGACCAGCCGGTCATCCTCCAACTGCTCGACCTCCCGCAAGCCCAGCAAGCCGTCAAGGGCGTGGTGATGGAGCTGGAAGACTGCGCGTTCCCGCTGCTGGCCGGCGTGGTCATCACCGATGACCCCAAGGTTGCCTTCAAGGACGCCGACGTGGCCCTGCTGGTGGGCGCCCGTCCGCGCAGCAAGGGCATGGAGCGCAAGGACCTGCTCGAAGCCAACGCCCAGATCTTCACGGTGCAGGGCAAGGCGCTGGACGAAGTCGCCAGCCGCAACGTCAAGGTGCTGGTGGTCGGCAACCCGGCCAACACCAACGCCTACATCGCCATGAAGTCGGCCCCCAACCTGCCGCGCGAGAACTTCACCGCGATGCTGCGCCTGGACCACAACCGCGCGCTGTCGCAGATCGCCGCCAAGACCGGCAAGCCGGTGTCGTCGATCGAGAAGCTGTTCGTGTGGGGCAACCACAGCCCGACCATGTACGCCGACTACCGCTACGCCACCGTCGACGGCCAGAGCGTCAAGGACCTGATCAACGACCCGGTGTGGAACAACGACGTGTTCCTGCCGACCGTCGGCAAGCGCGGCGCCGCCATCATCGAGGCCCGTGGCCTGTCGTCGGCCGCCTCGGCCGCCAACGCCGCCATCGACCACGTGCGCGACTGGGTGCTGGGCAGCAACGGCAAGGTCGTCACCATGGGCATCCCGTCCAACGGTGAGTACGGCATCCCGGCCGACACCATGTTCGGCTACCCGGTGACCACCGCCAACGGCAAGTACGAAATCGTCAAGGGTCTGGAGATCGACGCCTACAGCCAGGAAAAGATCAACATCACCCTGAATGAACTGGAAGAAGAAAAGGCCGGCGTGCAGCATCTGCTGGGCTGATCTTCCGAACGCTCGAAAAAAGGACCGGGGTTCCGCAACGATTCAAGAATCGGCGCGGACCCCGGTTTTTTCATAGGCAGCGCCCAGGCGCCCTGCCCTGTCCGCCAACTTCAACTTCCCGAATCCACGTGCATCCTTCCGAGGTCTTGTTCCAGGGCGAAGCCATCCCGGTCCAGTTGCCGGTGTGTGACCATTACGCGGGCAGCGAAAAGCTCATGCGCAAGTCGCTGGCCCTGCAACAAGAGCTTGGCCCGGTCTTCGACATCACCTTCGACTGCGAGGACGGCGCCGCCGTGGGCCACGAGCACGAGCACGCCGAACTGTGCGCGCAACTGGTCAACGGCCCGCTCAATGCCCACAACCGCGTGGGCGTGCGCATCCATGACCCGGCCCACCCCAGCTGGCGCCAGGACGTCGACGTGCTGGTGCGCGCCGCCGGGGCGCGGCTGGCCTATGTGGTGGTGCCCAAGGTCACCGACGTGGTCGAGGTGGCGCGCGTGACCGACCATGTCAACCAGGTCGCGCGCAGCGCCGGCATTGCCCGCCATATCCCGATCCATGTGCTGATCGAAACCCATGCCGCGCTGGAGCAGGCCTTCGATATCGCCGCGCTGGTGCAGGTGGAATGCCTGAGCTTCGGCCTGATGGACTTTGTCTCGGCGCACCATGGCGCGATCCCCGGCGAGGCCATGCGCTCGCCGCAGCAGTTCGAGCACCCGCTGGTGCGCCGCGCCATGCTGGAAATCTCGGCCGCGTGCCACCGCCACGGCAAGGTGCCGTCGCACAACGTCAGCACCGACGTGCAGGCGCCGCAGCGCGCCGGCGACGATGCGCTGCGCGCGCGCTGCGAATTCGGCTACCTGCGCAAGTGGAGCATCCATCCGGGCCAGATCGCCCCGATCGTGGCGGCGTTCCGCCCCGGCGCCGAAGAAATCGGCGCGGCCAGCCAGATCCTGCTGGCCGCGCACGAGAACAACTGGGCGCCGATCCGCCATGAAGGGCAGCTGCACGACCGCGCCAGCTACCGCTATTACTGGTCGCTGCTGCAGCGCGCGCAGGCCACCGGCACGCCGCTGCCGGCCAATGTGGAAGCGCTGTTCTTCGGCTGAAGCCGGTCCACGAACCCATCCCATCATCATCCGCAGTGCCCAAGGAGACACGGATGCCTGCCTCGAAGCTCGCCGCGACCGACCCCACGCCCGACCCCGCACCCGACACCGGGGCCAGCGCGCCGGCGGCGCCGCGGGCCAAGAAATCCGTCGCGCTGTCGGGCGTGACCGCCGGCAATACCGCGCTGTGCACCGTCGGCCGTACCGGCAACGACCTGCACTACCGTGGCTACGACATTCTCGATATCGCCGAGACCTGCGAGTTCGAGGAAATCGCCCACCTGCTGGTGCACGGCAAGCTGCCGACCAAGTCCGAGCTGTCCGCCTACAAGGCCAGGCTGAAGAGCCTGCGTGGCCTGCCGGCCAATGTGAAGGCGGCGCTGGAATGGGTGCCCGCCAGCGCGCACCCGATGGACGTGATGCGCACCGGCGTGTCGGTGCTCGGCACGGTGCTGCCGGAGAAGGAAGACCACAACACCCCGGGCGCGCGCGACATCGCCGACCGGCTGATGGCCAGCCTCGGCTCGATGCTGCTGTACTGGTACCACTACAGCCACAACGGCCGCCGCATCGAGGTGGAGACCGACGACGACTCGATCGGCGGCCACTTCCTGCACCTGCTGCACGGCGAGAAGCCGTCGGCGCTGTGGGAGCGCGCCATGAACACCTCGCTCAACCTGTATGCCGAGCACGAGTTCAACGCCTCGACCTTCACCGCGCGCGTGATCGCCGGCACGGGTTCCGACATGTACTCGTCGATCGCCGGCGCGATCGGCGCGCTGCGCGGCCCCAAGCACGGCGGCGCCAACGAGGTCGCGTTCGAGATCCAGAAGCGCTACGACAACCCGGACGAGGCCCAGGCCGACATCACCCGCCGCGTCGAAAACAAGGAAGTCGTGATCGGCTTCGGCCACCCGGTGTACACCACCGGCGACCCGCGCAACCAGGTGATCAAGGACGTCGCCAGGCGGCTGTCGAAGGACGCCGGCTCGATGAAGATGTTCGACATCGCCGAGCGGCTCGAAACCGTGATGTGGGACATCAAGAAGATGTTCCCCAACCTGGACTGGTTCAGCGCGGTCAGCTACCACATGATGGGCGTGCCCACCGCGATGTTCACGCCGCTGTTCGTGATCTCGCGCACCTCGGGCTGGGCCGCGCACATCATCGAGCAGCGCATCGACAACAAGATCATCCGCCCCAGCGCCAACTACACCGGGCCGGAGAACCTGAAGTTCGTGCCGATCAAGCATCGCAAGTAAAACCGCGCAAGTGAAGCCGGCCCAACAGCGGCGCCGATTATGTAACCAAAGCCCAGAGCACTACGCCGCCCCGGCCAAATCGTAGAGAATAGCGGCGGCAATGATCCCAGCGCCGCCCGCCTGCCGGCGGCACATGACCATCACTCGATTTCAGTATCCGAAAGGCACTCACAAAATGAAACATCTTGTCCTTGCCGCCTGCATCGGCGCCTTCAGCCTGACCACCGCCACCGCCGTGATGGCGCAGGAGCCGGCCAAGAAGACCACCACCAAGAAGAAGTCGTCGACCAAGAAGAAGGCCGCCGCAGGCGCAGCCGCCGCGGCCGGCACCGCTGCCGCGGTGGCACCGAGCGGCGAGAAGTGGCAGTGCGAGCTGGGCAACAGCCTGTATATCGCCGGCGACATGCTGCGCGACGAGGTCCTGACCCTGCACTGGCAAGGCCGCGACTACAAGCTGCCGCGCCAGGCCACCGTGACCGGCGCCGACCGCTACTACGACGCCCGCACCGGCCTGGACCTGGTGGTGATCCCGAGCAAGGCCATGCTGTTCAACAAGAACCTGGGCCAGCGCCTGGCCGACGACTGCCAGAGCGCCGCCATGCAGGCCGGTGCCGCGGCCCCGACCCAGGCCGGCGGCCTGCGCGCGCCGGCGACCTCGCCGCTGCTGGTCACGCCCCCGGGCGGCCCGACCCAGGTGCCGGGCGGTCCGCTGCTGCAGACCGAAGGCGGTCAGCAGCCCGCCGCGCCCAAGCAGTAAGTCCTTGACGGGGGCGCTGGCGGCCGCATGAGTGGCCGCCAGCGCCCTTTTTGCCTTGCCGGGGCGGTTCTTCCCGGCCGGGCAGGCGGTCGCGCCGGGGGTGGTTTGACCGGCGGGTTGCCGCGCCGGGTGGCGGCGACGCCGCGCGGCGGTTAGAGTATGCAGTTGCAGTGCGCTGCCGGCCTCGGACCGCGGTCATCACCGCGGCAGCGCATCGGGGTCCCGAGTCAGGTCCGAGCCAAATGCATCGCATCATCCTTCGATCGGAGTACGGCAATGCCCCACAACCTCAAGAACACGCTAAAAGAATTCAGCATCGGCTCTTCCGGCAAGGGCCAGTATTACTCCCTGCCCAAGTTGGGCGAGGCACTGGACCTGGACATCGGCCGCCTGCCGGTGTCGATCCGCGTGGTGCTGGAATCGGTGCTGCGCAACTGCGACGGCAAGAAAGTCACCGAGGAACACGTCCGCCAGCTGGCCAACTGGAAGCCCAACGCCGAGCGCGTCGACGAGATCCCCTTCGTGGTGGCGCGCGTGGTCTTGCAGGACTTCACCGGCGTGCCGCTGCTGGCCGACCTGGCGGCGATGCGCAACGTCGCCGAGAAGATGGGCAAGAACCCCAAGCAGATCGAGCCGCTGGTGCCGGTCGACCTGGTGGTCGACCACTCGGTGCAGATCGACCACTTCCGCGAAAAGAAGGCGCTGGACCTGAACATGCAGCTGGAATTCCAGCGCAACAACGAGCGCTACCAGTTCATGAAGTGGGGCATGCAGGCCTTCGACACCTTCGGCGTGGTGCAGCCGGGCTTCGGCATCGTGCACCAGGTCAACCTGGAATACCTGGCGCGCGGCGTGCACCGGAAGGACGGCGTCTACTACCCTGACACGCTGGTCGGCACCGATTCGCACACCACCATGATCAACGGCATCGGCGTGGTCGGCTGGGGCGTCGGCGGCATCGAGGCCGAGGCCGGCATGCTGGGCCAGCCGGTGTACTTCCTGACGCCGGACGTGGTCGGCGTGGAACTCAAGGGCCGGCTGCGCGAAGGCGTGACCGCCACCGACCTGGTGCTGACCATCACCGAGATGCTGCGCAAGGAGAAGGTGGTGGGCAAGTTCGTCGAGTTCTTCGGCGAAGGCACCGCCAGCCTGGCCCTGCCCGACCGCGCCACCATCGGCAACATGGCGCCCGAATACGGCGCCACCATGGGCTTCTTCCCGGTGGACGAGAAGACCATCGAATACTTCCGCGGCACCGGCCGCACCGACGAGGAAATCGCCGCGTTCGAGGGCTATTTCCGCGCGCAGGACATGTTCGGCATCCCCGTGGCCGGCGAGATCGACTACAGCAAGGTGGTGACGCTGGACCTGGCCACGGTGGCGCCGTCGCTGGCGGGGCCGAAGCGCCCGCAGGACCGCATCGAGATCGGCAACGTCAAGAGCACCTTTGCCTCGCTGTTCAGCAAGCCGGTGGCCGAGAACGGCTTCAACAAGGACGCCGCCGAGCTGGGCCGCAGCTACAGCACCGCCGACGGCATCGAAGTGCGCAACGGCGACGTGCTGATCGCCGCCATCACCTCGTGCACCAACACCTCCAATCCCAGCGTGCTGCTGGGCGCCGGCCTGCTGGCCAAGAAGGCGGTGGAAGCCGGCCTGACCGTGGCGCCGCACATCAAGACCTCGCTGGCGCCTGGCAGCCGCGTGGTCACCGAATACCTGAAGGCCGCGGGCTTGCTGCCGTACCTGGAACAGCTGGGCTTCGGCGTGACCGCCTACGGCTGCACCACCTGCATCGGCAATGCCGGCGATCTGTCGCCGGAACTGAACGAGGCCATCACCAGCAACGACCTGGTCGCGGCCGCGGTGCTGTCGGGCAACCGCAATTTCGAGGCCCGCATCCACCCCAACATCCGCGCCAACTTCCTGGCCTCGCCGCCGCTGGTGGTGGCCTATGCCATCGCCGGCAACGTCACGCGCGACCTCATGACCGAGCCGGTCGGCAAGGGCAAGGACGGCCGCGACATCTGGCTGGGCGACATCTGGCCAAGCTCGGAAGAGATCCACGCGCTGATGAAGTACGCGATGGACGCCAAGACCTTCAAGGGCAACTACGAGCAGGTCAAGAAGCCGAGCAAGCTGTGGGGCGCGATCCAGGGCACCAAGGGCCAGGTCTACGACTGGCCCCGCTCGACCTATATCGCCGAGCCGCCGTTCTTCCACGATTTCAGCATGGAGCCGTCGGCGGCCTCGGCCAGCGTGCGCGGCGCGCGTGCGCTGGGCATCTTCGGCGATTCGGTGACCACCGACCACATCTCGCCGGCGGGCTCGATCAAGGACACGTCGCCGGCGGGCAAGTACCTGCTGTCGCACGGCGTGCTCAAGGCCGACTTCAACAGCTACGGCTCGCGCCGCGGCAACCATGAGGTGATGATGCGCGGCACCTTCGCCAACGTGCGCATCAAGAACCTGATGATCCCGCCGACGGCCGACGGCGCGCGCGTGGAAGGCGGCATCACCATCCACCAGCCCACCGGCGAGCAGATGTCGATCTATGACGCGGCGATGAAGTATGTCGCCGAGGGCACGCCCACGGTGGTGTTCGGCGGCGAAGAGTACGGCACCGGCTCGTCGCGCGACTGGGCCGCCAAGGGCACGCAGCTGCTGGGCGTGAAGGCCGTGATTGCGCGCAGCTTCGAGCGTATCCACCGCTCCAACCTGGTCGGCATGGGCGTGCTGCCGCTGCAGTTCAAGGGCGCCGACAGCGCCCAGACGCTCGGCATCACCGGCAACGAGACCTTCGACATCGAAGGCACGGGTATGGACAACCCCGGCGATCTGAAGCCGCAGCAGGACGTGGTGCTGGTGATCAAGCGCGCCAATGGCGACGTGCAGCGCGTGCCGGTGCTGCTGCGCATCGATACGCCGATCGAGGTCGACTACTACAACCACGGCGGCATCCTGCCGTTCGTGCTGCGCCAGCTGCTGGCCGCCTGAGCGCCCTGCGCGCCATGGACGCCGCCTGTCCTGCCCTTCCGAGGGCGTGGCGGGCGGCGTTTTTCATTGACGTCTGCGACCCGGGCATCACCTGGAGCGCCACCGGGCGCGTGTAAGTTCCACGCAAGCCATGGCTGTCAAACTGTGGTGCACAACAACGGTCGAATGACCGGAAGCCGGACCCCGGCATCACCCAGAACCAGGAGACACCATGGTCAAGATCCTCATCGCATTCATCGTGGTCGCCGGCGCGGCCCTCTACCTGCTGACCAAGGGCGGCAGCGACGTTTCCATTTCCGGCGAGTCGCACAGCGTCGAAAGCCACGCGCCCGCGGCCCCCGCAGCGTCCGCTCCGGCCGAGAAATAAGCGCGGCGGGGCGTAGCGTCCACATCGACCGCACGCATATAGCGGTCTCCCTGTCAACGCAACGAGTAGAATACCGTTTTACGCAAAAAACGGACGGTTTCTTTCTATGGCAGGTTTTCGCCCCAAGGCTTCCCCGCGACTCTCTCCCGACGCCGAGCGTCTGGTGGCCGATGCGCTCGCCCTCGACGCATCGGGCAGCCGCATGGAGGACGGATACTGGGAGCGGCGGCTTTCGCAGCGCCTTGGCCGCCTGCTGAAGAACGGTAGCCAGACCGCGCTCGACGCGGCGCTGGAGCACCTGTTCAAGCACAATGCCGATGCCTCCGACGTGCTCGCCGAGCAGGCCGAGACGCTGGCCGAATCCGCCTCGATCGAGGTCGACGGCCAGCACTATGACGCGCTGCTGATCGCCGCCCCGATCCTCGCGCACACCCGCTACGCCATCCCGTCCGGCGCGCTCAAGCCGGAACTGGCGCAGACGCTGGCCGTGCACCTGCAGGCACACGTGCTTGCCAACGGCACCAAGGTCGCGCTGTCGCCCTACCTGTACAGCATCGACCAGCTGCCGCGCACGCACAGCGACACCTTCGCGCTGACGCACAAGCTGGCCGCGGCCGCCCTGGCCGGCGCGGTCCCCAAGGTCGACCTGCGCGACCTGCCCGAGACCGCGCCGATCCTGGCCGACCCGCGCTACCTGCTGGCCGTGGTGGTGGCACCGCGCGAGCAGGCGCTGTTCCGCTGGCAGGAAGACGCCAAGGACCATCACGCCGAGCGCTCGACCTGCCTGGAACAATGGCGCAGCCAGGTGCAGCCGTCGGTGGCGCTGCTGCTGCCGGGCTGCGAGTTCGAGCTGCTGCTGCCGGACGCGTTCTTCCTGTCCTGCCGCGAGTCCGACAAGAGCATCCGCCCGCTGACCGTGCGCGCCGCCGTCAACTACCTGTGCGGCACGCTGGACATCTCCGCGGGCCAGCTGGCCGCGGTGGTGGCCGCCTTCGGCGAGGAAGTGGTCGAGGAATACCGCGTCGGCTTCACCATGCGCGGCGAGAAGGATGTGATCTACGGCATCGTCTGGCCGGTCTACGGCCGCGAAGCCGGCGAGGTCGATGCCGACGAAAAAGGCAATCCGCTCGAGCAGATCTGCGAGGAACTGCGCAATGCCGGCGTCGAGGACATCTTCCGCCATGCCGCGCTGTTCGATCCGGAATACTGCGAAGACTGCGGCACGCCGCTGTACGCCGACCGCAATGGCGAGATCGTGCACGCCGAACTGCCGGAAGACGCGCCCACGCAGCAGCCGCTGTTCCACTGACGCGCACTGACGCGCGAGACAGCGAAACGGCCCGCGCTGCGGGCCGTTTCTCATTGGGCGTTCAGCCGGGCTGCCGCTCGCTGACGCAGCGCCACAAGCCATGGCCGGAGGCCGCGTACTTGCGCTCGAACGGCGTCATCGGCTGCGCCGGCGCCCAGGCCTCGACCCGCGCCGGCCGTCCCACCAGTTCCAGCGCTTGCGCGAACTCGTCGATATAGATGCGCCAGTTGCTGCGGCACTCGAGGTAATCGCCACACGCCGCCAGCGCCGGAAACACCGCGTGCCCTTGCCAGCGCCGCCCCAGGTGGCCGATCTTCGGCCACGGGTTCGGGTACAGCACGTAGTGGCGCGCCACCGGCACCGCATCCGCCTGCAGCAGCCGCCAGACATCGACCAGGTCGGCGCGCGCCCAGCAGAAATTGGCCGGCATCGGCGCGTCGCCCCACCAGTCCTTGCCGGCGGCCAGGCGCTTTTCGGACTGGTCGACGCCGATGACGAAATGGTCGGCGAACTGCGTGGCCAGGCGCAGCGTGCTTTCGCCGACGCCGCAGCCGGCATCGAGGATCAGCGGCGCGCCGCCGGCCTGCTGCCAGCGCTGCAGCGCCGCGCCCAGCTCGCGCCGGCTGGGCTCGCCGATGGGCTTGCGGAACGGCTCGGCCAGGTGGCGCGCGACGCGCGCGGCCAGGTGTTCATGGACATCGGACTGCGCCGAGACGATGGTGCGGGAATTGGCGAACATGGACGCCATTTTACCGGGCAGCCCCGGTGGCAAGGCTGCAACCATGCCACTTTAGCGGCACAATGCGGGACAAACCCGTCTGAGAACCCGTCCGCGACCGCGCGGACCGTACGAGGAGCCTGCCCGATGCCAACCTGCCACGCCCTGCCGCCACAACATCCGCTGCGCCGCCCCGCCCGCTCCGCGCGCCGCGCGGCGCTCCGTGCCGCCGCGGCGGTCGTCTTCGGCAGCGCCGCTTTCGCCTTGCTGCCGGCCGGCGCCGCGCATGCCGAAGACCTGCGCATCGGTCTGGCGGCCGACGTCACGTCGATGGATCCGCACTGGAACAACGCCGGCCCCAACAACGCCATCGCCCTGCATGTGTTCGAGTCGCTGGTGTTCATGGACAAGAACGCCCGCTACATCCCCGGCCTGGCGCTGTCGTGGAAGCCGGTCAACGCCATCACCTGGGAAATCAAGCTGCGTCCCAACGTGAAGTGGCACGACGGCTCGCCCTTTACCAGCGAAGACGTCAAGGCGTCGCTGGAGCGCCCGGAGAAGCTGGTCAACAGCCCGGGCTCGTTCACCAGCTACACCAAGCCGATCGCCCGCATCGACACGCCCGACCCGCTCACCGTGCGCCTGACCATGAGCGTGCCCAACTACGCCAACCTGGCCAACGACCTGAACAGCGTGCCGATCATGCCGAAGAAGATCGCCGCCACGCTGACCCAGACCGATTTCGATTCAGGCAAGGCCATGATCGGCACCGGCCCGTTCAAGTTCGTGCGCTTTGCACGCGGCCAGGAAATCGTGATGGCGCGCAATCCCGACTACTGGGGCCCCAAGCCCGAGTGGGACCGCGCGGTGTTCCGCATCATCACCGACAACGGCGCGCGCAGCGCCGCGCTGCTGGCAGGCGACGTCGACGTGATCGAGAGCGTGCCGTCGGCCGACGTCGCCAAGCTCAAGCAGAACCCGAAGTTCAAGATCGAGCAGCAGGTCTCGTGGCGCACGGTGTTTTGGCAGATGGACCAGTCGCGCGACAACCCGCCCTTTGTCACCGACAAGGCCGGCAAGCCGCTGGGCAAGAATCCCTTCAAGGATGCGCGCGTGCGTGCGGCGGTCAGCAAGGCGCTGAACCGCGACGCCATCGTCAGCCGCATCATGGAAGGCCTGGCGGTGCCGGCGTCGTCGATCGTGTCGCCGCAGATCTTCGGGCACCCCGGCACCAAACCCGAGGCCTATGACCCGGAAGGCGCGAAGAAGCTGCTGGCCGCGGCGGGCTACCCCGACGGTTTCGGCCTGACGCTGCACGCCACCAACAACCGCTACCTGAACGACGCCGCGGTGGCGCAGGCCACCGCCAGCATGCTGACCCGCATCGGCATCCAGACCAGGGTGGAAACCATGCCGGTGGCCGCCTACTTCACGCGCGCGCGCCAGGGCGAGTTTGCGTTCCAGATGCTGGGCTGGGGCTCGGCCGCCGCCGACGTGGCGCTGCGCTCGATCACCGGCACGCCCAACCCGAAGACCGGCTACGGTACCTGGAACTGGGGCAAGTACAGCAACCCGCAGCTGGACCAGCTGATCGAGAAGTCGCTGACCACGGTCAGCAGCGACAAGGCGCGCGAGGAAAATGCCCGCGCCGCGGCAAAATTCGCGCTGGCCGACCACGCCATCATTCCGTCGCACAGCCAGCTGGCGATGTGGGCGATGAAGAAAGGACTGAAGTACGAGGCGCGGACCGACGAGTGGTCGCTGGCGCAGTTCTTCCACAAGGAGTGAGGGCGTCCGCGCGCCGAGGGTTTTCTCCTCTCTCCCGCTTGCGGGAGAGAGGCGCTTAAATCCTCAGCCGCTCTTCCTGCCGCGCATTCGCCGCGCGCAGCTTCTTCACCCAGTCCCGCGCCGGCAGCCCGGTGGTGTCCTCGACCACGTCGGCGCGCGCTTCCAGCACCGCCCACGACACATCGATTTCCGGCCCGTTGAAGGCCAGCGCGATGATGTTGCCGTCATGCACTTCCGGGAACACCAGCACGCGGTTGTCGAAGGCATCGCAGATGCGCTCGATGTTCTTCGGAAAGCTGTCGTGGTCGCCGAACAGGTTGATCGTCATCACGCCGGGGGCCTTCAGCGTGCGGCGGCAGGCGCGGTAGAACGCGGTGGTGTCCAGCACCGGGCCGCGCGCGGTGGCGTCGTACAGGTCGACCTGCAGCACGTCGACGGCGCCGGCGTGGGTGCCGTCCATCACGTAGTCCCAGGCGTCCTGCTCGCGCACGGTCAGGCGCGCGTCGTCCTCGCGCAGGCCGAACATGCTGCGCCCGGCGATGATCACGGCGGGATTCAGCTCGACCGCGGTCACGCGCGCGCGGCTGAACTGGCGATGGCAGAACTTGGTCAGCGCGGCGGCGCCCAGGCCCAGCTGGACCACATGGAATTCATCGACCGACGGCGACAGGAACAGCAGCCAGGCCATCATCTGCTGCGCGTATTCCAGCTCGATCGCGTCCGGCTTGCGCAGCCTCATCGCGCCCTGCACCCACTCGGTGCCGAAGTGCAGGTAGCGCACCCCTTCCATTTCCGAGAACGTCACCGGCGCGAAGCGCGGCGTCATGCGTTTTTCTTCGCGGACAGGGGCCTCGCCCCGGGTGCGGGTGCCGCGTGCCGGACGGCGCGAGGCCACGGCTTCAATCGATTTGCGTTTCAGTAGGGTCATGTCGTCGAGAAAGGCGTTCGTTCCCCGCCGGCCGGCGATGGGAACCAACGCGGATTTACTTGCCCAGCGCCGCCTGCGCGCGCTGCAGCCAGGCGCGGTTGTGGTCGCGCGCATGGCGCGGCCAGTGGCGGGCGTCGTGGATGATTTCGGCATAGAGCTGCCGCGCGCGCTCGCGGTCGGCCGGGTCGGGCTGGGTCGCCAGCCAGTCGGCGAACAGGCAGCGCGGCGCGGCATCGCTGGCGCTGGTCAGCGCCTGCTCGAAGGCGGCGCGCGTGCCGGCCGCGCCGGTGGCGGCCAGGGCCTGCGCGTACAGCAGGGCCGGCTCCGGCTGCTGGCGCGCGTGCGGCTGGGCCGCGAACAGCTTCTCCAGCGTCGCCAGCGCGCCGGGCGCATCGCTGGTGGCGAACTGCGCCTGCGCCAGGCCCTGCAGCAGCGCGGGATCGGTCGCGAACGGGCCGTTGGCCGCCGCCTGGTAGTGCTGCAGCGCCTCGGCCGGCTCGCCGGCGGCCAGCAGCGCCGCGCCCAGGCGCATGCGATGCGCCACCGTCGGTGCCCGATCGAAGTCCGAGCGGGCCTCGCGCACGGCGCGGTTGGGATCGACCAGCTGCGTGATGGCGCGCGTCGCCGCGCGCGCCCCGCGCGACTGGCGCAGCTCGGGCAGGTAGATCGCAAAGAAATAGACCACGCTGCCGAGGCCCGGGAACAGGAACAGGATCAGCAGCCAGTACATGTTCTGGTGCGTGCGCACCGCGTGCACGGCAAAGAACAGTGCGACGATGATATGGATGCTGATGCCGAAGATACGCATAGGGAGATCACCTTTGAGACCGTGGCGGGCGCGCCAGCCGCCGGCATTGTGACAGAAAGGCGCGGCGGGGGGCCGGGGCGCAGGCGCAGCACAGGGCTGCGACGAGGCCCTCAGGATGCCAGAAGCGCCTGACCGCGGCAAAAAAGCGGCCCCGGCAGCGCCGGTGTCGCAACCGGTGCCCGCCGGGGCCTGCTGGTTGACGCGCGTTGCCGGGCTAGCGATAGACCAGCACCGGAATCTTGCTGTGCGTCAGCACCTTCAGCGTCTCGCTGCCGATCAGCATGCCCTGGATGCCGCGCCGCCCGTGCGATGCCATCACGATCAGGTCGCAGCCCTTCTCCTCGGCGGTCTTGATGATGGCTTCGTAGGGATGGTCGTTGACGGCGTAGGCGGTGTCGCAGGGCACGCCCGCCGCGCTGGCTTCCTCGGCGCGCTCGCGCAGGTACTGCGTGGCGCCCGCCGCCGCTTCCTTGACGTAGGTTTCGCGCGTGTCCTCCAGCATCTCGACCTGGTAGGTCAGCACGTGGTAGTTCGGACAGACGCGCACCGCGGTGGTACGCGCCCCCATGTCCCGCGCCAGCGCGAGCGCCTTGCGGAATGCCGATTCAGACAGGTCGGAACCATCGACCGCCAGCAGCAGATGCTTGAACATGATTGCCTCCTTGCCTGCAAATTTGCCGGCTCAGGCAACTCACTTCCGATGCATTCGCGCCATGCGTCAGAAAGTGCGAGCCCGCAAGGCGCACAAGGAGCGGCCGATACTTCCGGTCTGGAATCATGGGCCGGCCCGATTCCAGTATAGGTGCGCGATGGCCCACGACAATCCGGAACGCGTCACTTCCGGGCAGGCCGATTCCATACGCCCAATGCCGGCGGCAAGCCCCTCAGTCCAGCAGGCTGCGCCATAACGCCAGCTTCTGCTCGAAGCTGCGCGCGGCATGCGCCGGGCTGGACGATGGCAGCACCACGGTCTCGTAGCCGTGCGCGGCAAACTGCGGCGCAAAGCGGCCGGAGGTGCCGCCATTGAAGCCGATGCGCCGCAGCGACGGCGCCAGCGCGCGCAGGCGCGTGAAATCGTTGGCCTGCGGATAGCGGATATTGCTGTCCAGGCTGCCTTCGCGCTGGCACGCGCCCAGCACATCCCACACGCCGATGCGATGCGCCAGCAGCCGCACCAGCCGTTCGGCATAGGGCAGCTGCGGCAGCGGCTCGCCGGTCAGCGCGCCCAGCAGCGGCCAGAACTGGTTGCGGGGATGAGCGTAATACTGGCGCGCGGCGAGCGACGCGGCACCGGGAAAGCTGCCCAGCACCAGCACGCGGGTGTGGGTGTCGATGACGGGGGGCAGGCCCTGGTGGAGATCGGCCGTGGGGGGCGTAGAAGGCGTAGGGGTGGACATGGCAAACGGGGCGATGCAGACACCGCGAGTAGTGCCTGCCCTCTCCCGCAAGCGGGAGAGGGCAGCAAACCAGCGCCGTGCTGGCCCGAATCGCGAGCTTCAGGCCAGCAGCTTGTTCACGCGCTGCACGTAGGCCGCGGGGTCTTCCAGCATGCCGCCCTCGGCCAGCAGCGCCTGGTCGAACAGCACCTGCAGGCGGTCGCTGAAGGCCTCGCCCTCCGGCAGGTCGCGCAGCTTCCTGACCAGCGCGTGCTCCGGGTTCAGTTCCAGGATCGGCTGGGCATCGGGCGCCTTCTGGCCGGCCTGCTTGAGCAGGCGCTGCAGGTAGCCGCTCATGTCGCCTTCGTCCGAGACCAGGCACGATGCCGACTCGGTCAGGCGCAGCGTCACGCGCACGTCCTTGGCCTTGCCGGCGAGCACGGTCTTGGCGCGCTCGACCACGTCCTTCCAGTCGGCCTCGGCCTTTTCCTGCTCGGCCTTCTCGGCCTCGTCGGCCAGCTTGCCCAGGTCGAGGTCGCCGCGCGCCACCGACACCAGCTCCTTGCCATCGAACTCGCGCAGGAACGACAGCATCCACTCATCGACACGGTCGGTCAGCAGCAGCACTTCGATGCCCTTCTTGCGGAACACTTCCAGGTGCGGGCTGTTCCTGGCGGCGGACCAGGTGTCGGCCGTCACGTAGTAGATCTTGTCCTGCCCTTCCTTCATGCGGCCGACATAGGCGGCCAGCGACACGTTCTGCTCGGCGGTGTCGTTATGGGTCGAGGCGAAGCGCAGCAGCTTTGCCACGCGTTCCTGGTTGGCCTGGTCTTCGCCGGCGCCTTCCTTCAGCGCCTGGCCGAACTGCTGCCAGAAGGTGTCGTACTTGGCGCGCTCGGCTTCGTCCTCGGCGTCGGCCAGCGCTTCCAGCATCGACAGCACGCGCTTGGTGCAGCCCTCGCGGATCGCCTTGACGTCGCGGCTTTCCTGCAGCAGTTCGCGCGACACGTTCAGCGGCAGGTCGGCGGAGTCGACCACACCCTTGACCCAGCGCAGGTAGCCCGGCAGCAGCTGCTCGGCGTCGTCCATGATGAAGACGCGCTTCACGTACAGCTTGAGCCCGGCCTTGTGGTTGCGGTCCCACAGGTCGAACGGCGCGCGCGCCGGGATGTACAGCAGCTGGGTGTATTCGCTGCGGCCCTCGACCCGGTTGTGGGTCCACGCCAGCGGCGCCTCGTTGTCGTGCGCGATGTGCTGGTAGAAGGCGGTGTACTGCTCGTCGGTGATGTCGGACTTGTTGCGGGTCCACAGCGCGCTGGCCTGGTTCACGCTCTCCCACTCGTCGGTGCGCTTGTAGGTGCTGGCCTCCGCGTCCCACACTTCCTTGGGCATGCGGATCGGCAGCGAGATGTGGTCCGAGTACTTCTGGATGATGCTCTTCAGGCGCCAGGCCGACAGGAAATCGTCCTCGCCCTCGCGCAGGTGCAGCGTGATGGTGGTGCCGCGCTCGGGGCGCGCAATGGCATCGATGGTGAACTCACCGTCGCCGGTGCTTTCCCAGCGCACCGCGTCTTCGGCGCCCAGGCCGGCGCGGCGCGTTTCCACGGTGACCTTGTCGGCGACGATAAAGGCCGAGTAGAAACCCACGCCGAACTGGCCGATCAGCGCGGCGTCCTTCTGCTGGTCGCCGGACAGCTGCTGGAAGAATTCCTTCGTGCCCGAGCGCGCGATGGTGCCGAGATTGCGGATGGCCTCGTCGCGGCTCATGCCGATGCCGTTGTCGGTGATCTTCAGCGTGCGCGCCTGGGCGTCGGCCTCGATGCGGATGGCCAGGTCGGCGTCGTTTTCCAGCAAGGAGGGATTCGCGATCGCCTCGAAGCGCAGCTTGTCGGTGGCGTCCGAAGCATTCGAGACCAGCTCGCGCAGGAAAATTTCCTTGTTGCTGTACAGCGAGTGGATCATCAGGTGCAGCAGCTGCTTCACTTCCGCCTGGAAGCTCATCGTCTCGTGCGGTGCGGTCATGGTTCTCCTCTTGAAAACAGGCGAGTCTGGATGGGTTGGGTGGCCGCCGGGGCCGTGCCGGCAAAAATAGGGACGCCCGGGCCATTTTCAAGACCCGGGGCGCGCCGGTTGCCGCGGCTACAGCCGTTCGAGCTGCCGCGCCAGGAAGCGCAGCATGTCGGGGTCGCCACTGCTGGCGACGTTGAAGCGCATCCAGCCGGACGGCATCTGCGACGGCGAAAACAGGCTGCCCGGGGCGAACAGGTAGCCTTCTTCATGGCCGGCGGTGGTGATCGCGTTGGAATCGCGGCCGGTGTCGGCCCACAGGTACATGCCGGCGTGCTGGCCGGGGAACAGGCGCAGGCCCAGCCGTTCCAGCTCGCGCCGGGTGTCGTCGCGGGCACGGTCCAGCCGGGTGCGCACGCGCTCGACGTGCTTGCGGTAATGCCCTTCGGTCAGCACCTTGTACAGCACCCGCTCGTTGATCTCGGGCGTGGCCAGGCCGGCCAGCAGCTTGCTGTCGGTCAGCGCCGCGGCCGTCTCCGGGTGCGCGGCGACAAAGCCGACGCGCAGGTTGGCCGCCAGCGTCTTGGAGAAGCTGCCCAGGTAGATCACCCGGCGCAGCTGGTCCAGGCTGGCCAGCCTGGTGGCGGCATGGCCGGGCGGGCACAGGTCGCAGTAGATGTCGTCCTCGACGATCAGGAAGTCGTACTGCTCGGCCATGCGCAGCAGCTGGAAGGCCTTGGCGGCCGACAGCGAGGTGCCGGTCGGGTTGTGCAGCACCGAGTTGATCACGAACAGCCTGGGGCGGCGCGCCTGCACGATGCGCTCCAGCGCCTCCAGGTCGGGCCCTTCGCCGGTGTAGGGCACGCCGATCACCTGCGCGCCCTGCGCGGCAAAGCGGCCGAACATCACGAACCACGCCGGGTCGCCCACCAGCACCGCGTCGCCGGGTTGCAGGTAAAGCCGCGCGATCAGGTCGAGCGCCTGGGTGATGCCCGAGGTCAGCACGATCTGCTCGGCGCCGGCGCGGATCTCCAGCTCTTCCAGCCGCGTGCGCAGCTGCTGGCGCAGCGGCAGGAAGCCCTGCGGCGTGCCGCTGGCCAGGAAATGGTTGCCGGGCTGGCGGCCAAGCCCGCGCAGCGCGCTGGCGATCAGCTCGCCGTCGAGCCAGTCGTTGGGCAGGAAGCCCAGCCCCGGCGCCTTGTGCGCCTCGGCGGTATGGAACATGCTGCGCAGCAGCCAGGTCACGTCGATCTTGCGCGCTGCCGGCGCGTCGCGCGAGACCGGCGCCGCCGGCGCGGCCGGGGCCCGCTCGCGCACGTAGAAGCCCGACCCGCGGCGCGATTCCAGGTAGCCCAGCGCCACCAGCCGCTCGTAGGCCTCGACCACGGTGAAGCGCGAGATGCCCTTCTCCTGCGCCAGCTGCCGGATCGACGGCATGCGCATGCCGGCGCGGAACACGCGCTCGTCGATGCGCATGCGCGCCCATTCGGTCAGTTGCTCGACCAGCGTCATCTGCGCCGACGGGATCGGGTCGGGCAGCCGCGCCGTGGACGGCAGCACCAGTTGCAGCGCGGGCGCCGGCGCAGTGCCGGCTGCGGCTGGCGCGCCACCTCGGCTATCCTTCTGGCTGGCCACGGCGGCGCTGTTTCCGCCGCCGCCCTTGCTGGTATGGGCATCCATGTGCTGCTCCTGCAACTGTACTGAAGACGATCCGCTCAACTGTACCGGTACTGTACCGAGTACCTTGTCTACCATCAAGCCAAGATGAAGCTAGCCCTCGATCACCTCGTCGTTGCCGCCCCAGACCTCGACGCCGGCACGGACTACGTTGCCGGCGTGCTGGGCATTGCGCCCCAGGGCGGCGGCGCGCATGCGGCCATGGGCACGCACAACCGCGTGCTGGGCCTGTTCGGCGGCATCTACCTGGAAGTGATCGCGATCGATCCGGTCGCCGCCGCGCCGGCACGGCCGCGCTGGTTCGGCCTGGACAGCGATGCAGTACAGCAGCGCCTGCGCGACGGCCCGTTCCTGCTGCACTGGGCCGCGCGCGTGGAACGGCCCGCCGACCTGAGCCGCTGGCAGGCGCAGTATCCCGAACGCATCGCCCCCGTCATTCCCATGAGCCGCGGCAGCCTGCACTGGCGCATCACCGTACCGGCCGACGGCAGCCTGCCGGCCTGGCCCGGCGAAGCCGGCAGCGCCGGCGACGGCGCGCTGCCCAGCCTGATCCAGTGGGACGTGGCCCCCGCCCCCGGCGCCAGCCTGCCGCGGCAGGACCTGGCGCTGCGCCGGCTGTGCGCGCGCCATCCGCGCGCCGAGCTGCTGCGCCAGGGGCTGGCCTGGCTGGGTGCCGACCACCTGCTCGCGGTGGAGCAGGACGACGGCCCGCCCGGCCTGATGGCCGAGATCGAAACGGCGCAGGGCATCCGCACCCTGCGCTAGCCATCCCCATAACAAGTCCAAGGAGCCCCCCGATGTCCGCCACCCGCAAGCGTTTCGACGAAGAACCGTATCTCGACCACTGCACCGCCACCGTAGTGGCCGCCAGCGCCGAAGGGATCGAACTCGACGAGACCGTGTGTTATGCGCGCAGCGGCGGGCAGGCGGGCGACACCGCCACGCTGGCGCTGGCCGACGGGCGCACCGTGGCCATCGTCGACACGGTCTACGCCGACGACCGCCGCCGCATCCTGCACGTGCCGGCGGCCGGGGCGCCGCTGCCGCGCGTCGGCGAGCGCGTCACCGTGGCGATCGACTGGGAGCGCCGCCACCGGCTGATGCGCCTGCACACCTGCCTGCACCTGCTGGGCTCGCTGATCCCGGTGCCGGTGACCGGCTGCGGCATCTCGCCGGATGCCGCGCGCATCGACTTCGACCTGCCCGAATCCACGCTCGACAAGGCCGACCTGACCGAGCGCCTGAACGCGCTGATCCGCGCCAACACCGCGGTGCGCACCACCCTGATCACGCCGCAGGAACTGGCCGCGCAACCCGACCTGGTGCGCACCATTGGCGCCGCGCCGCCGGCGGGCACGGCCAGCATCCGCATCATCGAGATCCCCGGCGTCGACCGCCAGCCGTGCGGCGGCACGCACGTGGCCAACACCGGCGAGATCGGCGCGGTGGTGGTGACCAGGATCGAAAAGAAAAGCCGCACCAACCGGCGCGTGGCGGTGGCGTTCGCATGACCGCTTCCGCACTGCTCACCGGCCTGAGCGCGGCACAGTTCGCGGCGCTGCTGACGCTGCTGACGGTCGGCCTGTTCACCCCGGGACCCAACACCACCATCGCCGCGGTGACCGGGGCCAACTTCGGCCTGCGCGCGACGCTGCCGCACTGCGTCGGCGTCGCCTTCGGCTTTGCCAGCATCCTGGCGCTGTGCGCGCTGGGCGTGGGCGCGCTGGTGCTGGGCCAGCCCGCGCTGGCCGCCGCGGTGCACGCGGCCGGCGTCGCCTACCTGCTGTGGCTGGCGTGGAAGATCGCGCGCAGCACGGCGCTGGCCGAAAAGCAGGTGCTGCGCCCGCTCAGCGTGTGGCAGTCGGCGGCGCTGCAGTACGCCAATATCAAGGCGTGGATGCTGGCGCTGGCGGTGGCGGCGTCATACATGGCGGACGCGTCGTCGCCGGTGCAGCGCGTGCTGCTGGTGTGCGGCGTGTTCGGCGTGCTGGGCTTCGTCAGCAACGGCGTCTATGGCGCGGTGGGCGCGTCGCTGCGGCAGTGGCTGCAGCACGGCCAGCGCGTGCGCTGGTTCAATCGCGCCATGGGCGCGGCGCTGGCGCTGACGGCGCTGTGGATTGCGCTCGGGGCCCGTCCCGGCGTGCCCGCGGCTGCCTGACCACGCCATCGACACCCCTGACAACACAGAGGCCAACCATGCCCGCCAGCCGCCCCGCTCCGCAAACCCCCTTGTCATCGACGACACCTCCGGCTGCTGCCGTGCCGACCTCCGGCGGCATGCTGCTGGGCCTGACCGGCGTGGCGATCTTCAGCCAGACGCTGCCGTTTACGCGCATGGCGGTGGCCGAACTGGATCCGATCTTCGTCGCGCTGGCGCGGGCCGTGCTGGCCGCGCTGCTGGCGCTGGCGCTGCTGGCCTGGCGCGGCGCGCTGCGCGCGGGCCGGCGCCCGCGCGGCGGGCAATGGGCGCGGCTGGCCGTGACCGCGCTGGGCGTGGTGGCCGGCTTTCCGCTGTTTTCTTCGCTGGCCATGCGCGAGGTGCCGGCCAGCCACGGCGCCATCGTGATCGGCCTGCTGCCGCTGGCGACCGCGGTGTTCGCCGCGTGGTTCGGACGCGAGCGGCCGTCGCCGGCGTTCTGGCTGTCGGCGGTGGCCGGCAGCGCGCTGGTGGTCGGCTTTGCCGTATGGCAGGGCGCCGGCGGCCTGCAGCATGCCGACTGGTTCCTGTTCGGCGCGGTGCTGCTGGGCGCGCTCGGCTATGCCGAGGGCGGCAAGCTGTCGCGCGAGCTGGGCGGGCTGGAAACCATCAGCTGGGCGCTGGTGGTATCGCTGCCGGTGCTGGTGCCGGTGGTGGCCTGGCTGACGCTGCGCGACCTGCCGGCGATTGCCGCGGCGTCGCCGCGGGCCTGGGGCGGCATGGCCTATGTTTCGGTGTTCTCGATGTTCGTGGGCTTTCTTTTCTGGTACGCCGGCCTGGCAAAAGGCGGCGTGGCCCGCGTCGGCCAGATACAATTGCTGCAGCCGTTCCTGACGCTGGCGGGCGGCGCGCTGATCCTGTCCGAGCCGCTCGACGCTGCCACCATCGCCTTCGCGGTGGCTGTGATTGCCGTCGTAGCCCTGGGCCGCCGCGCCGCCGTGCAGCAATCCGCACCTGCCCCGGAACCCTCACCGATCCTTCCCGGACGCATTCACTGACTGGAGCCTACATGTCCCAAACCTCGGTCTACGATACCCTTGCCCGCCTCGGCATCGAACTGCCGGCCGTCAGCACCCCCGCCGCCGCCTATGTGATGGCCGCGCAGACCGGCAATACCGTGTTCCTGTCCGGCCATATCGCGCGCAAGGACGGCAAGGTATGGACCGGCAAGCTGGGCCAGGACATCGACACCGACACCGGCAAGGCCGCCGCCCGCGCCGTCGCCATCGACCTGCTGGCGACGCTGCATGCGCACGTCGGCGACCTGAACCGCGTTACCCGCATCGTCAAGGTGATGAGCCTGGTCAATTCGACCACCGACTTCACCGAGCAGCACCTGGTCACCAACGGCGCCTCCGAGCTGCTGGCCGAAGTCTTCGGCGACAAGGGCAAGCACGCGCGCAGCGCGTTCGGCGTGGCGCAGGTGCCGCTGGGTTCCTGCGTCGAGATCGAGCTGATCGCCGAAGTGCAGGGCTGAAGACTGCATGCGGATCGACAACCTGCCCTTCGGCACCACCGACTGGGCGGCGATCGCGCCGACGCGCCATCCCGGCGAGCACGGCGAGGCCATCTGGCGCACGCGCCAGTTCGGCGACATCCGCGTGCGCATGGTCGAATATTCGCCCGGCTACCTGGCCGACCACTGGTGCAGCAAGGGCCATATCCTGTTCGTGCTGGAGGGCGAGCTGCATACCGAGCTGGAAGACGGCCGGCAGTTCGTGCTCGGCGCGGGCACCAGCTACCAGGTCGCCGACCAGGCGGAAGCGCACCGTTCGTCTTCGCCCAAGGGTGCCAGACTGTTTATCGTTGACTGAGCGGCCGGCCGTTGCCATGGCCGCTCTCCCCAGTATTACCGCAGACCACTAGAGACACATCATGAAATGGGCCATTTCCCGCCGGGCGCAGCAACTCACCAGCTCGGCCATCCGCGAAATCCTGAAGGTGACCGAGCGTCCGGAAGTCATTTCGTTCGCCGGCGGCCTGCCGTCGCCGGCCTCGTTCCCGGTAGCGGCGATGGAAGCCGCGACGGCCCGCGTCTTCGCCGACAACCCGCAGGCGGCCCTGCAATACGCCGCGACCGAAGGCTACCTGCCGCTGCGCGAGTTCGTCGCCAAGCGCCATGACGTGGCGGTCGAGCGCGTGCTGATCACCACCGGCTCGCAGCAGGCGCTGGACCTGATCGCCAAGGTGATGATCGACCCGGGCAGCAAGGTGATGGTGGAAACCCCCAGCTACCTCGGCGCGCTGCAGGCGTTCTCGCTGTTCGAGCCGGAATTCGTCTCGATCCCCAGCGACGACAAGGGCCTGCTGCCCGAGGCGCTGACGCCCGAGCTGACCGCCGGCGCGCGCTTCCTGTACGCCCTGCCCAACTTCCAGAACCCGACCGGGCGCCGCCTGCCGCTCGAGCGCCGCCAGGCGCTGGTGGCGCGCGCGCAGCAACTGGGCGTGCTGCTGGTCGAGGACGACCCGTACGGCGCGCTCAGCTACACCGGCGACCAGCTGCCGAGCCTGCTGTCGATGAACCCCGACGGCGTGATCTACATGGGCTCGTTCTCGAAGATCCTGGCCCCCGGCATGCGCCTGGGCTATGTGATCGCCCCACCCGAGCTGCATTTCAAGCTGTGCCAGGCCAAGCAGGCCTCGGACCTGCACACGCCCACCTTCACCCAGCGCGTGGCCTACGAGACCGTGCGCGACGGCCTGCTCGACACCCACATCCCGACCATCCGCGAGCTCTACGGCAAGCAGTGCCAGACCATGCTGGATGCGCTGAAGCGCCACATGCCCGAGGGCGTCAGCTGGAATGCGCCCGAAGGCGGCATGTTCATCTGGATGGAGCTGCCCGAGGGCCTGGACAGCATGGTGATCCTGGAAGAAGCGGTGAAGCGCAACGTCGCCTACGTGCCGGGCGCGCCGTTCTACGCCAACAACCCGAAGCGCAACGCGCTGCGCCTGGCCTTTGTCACGGTGCCGGCGGAGCGCATCGAGCAAGGCGTGGCGATCCTCGGCGAGCTGTTCCGCGAAGCCATTGCCGCGGCGCGGCAGCCGCGCGCGGCCTGACGCCACGGCAAGGGGCGCACTTCACTTGGGAGACGACATGTTGCGTATCTGGGGCCGGCTTTCCTCCATCAACGTGCAGAAGGTAGTCTGGTGCGCGCGCGAGCTGCACCTGGACCACGAGCGCGTCGATATCGGCGTGACCAAGGGCGACCTCGACACCGAGGCCTACGTGCGCCTGAACCCTAACCGCCAGATCCCCGTGATCGAGGATTTCCGCGGCACGGATGTCGGCGGCGAGCCCTTCGTGCTGTGGGAATCCAACGCGATCGTGCGCTACCTGTGCGCGCGCTACGGCGAGGGCACGCTGTGGCCCGAGGACGTGAAGGCGCGCGCCTCGGCCGACCGCTGGATGGACTGGCAGACCACCGCCTTCAGCCCGGCGATGGTGACGGCGTTCCTGAACCTGGTGCGCAAGCCCGAAGCCGAGCGCGATGCGGCCGCCATCGAGGCCTCGTGCGAGCGCACCGAGCCGCTCGCCGCGCTGCTGGACCAGGCGCTGGTCGGGCGCGAATTCATCGGCGGCGACCGCTTCACCATGGCCGACATCTCGCTGGCCTGCGCCGCGCACCGCTGGATGGGGCTGCCGCGCCGGCACCAGCCGCGCCCCGAGCTCCAGCGCTGGCTCAACGCCCTGCGCGCCCGCCCCGCCGCGGGCGGCATCCTGGAACTGCCGCTGCGCTGAGCCGCGGCAGTTTTTTCACCCGCCCTGCTACTTCGGCGCGCGCGAGCCCGACGCCGCCGTGAAGATCCCCAGCCCGATAAAGGCCGCGCCGGTCAGGTAGCGGCCCATTGCGCGCGCCCGGCCGGCGCGGCGCAGCGCCGGCATGACCGCGGCGGCGGCCATCACGTAGCAGGCGTCGGTGGTCGCGGCGATCAGCACGAAGGCAACGCCCAGCGCCAGGCTCTGCGCCAGTGCCGAACCCTCCGGGTTCATGAACTGCGGCAGGAAGGCCGCGAAGAAGATCGCGGTCTTGGGGTTGAGCAGCGCCACCACGAAGCCATCGCGCACCACCTGGCGCAGGCTGCGCGGCGACTCTTCCGGGGCGCCGCCGGCGGCGCTGGTGCCCGCGCCACGCAGCGCGCGCAGGCCCAGCCAGATCAGGTAGGCCGCGCCGGCGTACTTGACCACCGTGAACGCCAGCGCCGAGACCGAGAACAGCACCGCCAGCCCCAGCGAGGCGCCGATAGCATTGCCCAGGTTGCCCAGCGCCACCGCGCCGATCGAGGCCAGCCCGGCCTGCCGGCCCTGCGCCAGCGTGCGCGTGACGATATAGACCACGGCCGGGCCCGGCGTGATCGCCAGCGCCAGGCTGGCCACCACGAAGGCTGTCAGCAACGGCCACGGCGGAAGGAATTCAGTCATGGGGAAACCTCGCCTGAAGAGTGATGGCGCCCGCGGCGTGCCGGCGCGCTGCCCGCCAGTATGGCGCCATGGCCGCGCCCGCGCCAGCCGGCCGGAAACGTCGCCAGGGCGGGTCATGCGGCGCGCGGCTGGCTTGCATACTTTTGCAACGGGCGCCGTTTAGAGTACTCTGGCCGGGTGTGCCGCAAGGGCCCCATGTGCACCGCCATGCTCTCCGGACAAACCCTGATCCCTGAATGTGGCTCATCGCGTTCATGACGCGATGTACGGCGGGCGCCGGCAAGGCCGTTTTTAAAATCCTTGTTCTTTGCCGGCGCGGCGGATAACGCACGCCGGTGCAAAGCGCATGCGGGAGTTCCAGGGCACGCAGATCGCCCGGGCGCCCGAGCCAAACCAGAGGAGGATTTCGATCGTGTGGAGTCAAGTCTATGACCCGCTAGGCAATATGGCGCTGTCGACCATTGCCGCGGGCATTCCCGTCGCCGTGCTGCTGGCAGCGCTGGCTTTCTTTCATATGCAGGCGCACCTGGCGGCGGGCCTGGCGCTGGTGATCGGCATCGTGGTTGCCTCGACCGTGTTCGGCATGCCGGCGGCAATGGCGGGCAAGGCGGCGGGGCTGGGCATTGTGTCAGGACTGTTCCCGATCGGCTGGATCGTGCTGAACATCATCTTCCTGCACCGGCTCACCACGCTGAACGGATCGTTCAAGGTCTTGCAGAACTCGATCTCCGGCATCACCGAAGACCGCCGCCTGCAGCTGCTGCTGGTGGCGTTCAGCTTCGGCGCGTTCTTCGAGGGCGCGGCCGGCTTCGGCACGCCGGTGGCCGTGACCGGCGCCATCCTGATCGGGCTGGGCTTCTCGCCACTGGCGGCCTCGGGCCTGGCGCTGATCGCCAACACCGCGCCGGTGGCGTACGGCGCGCTGGGCGCGCCGATCATCGGGCTGGCGTCCGTGACCGGGCTGGACCTGCTCGACCTGTCGGCCATGATCGGCCGGCAGCTGCCGTTCTTCTCGGTGCTCGTGCCGTTCTGGCTGATCTGGGCCTTTGCCGGCTTCCGCGGCATGCTCGCGATCTGGCCGGCGATCCTGGTGGCGGGCGTGAGCTTCGCCATCCCGCAATACCTGGTGTCGAACTTCCACGGCCCGTGGCTGGTGGACGTGATCGCCGCGCTGGTGTCGATGGGCGCGCTGACGCTGTTCCTGAAGATCTGGCATCCGAAGGAAATCTGGACTTCGACCAAGATCCTGGGCCGCCACGACGACTCCAAGGTCGACCACCCCGAAGCGCTGGCAGCCGACGCCCGCGCCAGCGCCGCCTCGGCCGGGATCTCGGTGGCCAAGGCCTGGATGCCGTGGGTGATCCTGACGGTGTTTGTGTTCGTCTGGGGCATCCCCGAATTCAAAAAGCTGATGGATAGCCTGTGGGCCTGGAAATTCCCGGTGCCGGGCCTGGACAAGGCCATCGTCAAGGTGCCGCCGGTGGTGCCGAAGGAAGTCATCGAAGGCGCGGTGTTCAACTTCAACGTGCTGTCGATGGCCGGCACCGGCATCTTCGTCTCGGCCATCGCCGGCGGCCTGCTGATGGGCTACTCGGTGCCGCGGTTGTTCAGGGAGTACTGGGAAACCATCAAGCTGGTGCGCTACTCGCTGCTGACCATCTGCGCGATGTTCGGCGTCGGCTACCTGACCCGCTACTCGGGCCTCGATGCCACGCTGGGCCTGGCCTTTGCCCACACCGGTGTGTTCTACCCGCTGTTCGGCACCATGCTGGGCTGGCTGGGCGTGGCGCTGACCGGCTCGGACACGGCCTCGAACGTGCTGTTCGGCGGCCTGCAGAAGACCACCGCCGAGCAGCTGGGCCTGTCGCCGGTGCTGATGGCGTCGGCCAACAGCTCGGGCGGCGTGATGGGCAAGATGATCGACGCGCAGTCGATCGTGGTGGCGTCGACCGCGACCAAGTGGTACGGCCACGAGGGCGACATCCTGCGCTACGTGTTCTTCCATTCGATCGTGCTGGCGATCCTGGTGGGCCTGTTCGTGACGCTGCAGGCCTACGTGCCGCCGTTCACGCATATGGTGATCCACCACCCCTGACGCAGCTGACGCCGCTGCCCGCGGCAGCGGTATCCCCATGGCGTTCCGGAAAAGGCCCCGCCCCAGGCGGGGCTTTTCCGTTGGGCAAGGCGCGTATCATGTTGCGTCTGATCCGCCGCAAGCGCCCGGCATCCCACCAGGACGAGCGGGCGTGCCGTGGCACACAACGGGAACCCCGCCATGTTGCGTCGCCTGGAAAGACTGATCGACCCCTTCCGCCATATGCCCGACCGCGAGCCGCCGGGCCAGGTGCTGCGCTTCTACACGTGGTACCTGCGCGAGGTCTGGGGCGTGTTCGTGCTGCTGTTGCTGGTGGGCCTGGTCGGCGCGCTGATCGAGGTGGCGCTGTTCAGCTTCCTCGGCCGGCTGGTCGACATGGCGCAGACCACGCCCGGCGCCGAGTTCTTCAGCCGGCACCGCAACGAACTGGTGTGGATGGCGGTGGTGGCGGTGCTGCTGCGCCCCATCTTCTTCGGCCTGCACGACGTGCTGGTGCACCAGGTGATCAGCCCCAGCCTGTCCAACCTGATCCGCTGGCAGAACCACCGCTACGTGCTCAAGCAGAGCCTGTCGTTCTTCCAGAACGACTTTGCCGGGCGCATCGCCCAGCGCATCATGCAGACCGGCTTTTCGCTGCGCGACTCCGCGGTGCAGGCGGTGGACGCGCTGTGGCACGTGGCGATCTACGCGGTCAGTTCGCTGGTGCTGTTCGCGCAGGCCGACTGGCGCCTGATGATCCCGCTGCTGCTGTGGATCGTCTGCTACGTGGCCGCGCTGCTGTACTTCGTGCCGCGCGTAAAGCAGCGCTCGGTGGTTGCCACCGAATCGCGCTCGCGGCTGATGGGGCGCATCGTCGACGGCTATACCAATATCACCACGCTCAAGCTGTTCGCCCATACCCGGCAGGAAGAGGACTACGCGCGCGACGCCATGGCCGAGCAGACCGAGAAGACGCGGCAGGCCGGGCGCATGGTCAGCGGCATGGACGTCACCATCACCGCGATGAACGGCGCGCTGATCGCCGGCACCACCGGGCTGGCGGTATGGCTGTGGAGCACCGGCCATGTCACCACCGGCGCGATCGCGCTCACCACCGGGCTGGTGATCCGCATCAACAATATGTCGGGCTGGATCATGTGGGTGGTCAACGGCATCTTCGAGAACGTCGGGCAGGTGCAGGACGGCATGAAGACCATCGCGGTGCCGCGCCAGGTCACCGACCGCGCCAACGCGCAGCCGCTGCGCGTCACGCGCGGCGAAGTCCGCTTCGAGCAGGTGGGGTTCCACTACGGCAAGGGCTCGGGCGTGATCGAGGGCGTCAACCTGACGGTGCGGCCGGGCGAGAAGATCGGCCTGGTCGGCCCTTCGGGCGCGGGCAAGTCGACGCTGGTCAACCTGCTGCTGCGACTCTATGACGTGGAGAGCGGCCGCATCCTGATCGATGGCCAGGACATCGCCACGGTCACGCAGGAAAGCCTGCGCGCGCAGATCGGCATGGTCACGCAGGACACCTCGCTGCTGCACCGCTCGATCCGCGAGAACCTGCTGTACGGCAAACCCTCCAGCACCGAGGCCGAGCTGGCCGAAGCGCTGCACCGCGCCCGCGCCGACGAGTTCATTCCCAACCTGGTCGATGCCCACGGCAATACCGGGCTGGAGGCCCAGGTGGGCGAGCGCGGCGTGAAGCTGTCAGGCGGACAGCGACAGCGCATCGCAATCGCGCGGGTGCTGCTGAAGAACGCGCCGATCCTGATCCTGGACGAAGCGACCTCGGCGCTGGATTCGGAAGTGGAAGCGGCGATCCAGGACAGCCTGGAAACGCTGATGCAAGGCAAGACAGTGATTGCCATCGCGCACCGGCTGTCGACGATCGCGCGCATGGACCGGCTGGTGGTGCTGGACAACGGGCATATCGTGGAGAGCGGAACGCACGCGGAGTTGCTCGCGCATGGGGGGCTGTATGCGCGATTGTGGGCGCATCAGACGGGGGGATTTGTGGGGGTGGATTGATCCCGCTGTTTGTTCCCCTCTCCCGCTTGCGGGAGAGGGGAGCAAACACTGGCTCCGGCGAACTCAGTTGCCGTTGCCCGGCGGCTCCACCCGTACCGGATCGATCCTCGGATCCTTCAGCTTCGCCTCGAGCTGCTTGCCCTTGCGCGCGCGCTTGCCCACGTACGGCAGCAGCGACTGCCCGGCCAGCTTCTGCGACGACGGCTTGCCGCCGCGGCCCGCGCCGGACAGCACCAGTCCCGGCGCGCCCACGGCGACCGCCTGCAGCAGCTTCTCCCTGGGTTCCAGCTCCATCAGGATCACGCCGCGGCCGCCGGCGGACAGCACCTTGACTTCATCCAGCGCCACCAGCAGCAGGCGGCCGTTGCCGGACAGGCAGGCAGCGTGCGTGGCCTCGGCGCCGATCGGCGCCGGCGGCAGCGGGGCATCGCCGTCGTCCAGCGTCAGGAACGACTTGCCGCCCTTCTGCCGGCCGGTCATGTCGCCCACCGTGGTCTGGAAGCCGTTGCCGCTCGCGGTGGCGATCAGCACGCGCTGGCTGGCGCTGCCGGCAAAGGTGTGCGCCACCTGGCTGCCGGACTGCAGCTCGATCAGCGTGGTGATGGGCACCCCGTCGCCGCGCCCGCCCGGCAGGCTGGAGACCGGCACGGAATAGACCCGGCCGTTGGTGCCGAACACCAGCAGCACGTCGACGGTACGGCAGTCGAAGGTGTTGTACAGTGCATCGCCCGCCTTGAAGGTGAACTGCTGCGGGTCGTGGCCATGGCCCTGGCGCGTGCGCACCCAGCCCTTCTGCGACATGATCACCGTCACCGGCTCGTCGATCACGCGCACCTCGGCCGCGGCGCGGCGCTCTTCCTGGATCAGCGTGCGGCGCGGGTCCTTGTCTTCCGGGCTGTACTGCTTGGCGTCGGTCTCGATCTCCTTGATGATGCGACGGCGCATCATGGTCTCGGACTTGAGCAGCACGTCCAGGTCGGCCTGCTCTTCGCGCAGGTCCTTCAGTTCCTTTTCGATCCGGATCGCTTCCAGGCGCGCCAGCTGGCGCAGCCGGATTTCCAGGATATCCTCGGCCTGGCGGTCGCTCAGGCCGAAGGCCTCGATCAGTGCGGGCTTGGGCTCGTCGCTCTCGCGGATGATGCGGATCACCTCGTCGATATTGAGCAGCACCAGCATCCGGCCTTCGAGGATGTGGATGCGGTCCTCGACCTTGCCCAGGCGATGGCGCGTGCGGCGCGTGACGGTGTCGAAGCGGAACGCGATCCACTCGGCCAGGATCTCGCGCAGGCCCTTCTGGCGCGGACGGCCGTCGGTGCCGATCATCACCAGGTTGATCGGCGCGCCGGATTCCAGGCTGGTATGCGCCAGCAGGGTCTGGATAAACTCCTGCTGGTCGATGTTCTTGCTCTTGGGCTCGAACACCAGCCGCACCGGCGCGTCCTTGCCGGACTCGTCGCGCACCGCATCCAGCACCGCCAGCACGGTGGCCTTGAGCTGCTGCTGGTCCGGCGTCAGCGCCTTCTTGCCGGTCTTGATCTTGGGATTGGTGATTTCCTCGATCTCTTCCAGCACTTTCTGCGCCGAGGTGTTCGGCGGCAGCTCGGTCACCACCAGCTGCCACTGGCCGCGCGCCATTTCCTCGATGGTCCAGCGCGCGCGCACCTTCAGGCTGCCGCGGCCGTTCTCGTAGATCTGGGCAATGTCCGCCGCCGGCGAGATGATCTGGCCGCCGCCGGGATAGTCCGGCCCCGGCATCAGCGCCAGCAGCTCGGCCAGCGAGATATTCGGGTTGCGGATCATCGCCACGGTGGCGCCGGCGACCTCGCGCAGGTTGTGCGGCGGGATCTCGGTGGCCATGCCCACCGCGATGCCCGAGGCGCCGTTGAGCAGCACGAACGGCAGCCGCGCCGGCAGCAGCCTGGGCTCCTGCATCGAGCCGTCGTAGTTGGGGATGAAATCGACCGTGCCTTCGTCGATCTCGTCGAGCAGCAGCCGCGAGATCGGCGTCAGGCGCGCTTCGGTGTAGCGCATCGCCGCGGCGCCGTCGCCGTCGCGCGAGCCGAAGTTGCCCTGGCCGTCGATCAGCGGATAGCGCAGCGAGAAATCCTGCGCCAGCCGCACCAGCGCGTCATAGGCGGACTGGTCGCCGTGCGGGTGGAACTTGCCCAGCACGTCGCCGACCACGCGCGCGGACTTGACCGGCTTGGCGTCGGCGCGCAGTCCCATCTCGTGCATCGCGAACAGGATGCGCCGCTGCACCGGCTTCTGGCCGTCGGCCACCTCGGGCAGCGCGCGGCCCTTGACCACGCTGACGGCGTAGTCCAGGTAGGCGCGCTCGGCGTAGCGGGCCAGCGTCAGCGAATCGGCAGGCTCTTCAGGTTGAAACGTGATGTCTTGTTGTTCCATGGATAGGCAAGGATTCGGCGCGCCACGCGTCGGACCTCAACGGCCGGCGCACCGGTTGCTTGTGATTCTTGGGTGCCGGTCAGGGCATGGGCCGGCGCGCGCCGATCACCATCTTCACGCGCGGGCCGCTGCCATCGCCCGGGCCGGCGCCGGCGCTGGCGTGCTTGAGCACCACGCCCTGCTGCGGCTGGTACAGCCGGTAGAACTGCAGCACGGTGCTGACATACTGCCGCGTCTCCGGATACGGCGGGATGCGGTTGTTGTAGCGCTGCACCGCGCCCTCGCCGGCGTTGTACGCCGCCAGCACCAGCTCGAGGTTGTTGGGGAACTGCTGCATCAGCCAGCTCAGGTAGCGCACCCCGGCGGTGATGTTGGTGCGCGGATCGGCCAGCTTCTGCTCGATGGTGCGGCGCGCATCGGCGCTGACGCCAAAGCGCGCGCCGGTGTCGGGAATCACCTGCATCAGGCCGATCGCGCCCTTGGGCGACACCGCCGCCGGGTTGAAGCCGGACTCCACCGCCATCACCGCCTTGACCAGCGCGGGATCGACATCCTGCTTGCCGGCGATCTGGTGGATCAGCGGCTCGACGGTCTTGATATTGGGATGGTTGAGGACGTAGCGGTACAGCTTGTGCTGCTCGAGGTCGATGTCGCCGCGCGCCGCCTGCGCCTGCCGCGCGGCCAGGCGCCCGGTGTCGAGCCTGCCGCCGTCCTTCATGAACAGCTTGTAGCGCGCATCCAGCTTCTGGTCGGCGAAGTGCGCCACGCCGTCGGCATCGATAAAGCCCCACAGCTCGGCATGCGCAGCCGGCACGCAGGCGAGACCGGCCAGCGCCAGCAGGACTGCGGTTGCCTTGCGCCAGGGATTGCCGTGGGTTCTCGTCTTCATCGTGCGTTCCAGAGGAGGCGGACCGGAGCGGGCATTATGCGCCAATCGGGCCTGGCTGGCACCGGCGCGCCCGCGCCGGCGGCGCCCCGCCTCAGATATCGGCCTCGACCTCGTTGCCCTTCTCTTCCAGCCAGCTGCGGCGCTGGGCGGCCTCGCCCTTGCCCATCAGCATGTTCATCATCTCGACGGTCTGCGGCAGGTCGTATTCGCCCAGCATCACGGGCAGCAAGCGCCGCGTGTCGGGGTTCATGGTGGTTTCCCACAGCTGCTCGGCGCTCATCTCGCCCAGGCCCTTGAAGCGCGAGATCTGCCACGAGTTTTCCTTGACGCCGTCCTTGAGCAGCTTGTCCTGGATCGCTTCGAGCTCGCCCTCGTCCAGCGCGTACAGCTTCTGCGCCGGCTTCTTGCCGCGCGCGGGAGCATCGACGCGGAACAGCGGCGGACGCGCCACATAGACGTTGCCGGTCTCGATCAGCTTGGGGAAATGCCGGAAGAACAGCGTCAGCAGCAGCACCTGGATATGCGCGCCGTCGACGTCGGCATCGGACAGGATGCAGATCTTGCCGTAGCGCAGGTTCGACAGGTCGGGCTCGTCGGTGGCGCCGTGCGGGTCCACGCCGATCGCCACGGCGATGTCGTGCACCTCGTTGTTGGCGAAAAGGCGGTCGCGCTCGGTCTCCCAGGTGTTCAGCACCTTGCCGCGCAGCGGCAGGATGGCCTGGAATTCCTTGTCGCGGCCCATCTTGGCCGAGCCGCCGGCGGAGTCGCCCTCGACCAGGAACAGCTCGTTGCGGGTCACGTCGGTGGACTCGCAGTCGGTCAGCTTGCCGGGCAGCACGGCCACGCCCGAGCCCTTCTTCTTCTCGACCTTCTGCGCCGCGCGCGTGCGCGCCTGGGCCTGGCGGATCACCAGTTCGGCCAGCTTCTTGCCGTACTCGACATGGTGGTTCAGCCACAGCTCCAGCGCCGGGCGGCTGAAGGTGGAGACCAGCCGCACCGCGTCGCGGCTGTTCAGGCGCTCCTTGATCTGGCCCTGGAACTGCGGGTCCAGCACCTTGGCCGACAGCACGAACGAGGCGCGCGCGAACACGTCCTCGCTCATCAGCTTGACGCCCTTGGGCTGCAGCGCGTGCATCTCGATAAAGCTCTTGACCGCCTGGAACAGGCCTTCGCGCAGGCCGGACTCGTGCGTGCCGCCGGCCGGCGTGGGGATCAGGTTGACGTAGGACTCGCGCACCGGCGCGCCGTCCTCGGTCCAGGCCACCACCCACGAGGCGCCCTCGCCGTCGGCAAAGCCTTCCTCGCCGGGATTGGCGTCGGGGTCGGCAAAGTGCTCGCCCTCGAACATCGGGATCACCAGTTCGGCGCCGCTGCCCTGGGCCAGCGCCTCGACCAGGTAGCCCTTCAGGCCCTGGTCGTACTGCCAGGTCTGGCGCTCGCCGGTCTTTTCGGTCACCAGCGTGACCTTGACGCCCGGCAGCAGCACGGCCTTGCTGCGCAGCAGGCGCTGCAGCTCGGCCAGCGGGATCGCGGCCGAATCGAAATATTTCGCGTCCGGCCACACCTGCACGCGCGTGCCATTCTTTTTCTCGCCGCGCTCGAGCTTGCGCGAGGCCAGCGGCACGGTCACGTCGCCGCCGGAGAAGGTCAGCGTCGAGCACATGCCGTCGCGCCACACGGTCACGTCCAGCTGCGTCGACAAGGCATTGGTCACCGACACGCCCACGCCGTGCAGGCCACCCGAAAAGGCATAGGCGCCGCCCTTGCCCTTGTCGAACTTGCCGCCGGCATGCAGCCGGGTAAAGACGATCTCGACCACGGGCACGCCCTCTTCCGGGTGAATGCCCACCGGGATGCCGCGGCCGTCGTCCTCCACGCTCAGGCTGCCGTCGCGATGCAGGGTCACCAGGATCTCGGAGCCATGGCCGCCGAGGGCCTCGTCGGAGGCATTGTCGATCACCTCCTGCACGATATGCAGGGGGTTGTCGGTCCGGGTGTACATGCCGGGGCGCTGCTTGACCGGCTCCAGGCCCTTCAGGACCCGGATGGAAGATTCGCTGTACTGACTGGTTTTGCTCGCCATGGAGTCGCTACGAAAGTGATGGTCCGGCTGCCGCGAGGCGCACAACTGTGCACGCGCCGTGGCACCGGGCACTGCATTGTAATGGAAGCGCGCGACGCCAATCCCGCAGAAAAAACGCGCGTGCCCCACGACCTGCGCCGGTCCGGCTTGCCGGGCCACCGGCACTTTTTGCCGGGGCGCCGCGGGTGCGGGCGGCGCCGTACGCGTTTTCCCGAGGCGGAGTAAACTCCCCACCACCCGGCCCCGGCAAGCCTGATTGCCGTTCCGGCGCGGTAAAACAACAAGCACAGACAATCCCTGTCGGCGCCGCCTCACCCGGCGCGGCCGCCGCACACCGAGCCAAGACATGCAGAACCGACAACTCTCCCTGACCACCGTGCTTGTGTGCGGTGGCTTGCTGGTCACGCTTTCGATGGGCATCCGGCACGGCTTCGGCCTGTTCAACCTGCCGATCACGCAGTCGCACGGCTGGAACCGCGAGACCTTTGCCTTTGCGCTGGCGCTGCAGAACCTGATGTGGGGCGCCAGCCAGCCGTTCGCCGGGGCCCTGGCCGACAAGTTCGGTGCGCTGCGCATCATGCTGGTGGGCGTGGCGCTGTATGTGGCCGGGCTGGTGGTGATGGCGCTGGCGACCAGCGGCACCGCCTTCGCCACCGGCGCCGGGGTGATGATCGGCATCGCCCAGTCCGGCACCACCTACAGCATCGTCTACGGTGTGATCGGCCGCGTGGCCAGCCCGGAAAAGCGGGTCTGGGCCATGGGCATTGCCGCCGCGGCGGGCTCGTTCGGCCAGTTCCTGATGATCCCGGTTGAGCAGGGGCTGATCTCCGGCCTGGGCTGGCAGAACGCGCTGTACGTGATGGCGCTGATGGCCTGCGTGATGCTGCCGCTGGCGCTGACCCTGCGCGAGCCGCGCGAAGCCGCCCACACCGGAGGCCACCACCAGACCATCGGCCAGGCCATCCATGAAGCCTTCGGCAACCGCAACTTCCAGCTGCTGACGCTGGGCTACTTCGTGTGCGGCTTCCAGGTGGTCTTTATCGGCGTGCACCTGGCGCCGTACCTGAAGGACCAAGGGCTGACCGATCCGAAGGTGGCAGTGGTGGCGCTGGCGCTGATCGGGCTGTTCAATGTCTTCGGCACCTATACCGCCGGCGCGATGGGCCAGCGCCTGCCCAAGCGCTACCTGCTGGCGTCTATCTACCTGGCGCGCTCGGTGGTGATCGCCGCCTACCTGCTGCTGCCCCTGACGGTGGCCAGCACCTGGGTGTTCGCGGCGGTGATGGGCTTCCTGTGGCTGTCGACGGTGCCGCTGACCAACGGCATCATCGCGCAGGTGTTCGGTGTGAAATACCTGTCGATGCTGTCGGGCGTGGTGTTCTTCTCGCACCAGATCGGCAGTTTCCTCGGCGCGTGGCTGGGCGGCTACCTCTATGACCGCACCGGCGGATACAACACGGTGTGGCTGATCGCGATCGCACTGGGCCTGGTGGCCGCGCTGGTCAACCTGCCGATCCGCGAGCAAGCGCTGGTGCGGGCGCAGCCGGCGGCGGCATGACGAGCACGACCCAGGCGCGCATGGCGAAGGCAGCCGGGCTGGCGTTGCTGGCCGGGGTGCTGGCGCTTGGGTTCGTGGGGTATCTGCGGCCGGGGTTTGTGGTGGATCTGACGAATATGGTGTTGGCTTGGTGTGGGTGAGGGGTAGTGTCGGCGGTTTTGTCGCTGTTGGTGACATGCTGTCGGCGCTTGAACCGCGTGGTTCCGCCCTCCTGGGCGGGTCACTTTTTGGCCGAGCGCCAAAAAGTGACCAAAAAACGCGTCGCCTAAGCGGCTGGCTATCAATTTGGCGGCGTTGCTGGTTCGCGCGGCGGTGATTTCCGTTCGATGTGGCTGGTGGTTCGAACCTGCTACGCCAGGTGAGTCTGGGATAGTGCCTACGTCGACCCACTATTGAACGATCCCCATGCAGGGCGTAGGCCGCCTGCTGCAGGCGTCAACGCCGGGACGCCTTCGGCTGCGCTGCGCGCGGACAGTATCGCAGCGCGTGGGCTCTGGCACGGGATGCATCCCTGCGCTCGCTTGGCGATTGCGGCGCGCGACCAGTGAGGCAGTCTTGCCGTTTTGGGCCAGCGCGCAGCGCAGCCGTAGGCGTTCCTACGACAAGGCCAGCAGCAGGGGCCACTCCGCGCTCTGGGCTCGTTCAACCCACACTTCAACGCCCCTGTCACCATCGCGCACCACCGCGGCAGGCAGTCTAGCTATGTGAGGAAGCAAAGCCCCGTACGAAAACCCCAACGCACACTACGATAAGACATGCCGCCCGCAGGGCAGTAAACGCGCTTTTTGGTTACTTTTTGGCGCTCGGCCAAAAAGTGACCCGCCCAGCAGGGCGGAACCAGGCGGTTCAAAAGCCAACAGCATGTCACCATTTGGCACCACAGCGGCTCAACGACCGCGAGCATGTCACCAAAACCGACATCGCTGCTTCAAATAAGCCCTTATACCCCCTCCCCCTTCGACTTCCCCTCCAGCACTTCCCAGCGCTCCAGCGCCTCCAGCAGTTCCATCTCGATCTCATCATGCCGTGTCGCCAGCAAAGCCGCCTTGCCGGCATCGCTGACATACAGCGACCCATCCTCCAGCTGCGCCGAGATCGTCTTCTGCTCGGTCTCAAGCGCGGCGATGCGCTCGGGCAGGCCATCCAGCTCGCGCTGCTCCTTGTACGACAGCTTGACCGTCCGGTTGGCCCCGCGCGCCTCGCGCGTGTCCTTGCCCCTGGCCGGCTCCGCCACCTTCTGCTCCGCCGGCTTGCGCGCCGCCTGCAGCGCGGCGCTGCGCGCTGATTGCTCGACCCAGTCGGAATACCCGCCCACCGATTCGCGCCAGACCCCATCGCCTTCCGCGGCCAGCGTCGAGGTCACCACGTTGTCGAGGAAGGCGCGGTCGTGCGAAACCAGGAACACGGTGCCGCCGTAGTCCTGCAGCAACTCCTCCAGCAGCTCCAGCGTGTCGATGTCGAGATCGTTGGTGGGCTCGTCCAGCACCAGCACATTGGCCGGGCGCGCGAACAGCCGCGCCAGCAGCAGCCGGTTGCGCTCCCCGCCCGACAGCGACTTGACCGGCGAGCGCGCGCGCTCAGGCGCGAACAGGAAGTCGCCCAGGTAGCTCATCACGTGCTTGCGCTGGCCGTTGACCTCGACCCAGTCGCTGCCCGGGCTGATGGTGTCGGCCAGCGACTTCTCCAGGTCGAGCGCGGTGCGCATCTGGTCGAAGTACGCCACCTGCAAATTGCTGCCGTTGCGCACCGTGCCGCTGTCCGGCGCCAGCTCGCCCAGGATCAGCCGCAGCAGCGTGGTCTTGCCCGCGCCATTGGGGCCGATCAGGCCGACCTTGTCGCCGCGCATGATGGTGGCGGTGAAATCCCGCACCACCACCTTGTCGCCATACGCCTTGCTCACGTCCGTCAGCTCGGCCACGATCTTGCCGGAGCGGTCGGCCTGCGACACCTCCAGCCTGACATTGCCCTGCACCTCGCGGCGCGCGGCGCGCTCGTTGCGCATCGCCACCAGCCGCTGGATGCGCGACACGCTGCGCGTGCGGCGCGCTTCCACGCCCTTGCGGATCCACACCTCTTCCTGCGCCAGCAGCTTGTCGAACTTGGCCTGCTCGACCTGCTCGGCGGCCAGCATCTCCGCCTTGCGCGCCTGGTAGGCGGCGAAGTTGCCAGGGAAGGACACCAGCCGCCCGCGGTCCAGCTCGACGATGCGCGTGGCCACGCGATCAAGGAAGGCGCGGTCGTGGGTGATCAGCAGCACGCTGCCGCGGAACTGCAGCAGCAGGTCTTCCAGCCAGCGGATCGCCTCCACGTCGAGGTGGTTGGTAGGCTCGTCCAGCAGCAGGATGTCGGGCTCGGCCACCAGCGCCTGCGCCAGCGCGACGCGCTTCTGCAGCCCGCCCGAGAGCGCGTCGACGCGCGTGTGCGAATCCAGCCCCAGCCGGGCCAGCGTGGTTTCCACGCGGGTGCGCAGCTGCCATGCGCCGGCGGCGTCGAGCTCGGACTGCAGCCGGTGCAGTTCGGCCAGCGCCGCTTCGTCGTCGTGGTGCTCGGCGACGCGGTCGGCGGCGGCCTCGTAGCGCACCAGCAAGTCGTGCGCGTCGCCCATGCCTTGGGAGACGGCGTCGAACACGGTGATGCCCGGCTCGAACTGCGGCTCCTGCGGCACGTAGGCGCTGGTCACGCCGCTCTGGCGGGCGATCAGTCCGTCATCCGGCGCCGACAGCCCGGCCACGATCTTCAGCAGCGAGGATTTACCCGAACCGTTGCGCCCGATCAGCCCCACGCGCTCGCCGGCCTCCAGCGCAAAGTCGGTGTGATCGAGCAGGGCCACGTGCCCGAAGGCAAGCTGGGCGTCGGTGATGGAAAACAGGGCCATGGGAAGGAAGGCGAGACAGCGAGGAAAGAAGGGACGGGCCGGCGGCACGGGCGCGCCCGGCGGCAGCCCGCATTGTAGACGACCGGCAGCGGGAGCCGGCCGGGCAAAAAAGAAGGGCCCGCGCACTGCGGGCCCAAGAGTCTCTCCTCGGTGCCCTGCTCGCAAGGCACGGAACCAGCATAACAATCGCCCACGCCCCGCTCCAGTCGGACAAGTCCGTAAGGGAAAGCCCCGTCAACGGCAGCTGCCGCGCCGCGGCCGCGGCGAACCGGGCCAAATTGGTACGGCCAAGGCACTCGTGCGAAGATGGCGGCCGTACCCAAGTGCCAGCTGCCCGTCCCATGACCACCGCCTCCCTCAAACTTTCCGACCTGTCCGTGTCGGCGCTTGTCGCCGGGCTGGTCGCGACGCTCACCGGCTACACCAGTTCGCTGGTGCTGATGATCCAGTCGGGACACGCGGCCCACCTGACCGACGCGCAGATCTCGTCGTGGATCTGGGCGCTGTCGATCGGCATGGGGATCACCACCATCGGCCTGTCGCTGGCGTTGCGCGTGCCCATCGTGGTGGCGTGGTCCACGCCCGGCGCGGCGCTGCTCATCGCCAGCCTGCCCGGCGTGCCGTATGCCGAGGCGATCGGCGCCTTCCTGCTGGCCGCGCTGCTGATGGCCGCGGCCGGCATGACCGGCTGGTTCGACAGGCTGATGCGCGCCCTGCCGGCCAGCATTGCCTCGGCGCTGCTGGCCGGCATCCTGTTCCGCATCAGCGTGGACGTGTTCGTGCAGGCGCAGCACCAGACCGTGCTGCTGCTGGCGATGTTCGCCGCCTTCCTGCTGGGGCGGCGGCTGTGGCCGGCCTATGCGGTGCCGGGGGTGCTGCTGGCCGGCGTGGTGGTGGCAGGGGTGCTCGGGCAGCTCGATTTCTCCGGCGTGCGGCTGGAACTTGCCGTGCCGGTGTGGACCACGCCGGCGTTCTCGATGCCGGCCTTCGTCAGCCTGGCGATACCCCTGTTCATCGTCGCGCTGGCGTCGCAGAACATCCCCGGGCTGGCGGTGCTGCAGGCCGATGGCTACCACGTGCCGGCCTCGCGCCTGATCACCGTCACCGGGCTGGCCTCGGCCGCGCTGGCGCCGTTCGGCTCGCACGGCATCAACCTGGCGGCCATCACCGCCGCAATCTGCACCGGCCCGCAGGCCGATCCCGACCGCCACCGCCGCTATACCGCGGCCGTGGTCTGCGGCGTCGGCTACCTGGTCGCGGGCACGCTGGCCGCCAGCATTGCCGCGCTGTTCGCCGCCTTCCCGCAGGCGCTGGTGGTCGGCGTGACCGCGTTCGCGCTGATGGGCTCGATCGCCAACGGGCTGACCGTCGCCATGCAAACCCCGGCCGAGCGCGAAGCCGCCCTGCTGACCTTCATGATCACCGCCTCGGGCATGACCCTGGCCGGCATCGGCTCGGCGTTCTGGGGCGTGGTGGGCGGCATGCTCGCCTACCACGTGCTGCGCCCCCGGGCAGCCTGAAGGCAGGTCCGGCGCGGAAACTACAGCAGCAGGAAAGCCAGGTCGGACAGGCCGATCTCTTCGGGCGGCACACCCTTGCGGCGCTGGAACAGGATGTGCTGCAACACGCGGTCGCGGTCATCGGCAAAGGTCTGCGGATCCAGCCGCAGCGCCACGCGCGCGTAGTGCTCGCCCAGCAGCCGGTAAACCCGGTGCCGCACCCGCAGCATCTCGTTGTCGGCATGCAGCCGGCTTATCGCGCTGGCGTGCTCTTCCTCGAGCTGGCGCATGCCCACCAGCACCCGCGCATGCATGCCGCGGTAGCGGTCGATCTCCGCATGGGCCTTGCGCAGCTCTTCACGCAGCGCCCGCACGTCATGCATCAGCTTCAGGTTGTGCTGCACGCCGCGCTGGATGCGCGCGGCCTCTTCCAGCGCGTGGTCCGCCGCCGCAATGGTGTCCTGCCATGGATTGGCGTCCGGCGCGATGGCCGTGTCCCCCGACCCCGATGTTGCCGACGATGCCGGCATGGCCGCGCCGTCGATGCCAGTGTGCTGCATACCGCTCCCCTATCCCGTGGCCGCCGCCGGCATCGCGTCTCGTGCCGGCCTGGTCTGGCAAAACTACCGCGACTGTCTGGGCGACCCTGTTGCCGCAGGCCAGCGTGGACGCGCTTGTTGTAGTTCTGAGCGTCACATTCAACCCCGCCCTTGCCGCCGCGCACAACCACCGCATGGGAGGGACGCGGCTTTGGCGCAACATGCGCGGGACGCTAAGATGCCGGCTCAGGCCCATTGCCGGCCAGCCTCTTCTGCATTGCCATGAACGGATATCTGCTTCTCGCCCTCGCCATCGTCGCCGAGGTCATCGCCACCAGCAGCCTGAAAGCCTCGCAGGGCTTTACCCGATTGCTGCCCAGCGTGCTGGTGGTCACCGGCTACGTCGCCGCCTTCTATCTGCTGATGCTGGTGATGCGCACCGTCCCGGTCGGCATCGCCTATGCCATCTGGAGCGGCGCGGGAATCGTGCTGGTATCGCTGATCGCGGTGGTGTTGTACCGGCAGGTGCCGGACCTGGCAGCCTGTGTCGGGATCGGGCTGATCATTGCCGGGGTGGCGGTGATCCAGCTGTTTTCCAAGACCAGCGCGCACTGAAACGCGGGAAGGCCGCGCCTGGCGCGAGCAACGCGAATCATTCGCGCGGACGAGCGCATGATGGGTGCATTCGGACCTTGTCCTTGCCAAAGGAGATGCGCCGGCCGACGCGGCCATCGCGCGTGTGGACGATCAGGTCAACGCGGTCTTCCTCAGCCTTCGCCGTGCCGGCCGCGATGGCCGCTTCCCGGTTGGGGAAGAGCAGACGGCCCTCGCTGCCGCACGCGCGTTCCACCACCCACTGAAGTCCCTCGATCCGCAAAACGTGAACGTCCGACATGGCTGCTCCAAAGCTGACGCAGTGAGTATCTGCAGTCGGCCCCCTGGTCGGTATCGGATTTTGTCCGACAAGGCGGATTTGCAACAGCGGAGCATGAGATACGGCAGGCGATAATGCCGCTGAAAACCCTGGAATGATGCGGGAGGAAGGATCTTGGCAGACCGATGCCAAATGGATCGGTGGTCCCGCCGACAGGAATCGAACCTGTATCTAGCGCTTAGGAGGCGCTCGTTCTATCCATTGAACTACGGCGAGGGGATAGATTCTTCCCATTGACCAGGAACCCTTACCGGAAGCGGCTTTGCCTTATCCGGCGCGGGTTTCCGGGTATGAGACCGACGTCACAACTGTCATTCCATGTCACCTCATAGCATCCTGGCTCACGCACCGCGTGCTACAGATTTGCTACAGGGAGACAGGCCTTATGGCGTCGATCCTCAAGATCGTGGAACGCTGGCGCGCCCAGATCCGGAAGCAGGGCCGGAGTATATCAAAAACCTTTCGCACCAAGGCAGCGGCACAAGCCTGGGCGCGCGAAGCGGAACTCGGACTGGAAACGCCCGCCACCGCGGCAGCGGGTCGATCGCCGACTGGATTACCGACTACCGCAACGTGCGCTAAGAGTCAGGCCGGCCGGTGGTACCTCAGTCGAATGAAGAGTACATGCTTACCAAGCTGGCCGGCGCCGGCGTTATACCATCTGCATGGATGAATCGAAGCACCGAGCACACGCGGATATGCCGGAGTGTATTCGATTTACTTTGCCGACAAGGTGGCAATGTCATCGCGAGCCTTTGCCTCGCCATAGTCAAGCGCCGCATTGACGCTGTGAAAGTAGTCGGTGCCGTCAATGAGATCGTAGGAATGTACGCTGTGCAGATCGCTTCTGATGGGCCGGCAATCCGCCCGAGTGATCGAGTAGCGTACTACGTAGTCAAGCGCGCCTGCCAACCGGGTGGGACCTAAGTGTTGCTCGGCTTCGATCAACACATGATACTCGCCAATCGTGACGCGTCTTTGCATATCCGACCTCCACCTGGGCCGCCTCTCATTCATCCGGCCCAAGAACAACGTCCACGGCAGCCCGCCCAGCCAGTTCCGCCACGAGGTAAGCCCAACGTTTGGTGTAAGGCCCGCCAAAGACCTTGATTCGCTTGCCAATCGCTGCGACGCCCGGGGGACGCATAGGTCCTTCAATCTGGAACCAGACGTCAAACATGTCCGTAGATGTCATATGGAGATCGACATGGATATCGAACCCACGATACTCTGTCACGCGATCCATAGCCGTCTTCAATCTTCCAAGAATGTGTTTGTCAGCCGCATACTCGACTCAGTAAGGATTGAAGGTGATGTGACCGGCGCGAATTGCGCATTCTGCCGCCACAGTGCAAGGCGACCGTTTGTGCCGCCGACCAGTTACGGCATTTTCCTCACGTCGGTCCGCGGAGAAGGTTTTCTCGCCAGGCATCGAATACATGGGTTTCCGGAGTCCCGATGAGTAACTTCCGGACTCACCAGCCCTAAGACGTCATCGAGTGGATGTCCCGGCAAGGAGTGACAGGCGACCAGCAGCGCGTAGCTTCTGCAACGCTTAGCTCAATAGTATAGGTGGGGCATGCACACCGCCCGGGACCCACTTACAAAGTGTTCAGGCAGGCGCCGCCTCGCGTATCTGCGGTGCCCCGCAGACGCGGACCGCTCGTCCCCTTGTGGGGCTAGACTGAACTGGATGACCAGCGCCGTTCTCGCGGCAGACAGCGTCTCCGCTTCCATGTCGACACGAGGTCAGAAATGAATCGCCTTCGGTACTCGGTGAACCTGTCCTACGAGATCCTGGACTCCACGGCAGACTTTCTGTTGATTATCGAAGCTGCGAAGACTGCAAGACAGTCCGTTGTCTCCGAGCGTCTGGCGCTCACGCCTCCGGTTTACGCCGCTCGCCACACGGATCCACTCTGCAACCGCCTGCTGAGGATACGTGCGACCAAGGGCCCGCTGGCCATCCGCTATGAAGCCGTGGTGGACATCGACCATCGCCTGGACAACGGCATGTCACTCACGGAGGTACCCGTTGCCGATCTCCCCTTCGATGTACTTTCATACCTGGCGCCGAGCCGGTATTGCGAATCCGACCGCATGATGGAATTCGCCATGCGCGAGTTTGGCGGCATGCGCCCCGGCTATTCGCGCGTGTATGCAATCCGGGAGTGGGTGCGCAACCATGTGCGCTTTCTTTCGCGATCCACCAATGAGTGCACCTCGGCAATCGATACGATTGTCGAGCGCACTGGCGTATGCCGGGATTTTTCCCACCTGATGATCGCGATCTGCCGCGCCCTGAGTATTCCCGCCCGTATGTCCAGCAGCGTGGACTATGGCGCGGATCCGACCTTGGGCGCGCCGGACTTTCACGCGGTTGTCGAGGTGTTCCTGTCAGGCGGTTGGTACCTGCTCGATCCGTCGGGGGTGTCCATTCCGACCGGTCTGCTGCGCATCGGCACCGGCCGGGATGCCGCCGACATTCCATTTGCCGCCATCTTCGGTAAGGTTGAGTCGAAACGGCCTTTTATCGAGATCCAGCCAATGGCCGACCCGACTGCCGGGATTGACCTGCCACTTGCAACTACAAGCGCCATTTCTACCTGGTAACCGATATTAGCGCGCTTGGCCTTTCATCCCTTCGATTTCCATGGCGGCATACCCATCTTCGTAGGCTGCAATCGGTTCCATGGCCTCGTCGACGAACGATGCCGCACCGTTAACTACGGCGAGGGACAGGACTGCCAGGAGCGGAAGCCGCGGGCGCGGTGATCCTGGAGACGGGCGGAGCATATCGAAATCCGCACGCCCGCGGCCCGGCGCCGCCGCGGTGGTGGGTGTTGACCGACACCGGCATGCCAGGGTGTCGGCGCGCAGCCAACGCGGCGGCGCCGGCTGCAAGTGGCGGCTGGTCCCCGCCCTGCCCGGAACCCGCGCCAGGCCCCGGATCAGGGCCTGAGCCGTTCCGCTACCCGTCAGTGGCACGCCGCTTGCTCAACCACCCGTACCGCCCCCGGCGCATCGGCGCCTTCCACCGGAGACCGCATATGGCCACCCTCTCGATCAATGACCTTGCCGGCTGCCGCGAACTGGCTCCCGCCGCCATGGCGCGCGTACGCGGCGCGGGTGGACAGTGGGTGTTCGGCTGGATCCGCCCGTTCGTGGCGTCGTCGCCGGCGCCGCTCGGCACGGTGATCAACTTTTACGAGATCAACTACAGCTTCTATGCTGATCAGATAAACAACCAGTTCCAGAACATCGATATCCGCAACAACGCGCCAAACGCCAACATCAATGTCCGGGGCGACCAGGGTGCCAGGAACGACGGCAGGCTGGTCTGATCCGGCCGGACCCGGGCGCCGGCAGGCGCTGGCGTGGAGCGTTGCGGATCGCAGCGGAGGCCAGATTGGGTTTCGACTCGCATTTCCGGTGGACCTCGGCGGCGTGCACGGACGTCGGGCGCGTGCGTGAGCGCAATGAGGACGCTTGCCTGGACCTGCCCGGGCAGGAACTGTGGGCCGTGGCCGACGGCATGGGCGGCCATGCCGTGGGGGATTTCGCCAGCCAGGCGGTGGTACGGGCGCTGACAGCGCTGCCGCCGCAAGCGCGGCTGGAAGACCGCATCGACGCCGCGCGCGCGGCCTTGCAGGGCGTGAATCTGGCGCTGGTCGACGAAGCCGCGCGCCTGGGCGTGCGCTGCATCGGCAGCACGGTGGTGGTCCTGCTGGCCGGCGACAGCCGCTGTGCCTGCCTGTGGGCTGGGGACAGCCGCCTGTACCGGCTGCGCGGCGGCCAGCTGGCGCGCCTGACGCGCGACCACAACCAGGTCGAGCGCCTGCTCGCGCGCGGCCTGATCACGCCGGAGCAGGCGCGCCACCATCCCGCGCAGAACACCATCACGCGCGCCGTCGGCGCGGCGCCGACGCTGGCGCCGGAGCAGCTGCTGACCGACGTGGCCGACGGCGATGTCTACCTGTTGTGCAGCGACGGCCTGAGCAACGAGGTCGACGACGACGAGATTGCCGCGGTGCTGGCGCAGCAGGACGTGGCGCAGGCCGCGCTGACGCTGGTGCACAAGGCGCTCGACGCGGGCGGGCGCGACAATATCTCGGTGGTGGTGCTGCGCGCCGCCGACCCTTGCGGATCGGACCGCACCCTGGTCAACCCCGAGCTCGACGCCTGAAGCCCGCCGCGCCCTAGCCCTTGCCGGCTTCGGCCTGCCGGCTGGCGCGGAAGTCCTTCGAGTGGATGCCGTGCTTCTTCAGCAGCATCTGCAGGTGCGAGCGGTTCATGTCGAAGCGCCGCGCCAGTTCGGCAACCGTGCCTCCCACCTCCTGCAGTCCGCGCTCGAGGAAGGCGCGCTCGGCCTCGTCGCTGGCCGCGCGCTTGGCTTCGCTCAGCGAGGTCGCCATGGCGATGTCCGCGCCGGATGCGCCGGCGCCGACCACCGCCAGCGCGGCGGGCTTCGGGCGGATGTCCTGCGGCAGGTGCGGCAGGTCGGCGGTATCGCCGGCCAGGCAGCTCAGCCGGTACAGCAGGTTGCGCAGTTCGCGGATATTGCCGGGGTAGTCGTAGTGCAGCAGGAAGTCGCGCAGCCGCGGCGTCAGCCTGACCGGCGCGCGCCGGAGCATGCCGGCGGCCTCGTCGCTGAAGTACGACACCAGCAGCGGGATCTCGTCGCGCCGCTCGCGCAGCGCCGGCAGGCTGACGTGGATCACGCTCAGGCGATAGAACAGATCCTCGCGGAAGGTGCCGGCCTGGCTCATCCGGCGCAGGTCCTTGTTGGTCGCGGCGACGATGCGCGCATCGACCGAGATGATCTCGTCCGAGCCGACCCGCTGGATCTCGTGCGCCTCGAGCACGCGCAGCAGCTTGACCTGCCCGGTCAGCGGCAGTTCGCCGATCTCGTCCAGGAAGATGGTGCCCGTATGCGCGCTCTCGAACTTGCCGCGCCGGTCGTTGCTGGCGCCGGTGAAGGCGCCCTTCTTGTGCCCGAACAACTCGGATTCGAGCAGGCTATCCGGAATGGCACCGCAGTTGACCGAGATAAACGGCTTGTCGGTGCGCGCGCCGTTGGCGTGGATCACCTTGGCCATCAGCTCCTTGCCGGTGCCGCTTTCGCCGTCGATCAGCACCGGCAGGTCGGTCGGCGCGGCCTTCTCGGCGATTTCCAGCGCCTCGAGCAGCCGGGGGTTGTCGCCGAAGGTCCCCTCGAAGATAAAGCTGCGCTCCATCAGCGCCTGGCGGCGCTCGCGCGGCAGGCGTTCGACCTCCGGCGGCGGCGGCGCATCCCCCGCCGTGGCTCCGGCCGCGGTTTCGGCCGACGATGCCGCCTGCACGAAGCGCTCCTTGTGCGACAGGCCCATCACCTCGTCGCGCAGCGTGGTGGCCTGCTTGAGCAGCTTCTCGATCTCGGGCCGGTCAAGCTTCGACGCCCAGCGCAGTGTCGAGCGCAGGATCTCGATCTTCTCGATCAGCCCGGCGAACGACACCGGCGAAGTCACCGAGACGGGGGTGGCACCCTGGTTGTATAGCTTCATGCGGCACTCAGTTGCTTCTGCACCAGTTGGAAATACATGCCCTTGCGCGCCAGCAGTTCCTCGTGCCGGCCCTGCTCGACGATGGCGCCCTCATACAGCACCAGGATCTTGTCGGCCTGCATGATGGTGCTGAGCCGGTGCGCGATGATGACCGCGGTGCGCCCGCGCAGGATTTCCTGCATATTGGCCAGGATGTTGCTCTCGGACTGCGTATCCAGCGCCGAGGTGGCTTCGTCGAACACCAGCAGGCGCGGGTCGTGGTACAGCGCGCGCGCAATGCACAGCCGCTGGATCTGCCCGCCCGACAGGCCGATGCCGCGTTCGCCGACGACCTGCTCGTAGCCCAGCGGCAGCTTGCTGATAAAGGCATGCGCGTCGGCCATGCGCGCGACTTCCTCGATGCGGCGCCGCTCGGGGCTGTCGTCGCCGCAGGCGATGTTCTCGGCGATGGTGCCGGAGAACAGCAGGTTGGACTGCATCACGTAGCCCACCTGGGCGCGGTAGAACGCCGCGTCGATCACGTTCAGGTCGTAGCCGTCGACCGTCATCGAACCCTCGGTGGGCTTGTAGAAACCCACCAGCAGCTTTGCCAGCGTGGTCTTGCCCGAGCCGCTGCGCCCGACGATGGCCACCATCTCCCCGGGCCGGATGGTGAAGCTGATGTTCTCCAGCACATAAGGCGTGTCTTCGCCGCCGTAGCGGAAGTACAGGTCCTTCATCACGATCTCGCCCTGCAGGTCGGGCAGCATCACGCGCGACAGCACGTCCTGCGGCTTCTGCTCCGGCTCCAGGTCGAGCACGTCGCCCAGCCGCTCCATCGCCACGCCGGCATCGTTGAGCTGGCCCCACAGCGCCACCAGTCCCATCAGCGGCGCCAGCACGCTGCCCATGAAGGCGTTGAAGGCCATCAGCTGGCCGATGGTCAGCTCGCGCTCCAGCACCAGCGTCGCGCCCACCCACAGCACCGCGATGGTGGTGGCGGCATTGAGCAGCTGGCTCGCCAGCCCCACCAGGATATGGAACTGCTGCGCCTTGTACTGCGACTCCAGCGCCTTGGTGTACTTGCGCTCCCAGCGCAGCCGCACCGGGCGCTCGATGCCCATGCCCTTGACGGTCTCGGCGCCGCCCAGCGTCTCCATCAGGTAGGCCTTGGCATCGGTCGAGGTCGCGAAGACGTCGCGCGCATAGGTCTTGACGCGCGGCGTCACCACCACCGTCAGCGCGGCGATCGGGATCACGAAGGCGATCAGCAGCAGCGTCAGCTTGACGTTGTAGAGAAACATGATGGTGAAGTAGATAAACACCATCAGCAGGTTCAGCGCCGTGGTCACCGTCGATTCGGTCAGGAAGGCGCGGATGGTCTGGTTCTCCTGGAAGCGCGCGAAGATATCGCCGGTCTTGCGCTTGGCGAAGAACGACAGCGGCAGCGACAGCGTGTGCCGGAAGAAGTGCGACATCATGGCGAAATCCATGTTGCGCACCATGAAGTTGGCCAGGTACGCGCGGATCGTCGACATCAGCTGCGAGAACACGCTAGAGATGATCAGCCCCGCGATCAGCAGGTGCAGCAGCCCGACGTTCTGGTGCACCACCACGCCGTCCAGGATGTTCTGGATGATCAGCGGCGGCACCACCCCCAGCATCTGGATCACGAAGGTCGCCAGGAACAGGTGCGCCAGGATCTTCTTGTAGGGCGCCAGGTAGCCGATGAAGCGCAGCCACGGCGAGCGCTGCACCGACAGCTGCGTCATGCTCTCGCCCGGCGCGAACAGCAGGCAGGTGCCGCTCCAGCCGCGCTCGAACTCCTCCGCGCTCATCTTGCGGAAGCCGATGGCCGGGTCGGCCACCCAGACCCAGCGCGCGGAGATGCCGTACACCACCACGTAGTGGTAGCCCTCCCAATGGACGATGAACGGCAGCTCGAAGCCCATCAGCGAATCGCGCGTGCATTGCACCCCGCGCGTGGTGAAGCCCAGCGATTCCCCCGCCCGCGCCAGGCTGTCGAGGGTGGCGCCCTGCGTGGTGACGTTGGCCAGTTCGCGCAGCTTGCCCAGCGTCATCGGGATGCCGTAGTGCCGGCAGATCATCGCCAGGCAGGCCGCGCCGCAATCCATTTCCTCGGCCTGCTCCACCAGCGCGAAGCGGCGGATCAGCTTCTCGCCCAGCTCGGGCCGGGAGGCCAGGTCGAGCAGTACCGGGCGCTTGCGCCGCTCGGCCAGCTTCTTTTGCCGATGCAGCTCGCGGTCCAGCACCCGGATGCGCTCCTCGAGCACCTCGCGCAGGCGCGGATTGCGCTCGAGGATCAGCTGTACGGTTTTCTCGGGAATCACCAGCAGGCGCACGTCGGTCTCGGCAATGGCCGACGCGAGCTGCTCCTGCCGCATCACGCAGGCGCGCTCGCCGAAGATATCGCCCTGGCCCAGCGTCGCCAGCGGAAACTCGCTGTCCTCTTCGCTGCGCACGATGCGCACCGTGCCCTGGCGCACCACGTACAGGCGCCGGTCCTCGCGTCCGTCCTGCTTCAGGATTTCCCGGCCGGCCGCCACGCGCTTCACGCCGACGCTGCGCACCGCGTCTTCCAGTTCCTGCTTGTCGAGCTTGCCGCGCAGGTCGAACAGCCGCGCGACAAAGCCGCCGGCCGAACTGATCGCGACATAGCTGGTGATGAAGGCCAGCGCCGCGGGGTTGCCCGCCACCACAGGCTCGCTGACGGTGCGCGGAATCATCAGCAACTCGGTCTTGCCCGAGGCACGCACCGACGACTCGTGCCGGTACTCGCGCAGCAGCGCGAGATCGGCAAAGACCTCGCCTGCCTTGCGCACCCCCATGCTGATTTCCTTGCCGTGCTCCTCGTTGAACACGCGCACCGAGCCGGACTTGACGATAAACAGGCCCGGCGCGGTTTCGCCGGCATTGCAGACGGTGTCGCCAAAGCCAAAGCTCAGCACCTGCGCGGCGTCGGCCAGGCGCGCCAGTTCTTCCGGGGTCAGGACCGACAGGATTTCGACCGACGCCAGGAAAGCGGCCAGCGCCGGGCCCGCTCCCGGCGGCTGCGGCGCGGCGGTGGCGGCGCCGGCCGGTCCGGCCTCGCTAGCGGGCTTCGATGACATGTTCCTGCGCCCTGGCCATCAGCCAGTCCTCGCGCAGCAGGCGGCGCACTTCGACCGCCACCTCGCTGTCGAGCGCGGCCGGGTGCTTGGCGCGCACCAGGAAGACCTCGAAGAACGAGCGGTCGGCGGCCGGGAACGGCCCCAGCAGGTCGCCCGGCTCGGCGTTGAAGACCTTGGCCTCGATCTCGGTCTTGAGCGAGCCGCGCAGCACCTTGCCGATCTCGCCGCCGCGCTCGCGCGTGTCGGCAATGGAGTGCTCGCGCGCCATCTCGGCAAAGGCGTCGGGGTCGTCCTGCAGGTACGAGATCAACTCCCTGGCCTTGCCCTCGCTGTCGACCACGATATGGCTGACCTCGATGCTGTCGAAGCGCGGCGAGTTCAGCGCGAAGTATTCCTGCACCGCCGCGTCGCTGCACACCTGCGCCATCATCCGCTCCTGATAGAGGCTGTCGGTAATGAAGGCCTCGAACTCGTCCAGGCTGACATTGAGCGCATCCAGGTAGTGGTTCATGTCGGCGGCGCGATGCAGGCCCTGCACGCGGCGGAACTGGTCGGCGCGTTCCTGGATCTCTTCGGGCGTGACCACCAGCCCCTGCCGCCTGGCGGCGTGCACGGTCAGCTTGTCGCGCACGATCTGCTCGACCAGTCCTTCGAACTGCCCGGTCAGCTTGAGCAGGCGCACGAATTCCTCGACCCCGAGCACCTCGTCGTCGATACGCACGATGCCAGTCATTTTTACGACTCCTTTGGCGGCCTGGCGCGGCGGCGCGCCAAGGCTGTCCAGATGCTGTTCCAGTGTGCGACCGCGGCGCTAGCCCGCCACCTCGCGGAAGGGATCGAGCCCGAGGTCGATCAGGCGCCGTTCGCGCACCACGATCTCCGCCGTGGCGGTCATGCCGTAGCGCAGCGGGTACTTGTTGTCGGCCACGGTGTAATAGTCGCGCGCCAGGCGCACGCGGCCCTCGTAGACCGGCTGCTTGTCAGGCCCGCCCGGCTTGGTCGCGGGCGAGATGAACTCGAGCGTGCCATCGATGATCCCGTAGCGCTGGTACGGGAACGCATTGAACTTGAGCTTGACCGGCAGCCCTTCGCGCAGGAAGGCGCGGTCGCGCTCGGCAATCACGATCTTCACCACCGGGCGCGCATCCTTCGGCGCGATGCCGCCCAGCGGCGTATTGGCCTGCACCTTGTCGCCGCGCTGGGTCGAGGTGACGTCGGTGATCACGCCGGACACCGGCGCCAGGATCAGCAGGAAGTTGTCCTTGTCGATATTCTCGAAGCGGATGCGCGCGGCGGCGTCCGCCACCAGGCGGGCGGTCTGCACCTGCAGGCGCAGCTTGTCCTCGGTATTGGCGATCTCGCGCAGCGCCGCGTCATATTGCACGCGCAGCCCCGCGAGGTCCTGGCCGCTGCTTTCCAGCTCGGAGCTGGCCTGGGTCAGCTCGCGGCCCAGGCGCGCCTCCAGTTCGCCCAGGCGCGACTGCGCCACGCGCAGGCTGTTCTCCGCGTCCTGCGCCGCGGCACGCTTGGCGTCGACCTGCGATTGCGAAACCCCGCCGCCGCCGGGCAGCGCCAGCAGGCGCGCATAGCGGTCCTGCTCCTGGCGCGCGAACTCGCGCGCGCGCCGCGCGTTGTCGAGGTTGCTGCGCGCTTCCTGCAACTGGGCGCGCTGCTGCTCGGCCAGCCGCGTGGTGCCTTCGGCGATGCGGGTCTCGTGCTGGCGCGTGGCCACGTCGATCTGCTGCTTGAGCGCCGCCGCGCGGCGTTCCATCAGCGCCTTCTTGTCAGGGAACTGCTTCCACTCGCGTTCGGAGTCTTCCAGCTTGAGCTGCGCCTCCAGCGCGTTGGCGGCGGCCTCGATCGCGCCGCGCGCATTCAGGCGCGCCAGCACATCGTCCTTGGACACGGGCTGCCCTTCCGCCACGTAAAGGTCGGCCAGCTCGCCGTCCACCGGGGCATAGAAGCGCCGCACCTCCGACTCCGGCGCCAGCGTGCCCTGCGCGGTGACGATGACATCGGCATGGCCGACGAACGACCAGACCAGCCCGCACAACACCAGCGCGAAGGTGGTGACGATGGTCAGCAGCCCCAGCCGCGACGGCTCGGCGCTGAGCAGGCCGATGCCTTCGGCGCTGTGGTCTTCCAGCGCCTCGGACAGTGGCTTGAGGCCGGCGTGGCGGGCATCGTCCTTCATGGCTTCCCCACTGCCGCCGGTGGCGGGACCGCGGCCGCGGCCGCGGATTCCGGCGCCTTGCCGGTGTCTTCACCGCCGATCAGCTCGAGCTTGGCCTTGAGCACCGCTGGATCGAGCACCGTGCCCAGCTCGCGCAGCGCGTGCCGCTGCTGCTCCGCCTCGGCGCGGATCTCCAGCTCGACCTTGGCCAGTTGCGCCAGGTCGGCGCTTTCGCCGGCACGCAGTTGTGTGAAGATGCGCATGCCCTGGCGCGCGTCGTCCTGCGCCTGCGACAGCAGCCGCGCCTGCGCGCGGAACTTCGGCGAGATACCGGGCTCGAGCCGCTGCTCGCCGCCGATCACGCCGTTGGCGCGATACTGCTTCCACGCCGCGAGCGCGCTCGCCATCAGCTCGCGCGCGCGCCGCAGGGCACTGTCGCGCACGCCGTTGACATCCGCCTCGACCGCCTTGGCGAAGTAGCCGTCCTCCTCCGCCTCGAGCATGGCGTAGAAGTCCAGCAGGCGGTCCTCGTAGCCACGGCCGCCGCGCGCGGACTGCAACGCGGCGTACTGCGCCGCGACCTTCTGCTTGTGCGCCAGGTCGCGCGCGAGGTCGTCGGCCCACGGCCCGCCACGGATCTGCCCGAGCGCGGCCAGCGCGGCGCCGCTGTCGCCGCGTTGCCACGCCCGGGCTGCGTTCGCGTACGCGCGCGCCACCTCGGGCGGCGGCAGCCGCGCGCCCAGGCTGGCCAGCTGCGCCTGGAACGGCGGCGTGGCGAAACGGCTGTCGGCGAGCCGGGCCACCAATTGCCCCGGCCGGCGCGCGCGCAACGCCTGCAGCAGGCCGGTGTAGCGATCCAGGTCCGACTGCAGCCGCTCCAGGCCGGCCAGGCGCGGATACTTGTCGCGGTATTCTGCAAGCACCGGCTGCAACGCCTCCGGGCGATCGCGGCCCAGTTCGGCAGCGATGGTGGCATTGAGCCGGTCGATCGCCGCCAGATAGACCGAGGCGTCGTTCTGCAGCCGGCGCACATCGCTGAGCGCATCGGCATACAGGTCGCGGAACGCCGGCACGTCGGCCGCGATGCGCCCGAGCGCGCGCTGGTGCGTGGCGGTGTCCTGGTTCCAGTACGCCAGCAGCTGGCGCATCGGCGTTTCGTCGGCGTAGAGCCGGATTGGCGCATCGGCGCCGCGCGGCGCGGTGAAGCGCTCGAGCCTGCCGATCCAGTCGAGCTCGGCCACCAGCGGCCGCGCCTCGGCGTTGTGCGTGCTGAGCTGGCGCAGGCGCGCCAGCACCGCATCGGCGCCGGCCATGTCGCCGGCCTTCAGCCTGGCGGCAAAGTCGGGCACGTAGGCACGCAACAGGGCTTCGGTGCCGATGGCCTGGACCTCGATGTCGTCGGGATGTCGCGCCAAGTAGCTGTCGGCCGCTTGCGCCGCGCCGGCGTGGTCGCCGGCGACAAAGCGCGACTGCACCGCGCGCTCCGGCGCGCCACGCCAGTAGACCGCGGCGCCCGTCACCAGCACGAGCAGCAGCAAGGCCCCGCCCCAGCGCGCCGCGCGCCGCGTGCGCGCCGGCTGGTCCAGTCCGAACCGCCGGGCCCCTTCCGCCAGCAGCAGCGCGGCACGGCCGCGCGGGCGCCGCGTGCCGTCGCCGGCGGCGGTCGCTGCCGCGGCCTGGGCTTCGGCTTCGCTGTTGACCTCGTCCTCCTGGTGGGCGGCGTAGTCGACGCAGAAAATGTCGAGGAAGGAATCGGGCGCGCCGACAAAGGTGGTGCGGTCGCCGTCGTCGCGGGCGGGCGGCGTGGCAATGGTGGCAGCCACGGCGGCAGACGATGCGGGCGTGCCGGGCGTGTCAGGCGTCTCAGGCGTGTCTGGAGGCTGCAGCAGCGAACGCGTCGCCGTGGCATCGCCGGCGCCGTCGTACCGCACCTGCGCCTGGTAGACAAAGTGGTTGCCGCCAAACGCGATCAGGTCGCCATCGTCGAGCGGCACGCCGTGGTCGGCCAGGCGCTTGCCGTTGACGAAGGTGCCATTGGTGCTGCCAAGGTCCTCGACGAAGGGAATGCCGCCCTTGAGGTAGATATGCGCATGGCGCCGCGACAGGTAGTTGACCTGGTGCGGATAGCTGTCGCGAAAGCGCGCGAAGGCCTCGTCGCCCTTGCTGATCAGGTACGGGAACTGCTCCACGTGCAGCGGCTGCAGCCCGACGTCATGGCGTTCCGGCACCAGCGTCAGCGCCACGCGCGGCGGCTCGGGCTGCGGCGCGCGCGGCGACAGCCGCACCCGGAACGACAGCATCGGCCCGAACGCGACTTCATCGCCATCGCCGAGCCGCGCCGGCTGGCGCGCCACGGCCACGCCGTTCACGCGCGTGCCGTTCTTGCTGCCGAGGTCCGCCACATAGACCGCGCCATGCTCGGCAAAGATGCGCGCATGGCGCCGCGACAGCGGTGCGGCCAGTGCTTCCGGGTAGGTGGCGAACGGCAGCTCGCTGCGGCCGACCGCGAACAGCGCTTCGTCGATGCGGATTTCGCCGAGCTCGGGGCGCGCCACGGGCGTGAGGAATACGTCGAATTCCTGCGCCACATCCTGCGCCATATCCTGCGCCGCGTGCTGCGCGAGGTCCCGTGCGGATCCCTGGGCCATTTTCACCGGCATTTCCATGATCAGTGCTTCGTCAGGAGCCATGTTTCCAGCGAGCCAACAGCGCGGCTGCCGCGGCGGCAGGCCAGGGGGGATGAAGCGACTAAGAACATAGTAGGCGACGGCCTAGGCTAGTCAATCGGCCGCGGCACGCGTGGTTGGCGTGGCTGCGGCATCGGGACAAGGCCGGCGGCCGGCGCGCGCGCCGGGGTTGCGCAACGCGTTGCTTGCGCCGGCATCACCTTCGCGCGGGGGCGGCATCGCGGGCACCACTTACTGCGGCGGATTCAGGGCGGTGTTGCGCACATCGGCCTCGGGCCAGCCGCCGCCCAGCGCCTTGTAGAGCGTGATGGTGTCGCCCAGGATTTGTTGGTGGACCGCCAACAACTGCAGCTGCGCGGCCAGCAGCGAGCGCTCGGTCTCGAACACTTCGAGCTGCGAGACCACGCCTTCCTTCAGCTGCGCCTCGATCTGCGCGGATACCACGCGCAGCTGTTCCACCTGCTGCTGCAGTTCGATGCGCTGCTTCTTGTGGGCGTCGACGTTGACCAGCGCGGTCTCGACTTCCTCGAACGCGGTCATCACGGTGCGGCCATATTCGTTTTCCGCCACGCCCACCTGCGCCTCGGTGGTCTTCACCCGCGCACGCACGCCCGGGTCGAGCATCGGCAGGTTGATGCTCGGCATGAAGCCGAAGGTGAAAGACTTGAGCAGGTCGCTCAACGCGAAGCTGGCAGTGCCGCCGCGCGCGGTCAGGCTGATGCTGGGCAGCTGCGCCAGGCGCGCCTGGCCGACGATGTTGTAGGCGGCCAGCACGCGATATTCCGCCGCCACCACGTCCGGGCGCCGCGCCAGCAGCTGCGACGGCAGCCCCGCCGGCACCGGGGGCGGCTGCACGCGCTCCTGCAGCCGCCCTGCCGGCACCTTGAGACTGCCGGCGGGCACGCCCACCAGCGTCGCCAGCGCGTTCTCCGCCACATCGCGCGAACGGCGCAGCTCGAGCAGGTCCTTGTTCAACCGGTTGATTTCGGCTTGCTGCTGCATCACGCGGATCTTCGGCACCAGCCCGTTCTGGTACATGGCCTGGTAGGTCGACAGGATCTGCCCGTTCCTGGCCACGGTGCGCGACTGCTGCTCGATCTGCTCGTCGAACTGCAGGATCTGGAAGTAAGTGGTCGAGACATTGGCCACCAGCGTCAGGTAGCCGGCGCGCCAGTCGGCCTCGGTGGCGCGGAACTCGGCGGCCTGCGCCTGCACGCCCTTCTCGACCTTGCCCCAGATATCGATGTCCCAGTTCAGCTGGGCCCCGGCGTTATAGGTCCAGGTGGACTTCTGCCCGGTGCTCTTGTCGAAGCTTGCGCCGGCGCCGACGTCGATCACCGGCAGCCCGCCGGCGCGGGCCTCGCCGATCTGCGCGCTGGCCACGCGGATGCGCGCCGCCAGCACCTTGATATCGAAGTTGCCGGCCAGCGCGCGCTCGATCAGCTGGTTCAGGTACGGGTCCTTGAAGCCCAGCCACCAGTTGGGCTGCACCGCTTCGGACGGCGATACCGTGATCGAGTCCTGGCGCGACCATTCGGCCTTGGCCGGCGTTTCCGGGCGCTGGTACACCGGCGGTCGGAAATCGGCGCAACCCGCCAGCAGCGCCAGGCCCGCGAGCGCGGCAAGCCAGGCTGCACGGCGCGGCGCGCGAATCACCGCCAGCAGGGACGGAGCAAGGGAGAATGCGGGCACGATGTGTTCCTGCGTGCGACGGCGGCGGTCGGCAAGGGCTGTACCGGTTCGCCGGTACAGCGGGGCCGCCGCGTCTGTCTGTATTGTGGTGCGCGCGGGCGCGCGCTCCAACCCCGATCGGCACGGGGTCGGCAAAAGCGCCGCGGGGACGCCCCCGCGGCGCTGCGCCATCTCAACCATCCTCTCAACGATAGATATTGTTGCTGGCGTTCTGGTTGGTATCCACATGCGAACGGACATGGTCGAGGAAGGCCGAGCCGTTGCCGTTCAGGTTGGTCACCGACTGCATCTGCGCGATTTCCTGCACGGCGGTGATGCTCTTGTCGATCGACAGGTTCAGCGGCTGGAACACGGCCACGAACGGCATCAGCGCGCGGCCGCCGCGCACGGCGTGCATGCCCTTGCGGTCCAGGGTTTCGGCGGTGGTCAGGTCGGTGAGGGTCAGCTTGGTCATGATGGTCTCCGGTAGAGGAAGGTGTTGCCTTGGGCTTGGGGTTCGAGCATCGGGTTGGTGTCGCGCTCGGGAGGGACAAACGCAGGGACCGTGCCAGCGCGCCCGCGATGCCGGGCCAGATGGCTGAAGTGCCTGTAAACACGGGGGTTTTTCGTTCTCGGCCCATGGCCCGGCAGGACTGCGTCGCGATTGACGCGCGGGCCTGGTGGCGGGAGGCCGCCAACAGATGGGAGGATGCGTGTTGGGAGCGGGCCAACAACCTGGCCTGATTCCGCGCCAGGTCGCCAGCCTGCCTGCTGCGACCTACTTCACGTAGATCGTGATGCGCTTGGAATACACCGGCGGGTTGGTCGGTATGTGCTTGTCATCGCCCATCAGCAGCTGCAGCGTGTGCTTGCCCGGCGCCAGCTCGATCATGGTCTCGGTCTCGCCCGCGCCGAAATGCAGGTGATTGCGGTCGTTGGGAATCTCCTTGTCCATCGGCGGCAGCTCCACGTCGATCAGCAGGTGATGGTGCCCGGTATTGGGAAACTTGACGTCCTTGGGCGCCACCCCCATGTTGCGCAGCCCGAACCACACCTTGAACGGCTTGCCGGCGGGCAGGGTCTGCCCGTCATTGGGCCAGCCGATATACAGATAGGCATTGGGCGGCGCAGCCGTGGGGCCGCCCTGCACCCACGCGGACAGCAACAGGCTGACGGCGAAGACAGCCGCGGCAAGTAGTCGGGACATGGCGCTCTCCCCTGTTTGTTGATCGGCCTGCGCCGGCGCGCGCTGCGTCGCTATTTCACCGTGATGGTGATCTTCTTCGAATAGATCGGCGGCTCGAACGGAACGTGCCTGGCGTCGCCCATCAGCAATTGCAGCGTGTGCTTGCCCGGCGGCAGTTCGATGCGCGCGTCGGTCTCGCCCGCGCCGAAGTGCAGGTGGTTCTTGTCCGAAGGGATTTCTTTGTCGAGCGGTGGCAGCTCGGTATCGATCAGCAGGTGATGGTGTCCGCAGCGTGGCGATTCGACGCCCTTGGGGCATACGCCCATATTGCGCAGACCCATGCGCACCCAGAACTTGCCGCCGCCGATGACAGCGCCGTCGTATGGCCAGATGATATAAACCTCGGCGTTGGGCGGGGCTGCCGTCGGCAACGACAGCGAAGGCGCCACGGCCAGCGTGGCGGCCGCCAGCAGGCGGAGCAGGAATCGTCTGGACATGCGCGTCGCCTCCCCGAGATCTATCCCGAAACCCGATCACGTTGTCCCGAAAGCCCCTTGTTGTTGCTTGTTGGTCAGCGCTCGGCGATTCGTCATTCAGGTTAGAACGCAAGCGCGGAAAAGGCGACCCCGGCGTGCGGCGGGGACCCGGCAATGCTCCGCCGCATCCACACGTGCTGTGCTATCTTGAAGCAAGCCGGTCGACGTCCTGGCCACACCCCAAGGTGCCCAGCGCATGCCGGCGACTACGGCATGCAATGGAATCGCGGCGGCTCCAGCGAGGTGTGAAGATGTGGCGCAACCTACCAGTGGTACGCGTGGCTGCGATGATCCCGATGGCCGTCACGGCGGCGCTGCTCGCCACGGCAATGCCCGCGGCCGGCGAACCGGCGCAAGCCCAGACACTGCTCGCCGGCATCATGCCGAAGAACACCGACGAGCAGTATGAGCTGAGCTTCTGGGAATCGATCAAGAACAGCAACTACGCCGCCGACTACGAGGCCTACCTGAAGCAGTACCCCAACGGCCGATTCGCGGGACTGGCCAGGGCGCGGCTCGAGCGCCTGGCGGGCAGCGCCCCCGCGCCCAAGGCGCAGGCGCCCGCGCCGCAGCCACGCGCCGGCGCCACGGCCGGCGGACAGGCCTCGCGATCCCCGGCGCCAGCCACGGCTTCGGCACCCCCGGCCAAGGCTGCGCCGGCCGCGCCCGCGGCCGCGCGTCCTTCAGCGCCCGCACCGGCGCCACCGGCCGCGGCGCCGCGCGCCGGCACGGCGGGCGACGGCGTGGTCAGTACCACGCTGCGCACTGCGGAGATCCGCGATTGCCCGGCCTGCCCGGCGCTGGTCACGGTGCCGGCGGGCAGCTTCACCATGGGCAGCAACGCCAGCGACCCGGCCGAAAAGCCGCCGCATCAGGTCGCCATCGGCCAGCCCTTTGCCATCGGCCGCTATGAAGTCACGGTCGAGCAATGGAACGCCTGTGCCGACGCCGGCGGCTGCCAGCGCATTCCCACCCTCGCCGACAGCGCGAAGAACGCACCGGTCCGCGACGTCAGCTGGGACGACGCGCAGCAGTACGTGGCGTGGCTCAGCAAGACCACCGGCAAGACCTACCGGCTGCCCACCGAGGCGGAATGGGAATACGCGGCGCGCGGCGGCAGTGCCAGCACTTACTGGTGGGGCGACCAGATGCGCAAGGGCAATGCCAACTGCAAGGACTGCGGCGATCCGTGGAGCCAGGATGCGCCGGCCCCGGTGGGCTCGTTCGCGGCCAACCCCTACGGCCTGCATGACGTCAATGGCAGCGTGTGGGAATGGGTCGCCGATTGCTGGCACAGCTCGTACAAGGGCGCGCCCACCGACGGGCGCGCATGGAACGAGAACGCCTGCGGGGCGCGTGTCATCCGCGGCGGCTCGTGGCGCGAAGGCGCCAGCTACATGGTGTCGTCGACGCGCTTCAAGTACAGCCCGAGCGTGCGGCAATCGCAGAACGGCTTTCGCGTGGCACGCGACATGAAGTAGGAAGCCGCTGCGGCGTGAAGCGCAAGTGCGCGGAGCGTGGTCAGCGCCGTCAGCGTGCGCGCGTGGAAATCTGCACCAGGTCCGCGCTGATGCGGTCGCGGCCATAGGTGCGCGCCATCTGCGCCAGCGGCTTTTCCAGCGCCCGCAGATACTCCTGGCGCGACTCCACCTCGGCACGGCGCGACGCGAACAGCGGCGCCGGCGTGGTCAGCATCACCACCAGTTCGTTGCCGAAGGGTGCTGACACGATCCAGTCGCCGCTGTCGCCGATGGTGGCGTGATGCGCCGGCGGCGCCTGGTGGGCCGGAATGCGCTGGCTTGGCACCATATGCGCCACCTTGCCGTCCGCGGCAAAGTAGTCGACATAGACATAGGAATCCTGCGCCGGCGTGCGCAGGTCGAGCACCATGGGCGCGCCCTCGGTCAATTGCGTGCCCTTGCCGCGCAACTGCAGCGACGACGCGGTGTCGCCCTGCCGGTTGCCCGACCAGTACGGCGCGATCATCCTGGCCACCTCGCATTTGTCGGCGGCCAGCGGCTGGGCGTCGACCACCACCTCGCGCAGCGCCTTGGCCCCCGGCAAACCGCTGAGCTGTTCGCGCAGGCGCGCGGCACCCACGCTTTCCGCCAGGTAGCCGCGCACGTGCAGGGTCTGGTCCTGCCGCGCGCCGGCAAGCAGCGAGCACGGCACCGCGGCCAGCAGCTTGCCGACCTCGGCCATCGACAACTCCGCCGCCGCGGCTGGCGCGGGCGCTGGCGGCGCCGGCACGGGCGCGGCGGGCGGCTCCGCGGCCGGCGCGGCAGCGCTGAGCGGCGCGGTCGCGCCCGCATCCGCGGCCGGGACTTCGGCTGGCCGCTGCGACTGCCAGGCGTAGTAGCCGAGTGCCGCCACGCCGGCCAGCGCGGTCAGCACGCCTGCGCCCACCAACGGCGCGGAGCGGCGCGCCGGCCCGCTGCTGGCGGCCGGCGCCGCGCTCATGCCCTGCAGGAAGCGCGCGACCGTCGGCGTGCGCGTCTCGCGGTCGAGCGAAAGTGCTTCGCGCAGGGTCTTCCATTGCGTGCGGCCCAATTGCGGCAGCTGCGCCGGCTTGAGCCCGGCTTCGCGCGCCTGGTTGGCCGAGAGCCGCTGGTAGGGATGCTTGCCGCTCAGCAGCTCGTAGGTCACGCAGGCCAGCGCGTAGATATCGTCGCGGGGATCGGGCTCGCGATGCTCGAACATCTCCGGGCTGGCATAGGCCGGCGTCATGCCGCCCAGCGAACCGGGATCGAAGACGGTGCGGTCGGATTCGTCGGCCGGCGGCAGGAAGCCGCGCGCGATGCCGAAGTCGATCACCTTGACCTCGCCGTTGCCGGTCAGGAAGACGTTGGCGGGCTTGAAGTCGCAGTGCACGAAGCCGCGCTCGTGCGCATACGCCAGCGCATTGCACATGCCCTGGATGATGGGCATGGCGCGCGCCATCGGCATGCCGGCAAAGCCCGGGGCCTTGAGCACATGGTTGAGCGACGATCCCGACAAGTACTCCATGGTAAGGAAGACCACCGGCCCGTCGCGGTCGAAGTCATAGACGGTGACGATGTTCCGGTGCGCCAGCGTCTGCGCCTTGCGCGCCTCGCGCTGCAGCGCCATCAGCGACTTGGGATGGCCGCTGAATTGCAGGTTCAGCACCTTGATGGCGATGTACGGCCGGCGGTCCGAGGCTTCCAGCTTGCGCAGGTCGAGCGCCTTGTAGACCGTGCCCATGCCGCCCACGCCCAGGCATTCCTCCAGCACGAAGCGACCGTTGAGCGTATCGCCCACGCCCTTGGTGGCCGGCGTCTGCGGCAGCGTGCCGGGTTCGGGCGAGGCTGCATACATCGAGCCGGTCTCCGTGCCGGCCAGGCGCGTGGCGTCTCCCGCGCCCTCGTATTGGGTGGCGCCGCGGCGCTCGATGCGCCGCATGACTTCGGCATAGACCGCGGGCGGAAACGGAAAGCGCGTGTTTTCCTCGATCACCACCCGTGCCGCCTGGCTCGGCGTGGTGGGGTCTTGCGCCAGGGCCGTTTCGAATGACGCGACGAACTCGTCGTCGGAGAGACCACCGTTCTGGAACTTGCGGATCAGGTCTTTGAGACTGGCCACGGGATGCCCCGACATGGTTGCTGGCAGGGCCTGTCCCGCCCTGCGGAGATGCCCCCTCCTCGCTGGATACTAGTGCGCACCCAAGGCATGCGCAAACCATGCGAGGACGGCAGGCGACCGCACCCCGGCGCGCTTTGCATGCGCCATGGCCGCCCGCGCGCGGCACTGTCGCGGCGGCACCAACACCGGTGCCGCCAGTGTTGGCCGCGGCCCGTCACACCGGGCCGCCGGCAGCACCGCGCGGGCACTGCCTGCGACTCGACATGGGCAACAAATTCCCCTTGTTTTCAGGCACTTGCGTGCGCGCAGCGCAAGTTCCCATGGCCCTGGCACAGTCCCTGCGATTGTCCCTCCCGAGCGCGACACCAACCCGATGCTCGAACCCCAAACCCAAGGCAACACCTTCCTCTACTGGAGACCATCATGACCACGCTGACCATCAAGGACCTGTCCTCCGCCGCAACCCTCGACAGCAAGCGCATGCACGCCGTGCGCGGCGGCATCGCCTACATGCCCTTCGCCGCCGTCTACAGCCCGGTAAAGCTGTCGCTCGACAAGAGCATCACCGCCGTGCAGGAGATCGCGCAGATGCAGTCCGTCACCAACCTGAACGGCAACGGCTCGGCTTTCCTGGACCACGTCAAGTCCGACGTGCGCACCAACCAGAACGCCACCAACAACATCTTCGGCTGAGCCTCGCGCCCGGCCTACCAAACCCAGACACTGACTACCGATACCGGAGACCATCATGACCACGCTGACCATCCAGGACCTGTCCGCCGCCGCAACCCTCGACAGCAAGCGCATGCACGCCGTACGCGGCGGCACGTCTTACCTGCCCTTCGCCGCCGTCTACATGCCGATCAAGGCGTCGGTAGACAAGAGCATCAGCGCCGTGCAGAGCATCGCGCAGATGCAGTCCGTCACCAACCTGAACGGCAACGGCTCGGCCTTCCTGGACCACGTCAAGTCCGACGTGCACACCAACCAGAACGCCACCAACAACATCTTCGGCTGAAAGCCGATGCGCAGCGCGCGCGGAGCCTGCCTGAGGGCAGCAATCTCCGCGCCTGCCGCCCCACACCGACTCAAAGGAGCACCATCATGTCAACCATCCTCGTCCGCGACCTTGCCCTGAGCAAGGACCTCGATCGTGCCTCGCTGGGCGCCGTACGCGGCGGCAGCTCGTGGCTCAGCCGCGGTGTCGGCGATGTCGGCCCGCTCGCGAATGTCACCGTCAACGTCAACCAGAACATCGCGCAGCTGCAAAGCATCAACGTCAACACGCTCAACAACAGCTTTGTCGGCCCCGGCGTTGGCCCGGTGCGCGTCAACGTCAACCCGTCGCAATGGGCCGGCAACTTTGCCGCCGTCTGAGCGCAGGGTGCGGCCCCGCGGGCAGGAGCGCGGGACCGCCTCGCCTATACTGAAGCGGTCCCGCGGCCGCAGGGCCGGGGTCCCGCTTGACCGGAGACAGCCATGGCAGTGATCGTCATCAAGGATTTGCCCGACAGCATGGATCTCGACCGGCAGGCCATGATCACCATCCTCGGCGGCGGGCGCACGGCCAGCGGCCAGGCGTGGCATGGCTTGCGGCGCCCGGGCGCCGTGCGCATCGTCGACTACCCCGGTGGCTTGCCCGGCAATCGCCATGCGATGCCGCGCGAGGCACCGCTCGGCCGGCTCCCGCGCAAGTCCGCGGGCAAGGATGCCGAGGACTGAAGCGACCCGCCGGCCCAAATGAAAAGCCCGCCATCTCTGGCGGGCTTTGGATGCGGACGGGCCCGGACCGCCCGGGTCACGCGGTCAGCAGTTCGGTCATTCTGTATCCATGCAGGCTTCCCATGATTCCGCCCATGACGCGGACGCCCATCCGGACCACCCGGAGAGTCGCAGGAAGACTGGCGCGTGGAGTCAATGACCGCAGTGCTTGCCGCGAACAGCGGCGCAATGCCGCTGAAGGAGGTCAAGCGGGAGCGTTTTCGTCCGCCCCGTGCGGGCATCCTGTGTGCTCGCGCCTCAAGTATAGGCGGGGCATTTCCGCTTGCAACCAGCGGGCCGGCCGCTGCCGCGCAGGTGACGCCCGCCTGACATATCCGGTTACGTTTTCGCAGTGCAACAAAATTCTGGCACTCTGCTATAATCCGCGCCGTGAGTTTCGCAACTGTGAGATCCGCCAAGCGCCCGGCTTCCTGCCCGGCGAATCCGCTGCCCTCCCTGCTCTGTTTCCTCGCTGCCGGACGCCTAGTCATCACAATATGGCCCCAGCCGCCCAGCAGAACGCACCGCTCACCTGACGTCGCCTCGTCTCCGATCCTGTTGAACAGCCTGAACTGAGCTGTTTGCCTGCCAGGGACATGGCCGGACCGCCCCGCGGTAACCAGCCACCACCCTGCCTGCCGCCGTACTGCCAGCTGTGTCTGTCGTAACGGCCTCACCGATTGGCGCCGAAGCCTTTTTAAGACTTTGCACTGCGCCCACCCCATTCTGCATTTCGGGGTGCCATGCATTTATTTGACCATTCCGACATGACCCAGCACGACATTCGTGCGGAGCAAGCTATTGCCTCCGCGACCGACGCTTCGATCACTTCCGACGCTGCCCAGATTATCGAGAGCCCGCTCGACAAGCTCGACGCCATGCTCAACGGCAGCCCGGCAGCCGAAGCCCAGGCCGCCACTGAAACAGCAGCGACCGAAAGCGGCTTTGCCAAGCTTGGCCTCGACGCGGCCATCCTGCGCGCGCTTTCCGAACTGAACTACAACACGCCGACCCCGGTGCAGGCCCAGGCCATCCCCGCCTTCCTGGCCGGCCGCGACCTGCTGGTCTCGAGCCAGACCGGCTCGGGCAAGACCGCGGCCTTCATGCTGCCGGCAATCCAGCGCATCAGCGAAATGCCGGCGCCGCAGCGCTCGACCGAGCCCGCCAAGCGCATGAAGGGCAAGCGCCCCCGTCCGGCCCCGGCCCAGCCGGCGCTGCTGGTGCTGACGCCGACGCGCGAACTGGCCCTGCAAGTGACCGAAGCCGCCGCCAAGTACGGCCGCAACCTGCGTCGCATCGTCTGCGCCAGCATCCTGGGCGGCATGCCCTACCCCAAGCAGCTGGCCGCGCTGGGCAAGATGCCTGACATCCTGGTGGCGACGCCGGGCCGCCTGCTCGACCATATCGATGCCGGCCGTATCGACCTGTCGGCGCTGCAGATGCTGGTGTTCGACGAGGCCGACCGCATGCTCGACATGGGCTTTGCCGACGACATCGACGCCATCGTCAACGCCACCCCGGCTTCACGCCAGACGCTGATGTTCTCGGCCACGCTGGATGCGCGCATCGCCCAACTGGCCTCGCGCCAGCTGAAGGACCCGCAGCGAATCGAGATCGCCGCGGCGCGCGCCGACCAGAGCCATATCGAGCAGCGCCTGCACTTCACCGACGACATGTCGCACAAGGAGCGCCTGCTGGACCACCTGCTGCGCGACGCGTCGCTCAAGCAGGCGATCGTCTTCACCGCGACCAAGCGCGATGCCGATTCGCTGGCCGAGCGCCTGTCCGACACCGGCTTCTCGGCCGGCGCGCTGCACGGCGACATGACCCAGGGCGCGCGCAACCGCACCCTGACCGCGCTGCGCCGCGGCAACCTGCGCGTGCTGGTGGCCACCGACGTGGCCGCGCGCGGCATCGACGTGCCCGATATCACCCACGTGGTCAACTTCGACCTGCCCAAGCAGGCCGAGGACTACGTGCACCGCATCGGCCGTACCGGCCGCGCGGGCCGCTCGGGCATCGCCATCAACCTGGTCAACCACAACGACATGTTCCAGTGGCGCCGGATCGAGCGCTTCACCAACCAGCGCGTCGACGCGTCGGTGATCGAAGGCCTGGAGCCGCGCCGCGCGCCCAAGCCGCGCTCGAACTTCGGCGGCAAGCCGGGTGGCGGCCGCGGTGACTTCCGTGGCAACGGCGGCGGCAATGGCGGCGGCTACCGTGGCGGCGAACGCAGCTTCGGCGACCGCAAGTTCGGCGGCGACAACCGTGCCGGCTTCGGCGAGCGCAAGTTCGGCGGCGAAAGCCGCGGCTTCGGCAATCGCACGGAAGGCGCGCGCCCGTTCGGCGACGACAACCGTGGCGGCTTCGGCAACCGCGAAGGCGGCTACCGTGGCCAGGGCGGCGGCTTCCGCGGCGCCAGCGACGGTGCCCGCGGCTTCGGCAATCGCGAAGGCGGTCGTCCGTTCGGCGACGATCCGCGCGGCGGCTTCGGCAACCGTGACGGCAACCGCGGCTTCGGCGAAGGCCGTGGCAACGGCGGCGGCTACCGTGGCAATGGCGGCAACGGCGAAGGCCGCAGCTTCGGCAACCGCGACGGCAATCGCGGCTTTGGCGGCGGCTTCGGCGGCAACGGCGGCAACGGCAACCGCAACAGCCGCTCGCGCTACGAGCGCTGATCGCGCGGTGCGCTGCGCGCACCTGCCGGATAGCAAACAGGGCACCCTCGGGTGCCCTGTTTTTTTTTGCTGGCGCGGTGCTTACATCGCGCAGGTGCGGAAGCCGATGAAGGACAGGTCGTCCTCGGGCAGCCGCGCCCAGCGCGCGCGCACATGGCGCAGCCGCGCCGGGCTGGCGAACGACACGCCCCGCACCGCCTGGTGCGTGCCGAAGCGCCCCACCATGTCGCCATCGGACGGGGCGGCGACAAAGCCGGCATACGGCTCGTACGGCGTGGCGGTCCACTCGCGCAATGCGCCCCACTGCAGGCCGCGGTTCTGGGTCGCGGCGAGCTCCCATTCCGATTCCGCCGGCAGGCGCCGCCCGGCCCAGACGCACCACGCCTGCGCCTCGTACAGCGTGACATGGCGCACCGCCTCGTCCGGGTTGAGCGTGCGCAGCGTGCCGAAGCGCTCCAGCATCCATGTGCGCGACTCCGGATGGCGCGACCAGTAGCGCGGCGCGGAACGCTCCTGCGTCATCAGCCATTGCCGTCCCGCCGACGACCACCAGGCCGGATGCTCGTAGCCGCCGTCCTCGACAAATTCCAGGAACTGCGCGTTGCTGACCAGCGCCATGTCGATTTCAAACGCGGGCACGTAGGTCGGCTGCGGCGGCAGTTCGTCGGGCCAGGCAAAGCCGTCGGCATCGCTCCAGCCGAGCGTGAAGCGCCCGCCGGGGAAATGCAGCGTGCCGCCATGTCCGGCGGCCGCCGCCGGCGCCGCCCCGGCGCCCTCGGCGGGGGCCATGCCAAGCGCCTGCAGCAGCGCGGCCACGCCCTCGCCCTGCGCGTCTTCATGCAGCAGCGCGCGGCGGAACGGGTACAGGGTCAGGTCGGTGTCGTCGGGCAGCAGCGCGATCCGGCGCAGCACGCCGTCGAGCACCTCGGCGGCATAGCGCTTGACCACCGCGACGTCGGGCAGCGCGATCTCCCAGCGCTCTTCGGGCCCGATGCGATCGGGATCGAACCATTCATCGGCGCCGTCCAGCAGCGACGGCTCCGACGCCACCGGCACCGGCACGCCGCCGCGATCGACCTGGCGCACGCCGCGCAGGCACCACCACTCCGCATGCCAGGCGACGTGGCCGAGGGTCCACAGCGGCGGATCGGCATCGTGCTGGCGCGGCACGTCCCAGGCGCGGCGGGTCTGCCCGAACGGCGCCAGCCACGCCAGCGTGCGGCTGCGCGTGTCGACCAGGGCCTGCGCCAGCCCTTCGCGCGGCAGCCGGCGCGGATCCGACCACGTCGCCTTGCCGCCGGTGAAGTAGAGATCGGGAAGCATGGGAAAGCCGCTCATCGGGGGAAGTCTGCGCAGGGAATGGAGGGTGGACAGGCAGCGGTCCGTACAGCCGCGGGCAACCGGGGCAGCCACGGCCCCCAGGCGGCGCGCCGTGGCACGCCGCGCCGGACTGCGGCCATTATGACACTACCCGACCGGCGGGCCGGTCAGCCGCGCGCGTGGAACACCGCGAACCAGCCGCGCGGATCGGACCAGTACACCGGGTCGTCGAAGCCGGCCGCTTCGAGCAGCAGCGCGAAGTCCTCCGGGCGGTACTTGTACGAATCCTCGGTATGGATGCGCTCGCCGGCGGCGAACTCGCGCGCGCCGCCGTCCCATTGCACGCGCACGTCGCGGCATGCCTGCAGGTGCATCTGGATGCGCGAGGCCGCGCGGTCGAAGCTGGCCTGGTGGCGCCAGTCGTCCAGCGCGAAATCGGTGCCGACGATACGGTTCACGTTGCGCAGCACATTGCGGTTGAAGGCCGCGGTGACGCCCAGCGCATCGTCATAGGCCGATACCAGCGTGGCTTCGTCCTTGTGCAGGTCCACGCCGATCAGCACGCCGTCGCCGCGTCCGGCCGCGCCGCGCAGGCGCTGCAGCAGCGCCAGCGCCTCCACCGGGGCGAAATTGCCGATGCTCGAGCCCGGATAGAAGAACAGGCGCCTGCCGCTCCTGACCTGGGCCGGCAGGTCGAACGGCGCGCACAGGTCGGCGCCCAGCCCGAGCATCGGGATCTCGGGATGCTGTTGCTGCAGCGACGACAGCGTCGCGCGCAGGAACTCGACCGAGATATCCACCGCAACGTACTGCGCCGGGCGCAGGCTGCCGAACAGCCGCGCCGCCTTCTCGCAGTTGCCCGCGCCCAGGTCCACCAGCACGCAGCCGCTGCCGGCGCGCGCCGCGATGGCGGGCGCCGCGCTGGCAAAGATCGCGGCCTCGGTGCGGGTCGGGTAGTACTCGGGCAGGTCGGTGATGGCTTCGAACAGGCGCGAACCCAGCACGTCGTAAAAGAACTTGGGACTGATCGCCGCCTGCGCGGCGCGCAGCCCGGACAGCACCTGCTCGCGCAGCGCGCCGCTGTCTTCGCGGTACTGCTGCACCAACTCCGGCTGCGGCGGGCGCTGCGCGCGGCCATTGGCCAGCGCCACCAGCGCCGGCGGCGCCACGGCATGGCCGTTATGGTGGTTCAGGGGCGGGAGGGGGGTCTGCGGGGCTTTGTGGCGTGCGGGGGGGTTGGGCGGGTTCGGGACAACCGGCATGTCGTTTCCTTGTGTGGTCGCAAATGGGCACTGCTTCACTGCGTATTCCCCAAGGCCGCGCTGTGCATGTCGTGCGCGCCGGTCTCCGCAATGCGCGCCTGTGCTGTCCGGGACGCATCGGTCGGAGCCGAACCTCAAGGATAGGCCGATCCGGCGGATCGCGCAGCCCCATGGCGGGCCCGATACAAAATCGCCGCAAGCGCGGCGCAAACGCACCGCTCACGTGCAGTCAACGCGCCGTCGCGCCGTAGCGCCCGCGCGGCGCGCCCGGGCGAGACGATTACGGCACCCCGGCGAACTTGAGTCAGTATCTTTCCTAATTCGGCATGTCCCTTGCAGTTCGTTTATAATCCCGCCCAGCGCGGCCCCTGAACGGGTCGTGTCCCTCAAAGGGGAGTAGCTCCGGGGCTTTGCCCTTAGCACAATCGTCATTCCGGGACCGCAGTCTCCGGTTGTGCTGACAACCGGCGCGCATACCGCGCCAGTGGTCGAGCAAGACCTTTGCAACCTGGACTTCATGGTTTGCAAAGGCGCCCCCACGCTCCCGTGCACGTGAATCCAGGCGAACCCAATGCGCGCGCTTGCGCTGATTCGTACCTGAGGAGAGTTCATGGAGTGGTTTACCGATCTGTTCACGATGCAGTTCCTGACAGCGCTGCTGTCCATCGTCGTCATTGACCTGGTGCTGGCCGGGGACAATGCCATCGTGATCGCGCTGGCGGCACGCAACCTGCCGCCCCACCTGCAGAAGAAGGCCATTATCTGGGGTACCGTGGGTGCCGTGGTGGTCCGCTCGGCCATGACGATCGGCGTGGTCTGGCTGCTGAAGGTTCCCGGGCTGATGCTGGTGGGCGGCCTGGCGCTGGTGTGGATCGCCTACAAGCTGCTGTCCGACGACAGCGGCGGCGACGAGCATGGCACCGGCGCCTCGACGCTGTGGGGCGCGATGAAGACCATCATCATCGCCGACGCGGTGATGGGCGTGGACAACGTGCTGGCCGTGGCCGGCGCCGCGCACGGCAGCTTCCTGCTGGTGGTGCTGGGCCTGCTGATCAGCATCCCCATCGTGGTGTGGGGCTCGAGCCTGGTGCTCAAGCTGATGGCCCGCTTCCCGGTCATCATCTACGTGGGCGCCGGCGTGCTGGCCTTCACGGCGGTCAAGATGATCGTGCACGAGCCGATGATCAAGGCGTTCTTCGAAGCCAACCCGGTGGTCAACTGGGGCCTGTACGTGCTGATCGTCGGCGGCGTGCTGGGCGCCGGCTACCTGGTGCAGAAGCGCCGCGAGCAGCAGCAGGAGCCGGCCGGCAGCCACTAAGCCTGCCCCGGCGCCAGGGCCTCGCGCCCTGGCCCTGCCGCAAAGGACGGGCCGCCCGCAAGGGGCGGCCCGTCTTGCTTTAAAATGCCGGTTTCGCGGGCCCAGGCGCCCGCGCCACCTTCCATCCCGCCCCGCGCCGATGAAACAGTACCTCGACTTCATGCGCCATGTTTACGAGCATGGCACCGACAAGGCCGACCGCACCGGCACCGGCACGCGCTCGGTGTTCGGCTACCAGATGCGCTTCGACCTGCGCGAAGGCTTCCCGGTGGTGACCACCAAGAAGCTGCACCTGAAGTCGATCATCTATGAACTGCTGTGGTTCCTGCAGGGCTCGACCAATGTGCGCTGGCTGCAGGAGCACGGCGTCACCATCTGGGACGAGTGGGCCGACGAGCACGGCGAACTGGGCCCGGTCTACGGCTCGCAATGGCGTTCGTGGCCGGCCCCGGACGGCCGCCATATCGACCAGATCTCCGAGCTGGTGGCGCAGATCCGCGCCAACCCGGATTCGCGCCGGCTGATCGTGTCGGCCTGGAACGTCGCCGATATCCCGCGCATGAAGCTGCCGCCCTGCCATGCGTTCTTCCAGTTCTACGTGGCCGACGGCCGGCTCTCGTGCCAGCTGTACCAGCGCAGTGCCGACATCTTCCTGGGGGTGCCGTTCAATATCGCCAGCTATGCGCTGCTGACCCATATGATGGCGCAGCAGACCGGGCTGGAAGTGGGCGACTTCATCTGGACCGGCGGCGACTGCCACCTGTACAACAACCATTTCGAACAGGTGCAGACCCAGCTGGCGCGCGAGCCGCTGGCGCTGCCGCGACTGAATATCCTGCGCCGGCCCGACAGCCTCTTCGACTACCGCTACGAAGACTTCGAACTGGCGGGCTACCAGTCGCACCCCGCGATCAAGGCACCGGTGGCCGTATGACACTGCTGACATTGGTTGTTGCACGCGCCCGCAACGGCACCATCGGCCGCGACAACAGGCTGCCGTGGCGCCTGCCGGAAGACCTGGCGCACTTCAAGCGCACCACCATGGGCGCGCCCGTGATCATGGGGCGCAAGACCTGGGATTCCATCGGCCGCCCGCTGCCGGGCCGGCGCAATATCGTGGTCAGCCGCAACCCCGAGCTGCGCCTCGAGGGGGCCGAAGTGGCGCCTTCGCTGGAAGAAGCCCAGCGCCTGTGCGTGGGCGCCGAGCAGATCTTCCTGATCGGCGGCGCGCAGCTGTATGCCGAGGCCATGCCGAGCGCGGACCGGCTGGTGGTGACCGAGATCGACGCCGATGTGGAAGGCGATGCCTTTTTCCCCGCGATCGACCGCACCCAATGGATCGAAACCGCGCGCGAGACCCATCATTCGGCAGCGAACGGCTTCGACTACGCCTTCGTCACGTACGAGCGGCCGCCGTCGGAAGAATCGTGACCGGCGCATGAAATAAAAAAGCGGGCCTTGGCCCGCTTTTTTTTTGGGGTCGATGCCGCTCAGTTGCCGGCGATGGTCATCTGCTCGAGCAGGATCGAGCCGGTTTCCTTGGTGCCGCGCACCAGCGCGTCCGCGCCGATCGCGACGATCTGGCGGAACATCTCGGCCATATTGCCGGCGATGGTGATTTCCTCGACCGGATACTGGATCACGCCATTCTCGACCCAGTAGCCCGACGCGCCGCGCGAATAGTCGCCGGTCACGTAGTTGACGCCCTGCCCCATCAGCTCGGTCACCAGCAGGCCGGTGCCAAGCTTGCGCAGCATGGCGGGGAAGTCGTCGCCGGGCTGGGTCAGGCTGCTCGACAGCGTCAGGTTGTGCGAGCCGCCGGCATTGCCGGTGGTCTGCATGCCGAGCTTGCGCGCCGAATAGGTCGACAGGAAGTAGCCCTGCACCACGCCGTCCTTGACCACATCGCGCTCGCGCGTGCGCACGCCCTCTTCGTCGAACGGGGCGCTGCCCATGGCGCCCGGGACATGCGGCTGCTCATGGATCTGAATATGCGGAGCGAACACGGCCTGGCCCAGCGAATCGCACAGGAAGGTGGACTTGCGGTACAGCGCGCCGCCCGACACCGCCTGCACGAAGGCGCCCAGCAGCCCCGCGGCCAGCGGCGCCTCGAACAGCACCGGGCAGCGGCGCGTCGACAGCTTGCGCGCCTGCAGCCGCGCCAGCGCGCGCTCGGCGGCGTAGCGGCCGATGTCCTCGGGCGCGGCCAGCGCCAGCGGCGAGCGCTTGGACGAATACCAGTCGTCGCGCTGCATGCCGCTGCCGCTGCCGGCGATCGGCGCGCACGAGATGAAATGGCGCGAATACGGATAGCCGCCGGTGAAGCCGCGCGTGGTCGCCAGCACGAACTGCGAATGCTGGGCCGAGACGCTGGCGCCGTCGCTGTTGCGGATGCGCGGCGATACCGCGAAGGCGGCGGCCTCGGCGCGGGTGGCGATGTCGATCGCGGCTTCGGCGTCGAGCGCCCACGGGTGGAACAGGTCCAGGTCCTGCGGCGCGCGCTCCAGCAGTTCCTCTTCGGCGAGGCCGGCGCAGTCATCCTCCGCGGTGAAGCGGGCGATGTTGTAGGCCGCCTCGGCGGTGGCGCGCAGCGCGGCCGGCGAGAAGTCCGAGGTGCTGGCGTTGCCGCGGCGCTTGCCGATCATCACCGTGACCCCGACCACCTTGTCGCGGTTCTGCTCGATGGTCTCGACCTGCCCCTTGCGCACCGATACCGACAGGCCGCTGCCTTCGGAGATCTCGGTGGCGGCGTCGGTCGCCCCCAGTTCGCGTGCCACCCGCAGCACATCGGCGGCCATCTCGCTGAGCTGGGCCTGGGTGTAGGTGAAATGCGCGGTCTGTTCGGCGATCTGGTCCATGCTGGGGCGGGTGTCATCAAAAGTCCAAGCGGCAATCATAGCAAGATAAAATGCCGGGCATGACGCGAAATTCCCGTAACCACCAAGGCTCGCGCTTTCCCGGAGGCTTTGCCCCCGAGCCGGAAGACGACGAACCGAAAAGCAAGTCGCAGCGCAAGCGCGACATGACCGCCCTGCAGGACCTCGGCGCCGAGCTCGAGGCGCTGGCCAAGGACCGCCTGGCGCGCGTGCCGATGCCCGAAGCGCTCGCCGACGCCATCCGCGAGGCGCGCCGGATCAACAGCCACGAAGGCAAGCGCCGCCAGATGCAGTACGTGGGCAAGATCATGCGCGGCCTCGAGGACGAAGAGGTCGAGGTGATCCGGCAAGCGCTGGAAGGCTTCAAGGGCACCAGCAAGGCCGAAACCGCCCGCATGCATCTGATCGAGCGCTGGCGCGAGCTGCTGCTGGCCGACGACGCGGCGCTGACGCGCTTCCTCGGCGAGCATCCCGGCATCGACGTGCAGGCACTGCGCAACACCATCCGCAACGCGCGCAAGGAAAAAGAGCTGGGCAAGCCGCCGCGCTATTTCCGCGAGCTGTTCCAGGCGATCAAGACGGCGCTCGACGTGAAGGATGGCAAGGCCGGCGCCGCCGAGGACCAACCCCCTACCCCGGAGCCCGAGGCATGACCCAGACCACGCAGCCGGTAGTCCGCAACCATCCCGACGAACTCGTCGTCGGCTTCGTTTCGATCTCGGACCGTGCCTCGGCCGGCACCTACCAGGACGAGGGCATCCCGGCGCTGCGCGACTGGTTCGGGCGCACGCTGACCTCGCCCTGGCAGGCGGTGGAGCGGCTGATCCCGGACGAGCAGGCGCAGATCTCGCGCACGCTGATCGAGCTGGTCGACGTGGCCGGCTGCGACCTGGTGCTGACCACCGGCGGCACCGGCCCGGCGCGCCGCGACGTGACCCCCGAGGCCACGCTGGCGGTAGCGACCAAGGAAATGCCGGGATTCGGCGAGCAGATGCGCCAGGTCAGCCTGCATTTCGTGCCGACCGCGATCCTGTCGCGCCAGGTCGCGGTCATCCGCGAGACCGCCAGCCGCGCGGCGCTGATCATCAACCTGCCCGGCCAGCCGCGCGCGATCCGCGAAACCCTGGAAGGCCTGCGCGACGCCGACGGCAAGCCGGTGGTGCAAGGCATCTTTGCCGCGGTGCCGTATTGCATCGACCTGATCGGCGGGCCCTACATGGAAACCGACGAGGCCATCGTCAAGGCCTGGCGTCCCAAGAACGCCGTGCGGACCAGGCCCGCGGCCTGATCCGGACTGGCTGTCCCGCCCGCCGGCAGGCGCCGCGCGGGCGTGCCGCCCTCAGCGCAGGCCCAGGTACAGCCCCACCGGCACGAACACCACCGCGGCGATATTGCCGAGCAGCACGATCGACGCCACCTGGTCCGGCTCCTGCCGGAAGTGGTCCGCCACCAGGAAATTCAGCACCGCCGGCGGCAACGCCGCGAACACGAACAGCAGGCCGCGCTGCAGCTCGCTCAGCGGCACCCACTGCGCCAGCGCCAGCGCCACCGCGATGCCCGTCAGCGGACACACCGCCGCGCCGACCAGCCCCATGCCCCAGTTGCGCAGGCTCACATCCTTCATGCGCACGCCCAGCGCAAACAGCATCAGCGGCACGGTGGCATCGCCCAGCAGCTTGACCGACTGGTAGACCGGGTCCGGCAGCGTGAACCACGGCCGCGCCAGCGCCAGCGCCACCCCCGCCACGGTGGCCAGCACCATCGGGTTGCGGGCGATCTGCGCCAGCGACGCGTGCCGGTTGACGATCTTCATGCCGATGGTGAAATGCATCAGGTTCGACGCCGCGAACAGGGCCACCGCCGGCGCCAGCCCGGCCGGGCCGAAGGCGAACACGGACAGCGGCAAACCCATGTTGCCGCAGTTGTTGAACATCATCGGCGGCACGAAGGTTCGCGGATCGACCTTCATCCAGCGCGCCAGCCCCCACGCCAGGATCCCCGAGCCCAGCACCACCGCCACCGCGCAACCCAGCAGCACCAGCTGGTCGGCCAGCACGAAGTCCTTGCTGACGAAGGCCGACACCACCAGCAGCGGCGCGATCACGTCCAGGGTGGCGCGGTTGATGCCCGCCATGTCCGGATGGGCGCGGCGCCCGTACAGCCACCCGACCAGGATGATCAGGATGACCGGCGTGATGATGGAGACGATGCGCTCGAACATGGGCAGGCGGACCGGCAACGCCCCGCCTGCATGGGGCGGCGCGCCGGAAATGGTGGGATGCTTGCGGGAGCCGCGCTCCGCTTACTGCGCCGGCGTGCCGGCGGCCGGCGCCTCGCCGGAAGGCGCCGCGCCGGGCGCGGCGTGGCGGATAAAGTGGGTGCGGTAGTAGCGCAGCTCTTCCACCGACTCCAGGATGTCGGCCAGCGCCGTGTGCAGCTGGCGCTTGACGAAGCCCTTGTGGATGACCGGCTCCCAGCGCTTGCACAGCTCCTTGAGCGTGGACACGTCGAGGTTGCGGTAGTGGAAGAACGCTTCCAGCTTGGGCATGTAGCGCGCCATGAAGCGGCGGTCCTGGCAGATCGAGTTGCCGCACATCGGCGACTTGCCCGCAGGCACCCAGCGCTTGAGGAAGGCCAGCAGTTCGGCTTCGGCCTGCTCTTCGGTCAGGGTCGAGGCCTTGACCTTGTCGATCAGGCCCGAGCGGCCGTGGGTGCCCTTGTTCCAGTTGTCCATGCCGTCGAGCACGGCATCGCTCTGGTGGATCACCAGCACCGGGCCTTCGGCCAGGATATTGAGCTCGGAGTCGGTAATCACCACCGCCACTTCGATAATGCGGTCGGTATCCGGCTGCAGGCCGGTCATTTCCATGTCCAGCCAGATCAGGTTGTTTTCGCTTTTGACGGATTTGGCGGCGGCTTGGCTTGTCATCGGGACTGCGGGAGATAGGGATTTCGGGGAAGCGGCCGCGGCGGGGCCGGGCGCGAACAATTTATAATTCTCGCATATCCGTCCGGGACGGCTGACTGCGCACCAGCGCGGCGCCGTTTTCCGGAATTCCCGGACCGCCGCCTGCCCCACCCCGCGGCGCGGTCCCCACGGGCACCCGTCGCCTGCAACGACGGGCGCCCGCACCCACAAGGCGCTTGCCGATGTTCACGATTGTCTTTCTCGCCGCCCTGGTGCTGATGGTGCTGACCAAGCTGTGGCTGGCCGCGCGCCAGGTGCGCCATGTCGCGCAGCACCGCCACGCCGTGCCGGCGCGCTTTGCCGACACCATCAGCCTGGCCTCGCACCAGAAGGCCGCCGACTACACCATCGCCCGCACGCGGCTGTCGATGCTGGAGGTCCTGGCCGGCGCCGCGGTGCTGATCGCCTTCACCATGCTGGGCTTGCTGCAGTGGCTCAACCAGTTCTGGCTGGAGGCCTTCGGCCCGGGCTACGCGTACGGCGTGGCGCTGGTGGCCAGCGTGGCGCTGATCGGCGGCCTGGTCGACCTGCCGTTCTCGCTGTATGGCCAGTTCGGCATCGAGCAACGTTTCGGCTTCAACAAGATGACCTTCGGGCTGTGGCTGGCCGACCTGGTCAAGATGCTGCTGGTCGCCAGCGCGCTGGGCCTGCCGTTGCTGCTGGCGGTGCTGTGGCTGATGGAGCGCGCCGGGTCGCTGTGGTGGGTGTGGACCTGGCTGGTGTGGATGGCGTTCAACCTGTTCCTGCTGGTGGTGTTCCCGACCTTTATCGCACCGCTGTTCAACAAGTTCGAGCCGCTCGACGACGCCTCGCTGCGCCAGCGCATCGAGAGCCTGATGCAGCGCTGCGGCTTTGCCAGCAAGGGGCTGTTCGTGATGGACGGCAGCAAGCGCAGCGCGCACGGCAATGCGTACTTCACCGGCTTCGGCGCCGCCAAGCGCATCGTTTTCTTCGACACGCTGCTGTCGCGCCTGTCGGGCGACGAGATCGAGGCGGTGCTGGCGCACGAGCTGGGTCACTTCAAGCGCCGCCACGTGGCCAAGCGCATCGCCGTGACCTTCGCGCTGAGCCTGGTATTCCTGGCGCTGCTGGGCTGGCTGGCGACGCGCAGCTGGTTCTACACCGGGCTGGGGGTGGCGCCCAACCTGGGCGTGTCCAACAGCGCGCTGGCGCTGGTGCTGTTCTTCCTGACGCTGCCGGTCTTCACGTTCCTGCTGGGGCCGCTGTCGAGCCAGTCGTCGCGCCGCCATGAGTTCGAGGCCGATGCCTTTGCCGCCGACCAGACCGATGCCAGCCACCTGGTGTCGGCGCTGGTGAAGCTGTACAAGGACAACGCCTCGACGCTGACGCCCGACCCGCTCTACAGCGCCTTCTACTACTCGCATCCGCCCGCGGCACAGCGGATCGACCGCCTGCTGGCGCACGCATGAGCCGCGCCACGCGTCACCGCAACGCCGGGGGCGGCACCCCGGCCGGCAACCCGACCGAATCCGCGCTGATCATCGCCGCCCATGGCCGCCACTACGTGGTCGAGCTGGAGGACGGCGCGCGCATGCACGCCTTCCCGCGCGGCAAGAAGAGCGACTGCGCGGTGGGCGACCACGTCAGCGTCGAGCGCGCCGCCGCCGACCAGTGCGTGATCACCGGGGTGTCGCCGCGCAAGAACCTGCTGCACCGCTCGGACCAGTTCAAGTCCAAGCTGCTGGCGGCCAATATCGACCAGGTCATCATCGTGCTGGCCACCGAGCCGGGTTTTTCCGAAGACCTGCTCGGGCGCGCGCTGGTCTCGGCCGAGGCGCTCGGGATCCGGCCGCTGGTGGTGCTCAACAAGACCGACCTGCCCGAGCGGCTGGAAGAAGCGCGCGGCCGCCTGGCGCTGTACCGCGGGCTGGGCTACGACACGCTGGAGCTGTCGGTGCGCGCCGATCCGGCGCAGGCGCTGGCCGCGCTGCGGCCGCGCGTGGCGGGGCTGGCCAGCATCCTGATCGGCCAGTCGGGCATGGGCAAGTCGTCGCTGCTGAACCTGCTGATCCCGGGCGTCGACGCGCAGACCCGCGAGATCTCGGCCAAGCTCGATTCGGGCAAGCACACCACCACCTTCACCCGGCTCTACCATCTGCCGCAGGACTGGGGTACCGTCGATGGGCGCCAGGGGGCGCTGATCGATTCGCCGGGCTTCCAGGAGTTCGGCCTCTACCATCTCAGCGAGGGCATGCTGGAACGCGCCTTCCCCGAGTTCCGCCCGCTGCTGACCGCGTGCCGCTTCTACAACTGCCATCACGTCAACGAGCCCGGCTGCGGCGTGCTGGCCGCGGTGGCCGCCGGCGACATCTCGGAACGCCGGCACCAGCTCTACACGCAACTGCTGCACGAATCCAGCCAGCAGAAACCGTGGTGAAGCCGTGGTAAGGTAAGCGCACCAGGGTTCCCGGTGCGCTGTCATGAAACTTCTGCTGTCCGCCACGTCCCTCGTCCACGCGGCCCATTGCCAAAACGTCCTGCGCGCGGCCGGCATCCGGGCGGAACTGCGCAATACCTGGCTGGCCGGCGCGACCGGCGAGATCCCGTTCCGCGAGAGCGCGCCGCAGGTATGGCTGGTGGACGACGAGATGGAGGCGCAGGCGTGGGCGGTGCTCAATGCCGCGGCCAACCCGGTGCCGGGGCCCAGCTGGCAATGCGACCGTTGCGGCGAATGGCACGAGGCGCAGTTCGGCGCGTGCTGGCGCTGCGGCGCGGCCCGCGCCTGACCTGCCCGGATCAGCCGGCCGCGCTTGCCGGTCAGGCGCCGCTCAACCCACCCACAGCGCCAGCGACAGCATCGCCAGCAGCAGCATCCACAACACCACCGCGCGCCACACCAGCCCCACCGCCGACTGCAGCGTGCGTACGCCGGGCTCGGTGCCGAACTCGGGCGGCGCCGGCTCCGGGCCGCCGCTGGCGCCGTCGGCATCTTCCATGCCGGGCGCGTAGTCCACGGCCGGGCCGGCCACGCTGGTGCGCAGCACCACGGTGGAATCGTCCTCGGCCAGCGGCGTGCCCAGCCGCACGCCCAGCGCGCCGCCGCCGCTCGCCAGCAGGATGCCGTTGACGGCATCGTTCCACTTGCGCGCATGGTTGCGCCAGGCGTAGACCGCGTCCTCGAAGTTGCCGACGATGGCAAAGCCGATCGAGGTCAGCCGCGACGGGATCCAGTCCAGCAGGTAGAAGGCGCGCGCGGCAAAGCGACCCAGCGCCGGGCTGCGCTCGGTCGACGGCAGGTTCCAGTGGCGGCCCAGGTATTCGGCGGTGCGGTACAGCACCACCCCGCCGGGGCCGACCGGCACCAGGAACCAGAAGAACACGCCGAACACGTGCCGGTGCACGGCGATGATCGCCGCTTCCAGCGTATGCCGCACGATTTCGGACACCGGCATCTCGACGGTGTCGAGCCCGGTCCACTCGTGCAGCAGCGTGCGCGCGGTATGGAGGTCGTCGCGGTTGAGCGCCTCGTGGATGTCGGTGAAGTAGTGGCTGAACTGGCGGAAGCCCAGCGTCATGTACAGCACCAGCACATTCCAGGCGAGCGTCAGCGCCACGCTGATCGACGCCAGCAGGTAGTGCACCACGATCACCGCCAGGGTCAGCGGCAGCACCACGGTGAGCCACGCCAGCGCGGCGTCGCGCGGGCGGCCGGTGTCGAAGGCGTGCTCGGCGCGGTCGCCGAGCGCGCGCACGATTTCGTAGATCGGGTTGTTGCGGCCCAGGGCGCGGAACTGCTCGGCAATCAGCGCCAGGAGAATGGAAACAAAGGTCATCTTGGTACGGGGTGCTCCAAGGGCACGCCGGCCCGTTCGGGCCGGCCGGCGCGACTGGCCAGCGATGTGCCGGCGCAGGCGCAATGCATAGCGAGAAGATAGCACAGCGCTACGCGCGGGCACCCCGGCGCGCCACGCAAAAGCAAAAGCCCGCCATGGGGCGGGCTCTCGCATGGGGCCGCGAACGATGTCAGGGCAGGTCGAACACCAGCACCTCGGCACCATCGCCGCCGGACAGCGCGACCTCGGCCACGTCTTCCAGCCTGGCCGCGTCGCCGGCCTCGAGCGCCTTGCCGTTGACCGCGACCCGGCCGCGCGCCACGTGCACATAGGCGCGGCGGCCCGGCGCCAGCGCCAGCGTGGCGGCTTCGTCGCCGTCGAACAGGCCGGCGTAGAGCCGGATGTCCTGGTGCACCAGCACCGAGCCCTCGGCACCGTCGGCGCTGGCCACCAGGCGCAGCTTGCCGCGCTTGTCGGGCGCGGCGAAGTGCTTTTCCTCGTAGCCGGGGTCGATGCCGTTCTCGGCCGGCACAATCCAGATCTGCAGGAAATGGGTGGTGTCGTGCGCGGCGTGGTTGTATTCCGAATGGCGCACGCCGGTGCCGGCGCTCATGCGCTGCACGTCACCCGGGCGGATCACGCTGCCGTTGCCCATGCTGTCCTTGTGCGCCAGTTCGCCTTCGAGCACGTAGCTGATGATTTCCATGTCGCGGTGGCCATGGGTGCCAAAGCCCATGCCCGGCGCGACGCGGTCTTCGTTGATCACGCGAAGCGGCCCGAACTGCACATGCTGCGGGTCGTAATAGTCGGCGAATGAGAACGAATGATAGGACTTCAGCCAGCCGTGATCGGCGTACCCACGCTCTGCAGACTTTCTGATTTCAATCATTTTGATGGCCCTCCTTGAGCCTTTTCGCCGACAGCACCGTCTGGATAACCTTGCCGCGGCATACGTTTTCGCTTTGGATGCTAGGCAGTTTAGGCCTTCAGGCGTATATTTACGGGGACCACCTTAGAAGCAGTCATTCAGAATTTCTGAACATGGCCCTCTCGCTAGAATCCCTAGAAGTCCTCGACGCCATCGAACGCAAGGGCAGCTTTGCCGCCGCCGCCCACGAGATGGGCAAGGTCCCCTCCGCGCTGACCTACGTGGTGCGCAAGCTGGAAGAAGACCTCGACGTGCTGCTGTTCGACCGGCGCCGCCATCGCGCCGAACTCACGCCCGCGGGCCGCGCCCTGCTCGACGAGGGCCGCCACCTGCTGCACGCCGCCGACGACCTCGCGCGGCGCGTCAAGCGCCTGGCCACCGGCTGGGAGGCCACCCTCACCATCGTGGTCGACGACCTGATCAACTTCCGCGCGCTGCTGCCGGTGATCCACGACTTCTACGCCGAGAACACCGCGACCCGGCTGCGCTTTTCCAAGGAAGTGCTGGGCGGCGCGTGGGACGCGCTGGTCAGCAACCGCGCCGACCTGGTGATCGGCGGCGCCTACGACGCGCCCAGCACGCAGGGCTTCCAGATCCGGCCGCTGGGGTCGATGCCGTTCGTGTTCGCCGTGGCCGCGCATCATCCGCTCGCCACCGAGGAAGGCCCGCTCACCACGATCCAGATCGCCAAACACCGCATCGTCGCGGTGGGCGATACCTCGCGCAACCTGCCGGCCCGCACCCATGGCGTGCTGGCCGGGCAGGACGTGCTGGTGGTGCCGACCATGCGCGACAAGCTCGAAGCGCAGATTCGCGGGCTGGGCTGCGGCTGGCTGCCGGCGCCGATGGCGCAGCCGCATATCGAGAGCGGCGTGCTGCAGGCACGCGAGACCGTCGAGGTGCGCGCGCCGGGCAACTTCAAGGTGGCGTGGCGCACCAGCAACCGCGGCAAGGCGCTGCAGTGGTGGGCCGGCAAGCTGGAAGATCCGCGCCTGGCGCAGGCGCTGCTGCAGCAACCCGACTTCGCCGGCTGAGGATGGGCTGATGGCAGAGAGGGCTGCAATGGCAGTGCAGATAAGCGCCGCGGGCGGCTATCGCGGCCGCTTCGCGCCCTCGCCCACGGGGCCGCTGCACATGGGCTCGCTGGTGACCGCGCTGGCCAGCTGGCTGGACGCGCGCGCGCATGGCGGGCAATGGCTGGTGCGCATCGAGGACATCGACACGCCGCGCTGCGTGCGCGACGCGGACCACGAAATCCTGCACACGCTGGAGCGCATCGGCATGACGCCCGACGAGCCGCCGGTATGGCAGAGCCGGCGCGAACCGCACTATGCCGAGGCGCTGCGCCGGCTCGATGCCGCGGGGCAGCTCTACCCGTGCGGCTGCTCGCGCAAAGAGATCGCCGATTCGCTGGTGCACGTGCGCGAACGCCACCAGACCCTGGGCTATCCCGGCACCTGCCGCCACGGCCTGAACGGCAAGCTGCCGCGCGCGTGGCGGGTACGCGTGCCGGACGGGCCGGCCGCCGTGGTGTGTTTCGACGACCGCTGGCAGGGGCGCCAGTGCCAGAACCTGGAAACCGAGCTGGGCGACTTCGTGCTGCGCCGCGCCGACGGGCTGTGGGCCTACCAGCTGGCGGTGGTGGTCGACGACGGCCTGCAGGGCATCACGCATATCGTGCGCGGCGCCGACCTGCTCGACTCCACGCCGCGGCAGATCCACCTTCAGCACCTGCTGGGCCTGCCCACGCCGGCGTACCTGCACGTGCCGGTGGTGGTGAACCAGCTTGGCGAGAAGCTCAGCAAGCAGAGCGGCGCGCAGGCGATCGACACCAGCGCCCCGCTGGACGCGCTGCGCGAGGCCGGCGCGCACCTGGGATTGTCGAATCCCGCCGGCACGGTCCAGGACTGGCTGGCGCGGGCCACCGACGGCTGGCGCGGGCGGCTGGCCACGCTGCCGCTGCCGGCATCGGTCTAGCCGCCGCAAAAACAAATGGCCCGCACAAGCGGGCCATTCTCTGCACAACGTCGATCCGTTCAGGACTTGCGCGGCACACCGCCCAGCAAGGCCGCCACCGGCCGCTTGGGCGCCGTGCGCCCGCGCGTGAGCGCGGCGGCGACTTCGTCGGCGGCCTTGGCCTGCGCCGCGCTGGCGGGGCCGGGCTCATACGGGCGCGAGAAGAACGGGTCGTCCGAGGCGCGGAAGGCCTGGCGGCTGGCGCCGTGGTCGTGGCGGCGCGGACGGTCTTCGCTGTCGGCGCTGCCGCGCGTGCGGCGCACTTCGCCGCGCTCGCGGCGGCGCTCGCTGTCGGCCTGGCGCGCGCGCGCGCCGGTGGGGTCGAAGCCCTCGAGCTTGCCGCGCGGGATGCTGCGCTTGATCAGCTTCTCGATATCGGACAGCAGGCGCTCGTCGTTACCCGGCACGTAGATCGACAGCGCATCGCCGCTGGCGCCGGCGCGGCCGGTACGCCCGATGCGGTGCACATAGTCCTCGGCGCTGTACGGCACGTCGAAGTTGATCACGCACGGCATGTCGGGGATATCGAGCCCGCGCGCCGCCACGTCGGTGGCGACCAGCGCGTCGATGGTGCCGCTCTTGAAGCCGTCCAGCGTCTGCATGCGCTCGGTCTGGGTCTTGTCGCCGTGGATCGCGGCGGCGTTGATGCCCTCGCGCTCCAGGTGCCGCGCCAGCCGCGAGCAGCCGATCTTGCTGTTGACGAAGACGATGCACTGGCGCGAGAGCCCTTGCTCCGCGCGCTGCTTGAGCAGGTGCACCACCGCGGCCTGCTTGTGGCCGTCCTCGACCTGGTACACCGCCTGGCGCACGTTCTCGTTGGTCGAGTTGCTGCGCGCCACTTCGATGGTGACCGGCTGCTTCAGGTAGCTGGAGGCCAGCCGCTTGATTTCCGGCGAGAACGTCGCCGAGAACAGCAGCGTCTGGCGCTGCGCCGGCAGCAGGTTGATGATGCGCTGCAGGTCCGGCAGGAAGCCCATGTCGAGCATGCGGTCGGCTTCGTCCAGCACCAGCATCTGCACCTGCGACAGGTTCACCGACTTCTGCTGCACGTGGTCGAGCAGGCGGCCGGGCGTGGCCACCAGGATCTCGACGCCGCGGCGCAGCGCGTCGGTCTGCGGGTTCATGTCGACGCCGCCGAACACCACCGTGCTGCGCAGATCGGTGTGCTTGGCATAGCGGGCGACGTTGTCGTAGACCTGGTCGGCCAGCTCGCGCGTGGGCGTCAGCATCAGCGCGCGCACCGGGTGGCGCGCCGGCGAGGCGCTGGCATTGGCCAGCGGCAGCAGGCGCTGGATGATCGGCAGCGCGAAGCCGGCGGTCTTGCCGGTGCCGGTCTGCGCGGCGCCCATCACGTCCTTGCCCAGCAGCACGACCGGAATGGCCTGCGCCTGGATCGGCGTGGGAGAGCTATAGCCCTGCTCGGACAGGGCACGCAGGATGCGCGCGTCGAGGCCGAAGCTGTCGAAGGTCTGCACAGCGGCGGGAACCGCGGTGGTAGGTTCTGGTGCGTTCGTAGTGGTCATGGGTATCGGTATTGGCGGGAGGCGAACCCGGCACAAACGGATACGCGTCTGGAACTCATCTCGCCCTGAATCTCGCCGGGCGCCGGCAAGGTTCCGGCGCGGCCCTGCTGGCTACAGCATTTGGCCATGAGAATCAAAGACTTAGATTTTAGCATCTCTGTCCCCGCAGTGGGCGATCCGGCGCCGCCGTGCGACGGCCGCGACAAGCCGGCGCCAGCGGCGGCGCCGGCGTGCCCATTGTCAAGACATTGTCATATCGGCCAAGCAAGATGCCGGCGGCGCGGCGGCCCTGCCGGACCGCGCGGCTTCTTCACATCGGGACCGACATGGACTTCGAGCTGTTTCGCCAGACCTGCCAGCAATTCCTGCGCACCTCCAGCCAGTTCCTGGGCCTGGCCGCGGCCGGCCGCCAGCCGGCGTTGCCAAGGCCGGCGCTGCCCGCCCTGCCGGCGAGCCAGCCCCAGGGCCGGCAGCCCGCCTGAACCGCAGCGGGGCCGCCGGGTCGTCATCCGCGCGCTCAGTCGCCGCGGATGCCGTTGTCCTGGATCACCTTGCCCCATTTGCTGTAGTCGGCCTTCATGCGCGCGGCCAGCTGCTCCGGCGGCATATAGGCGGCCACGGTGCCGGCGCCCAGCATCTTCTGCTGCACGGTCGGATCGGCCAGCGCCTTCTTCAACTCGGCCGACAACGTCGCCACCACCTCCCTCGGCGTGCCGGCCGGCGCCAGCAGCCCGCCCCATGCGGTGGCATCGAAGCCCGCGAAGCCCTGTTCGGCCACCGTCTTGACCTCCGGCGTAAAGCTGACCCGCTTGCCCGATCCGACCGCGATCGGGCGCAGCTTGCCGGCCTTGATATGCGGCAGCGCCGCGATCATGTCCGAGAACATCATCGGCACCTGGCCGGCCAGCAGGTCGGAGATGGCCGGCGCGCTGCCCTTGTACGGCACGTGCTGCACGTCGAAGTTGCCCAGGTTCTTCAGCAGCTCGGTCGACAGGTGGCCGAAGCTGCCGTTGCCGGCGCTGGTGTAGTTGAGCGCGCCCGGCTTGGCCTTGGCCTTGGCGATGTACTGCTGCAGGCTGTTCACGTCCGGCATCGCCTGCGGATTGACCACCATCACGATCGGCAGGTCGTAGGCCGCGCCGATCGGGGTGAAGTCCTTGAAGATGTCATAGCCCTTGCGGTTGATCAGGTGCGGCGCCAGCAGCGTGGGCGTGGCCAGCACCAGCAGGGTGTAACCGTCGGCGGGGCTCTTGGCGACGTTTTCGGCGCCGATGGTGCCGGAGGCGCCGGGGCGGTTGTCCACCACCACCGGCTGCTTCAGTGTTTCGCTCATCTTCTGGCCGATGATGCGCGCGGCGGTGTCGGTCGGGCCGCCCGGCGGGAACGGCACCACCAGCCGGATCGGCTTGCTGGGGTAGGACTCGGCAAGAGCCGGTGCGGCGGCGAGCGGCAGCGTGGCGCTCAGGAGCACGGCGCCCAGGCGGCGCTGGAAGGTACGGCGGCTGGTGTTCTGCATGGTGTGACTGTTTCCTGCGGTGAATCGCGATAAATCAGAATCGATGCGCGGCCCAGGCCGCGCCGGGATGAAGCGACTGCGGTTGCGTAACGTCATGACAGATCTGGCGTGCCTCCTTGCGAACCGGTCTTGGCCGGCCCGTCCGATGGAATGGTGTTGTGGTGCGGCGGCCGTTACAGCCGCATGGTGCCGGCCTGGAACAGCCGCGCATCCATCTGGCGCAGGTCGGGCGCCACCGCCACCGGCGTGGCGCACTGGTCGAGCACATCGCGCTGCAGGTCAATGCCGGGAGCGATCTCGACCAGCGTCAGGCGGGCCTCGCTCCCCGCATCGCCCTCGCCGGCGCGCATCTCGAACACCGCGCGTTCGGTGATGTACACCACCGGGATGCCCAGCGATGCCACGTAAGGGCCGTTGAAGCTCAGGTGCGAAACCTCCGGCACGATCTTCTTCACGCGGCCTTCGCGCACGATCCGCAGGCTGCCGTCGCCGACGCTCACTTCCAGGCCGCCCGCCGTCAGCGTGCCCATGAACACCACCGCGCGCGCGCTCTGGGTGATGTTGATGAAGCCGCCGACGCCGGCAATCAGCGCGCCCTCGCCTTCGCCGAACTTGCTGACATTGACGTTGCCCTGGCCATCCAGTTCGGCCAGGCCCAGGATCGCCAGGTCGATGCCGCCGCCTTCGTAGAAATCGAACTGCGCGGGCTGGTCCACCACCGCTTCCGGGTAGGCCGAGGCACCGAAGCTGAGGCCATCCGCGGGCGTGCCGCCGATGGGGCCGGCTTCGACGGTCAGCGTGAAGCCGTCCAGCCCGGCCTGGTGCGCGAGCATCCCCACCGCGGCAGGCATGCCGACCCCCAGGTTGACCACGCGCGGCGCGCGCCGCGCCAGTTCCATCGCCGCGCGGCGCTGCACGATTGTGCGCGCATCCAGCGGCCCGGCCTCGGGCGACGGACCGGCGGCATCGCCGGCAGCGCCCTCGCCCTGCCACGGCGTGACATAGGCGGGGTTGAAGGCCTCCGCGAACGTCATCTGGTGGTTGGCGGGGTTGTCGCAGACCACCACGTAGTCGACCAGGATGCCGGGCACGTGGACAGCCTGCAGGATCTCGTGGTGATCGACCAGGCTTTCGACCTGCGCGATCACGATGCCGCCCGAGTTGTGCGCCGCCTGCGCCAGCGCCAGCAGTTCGTGGTGGAAGGCTTCGCGATGGGTGCTGAGGTTGCCGCGCGCGTCGGCGGCGGTGCAGCGGATCAGCGCGCAGTCGATCGGGAAGCTGGGGTAGAACAGGTATTCGTCGCCGCGGAACTCGACGGCATCGACCCAGCACGCCTTGCCCTCGGCGATGGCGCGACGCGCGCGCTGGTTGACGGCGCCGCCGTGGTAGCGCGTGTCCTGCGCGGTGCGCGGGTCGACAAAGGTGTGCAGGCCGATCTTGCTCATCACGCCGGGCTTGCCGCCGGCAATGGCGCGGTACAGGTGCGTCAGTACCCCCTGCGGCAGGTTGTAGCCCTCGCACTGCTCGGCCATCGCCAGCGTGGCCAGCCGCGTGGCCGAGCGCCAGTGGCCGCCGACCACGGTGGCAGTCATGCCGGCGTTGCCGAAATGGTTGACGCCGCGGGCGCCGCGGTCGCCCTGCCCGGCCGAGTACACCAGCGTCAGGTCGCGCGGCAGGCCGCTGTGCAGGAAGCGCTGCTCCAGCGCCTCGGTCACGGCCTCGGCGTGGCCGGCGCCGACAAAGCCCGCGCTGGCCACGGTCCAGCCATCCTGCACGAGCGCCGCCGCTTCGCGCGCGGTGATTACCTTCATCGCTGTCTCCGGTTCTGGTCGTGCCGTCCCGCATCGCTGGCGGCACGCTTTCCGTGAATTCGTTTTGCGAACATTTGTTCGGAAAACGCTATCATACGGAGATGCTGCCGGTCGGCGCAAGCCCTCTGCAGCGGCACCGACCAGCACGTGCCTGATCGTTCATCTCACGACCGTTCCCTGCCAGACGCCCTATGCCGCAAGCCGAAACCGCCAAGAAAGACGAACTGCTGGAATCGCTGAGCAAGGGCCTGTCGCTGCTGCGCCTGCTGGGCGCTGGCGCGGAGCGGCTGACCATGCAGGAGGTCGCCGACCAGCTCGACGTGACCCGCGCCGCCGCGCGCCGGCTGCTGCTGACGCTGGAGCACAACGGCTACGTGGCGCAGGACGGCCGCCACTTTGCGCTGACGCCGCGGGTGATGGAGCTGGGCTACGCCTACTTTGCCTCGATGAGCCTGCCGCAGCTGGCGCGGCCCTATCTGCAGCAGCTGTGCGAGACCCTGGGCGAAAGCTGCTCGCTGGGCGTGCTCGATGCCGAGTCGGTGGTGCTGGTGGCGCGCGAGGAGCCGCGCCAGCTGCTGCGCGTGGACATGGCGCTGGGGCGGCGGATGCCGGCCTATGCGCATTCGCTGGGCCGGGTGCTGCTGGCCGGCCTGGACGACAGCGCGCTGGAGGCCTACCTGGCGGGCGCGACGCTGCGCAAGCTGACGCCGTTCACGGTCAGCTCGCGCGCCACGCTGGCGCGCACGCTGCGCCAGGTGCGCGCGGATGGCTACTGCGTGCTGGTCAGCGAACTGGTCGACGGCTACGCCGGGATCTCGGTGCCGCTGCGCGACCAGGCCGGCAAGGTGGTGGCCGGGCTGGGCTTCAGCATGGTGCTGGGCAGCCGCGACCGAACCCGCCTGGAAGCACGCTTCCTGGCGCCGCTGCGCGAGGCCGCCGCCCGCATCGAAGCCATCCTGCAGGCGCGCTGAGCCGCGCCCGGCCCAAGTAGAAAAGCCCCGCGTGCCGGGGAGGCAGCGGGGCTCAAGCGGTAGCGGGGCAATCTGCTCGACCACCCACGCCGTCGATCTTGGCGCATCGCGCCGGCGCGGGCATCCCCCAAATGCGGGCCATTGCATGCGCCGTGGCGGGCAGGCCGCAGGCGCGCCCTGCAAAGCCTGTCAATCATGACCCTGTCACACGCTCGTAGGAATCCGGGTTTTCGCCGAGCGGGTTTTCGCCAGCTTCCGCGCGGCGGCCGGATGCGGTCTACTGGTCTCACATCGACGCCCCTGGCACCGCCCCACGCCGGATTGCCACCGCCGATGGTGCTGCAGAACTAGTCCAATGACCGGGAGACAGACCATGGTGACGAAGAAAGAAGAGGCTTTCGTACTGAAGAACCTTCTCGCCCTTGCCGCAGTGGAAACCCTGGGCGGCGCGATCGCCCTCGGCATGGTCTTCCACCTGATCTGATCATCCCCACCGGCCGCCGGCGCTGCCACGCCGGCGACCACCTTCCCTGCCCGTGGCCCTCAGCGCGCAGTCTGCTGCCCGCCCCGGTCCACCTCGAACACCATGTTGTCGCGGAAGCGCTGCCGCAGCCATTGCCCGGCCCGGCCCTGCGGCCGCGCTAACTTCGCCCAGATCAGGTCCACGCCGACCAGCCAGTCCGTGTACGGATAGGCCGCCAGGTCCAGCTCCACCAGCTCGCCGCGCGCCAGCGCCTCGCGCACCAGCTGCCGCGGCAGCGTGGCCCAGCCCAGCCCGCTCTTCACCATCTCCACCAGCGCCAGGTAGCTTTCGGCACGCCACACCCGCGCCGCGCGCAGGTATTCGCTGGTGGGCAGCTTGTCGGCATGCGCGCTGAAGGCGAGGCGCCGATAGGCGTGCAGGTCGGCGAACGACACCTGCCCGCGCCCGGCCAGCGGGTGGCCGGGATGCACCACGTGCACCATGACAAGCTTGCCCAGTTGCACGAATGCCAGCTCGGGCGCGTAGTGCGGCTGCGCGAAGGCGATGCCCAGCTCGGCCTCTCCCTGCAGCACCAGTTCGCTGACGTCGCCGTAGACCGGGTTGCGCAGGGTCAGGTCGACATACGGGAACTCGCGCTCGAACTCCGCCAGCACCGGCGTCACCGCGTGGTACGGAATCTCGATCGCCAGCGTCAGCCCGGGCGGGTTGGCATCGGCCAGGCTGGCGGCATGGGACTGCAGCGACAGGCAACGCTCCAGCACCGCCTCGGCCTCGGTCAGCAGCTTGCGGCCGGCCTCGGTCAGCGCCGGATTGCGGCTGCTGCGGTCGAACAGCGGCACGCCCAGGTCGATCTCCAGGTTGGCCACCGCCGCGCTGATGGTGGACTGGGTCTTGCCCAGCCGCCGCGCCGCGGCCGAGAACGAGCCGGTCTCCACCACCAGCGCGAACACCTGCAGTTGGTCCAGCGAAAAGCGCATCTCCCCTCCCCGTCACCCATCGACCAGACCGATAGGTGTTGATTTGTTATCCCGATGAAATTGCGGAGATGATGCCGCAACCGTCTGGCCCGCACAAACCCGCGAGCCAACGGCCTGCCCGCCCCACGCGCCCGGCAGAGGCGCCCGCGGCATCCATCGAAACAGGAGACAAGCGCATGAAGACCCCGACGCCGGTGCACCCGGTCGATGAAATCCTGCCGCTGCGCCAGCTGGCGAGCTTCGGCCTGCAGCACGTGCTGGTGATGTACGCCGGCGCGGTGGCGGTGCCGCTGATCCTCGGCAGCGCGCTCGGGCTGTCCGCGGCGCAGGTGGTGATGCTGATCAACGCCAACCTGCTGACTTCGGGCGTGGCCACCATGATCCAGTGCCTGGGCGTCTGGAAGTTCGGCGCGAGGCTGCCGATGATCCAGGGCTGCTCGTTTATCGCGCTGGCGCCGATGATCATGATCGGCAAGCAGTACGGGCTGCCCACCGTGTTCGGCGCGGTGATCGGCGCCGGCGCCGCCACCATCGCGCTGGCGCCGGTGTTCAGCCGCCTGCTGCGCTTCTTTCCGCCGGTGGTGATCGGCAGCCTGATCACCATCATCGGCATCTCGCTGATGCCGGCCGCCGCCATCTGGCTGGGCGGCGGCAATCCGCAGGCGGCGGACTTCGGCAGCATGCCCAACCTGCTGCTGGGCGCGGCGACGATCGCCATCACGCTGTTCATCTATGCGCGCTTTCGCGGCCTGGTCGGCAACCTCGCGGTCCTGCTCGGGCTGGTGGCCGGCACCGCCATCGCCATGGCCTGCGGCCTGACCGACTTTGCCCATGTGAGCCAGGCGGCATGGTTCGAGGTGAGCCCGCCGTTCGCGTTCGGCATGCCGGAATTCGGACTGGCGCCCACCCTGGTCATGATGCTGGCGATGCTGGTGATCATGGCCGAGACCACCGGCAACTGCCTGGCGATCGGCCAGATCGTCGGCAAGCCCGCGGGCCAGGACACGCTCGGCAACGCGTTCCGTGCCGATGGCCTGTCGACCATGCTGGGCGGCATCTTCAACAGCTTTCCGTACAACGCCTTCACGCAGAACACCGGCCTGATCGCGCTGTCGAGCGTCAAGAGCCGCTACGTGGTTGCCGCGGCCGGCGCGATCATGGTGCTGATGGGCCTGTTCCCCAAGCTCGGCGCGCTGATTGCCTCGGTGCCGCGGCCGGTGCTGGGCGGCTGCGCCATCGTGATGTTCGGCATGACCACCGTGGCCGGCATCCAGGAGCTGTCGCGCGTGAAATTCGACGGCACGCGCAACGCCATCATCGTCGCCGTGTCCGTCAGCGTCGGCGTGCTGCCGATGTCCTTCCCCGCCCTGTTCGAGCAGGCCGGCGGCACGCTCAGGCTGGTGCTGGAAAGCGGCATCTTCCTCGGCGGCATCACCGCCATCCTGCTCAACGTGCTGCTCAGCGGCAGCGCGGCGCACGCCACCACGCCAGCACCGCGGCAAGACCACGCCGAAGAGTCCACCCTGTCCTGATTTTCCCCTCACCGGAGACCCCCAAGCATGACCCGAATCACCGATCCGTCCGGCGCCGGACTGTCGCCGCTCGACCTCGCGCTGCTGCGCCGCTCGATTGCGCTGTCCGACCAGTCCAAGGCCCGCGGCCGCCATCCGTTCGCGGCGCTGGTGGCCGACGCGGCCGGCAATATCATCGCCAGCGCCGGCAACAATTCGATGCCGCCCGAAGGCGACCCGACCCAGCATGCCGAACTGGTCGCCGCGGCGCAGGCCGCGCGCGTGCTGCCGCCCGAGCAGCTTGCCGGTTGCACGCTCTACACCAGCGCGGAGCCGTGCTGCATGTGCGCGGGTGCGGTCTACTGGACCGGCATCGGCCGCGTGGTCTATGCGCTGTCGGAACACAAGCTGCTGGGCCTGACCGGCGACCATCCGGAGAATCCGACCTTCTCGCTGCCGTGCCGCGAAGTGTTTGCGCGCGGCCAGCGCAAGGTCGAGGTGGTCGGGCCGGTGCTGGAAGACGAAGCCGCGGCACCGCACGCGGGCTTCTGGCAGTAGCGCGGCATCCGCCGTCCGCCTCCCGGGCGGACGGCATCGGGAAGGCATCCAACCCTGTCATTGGCACGTCACCGCGCCTTCCTACACTCGCCTGGCTCCGGCTCGCAGCAGCCGCCACCCCAACCAGCCAGGTGATTCCATGCTTCCCCGCAGACTGCCCACCACCCTGCCCGCGATGCTGATCGCGGCGGCATTGCTCGCCGCCTGCGGCGGCGACGGCGGCCCCACCGTATCGCCCACTGCAACGCTTGCGCCGAGCGCCCAGCCGGTCAAGCCGGGACAGCCCGGCAAGCCAGACCAGCGGCCCGATCCGGTGATCCGCTGCGCGCCCTGAACCTTCCGCCAGTCCCCACGCCAATTCCGACAAAGACCATGGTCTCTCGCCGCAATTTCTTGCAGGCCGCAGCCGGCACCGGCTTCGCCGCCGCCGCGCTGGCCGCGTTTCCGCCCAGCATCCGCAAGGCCCTGGCCATCCCGGCCAACAATGCCACCGGCACCATCCAGGATGTCGAGCACGTGGTGATCCTGATGCAGGAGAACCGTTCTTTCGACCACTACTTCGGCACGCTGCGCGGCGTGCGCGGCTTCGGCGACCGCTTTACCATCCCGCTGCCCGGCGCGCGCCAGGTCTGGCAGCAACAGCGCGCCAGCGGCGCGGTGCTGACGCCGTACCACCTCGACGGCACCAGCAACAACGCGCAGCGCGCCGCCGGCACCCCGCACGCGTGGCTGGACAGCCAGCAGGCCTGGGACCACGGCCGCATGGCCAACTGGCCGACGTACAAGACCAGCACGTCGATGGGCTACTTCAAGGAGCAGGAGATCCCGTTCCAGTTCGCGCTGGCCAACGCCTTCACGCTGTGCGACGCGTACCACTGCTCCATGCATACCGGCACCGATGCCAACCGCGCCTTCCACCTGACCGGCACCAATGGCCCGACCGCGGCCAACGTCGCCTTCGTCAACAACGAGTGGGACGCGATCGACGGGCTGCCGGCCTCGGCCAACACCGGCTACACCTGGAAGACCTATGCCGAGCGCCTGGAAGACGCCGGCATCAGCTGGATCTGCTACCAGAACATGCCGGACGAATGGGGCGACAACATGCTGGGCGCGTTCCAGCAGTTCCGCAAGGCCAACCTGGCGTCGGGCTATCCGGTCTCCAGCGGCGGTGCACCGGGCGCACCCTATGCCAACACCGGCCAGCCGCTGCCGTACCACGCCTACGATGCCGCCACCGACAACCCCGGCAACCCGCTGTACAAGGGCGTGGCCAACACCCTGCCCGGCAGCCGCCCCGACGAGTATCTCGACGCCTTCCGCCGCGACATCCGCGCAGGCAGGCTGCCGCAGGTGTCGTGGATCAACGCGCCGTCGATCTACTGCGAGCATCCCGGGCCCTCCAGCCCGGTGCAGGGCGCCTGGTTCCTGCAGGAAGTGCTGGACGCGCTGACCGCGGTGCCCGAGGTCTGGAGCACGACCGTGCTGCTGGTCAACTTCGACGAGAACGACGGCTATTTCGACCACGTGCCCTCGCCCTCGGCGCCGTCGCTGAATCCGGACCAGACCTTCGCCGGCAAGTCGACGCTGAGCGATGCCGAGATGCTGGCCGAGTACTTCAACCAGCCGGCGCCGCCGGGCAGCCGGACCCAGCCCGCGGCGGACGGCCGCGTCTACGGCCCGGGGCCGCGCGTGCCGCTGTACGTGATCTCGCCGTGGAGCCGCGGCGGCTGGGTCAACTCGCAGGTGTTCGACCACACGTCGGTGCTGCGCTTCCTGGAAGCGCGCTTCGGCGTGGCCGAGCCCCATATCAGCCCGTTCCGCCGCGCCGTGTGCGGCGACCTGACCAGCGCCTTCAACTTCAAGACGCCCAACAACGAGGCGCTGCCCACGCTCGGCGGCCGCACCACGCGCAGCGACGCGGACCAACTGCGCCGCGCGCAGCAGGCGCTGCCGGCGGTGCCGCTGCCCGCCGACATGCAACTGCCGCAGCAGGCCGCCGGCACGCGCCCGTCGCGCGCGTTGCCGTATGAACTGCACACCAGCGCGCGCTGCAGCGCCGTGGGCCAGGTCGAACTGGTGTTCGCCAACACCGGCACGCAGGCCGCGGTGTTCCACGTCTACGACCGCCTCCAGCTGGGACGGATCCCGCGCCGCTATATGGTGGAAGCCGGCAAGTCGCTCAGCGATACCTGGAATGCCTTCCAGGACAATGCCGGGCAATACGACCTGTGGGTGCTCGGCCCCAACGGCTTCCATCGCCACTTCCGCGGCGACACCCGCCGCATCGGCGAAACCGGCATCGCCCCCGAGATCCGCGTCTGCTACGACATTGCCAACGGCGACGTCTATGTCGACCTGATCAACGCCGGCGGCAAGGCCTGCCACTTCCACATCGAGCCGCTGGCCTACCGCAGCGATGGCCCGTGGAAAGCCACCGTCGGTGCCAACGGCAGCAAGTCACAGCACTGGCAGCTGGAGCAGAGCGGCCAGTGGTATGACTTCGCGGTGACGTGCGACACCGATCCGGCCTTCTACCGCCGCTTTGCCGGCCGGGTCGAGACTGGCCGTCATACGGTGAGCGATCCGGCCATGGGGACCGCGGCGCAGGGCTGAGGCGGCGGACCCGCGCCGCTGCGTGGCCACCGCGCGGGGTTCAACCGTCCCGCGCCGCGCGTTGTGCCGCCGCGCCGGCGACGGCACGCGACGCGCCGGGTTCGGCCAGCGCCGACTGCAGCCACTGCGTCCATGCCGGCATCATCGCGGCACTCATGGCCGCGACTTGCGCAGCGCAGGTCTTGCCGGCCTCCTGCCAGTCGGTCAGCGCGCGCAGCAGCGCCAGGCCGATGTCGTTGCCATCGCGCGCCTCGCCCACGTCTTCGAGGCAGCGCGCCAGCGCTTCGCGCACGGCATCGTTGTAGCTGGCCCTGGCCTGCGACGCGCGCGCGGCCAGGTCGGCCTCGATCGCATCGAGGCCGCGCCACGCGTGCGCGACGCCGGCCAGGTCGAGGCGGTCGCGCTGCGCGCGCCACCATTGCGCTTGCTGCGCGGCGCGTTCCTCGGCATAGCGGTTCAGCACGGCCAGCGCCTGGCGCGCCGGCGCCCGGGCCGCGGCAGGATCAGCGGCGCTAAAGGGTGACTGCGCCAGCACGGTGGCGGCTTGCAGCTGGCACAGGGTCAAGTCCAGCGCCGTGCGGCTGGCGCTTGCCCATTGGGCTTGCAGGATCGAAAGCATGGCGGATCTCCTTGCGGATCGGGGTAGTGGATCGGATGTGGGCCGGCGCCGCAGCGCTCAGTGCGGCGCGGCGCCGAGGCGGCGGACCATGCGCATGACCGCGGCCATCTGCGGCGCCTCGCGCGAGAAGAAGTCCGGCTGGGCCGGGTCGTCGCTGGTATAGCCCCAGAAATCCCAGCACCCGAGCGGGTTATGCCGCGACACGACGACCTGCGGGAACAGCACCACGATGCGGTTGGCCTCGGCACTCTCCAGGTAGCCGGCGCCGCGGACGAAGCGTTCGCCGACGGCACCCGCGCCCTGCAGGCAGCCATGGAAGGCCACGTGCACGCGGCAAGCCGCAGCACCGCCATCTGCGCCGCCATCGGCGCCACCATCGGCGCCACCCGCGCCGCACTCGCGCGGCACGTAGACATAGCCGCTGTCGGCAAGCAGCGCCTTGCCGCCGGGATCGAACGCGCGCTGGTCGAAGCGCAGCAACTCGCCCGACGGCCGTGCCGCCGGCTTCAGCGCGCCATAGATCCACTGCAGGATCTGCCGCGCCTGCTCGAGCCCGCAGTTGTTGATGTAGGGCGACGCACTGGCCGCGCAGGCGGCGTCGCCCGCCTGGCTGGTGATGAAGGCATGCCCGGCCGCGACATCGGCCACGTACTGCAGCTGCGACGCCGGCACCCCGCCCAGCGTATAGAACCGCCCCACCTGCGCGGCGACGCGCGGCAGCACGGTCTGGTCGCGCGTGCCGGAAAACACGTAGACACGCTGCCGCGCGAGGTTCTGCACCGGGTCGATGCGGCCGTCGCGGGCAAAGGTGCGTGCCGCGTCCAGCGCCGCCTGCGCATCGGGGCCGGTATCGCCCACCGGCTGCATGCACTGGGTCGCGGCGGCGGTGGCGGGCGGCGTGGGCGCGAACAGGCCGGCGCAGTAGAACGGTCCGCCCGCGACCACGCCGGCGCCGACCATGGTGCCGGAATACGCAACGTGGAACTGCGTGGCCATGAACGCGCCGGACGACAGCCCCGACACCGAGGTCTGCGCCAGGTCCGCGCCCAGCGCGGGCAGCGCCTGCGCGGCCGCACCCCCGCTGGCGCCGAGCGCGCAGGCTGCGGCAAGTGCCCGGTAGCGGGCGGTTGGCTTGCATCGAATCATGATGGCTCCAGCACGGCGACAGGTATCGGAGCGCCGCATGGATCGCGGCAGGCAGCACGCTGGTCGCCATGCGGCGGCTGCGTGGACCATTGTCGGGAGCCACCGCCACGCCGGGCCATTGGGCAAATGCGGTAGCGCGCCACAGTGGTCTGCACCGGCTACGCATCGCAGGCCTGGTGCTGCGGCAGCTCCAGCCATCCCTGCTGCACGCACAGGAACAGCAAGGCGCAGACATTGCCCGCGCCCGCCTTCTGCAGCAGCCGGGCCCGGTGCGTGCGCGCGGTCTGGTCGCTGATGCCGAGCGCGCGCGCGATTTCCTTGTCGCTCAGGCCGCGCCCGAGCCATTCCAGATATTCGCGCTCGCGTTGCGAGAATGGATTATCCGCGGCCGCCGGCCCGCTTTTTTAAACAGCTCATGCTGGCGCGCGAGATAGTACATGGTCAATTGCGAGGATTTTCGCAATTGCATTTTCGCGAGCAGATGCTCACGGTGCTTGCGCGCCGTGGATACGGAAAATGCGAGACGTGCGGCGATCTCGCGATCGCTCATGCCGCGGGCAATAAAGGCGAGCACCGTCTCTTCCCGAGTGGTGAGGTTCATGCGGAGGGCTCCATGCGATGGAACGAGTGGTTCCGTCGCAGGAGCGGCAGCCGCGCGTCTATCTGTGCGTCAGTGCATCACAGGACCCTTCGTGCAAGGCTAGTGCGGACCTACGAGCGGAACCGGGGACGGCCCGGCCGGGCTCCAGATCACTGCTTTTGTTTTCGATCTCTTGCGGTGTTGCGCCGGCATGGGATTCGCACTACCCGAGGGTGCGACCCGGAGTTTCCGGATGCCGGCAGCAGAGGCGAATTCTAGGTGCTGGTTTTTATATTTAAAAGCCAATTCATGCTGCGCGATATTTAATTCTGATTGTTGCCCGGCATTATCCACTGCCAATACCGCATTTGCCCAATGGCGGCGCCGCGGGCCGAAAACCAAGAATGATTCCACCTGTCCCGGTGCCGCACCGATGCGCGGCGCCGCGGCAGGCGCGGAAACCGGGCCAGCATGCGCGGCCCGCCGCCCTTGCTTCCTCAATCCACGCAGTCATTCAAAGGAGTCGTCATGACCTACCCCATCCACGCCGCCGTCCTGGCGCCGCAAGGTGTGCTCGGCAATCTCGTCAGCGGTATCGGCAGCCTGCTGCCGTTCGCCGCGCAGCCGATGCTGGTGCCCCAAAGCGCGATGACCGACGCAGTCGCTCCGGCGGTGCGAGACGGCGTGCAGGCCGTGGTCACGCACTACGTGAACCCTGTGATCGGCCATGCGGCCGGCGCCGCGGCCGGCGCGCTGGCCCAGCATCTTCCGTTCCCCGAGCCCGGGCATACCGGCCCGATCGGCAACGCGATCTCGGCGCATGCGCCGGGATTCATCCAGGCGGCCGGCACCGCCGCGGGCTATCCGACCGTCGCCATCCATGGCGCGAACATCGTTCGCGAAGGCGCGCGCTACCTGCCGTTCTCCGCCATGCCCGCCGTCACGCTGGCACCGCAGGGCGTGTTCGGCTCGCTGATCGGCGCGGTGGCACCGACCCTGGGCCATGCCGTCGGCGGCCTGCTGGGCAATGCCAACGTGGGCCAGCAGATCGGCACCGTGGCTGGCCACCTCGGCGGGCTGCTGCCGTTCTCGGCGCAACCCCAGGCTGTGCTGGCACCGCAGGGCGTGTTCGGCTCGCTGATCGGCGCGGTGGCGCCGACCCTCGGCCATGCCGTCGGCGGCCTGCTGGGCAACGCCAACGTGGGCCAGCAGATCGGCACCGTGGCCGGCCATCTCGGCGGCCTGCTGCCGTTCTCGGCGCAGCCGCAAGTGGTCTATGCCTGAAGGCGCATGACGTCCCCGGCATGACCGTGGCGCCCGCCGGCGCCGCCGCGGGCCGGCGTACGCGCCGGCCCGCCCGAATCGATGCGCGCGCCGCCTGGCGCCGCGGTGGAGATAGCAAATGGAACGAGACAAGAAAGGCGAGGCCACGCGCGCCGGCGCCGACCGTGCCGCCGCTTCCGGCGCGGGCAGCCGCGATGCCGTGGCGCTGGACGCCGGCCGCAAGCAATACCTGATCGCGCCGCGGCGCCACGCACTGGCCCGGCAGGCGGGCGTGGCGCCGATGTCGGCCAGCGAACTGCACAGCACGGTGACGCAGCTGCCCGGCGTCGAAGTCGTGCATGTGGTCGAAGGCCACAAGAACACGCACCTGCATTCGGTGCGGCCCGACGAGGCCGCCCACACCTACGTGGTCAAGCTCGACGCCGCGCACGCGCAGATGCTGCAAGCCACGGCGCCGCCGCACATGATCGTCGAGGAAGACCATCCGCTCGGCTATGGCCGCAAGGCCGAACTCGAGACCTCCGACCGGCTCCATCCGCAATCGGCGTTCGACGGCCCGGTGTCGCGCGAGGTGCTGGTGCGGGTGCTGGGTAGCGGCGACACGCCGCTGCCGGGCGTGGCCATCACGCTGGCGGGCGATGGCTTCCCCGCAACCGCCACCACCGACGCCGGCGGCGAAGCGACGCTGACGCTGGTGCAGCAGCAACCCGGGCCGGCGCGCTCGCTGTTCGTGCGGCCGCTGAGCGGCTACTGGAACAAGTACCTGCTGTCACCCAACGTGGTGTCAGGCCAGCCCAACGTGATCCGCGTGACGCCGCTGTCGCAGCCCAATCCCGATGTGCCGCCGCACGGCCGCTTCGGCTGGGGCCAGCGGCTGATGGGGCTGGACCAGCTCACGCGCAGCTTCGGCGGTCGTGGCGTGCGCGTCGCGGTGGTCGATTCGGGCGCCGATGCCGCGCATCCGCTGCTGGCGCATATCCGCCATGGCGTCGACCTGACCGGCACCGGCGTCGACGCCAGCGATACCTGGCGCCTCGACACCATCGGCCATGGCTCGCACTGCGCCGGCGTGATCGGCGCGCGGCCGCAGCCGGGCGCGCCTGCGTCCGCCGGTGCCGAGGCCCAGGCCACCATGCTCGGCTTCGCACCAGAGGCGGAAATGCATGCGCTCAAGATCTTCCCGGGCGGGCAGTTCAGCACGCTGCTGCGCGCGCTCGACTACTGCATCGACCACGATGTCGACGTGGTCAACCTGAGCCTGGGCGCGCCCCAGCCTTCGCAGGCGGTCGAGCAGAAGCTGATCGAAGCCGTGCACAGCGGCGTGGCCTGCATCGTCGCGGCCGGCAACTCGGGCGGGCCGGTGCAGTACCCGGCGGCCTCCGCGTCGGTGCTGGCGGTCTCGGCGCTGGGCCTGCAGAGCGAACTGCCGCACGACGTATGGGAACGTACCCAGGTGGTGCAGCATGCGGCCACGCGGGCCGGGCTGTTCGCGCCGACGTTCTCGTGCTTCGGCCCGCAGATCGCGGTGTGCGGCCCGGGCGTGGGGATCATCTCGACGGTGCCTGGCGCCGCCTTCATGCCGGACTCCGGCACCTCGATGGCGGCGCCGCATATCGCGGGGCTGGCCGCGTTGCTGCTGTCCGATCCCCAACTGGCCGCGTGGATGGGACCGCGTGGACCGCGCCGCGTCGCGGCGCTGTTCCAGCTGATCCGCGCCATCAGTTCGCCGATCGTTGCGCACGACCCGGAAAACCGCTTCGGCGGCGGCCTGCCGCAGTTGCAGAACCTGCAGCGCCTGCTGGGCAGGCCGCAGTAAGAGGCGCCTCCCGCCGCGCGGGCAAAAACGCGGCCCGGGCCACCGGGCCACCCTCTTCCTTCCATAGATCATGCGCACGCTCGACTTCACCGCCGCGCCGTTGCGGCGCGCCGCGGCCGCGGCCGCCGATACCGTCGCGGCACCGCCCCGGCTTGCGGCGGCGGCTCCCCCGTTGCCGCTCGATGGCCAGCTGCGCCGCGAATGCGAGGCCATGGCCAGCCATGCGCTGCGGCTCGGCATCGCGATGCCGGCCGGCTGGACCGTGCTGCTCGGCAGCGACCCCGAAGCAGCCGCGGCACCGTCGGTTTCGTCGCAGCCGCAAGCCGGTACCGGCCTTGCCGCGCAGCAGCTCGCACAACTCCACCAGGACCTGGCCCGCGCCATCGCGCCCGCGACGCCGCAATGCATCACGCTGCTCGACGACGAGCGCCGCCGCGCGCATCCGCTCGCCTGCCTGGGACCCGTGCCACTGGTGCGCGCATTGACCGGCACCGCGGTGTGCTGCCTGCTGGCAGTAGTGCTGACCGGCTTGCCGGCGGAGGTGTCGATGGACAACATGCGCGCCGGCATGCTGGCCTCGTCGGGCCGCACGCTGCTGTTCAACATGCTGTTCCTGCTGTTCTGCGCCGGCCTGGGGGCCTCGTTTGCCTCGCTGTTCCAGGTGCACGGCTACATCGCCCAAGGCACCTATGACCCCAAGTACGACGCCGCCTACGCCGCGCAACTGATCCTCGGCGTGATGTCCGGCCTGATCCTGGTCGAGATGCTGCCGCCGCAGTTATTCGACTCGGCCGGCATGCGCAGCTTCGGCAAGCCGGCCTTGTCGATGCTGGGCGGCTTCTCAGCGACCGCGGTGCACCGCCTGCTCCAGCGTATCGTCGAGATCGTCGAGACCGCGGTGCGTGGCAGCGCGCCGCGCGAGCCGCGCAAGGAGTAGCGCCATGCTGTTCCTCTACAGCCTGCCCAGCACCGGCATGGCCGCCATCGTGGTCTCGGCCATCGTCGCGGTGGTGCTGGCCGGCTATGCGGTGGCGCGCCGCTTCGCCCTGATCGAGCTCGATGCCGAGCAGCGCGCAATGGCGGTGTCGATGGTCTCGATCATCACCACCATCAACTCGCTGCTGGTCGCGTTTGCCGCGATCAACGTCTGGGACACCTACAACGCCGCCGACCGCACCGTCGCCGCCGAAGCCACCGCGGCCGGCGAACTCGCGCGCGACCTCGCCGCGTTCGACAGCAGCGCCGCCGATGCCGCCGCGGCGGCATTGCGCACCTACCTGGTGATGGTGGTGCACGAGGAATGGCCGCGCATGCAGCGCCACGGCAAACCCGATGCGCGCACCGAACAGCGCTTTGACCTGATGTTCGACCTGGCCAACCGGATCCGTCCGCTCGACAGCCGCCAGACCGTGCTGCTGGGGGAGGTGCTGATGCGCGTCAACGAGATGGTCAAGTACCGCCAGCAACGGATCCTGACGCTGCACGCGGCGATGCCGAACACCTTGTGGGGCGTGATCTTGATTGTCAGCGCGCTGTCGTTCGCGTTGCTGTACGTGCTGCCGGCAACGCCCTTCAACCTGGCGCTGATCACCGCATGGGCCATCACCATCGGCTTGGCGTTTTTCTTCCTGCTCGCGGTCGACCGGCCCTTCGCCGGCGAATTCAGCGTCAGCGCCGACCCGCTGCAGCACACCATCGACACCCTGGTGGCCAACGGCACGTGGCCGCAGCCGCAACCCGAGCCGCAGCCTATGCCATACCAAGCGCCATAACGGCCGCCATCACGACAAGGAGACGCAGCATGCAGATGACCCCGGAACAATTCCGCGCCGCCACCGGACTGAGCGAGCCGCAGTGCGAGCGCTGGTTCCCGCGCCTGTGCGAAGCGATGCAGGCGTACGACATCACCGGCGCGGCCCGCATGGCCGCGTTCCTGGCGCAGACCGGGCACGAGTCGCTGGGCTACCAGTTCACGCACGAACTGTGGGGACCGACCCCGGCGCAGGCGCTGTACGAGCCGCCGTCGCGCAAGGCCATGGCGCTCGGCAATGTGCGGGCAGGCGACGGCAAGCGCTTCCGCGGCCGGGGCCTGATCCAGATTACCGGCCGCGCCAACTACGCGGCGTGCGGGGCCGCGCTCGGCGCCGACCTGACCGCCACGCCCGAACTGCTGGAACAGGACGGCTGGGCCGCGCGCTCGGCGGCGTGGTGGTGGCGCACCCACGGCTGCAACGCACTCGCCGACAGCGGCGACTTCATCGCGCTGACGCGGCGCATCAACGGCGGCACCAACGGGCTGGAGGACCGCCTGCGCCGCTGGAAGGTCGCCACCGCGGCGCTGGCCTGAACCGGCCGCTCCATATCCCGCATCTGGCGCAATGACCAACCATCCGCCGACGCCGCGCCTGCGCCAGCCCGTTTACGCGGGAGTCCGCGGCAAGGCTTGAAGAGCAAGGGGAATACCATGTCGAAGATCATCGTCTATTCGTGGAATAGCCAGGGCAACCACACGCGCGCAGACAAGCAGCGGGCCATCGACCGCATGGCCGCGATCGATCCCACCATCATCCTGCTGCAGGAAGGCGGCAGCCAGAAGCTCGTGAGCGCCGGTGCTGCCGGCAACTGGAAGGTGTTTGATGGATGCACGGTCGGCGCGTTCGACGAGCGCTGCACTCCTTATGCATTGCTGGAGACAACGTTCGCCGCGCGGGTTCGCGCCGCCCAGGTCGACATTGTCGACGAGCGGGACGGCGTGGTGCTTGCGGGCGGCGACGCCGGCCGCACCGCCAGCGGCGTCGCCATCGACAAGGTGCTGTTCATTTCATGGCATTCGATCGCCGCGCCGCAGAACGGCGACACGCGCGCGCTGCTGCGCGCCTTCGACAAGGCCAGCTGCTATGAGAAGTACGACCTGATCGTCATCGGTGGCGACTTCAACGCCAGCCCGGAAGACATCAACGTCATGCTGGGCCGCGAAAACGATCGTACCCAGGCCAAGCTGAGGTATGCGTACCGTCAGGTCTTCCACTGCGGCAAGGCTACCCACCGCGGGCGCGAAGCACGAGAGCTCGACTTCTTTGTCGTGCTGGCCAAGCAGCAAGTGTCGGCGACGGTCGAACTGATCGAACAGATGCCGAGCGATCACGACGCGATCAGGATGGTGCTGGAGTATTGACAGCGGCGGGGCTGAAAAGACAAAGGGGTTGCGGGACAAATGTCCCGCAACCCCCTGTCGATACGTGGTGGGCCTCCCGTGAGTCGAACACGGCACCAACGGATTATGAGTCCGCTGCTCTAACCAGGCATGAGCTAGAGGCCCTTGGAAGCGTTTAGTTGCCTTCCAGGAAACTCTTCAGCTTGTCCGAGCGGCTCGGATGGCGCAGCTTGCGCAGTGCCTTGGCCTCGATCTGGCGGATCCGTTCACGCGTGACGTCGAACTGCTTGCCGACCTCTTCCAGCGTGTGGTCGGTGCTCATTTCGATGCCGAAGCGCATGCGCAGCACCTTGGCTTCGCGCGGGGTGAGCGAGTCCAGCACGTCCTTGACGACGTCGCGCATGGAGCCGTGCAGCGCCGCTTCGGCCGGGGCCAGCGTGTTGGTGTCCTCGATGAAGTCGCCCAGATGGGAGTCGTCGTCGTCACCGATCGGCGTTTCCATGGAGATCGGTTCCTTGGCGATCTTCATGATCTTGCGGATCTTGTCTTCCGGCATCTCCATCTTCTCGGCCAGCGTTGCCGGATCCGGCTCGTTGCCGGTTTCCTGCAGGATCTGGCGCGAGATGCGGTTCATCTTGTTGATGGTCTCGATCATGTGCACCGGGATGCGGATGGTGCGCGCCTGGTCGGCGATCGAGCGCGTGATGGCCTGGCGGATCCACCACGTGGCGTAGGTCGAGAACTTGTAGCCGCGACGGTATTCGAACTTGTCCACCGCCTTCATCAGGCCGATGTTGCCTTCCTGGATCAGGTCGAGGAACTGCAGGCCGCGGTTGGTGTACTTCTTTGCAATCGAGATCACCAGGCGCAGGTTGGCCTCGGTCATCTCGCGCTTGGCTTCGCGGGCGCGGCGCTCGCCTTCCGACATCTTGCGGTTGACGTCCTTCAGCTCCTTCAGCGGCAGTACCACGCGCGCCTGCAGGTCGATCAGCTTCTGCTGCAGCTCATGCACGGCCGGCACGTTGCGCTCGACGATGGTGCTGTAGCCCTTGCCGTCGGCCACCACGGTGTGGATCCACTCGAGGTTGGTCTCGTTGCCCGGGAAGCGGGCGACGAAGTCCGCGCGCGGCATGCCGCACTTGTCGACCACGATGTTCAGGATGGCACGCTCGAGCTTGCGCACTTCGTCGACCTGGCCGCGCAGCGTGTCGCACAGGCGCTCGACGTTGCGGGCAGTGAAGCGGATGCCCATCAGCTCGGCCTGGATCGCTTCCTGCGCCTTGACGTAGGGCTTGGACTTGTAGCCTTCCTTCTCGAAGGCACGGCGCATCTTGTCGAACTGCTCGGCGATCACGCGGAATTTCTCCAGCGCGTTCTGCTTCAGTTCTTCCAGCTGGCGCGCGGACGCGCCGGCGCCGGCGCCGCCTTCGTCGTCATCGTCCTCGTCGCCTTCCTCGTCTTCGTCGGACTCGAGGTCCTCGTCCTCGGCCGCGGCGGCCTGGGCCGACGGGGCTTCCGGGGTTTCCTCGGCGTTCGGGTCGATCAGGCCGTCGACGAACTCGTCGATCTTGATCTCGTCGTTGGCGACGCGCTCGGCGTGGGCCAGGATCTCGGAGATGGTGACCGGGCAGGCCGAGATCGCCATCACCATGTCCTTCAGGCCGGCCTCGATACGCTTGGCGATCTCGATTTCGCCTTCGCGCGTCAGCAGCTCGACCGTGCCCATCTCGCGCATGTACATGCGCACCGGGTCGGTGGTGCGGCCGAACTCGGAGTCCACCGTGGACAGGGCCGCCTCGGCCTCTTCCTCGGCTTCTTCCTCGCTGGTGGCGGACGGGGCGTTGTCGTTGAGCAGCAGCGTCTCGGCATCCGGCGCCTGTTCATAGACGGCGATGCCGATGTCGTTCAGCGTGGCGACCAGCGTGTCGATCGTTTCCGAATCGACCATGTCGTCCGGCAGGTGATCGTTGATTTCCGCGTAGGTCAGGTAGCCGCGCGACTTGCCCAGCTTGATCAGCGCCTTGAGCTTCTGGCGACGCAGCTCGAGCTCTTCCTCGGTGCCTTGCTGGGTCGAGGCGAACTCCTTGAGCAGGGCCTTTTCCTTGGCCTTGCGGTCCTTGGCTTTCTGCTTTTCGGTCTTCGGCGCCGCAGCCGGTGTGGCCGCCGCGCGCGTATCGTTCTCGTAAAACTCTTCAGTCACGTCGTCTGTTGTGCTGTCGTCGTGCTGCATCTCGGCCTTGGGCTTGCGGCCACGCTTTTTCGGCTCCGGCTTGATTGCCGGCGCAGCGGGACGCTCGGATGCAACGGATGCAGGTGTCGCGGCACGCGCCTTGGCGGCCGTCGTGGCGGCGCCTTGCTTGGCGCCTCCGCTCTTGGCGCCGGCGGCTGCCGCTCGCTTGCTCTCGACTTCGGTATTCTGCTGTTTCGCCACGGTGATACTCTTGCCTTTCACTGGTGCAGATGCTGCTGCAGACGCGGCAACCTTGCCGCTCGTACTGGCGCTCTTGCCGCTCTCGCGTGCCGAAGTCGAGGCCTTTGTCTTTTCGGATGTGCGGGTTCTGGTGGGAGTCGTCACGGCGGGCGCTTGCGCGCTGCGCACGGACTTTGATGGCGCAGACCGGGCTGGCGTCTTGACTGTCGCGGTCGATGTCTTCGCCGCCGTGGTTTTCACAGACGCCTTGCCGCTCCCTGATTGGGGAGCTTTAGAGGTAACCCTTTCGGTTGCTTTGGCCTTTGCCATTGGCACGCTCACTTTCACCAGAACTGGAGAGAAAGATTTCGCAATCCAAACCGGCTATTGTAGCACGCCACGCATAGCCGGCTCCCTGTCAGGTGAGGTTTTCACCTGAAAAATCAAGGCTTAAGCTCGGCACAGCCGGGCCCGGTCCCTGATCCACTGCCTGTCCAACGCTTGCTGCCGCCTCCCGGTTGAAGGCCAGGGCGCCCGCCGGCGCCTCAGCCCAGTTGGCGCCGCCGGTGGATTTCCCCCACCAGCCAGCGCATGCGCTGCTTGGCCGCCTCGTCGGCCGTGCCGGCGACCACTTCCGCCTGCAGGCTGTCGAGTTCACGCCGCAGCGGTTCGGCCAGCAGCTTGGTGATGGCCGCATCGAATTCCTGTGTTGCAGGTGCCTCTTCAATCTCTTCGCGCAATACCGCCGTGCGCGCCGCGGCATACACCTCGGCATGCGGGCTCTGGGCCAGGTGCTCGCTGAAGGCCGCGAAGTTCACCTCGCCCTGGACGCCATCGCACGCGCTGACGAGGTGCGCCAGCACTTCGCTGTCGCCGCCCTCGCCTTCAAGCAGCAACGCGCGCGCGTCCTCGTCGAGCCGCGCCGACAGTGCCGGATAGCACATCAGCAACTGGATCACCCGCTGCTCCAGCCCGGTCGGGGCCTGGCGGCGCGCGCGCGGGCGCGGCTGGGCGAAGCGCCCGACCCGGGCCGGGTCGCTGCGCAGGCCGCAGATCGCCTCGATCTCCGCGGGTGTCGTACCGGTGGCATCGGCAAGTTCGCGCACGATCTGTAGCCGCAGCCCACCCGCCGGCATCGCCTGCAGCAGCGGCTTGGCCTCGTACTGGGCGCGGGCACGGCCCTCGGGCTGGCGCAGGTCCAGTTCCTCGGTGACCGACTGCAGCAGGAAGCGCGACAGCGGCATGGCATTGCGCACCTGCGCGGCAAAGGCCTCAGTGCCCTCCTCGCGCACGTAGCTGTCGGGGTCGTGCTCGGCCGGCAGGAACAGGAAGCGGATGGTCTTGTTGTCGGCCACGTGCGGCAGGCAGGCTTCGAGCGCCCGCCTGGCAGCGCGCCGGCCTGCCGAATCGCCGTCGAACGAGAACACCACCGCATCGGTCTGCCGCAGCAGCTTCTGCACGTGCACGGGCGTGCACGCCGTGCCAAGGGTGGCGACGGCATTGGCAAAACCGAGCTGGGCCAGTGCCACGACGTCCATATAACCTTCGACCACCAGCACATAGCCGGTTTCCCGGATCGCATGGCGGGCCTCGAACAAGCCATACAGTTCGGTGCCCTTGCTGAACAGCGGGGTCTCGGGGGAATTCAGGTACTTGGGCTCGCCCTGCCCCATGACGCGGCCGCCGAAGCCGATCACCGCGCCCTTGGTGTTGCGGATCGGGAACATGATGCGGTCGCGGAAGCGGTCGTAGCGCCGCGGCTTGCCGTCCGCATCGCGCTTGTCGCTTTCGATCAGCAGGCCGGCCTCCACCAGCGGCGCAGCCACGTTGTCGTCGCGATAGCTGCCGAACACCGTCTCCAGCCCCTGCCAGTCGTCCGGCGCATAGCCAAGGCCGAACTGGCCGGCGATCTCGCCGGTCAGCCCTCGCCCCTTGAGGTACTGAATCGCCTGCGGGGCACCGCGCAGCTGGCGGCGGTAGAATTCGGTGGCGCGGGTCATGGCGTCGGACAGCGCCACCGAGCGCGCCTGTTGCTCGGCGCGCTGGCCGGGAGGCAGGCGGTCGCGCTCTTCGGGCACGGTCATGCCGACCGACTGGGCCAGTTCGCGCACCGCCTCCGGGTAGGACTGGCCGGAAAACTCCATCAGGAAGCCGATGGCCGAGCCATGCGCGCCGCAGCCGAAGCAGTGATAGAACTGCTTGGTCGGCGACACCGTGAAAGACGGGGATTTCTCGTTATGGAACGGGCACAGTCCCATGAAATTGGCGCCGCCCTTCTTCAGCTGCACATACTTGCCCACCACATCGACAATGTCGACACGGTTGAGCAGGTCCTGAATAAAGGATTGCGGAATCACCCGACTGACCGTCCTGAGGCTTGGCCGTCCCGCGGCGGGCGGCCCTTTTTGGAATGCGTGACCGGTGCGGCGCCCGGCTGCTATCGGAATATTGTAGTGCAGCACGGAACGGCTGCCCGGATTGCTTCACATCTGCGCGCAATTCCTGGGATTCCCACGGATCTCGCCCGCATCGCGCTTACAACCGATTAAATCAGCATTTACTTTGGTGCAAGCGCGGCCTTGACCAGGGCCGACACGGCGGTCATGTCGGCACGACCGGCCAGCTTGCCCTTGAGCACGCCCATGACCTTGCCCATGTCCTGCGGGCCGGCGGCGCCGGTGGCGGCCACGGTCTGCTGCACTTCGGCGGCCACTTCCTCGTCCGACAGCGCGGCGGGCATGTAGACCTTCAGCACCTCGACCTCGGCCAGTTCCTTGTCGGCTAGGTCGTTGCGGCCGGCCTGCTGGAACTGCGCGATCGAATCCTTGCGCTGCTTGATCAGCTTTTCGACCACCGCCAGCACGGCGGTATCGTCCAGTTCGACGCGCTCGTCGACTTCGCGCTGCTTGATCGCCGCCAGCAGCAAGCGGATGGTGCCAAGGCGCTCCGTTTCGCGGGCGCGCATGGCGGTCTTCATGTCTTCGCTGATACGGGCTTTGAGGGACATCGTGATCTTCCAGAAAGTGGGCGGGCACTTACACATGGCGACGGATACCGCTCCCTGCAAGGCCCACAACGCAAAAACCCGCCGAGCATACGCCACAGCGGGTCAGGGGCAAGCGAGAAGCCGGCGTCAGTACAGCTTCTTCGGCAGCATCTGGCTGCGGATACGCTTGTAATGGCGCTTCTCTGCCGCAGCCTTCTTGCGCTTGCGCGCGGCGGTGGGTTTTTCGTAAAACTCGCGGGCCCGCAGTTCCGGGAGCAGGCCGTTCTTCTCGATGGTGCGCTTGAAACGGCGCAGGGCAACTTCAAAAGGCTCGTTTTCCTTGAGGCGGATCGTAGTCATTTGGCCGGAAAATGTAAGTATTTTCGGGATGGCGGCGTTACGAAGTTCTGGATTGTAGCACCAACAATCTGGCGCGGAAGTGGCGTGCAACCGGCGTGTCGCATGCGACTCATGCGGCACGTACGCGCCTCACCTCAGGCTGCCGACTGCCCGGCCCGGGCCTGCCGTGCCGCCTCGGCCGCGGCCTGCCCCGCCGCCACCGCGGAGGCCCAGGCCCACTGGAAGTTGTAACCGCCCAGCCAGCCGGTCACGTCGACCACCTCGCCAATGAAATACAGCCCCGGCACCTCGCGCGCCATCATGGTGGCCGATGACAGTGCCCGGGTATCGACCCCGCCCAGCGTGACCTCGGCCTTGCGGTAGCCCTCGGTGCCGGACGGCACGATGCGCCAGTCGTTGAGCGCGGCGCCGAGCTTGCGCAGCGCCTTGTCGGTCACGTCATGCAGCGGCATTGTCGCCGCGACGCCCGCGGCTGCGCACCACGCCTCGGCCAGCCGCGACGGCAGCCGTTGCGCCAGCAGGTTGCCCAGGTGCTTGCGGCTGCCGGCCTTCTGCTCGAGCAGCCAGGCGGCGGCGTCCTCGCCATCGAACAGGTCTATGGCGACCGGCGTGCCGGGATGCCAGTAGCTGGAGATCTGCAGCACCGCCGGGCCCGACAGGCCGCGGTGCGTCCACAGCAGGTCCTCGCAGAACGCGCCCGCAGCCTTGCCCCTGCCGGTGGCGATATCGACTTCGAGCGAGACTCCCGCCAGCGGCACGAACGGCGCCCAGTCCTTGCCGTCGAAGGTCAGCGGCACCAGCGCCGGCCGGGTCTCGACGATGCCCAGCCCGAACTGCCGGGCAATGCGGTAGCCGAAGTCGGTGGCGCCGATCTTGGGGATCGACAGGCCGCCGGTGGCCACCACCAGCGCCCCGGCCCGCACCGTGCCGGCGGCGGTGAGCAGCAGGAAGTCATCGCCCTCGCGCCGGATTTCCGCGACCGTGCAGCCGGTCTGCCAGCGCACCTGCCCGGCGTCGCATTCGGCACGCAGCATCGCGATCACGTCTTCGGCGCTGTCGTTGCAGAACAGCTGGCCGCGGTGCTTCTCGTGCCAGTCGATGCCATGGCGGCGCATCAGCGCAAGGAAATCCTGCGGCGTGTAGCGGGCCAGCGCCGAGCGGCAGAAGTGCGGATTGGACGACAGGTAATTGGCGGGCCCGGCCTGCAGGTTGGTGAAATTGCAGCGGCCGCCGCCCGAGATGCGGATCTTCTCGGCGAGCCGGGTGGCATGGTCGATCAGCACCACGCGCGCGCCGTTCTGCCCCGCCACCGCGGCGCACATCATGCCCGCGGCGCCGGCGCCCAGTACCGCCACGTCATACCGGCCGGTCCGGGCCTGGGCTGCCTCGCTCATTGCACGCCTCGCGAATCCATGTGTCTTGCCACCGCCTGAGAAAGGGCAGATTGTAGCGAAAAGCGCGCAGCGCGCCGCTGTGCTACCCTGCGCGCTTCCCGCAAACCCTTGTTCCGACGGCTGTTTCCCTGACCGGAGACGGCGTCATGTTTCTCATGCTTGTCCTCGGCATCGAATCTTCCTGCGACGAAACCGGCCTCGCCCTCTATGACACCGGCGCCGGCCTGCTCGCGCACGCGCTGCACTCGCAGATCGCCATGCACCGCGACTACGGCGGCGTGGTCCCCGAGCTGGCCTCGCGCGACCATATCCGCCGCGTGCTGCCGCTGCTGGAGCAGGTGCTGGCCGACGCCGGCCGCGGCCGCCAGGACATCGACGCCATTGCCTTCACCCAGGGTCCCGGGCTGGCCGGCGCGCTGCTGGTCGGCGCCTCGGTGGCCAATGCGCTCGGCTTCGCGCTGAACGTGCCGATGGTGGGCGTGCATCACCTGGAAGGGCACCTGCTGTCGCCGCTGCTGACGCGCGAGCCGCCACCCTTCCCGTTCGTGGCGCTGCTGGTGTCCGGCGGGCATACGCAGCTGATGGAAGTGCGCGGCATCGGCGACTACGCGCTGCTCGGCGAAACCCTGGACGATGCCGCCGGCGAAGCGTTCGACAAGACCGCCAAGCTGCTGGGCCTGGGCTATCCGGGCGGGCCGGAAGTGTCGCGCCTGGCCGAGTTCGGCGTGCCGGGCGCGTTCGAGCTGCCGCGGCCGATGCTGCATTCGGGCAACCTGGATTTCTCCTTCGCCGGCCTGAAGACCGCAGTGCTGACGCAAACCCGCAAGCTGGCCAATACCTGCGAGCAGGACCGCGCCAATCTCGCGCGCGCCTTCGTCGATGCGATCGTCGACGTGCTGGCGGCCAAGTCGATGGCGGCGCTCAAGCAAACCGGCCACAAGCGGCTGGTGGTGGCCGGCGGCGTCGGCGCCAACCGGCAACTGCGCGAACGGCTGGACCAGCTCGGCAGGCAGCGCAAGCTGGAAGTCTACTACCCTGACCTGGCGTTCTGCACCGACAACGGCGCGATGATCGCGTTTGCGGGCGCGATGCGCTTGCAGGCCGCGCCGGCGCTGGCGCGGCGTGAATACGGTTATGGCGTGACGCCGCGCTGGGATCTGGCGGATATCCGGTTGCCCTCGGCTGCCTGACCGTCGACATACCCAGGCGCCCAAAGAAAAAAGCCACCGCATGCGGTGGCTTTTTCCATGGAAGCGACAACCTGATCAAGCGACGCGCTTGTCCCGCTCGATCACCGCATACGCGCTGTGGTTGTGGATCGACTCGAAGTTCTCCGCCTCCAGCACATAGGCCACGATGCGCTCGTCGGCATTCAGCCGCATGGCGATGTCGCGCACCAGGTCCTCGACGAACTTGGGGTTCTCGTAGGCACGCTCGGTGACGAACTTTTCGTCGGGCCGCTTGAGCAGCCCCCACAGCTCGCACGACGCCTCTTCCTCGGCCATGCGCACCAGCGCTTCCACCGGCAGCTCGCCGGCCAGCTCGACGTTCATGGTGATATGCGAGCGCTGGTTGTGCGCGCCGTACTGCGAGATCTTCTTCGAGCACGGGCACAGGCTGGTCACCGGCACCAGCGCCTTCAGGAACACCCGCGTGGCGCCATTGCGCACCTCGCCGGTCAGCGTGACCTCGTAGTCCAGCAGCGACTCCACGCCCGACACCGGCGCGATCTTGCTGATGAAGTACGGGAACGTGACCTCGATGCGGCCGGCCTCGGCTTCGAGCTTCTCCAGCATCTTGTCCAGCATCAGCCGGAAGCTGGCCAGCTCCAGCGGCGCGCGCTCTTCTTCCAGCAGCGCGACGAAGCGCGACATATGCGTGCCCTTCTGCTCGGCGGGCAGATGCACGTCGAGGTTGAAGGTGCCGACGGTCGGCACGATGCCGGCCGGGGTCTTCAGGGTCACGGGATAGCGCACGCCCTTCACGCCGACACGCTGGATCGGAATCTGGCGGGTGTCGGGGCTCGACTGGACGTCGGGCATGATGAAGGCGGGGTTGATGTCATTCATCTACGGTTTCCTCCAGGGATGCGCAGGCAAGCGCATGCCCTTACGGTCGCGGCATTTTCGCAGTCCCTCCATGCCGCGCAACGAGTGTGAAACCACGGGACCCGGCACTGGCGTGCCGACCCGCAGCTGCGAACACAAAAAACGGAGTGTAAGGGAATTCGGACGCACTCGTGGCGCGGCGGCCCGAATCCCCCCGGGATGGCAGGTGATCAGGCCACGCGCGAGGCGACCGTCACCTGGGGCTGGTCGAGCCCGAAACGCTCGCGCACCGAGCGCTCGATGCCGGCCGCGTCGAGGCCGCATTGCTGCAGCAGGAAGGCCGGGTCGCCATGGTCGACGAAGCGGTCGGGCAGGCCCAGCGTCAGCACCGGCTTGTCGATGCCGGCCTCGGCCAGCGCCTCCAGCACGGCGCTGCCGGCGCCGCCCATCACGCTGCCCTCTTCCACCGTCACCAGGTAGTCGTGGTCGGCGGCCAGGCGCCGGACCAGCGCCACGTCGAGCGGCTTGACGAAGCGCATGTCGGCCACGGTGGCGTCCAGTGCCTCGGCCGCGCCCAGCGCCGGCTGCACCATCGAGCCGAATGCCAGCAAGCCCACGCGGTGCCCGGCGCGCGCGCCGCCCTCGCGGCGCACCACGCCCTTGCCCACCGGCACCGGCGCCAGGTCGGCGGCAAGCGCCGCGCCCGGGCCGGAGCCGCGCGGATAGCGCACCGCGGTCGGGCAGTCCTGCTGGAATGCCGTGGTCAGCAGCTGGCGGCATTCGTTCTCGTCGGACGGCGTCATCACCATCATGTTGGGGATGCAGCGCAGGTAGGCGATATCGTAGGCGCCCGCATGGGTCGCGCCGTCGGCGCCGACCAGGCCGGCGCGGTCCAGCGCGAACACCACCGGCAGGTTCTGCAGCGCCACGTCGTGGATCAGCTGGTCGTAGCCGCGCTGCAGGAAGGTCGAGTAGATCGCCACCACCGGCTTCAGGCCCTCGCATGCCAGGCCGCCGGCGAAGGTCACCGCATGCTGCTCGGCGATACCGACGTCGTAGTAGCGCTCCGGGAAGCGCTTCTCGAACTCGACCATGCCCGAGCCCTCGCGCATCGCCGGGGTAATGCCGACCAGGCGCTTGTCGGCCGCGGCCATGTCGCACAGCCAGTCGCCGAACACCTGGGTATAGGTCTTGCGCGCGGGCTTGGCGGCCGGGCGGATGCCTTCGGCCGGATTGAACTTGCCCGGGCCGTGGTAGAGGATGGGGTCGGCCTCGGCCAGCTTGTAGCCCTGGCCCTTCTTGGTGACCACGTGCAGGAACTGCGGGCCGCCGCCCTCGAGCGCGCGCTCGCGGATGTTCTGCAGCGTCGGCACCAGCGAATTCAGGTCGTGGCCGTCGATCGGGCCGATGTAGTTGAAGCCGAATTCCTCGAACAGCGTGGCCGGCACCATCATGCCCTTGGCATGTTCCTCGAAGCGCTTGGCGAACTCCAGCACCGGCGGCGCCACCGACAGCACCTTCTCGATGCCCTTCTTGGTGGCGGCGTAGAACTGGCCGCTCAGCAGCCGTGCCAGGTGGCGGTTGAGCGCGCCCACCGGCGGCGAGATCGACATGTCGTTGTCGTTGAGCACCACCACCAGCGGCAGGTTCTTGTAGACGCCGGCGTTGTTGAGCGCCTCGAAGGCCATGCCCGCGGTCATCGCGCCGTCGCCGATCACCGCCACCGAGACGCGCTTTTGGCCCAGCGTGCGCGCGCCCAGCGCCATGCCCAGCGCGGCCGAGATCGAGGTCGAAGAGTGCGCGGTGCCGAAGGTGTCGTATTCGCTCTCGCTGCGGCGCGGGAAACCGGAGATGCCGCCCCACTGGCGCAGCGTGCGCATGCGTTCGCGGCGTCCGGTCAGGATCTTGTGCGGATAGCTCTGGTGGCCCACGTCCCACACCAGCCGGTCGTCCGGAGTGTTGAAGACATAGTGCAGCGCGATGGTCAGTTCGACCGTGCCCAGGTTGGACGACAGGTGGCCGCCGGTCTGCGAGACCGACTCCAGCACATAGGCGCGCAGTTCGTCGGCCAGGGTCTGGAGCTCGCGCCGGTCGAGCTTGCGCAGGTCCGCGGGGGCGTCAATCTTGTTGAGGAGTGCGTAGGTCATGATGTCCGTTCGGCCGGCTCTAGTTTAATGCGTGCGCAGCACGATCAGGTCCGCCAGGTCGCGCAGGCGCGCGGCGCGCTCGCCGAAGCCGGCCAGCGCCTCGTAGGCCTCGGCGCGCAGCGACCCGGCCAGTTCGCGGGCCGCGTCCAGCCCCAGCAGCGACACGTAGGTCGGCTTGTCGTGGGCAGCGTCCTTGCCGGCGGTCTTGCCCAGCGTCGCGGTATCGGCGGTGACGTCCAGAATATCGTCTACGACCTGGAACGCCAATCCCACCGCCGCCGCGTAGCGGTCCAGCGCGGCCAGGCCCTGGGCATCGATCTCGCCACACAGCGCGCCCATGCGCACGCTGGCGCGCAGCAGCGCGCCGGTCTTCATGCGGTGCATGGCCTCGAGCGCGTCGCGCGTCATGGCGCGGCCCACGTTCTGCAGGTCGATCGCCTGGCCGCCGGCCATGCCGGCCGAGCCCGAGGCCCGCGCCAGTTCCGCCACCAGCTGCAGCCGCACCGCGGGCGCGATCGGCCCGGCCTCCGCCAGCACGATGAAGGCCTGGGTCTGCAGCGCATCGCCGACCAGCAGCGCGGTGGCCTCGTCATAGGCCTTGTGCACGGTCGGCCGGCCGCGGCGCAGGTCGTCGTCGTCCATGCACGGCATGTCGTCGTGGACCAGCGAATAGGCGTGGATCATCTCCACCGCGCAGGCGGCCGCGTCGCACGCGGCCGGGGCCGCGCCGCTGACTTCGCCGGCGGCATGGACCAGCAGCGGGCGCACGCGCTTGCCGCCGCCCAGCGCAGCATAGCGCATCGCTTCGTGCAGCGTATGCGGCAGCGTGCCGGCGTCGGGCAGCGCGGCCTGCAGGGCGGCCTCGGTGCGCACGCCCTGCGCCTGCATCCATTGTGCGAAGTCGCTCATGCCTCGTCCGTCCCCTGTGACCCATTGCCGCCATTGGCACCGTTGGCACCATTGCCCTCGCCCGCGAGCGGCCTGAGCGCGTCGCCCTCCAGTACCCGCACCTGCTGCTCGACGCGCTCCAGCTTCTGCTGGCAGTAGCGCACCAGCTCGGCGCCGCGGCGGTACGCCGCCAGCGAGGCCTCGAGCGGCAGCTCGCCGCTCTCCATGCTGGCCACCAGCGTCTCCAGTTCGGCCATCGCCGCTTCGTAGGAAGCGGGCGGCGCCGAGGCGGCGTCGGCGGGATTGTCGGTCTGGACCGGAGCGGTCATCGTTTTTGGCATATCAGGCCCTGGAATCTGGAACCGGGGGAAACCCGGATGGGGAAGCCCGGATTTTACGCCAAAGCGCGGCCCTGCCCCCATCTTGCAGGGGGATACCGTGCCCCGATCGGGTGCTTCCGATGCGGAAGTGACTTGTGCCCTCGGGTCGTCTTTCCGAATGCGCCCGCTACGGCACCCCGATGACGACCCGGGTCGACTTTTTCGCTAAAAAGGCAAAAAAATCAGTCCCTTAACTTTTCGGGTCGGGTACAATCTTTCGTTCGCCGCCAGGGGTCGCGAGAGCGTCCACGCCGGGCGGCAGTGTTTCCCAAATCGATTCCATTTTCGATGGTTGGGTTGTTCACTGCTTTCACCTGTTCATCTGGGAGTGGGGATAATGTCCAATCTCAGCACCGCGCTCAACCTGGCGCCGGCTGATTCGCAACTGCCCGTCGGCGTCTACTTCGACGAAGCGCTGCATCAACAAGAACTCGAACTGCTGTTCCGGAATGGCCCGGGCTATGTCGGCCACGAACTGATGGTCCCGGAAACCGGCGACTACCACACGCTCAAGGCCGAGGACGAAGGACGCATGCTGGTGCGCAACGCCGCCGGCGTCGAGCTGATGTCCAACGTCTGCCGCCATCGCCAGGCCATCATGCTGAACGGCCGCGGCAACAAGCAGAACATCGTCTGCCCCCTGCACCGCTGGACCTACGACCTCAAGGGCGAACTGCTCGGCGCGCCGCATTTCGACAAGCAGCCCTGCCTGCACCTGAAGCGCTCGCCGCTGCAGAACTGGAACGGCCTGCTGTTCGAGGGCCCGCGCGACGTGCGCGCGGACCTGGCGCGGCTGGGCGTGGCGCAGGACCTGAACTTCGACGGCTACATGCTCGACCACGTCGAGGTGCACGAGTGCGACTACAACTGGAAGACCTTCATCGAGGTCTACCTCGAGGACTACCACGTGGTGCCGTTCCACCCGGGGCTGGGCAGCTTCGTCTCGTGCGACGACCTCAAGTGGGAGTTCGGCGAATGGCACAGCGTGCAGACCGTGGGCCTGCACGCCGGCCTGAAGCGCCCCGGCAGCCCGACGTACCAGAAATGGCACGACGCGGTGCTGCGCTTCAACAACGGCGTGCTGCCCAAGCACGGCGCGATCTGGCTCACCTACTACCCCAACATCATGGTGGAGTGGTACCCGAACGTGCTGGTGATCTCGACGCTGCACCCGATCGGCCCGCGCAAGACCCGCAATGTGGTGGAGTTCTACTACCCCGAGGAAATCGCGTTGTTCGAGCGCGAGTTCGTCGAGGCCGAGCGCGCCGCCTACATGGAAACCTGCATCGAGGACGACGAGATCGCCGAACGCATGGATGCCGGCCGGCTGGCGCTGCTCAAGCGCGGCACCAGCGAGGTCGGCCCGTACCAGTCGCCGATGGAAGACGGCATGCAGCACTTCCATGAGTGGTACCGCCGCGCCATGGCCTACGCCGGCTAGTGCGATCAGCGCACAAATCACTGCATCGCGCAACCTGCAACGGACCGCCACGGCGGTCCGTTTTGCTTTGGCAGGCGATGTGCGCTGCTAGAATCATTGTCCGGCGCGATGGACGCGAAGCCGCAGAGCCCCGCTCGCGCGCCGACACTCTCTCCTTCGCTCCTGCCCGCTTCACCGCGCCCTCGCCATGCAATCGCTCTGGATGCTGTTCGCCGCCTTCGCCTTTTCGCTGATGGGGGTTGGCGTCAAGCTGGCGTCCGACCTCTATACCACCGGCGAGATCGTGTTCTACCGCGGCCTGATCAGCGTGGTGATCATGTGGGTGCTGCTGTCCTCGCGCGGGGTCTCGGTGCGCACCCCTTACATGCTGTCGCATATCAAGCGCAGCGTGTTCGGCGTGACCTCGCTGATGCTCTGGTTCACCTCGATCTCGCTGCTGCCGCTGGCCACCGCGATGACGCTGAACTACATGTCGCCGGTGTGGATCGCGCTGATCCTGGGCGCCAGCGCGGCGCTGGCCGGCACCGGCGGCAACGCCGACCGCCGCCTGGTGCTGGCCATCCTGCTGTCGTTTGCCGGGGTGATCTGCCTGCTGCAGCCGTCGGTGGGCAAGGACCAGCTGACCGGCGGCCTGGTCGGGCTGATCTCGGGCATCTTCACCGCGCTGGCCTATGTCGAGGTGCGCCAGCTCGGCCAGCTGGGCGAGCCCGAAGGCCGCATCGTGTTCTATTTCTCGCTGGTCGGCATGATCGCCGGACTGGTGTGGATGCTGCTGGGCGGCACCAGCCCGCATACCTGGCATGGCGCCGGCCTGCTGCTGGCGATCGGCATCCTGGCTACGCTGGGGCAGACCGCGATGACGCGCGCCTACAAGCGCGGCAACACCTTGCTGACCGCCAACCTGCAATACGCCGGCATCGTCTTTTCCAGCGTGTGGGGCATGCTGATCTGGTCCGACCGCCTGAACTGGCTGTCGTGGCTGGGCATGGGGCTGATCATCGCCAGTGGCATCGCCACCACGCTGATGCGCGCGCGCCAGGGCACCGACGCCAAGCCTACGCCCGCCACGCCGGTCAAGTCGCCGGAGGCGGAAGTGCACCCCGAGGTGTAGCATCCGGTAAGCCCGACTGCGTTAGATTTCTCTCTCCGACCGCTACAGGATTCCCATGCAGAAACCGCTGATTTCCGTGACCGCACTGCAGTCTCTGCTGGCCGGCCCCGGCCGCTGCGTCGTGGTCGACTGCAGCTTCGACCTGGCCGACCCGGCCGCCGGCCGCGAGGCCTACCGCGCCGGCCACCTGCCCGGCGCCTTCTACCTGCACCTGGACAACGAGCTGTCCGGCCCCAAGACCGGCCGCAACGGCCGCCATCCGCTGCCGGACGCCGACGACCTGGTCGCGCGCCTGCAGGCACTCGGCATCGACGACGACACCCCGGTGATCGCCTACGACGCCCAGGGCGGCATGTTCGCCGCGCGGCTGTGGTGGCTGCTGCGCTGGATCGGCCACGATGCCGTGGCCGTGCTCGATGGCGGCAAGGACGCCTGGGTCAAGGCCGGCCTGCCGCTGGAGCACGATGCCGCGGCAGAGCCCGAGGTTCCGGGCACGATCCGCCGCGGCAAGTCGCTGGTGCCGACCGTCGATGCGGACACACTGGTCGACAATCTCGGCGAGGGCCGGCTGCTGGTGGTCGATGCGCGCGCGCCCGACCGCTTCCGCGGCGAGAACGAAACCCTGGACCCGGTGGGCGGCCATATCCCGGGCGCGGTCAACCGTTTCTTCAAGCACAACCTGGACGCGGAAGGCCGCTTCAAGCCGGCCGAGACCCTGCGCGCGGAATTCGGCGCGGTGCTGGGCACGCACGCCGCCGCGCAGGCGGTGATGCAGTGCGGCTCGGGCGTCACGGCCTGCCACAACCTGCTGGCGCTGGAAGCGGCGGGATTGGGCGGTGCGGCGCTGTATCCGGGATCGTGGAGCGAGTGGTGCGCCGATCCGGCGCGCCCGGTTGCCACCGGGGCAGCCTGAGCCGCCCAGCCGGCTAGCGTGACGACGCGACGGGCGCGGCGTGGCCGTGGCCGTCGTGGCCGTGCCCGCCATGGCTGTGGCGCTCGTGCACGCCGTTGGTGATGTAGACGATGGCGGCGATGCCCGCGGCCACCAGCACCACCTGGATCGCCGACTCGCGCCAGCGCGGCTTGCGCTGCATCTGCGGCATCAGGTCGCTGACGGCGATATAGATAAAGCTGCTGGCCGCGATCACCAGCACGTACGGAATCCACCCGCTCAACTGGTCGAGCAGGAAGTATCCGACCACCCCGCCGGCGATCGCCGCCAGGCTCGACAGCAGGTTGAAGGCAAAGGCGCGTGCCTTGGAGAAGCCGGCGTTGAGCAGCACGATAAAGTCGCCCACCTCCTGCGGGATCTCGTGCGCCGCGATCGCCAGCGCGGTGACCACGCCGATATGCGGGTCGGCCAGGAACGCCGCCGCGATCACGATGCCGTCGGCAAAGTTGTGGAAGGTGTCGCCGACCAGGATGGTCAGGCCGCTGCGGCCCGCTTCCTCGCGGTCATGGCCGTGGTGGTGGTGGTGCCCGTCGCCCTCGTGATGGTGCGAATGGCGCAGCAACGAGAGCTTTTCCAGCAGGAAAAAACCCAGCAGCCCGGCCAGCAAGGTGCCGAACAGCGCGCGCGGATCGGCGCCGGACTCGAACGCCTCGGGCAGCGAATGCAGCAGCGCGGTAGCCAGCAGCACGCCCACCGAGAAGCTCACCATGCGCTCGACCACGCGGGACGCCACCGTCAGCGACAGCAGCGCCGCCCCGAAGATGCTGCCCACGCCCGAGATCGTGGCGGCGAGCAGGATGTACAAAAGCGTCGAATGGATGATGGGCTCCCGGGGTGGCGGTGCCGGGCGGCCCCGCCGTTCCGCCCGCATCGCGCCGGGCGGCAAACGCAACAATGTTGCAATAACTCAAAGGCCGCATTGTACGTATCCGCCGGGACTTTGCAATCCTGCCGTCGGCGCCCCCACGGGCGAAGGCGGTTACCAGGTCAGGCGACGCCGTGCTGCCTGAACCAGTCCAGGCACTTCTGCCAGCCGTCCCTGGCATCGGCCTCGCGGTAGCTGGGCCGGTAGTCGGCATGGAAGGCGTGGCCGGACTCGGGATAGACGATAAAGCGCGACTTTTTGGCGTCCGGATCGGACGACGACGCCAGCGCGGCCTTCATCCGCTCCACCTGCTCCAGCGGGATGCCGGTGTCCTTGCCGCCGTACAAGCCGAGCACTGGGGCATGGAGCTGGCCGACCAGGTCGATGGGGTTTTTCGGCTTGATCGGCGTCGGCTCGGGCGCCAGCTGGCCGTACCAGGCCACGCCGGCCTTCAGGCGCTGGCTGTGCGCGGCGTAGAGCCAGGTCATGCGGCCGCCCCAGCAGAACCCGGTGATGGCCAGGCGCGCGACGTCGCCGCCATTGGCGCCGGCCCAGGCCACGGCGGCATCGAGGTCGCCCATCACCTGCGCATCGGGCACCTTGGCGATCACTTCGCGCTGCAGTTCCTGGATCGTGCCGAAGCTCTGCGGATCGCCCTGGCGCGCGAACAGTTCGGGCGCGATCGCCAGGTAGCCCAGCTTGGCAAAGCGCCGGCACACGTCGGCGATATGCTCGTGCACGCCGAAGATCTCGCTGATCACCAGCACCACCGGCAGGTTTTTCTTCCCTTCCGGCTGGGCGCGGTAGGCCGGCATGCTGAAGCCGCCCGACGGAATCGTGACCTCGCCCGCGTTCAGGCCGGCAAAATCGGTCTTGATCGCCTGCTGGGCCATCACCGGCAAGGCCGCAACCGCAAAGGCGGAACCCAGCGCGGTCTTGACGAAGCCGCGGCGGTCGAAGGTCTGGCCGGGGACCAGGCTGTCCACTTCTGGTTTGAGCATGCTTGTCTCCAGGATCGTTGGTGGCTGGGCCGCCACGCGGCGCCCGCGCCCGATTTTAAGCAGACATGGAGAAAACATGGCGACGCAGGCCCGCCGGCGCCCGCACCCGCAAGCGGGGGGCCCCGGGCCATGCGTCAGTGCAGCTTGACGCGCGGACTGGTCTTGCTGCGCAGCCAGTGCGAGACCGTGTCCAGCGCCATCCCGACCGCGCCGTGCAGCGCCATCACGTGCATCCGGTACAGCGACGTGTACATAAAGCGCGCCATCAGCCCTTCGATAAACATCGAGCCGCCGATCAGCCCGCCCATCAGGCTGCCCACCGCGCTGAAATGCCCGAGCGACACCAGCGAGCCGAAGTCCTTGAAGGCAAATTGCGGCAGCGGCCGCCCCGCCAGCCGCGCGCACAGCGCCTCGTAGAGGAAGGTGGCCTGCTGGTGCGCGGCCTGCGCGCGCGGCGGCACCGCGGTCTGCTTCTCGGGCCACGGGCAGCTGGCGCAATCGCCAAAGGCGAAGATGTCCGGATCGCCCTCGCTCTGCAGCGTCGGGCCGACCACGATCTGGCCCTGGCGGCTGACCGGCAGGCCCAGGCTGGCCAGCACCGCGGGCGCGGTGATGCCGGCGGCCCACACCGTCAGGTCGGCGTCGATGGTCTTGCCGCTGGCGGTCAGCACGGCCTGCGGCGTGACTTCGGTCACGCGCTCGCTGGTGAAGACATCGACATCCAGCTTCCTGAGCAGCTTGGCGGTCTCGGCCGAGACCCGCTCGGACAGCGCCGGCAGGATGCGCGGACCGGCCTCGATCACGTGGATGCGCACGTCGCGGCGCGGGTCGAGCCGGTGCAGGCCATAGGCGCTGAGCACGTGCGCGGTGTTGCGCAGCTCCGCCGACAGCTCGACGCCGGTAGCGCCGGCGCCGATGATGGCCACGTCCACGCGCGGCCGCCCGTCCCCGTCCACGCGGCCGCGCCCGTTCTGGGCACGCACGCAGGCTGCGATCAGCCGCTTGCGGAAGCGTTCGGCCTGGGCCACGGTGTCCAGCGCAATGGCGTGCTCGGCGGCGCCCGGCACGCCGAAGAAATGCGTGACGCAGCCGATCGCCAGCACCAGCGTGTCATACGGCAGTTCGCGCGCGGGCAGCAGCTCGGCGCCGTCCTGGTCGACGCAGGCCGACACAGAGATGGTCTTGCGGGCGCGGTCGATGCCGTTCAGCTCGCCCTGCTGGAACTCGAAATGATGCCAGCGCGCCTGCGCCGCGTATTCCAGCTGGTGGGTGTTGGGATCCATGCTGCCGGCGGCGACTTCATGCAGCAGCGGCTTCCAGATATGGGTGGGCAGGCGGTCCACCAGCACCACCTGCGCCGCGCCCTTGCGGCCGAGCTTGTCGCCCAGCTTCGTTACCAGTTCCAGCCCCCCTGCTCCGCCGCCGACGACGACGATGCGGTGCGTCCTTGTTTCTGTCATGGTCTACCTGCTGCGTTTTTATAAATGCTTTGCCTGAGGCGTTTGCCACAGTCTGCTGCATTGCAGCATGGCTGGCAAGCGCCGCACGCTGACTCAGCAGTCGCTTCATTCGATACCACCACGCAGGGGCAGCGAGCCGGCCGGGACGCCGGCTCGCCAGGGCAGGCGTCAGTGCGCTTCTTCCCAGTTGGCGCCGCTGCCGACTTCGGCCACCAGCGGCACGCGCAACTCGGCCACCGTGCACATCAGCTCAGGCAGGCGCGCCTTGACCAGCTCCAGCTCGTGCTCGGGCACTTCCAGCACCAGTTCATCGTGCACCTGCATGATCTGGCGGGTCTGCAACCCGTCGCGCTCCAGCCAGTCCTGCACTGCGATCATCGACAGCTTGATCAGGTCGGCCGCGGTGCCCTGCATCGGCGCGTTGATGGCGGCGCGCTCGGCGGCCTGGCGGCGCGGGCCGCTGCCGCCGTTGATATCGGGCAGCCACAGGCGCCGGCCGAACACGGTCTCGACATAGCCCTGCTCGCGCGCGGTCTGGCGCGTCTCTTCCATGTAGTGCGCCACGCCCGGATAGCGCATGAAGTAGCGGTCGATGTAGTGCTTGGCGGCCTCGCGCTCGATGCCCAGGTTGCTGGCCAGCCCGAACGCGCTCATGCCGTAGATCAGGCCGAAGTTGATCACCTTGGCGTAGCGGCGCTGCTCGCTGCTGACGGCCTCGCGCTCGACGCCGAAGATCTCCGCGGCGGTGGCGCGGTGGATGTCCTCGCCGTTGGCAAAGGCACGCAGCAGGTTCTCGTCGCCCGAGATATGGGCCATGATGCGCAGCTCGATCTGCGAATAGTCGGCCGACACGATCACGCTGCCCGGCTCGGCGATAAAGGCCTCGCGGATGCGGCGGCCTTCCTCGGTGCGCACCGGGATGTTCTGCAGGTTGGGCTCGGTCGACGCCAGCCGCCCGGTCACCGCGGTGGCCTGGCCGTAGCTGGTGTGCACGCGCCCGGTCTGCGGGTTGACCATCTTCGGCAGCTTGTCGGTGTAGGTGGACTTGAGCTTGGACAGGCCGCGGTAATCCAGCAGCAGCTTGGGCAGCGGGTAATCCTCGGCCAGCTTCTGCAGCACCTCTTCGTCGGTCGAGGCCGCGCCGCTGGCGGTCTTCTTCACCACCGGCAGCTTCATCTGGTTGAACAGGATCTCGCCGATCTGCTTGGGCGACCCCAGGTTGAACGGCTGGCCCGCGGCCTCGTAGGCCGACTGCTCCAGCGCCAGCATGCGCTGGCCCAGCTCGGCGCTCTGCGCGGCCAGGCGTTCGGCGTCGATCAGCACGCCGTTGCGCTCGACCTTCTGCAGCACCACCGAGACCGGCATCTCGATCTCTTCATAGACCCGGCGCAGCCCCGCCGCGGCCTCGACCTGCGGGAACATCCTGCGATGCAGGCGCAGGGTCACGTCGGCGTCCTCGGCGGCGTATTCGGTGGCGCGGGCCAGGTCGATCTGGTCGAAGCCGATCTGGCTCGCGCCCTTGCCGCACACCTCTTCATAGGTGATGGTCTTCAGGCTCAGCAGGCGCTCGGCCAGGCTGTCCATGCCGTGGTTGCGGTGCGAGGCCAGCACGTAGCTCTGCAGCATGGTGTCGTGTGCAATGCCGCGCAGCTTGACGCCATGGTTGGCGAACACATGGACGTCGTACTTCAGGTTCTGGCCGAGCTTGGGGCGGCTGGCATCTTCCAGCCAGGCCCGCATGCGTTCCAGCACGAACTCGCGCGCCAGCTGGCCGTGCTCGGGCAGGCCGGCCACGTCAGGGCCGCGGTGCGCCACCGGGATATAGCAGGCCTCGCCCGGCGCCGCCGACAGCGAGATGCCGACCAGCTGCGCCTGCATCGGATCGAGCGACGTAGTCTCGGTATCGATCGCCACCAGCGGCGCGGCCTCGATGCGCCGCAGCCAGTCTTCCAGCATGCCCGCAGTGGTGACGGTCTCGTAGCGGATCTCGGTGGGCGCCGCGTCCTCGGCCGGGGCCGCGCCGGCGTCCGCCGACGGCGCCGGCGCGTCGAACAGGCCGCCCTGCGCGGGCGCGCTGGCCGCGGCACGGGCGCGGGCCTGGGCGCGCGCATCGGGCAGGCTTTCGCCGGTGGCCTCGCGCAGCCAGGTCTTGAAGCCATAGCGCTGGAAGAACGCCACCAGCTGTTCCTTGTCCTCGCCGGTCTCGCGCAGCGCGTGGAAATCGGCAACCGACTTGCTCAGGTCGCAGTCGGTCTTGACCGTCACCAGGCGGCGCGCCATCGGCAGCCATTCCAGCGTGTTGCGCAGGTTCTCGCCGACCACGCCCTTGATGCCGGGCGCGGCCGCCATCACGCCATCGAGCGAGCCATGCTCGGCCAGCCATTTGACCGCGGTCTTGGGGCCGACCTTGGGCACGCCCGGCACGTTGTCGACGGCATCGCCGATCAGCGACAGATAGTCGATGATGCGCTCCGGCGGCACGCCGAACTTGGCCACCACGCCGGGAGGATCGAGCACTTCGCCGCTCATGGTATTGACCAGCGTGACCTGCTCGTTGACCAGCTGTGCCAGGTCCTTGTCGCCGGTGGACACCACCGTGCGCACGCCCTGCTCCGTGGCCTGGCGCGACAATGTGCCGATCACGTCGTCGGCCTCGACGCCGTCGACCACAACGATCGGCCAGCCCAGCGCGCGCACGGCCTCGTGGATCGGCTCGATCTGGCGCGCCAGGTCCTCTGGCATCGACGGGCGGTGCTCCTTGTAGGCCGGATACAGGTCGTCGCGGAAGGTCTTGCCCTTCGCGTCGAACACGCAGGCGCTATACTCTGCCGGGTAGTCGTTGCGCAACTTGCGCAGCATGTTGATCATGCCGTAGATTGCCCCTGTGGGCAGACCCTCCCCATTCCTCAGGTCCGGCAAAGCGTGATAAGCGCGATACAGATAGCTCGATCCATCGACGAGCAAGAGTGTTTTTGGACTATCCGACATTCCCATGGACTCAAAATTGACTGGTGCCGCTGCAGGCGGTGCCTCGACCGCCCCCCTTGCTGACCCGGATGTTGCTGATATCTCCGGCGATACCGTACAACCGCCGCCGGAGGCTGCCTCCGAGCACGCCGCGGCCATTGCCGCTGCGGCCGATGCCGCCGCCGCGGGCAATCCGCCTGAAGTTGCTGCTGAAAAGGCTGCGGCGGCGGCGGCGCGCGCCAATCCGCGCAAGATGATCCCCAGCCTGCGTGCGCTGGCCGACGAAGACCGCGCTACCGCAAAGAAGGCGCGCGCCTCGTGGCAAATGTTCACGATTATGGCAGAGTTCATCGAGGCCACCGAGTACCTGTCCGAGATCCGCCCGGCGGTGTCGATCTACGGCAGCGCGCGCCTGCGCGAGGACTCCCCCTACTACCAGCGCACCATCGAGATCGCGCGACTGTTCTCGGACGCGGGCTTTGCCGTGATCTCCGGCGGCGGTCCCGGCATCATGGAAGCGGCCAACAAGGGCGCGCACGCGGGCAAGTCCGCCAGCGTCGGCCTGAACATCGAACTGCCGCACGAGCAGCAGGGCAATCCGTACCAGGACATTGCCATGCGCTTTCGCCACTTCTTCACCCGCAAGGTCACCTTCGTTAAGAATTCCGACGCCTTTATCGTGATGCCGGGCGGCTTCGGCACGCTCGACGAACTGGCCGAGGTGCTGACGCTGGTGCAGACCGGCAAGTCGCGCTCGGTGCCGGTGATCATGTTCGGCAGCCGCTTCTGGAAGGGCCTGCTGGACTGGTTCCGCTTCACGCTGCTGCCGATGGGCCTGATCGCCGAGCACGACCTGGACCTGATGAAGATCGTCGACGAGCCGCACGAAGTGCTGGAAGCGGTCTACGACTACTACGAGCAGCGCGGCGGCGACAAGCCGATCCCGCCGAAGGAAGAGATGTTCTACCTGTAAGGCCACAGCCCGGGGTCTTGGACTCGCCCGGGCGCCGCGGCCACGCATGCGCCACCCGGCCCGGTGGCGCAGGTGCCCCCCGGGGCACGGCGGCGGCCTGCGCGGGACAGGAATTGCTAGAATGGAACCTGTCCGTCTGCCTAGCCCGGCGCCGCCGGGTTGCAGTCCAACCGCCGCATGCCGCGGCGCTGCGTGCCGCTTGCGCCGCAGCCCGCACAGGAGCACCTGATGACCTCCCCTTCTCCCGTCCGCCCGGTCCGGTCCACGCGCGCCGCCGCCGTGGCCGGCGAGCCTGAATCGCCTGCCAGGCGGCCCGTGTCCGGCCTGGCCGCGGCAGTGGCCGCCGCACTGGCGCTGGCGTCCGGCTGGGCCGTCGCGCAGGAAAGCAATGCGCTGACCCAGCAGGAACTGAACCAGATCAACAACCAGCCGATCGCCCCGGCCGCCAGGTCGCAGCTGAACCAGCCGCGCGAGCCGAGCTTCCAGCTGAACGAGCGCGATGGCACCCAGGTGCGCGAATACCGCGACAAGGGACGCGCCACCGACATCCAGGTCAGGTCGGGCTTCGGCACCAGGTACGAGATGAGCAAGCCGGAAGACAGCTCGCCCAAGATCCGCGAGCACGACGTCAACCGGGTGCCTTCGGTCAACCTGAAGTTCTGAACCCGCTTACCCACGGCCTGGCCTGAGCGCCAGGCCGCGCCGGCCCTCCGGCAGTCATGCCGCGGCGGCGGCCCGGATTTTGTCCGGAACTGGCGCCCGCCGCTTTCCGATTCGCATCACACAACGAGTATGGCCGTATTCACCACGGTCTCGCAGGACGAGATCGCACGCTGGCTGCTGGATTTCGACCTTGGCGAAGTGCGCGAGCTGCGCGGCATCGCCTCGGGCATCGAGAACAGCAATTTCTTCCTTACCATGGAGCACGAGGGCCACACGCGCCAATACGTGCTGACCATCTTCGAGCGGCTGTCGTTCGCGCAGCTGCCCTATTACCTGCACCTGATGGCGCACCTGGCCGGGCGCGGCATCCGCGTGCCCGCGCCGATCCCGGCGCGCGACGGCGAGATCCTGCGCCCGCTCAAGGGCAAGCCCGCCACCATCGTCACGCGCCTGCCCGGCGCGTCGCAGCTGGCGCCCGACGCGCAGCACTGCGCCGAAGTCGGCGACATGCTGGCGCGCATGCACCTGGCCGGCGCCGATTACCCGCGCCGCCAGCCCAACCTGCGCAGCCTGCCGTGGTGGCAGCAGACCGAGCGCGAGATCCTGCCCTTCCTCGATGCCGGCCAGCGCACGCTGCTGCAGCGGGAAATCGCCCACCAGGCGGCGTTCTTCGCCAGCGCTGCGTACGCCAGCCTGGGCGAGGGCCCGTGCCACTGCGACCTGTTTCGCGACAACGCGCTGTTCGAGGAAGACGCCAGCGGCCGCCACCGGCTGGGCGGCTTCTTCGATTTCTACTTCGCCGGCCAGGACAAGTGGCTGTTCGACGTCGCGGTCACCGTCAACGACTGGTGCATCGACCTGGCCACCGGCGAACTCGACCCCGCACGCGCGCAGGCGCTGCTGCGGGCTTATCATGCGGTCAGGCCGCTGACCGAGACCGAGGCCGCGCACTGGCAGGACATGCTGCGCGCGGGTGCGCTGCGCTTCTGGGTGTCGCGACTGTGGGACTTCTACCTGCCGCGCGAGGCCGACATGCTGCAGCCGCACGATCCGACCCATTTCGAACGCATCCTGCGCCGCCGCCTGGACGCACAACCCGCGAACCCTGCGAGCGCCCCGCTCCCCTGGATCTGACCCGTATGCAACTACTGGAAGTCCCTGCCAAGGAAGGCTACACCTGGTTCCGCCAGGGCATCTGGCTGTTCCGCAAGAACCCGCTGACCTTCCTGATGCTGCTGTTCGTCTACCTGATTGCCGCGCAGCTGGCCATCGTGGTGCCGCTGATCGGCATCATCGCGCTGCTGGTGGTCACCCCGGGCCTGTCGGTCGGCGTGATGACCGCCTGCCGCGACGTGATCCAGAACAAGCGGGTGCTGCCCACCGTGCTGCTGGCGGGCTTCCGCGCCAACGGCAAGGAAGCCACGCGCAACCTGCTGGTGCTGGGCGGCATCTATGCCGGGCTGGTGTTCATTCTTGGGCTGATCGCCGGCGCGGTGGTCGACATGAGCGCGCTGGTACCGATCGTGCTGAAGGAAGAGGCGCCGACCGCCGAGGCGGTGCGCCAGCTGTACTACGCCATGCTGATCGGCGCGCTGCTGTACACGCCGATCGCGATGATGTTCTGGTTCGCCCCGCTGCTGGCGGCGTGGCACGGCGTGCCGCCGGTCAAGGCGCTGTTCTTCAGCTGGACCGCGTGCTGGCGCAACCGCGGCGCGTTCTTCACCTACGCGGTGCTGTTCGCGATGCTGCTGGTGGCGATCCCGTTCTTCCTGGAAGCCGTGTTCAGCGCCTTCGGCGCCGAGACGGTGCTGTCGTTCCTGGTCACGCCGTATTCGCTGCTGATGCTGGCAATCCTGTATTGCTCGTTCTATGCGACCTACCGCGGCTGCTTCAACGTGACCCCGCCGGGGGTGGAGCCGGCAGCGCCGGCTACGCCGGGCGCCTGACAATCAAGCGATTGTGCGCTCCCTCTCCCGCTCGCGGGAGAGGGGAGCAAACCGGCGGCAAACACGCCCGCAACTACTCCCCGAACGTCTTCACCATCGCGTCCGCCGCCATGCGCAGGTCGGGCACGAATCCCATCAGCCGGTCCATCGTCATCCGCGCCAGCGGCGCCTGCACCGCGATCGCCGCGCAGGCGCGGCTGCGGTTGCGCATCACCGGCACCGCCACCGCAATCATCCCCTCAAGGTTTTCCTGGTTGTTGATGCCCAGGCGCCGGCGCCGCGTCTGCGCCAGTTCCGCGTGCAGTGCGGCAGCGTCGGTGATGGTACGAGCCGAATGCGCGCGCAGCGGCAGGTTTGCCACCAGACGCTCGCGCTGCGCGCATGGCAGGAACGCCAGCAACAGCTTGCCGCTGGCGGTGCAATGCAGCGGCACGCGCGAGCCCGGCTGCAGGTGCATGCGCAGCGGCCATTGCGTTTCGACCCGGTCCAGGTAGACCACGTCGTCGCCCGACAGCATGGTCAGGTTGCAGGTCTCGCCGACCTTGTCGACCAGCTGCTGCAGGATCGCGTGGCGCGCCGCGGCCGGCCCCGCCTGCATCAGCACGTTGACGGCAAGCTGGCGCACGCGTGACGAACATTCATAGCCGGGGCTGCCCGCCGTGCGCGATACCAGCCAGGTGCTTTCCAGCTGCTTGAGGATGCGATGCACGGTCTGCTTGGGCAGGCCGATCTCCTGCACGATGGCCGACAGCGGCATGGGCCCGTCGGCAGCGGCCAGGATCTCCAGGATGCGGAAGGCGCGCACCGCGGCGGCGTTCGAGTGATTGCTCATGGATGCAATTTAGCGGATTCCGGGACGCCCTGGCGTCCCGAAAACCGCATTACCGGTTGCGGCCCGCAGCCGTGCTCGCGAATGCGCACAAATTGGGACGGCATGCCTGTCCGGGTTCACTAGATTCGATCCGGGGCCGCCGCGGCGGACCTACCCACCAACCCCGCGACCCAATCCCGGAGCCGATCCATGAGTGTGCAGATACTGCAGCGCCAGCAGTCCCATTCCACCGATGTGCCCGCGCAGGAAGACCAGGTCGATGCGATCGTGGCGCGCGCCCGGCAGGCGCAGCGCGCGTTCGCGCGTGCCGGCCAGGCCACGGTCGACACCGCCGCGGCCGCCGCCGCGTGGGCCATCATGGAGCCCGCGCGCAACCGCCGGCTGGCCGAGCGGGCCGTGGCCGACACCGGCCTTGGCAACGTCGACGACAAGATCCGCAAGAACCATCGCAAGACCCTGGGCCTGCTGCGCGACCTGCACGGTCGCAAGACCGTCGGCGTGATCGCGCGTGACCCGGCCACCGGCATCACCGAGATCGCGCGTCCGGTCGGCGTGGTCGCCGCGATCACGCCGTCGACCAACCCCGGGGCGACGCCGGCCAACAAGATCATCAACGCCCTCAAGTGCGGCAACAGCGTGGTGGTGGCGCCCTCGCCCAAGGGACAGGGCACGTGCGAGCTGCTGCTGTCGTTCATCCACGCCGAGTTCGCGCGCGCCGGCCTGCCCGCGGACCTGGTGCAGATGCTGCCCGCGCCGGTGTCGAAGGCATCGACCGCCGAGCTGATGCGCCAGGCCGACCTGGTGGTGGCCACCGGCTCGCAGGCAAACGTGCGCATGGCCTACACCTGCGGCACGCCAGCGTTCGGCGTCGGGGCCGGCAACGTTGCCGCCGTCGTCGACGGCAGCGCGGCGCTGGCCGATGCGGCGGCGAAGATCGTCCGCTCAAAGACCTTCGACAACGCCACCAGCTGCTCGTCGGAGAACAGCCTGGTGATCCTCGACGCGGTCTACCAGCCCATGCTGGAAGCACTCGCCGCCGTCGGCGGCGTGCTGCTGACGGCGGAGGAAAAAGCCCGGCTGCAGGCGCTGATGTGGCGGCACGGCAAGCTCGCCGGCGACATGACCGGCCAGAGCGCGCCGCGCATCGCCGAGCTGGCGGGCCTGGCGCGCGTGCGTGCGCTGCAGCCGACCATGCTGCTGGTGCCGGAGACCGGCGTCGGCGGCGACTATCCCTTCTCCGGCGAAAAGCTCTCGCCGGTGCTTACGCTCTATCGCGCCGCCGACTTCACGGCCGCCGTGGCGCGGGTAGCGAGCCTCTACGACTACATGGGCGCGGGCCACTCGGTCGGGCTGCATACGGCCGATCCGCGGCAGGCGCTGCAACTCGGGCAGGAACTGCCGGTGGCGCGCGTGATCGTGAACCAGGCGCACTGCTTCGCCACCGGCGGCAATTTCGACAACGGCCTGCCGTTCTCGCTGTCGATGGGCTGCGGCACCTGGGGCGGCAACAACTTCTCGGACAACCTCGGCTGGCGGCAATACCTCAACATCACCCGCATCGCCGAACCGATCGCCGAGCGCGTGCCCGACGAGCGCGAGCTGCTGGGCGACTACTTCGCGAGGGTCGGCCAATGAACGCGCGCATCCGCCCCGAGGTGCTCGACACCCTGGCCACGCTGCTGGCCGCCCGTGCCGCGCAAGCCCCCGACAAACTCTACCTGCTGTCTCCCGACAGCGGCCGCGCGCTCAGCTTCGGCGCCCTGGCTGCCGACGCGGCTGCGCTCGGCCGCCGCTACGCCGAGGCCGGCCTCGCCAGCGGCCAGACGGTGTCGGTGTACCTGCCCAACGGCGAGCAGACCGCGCGGCTGCTGCTCGGCACCATGGCGTGCGGGCTGGTGGCCAATCCTATCAACCTGCTGTGCCAGCCCGCGCAACTGCGCTACATCCTCGGGCACGCCGACACGCGGCTCGTTTTCACCTCGCCCGAAGGCGAAGCCGCGATCCGCTCGGCGCTGGCCGACGCCGGCGTGGAGGTGCCGGTAGTGGTCACCGCGCCGGACCACACCGCGCTGCCCGCGCTGCCGGCAAGACAGCCCGGCGCAGCTCCCCTTCCGCCACCGCAGCCCCACCACCCGGCGCTGCTGATGTACACCTCCGGCACCACGGGCACGCCCAAGGGCGTGCTGCTGACCCACCGCAACCTGGTGGCCAACGGCGCCAGCGTCAGCCGCGAGCATGCGCTCGGCGCCGGGGATCGCGTGCTGGCCACGCTGCCGCTGTACCACATCAACGGGCTGGTGGTGACCGCGATCGCGCCGCTGGTGCACGGCGGCTCGGTAGTGATGCCGATGCGCTTCTCGGCCAGCGCGTTCTGGCACGACATTGCCCGCCATGGCTGCACCTGGCTCAACGTGGTGCCGACCATCATCGCCTACCTGCTCAACGATCCCGACGGCCGCGCGCCGGGCGGCGTGCGCTTCTGCCGTTCCGCCTCTGCCGCATTGCCGCCCGAGCACCATCGCGCGTTCGAGCAGCGCTTCGGCATCGGCGTGATCGAGACCATGGGCATGACCGAGACCGCGGCGCCGGCGTTCAGCAATCCGCTGGATCCGCAGCAGCGGCGCATCGGCAGCATCGGCCGCCCGTCCGGCACGCAAGCCCGGGTGCTGGGCCGCGACGGGCAACCGCTGCCCGACGGCGAGATCGGCGAGATCGTGCTGCAAGGCGAAAGCGTGATGGCGGGCTACTACAAGGCGCCCGAGGTCACGCGCGAAGCCTTTACGCCTGACGGCTGGCTGCGCACCGGCGACCTCGGCTACCGCGATGCGCAGGGCTATTTCTACATCACCGGCCGCGCCAAGGAACTGATCATCAAGGGCGGCGAGAACATCGCGCCGCGCGAGATCGACGAAGCGCTGCTGCGCCATCCGGGCGTGCTCGAAGCGGCGGCGGTGGGCGTGCCCGACCCGGCCTACGGGCAGGAGATCGTCGCCTTCATCGTCAGGCGCGAGGCCGTAGCCTGCGATGACGCAGCGCTGCGCGCGCACTGCCTGCGCGAGCTGGGCCGCTACAAGACGCCCAGGGAATTCCGCTTCATCGCGGAATTGCCGCGCGGGCCCTCCGGCAAGGTGCAGCGGCTCAAGCTGCTGGACCCTGCCTGAACTGACGCCCCTTTCCTTCCCCCAAGACCCTCGCCAAGGAGCCCGCTCACCGCCAACACACATCCGGAGACACACACAGAGACACACAGCTGTTTGCTCAAGGACGGGGCAGCGCGGCCAGGACTTGCGCCTGGCGTGCCCCTGACGAGCCGCAAGCGCATGGCAATGGACCATGCGCCGCCGCCCCGTCAACACCACGCGCGCCCGCCGCGCATAGGAGGTGGTTATGAAGCAACGCATCAAGACCCGTCACATGATCCTAGGCGTCATGTGCCTGATGTATTTCATCGCCTATATCGACCGCGTCAACATCTCGGTCGCCGCCCCGCTGATCCGCGAAGAGATGGGGCTGACGTCATCGCAACTCGGGCTGGTGTTCTCGGCCTTTGCCTATCCCTATGCCGCCATGCAGATCCTGGGCGGCTGGATGTCCGACAAGTTCGGGCCCAAGAAGGTGTTGATCGTGCTGTCGCTGATCTGGGGCGTGGCCACGGTGCTGACCGGCTTCGCCGGCAGCGTGCTGATGCTGGTGGTGCTGCGCTTCGCGCTGGGCGTCGGCGAAGGCGGCGCGTTCCCGACCGCGACCCGCGCCTTCACCTACTGGATGCCGGTGGCCGAGCGCGGCTTCGCGCAGGGCATCACGCACAGCTTCGCGCGGCTGGGTGGTGCCATCACGCCGCCGATCGTGCTGGCCATCGTCGCCGCGGCGGGATGGCGCGAGGCCTTCGTCGTGCTCGGCGTGGTGAGCCTGGGCTGGACCGTGCTGTACGCGATGATGTTCAAGGACTCGCCCGACCAGCACAAGCGCGTCACGCCGGAAGAACTGCAGGAGATCGGCTACCGGCGCGGCGATTCGCTGCAGGCGGCCAGGGCGCCCACGCCGTGGCGGCGGCTGTTCCGGCGCATGTGGCTGGTGACCTTCGTCGACTTCTGCTACGGCTGGTCGCTGTGGGTCTACCTGACGTGGCTGCCGTCGTACCTGAAGGAAGCGCGCGGCTTCGACCTGAAGCAGCTGGCGCTGTTCACCGCGCTGCCATTGATGGCAGGCGTGGTCGGCGATACCCTCGGCGGCGTGCTGTCGGACCGCCTCTACCGGCGCACCGGCAACCTGCGCCTGGCACGCGGCGCGATCCTGTTCGTCGGGCTGGCCGGCTCGCTGATGTTTATCGCGCCGATGACCTTCACCGCCGATGCCATCAACGCGGTGATCCTGCTGTCGCTGTCGTTCTTCTTCCTGGAGCTGACCAACGCCGTGCTGTGGAGCCTGCCGCTGGATATCGCCGGCAAGTACGCCGGCACCGCGGGCGGCATGATGAACACCGGCTTCGGGCTGGCCGGCATGGTGTCGCCGGTGGTGTTCGGCTACCTGATCGAGCGTACCGGCAGCTATGACCTGCCGTTCATGATCTCGGGCGCGTTGCTGGGCGTCGGCGCGGTGGCGTCGCTGTTTATCAATCCGCTGCTGACCGTGGACAGCCCCGAGCCCAAGGCCGGAGAAGTGCGGCACGCGCTGTCCTGAGCGCCGTGAAAGGCGCCGGCACTGCCGGCGCCTTTCAGTCGATCGCGTCCAGCTTTGCCACCGCCAGCGCCAGCCACTTGGCGCCATGCCGCTTGAAGTTGATATTGGCGCGCGCATCGGCGCCCTCGCCTTCCAGCGCGGTGATCACGCCTTCGCCGAACTTGTTGTGGAACACCGACTGGCCGACGCGGAAGCCGGTGCCGGCCTCGCGCCTGGCGTCGGCATAGCCGTTGCCGTTGTCCATGCCGCCGGTGGGCTTGGTGCCGGTATAGGGCACGTCCTCGGGCTTGCGGAACCAGTCGCGGCCCCAGGCGTTGTCGCGCTCCTGGCGGCGCACGCCGCCGTAGCTCTGTGCCGGCGGGGTCAGCCATTTGAGCGAGGCCTCGGGCAGTTCCTCGAAGAAGCGCGAGCGCACGTGGTAGCGGGTCTGGCCGTGCAGCATGCGGCTTTGCGCGAACGACATGTAGAGCCGCTTGCGCGCGCGCGTGATCGCCACGTACATCAGCCGGCGCTCTTCCTCCAGCCCGTCGGGGTCCATCATGCTGTTCTCGTGCGGGAACAGCCCTTCCTCCAGCCCGCTGATGAAGACCACGTCGAACTCCAGCCCCTTGGCCGCGTGCACGGTCATCATCTGCACCGCGTCCTGGCCGGCCTGGGCCTGATTGTCGCCGGCCTCGAGCGAAGCGTGGGTCAGGAACGCGACCAGCGGCGTCATCACCACCGGCAGCGCCTCGGGGTCGAGCAGCTGCTGCGACTGGTCGCCGTTGGCCAGCACCGGCGTGGCGGGGCCGCGGTCGGCAGGGATCACCGCGGCCAGCGCTTCCAGGCCGTAGCCCTCCTCGACCACGAAGGCCTGCGCCGCGGTCACCAGTTCCTGCAAGTTCTCGATGCGGTCCTGGCCCTCTTTCTCGCCCTGGTAATGCGTGATCAGGCCACTGTGGTTGATCACGTACTCGACGGTCTCGGCCAGCGTCATGCGGCGCGTGTCCTCGCGCATCTTGTCGATCAGCCGCGCGAACGTGGCCAGCTTGCTGCCGGCCGCGCCGGGCACGTAGGCCACGGCCTCGGCCAGCGCGCAGTCATACTGGCGCGCCATGTCCTGCAGCACCTCCAGCGAGCGCGCGCCGATGCCGCGCGCCGGGAAGTTGACCACGCGGCCGAAGGCGGCGTCGTTGCGCGGGTTCTCCAGCAACTGCATATACGCCAGCGCGTGCTTGATTTCGGCGCGCTCGAAGAAGCGCAGGCCGCCATAAACGCGATACGGGATGCCGGCCGAGAACAGCGCATGCTCGATCACGCGCGACTGCGCGTTGCTGCGGTACAGGATCGCGATCTCGGCGCGGCTGGCGCCCTGCGCGATCTGGTCGCGGATCTCCTCGATGATCCAGGCGGCTTCCTGGCCGTCCGAGCCGCCCTGGAACACCCGCACCGGCTCGCCGTGGCCGGCATCGGTGCGCAGGTTCTTGCCGAGGCGGCGCGCGTTGTGCGAGATCAGGTGGTTGGCCGAATCCAGGATATGCCCGTGCGAGCGGTAGTTCTGCTCCAGCTTGATCATCCGGCGCACGCGGAACTCATGCTCGAAGTCGCGCATGTTGCCGACATTGGCGCCGCGGAAGGCGTAGATGCTCTGGTCGTCGTCGCCCACGGCAAAGACCGCGGCCGGGTTTTGCGTGCCGTGGCCGGCCAGCAGCTTGAGCCACTGGTACTGCAGCACGTTGGTGTCCTGGAACTCGTCGACCAGCACGTGGCGGAAACGGTGCTGGTAGTGCTGGCGGATGGCGTCGTTATAGCGCAGCAGCTCGTAGCAGCGCAGCAGCAGCTCGGCGAAGTCGACCACGCCCTCGCGCTGGCACTGCATGTCGTAGGCGGCGTAGAGGTCGACGAAGCGCTTGTTGAAATCGTCGTTGGCCTCGACGTCGGCCGGGCGCAGGCCCTGCTCCTTGGCGTTGTTGATGAAGTACTGCAGGTTCTTGGCCGGGTATTTCTCGTCGTCGACGTTGAGCGACTTGAGCAGCCGCTTCAGTGCCGACAGCTGGTCCTGGCTGTCCAGGATGGCAAAGGTCTGGGGCAGTCCGGCGTCGCGGAAATGCGCGCGCAGCATGCGGTTGCACAGGCCATGGAAGGTGCCGATCCACATGCCGCGGGTGTTGATCGGCAGCATCGACGACAGCCGCGTCTGCATCTCCTTGGCGGCCTTGTTGGTAAAGGTCACCGCCAGGATGCCCGCCGGCGAGACATGGCCGTTCTGGATCAGCCAGGCAATGCGCGTGGTCAGCACGCGGGTCTTGCCGCTGCCCGCGCCCGCCAGGATCAGCGCCGGTTCGTCGGGCAGGGTGACGGCGGCAAGTTGTTCGGCGTTCAGGTTGGCGAGCAGGTCGGACATCGGAAAGGCCTAGTGGAGTCGCCGCAATTATACCGGGGGGCCCTGTTCCATAAATCACATCCGGCCTGGCGCCGGGAGGCGCGCACAAGCCGCGCACAAGCCGGGCCCAAGCCGCGCGCCGGCCGGCTCCGGCCACGAAATAGGCACCAGGCGCCCGCCCCCGTATAATTTGTGGTTTCACTGGCGCCAGGCCGGGCCCTCGCAGCCCGCCAGCGACCGCCAGGCGCAGGGCACCGCACCTGCCACGCACCCAGACGCCAACCTCGACATCCCAGCATGACCGCCCAAGACCAATCGCTTGCCAAGAGCTTCGAACCCGCCGCCATCGAGGCGAAATGGGGCCCCGAGTGGGAGAAGCGCGGCATCGCCAAGCCGACCTTCGATCCCGCCCGCCCGGACTTCGCGATCCAGCTGCCGCCGCCCAATGTGACCGGCACGCTGCACATGGGCCATGCCTTCAACCAGACCATCATGGATGGCCTGGCACGCCACGCGCGCATGCTGGGCGCCAATACGCTGTGGGTGCCGGGCACCGACCACGCCGGCATCGCCACCCAGATCGTGGTGGAGCGCCAGCTCGAGGGCCAGGGCGTGTCGCGCCATGACCTCGGCCGCGAGAAGTTCACCGAGAAGGTGTGGGCCTGGAAGGAAGAGTCGGGCTCGACCATCACCCGCCAGGTGCGGCGCATGGGCGCGTCGATCGACTGGAGCCGCGAGTACTTCACCATGTCGCCGGAGATGTCGAAGGCGGTGACTGAAGTGTTCGTGCGCCTGTACGAGCAGGGCCTGATCTACCGCGGCAAGCGCCTGGTCAACTGGGACCCGGTGCTGGGCACCGCGGTGTCGGACCTGGAAGTCGACAGCGTCGAGGAAGAAGGCTCGCTGTGGCATATCCGCTATCCGCTGGTCGAGGCTGACGCCAAGGGCGGCCTGACCCACCTGACCGTGGCCACCACGCGTCCGGAAACCATGCTCGGCGACGTCGCCGTGATGGTGCATCCGGAAGACGAGCGCTACGCGCACCTGATCGGCAAGTCGGTGCACCTGCCGCTGACCGGCCGCCAGATCCCGGTGATCGCCGACGAGTACGTCGACCGCGAGTTCGGCACCGGCGTGGTCAAGGTGACCCCGGGCCACGACTTCAACGACTACGCCGTCGGCCAGCGCCACAACCTGCCGCAGCTGTCGATCCTGACGCTGGACGCGAAGATCGTCGCCGACGCGCCCGCCGCCTATGCCGGCCTGGACCGCTTCGACGCGCGCAAGGCCATCGTCGACGACCTCGACAAGCAGGGCCTGCTGGAAGACGTCAAGAAGCACAAGCTGATGACCCCGCGCAGCGAGCGCACCGGCAGCGCGATCGAGCCGATGCTGACCGACCAGTGGTTCGTCGCCATGAGCAAGCCGGCGCCGGAAGGCACTTTCTACCCGGGCCGCTCGATCGCCGAGGTCGCGCTCGAGGCCGTGCAGAGCGGCGAGATCAAGCTGGTGCCGGAGAACTGGATCAGCACCTACAACCAGTGGCTGGGCAATATCCAGGACTGGTGCATCTCGCGCCAGCTGTGGTGGGGCCACCAGATCCCGGCATGGTACGACGATGCCGGCAACTGCTTCGTCGGCCGCACCGAAGAGGAAGCGCTCGCCAAGGCGAAGGCCGCCGGCAGCACCGGCACGCTGCGCCGCGAGGAAGACGTGCTCGACACCTGGTTCTCGTCGGCGCTGGTGCCCTTCTCCTCGCTGGGCTGGCCTGAAGAAACGCCTGAACTGAAGCACTTCCTGCCGTCGTCGGTGCTGGTCACCGGCTACGACATCATCTTCTTCTGGGTGGCGCGCATGGTCATGATGACCAAGCACTTCACCGGCAAGGTCCCCTTCCACACCGTCTACGTGCACGGCCTGGTGCGCGATTCGGAAGGCAAGAAGATGAGCAAGTCCGAGGGCAACACGCTCGACCCGGTTGACCTGATCGACGGCATCGACCTCGACACGCTGCTGAAGAAGCGCACCACCGGCCTGCGCCGGCCCAAGGACGCGCCCAAGATCGAGAAGAAGACCAAGAAGGAATTCCCCGAGGGCATCCCGGCCTTTGGCGCCGACGCGCTGCGCTTCACCTTTGCCTCGCTGGCCACGCTCGGACGCAACATCAACTTCGATACCGGCCGCTGCGAGGGCTACCGCAACTTCTGCAACAAGCTGTGGAACGCCACCCGCTTCGTGCTGATGAACACCGAGGGCCATGACTGCGGCATGGGGCCGTGCAATAACGACTGCGGCCCGGACGGCTACCTCGATTTCTCGCAGGCCGACCGCTGGATCGTGTCGCTGCTGCAGCGCGTGGAGGCCGAGGTCGAAAAGGGCTTCGCCGAATACCGCTTCGACAATATCGCCAACGCCATCTACAAGTTCGTCTGGGACGAGTACTGCGACTGGTACCTGGAACTGGCCAAGGTGCAGATCCAGAACGGCACCGAGGCACAGCAGCGCGCCACCCGCCGCACGCTGCTGCGCGTGCTCGAGACCGTGCTGCGCCTGGCGCATCCGGTGATCCCGTTCATCACCGAGGAACTGTGGCAGAAAGTGGCCCCGCTGGCCGGGCGCGCCAGCGGCGATGGTGCGGAAACCATCGCATTGCAGCCGTATCCGCTGCCCGCCGTCGCCAAGATCGACGAGAATGCCGAGCAGTGGGTCGCTCGCCTGAAGGAAGTGATCGACGCGTGCCGGAATCTGCGCGGCGAAATGAACATCTCGCCCGCCCAGCGCATCCCGCTGTATGCGCAGGGCGACAGCGCCTTCCTGAGGGCGGCCAGCGCACATATCCAGGCCCTCGCGAAACTTTCGGAAGTGCGCGTCTTCGAAGATGAAGCCACCCTGCAAGCGGAGGGCGCCGGTGCGCCGGTCGCCATTGCCGGGGGCAACCACCTGCTGCTGAAGATCGAGATCGATGTCGCCGCCGAGCGCGCGCGCCTGTCGAAGGAAGTCGAACGCATCGGTGGCGAAATCGGCAAGTGCCGCGCCAAGCTGTCGAACGAGAGCTTTGTCGCCAAGGCACCGCCCGCGGTGGTGGCGCAAGAGACGCAGCGCCTGTCCGATTTCGAGCAGACGCTGGCCAAGCTGCAGGGCCAGCTGCAGCGGCTGCCGGCCTGACCCGAGGGTCAGTCAGGCGGCCTGCATCACGCCCCTGCCGGCCGGGGGTTCTGTGCGGCATCGTCGGACAGAACCGGACAGACGGCGCCCACGCTGGCTGGCAGGGTTATGGACTGGAATCTGAGAGGTACACCTGATATGGAAAATCGCGTCACCAAGGCTGTGTTCCCGGTTGCGGGCCTGGGCACCCGCTTCCTGCCAGCCACCAAGGCCAGCCCCAAGGAAATGCTTCCGGTGGTGGACAAGCCGCTGATCCAGTACGCCGTGGAAGAAGCCATGGCCGCCGGCATTACCGAGATGATCTTCGTCACGGGCCGCTCCAAACGCGCGATCGAGGACCATTTCGACAAGGCCTTCGAACTGGAAGTCGAGCTCGAAGCCAAGAACAAGCAGGCGCTGCTGGACGTGGTGCGCTCGATCAAGCCGGCCAACGTCGAGTGCTACTACGTGCGCCAGCCCGAGGCGCTGGGCTTGGGCCACGCGGTGCTGTGCGCGGCCAAGCTGGTGGGCGACACCCCGTTCGCGGTGATGCTGGCCGATGACCTGATCGACGGCAACCCGCCGGTGATGAAGCAGATGGTGGATGCCTTCAACCACTACAACTGCTCGGTGCTGGGCGTCGAGGAAATCACGCCCGAGCAGAGCCGCTCCTACGGCGTGATCGATGGCCGCGAATGGGACGACGACGTGATCAAGGTCTCGGGCATCATCGAGAAGCCGGCGCCGGAAGACGCCCCCTCCAACCTCGGCGTGGTCGGGCGCTATATCCTGACGCCGCGCATCTTCGACCACCTGCGCGAGCTCAAGCCCGGCGCCGGCGGCGAGCTGCAGCTGACCGACGCGATCCAGTCGCTGCTGGGCCAGGAACAGGTGCTGGCCTACCGCTACCAGGGCCGCCGCTATGACTGCGGCAGCAAGCTGGGCTACCTCAAGGCGACCGTCGAGTTCGCGCTGAAGCACCCCGAAGTGGGCACCGATTTCAGCGCCTACCTGGAATCGCGCGAGCACCTGAACGGCCTGGGCCGCTGAGCTCGCCGTCGCGGGCACGAAGAAAAAGCCGCTCTCGGGCGGCTTTTTCCTTGTCGGACGGATCAACGCTCCCGTTCCCGCGCGCGGGAACGGGAGCCATCCATCAGCGCCGGCGCATGTAGAACACGAACACCTTGTCCACTTCCGAGTGCGACAGCAGCTCGTTGCCGGTCTGCTTGGCAAAGGCCTGGAAATCGCGCGTGGCGCCGGGATCGGTCGCCAGCACCTTGAGCACGTCGCCACTGGCCATGTCGGCCAGGGCCTTCTTGGTGCGCAGGATCGGCAGCGGGCAGTTCAGGCCGCGGGCGTCCACTTCTTTCTGGAACTCCATTCGTCTCTTCCTCTGATGCTTGGGGGCTGGAGGCTGGCTGAAAAACCGGCCTTACCAGCGGTATTGTAGCGAAGCCCCGGCCTGGCTGAAGTCATGGGGGCGGCGCGGGTCCGGAATGTCGGCGCCGGTCTGGCGATCGAAGAAGCGCACCGGGTAGCCCCGTGCGGCAAGCCAGTCGGCCACCGCGAAGCCGGTTCCGGCCGACCACACGCGCACGTCCTCGGGCGCCACCAGCTTGTATTCGGCCAGTTCCTCGGACAGTTCGACGGTGCCGGTCGCCTTGACGTGATAGGCGATGATCAGCTCGTTCTTGCGCATGAACTCGTAGACGCCGATCAGCGCGACCGACTCGGTATCGAGATTGGTCTCTTCCTTCAGTTCGCGCGCCACGCCGAGCTCGGGCGGCTCGTCGCGCTCCAGGAAGCCGGTCACCAGCGCAAACATCTTCTCCGGCCACGCGGCGTTGCGCGCCAGCAGCAACTTGTCCTGGTACTCCACCACCGCCGCCAGCACCGGCAGCGGGTTGTTCCAGTGCACGAAGCCGCAGTCCTGCTGCACGCAGGCGTGGCGTTCGCGCCCGGACAGCGGCAGCAGCTCCAGCGGCCCGCCGCACTGCGGGCAGAATCGGTAAGTCATGGGGGCTCCTGTGTCTCGTCGTTATCAGTATGCGCTGGCGGGATTCGGCCCCGCTACGCGCTGCAGGCAGCGCGCATGTCGGCGGCCAGTGCCTCCACGGTCTGCGGCTGCAGGTCCCACGAACACATGAAACGGCAGCCGCCCGCGCCGATAAAGGTGTAGAAGCGCCAGCCCTTTGCGCGCAGCGCCTCGATCGCCGGCAGCGGCAGCTCGGCGAAGACTGCATTGGACTGGGTCGGGAACATGATGCGCACGCCCGGGATCTCGCGGATGCGCTGCTGCAGCAGTTGCGCCATCGCATTGGCATGGCGCGCGTTGGCAAGCCACACGTCGTTCTCGAGCAGCCCCAGCCACGGCGCGGAGATAAAGCGCATCTTCGACGCCAGCTGCCCGGCCTGCTTGACGCGGTAGGCAAAGTCCTCGGCGAGGCGGCGGTCGAAGAACACCACCGCCTCGCCCACCGGCAGGCCGTTCTTGGTGCCGCCGAAGCACAGCACGTCGACGCCCGCGCGCCAGGTGATCTCGGAAGGATGCACGCCCAGTGACGCCACCGCGTTGGCAAAGCGCGCGCCGTCCATGTGCACGCGCAGCTGCCGGCGCTTGGCGATCGCGGCGATGGCGCGCACCTCTTCGACGCTGTAGACGGTGCCGACTTCGGTCGACTGCGTCAGCGACACCACCTTGGGCTTGGGGTAATGGATGTCGGCGCGGCGCGTGACCAGCGCCTCGACCGCGTCGGGCGTGAGCTTGCCATGCTCGCCCGGCGCGGTCAGCAGCTTGGAGCCGTTGGAGAAGAACTCCGGCCCGCCGCATTCGTCGGTCTCGATATGCGCCAGTTCGTGGCAGATCACCGAGTGGTACGACTGGCACAGCGCCGACAGCGCCAGCGAGTTGGCCGCCGTGCCGTTGAACACGAAGAACACTTCGCAATCGGTCTGGAACAGGTCGCGGATCCGGTCGCAGACCTTCTGCGTCCAGCTATCGTCGCCATAGGCCTGCTCATGGCCGCTGCCGTTGGCTTCCAGGAAATACTTGAGCGATTCCGGGCAGAAGCCGGCGTAGTTGTCGGAGGCGAAGTGCTGCATGGTGTTCAGTGTGGAGGGGCGTGGCGCCTTACTTCTTGTCGGCCCACAGCTCGCCGCCGGTGGCCCAGTTCTCGCGCTTGATATCGGTGATGATGATGTCGACCGCCGACGGCGAGCAGCCCAGCGTTTCGCAGCTTACGCGGGTCACTTCCTCGACAAACTTGCGCTTCTGCTCGATGGTGCGGCCTTCAAACATTTCGACGTGGAAAGTCGGCATGCATTGCTCCTGTGCTTGATTGATTGTTGTGGTCCGGGCGGGAAAGTCCTTGCCTTCAGTCCCGGTAGGAAGGATCGATTCTATCCAGTTTGCGCAGCAGCGCGGGCCATTCCAGCACGCCCTCGACCGCGCCATCGTCATAGAGCTGCGCGGAGGTCTTGTCCGCCACGGCGGCGCCGGGCTGCACCAGCGCCCCGCCCGCCTGCGCCGCGATCTGGACTTCGCAGGCCTTGATCAGCGTTGCCATCAGCACATAGGCCTCGGCCACGGTGCGGCCCACCGTCAGCGTGCCGTGGTTGCGCAACAGCATGGCCGGATGCGGGCCCAGCGATGCGGTCAGCCGCGCGCCCTCGGCCGGGGTGAAGGCCAGGCCCTCGTAGTCGTGGTAGGCGATGCGGCCATGGAAACGCATGGCATGCTGCGACAGCGGCAGCAGCCCCGCCGCCTGCGCCGACACCGCGATGCCGGCGGTGTTATGCAGGTGCATCACGCACATCGCGTCGGCGCGCGCGGCATGCACCGCTGCGTGCAGCGCGAAGCCGGTCACGTTGACCGGATGCACGGTGTCGCCGACGACCTCGCCACGGCCGTTGATCTTGACCAGGTCACTGGCGCGGATCTCGTCAAAGGCAAAGCCGAACGGGTTGATCAGGAAGTGATCCGGCTCGCCTGGCACCGTGGCCGAGATATGCGTGTAGATCAGGTCGTCCCAGCCCTCGCGCGCGGCCAGCCGGTACGCGGCGGCCAGGTCGACGCGCACGCGCTGCTCTTCGGCTGAGACGGGATGGGAAGCGCCCGCGGCGCGCGCGGGCTGCAAGGCAAAAGACATGGGGTCGCTCCTGCGCCGCCCGGTCTGGCGTGCCGGGTACGGCCCCGGCCTTCTGTGCCGCGCCGCTGACCGCGATGCCGGCAGACCCGGCCGCAGCCCTTCGCGCGGCGCGCCGGACGACAAAGACGCTACTTTAGCGCACCTCGGCGCCCGGGCTCAGGCTGGTCCCGGCGGCCGGCAGCGGCCACATGCGCCGCATCCAGGCAAACACCAGCGCGCCCAGCGCCAGCGCCGCCGCGGCGCACGCCAGCGAAGCGGCAAAGCCACCGGTGCGCGCCACCAGCGCGGTCGCCAGCGGCGGGCCGGCGATCTGGCCCAGGCCGTAGGACGCGGTCATCAGGCCCATCAGCCGTGGTGCGTGCGGCCCCCACAGCCGCCGCGCCTCGCGCATCGCAAACGCCACCAGCGCGGTGAAGGGCAGGCCCGCCAGCAAGCTGCTGAGGGCAAAACCGGCCACGCTGGGCAACACCACCGCGATCGCCACGCCCAGCGCCTGCATGCCGTACAGCAGCGTCAGCAGCTTGCGGTTGTCGTGCCCCATGCCGACGCGCGTCGCCAGGAACGCGCCCACCGCCACGCCCGCGCCGAAGATCGGCCAGAACAGGTCGGCCCACACCGTGCCTGGCAGCGCCTGGCGCGCGATCACCGGCAGGAAGGTCGCGGTGATGATGTAGCCGAAGCCGGCCAGGCCGTAGGCCAGCGTCAGCATCCAGGCCTCGGCATCGAGCCGCGCCGTGCCGGTAACGATGTCGGTATCGGTCTCGGCGGCGCCCGCAGACGGCACCGCTGCCGCCAGGGCGGCCGGCGCGACGAAAATCCGCCAGACCGCCGCCACCAGCATCACCGCCAGCGCGGTGAAGGCGAGCCAGCCATGGTCGGCATGCCAGCCCGCGCCGACCATGGCGGACGCGCCCAGCCCGGTGACCACGATGCCCAGGCCGGGGCCGCAGAAGATCAGCCCGGCCAGCTCGGGCCTGCCCAGCTCGGCCAGCCGCTGCAGGCACCAGGCGGCGGTGTAGACCATCGCCACGGCGCTGGCCACGCCCGCGGCGGTACGCCACAGCGACCACGCCGGCATGCCGCCCGGCAAGGCCATGCCCAGCGTCAGCAGCACCGTGGCCACCAGGCCCCAGCGCACCATGCGCACAGCATCCGGCTGGATAAACATGCACACCGCGGCACCGACGAAGTAACCGATGTAATTCACCGTCGCGAGCCAGCCCCCCTGGTCCAGCGTGACCGTGCCGTCATGCAGCATCATCGGCAGCAGCGGCGTGAAGGCGAAGCGGCCGATGCCCATCACCACCGCCAGCGATACCATGCCGGCCAGCGCCACCGCGAGCGGGCCGGCCTCGCGGCGCGCCGGCACGGCGGCGGCCACGCGCGCAGCAGGGTGTTGTGGCTCAAGGCTCTGGGGGCGCGGCATGAGAGTGGCTGCGGGGACAGCGGTTGCATTGCGATCCCTGTATGCTACGCTGCCATCATCATCTTGAAACATGAATTCTCAAGATGCGAGCCATTCTGAAATCTGATGGATAACTGTGGAGCCGGCCATGGACCTTGCCGCACTGGAGATCTTCCGCGCCGTCGTCGAGGCCGGCGGCGTCACCCGCGCGGCCGAGCGGCTGCACCGGGTGCAGTCCAATGTCACCACCCGCATCCGCCAGCTGGAGCAGTCGCTGGGCGTCGAGCTGTTTGTGCGCGACGGCCGGCGCATGGTGCTGACGCCGTCGGGCCAGACCCTGTTCGATTACGCCTGCCGCATCCTGACGCTGACCGAAGAGGCGCGCCACGCGGTGCTGCCGGCGCGCCCGCATGGCCGGCTGCGCATTGCCTCGATGGAAAGCACCGCCGCGAGCCGCCTGCCTCAGGTGCTGGCCGCGTATCACCAGGCCTGGCCCGAGGTGCAGCTGGAACTGGTGACGCTGGCGACGCGGCAGGCATTCGATGCGCTGGCGCGCTTCGAGGTCGACTGCGCCTTCGTCGCCGAGCCGCTGGCCGACCCGGCACTGCGCGCGGTGCCGGTGTTCGAGGAAGAGCTGGTGGTGATCACGCGCGAGCACCATCGCCCGGTGCGCGGCGCGGCCGACCTGGAGGTGCCGACGCTGCTGGCGTTCGAGCCCGGCTGCAACTACCGGGCCCGGCTCGAGACCTGGTACGGGAGCGGCACGGCGCCGACGCCCCGGGTGCTGCAGCTCAGCTCCTACCATGCCATCGTCGCCTGCGTCGCGGCCGGCATCGGCGCGGCGATCGTGCCGCGCTCCGTGCTGGGCCTGTACCGCGACCTGCCCGCCATCCAGCAGCACAGCCTGGGGGCGGCGGGCCGGGTGCGCACGCTGCTGGCGTGGCAGCCGTCGATGGCCAGCGCCGCGCTGCATGCGCTGGTCGAGGCCCTGCCCGAACTTACGCCCGCACCGCCCGGCTCGGCCGGGCCCGAACTCGCGGCGGCCTGAGTTCGCGGGCCTGCGGGGCCGCGTGCAAGATGTGCCCGGTGGCCTACACTTGAAGTGGCGCCACCACGGCACCTCGCGTGCCCCGCCCCTGCCATGAACCCTTCCACCGCATTGCTGCGCGCCTTCCGGTTGCTGTCCAGCCTGGTGCTGGCATGCTGCGCGCTTGCCTTCGGCGGCAGCGGCGCCGCGGCCCCGCCGGCGGGCACGGCCGCGGCCACGGCCACGGCGCCGGTGTACGTGATCCCCCTGAAAGGCGCGGTCAGCCCGGCCAGCGCCAGCTTTATCCTGCGCGGCATGGCGCGCGCCCGTGAGGCCGGCGCGCAGCTGGTGGTGCTGGAAATGGACACGCCCGGCGGGCTGGATGCATCGATGCGCGACATCATCCAGGCGATCCTGGCCTCGCCGGTGCCGGTGGCAAGCTATGTCTCTCCCGGCGGCGCGCGCGCGGCCAGCGCGGGCACCTACATCCTCTATGCCAGCCATCTGGCGGCGATGGCCCCAGGCACCAACCTGGGCGCGGCGACGCCGGTGCAGGTCGGCATCGGCGGACCGCAGAAGCCGGAGTCCTTGCCTGGCGCCAGCCCCGCTTCGGCCCCCGCCAGCGCGCCCGCGACAGGCGACGCCATGGCGCGCAAGCAGCTGCACGACGCCTCGGCCTATATCCGAGGCCTGGCGCAGCTGCGCGGGCGCAACGCCGAATGGGCCGAGCGCGCGGTGCGCGAATCGGTCAGCCTGTCGGCCGACGAGGCGCTGGCGCAACGCGTGATCGATGTGGTCGCGGCCGACCTGCCCGCACTGCTGCGCCAGCTCGACGGGCGCAAGCTGACCACCGCCGGCGGCAAGGCCAGCACGCTGCAGACGCGCAACGCGCCTTCGGTGACGCTGGAGCCGGACTGGCGCAACCGCTTCCTGGCCGTGATCACCGAGCCCAGCGTGGCGCTGTTGCTGATGATGATCGGCATCTACGCGCTGATCTTCGAGTTCTCCACGCCGGGCATGGTGGTGCCCGGCATCGTCGGCGCGATCTGCCTGCTGCTGGCACTGTTCGCGCTGCATATGCTGCCGGTCAACTACGCCGGGCTGGCGCTGGTGGCGCTGGGCATCGGCTGCATGGTGGCGGAGCTGTTCCTGCCCACCTTCGGCGCGCTGGGGGTCGGCGGCATCATCGCTTTCGCCTTCGGCGCGGTGATGCTGATCGACACCGACGTGCCGGGCTTTGGCGTGCCGCTGCCGATGGTGGCGGCGATGTCGGCGCTGTCGGCGGTGTTCGTGTTCGGCATGTCGGCGATGCTGATGCGCTCGCGCAAGCGCCCGGTGGTCAGCGGCGCCGACACGCTGGTGGGCAGCCGCGGCGAACTGCTCGACGACCTGCGCGATGAAGGCTGGGCCAGCGTGCGCGGCGAGACCTGGCGCGTGCGCAGCGCCACGCCGCTGGCGCGCGGCACGCCGGTGCTGGTCACGGGACGCAGTGGCCTGGTGCTCGAAGTGATCGCCGCCGGCAGCGCACCGGCCTCCTCTTCCCAACCGACCCCTGACAAGGGAGCCTGACATGGCCTATGGATTCAGCTTCGGCGGTGTGATCTTCCTGCTGGCACTGCTGGTGATCACCTCGTTCCGCGTGCTGCGCGAATACGAACGCGGCGTGGTGTTCATGCTCGGGCGCTTCTGGAAGGTCAAGGGCCCCGGGCTGGTCCTGCTGATCCCGGCGGTGCAGCAGATGGTCCGGGTCGACCTGCGCACGGTGGTAATGGACGTGCCGCCGCAGGACGTGATCTCGCGCGACAATGTCTCGGTCAAGGTCAATGCGGTGGTGTACTTCCGCGTGGTCGATCCCGAACTGGCCATCATCCAGGTGGCGAACTTCCTCGAAGCCACCAGCCAGCTGGCGCAGACCACGCTGCGCTCGGTGCTGGGCAAGCACGAGCTCGACGAGATGCTGGCCGAGCGCGAGAAGCTCAACCTCGACATCCAGCAGGTGCTGGACGCGCAGACCGACGGCTGGGGCATCAAGGTCTCGAACGTCGAGATCAAGCACGTCGACCTGAACGAGACCATGGTCCGCGCCATCGCCCGCCAGGCAGAGGCCGAGCGCGAGCGGCGCGCCAAGGTGATCCATGCCGAGGGCGAGCTGCAGGCTTCGGTGAAGCTGCTGGAAGCGGCGCAGATGCTGGCGCGGCAGCCGCAGGCGATGCAACTGCGCTACATGCAGACGCTGACGCAGATCGCGGGAGACAGGAGTTCGACCATCGTGTTTCCGCTGCCGATCGATCTGCTGACGACACTGCGGGGCGCCACGGGGAACCCCGAGAAGTAGGAAAACAGAAGGGGCGCCACCGGCGCCCCTTCTCTGTTGGCTTGCGCAACGCGCAGGCGATCAGACCTTCGCCGCCACCCACTCGGTGACGCCCGCCAGCGCCTGCGGCAGCTTGGCCGGCTCGGTGCCGCCGGCCTGCGCCATGTCGGGACGGCCGCCGCCCTTGCCGCCCACCTGCTGGGCGACAAAGTTGACCAGCTCGCCGGCCTTGACCTTGCCCGTGGCATCGGCGGTGACGCCGGCGATCAGGCTGACCTTGCCGTCGGCGACCGCGCCCAGCACGATGGCGGCGCTCTGCAGCTTGTCCTTGAGCTTGTCCATGGTCTCGCGCAGGGTCTTCACGTCGGCGCCGTCCAGCTGCGCAGCCAGCACCTTCAGGCCCTTCACGTCGACCGCCTGCGCCGCCAGCTCGTCGCCCTGCGAAGCGGCCAGCTTGCTCTTCAGGCGCTCCAGCTCCTTCTCCAGCGCGCGCACCTGGTCCTGCACCTGGCCGATGCGCGGCACCAGTTCGGACGGCTGCGCCTTCAGCACGGCGGCGGCTTCGTTCAGCCTGGCGTCCAGGCCTTGCAGGTAGTGCAGCGCGTTGTCGCCGGTGATGGCCTCGACGCGGCGGATGCCGGCGGCGACGCCGCCTTCCATCACGATCTTGAACAGGCCGATATCGCCGGTGCGGTGCACGTGGGTGCCACCGCACAGTTCCTTCGAGGTGCCGATCGACAGCACGCGCACGTCGTCGGCGTACTTCTCGCCGAACAGCGCCATCGCGCCGCTCTTGACCGCGTCGTCGAACGGCATGATCTCGGCGTGCGTGTCCTCATTGCGCAGGATCTCGGCGTTGACGATCTCTTCGACCTGGCGGATCTGCGCGTCAGTCAGCGCGGCGTTGTGCGAGAAGTCGAAGCGGGTCTTGTCCGCATCGACCAGCGAGCCCTTCTGCTGCACGTGGCTGCCCAGCACTTCGCGCAGCGCCTTGTGCATCAGGTGCGTGGCCGAGTGGTTGCGCACCGTGCGCGCACGACGCAGCGCGTCAACCTGCGCCGACACGGCGTCGCCGACCTTGAGCGTGCCACCCTGCAGCGTGCCCTGGTGGCCGAACACGTCGGCCTGGACCTTGGTGGTGTCGGCCACGGCGAACACGGCACCATTGCCATTCGCGGCCTGCAGCACGCCCTGGTCGCCGGCCTGCCCGCCGGACTCGGCGTAGAACGGCGTGTTGTCGAGCACCACCACGCCGGTCTGGCCCGGCTGCATGGTGTCGACCGACGCGCCATCCACATACAGCGCCGTGACCCTGGCCTGCGGCAGCTCCAGCTTCTCGTAGCCGTGGAACACGGTCTTGTCGCCGGTGTACTCCAGGCCGGCAGCCATCTTGAACTTGCCGGCAGCACGTGCCTGTTCGCGCTGGCGGTTCATGGCGGCGTCGAAGGCGGCTTCGTCCACGCCGATTTCCTGCTCGCGGCACACGTCCTGGGTCAGGTCCAGCGGGAAGCCGAAGGTGTCGTGCAGCTTGAAGGCAAGTTCGCCGTCCAGCGTCTTGCCGCCCTTGAGCTTCAGGTCGGCGAGCGCGGCGTCGAGGATGGCCATGCCGTTCTCGATGGTCTCGAAGAAGCGCTCTTCCTCGGCCTTCAGCACTTCGGTCACGCGCGACTGCGCCTCGGCCAGCTCCGGATAGGCCTGGCCCATCTGCTCGACCAGGTCCGGCACCAGCTTGTGGAAGAACGGGGTCTTCTGGCCCAGCTTGTAGCCGTGGCGGATGGCGCGGCGGATGATCCGGCGCAGCACGTAGCCGCGGCCTTCGTTGCCCGGGATCACGCCATCGACGATCAGGAACGCGCACGCGCGGATATGGTCGGCGATGACCTTCAGCGAGTTCTGGTTCAGGTTGTCGATATGGGTCTCGCGCGCGGCGGCCTTGATCAGCGCCTGGAACAGGTCGATCTCGTAATTGCTGTGCACATGCTGCAGCACCGCGGCAATGCGCTCCAGACCCATGCCGGTGTCGACGCACGGCTTGGGCAGCGGCGTCATGTTGCCCTGCTCGTCGCGGTTGAACTGCATGAACACCAGGTTCCACACCTCGATGTAGCGGTCGCCGTCTTCCTCGGGCGATCCCGGCGGGCCGCCCCACACGTCCGGGCCGTGGTCATAGAAGATTTCCGAGCACGGGCCGCACGGGCCGGTGTCGGCCATCTGCCAGAAGTTGTCCGAGGCGTAGCGCGCGCCCTTGTTGTCGCCGATGCGCACGATGCGCTCGGCCGGCACGCCGACTTCCTTGGCCCAGATATCGTAGGCCTCGTCGTCTTCCGCATAGACCGTCACCCACAGCTTCTCGGCGGGCAGCTGGTAAGTCTTGGTCAGCAGTTCCCACGCGTACTGGATGGCTTCGCGCTTGAAGTAGTCGCCAAACGAGAAGTTGCCCAGCATCTCGAAGAACGTGTGGTGGCGCGCGGTGTAGCCCACGTTCTCGAGGTCGTTGTGCTTGCCTCCGGCGCGCACCGAACGCTGCGACGAGGTCGCGCGGGTGTACGGGCGCTTGTCGGTGCCCAGGAACACGTCCTTGAACTGCACCATGCCGGAGTTGGTGAACAGCAGCGTCGGGTCGTTCGCCGGCACCAGGCTGGACGAGCGGACCACGGTATGGCCCTTCGATTCGAAGAACTGCAGGAACTTGCTGCGAATGTCTGAGACTTTCATGGGATGGCGGACGCTTGCCCTGGCGTGGCCGGGCGCGACGAATCAGTATGGGATTTGCAAACCGTTGATTATACGGGCAAGGCAGGCCGTCGGGCAGGTCAGCCACGGCGCCCGGGAAGCGGCCGGCTATCGCCCTGAATCCCATCGCCACGAGAGCCTCAAGAAGCACTTATGGCGGCGCCCGTTGATTGCCGGTGGTACAGTGCAGCCAACCCGCGCCGCCCCGTTTCCGGGGCGTGCCGCCGACCCGCATTCCGGATCCGATCCCCGCCTTACCTTTGCCTCGAATACCGCCATGGGAGCCTTAAGCCATCTCCGCGTCCTCGACCTGACCCGCGTCCTCGCCGGGCCGTGGTGCGCCCAGAACCTTGCCGACTTCGGCGCCGACGTGATCAAGATCGAGCGCCCCGGCGCCGGCGACGACACCCGCACCTGGGGCCCGCCCTGGCTCAAGGACGAAGACGGCCGCGACACCGCCGAGGCCGCCTACTACCTGGCCGCCAACCGCAACAAGCGCTCTGTCACCTGCGACATCAGCACGCCCGAGGGCCAGCAGATCGTGCGCGACCTGGCCGCGCAGAGCGACGTGGTGCTGGAGAACTACAAGGTCGGCCAGCTGAAGAAATATGGCCTGGACTACGACGCGCTCAGGCAGGTCAAGCCCGACCTGATCTACTGCTCGGTCACCGGCTTCGGCCAGACCGGCCCGTACGCCGCGCGCCCGGGCTACGACTTCATCATCCAGGGCATGGGCGGCTTCATGAGCCTGACCGGCGAGCGCGACGACCTGCCCGGCGGCGGCCCGCAGAAGGCGGGCGTGGCGATTTCCGACCTGATGACCGGCCAGTACGCCACCATCGCCGTGCTGGCGGCGCTGGCGCACCGCGACCGCACCGGCGAGGGCCAGTACATCGACATGGCGCTGCTCGACGTGCAGGTGGCGATGCTGGCCAACATGAACACCAACTACCTGGCCAGCGGCCAGGCGCCGCGCCGCTGGGGCAACGCGCACCCCAACATCGTGCCCTACCAGACCTTCCAGGCTGCCGACGGCTGGATCATCGTCGCGGTGGGCAACGACGGGCAGTTCCGCAAGTTCGTCACCGACGGCGGCATGCCCGGGCTGGCCGACGACCCGCGCTTTGCCACCAACCCGCAGCGCGTGGCCAACCGCGACGTGCTGGTGCCGATCCTGGCCGAGATGGTGCGCCCGCGCACCCGCGCGCAATGGATCCGCGACCTGGAAGCCGCGGGCGTGCCGTGCGGCCCGATCAACACGCTCGACGACGTGTTCGAGGACGACCAGGTCAAGGCGCGCGGCCTGCGCGTGGACCTGCCGCACCCGAGCGCGGGCGAGGTCAAGCTGGTCGGCAGCCCGATCAAGATGAGCGCGACGCCGCCGCAGGCGCTGCGCCACCCGCCGCTGCTGGGCGAGCATACCGACGCGGTGCTGGCCGAGACCCTGGACTACAGCGCTGCGCAGATCGCCGCACTTCGTGCAAAAGGTGTGCTGTAAGATTCTCCTCCTGCCCGCGGCGGGCCAGCCGGCCGCGGGTGCTTTCCGGAAGTTCAGTCCCCCACTGAAGTACTTTCCCCGGGCCCGCGACATTGCGCGCGCCCGCGCAAAGCGAAGGAGAACCCATGCTGACCGACGCCATCCTTGCCTTCCTGCATTTCCTGGCGATCTTCGTCCTGATCACGCTGATGGCCGCCGAAGCCGTGGCGCTGCGCCCCGACCTGACCCCGGCCACCGTGCGGCGCCTGTCGCTGTACGACCTGTTCTATTTCCTGTCGGCGATGCTGGCGCTGGCCACCGGCCTGCTGCGCCTGTTCTACGGCGCCAAGGGTGTCGACTTCTACCTGCACAACCCGTGGTTCCACGCCAAGATGGGCGTGTTCGTGCTGATTGCGCTGTGCTCGCTGCCGCCGACCTTCGCCATCGCGCGCTGGCGCAAGCAGGCGCGCAGGCTGCCCGATTACGTGCCGCCGCCGTCCGAGATCAAGGCGGCACGGCGCTGGGTCATGATCGAATCGCACCTGGTGATCCTGCTGCCGCTGTGCGCCGTGATGATGGCGCGCGGCATCGGGGCCCGCTGACAATCCCTATCCTCCTGTACTCCGCAACATGCTGAAGAAACTGCTTGCCGCCGCGCTGACCGCGGCCCTGATGCCGGCCGCCGCCGTTGCCGCCACCAATGCCTACCCGACCAAGCCGGTCCGTTTCGTGGTGCCCTACCCGGCCGGCGGCCCGCTCGACACCGTGGCGCGCGCCATCGGCGACAAGCTGCGCGACAGCCTGGGCCAGCCCGTGATCGTGGAAAACAAGCCGGGCGCCGGCGGCAACCTGGGCGCGGACTACGTCGCGAAGCAGCCCGCCGACGGCTACACCATCGTGATGGGCGCGGTCGCCACGCACGCGATCAACCCGACGCTGTTCAGCAAGATGCCGTATGACCCCGTGAAGGACTTCGCGCCGGTCACGCTGGTTGCAGACGTGCCCAACGTGCTGGTGATGCACCCGGGCAAGGCCGCCGAGCTGCATATCAACAATGTGCGCGACCTGGTCGCGTATGCGCGCAAGAACCCCGGCAAGCTGGATTACGCCTCGGGCGGCAACGGCAGCGCCGGCCACCTGTCGGGCGAACTGTTCAAGAGCATGGCCAAGCTCAGCATGGTCCATATCCCCTACAACGGCGCCTCGCCGGCGCAGTTGTCGGTGCTGTCGGGCCAGACCGACCTGATCTTCGACAACCTGGCCTCGGCCTCGGCCAACATCAAGGCGGGCAAGCTCAAGGCCTTCGCCGTCACCACCGCCGGCCGCGCCGCGTCCTTCCCGGACCTGCCGACCATTGCCGAAGCCGGCAAGGGGCTGGGTCTGGAAGGCTTCGACATCTCGACATGGTTCGGCGTGTTCGCGCCGGCCAACACGCCGCGCGAAATCGTGGAGAAGCTGAACCACGAGATCGTGGCGATCCTGAAGACCGACGACATGAAGGCCCGCCTGGCCCGCATCGGCGCCCAGCCGGCACCGACCACGCCGGAGCAGTTCGCGGCGCTGATCCAGAAGGAACTGAAGAAGTATGCGCAGATCGTGAAGGTGTCGGGGGCGAAGGTCGACTGACGACAAACAGGGAGAGGGAGAAAACCAGCGCTATCCGGCACGCTCGCGCCTGTCTGCCCTTTTCCTTCGCCTCCACGACTTCCCGCCCGAATCCCCCTCCAGCCGCGGCAGCAGCAATCCCACCTGCACGATCCGCGCGCCCTCCATCCGCGTGATCGTCAGCGGCAGCCCGGCGATCTCGACGCTGTCGCCCTCCACCGGGGGCGACGTGAACGCGCGCTGCATCGCGCTTTCCAGCGTCAGCGGCTCTTCGTCCGGCGTCAGTTCCCGCGTGCCGTAGAGCGCGGCCACGTCGCGCAGCGGCGCGTCGCCCGACAGCAGGAAATCGTGCGAGACCTGTTCCCAGGTGGGTGCCCGGCCCGGCGTCTGGAACAGCGCCGACAGCAGCGGCAGCGAGACGGTCAGGCCCAGCACGCAGACTGCATCACCTGCGCGCAATACCGTCTGGGCCGGGTCGGCCAGTGCGTCGTCGCGCGCCACCGTCATCAGCCGGCAGCGCGGCGGCAGCTCCAGCTGGTCGGCACGCACGTTCTCGACCGGCGCGTTGGGGCCGACCTCGAACTGCATCACTTCCAGGATCGGCGCGCGCGTGCCGCGCAGGCGCGAGCGCGCCAGCGGCTCGGGGTAGCCCGGGCGCAGCACGCGCGCCAGCCGCGCCGCCACCGACACCGTGGTGCCCTGGAACAGCAGGCTGGCCAGCACCACCGCAAAGGCAATGCGGAACAGCAGCCCCGACTGCGGCACCTCGCGCAGCAGCGGGAACAACGCCAGCACGATCGGCACCGCCCCGCGCAGGCCCATCCAGGCGATAAAGCCGGTCTCGCGCGCATTGAAGCGGAACGGCAGCAGCGCCAGCCATACCGCCACCGGCCGCGCCACCAGCATCAGGAAGGCCGCCACCGCTACCGCAGGGCCGGCGACTTCCCAGATCCGGTGCGGCGACACCAGCAGCCCCAGCAGCAGGAACATGGCTGACTGCGCCAGCCACGCCATGCCGTCCATGGCGCGCATGGTGTCGGCGGTGACGGCGCGCTCGCGATTGCCGATCAGCATGCCGGTCAGGTACACCGCCAGGAAGCCGCTGCCGCCCACGGTCTGCACGATGGCGAAGACCATCGCGCCGCCCGAGCACAGCAGGATCGACTGCAGCCCTTCGGCCACGCGCGTGCGCTCCAGCACATTGGCCAGGCAATAGCCGAGCCCAAGCCCCAGCACGCCGCCCACGCCGAGTTGCACCAGCAGGCGCAGCAGCAGCCCCAGCGGCGTCAGGCCCTCGGGCGCGGTCAGCCATTCGATCAGCGTCAGCGTCAGGAAGATCGCCATCGGGTCGTTGATGCCGGACTCGATCTCCAGCACGCTCGCGACCCGCTCCTTGAGCCGGATGCCGCTGCTGTTGAGCGTCGAGAACACCGCGGCGGCATCGGTCGAGCCGACGATGGCCCCCAGCAGCAGCCCCAGCCGCCAGTCGATGCCGAGCAGCCAGGCGGCGAAGATCCCCACCAGGGCGGCCGTCACCAGCACCCCTACCGTGGCCAGCGACAGCGATGGCCTGAGCGCCACCCGGAAGGTGGCAAGGCGGGTGCGCAGCCCGCCGTCGAGCAGGATGATGGCCAGCGCCAGGTTGCCCACCAGGAAGCTGAGCCAGGTATCCGAGAAGCGGATGCCGCCGGGGCCGTCGACCCCGGCCAGCATGCCCACGGCCAGGAATACCAGCAGGAACGGCACGCCGAAGCGCGCCGAGAACGCGCCCAGCACGATGCCCAGCGACATCACGACGGCGCCGAGCAGGATGACATGGTCGATGCTTTCCAAAACGCTCCTTGTGTTGCCTGGGATTCGCCTGCGGAAGCTTTCAGGACCTTTCAGAACCTTTCAGAACCCTTCCGCCGCGGTGGGCCACCACGGCGCGCAAGACCGTTCCGGATGATAGCGCAGCAGCCCGGGCTGCCACCCGCCAACCCGCCTGCAGCCTGGCTCGGCGGCACTTTTAAGCGCGCTCTCACTAGGGGATACCCGAACCATGACCCCATTTGCAGACATCTGAAAGGTAGCTGAAAGGTCGCCCCCTTACCTTCCACCCTGCCCGCCGGAAGGCCTCCGGATTTCGCTGCATTGGTGCAACGCAGCAAAGCCAGCAAAGAGGCCCGCCGCAGATTTCAAGCAGTCTTATCGAGGAGATTCACTTTGCGCATACGTAGCCAAAAGGACTTTGCCTCCGGCCTGATGTTCATCCTGGTCGGATTCGGCTTTTCCTGGGTCGCACGCGGTTATTCCATGGGAACCGCCGCAAAAATGGGACCGGGATACTTCCCGTTCTGGCTCGGCATCGTGCTCGCCCTGCTGGGCGCGCTGGTGCTGTTCGGCTCGCTGTCGTCCAAGACGGAAGAAGACAGCCTGGCCCGCTGGGACATCAAGACGCTGTTGTGGATCCTCGGTTCGGTGGTGCTGTTCGGCCTGCTGCTCAAGCCGCTGGGCATGGTGCTGTCGGTGCTGGTGCTGGTGCTGGTGTCGTCGATGGCCAGCCACGAGTTCAGCTGGAAGGGCGCCATCCTGAACGCGGTCATCCTGGTGCTGATCAGCCTGGGCGCGTTCGTGTACGGCATCAACCTGCAGATGCCGGTGTGGCCGGCTTTCCTGGCAAGCTAAGGAGGCCGCCAACATGGAACTACTCACCAACCTGAGTCTGGGCTTCTCCACCGCCCTGACCTTCCAGAACCTCGCGTACGCCTTCCTGGGCTGCGTGCTGGGCACCCTGATCGGCGTGCTGCCGGGCCTGGGGCCGCTGGCCACCATCGCCATGCTGCTGCCGGTGACCTACACGCTGCCGCCGGTGGCCGCGCTGATCATGCTGGCCGGCATCTACTACGGCGCCCAGTACGGCGGCTCGACCACCGCCATCCTGGTGAACCTGCCCGGTGAATCGTCGTCGGTGGTGACCACCATCGATGGCTACCAGATGGCCAGGCGAGGGCGAGCGGGGGTGGCGCTGGCGACAGCGGGCCTGGGCTCGTTCTTCGCCGGCTGCGTCGCCACCATGATCCTGGCCGCGTTTGCCGCGCCGCTGTCGGAACTGGCGTTCAAGTTCGGCCCCGCCGAGTACTTCTCGCTGATGGTGCTGGGCCTGATCGGCGCCGTGGTGCTGGCATCGGGTTCGCTGGTCAAGGCCATCGCCATGATCGTGCTGGGCCTGCTGCTGGGCCTGGTCGGCACCGACGTCAACTCGGGCGCAGCGCGCTTTTCGTTCGACGTGCCGGAACTGACTGACGGCCTGAACTTCGTCTCGGTGGCAATGGGTATCTTCGGCTTTGCCGAGATCATCGCCAACCTGGAGCAGAAGGAGCACCGCGAGACCTTCACCGACCACATCACCAACCTGTTCCCGACCAAGGACGACTTCAAGCGCATGATCCCGGCCGTGCTGCGCGGCACCGCGCTGGGCTCGGCGCTGGGCATCCTGCCGGGCGGCGGCGCCTCGCTGGCCTCGTTCGCGGCGTACTCGCTGGAGAAGAAGACCTCCAAGTACCCGCAGGAATTCGGCAAGGGCGCGATCGAAGGCGTGGCGGGTCCGGAATCGGCCAACAACGCGGCCTCGCAGACCTCGTTCATCCCGCTGCTGACGCTGGGCATTCCGCCCAACGCAGTGATGGCGCTGATGGTGGGTGCGATGACCATCCACAACATCCAGCCCGGCCCGCAGGTGATGACCAGCAACCCGGCGCTGTTCTGGGGTCTGATCGCCTCGATGTGGATCGGCAACCTGATGCTGATCGTGCTGAACCTGCCGCTGATCGGCATCTGGGTGAAGCTGCTGAAGGTGCCTTACCGCTACCTGTATCCGGCCATCCTGACGTTCTGCTGCATCGGCGTGTACTCGGTCCAGAACACCACCTTCGACGTGTTCCAGACCGCCGCCTTCGGCGTGGTGGGCTACCTGTTCATCAAGCTGCGCTGCGAACCGGCACCGCTGCTGCTCGGCTTCGTGCTGGGGCCGATGATGGAAGAAAACTTCCGCCGCTCGCTGCTGCTGTCGCGTGGTGACTTCAGCGTGTTCGTGACGCGCCCGCTGTCGCTGGGCCTGCTGATCGCCGCCGCGGTGCTGGTCGTGATCGTGGCGCTGCCGTCGATCAAGGCCAAGCGCGAAGAAGCATTCCAGGAAGAATAAGCAGGGAACATCGCCGGCCTGGCGCCGGCGGCAACAACGCTGAAGGGCACCGCGAGGTGCCCTTTTTTTCGTCCGCCGCCCGTCGCCGCTAGGCGCCGAACAGTTCGCTGCAGGCCGCGCGCACCGCCGCCGTGACCTGTCCGCGGCCGTGGTCGCGCCGCTCCAGCATGCCGATCTGGCGCATCACCGGCTCGCCGTTGACCAGCAGCGGCAGCACGCGCAAGGCGTCGTCGTCGCGCCAGCGCGCCCGCCGCAGCAGTGGCACCACGGTCACCCCCACCTCCTGCCGCACCAGTTCGACCAGCGCCTCGATCGCGTTCAGTTCCAGGAACTCATTGACCTTCAGGTGGGCGCGGCGCAGCGCGCGCTCCACCAGCACGCCGGTGCGCTGGCTGCGGTCGAAGCGCAGGTAGGGGTTGGCCGCGAGCGCCTCGCGCGCGTCGCGGCCCGGGCTGCCGCGCGCGGCGATGGCCACCAGCGGCTCCTGGTACAGCGGCGTCCAGCGCAGCGTGCCGGGCACGCGCGCGGCGCCTTCCACCAGGATGGCGGCGTCGAGTTCGCCGGCCTCCACCTGCGCCGCCAGCTCGATCGACTTGGCGCCGACCAGGCGCACATCGAGGGCCGGATAGGTGCGCTTCATGCGCGCCACCGCGTGCGACAGGCCGCCCATCACCGACACCACCGCGCCCACCGCGACCGCGCCCGCCATGGCTTCAGCCGACGCCAGCGGCAACCGCATCTCGTCATACAGCGCCAGCAGCTTGCGTGCCTGCGGCAGCAGCGCACGGCCATCCGCATTGAGCACCGCCACCCGGCCGTTGCGGTCGAACAGTTCGCGGCGCAGCTCGGTCTCCAGCGCGCGCATCTGCAGGCTGACCGCCGCCTGGGTCAGCGCCACCTGCGCCGCGGCGGCGGCGAACGAGCCGTGATCGGCCACGGCGACGAAGGTACGAAGGAAACGGACAGTGCTCATGATGCACACCAGGCAAAAAACGCCCCTGTCGCCAGGGCGTTCAATACTTAAAAAATTCTTGCGACATCGGAAAGAAATATTAGCTTTCTTTGTGACCGCCGGCACGGAATAATGAAGGCCGATCATCAATCCGTCCTGCGCCTGATTCTCCGGAGACACCCATGACATCCTGGCTGCGCCGCCTCGGCACCGGCCTCGGCATCGGCCTGTGCCTGGCCGCCACCCCTGCATTGGCCGACACCTATCCGAGCAAGCCGATCCGGCTGTTCGTGCCCTTCCCCGCCAGCGGCGCGACCGACCTGCTGGCCCGCGCCATCGCGCAGAAGGTGGGCAGCAACATGGGCCAGCAGATCGTGGTCGACAACCGTCCCGGCGCCGGCGGCGCGATCGGCTCGGACATGGCTGCCAAGGCCGCGCCCGACGGCTATACGCTGCTGATCGCCACCACCAGCACGCATTCGATCGGCCCGCACATCAATCCCCGCTTGCCGTACCAGACCGAGACCGACTTCACGCCGGTGGGCCAGGTCGCGATCGCCACCAACGTGCTGGTGGTGCCCAACAGCCTGCCGGTGAAGAACGTGCGCGAACTGGTCGACTACGCCAAGAAGCATCCCGGCGAGCTGAACTACGCCTCGAGCGGCAACGGCACCGTGGTGCACCTGACCACCGAGGCGTTCAAGACGCAGGCCGGCGTGTTCATCACCCACATCCCTTACCGCGGCACTGCGCTGGCTGTGCCTGACCTGATCTCCGGCAAGGTGCAGGTGCTGTTCGACAGCATCGTGTCGGGCCTGCCGCATGTGAAGGACGGCAAGCTCAAGGCGCTGGCGGTGACCAGCGCCAGGCGCTCGCCGCTGGCGCCGGAAATCCCCACCGCCAGCGAATCGGGCCTGCCGGGCTTCGTCTCCGATACCTGGTTCGGCATCTATGGCCCCAGGGGCATGCCGGCCGATATCGTCAACCGCCTCAATGCCGAGTTCAACAAGGCCATCCAGTCGCCCGAGGTGAAGGAGCGGCTGGCCAAGCTGGGCGCCGAACCGGTTGGCGGCACGCCCGCCCAGTTCGCGGCCATGGTGAAGCAGGACAGCGCGCGCTGGGGCAAGCTGATCAGGGATCGCAAGATCACGGCAGAATAAGTACGCCACCGAGCGCCCCCGGGCGCACCGAGCACAAAGGACTTACCCATGCAGAACTTCAACTGGACCAACCCCTACCCGTCCGTGCGCATCCCGCTGTTTGCGCGCAACGTGGTCTCGACCTCGCACCCGCTCGCCGCGCAGGCCGGCCTGCGCATGCTGCTCAAGGGCGGCAACGCCGTCGATGCCGCCATCGCCGCGGCCGCCGCCATCACCATCGTCGAGCCGGTGTCGTGCGGCCTGGGCAGCGACGCCTTCGCCATCCTGTGGGACGGCAAGTCGCTGCACGGCCTGAACTCGTCGGGCGTGGCCCCGGCGGCATGGAGCCCGGAATACTTCAAGGCCAGGTACGGCACCGACGCCGCCGGCCTCGCCAACCGGCCGATCCGCGGCTGGGACTCGGTCACCGTCCCCGGCATGGTCGCCGGCTGGGCCGCGCTGCACGAGCGTTTCGGCAAGCTGCCGTTCGCCGACCTGATGGAGCCGGCGGTCGAGATCGCCGAGCGCGGCTACGCCGTGCCGCCGGTGGTGGCGCACAAGTGGGCTGCCGCGGTGCCGGAACTGAAGGACCAGCCCGGCTACGCCGACACCTTCATGCCCAACGGCCGCGCCCCGGCGGTGGGCGAGAAATTCACCATGAAGGCCGCCGCCGAGACCCTGCGCCAGATCGGCGCGACCCGCGGCCGCGCCTACTACGAAGGCGAGATCGCCGAGAAGATCGCCGCCTTCAGCAAGCAGTGCGGCGGCGCGATGACGCTCGACGACCTGCGCAACTACCAGCCCGACTGGGTCAAGCCGATCAGCAAGTCCTATCGCGGCTACGAGCTGCACGAAATCCCGCCCAATGGCCAGGGCATCGCCGCGCTGATCGCGCTGGGCATCCTCGACCAGTTCGACCTGGCCTCGATCCCGGTGGATTCGGTCGATTCGCAGCACCTGCAGATCGAGGCCATGAAGCTGGCCTTCGCCGACCTGTACCAGTACGTGGCGGATCCGCGCAGCATGGAAGTCACGCCCGAGCAGATGCTGGACGACGCCTACCTGAAGTCGCGCGCCAGGCTGATCGACATGCAGCGCGCCACGCATTTCAACTTCGGCATGCCCAAGGTCGGCGGCACCATCTACCTGACCGCGGCGGACGAGAACGGCATGATGATCTCGTTCATCCAGTCGAACTACATGGGCTTCGGCTCGGGCGTGGTGGTGCCGGGCACCGGCATCAGCCTGCAGAACCGCGGCGTCGGCTTCTCGATGGATCCGAAATCCGCCAATGTGGTCGCGGGCGGCAAGCGTCCGTTCCACACCATCATCCCGGCCTTCCTGACAAAGAACGGCCAGCCGGTGATGAGCTTCGGCGTGATGGGCGGCGACATGCAGCCGCAGGGCCACGTGCAGACCGTGGTGCGCATGCTTGACTACAACCAGCAGCCGCAGGCGGCCTGCTGCGCGCCGCGCTGGAAGGTCAACCGCGACTTCACGCTGGACGTCGAAGGCACCATGGACCCGGCCACGGTCGAGGGCCTGAAGGCGCGCGGCCACCAGCTCAAGTCGGTGGACGATCCGTACATGGACTTCGGCTCCGGGCAATTCATCTGGCGCCTGTCGGACGACGCCGAGCACGGCTACGTCGCGGCCAGCGACAGCCGGCGCGACGGGCAGGCGGTGGGGTTCTGAGCACCAGATTCGGGAGCACCAACGCCGCCCCGAACCACCATTTGTTTACTCCCTCTCCCCTCACGGGGAGAGGGCCGGGGTGAGGGTGGTTTGGCCAGGAACCACACAAAACGGGGCCAATGGTTTTCTCCAGCATGTTGGCTTCGGCCAGCGCCGGCCCTCTCCCCCGCCCCTCTCCCGCAAGCGGGCGAGGGGAGCTTGCTGCGAACGGCATCGCGAGAACAGCGCCGGTCCAACTGGCCCGCTCGCAAACCCACCAATTGTCCATGGCCCGCCGGCCCGGTCTCCGTACACTGTGACGGAAGAATCCCGGGAGTCCCCACGCCATGACCACCTACGCCTTCCGCCTGCTCAACGTCTTTGCCGAATCCACCTTCGGCGGCAATCCCCTGTGCGTGTTCGAGGATGCGCGCGGCATGGACGACGCCACCATGCAGGCGCTGGCGCTGCAGTTCAACCTGTCGGAAACCACCTTTATCCTGCCGTCGGAACAGGCCAGCGCGCGGGTGCGCATCTTCACCACCGGCTATGAGATGCGCTTCGCCGGCCATCCGACGCTGGGCACCGCGCACGTGGTGCGCGACCTCGCCCGCACCGGCGATGCGCTGGCGCTGGAGTTCGCCGCGGGCGTGGTGCCCGTGACCGCGCAGGCAGAGGTCTGGACTTTCACCGCGCCCCACCGCGGCAAGCCGAGGACCGCGCCGGCCGGGCTGCCCAACGCCGACATGGCCAGCCTGCTCGGCCTGCGGGAACAAGACCTGCTGATGCCGCCCATGTGGGTCGATACCGGCGCCGACCAGCTGCTGGTGCCGGTGCGCAGTGTCGACGCCGTGCGCCGCGCCCATCCGGACAGCGCGCGGCTCGGCATCTGGCCGCAAAGCAGCCTGGGCCGCAAGACCGCCTACGTCTTTGCTTTCGACCCCGAACAGCCCGGGCGCGTGCTGTCGCGCTACTTCTTCACCAAGCAGGGCGGCGGCGTGGCCGAGGATCCCGGCACGGGCTCGGCCTGTGCCAACCTGGGCGGCTGGCTGCTGGCCACCGGCCATGCGCTGCCGGCTGCCTGTGCGATCGACCAGGGCGAGGCCGTGGGCCGCCCCTGCCGGCTGCGCCTGGCCGTCGATGCCGAGGGCGCAATCCGCGTGGGCGGGCGCGTGCTGGAGATCGGCCGGGGCACCGTAACCGTGTAAGGCCTGCGCGCCGCGCTAGTGCGTTACATTGACGCTTTCGCCCCACCTACGCCCACCCACGCCCAGCCTGCCATGACCCCGCACGCCATCACCACGCTGGCCGAACTGGAAGCGCTCTACGCGCAACCGGCGGCGCCCTCGCTATCCAAGCAAGTCGATTACCTGCACCCGCACTACCAGGCCTTTATCGAAGCGGCGCCGTTCTGCCTGCTGTCGACGGTCGGGCAGGACTGGGCCGAATGCTCGCCGCGCGGCGACGCCCCTGGCTTCGTCCAGGTGCTGGACCCGCGCACGCTGCTGCTGCCGGACCGGCGCGGCAACAACCGCATCGACAGCCTGCGCAATATCGTTGCCGATCCGCGCGTGGGCCTGCTGTTCGTGATCCCCGGCATCAACGAGACCATCCGCGTCAACGGCACCGCGCAGATCAGCGTCGATCCGGCGCTGATCGCGCGCTGCGTCGTGGACGGCAAGGCCCCGACCACGGTGCTGGTGATCACGGTGCAGGCGGTGTTCTTCCAGTGCGCCCGCGCGCTGATCCGCTCGCGCCTGTGGGCCGCGCAGTCGCAGGTCGCGCGCCAGTCCCTGCCCAGCAACGGCGAGATCCTGGCCACGCTGAGCGGCAACGCCATCGACGGCGCCGCCTATGACCGCGACCTGCCCGAGCGGCAGCGCACCACGCTCTACTAGCGCGGCAGCCACTCCGGCGCGTGCGTGCCGAGCGGCTCGGACGGCAGCGTCCAGCGCGCCGGGGTCTCGGCCAGCTGCGCGGCGTGGCGCACCACCGTCAGCATGCCGAAGCCGGATGGCACCGCTTCGAGCAGGTCGGCCACGTCGTCGATCTTCTGCTCGGGCGCCTTGAGCCCGTCGGCCACGCGCCCGAGTCCGCGCAGCCACTGCCCTACCTGCGCCAGCGACACGCGCACATGCCAGCTGCCCCCCTCCACCGCGCGCCGGTGCAGCGCCGCCATCGCGCCGAATGCCAGCAGGTAGCCCGCGGCGTGGTCCAGCACCTGGGCCGGCAACGGGCGCGGCATGTTGATGCCGTCCTTGCTGCCGCCGGCTTCCGCCTCGGCGTGGTTGAAGCCGGTGGCGGTCTGCACCAGCGAATCGAAGCCGCGCTTGTGCGCCCACGGCCCGACGTGGCCATACGCGCTCAGCGACACATAGACGATGCCCGGACGGGCGCGCGCCGCGGCCTCCGGGCCCGCGCCCAGTTCAGCCAGGCCGCCGGGACGGTAGCCTTGCACCAGCACGTCGGCGCCGTGCAGCAGCTTGTGCAGCGTGCGCTTGTCGTCGGCATCGCGCAGGTCCAGCTGGCAGCTGCGCTTGCCGCGGCCGGTGTCGATCACCAGCGGTGCGATCGACGGCAGGTGCGGCGCGGTCACCAGCAGCACGTCGGCGCCATGTGCGGCCAGCGTGCGGCCCGCCACCGGGCCGGCGATGATGCGGGTGAAATCGAGCACGCGCACGCCCGACAACGGCTGCTCGCCCGCCGACACCCGCGCCGACACCGGCGCCGGCAGCGGCTGCGGCGGGGCGTCGCCGATCCGCTCCAGCGTCAGCGGCGGCAGGCCGCGCAGCGCCGCCGCCTGCGGGTGGCGGTCCCATTCATCGAAGCTGCGCAGCGCGGCCACCACGAGGCCGGCGTCGGATGCGGCCGTTTCGAACGCCTCGGCCTCCCATTTCTCCAGCGCCGCCTGTACCGCGGCCTTGTCATAGGCGCAGCCCAGCAGCCGCAGCACGCCGTCGCGGTGATGCGGAAAATTGGTGTGCAGCCGGACCCAGCGGCCGTCGCCGCAACGGTAAATGCCGGCGATCTTGTCCCACAGCTCCGGCGCCGGGCCGCCATCGACGCGCAGGTAGCGCTCGCTGCGGAACTCGGTGATGGCATGGCGCATGTCGACGCTGACCTCCTGCCAGCGGCCGCTGCGGCCTTGCCACAGCGTGGCGGCGGCCAGCGCCGACGCGGCCAGGCTGGCTTGCGCCGCGGTGCCCACGGCAAAGCTCGAAGGCAGCACCGGCTCGGCGCCATCCAGGCGCAGCCGTGCCAGTGCAACGTCAGGCAGGCCGGCATCGCGCCACAGCGCGCCGACGACATCGAGGGGCATGGGCGGCACTTGTGCCGCAGCGGTGGGGGCGTTCATGGGCGTTCCTGCTGCGATGGATGACTGTCGGCCGTGGCCGGCCGGCACGGGTCTCCATGCTACTCCGACACGTCACTTTCGGTGCAGGCAACTTGTGCCGGCAACGAACCGGACCACAAATGAGCCGATGCTCACGGCGTGCGGCGCCGCCGGCACGGTAAAATCCCGCTATTGGCATTCCGCCACGCAATCCGACGACCCGGCCCCCACGCCTTGCAGGCGCTTGCGGCCGGCCAACCGGCGCCATCATGAGCCACGACAACAAGCCTACCGACAGCACCCCAGCCGCCTCCAACTTCCTGCGCAGCATCATCGACCAGGACCTCGCCGCCGGCACCTATGCCGGCCGCCAGGACAAGCAAGGCGAGCCGCTGCCGACCGTCATCACCCGCTTCCCGCCGGAGCCCAACGGCTACCTGCATATCGGCCATGCCAAGAGCATCTGCCTGAACTTCGGGCTGGCGCGCGACTACGGCGGCCGCTGCCACCTGCGCTTCGACGACACCAATCCGGTCAAGGAAGACACCGAATACGTCGACTCCATCATCGACGCCGTGCACTGGCTCGGCTTCTCCTGGGACAGCACCGGCAAGGACGGCGCCGCGCAGCCGCACCTGTACTACGCCAGCGACTACTTCGACCAGCTCTACGCCTTTGCCGAAACGCTGATCGAGCGCGGCGCCGCCTACGTCGACAGCCAGTCGGCCGAGCAGATCGCCGCCAGCCGCGGCAATTTCTCCGAACCGGGCAAGCCCTCGCCCTTCCGCGACCGCAGCGTCGAGGAAAACCTGCAGCTGTTCCGCGACATGCGCGCCGGCAAGTACGCCGACGGCGAGCACGTGCTGCGCGCGAAGATCGACATGGCCGCGCCCAACATCGTCATGCGCGACCCGGTGCTCTACCGCATCCGCCACGCGCATCACCACCGCACCGGCGACAAGTGGTGCATCTACCCGATGTACGACTTCACGCACTGCATCTCGGACGCGCTGGAGAACATCACTCACTCCTTGTGCACGCTGGAGTTCGAGAACAACCGCCCGCTGTACGACTGGGTGCTGGAGCACCTGCGCGACAGCGGCGTGTTCCGCGACCCGCTGCCGCACCAGTATGAGTTCGCGCGGCTGAACCTGACCTACGCCATCACCAGCAAGCGCAAGCTCAAGCAGCTGGTCGACGAACAGCGCGTCGACGGCTGGGACGATCCGCGCATGCCGACGCTGGTGGGCGTGCGCCGCCGCGGCTACACGCCGGAATCGATCCAGCTGTTCTGCGACCGCGTCGGCGTGGCCAAGGCCGACAGCTGGATCGACATGAGCACCCTCGAAGGCTCGGTGCGCGACGACCTCGACGGCCGCGCCGCCCGCGGCGTGGCGGTGCTGGACCCGCTCAGGCTGATCATCGACAACTACCCCGAAGGCCAGAGCGAGGAATGCTCGGCGCCGGTCCACCCCAAGAAGCCGGAACTGGGCAAGCGGGTGTTCCCGCTGTCGCGCGAGCTGTGGATCGAGCGCGAGGACTTCAACGAGACCCCGCCCAAGGGCTACTTCCGCCTGTTCCCCGGCAACAAGGTGCGCCTGAAGTACGGCTACGTCATCGAGTGCACCGGCGTGGACAAGGATGCCGACGGCAACGTGGTCGCCGTGCATGCCAGCTACCTGCCCGACACCAAGAGCGGCACGCCGGGCGCCGACAGCGTCAAGGTCAAGGGCGTGATCCACTGGGTCAGCGCCGCGCATGCGTATGAAGCCGAGGTGCGCCTGTACGACCGCCTGTTCAACGATCCCAATCCGGATGCCGGCGGCAAGAACTTCCTCGATGCGCTCAACCCGGATTCCAAGCAGGTGATCACCGCCTACCTGGAGCCCGGCCTGCGCGAGGCGCAGCCCGAAGACCGCTTCCAGTTCGAGCGCCACGGCTACTTCGTCGCCGACCGCAGCGATTCGACGCCGGGCAAGCCGGTGTTCAACCGCATCGTCGGCCTCAAAGACAGCTGGGGCAAGTGATGGCCAAACCTGGCAAGGCAACGGTGCAGACCATCACCTTCCCGCTCGAGGGCGAGTTCATCGCCCTCAATGACCTGCTCAAGCTGGCGGGCGTGTGCGACAGCGGCGGCGCCGGCAAGGCGCTGGTCGCGGCCGGCGAGGTCTCGGTGGACGGCGCGCCCGAATCGCGCAAGACTGCGAAGATCCGCGCCGGGCAGGTGGTGGGCCTGGCGGGCATCGAGATCCGCGTGGTCGCCGCCTGAGCGCGCGGACCGGCCGGCGCGCCGCCGATTGCGGCTGGCGCCGGCACTGCAACCGAAAGGATGACTATGCCGATCGCTTTCTGGTGCGTGCTGCTGGCCGGCGTCCTGCCGCTGGCGACGGTGGCCATCGCCAAGGCCAGCGCGCCGGGCTATGACAACCATGACCCGCGCGGCTGGCTGGAACGGCAATCCGGCCGCGCACGCCGCGCCGACCTGGCGCATCGCAACCATTTCGAGGCCTTCCCCTTCTTTGCCGCGGCGGTGCTGAGCGCCACCTACCTGCAGGCGCCGCAGGCCCGCGTCGACGAACTGGCGATGGCCTTTATCGCGGTGCGCGTGCTCTACACCCTGTGCTACATCACCGACCGCGCTACCCTGCGCACGCTGTGCTGGACCATCGGCTACCTGACGGTGGCGGGGATCTTCCTGCTGCCGGTCTTTGTCCACTGACGCCCATGGCCCTGCGCGCGCTGGTACTGATGGCCGCCATCGGCATCCCTGCCGTCCACGCGGCGCCGGTCGAGTACACCCTGGATCCGGCCCATACCACCGTCTATTTCTCGGCCAGCCATTTCGAACGCAGTTCGGTGCGCGGGCGCTTCGGCAAGATCGACGGCCGCCTGGTCTATGACGCGGACAGCGGCGCCGGCGCAATCGACGTGACCGTGGACCTGGGCTCGGTCGATACCGGCAACCGCACGCTGGACGGCGTGCTGCGCTCGGCGCAGTTCTTCGATATTGCCGAGCACCCGGTGGCGCGGCTGCGCGCCGACCGCTTCCTGTCTGAAGCTGGCCACCTCGCTGCCGTGGAAGGCGAGCTGACGCTGCATGGGGTGACCCGGCCTGTGCGCCTGCTGGCGGAGCGTTTCCGCTGCGGCGAGGTCACGCTGTTCGGCGTGCGCCGGCACGTCTGCGGCGGCGACTTCCGCGCCGAAGTGCCGCGCAGTGCCTTCGGCATGACTCGCTTCCTGCCCGAGGTCGGCGATATCGTGACGCTGCAAGTGGCGGTCGAGGCATCGCCCGCGGCAAGCGTTCCGCGCTGACCCCGCGCTTACCCTACTCGTCACCTGCGCCACAAATTTCTCTTGTAGAATCAGCGCTTTGCAAAATCCCTGCCACGCTTCGTGCGCGTGTGCGGCGACGCGAGACAGAGACCATGTTCGAGATTCATTCCGGCGACATCGTGGCCGCCGCGCTGGCGGCTGCCGGAGCCTGCCTGGCCTGCAGCATTCCGGGCGACTTCCTGCGCCGCTTCCCGCTGTGGGCGGTGCGCACCTACGGGCGCGGCGCGCTGCTGATGCCGTTCCTGGCGATGATGGTCGGCACCTGGCTGTTCCGCCTCGGCCTCGCCGGCCAGATCGATACCCCGCCGGGCCAGGCGCTGCTGGTGGCGGCGGCCTTCCTCGGCACCCTGCTGGCCTCGGCGCTGCTGCGCTTCTACCTGAAGGAATACCGCAAGCGCTGAGGCGCCGGCTTTGAATTGCCGGCGTTGAATCGCGTATGATGCGGCCTTTTGCGTCGTACGCACCCCAGCCCGGGGCGCCTGCCGCTCACCTCACCTCATGGCGCTCAAATCCACCATCTTCAAGGCCGAACTGTCCGTATCGGACATGGACCGGCCTTATTACGGCAGCCACAGCCTGACCATCGCCCAGCACCCGTCCGAGAACGACGCGCGCATGATGGTGCGCCTGCTGGCCTTTGCCTGCGAAGCCAGCGAAACCCTGGCCTTTACCCGCGGCCTCGACGAACCCGATGAGCCCGACCTGTGGGACAAGCGCCTGACCGGCGACATCGCCCATTGGGTCGAGCTGGGCCAGCCCGACGAGGCCCGCCTGAAACGCGCCGCGGCCCGCGCCGAGCGCGTGACCGTCTACACCTACAATGCCGCGAGCGCGCGCGAGTGGTGGAAGGGCATGGCGGGCAAGGCCGGCAAGCTGCGCAACGTCACCGTCTACAATGTCCCGGCAGAGGCCGTCGACGCGCTGGCCGCGCTGGCGCAGCGCGCCATGCGCCTGTCGGTGACGATCCAGGACGGCGATATCTGGGTGGCCGACGACGATCGCAACGTACAACTGACGCTGGAAGTGCTCCAGCGCGCCCAAGCCTGAGCGCAGCGGCGCTGCGCTCATCTTCCCTGTCCACGTCTTTTCCATCGCAAGGAAACAACGCCATGCAAACCACGCCCTCTGGCCTGCAATACGAAGACACCACCGTCGGCTCCGGCGCCGAAGCCACCGCCGGCAAGCATGTCACCGTGCACTACACCGGCTGGCTGTACGAGAACGGCCAGGCCGGCCGCAAGTTCGATTCGAGCAAGGACCGCAACGACCCGTTCGTGTTCCCGCTGGGCGCCGGCCATGTGATCCGCGGCTGGGACGAGGGCGTGCAGGGCATGAAGGTCGGTGGCGTGCGCCGCCTGGTGATCCCGGCCGACCTGGGCTACGGTGCGCGCGGCGCCGGCGGCGTGATCCCGCCCAACGCGACGCTGCTGTTTGAAGTGGAACTGCTGGCAGTTTAAGCCAACGATCCAGGCCGGCGCCACGCCGCTCCCGCAGGAGCGGCGTCCCGGCCGGAGTGTTCAGCCCGGGCGCCCTGCCCGGGCGCCCTCAGAAGCCGATGGCGGCGTTGCCGACATCGACGCGGACCTTGTCCCGGTCCAGCAGCCGCGCCGCATGGCGCGCATAGTCCTGCGCCCAGGCAGCATCGCCGGAGAAGCGCGCTTCCCCCGAGAACTTGGCGACATTCAGGATCTTGTCGATCACCAGCACCTTGCCCACCGGGCTCGATGCCTGGCAGTCCAGCTCGGTGTATTCCCGGTCGAACCAGCGCCAGGCTGCATCCTCGGTGACCGCGGCCAGCTCGTCCGTGCCGATCGTGAAGTCATATTCCTTGCCGCTGCCGAACACCACCGTAAGCGTACGTGCCATCGCAGGTTCCCCCTGGGTTGGATTGAGGCCCCATTGTAAGGACTCGGCGGCGCCAGCGGCGCGCAATTCGCGCCGGGCTGACCACCGACAAGGATGGGCGGCGCACGGCCACGGCGAGCGGCAGCCGCACCACGCGGCCCGGACCGTTGTCTGGCACCCACACCCGGACCGCTGACTCGGACAATTCCGAACAAAAGTGCCACTTGTGGCATTTCCCCGGCCCGCCCGGGCCGCTGCTTTGATTTATGCTTGCAGCATGGCCATTACGCGACAGGACCTCGAATCCGACCGGCTGCGCACCTCGCTGTGCAGCACTCCGGTTGCGTCCTCGCTGTTGCCCGAGGCCGCGCTGGAGCAATCGCTGGCCGATACGCTGGCGCGCCGCCCCGACGATCCCGCGCTGGGCGGCGATGTCTGGGTCTTCGGCTACGGCTCGCTGATCTGGAACCCGATGGTGGTGCATACCGAGCGCCAGCGCGCCACGGTGCACGGCTACCACCGCGGCTTCTACCTCTATTCCCGCATCAACCGCGGTACCTGGGACAATCCCGGGCTGGTGCTCGGGCTGGACCGCGGCGGCTGCTGCCACGGCATGGTGTTCCGCGTGCCCAGCCATGTGGTCGAGCAGGAGTTCCGCGTGCTGTGGCGGCGCGAGATGCTGACCGGCGCCTACCATCCGCGCTGGCTGCGCATCCGCGTCGGCGCCGCCGGCGCGCCGGAGCAGCGCGCGCTGGCCTTCGTCATGAACCGTTCCCACGAGGCCTACGCCGGCCGGCTGCCTGACGCCAGCGTGGTGGAACGGCTGCGCCACGCCGCCGGCCTGTACGGCCCGGCTCGCGAATACCTGCAGCAAACCCTGCTTGGGCTGGCCACCAACGGTGTCGACGATCCCTACCTCGGGCGGCTCTGGCGCCAGCTGCAGGCGGGAGATGCCGCCGAACCCGCCGCCGAACCTGCCGCCCAGGCGCCGGACAACCTCGCGCTGCCGGCCAGCCCTCACGAAACCGTCTGAGCCCAGGAGCTGCCGTCATGACGCGCCCCGCCGCCCGCACCCGCACCCGCAGACAGGCACTCAATGAGTTGCTGGGGCTGATGGGCTTGCTGATGGGCGGCGGCCTGCTGGCGGCGCAGGGCAGCCAGACCCTGGCGGCGCGTCCCGCGGGCGGTGCCGCCAACCCGCCCGCGGCGCGCCCGCCGCGCGGCCCCGCCCCGCAGGCGCCCCGCGGACTGGCTGGCCGCGACGCCATCGGCACGCTCGACCGCAACCTGATCACCGCCGCCAGCGCCGGCGACCAGGTCCTGGTGTCGCGCCTGCTGGCCGCGGGTGCCTCGGCCCGCGCCGCCGACGTGCAGGGCCGCAGCGCGCTGCTGGCGGCCGTGCAGAACCGCCGCACCGAGGTCGCGCGCACGCTGATGCTGGCCGGCGCCGACGTCAACCTGAAGGACGCCGATGCCAACAGCCCGTTCCTGCTGGCCGCCGCCACCGGCCAGGCCGACATGGTGCGGCTGGCGCTGGCGCACGGCGCCGACCTCGCCAGCACCGACCGCTACCATGGCACCGCGCTGATCGTGGCCAGCCAGCAGGGCCATGTGGAAGTGGTAAAGCTGCTGCTCAAGGCCGGCATTGCCGTCGACCACGTCAACGACCTGGGCTGGACCGCGCTGCTGGAGGCGGTGATCCTGGGCGACGGCAGCGCGCGCTACGAGGATACGGTGCAGCTGCTGCTGGATGCGGGCGCCGACGCCAACCTGGCCGACCGCGAAGGCGTGACACCCACGCGCCATGCGCGCCAACGGGGCTACAAGACCATGGTGAAGATGCTGATGCGGGTGCGCGGGCATTGAGCCCGGGACACGCAGAAAGAAAAAAGGCTGGTCGGGCGACCAGCCTTTTTTCATGCCCGGGCCCGCGGACTCAGGCCGCCGGCGCCGCGCCTGCGGCCGGATTGCGCGCGTTCTCGCTTTCCTGCAGATGGCGCCACATCACCTTGCCGGTGCCCGACTTCGGCAGGGCCTCGACGAACTCCACCACGCGCGGATACTTGTAGGCAGCCATGTTGTCCTTGGCCCAGTCGATGATCTGCTCCGGCGTGGTCTTGCCCCTGGCATGGGCGCGCAGCACCACCACCGCCTTGACGGTCTCGCCGCGGTACGGGTCACGCGTGCCGATGATGCAGGCCTCCTGCACGTCGGGGTGCTTGTACAGCAGGTTCTCGACCTCGGCCGGCCACACCTTGAAGCCCGACGCATTGATCATGCGCTTGAGCCGGTCGGTGATGAAGTAATAGCCCTCTTCGTCCATGCGGCCCAGGTCGCCGGTGCGGAAGAAGGTCTTGCCCTCGAATTCGATGAAGGCCTCGCGCGTGGCATCCTCCTTGCCCCAGTAGCCCTTGAACACCTGCGGCCCGCTGACGATGATCTCGCCGATCTCGTTGGGCGGCAGCTCCTTCAGCGTGACCGGGTCGACCACGCGCGCGTCGGTGTTGAAGGTCGGCACGCCCAGGCACTGCAGCTTGGGCCGGTCCGACGGGTTGCTGTGGGTCGGCGCCATGGTCTCGGACAGCCCGTAGCCCTCCAGGTAATTCAGCCCGAACTGCTCGCGCAGGCGCTCGGCCACCGCTTGCGGCATGGCCGCACCGCCGCCGCCGATATAGCGCAGGCTCGACAGGTCGAACTCAGCCAGGTTGGGGCTGGCCAGGAAGTCGATCACCATGGTCGGGATATTGGTCCAGTGCGTGACCTGGTAGCGCGAGATCAGGCGCCCCGCCACTTCGCGGTCCCAGCGCGGCAGCATCACCACGGTGGCGCCGCTGTAGATCGGCCCGTTCATGCCGTACTGCATGCCGGTGACATGGAACAGCGGCAGCACCGACAGCACCACCGACTCCGCGCCCGAGCCCGACCAGGTCGCGCCGCCGACGATGTTGTGCATCACCGAGCGGTGGGTGTGGATGCAGCCCTTGGGAAAGCCGGTGGTGCCCGAGGTGTACGGCATCACCGCCATGTCGTCCGGGCCGGCGGTATGCGGCCCCGGCTGCAGGCCCGCGCCCAGCGCCTCGGCCCAGGCGGTGGCGCCCGCGGGCAACGGATGCGGCGTGGTCAGCCAGGCCGGCGGCGCGTCTTCCGGATGTTCGTGGGCCGGCGGCAGCGCGTCGGCGTATTGGGTCACCAGCAGGTGTTGCAGGCGCTGCGCCGGTTCCAGCTCGGCCTGCGCCTGCTCGACGCCGGCGGCAAGATCGGCGGTGAAGATGGCCACGCGCGCCTGGGCGTCGGTGACGTAGTGCTTGAACTCCTCGGCGCGGTTCATCGGGTTGACCGGCACCACCACCGCGTCGGCGCGCAGGATGGCGTAGTAGCTGACGATGAACTGCGGGCAGTTCTGCATGTACAGCAGCACCCGGTCGCCCTTCTTCACGCCCGCCTTCTGCTGCAGCCAGCCGGCCAGCGCGGTGGCCTGGGCCTGCAGCTCACGGAAGCTGATGGCGTTGCCGAAATAGCGGATCGCGGCCTTGTCGGCGTAGCGCAGCGCCGAGACCTCCAGGTTGGCCCACAGCGACGTTTCCGGCAGCACGATGGCGGGCGGCAGGCGCTTTGGCCAGAACTGGAAATGCGGGCGGGCGGGGTTCGGCATGAAGGGTCTCCTGTGCGGTCTCGCGGACCGGGTCTGTCGTATGGTCAAGGACTATAACCGAACGATCGTTCTATTTTCAACCGGGTGACTTCCCGGACGGCGACGGTGCGCCCGCGGCAACGGGCGTTGCATTCGGCGCCTTCGCCCTCACAATAGGGGATATCGATTCCCCCATCTTTCTCCCGTCCAGGATTCCCCATGAGCGACGTCACCCTGCAGAATTTTGAAACCGAAGTGATCGACGCCTCGCGCCAGGCTCCCGTGCTGGTCGATTTCTGGGCCCCGTGGTGCGGCCCCTGCCGCACCCTGGGCCCGATGCTGGAACGTCTGGAAGCCGAGGCCGACGGTCAGTGGAAGCTGGTCAAGGTCAATGTCGACGAGAACCAGGAACTGGCCGCGCACTTCGGCGTGCGCAGCATTCCGCATGTGGTGGCGATTGCCGACGGCCAGGCGGTGGACCAGTTCATCGGCGTGCTGTCGGAATCGGGCCTGCGCGAGTTCCTGGGCCGGCTGGCGCCGGGCCAGGCCCAGGCCGGCTCGCCGCTGGCCCACGCGCTGGAACTGGCCGCCGCGGGCAACCGCGACGGCGCCGAGACCTTGTTCGCCGACGCGATCGCGGCGGATCCGGAATCCGATGCCCCGCGCCTGGCCTATATCAGCTTCCTGCTGGACGGCAACGCCATCGACCGGGCCAGGGCCGAGTTCGCGGCGCTGTCGCCACGCGCGGAACAGGAAGATGGCTACGGCGCGCTGCGCACGCGCATCGATGCGATGGAGAACGCCGCCGGCCTGCCCGACGCGGCCACCCTGGCCGGTCGCATCGACGCCGATCCGCGCGACCTCGCCGCGCGCCTGGACCTGGCGCGGCTGATGATCGCGCAGCAGCAGTACGAGCCGGCGCTGGAACAGTTGCTGGCGATCGTGCGCACCGACCGCGGCTTCGAGGACGATATCGGCCGCCGCACCATGCTGTCGGTATTCGAGATGCTGGCCGACCGGCCCGAGGTGGTGTCGCGCTGGCGCCGCCAGCTGAGCACGTCGCTGAACTGACGGCGATGCGGGCCCGGCGCGGTAAACTGGTGGATCCCCAGTTCCGCATCACCGATTCGCCCGCTGCCATGACCGCGCCCCGCCTGATCGACTTCAAGACCGAACCCGCCCCAAGCCACGACCGTCCGCGCCCCGACCGGCTGGTGTCGGGCAATCCGGACCGCACCACCTGGACGCACTACAGCGCGCAGCATGGCGATTTCGATTGCGGTATCTGGGCGTGCGAGCCGGGCGCGTGGCGCATCGCCTTCCCGGCGGGCAAGGAAGAGTTCTTCCACGTCATCAGCGGCCGCATCCGCATCAGCGACGACAGCGGCCATGCCAGCGAATTCGGCCCCGGCGATGCCTGCGTGATCCCGGGCGGCTTTACCGGCGTGTTCCAGGTGCTGGACCCGGTGCGCAAATACTTCGTGGTGATCGACCGCGACGCAGCGCGCCAGGCCTGAGCGCCACGCCGGCGGCAATCACGCCGCCGTGGCGGGGCCTTCGATCAGCGTGAAGCCGTTCTCGCGCATATGCTCGACCATCATCGCGTCCATCGACTTGACGTGATGGTCGAACCAGCCTGACAGCTCGGCCACCAGCCGGCGGCCGAGCTGGAACTCGGCATCGCTGTGGACCTTGTCGCGCACCGCGACGGCCACCGCCAGCACCTGCTGGTGCTCGCCCGCGTGGCAATGGCGCGGGCCGAAGCCCATGGCTTCCATCCACTGCTCTTCCTGGGCGAAATGATGGCGGGTGTGGTCGATCCATGCGTCCATCGCCGCCAGGAAAGCGTCGTCGTCGGCGCTGGCGACCGCCGCCAGCAGCTGCACGAACTCGGCGTGGGTGGCGTCGGTGACCGGTTCGCCCAGGTGCAGGTGGTCCGGCAGGCCGGCGGAGGAAAGCTGGTCTTTGGCGTCCATGGGAAGCGGCGGCAAGCGTGGAGAAAAACGGCAAGGATACCGAATCGGCGCGACCCGGGCCTGATCTGGCGCAAGCGAGCGGGTATGCTGTGGGCAATGCGGCCGGTCCGTCACCCCTATCGTCTTTCGCTCATGCCACGACTGATTTTCTTCTGCGGCCATGCCGGCACCGGCAAGACCACCCTCGCCCACCGCCTGATCGGCCCGCTGATGCAGGCCACCGGCGAGCCGTTCTGCCTGCTCGACAAGGACACGCTGTACGGCCGCTACAGCGCCGCGGCGATGGCCGCGATCACCGGCGACCCCAACGACCGCGACAGCCCGGCCTACCTGGAGCATCTGCGCGACCCCGAATACCAGGGCCTGCTCGACACCGCGCGCGAGAACCTGGCGCTGGGCATCAGCGCGATCGTGATCGGCCCGCTGTCGCGCGAGGTCCGCGCCCACCTGCTGAACGACCCGGACTGGCTGCACGTGCCCGCCGGCACCACGGTGCGCACGGTCTGGGTCCACCTGCCCGAGGACGAGGCCCAAGCGCGCATCGTCCGGCGCGGCAACCCCAACGACGCCTACAAGCTGGCGCACTGGGACGCGTACCGGACCCGGCGCTTCATGCCGGCGCCCGCCGACTATCCGGAACTGATCTTTTTCGACAACCAGGCACCGGGACCGGCCGACATCGACGCGCTGCTGCGCGCGCTGAGCGCCTGAACGGCGCGGCGCAGGCGTCTCAGCCGCGCGCGATCGCGCCGATCACCGCCGACGCCGCGACAAAGCCGAACACCGCCGTCACCGCCACCGACGAGCCAAAGCCGGCGCAGGCCAGCCCTTGCGGCCCGCGCGCGGCGGCCTGGCCGGACGGCACCTCCAGCGGCGGTGCCTCGTCGATCTCGCAGGCCTGCTGCTCGGGCTCGGGATATTGCAGCGGCTCGTCCGAATAGACCGCCGCGATGCCGAACTTCTTTTTCGGGTCGCGGGTAAAGCCCCACTGCTTGCGCAGGCTGGCGCGCACCTTGGACAGCAGCGGATCCTGGATCGTGCGCGCAAGGTCGTCGATGCGCACGCGCGTGGGATCGAGCTGGCCGCCAGCGCCGCCGCAGGTAATCAACGGCACGCCCTGGCGCCTGGCCCAGCCCAGCATGGCGGTCTTCACGCGCACTGCATCGATGGCGTCGATCACGTAGTCATAGCCGGCGCCGAGCAGGTCCGGCACGTTGTCGGCGGTGACAAAGTCGTCGACCTGGGTCACGCGGCAACGCGGGTTGATGGCAACGATGCGCTCGGCCATGGCCTCGACCTTGGCACGCCCGTAGGCGTCGCCCAGCGCATGGATCTGGCGGTTGGTGTTGGACAGCGCGATATGGTCCAAATCGATCAGCGTGATGCGGCCCACCGCGTTGCGCGCCAGCGCCTCGGCCGCCCAGCTGCCGACCCCGCCGATGCCGACCACGCACACGCTCGCCGCCTCCAGCCGGGCCAGCCCGGCGGCGCCGTAAAGCCGCGCCACGCCGCCGAAGCGTCGATGGTAGTCGTCGTCGGCCGGGCTTTCGTGGGTCAGCGGCTCGGGCAGGCCAGCGAGCTCGTGTGCTGCATCGTTCATACGGGAAGGAGCGGATCTCGGGACGCGGGCCGCGCCGGGCACGGCGATACCGGAACAAAAAATCCGGCATTTTCCGGCGGCGATGTCAGCCAGTCCCCGACAAGGACGGGAAGCGCGCAACTATACAATAGACCTGCAGTGGTCCGTTCGCCGCGCCGCCCCGCGCGGGTTCCGCGGGCCCTCGCCCCCGCCAGCCAGGAGCCCGCCTCATGCCCGTGCGCCGCAAGGTCGTTCTGTGGAGTGTCCTGACACCGGTCGCGCTGATCGCGCTGCTGGTGGTCGTGATCCTGACCTTCGACTGGAACCGGATCAAGCCCTGGCTCAACGACCGGGTCTCCGAAGCCATCGGCCGCCCCTTTGCCATCAATGGCGACCTGACCGTGACCTGGCGCCGCGGCGAGGGCGAGAAAGGCTGGCGCACGCTGGTGCCGTGGCCGCGGCTGTCGGCGCGCGACATCACCGTCGGCAACCCGGACTGGGCCGCGCAGCCCAATATGGCGACCGTGCGCGAGCTGATCTTCGTGCTGCGCCCGCTGCCGCTGCTGGCCAACGAGATCGCGGTGCCGACCATCGTCATCGACAGCCCCGCCGTATGGCTGGAGCGCCTGCCCGACAGCCGCAACAACTGGACCTTCGATACCGGCCCGAAAAAGGGCACCTCGAAATGGCAGCTGGATGTCGGCGAGGTAGTGCTGGCGCGCGGCAACCTGGCGCTGACCGACCAGCTCAAGAAGATCTCGCTGCAGGCGGAACTCGACACCATCGGCAACGCACCGCTCTATGACAAGGCGCGCGACGGCGCGCTGGTCGAGCCGCAGGCCTCGGCCGTGCCGCCCGGACCACCGGGCAGCGCCGCGCAGGCGGCCTCAGCGCCGCGCGCCGGCGGACCGGCCTCCGCCGCGCCCGCCAATGGCAGCGACGGCCGCTATGGCGTGCGCTGGAAAGCGACCGGGCGCTACAACGAGGCCACCATCAACGCCAGCGGCAAGGCCGGCACGGTGCTGAGCCTGCGCAATACCGACGTGCCGTTCCCGATCCAGGCGGATGTGCGCGTGGGCACCACGCGCGCCCAGATCGAAGGCACGGTCACCAATCCGGCGCACCTGGCGGCGCTGGACGTGCACCTGACCCTGGCCGGCGACAGCATGGCGAAGCTCTACGCGCTGACCGGCGTGGTGCTGCCGTCGACGCCGCCGTACCAGACCCGTGGCCGGCTGATGGCGACGCTGCGCAAGGAGGGCTCGATCTACGAGTACCAGAAGTTCACCGGCCGCGTCGGCGGCAGCGACCTGTCCGGCACGCTCACCTTCACCAAGCGCGATCCGCGCCCGCTGCTGGCCGGCAACCTGGTTTCGAACCAGCTGCGCTTCGTCGACCTGGCCCCGCTGATCGGTGCCGACGCCAAGCCCGGCCGCCCGGCCAAGGACAGCCCGGTGGCCCAGCCGGCGGACAAGGCGCTGCCGGTGGCGCCGTTCCGCACCGAGCGCTGGGACGAGATCGACGCCGACGTGCACTTCACCGGCAAGCGCATCATCCGCGATGTCGAGCTGCCGATCACCGACCTGGTCACGCACCTGAAGCTGCAAGACGGCGTGCTGCTGCTGGACCCGCTCAACTTTGGCGTGGCGGGCGGCAACCTGGTGTCGACGGTGCGGCTCGACGGCAAGCGCGAGCCCATGGGCGCAATGGTCGACCTGAAGGCGCGGCGCATGAAGCTCAAGCAGCTGTTCCCGACCATCGACCTGATGCGCGCCAGCATCGGCGAACTCAACGGCAGCGCCAAGCTGTCGGCCACCGGCAATTCCGTGGCGGCGTTGCTGGGCTCGTCCAACGGCGAGGCGCGGCTGCTGGTCGAGAACGGCACGGTCAGCAAGTTCCTGCTCGAGGCGATCGGCCTGAATGTCGGCAGCCTGGTGGTGTCGAAGCTGTTCGGCGACAAGCCGGTCCAGATCAACTGCGGCGTCAGCGACTTCGCCATGACCGACGGGGTGGCGCGCGCGCGCACCTTCGTGCTCGACACCCAGGACGCGGTGATCGAGACCACCGGCGGCATCGACCTGCGCAGCGAGCGGCTGGCGCTGACCATCCACCCCGACTCGAAGGGCCTGCGCATCTTCTCGCTGCGCTCGCCGCTGTATGTCGGCGGCACCATGAAGAACCCGCGCGTCAGCCCCGATATCGGCGTGCTGGCACTGCGCGCCGGCGGCGCGCTCTCGCTGGCGCTGCTGGCGCCGGTCGCCACCGCGGTGCTGCCGCTGCTCGACCTTTCGCCTGGGGGCGACGACACGCAGTGCGCCAGGCTGCTGGCCGAACTGCGCAAGCGCCCCACCGCGCCACCGCCCGGCAAGACCTACAAGGACCCGAAGGCCGCGGCGGCGCCCGCCGACGCCACCGGCGCGACGGACACAGGCCGGCCCGGCGCGGATGCCACGGCCACGCGCCCCGGCCAGCCCGCGGCCGAAGCCCGTGCCGGAAAGGCCCCCGCTGCCAGCCGGAACGAGCCGTCCCGTCCCGCCGTCCAGCGCCCGCCGCAGCGCCCGGCCAACGAGCGCGCGCCGCAGCGCCCCAGCAACGACGGGTCGTTCTACCAGGGCGGATAGACCCACACGCCACCCGGGGCCCGCGCCGTTTAAACAAAATCGCAACACTTGGCGCCGCTGCGGCAAGTTGACGCACCTTGTCGTTGTGCCGCGCCGCGCTCAGGCGCATAATTAAACGGCCATTTACAAGAAGCTTAAGCATGGCAAGCATTGGCTGCGACGCGGGCCCGCCCGTGTGGCATCCTTGAGAAGGCGCGGCTGCGGCCGCCTTTGTTTTTGCTGCCTGTTTTGCGGCCCTTTTTCCTGATTTGCCCCGTCTGGTACGGCTCCCCGCCGGCATCAGGCGCGGTCCACCACGCTCCGCCCCGCCCCATGACGCTGACGCATGCCGCCGTCCCGCCGATCACCTGGCTGATCGCACTGACGGTGTGCAACCACGTGGCCTTCAATGCCAGCCGCGTGGTGGTGTCGCTGTTCGCGATTTCCCTCAAGGCCTCCACCGTCACGCTGGGCGTGCTGATGTCGCTGTACGCGCTGCTGCCGATGCTGCTGGCGATCCGCGCCGGCAAGCGCATCGACCAGATCGGCCCGCGCAAGCCGATGATGGCGGGCTCGCTGATGGTGGTGGCCGGCACGCTGCTGCCGGCGCTGTGGCACGAGCTGGACGCGCTGTACCTGTCGTGCGCGCTGATCGGGGTCGGCTTCATGCTGGTCCAGGTGGCGATGCAGCTGCTGATCGGGCAGGTCTCGACCGATGCCACCCGGCTGCGCAACTACACCTGGCATGCGCTGGGGCTGTCGGTGTCCGGCACGCTCGGGCCGGTGGCAATGGGCTACGTGATCGAGCATGCGGGCTTCCGCCCCGCCTTCGCGGTGCTGGTGGCGGTGGCGCTGGCCGGCCAGGCCGGGCTGCAATGGGTGCGTCCGCGGCTGCCCGCGCGCGGCGGCAACGCCGGGCGCATCGCCATCGAGGACGGTACCCGGCACTCCACGCTCGACCTGCTGCAGCATCCCGAACTGCGCGCGGTCTTCGTCGCCAGCGCGGTGCTGTCGGCCGCGTGGGACCTGCACGCGTTCCTGATCCCGATCCAGGGCTCGCGCATCGGGCTGTCGCCGTCGTCGATCGGCTGGGTGCTGGGCGCTTTCGCCTTCGCCACCTTTGCCATCCGGGTGGCGATGCCGGCGGTGTCGCGCCGGCTGTCGGAATGGAAGATCATCCGCGCCGCCCTGCTGGTGGGTGCGCTGGCCTACCTGGCCTATCCCTTCGCCGCGCACTTCTGGCTGATGTGCGCACTGGCCTTCGTGCTGGGCCTGGCGCTGGGCAGCGCCCAGCCCAATGTCATGAACATCCTGCACACCGCGTCGCCGCACGGCCGCGCGGGCGAGGCGCTGGGCCTGCGCTCGGCGGTGCTCAACACCAGCCAGGTGGTATGGCCGCTTACCTTCGGCGTGGTCGGCACGGCGCTGGGCATGCTGCCGATCTTCCTGTCAATGGCGGGCGCGATGGGCGCGGCCGGCTACTATTCGCGGCGCCAGGGGCGCAAGGCGCTGGCGCCGCCGGCGCAACCGACTGCCGGCGGGTGACGCACCGGCAACCGCTGGCCGGGCTTGTCGCCACGCAAATGCGGCCCCCGATGCATTCGCTATACTCGAATCAACCGGACCCGCGCCCCCCGCCCCCCGGGCGCACCGCGCCTCCGGACCGACTCCCTGATGATTGCGACATGACCCAACTTGCCGACCTGCGCCGCACCTATGTGCTGGGCGCGTTGTCCGAATCCGACGTGGCCCCCGACCCCATGAGCCAGTTCAAGCGCTGGTTCGACGAGGCCGTCACAGCCAAGCTGCCTGAACCCAACGCCATGACCCTGGCCACGGTCGACGCCGACGGCCAGCCCTCGGCGCGCATCGTGCTGCTCAAGGGCATCGACGACCGCGGCTTCACCTTCTTCACCAACTATGAAAGCCGCAAGGGTCTGGACCTGGCGGCAAACCCGCGCGCAGCGCTGCTGTTCCACTGGGTCCAGCTGGAGCGCCAGGTGCGCGTCGAAGGCCGCGTCGAGAAGGTTTCCGAGGACGAAAGCGACGCCTATTTCGCTACGCGTCCGCTGGGCTCGCGCGTGGGCGCCTGGGCTTCCGCGCAGAGCCGGGAGGTACCCGGCCGCGACGTGCTGGAGCAGCGCGAGCAGGAATACCGCAGCAAGTTCGGCGAGAACCCGCCGCGCCCGCCCTACTGGGGCGGCTACCGCCTGGTGCCGACCGCGCTGGAATTCTGGCAGGGGCGGCCATCGCGCCTGCATGACCGCATCGCCTACCGGGTCCAGCCGGGCACCGGCTGGCAGATCGTGCGACTGTCGCCCTGAGCCGGGCCGCGGACGCCGCGCGCGTCCGCGCTGATGCGTCTACGCCTCTCCCGGGACGACGGCAGGGTCTTCCGGCGGTGCGCTGCACGGGCTGCGGAATTGGACTAAAGTGAGACAGGCGTCGCTTGGCTACTCTTTTCTTGCAGCGCTCGCGACGGATCGGGCAAGGTTTGCGCGCAGTTTTTCCTTGCCGGATGCGTCCGCCGAAGCGTGTGCCGCAACCATCGGGAGGTGAAGCGCATGTTTTTCAAGCAAACCCTGGAAAAGCAACTCGACAACTGGATCGCCGACCTGCGCGAGAACGCCAATCTTCCGGTCAGCCTGCGGCTGTGGAATGGCGCCGAATACCCGCTCGGGCAATTCGACAAGCCGGTGGTGACGCTGACCGTGCGCGAAGCCGCAGCCCTGCCGCTGCTGCTGACCCCCAGCCTGGACAACCTGGGCGAGGCGTACGTCCAGGGCAAGATCGATTTCGACGGCCGGCTGGCGGACATCATCAAGGTGGGCTACGGCTTCTCGGCCGCGGCCACGCGGCGCGCCGGCGGGGCGCTGTACAAGGTGGCGCAGCACTTCTCGCATACCAAGCAGCAAGACAGAGAGTCGATCCAGTACCACTACGACGTCTCCAACGACTTCTACCAGCTCTGGCTCGACCCCAACATGGTCTATTCCTGCGCCTACTTCGAACACGGCGACGAAGACCTGGGCACCGCGCAGATCAAGAAGATCGACCACATCCTGACCAAGATCCGGCTGGAGCCGGGCCAGACGCTGCTGGATATCGGCTGCGGCTGGGGCGCGCTGGTGCTGCGCGCGGCGCAGAAGTTCGGCGCGCGCTGCGTGGGTATCACGCTGTCGCAGAACCAGTTCGACCTGGCCACCGAGCGCGTCAAGGCCGCGGGCCTGTCCGACCGCATCGAGATCCGGCTGCAAGACTACCGCGACACCACCGGCACCTTCGACCGCATCACCAGCGTCGGCATGTTCGAGCATGTGGGCAAGGACAACCTGCCCGGCTACTTTGGCCGCATCCGCGAGCTGCTGGCCGACGACGGCTTCGCCATGAACCACGGCATCACCTCGCCCGACCCCGACAATGGCGCCACGCCGATGGACGGCGCCGAGTTCATGGACCGCTACGTATTCCCGCAGGGCGAACTGCCGCATATCGGGCTGGTGCTGCGCACGCTGCAGCAAGGCGGCCTGGAAGCCTTCGACGTCGAGCTGCTGCGCCGGCACTACGCGCGCACGCTGCACCACTGGGCCGACAACTTCGAGGCGCGCGGCGATACCATTCGCAGCATGGTGGGCGAGAAGAAATACCGCATCTGGCGCGTCTACCTGGCCGGCTGCGCGCACGCCTTCGAAACCGAGAAGATGTCGATCTACCAGGTGGTGTGCCACAAGGCAGGGCTGCACGCCGACTCGCTGCCGTGGTCGCGCCGCTATATCTATGACCAGCCCATCGGCGGCAACGACTGAAGGCAACCGAGACGATTGACTGAAGACCTCTTTGGCGGGCTGCCCCTGCCCGCCCCCGCAGCCCCTCCCGGGCAGCCCGCGGCGCCAGCCGGCGTGGCCGCCCGACCCGACTCCCCGGGCAAACCGGCGCGCGGCAAGAGCGTGCAGCCGTTTCCGGCCGCGCCGGCACTGGCGGCGCTGGCCGCGCGGCTGCCGCCGCACCTGTATTTCGGCACCTCTTCCTGGGCCTATCCCGGCTGGAATGGGCTGGTCTACGACGGCGAGTACAGCGACAGCCTGCTGTCGCGCAAAGGCCTTGCCGCCTATTCGCGCCACCCGCTGCTGCGCGCGGCCGGCATCGACCGCGGCTTCTACGGGCCGATCCCGCTGGCCGATTACCTGTCGTACGCGGCGCAGGTGCCGGAGGGCTTCCGCTTCCTGGTCAAGGCCCCGGCCAGCGTCTGCGACGCGTGGCTGCGCGGCCCGGACGGTGCCGGCCGGCTGGCCAACGCCGCCTTCCTGGATGCGGAGATCGCGGCGCGCGACTTCATCGTGCCGGCCACCAGCGGCCTGGGCCACAAGTGCGGGCCGTTGCTGTTCCAGCTGTCGCCGATGGGGCCGCTGGCCGACAGTGCGGTATTCCTGGAGCGGCTAGACGCCTTCCTCGGCGCGCTGCCGGCGCTGGATCCGGCACTGACGCCGCACGCCGCCTATGCCGTCGAGCTGCGCGACCCGGCCCTGCTGACGCCGCGCTATATCCGCCTGCTGCGCCGCCACGGCGTGCGCTTCTGCCTGTCGGCGCGCGACCGGCTGCCGCCGGTGCCGCGCCAGGCCGCGGCGCAGGCGCTGATGGACGAGGCCGCGGCGGGCCCGCTGGTACTGCGCTGGATGCTGCATGCCGGCCGCCCCTACGCCTACGCGGAGAAACGCTACGCGCCGTTCGACCGCATCGTCGACGACGATCGCGGCACCCGCCACGAGATTGCCGACGTGGTGGCGCACACGCTGCGCGCGGGGCAGCCCGCCATCGTCATCGTCAGCAACAACGCCGAAGGCTGCGCCCCGCTGAGCTGCGCGCGGCTGGCCGAGGCCATCGTGGCGCGGCTGGAGCGCTGACCGCGCCGGCGTGCCGGCTCCGCGCCTTACTTGCGCAGCTTCGCGCCGAACTGCTTGCGGAACTTGGCCAGCTTGGGCGAAATCACGAACGCGCAGTAGCCCTGGCTGGGATGGTCCTGGTAGTAGTTCTGGTGGCCGGCCTCGGCGCGCCAGTACGGCTGTTCGGGCTCGACCTGCGTCACGATTGGCGCATCGAACACCTTGGCGGCAGCCAGCTCTTCCATCACGGATTCGGCCGTTGCGCGCTGCGCCTCCGAGTGCGTGAAGATGGCCGAGCGGTATTGCGGCCCCACGTCGTTGCCCTGCCGGTCCGGCGTGGTCGGGTCGTGGATGGCGAAGAAGATCTCGAGGATCTCGCGGTAGCTGATCACCGACGGATCGAAGCTGACGCGCACCACTTCGACGTGGCCGGTATCGCCTTCGCAGACCTGCTGGTAGGTCGGGCGGTCGACATGTCCGCCGGTGTAGCCGGACTCGACCGCGACTACGCCTTCGACCTGCTGGTAGACCGCTTCCAGGCACCAGAAGCATCCGCCGCCCAGTGTGGCGGTTTCCAATCCGTGTTCCATTTGCGCTGCTCCCTTGCGTAGTCGTCTGTCTTGCCAGGCCTCAAGCATAAGCGCAGATCGGCGCGCTTGCAGCGGATTCAGCCGGGCCCGCGCCGTGCCTCCAGCAGCGCGCGCAATTGCGGCTTGAGCACCTTGCCCAGCGCGCTGCGCGGCAGGTCCTCCATCAGCACTACCTCGCGCGGCAGCTTGAAGCGGGCGATGCGCGCGGCCAGCAGCTCGCGCAGCGGTCCGGCCGCCAGCGCGCCGCGCGGCGCGCCCGGCGCCGGCACGATCACCGCCACCGGCACTTCGCCCCAGCGCGCATCGGCCACGCCGACCACCGCGCATTCCTGCACGCCGGGCAGGCCGACCAGCACGTTTTCGATCTCGGCAGGATAGATGTTCTCGCCGCCCGAGATGATCATGTCCTTGCTGCGGCCCACCACCTCGATGCAGCCCTCGGCATCGCGGTGCGCGAGGTCGCCGGAACGGAACCAGCCGCCCGGCAGCCCGCTGTCGGGCTGGTTCCAGTAGCCCGCCATGACATTGGCCCCACGCACCCACAGCTCGCCGACCGCGCCCGGCGCCACCTCGTCGCCGTCGGTGCCGGCCAGCCGCACTTCGGCCTCGGGCTGCGGCCAGCCGGCGTAGCCGGGGCGCGCCATGGCCTGTTCCAGCTTCAGCACCACCGATACCGGCCCGGTCTCGGTGGCGCCATAGACCTGTCCCAGCGGCACGCCGCGCGCGTGGAACGCGTCGATATACGAGCGCGGAATGGTCGAAGATCCCGCCATCACCCCGCGCAACGCCGCCAGGTCGGCTTCGGGCCAGCCCGGATGCTCCAGCACCGCGCGCAGCGTGGCCGGCACCATCAGCGACAGGCTCGGCCGCGCCGCGGCCACCGCGTCCAGCCACGCCTGCGGCGCAAAGCGGTCATGCAGCGTGACGCGCGCGCCGGCCAGCAGCGCCGGCAGCGTCTGGATGCACAGCCCGCCGACATGGAACAGCGGCAGCACCGACAGCACGTGATCGTCCGCGCTCATGCCATGCGCCCACCAGCTGGCGCGCGCATTGGCCAGCAAGCCGGCCTGGCTATGCACCGCGCCCTTGGGCTTGCCGGTGGTGCCGGAGGTATAGGCGAGCAGCAGCGGCGCGTGGTCCGGCACCGCGGCATGGATCACGCCGGACGGCGCCGGATGGTCGACCAGCCGGTCGATGGGCACCAGCCGGCAATCGCCGCCGGCCTCGCGCGCCAGCGCTTCATGGGCCGCATCATGGAACAACACGGCCAGCTGCGCGTGGGCCGCGATCGCTCGCAGCTCGGCGGGCGCCAGCCGGTAGTTCAGCGGCGCGAACATGGCCCCGACGCGGGCGCAGGCGAACAGCAGCACCAGCTGCAGCTCGTGGTTCAGGCACAGCGTGCCGACGCGGTCGCCGGCGCATATACCCCAGGTTGCGGCCAGGTGGGCGCTGGCGCGCTCCACGCGCCGCCACAGCTTGCCGTAGGTGAAGGTGCGGCCCAGGTAGTGCAACGCCGGCCGGCCCGGCGCCACCTCGGCATGGCCATGCAGCATGGCCGGCAGCGCGCCCAGCCCGGCGGCACCGGCGCGGATGGCCCGGGCGCTCATTCGTCGCGCTCGCCGGATTCGTACAGGGTCTCGCGGCCCATGCGGTCGAGGATCAGCTCGGCGGTCCACGGCAGCATCAGCGCGCCGCAGCGCGAATCGCGGTAGAGCCGCTCCAGCGGCAGGTCCTTGAGCATCGACTGGCCGCCGCAGGTGCGGATCGCCAGCCGGGCGATGTCGTTGGCGCCTTCCATCACCGTGTAGTGCGCGGCGTACAGGCGCAGGCGCTCGTCCTTCGACGGGTTGGGCTTGGCTTCGTGGATCGCGCGCCAGAAGATCGAGCGCATGGTCTCCAGCTGGATGCGCATCTGCGCCACCGCGATCTGCTTGGTGGGGTACATGCGGCGCTTGACCGGAGGCTGCCCCGGCACCTCGCCGCGCAGGTATTGCACGGTGAAGTCATACGCCGCCTGCGCGACGCCGAGGTAGGTCGGCGACAGCGTGAAGAACATCGCCGGCCAGGTCTGCGCGGCGCGGTGGTAGACCCCGCGCGGCATCAGCTGCTCGTGGTCAGGCACGAACACGTCCTTGAGCAGCAGCGTGCGCGACACCGTGCCGCGCATGCCCATCGGGTCCCAGTCGCCGGTCACGGTGAGCCCGTCCGCCTGTCCGGGCACGGCGATGTAAAGCGTGTCGCGCATGTCCGGATGCTGGTCGCCGCGGTCCTCGGTACACAGGATGCCGTAGTAGTCGGCCGCGCCCGACAGCGAGGCGAAGATCTTGCGCCCGTTCAGCACCCAGCCGCCGTCGACCTTGCGCGCGGTGGTTCCGAACGGCGCCTTGCCGGCGGCGGCGGCCGAGCCTTCGGAGAACGGCTGCGCGTAGACCGCGCCGTCGCGCACCACCCGCGCGAAATGCAGTTCGCGGCGGGCCTGGTGTTCGTCGCGCTGTGCCGGCGTCATGTCGATGCCATCGGACAGCACGCCGGTCCACATGGTCGAGCAGATATGCATGTTGTACGTAAGCGCGGTGGCGCCGCAGAAGCGGCCGATCTCGGCGCCGACCATGCAGTAGGTGGCAAAGTCGGCGCCCGCGCCGCCAAACGCCCGCGGCACGCACAAGGCCAGCAGGCCGGCCTCGCGCAGGTCGTCATAGTTGGCGAAGGGAAAGCTGGCCTCGCGGTCCCAGGTGGCGGCGCGCGGAGCGAAGCGCTCGCGGCCCAGGCGGTTGACCAGCGTCAGCCATTGCGCCTGTTCCGCAGAGAAGTCCGCCGTACCGACGGCGGGAATGAAGTCGAGCTGGCCGGATGGCATGTCGCGTCTCCTGTTTTGCCTGCTCGCGCCGGTGGATGGAAAGGGGGCGGCGCGGCGGCGGTTTCTTCTATGGGCGTTGCCGGAAGGCGGCGCGCTTCAGTGCAAGGGAAAGCGCCGCCGCAGGAAGTCCAGCACCGCGTCGTTGAACAGCCGGGGGCGCTCCATGCAGGCCAGGTGGCCCACGTCGGGCAGGCAGCGGTACTCGGCGCCGGCAATGCGCTGCGCCATGCGCTGCATCACCTCGGGCGCGGCGTTGGTATCGTGCTGGCCGGCCAGCGCCAGCACCGGCACCGCGATGCGGGCCAGCGCGTCGCGCTGGTTGAAGCGCACCAGCGCACCCAGCGCGGCGCGGTAGGTGGGCGCCGGCACCGCCGCCATCACCGCGGTGGCGAAGGAGACGGCCTGCGCGTCGGCATCGGGGGCGACCATGGTGCGCACCAGCCCGGCCGCCATCTGCGCCATGGTCTTGCCGGCATCCAGCGGCGCGGTGCGCGCGGCGATGAACTCGCGCTGCCACGGGCCATCGCCCTTGCCGAAGGCGGGCGAGGTGCCGGACAGCACCATGCCGTCGACCAGCGCCGGCGTGGCCGCGCAAGCCTGCTGCGCCACCATGCCGCCCATGCTGTGGCCCAGCAGCACCACGCGCCGGCCGGCGTCGCGTTCGAACAGCATCACGGGCGTCAGCGCCCGCGCCAGTCCGTCGAAGTCGTAGGGGTCGATCAGGGCACTGTCGCCGTAGCCGGGCATGTCCCACGCCAGGGCGCGGTAACCGGCCTGCGCCAGGGTCTCGCCCTGCGCCGGCCAGGCGGCCTTGCCGCCGCCAATGCCATGCAGCATCACCACCGCTACCGGCCCGTCGCCCCAGGCCAGCGTGGCAATGCCGTTGGCGTGGCGCTGCGTGGTCGCGGCGGCGCTCATGCGGCGTCCTCCACCAGCGTGCCGGCCTCGACCTCGTTGCGGCCGTCGAGCGAAACCGTGCAGTTTCGCAGCGGCAGGTCGAAGTGGCCCAGCGTATGCCGCCCGGCGATCTCGTTGGCGCCGGTCGAGAACAGGAAGTTGCCGGCGAACGCGCGCAGCTCGGTGCCGTTGCAATCGCGCTTGTCGTAGAACGTCATCGCGTCCCAGCGCGCCATCCGGTTCAGGCCCCAGCCCACATGCGAGACCGCGTAGGCGTCGCGCGTGCCTTCGCGGTCGGCCCAGGCCTGGTAGTAGCCGCGCATCATGTCGGCGTCGACACCCTGCCCCTCGACCGCGACGATATAGTCGTCCTCGATATGGCACACCACGGTGTCGCGCAGATAGGTCTTGAAGGTCAGGTTGACGTCGCCCGGCGCCAGCACCAGCGTGCCGTTGACCTGGCGCCCGGCCGGAAACGCCAGGCACAGCCCGCCGGGCCAGTGCGAAACCTGGCCGGGCTTGTTGCAGAAGCCCCAGACGCCGCCCACGCGCGCCTCGGCAAGGCCGATGCGCAGCTCGGTGCCGGCGGCCGAATGCACGCGCATCTCGCGCGCGCCGCGCAGGCGCTTCATGGCCGCGCGCACGGTGGTCTCCAGCGACGGATCGGGCTGGCAGCGCTCCAGGATCTCGGGATGCTCGTTGCTGACCATCAGCATGCGCGGCACCACGCCGTCGGCGCCGCGCAGGATCTGCGGCAGCTCAGGGGCGTGCAGCAAGCCTTCGACGGTGCAGTCGAGCACCAGCTGGCAGCGCGACAATGCCGCCAGCACCGGGGCCAGATGCTGCAAGGCATCGCTGGCACCGGTTGAGCGCACCGGCGCCGGGGCCGCAAGCGCCGGGGTCGGCACCTGAATGCGCACCGGGGTGGCGCCAAGCGACTGCACGGCCAGCTCGGCCAAGGCCACGTTGACAGGGCGGGATTGGGACTCCGTTACAATTCCCACGACATCCCCGTGCCGCAGGGCACAGAGTTCCAGCGTGCGGCGGAACGCCGCCAGCCAGCGGTGTTCGATCTGCTCGATGAGCATGCGCTTGTCTCCTGCTGCTTGTTGTTGGCTTGTTGTTCGCTTCTTGTTCGCCTCTTGTTCAATAGGGCGGGCCGCCGGGGCTTTTTTGTGCACCGGCCAGCGCCTGCGGCGCCGGACTTGAACTCGCCGCCCCTGGCGCGAATAATATATATGAAATTTCATGAACTCCAGTGGAGCCCCCATGGGCATGCCTGAGGCCCAGCCACGGATCGCCAACGTAGCCGCCGCCCCCGACTTCGATGCGATGCACTTCCGCCGCACCCTGTCGCAGTTCGCGACCGGCGTCACGGTGATTACCACGCGCGCCAGCAACGAATCGGTTGCGGCCGGCGCGCCGCCGTTCATCGGCATCACCGCCAGCTCGTTCAACTCGGTGTCGCTGGAGCCGCCGCTGGTGCTGTGGAGCATGGCCACGCGTGCCAACAGCCTGCCGATGTTCCGCGATGGCACCCACTACATCATCAACGTGCTGTCGGCCTCGCAGCTCGACCTGTGCCAGCGCTTCGCCACGCTCAAGGGTGACCGCTTCGCCGGCGTCGACTACCGGCTCTCGGCCACCGGCCTGCCGATCCTGTCGAATGCGCTGGCCTGGTTCGAATGCCACAACCGCAGCCGCTACGACGAGGGCGACCACGTCATCTTTGTCGGTGAAGTGGAGCGCTGCGGCGTGCTCGATGGCAAGGATGGCCCGCTGATATTCCAGGGCGGCCAGTTCACCACCACCGCCCCGCTCGATCTCTGAACAGCCCCTGCCCCATCATGGCGGACCTGCCGGCAGTCCCTTCGTCCCAGCCCTTTGTCGACGGCTACCTGGCCTACCTGCTGGCGCGCGCCAGCCATCTGATCTCGGGCGAGTTCCATCGCGAGGTCGAGGCCAGCGGCCTGTCCGTGCAGGAATGGCGCGTGCTGGCCACGCTCGCGGACCGTCCCGACTGCACCGTCGGCGCGCTGGCGGAAATCACGCTGACCAAGCAGCCCACGCTGACCAAGCTGGTCGACCGCATGGCGCACGACGGCCTGGTCCTGCGCCGCGCCGGCAAGACCGACCGCCGCCAGGCGCTGGTCTCGATCACGCCGCGCGGCCTGGCGCTAGTGCAGCCGCTGCTCGAGCGCGCCGCGCAGCACGAGCGCGCGGTGCTGGATGACTTCGGTGTCCGCCAGGGCGCGCAGCTGAAGGAAACCCTGCGGCAGCTGATCGCGCTGCACACGCAGCGCTAGGCTTCAGCGGCCGACTTCAGGATCGCCAGCGGCGAGCTGTCTACCTTGATCCGCTGCAGCACGATATTCGAGCGGATATCCATCACGCCCGGAGTACGGTACAGCCGGTTGACGATGAAATCCGAATAGTGCTTCAGGTTGCGCGCCTGCACGCGCAGGATGTAGTTGCTGTCGCCTGTGATGATGTAAGCCGACAGCACTTCCGGCCACGATTGCACCGCGGCGATAAAAGTGTCGTGCCAGCCCTCCGCGTCATGGCGCATCGACACCTGCACGATCGCCTCCAGCTCCAGCCCCAGTTGCTCGGCATCGAACCAGGCGCGATAGCCGCCGATCACCCCTGACTCTTCCAGCAGCCGGACCCGGCGCAGGCACGCCGACGGCGACAGCGCCACGCGGTCGGCCAGGTCCTGGTTGCTGATGCGGCCGTTCTCCTGTAGGCAAGTCAGGATGCGCAGATCGGTGGGATCGAGGTTCATTCGAATTTCCTTCGATTAATCGGCAATTTTTCGCATTCTATGCGAAACACAGGCCGGATGACGGGCCATTTAGCAAGCCTCTTGTCGCCGATTTTGACTATGATTCCCGACATCGAGGCACACAGAAACGGCGCCCACGGACGGCGCCGCGCAACCCATGACCGCCCCCAATCCCGACCCGCGCCGGCTGTGGGACATCAGCCCGCCGCTGTCGCCCGCCACGCCGGTGTGGCCTGGCGATACACCGTTCCAGCAGCAGCCGGCCTGGCAGATCGACGCGCATTGCCCGGTCAATGTCGGCCGCATCACGCTTTCGCCGCACACCGGCGCGCATGCGGACGCGCCGCTGCACTACGCCGCCGACGGCGCGCCGATCGGCGCCGTGCCGCTGGCGCCCTACCTGGGCCCGTGCCGCGTGATCCACTGCATCGGCGCCGCGCCGCTGGTACAGCCGCACCATGTCGAGCACGCGCTCGAGGCGCTGCCGCCGCGGGTGCTGCTGCGTACCTACCGCCAGGCGCCGCTGGCACAGTGGGATCCCGGCTTTTGCGCGGTGTCGCCCGACACCATCGCGCTGCTGGCCGCGCACGGCGTGCAGCTGGTCGGCATCGACACGCCCTCGCTCGATCCGCAGGATTCCAAGACCATGGACGCGCACAACGCCGTGCGCCGCCATGGCCTGGCGATCCTGGAAGGCATCGTGCTGGACCAGGTCGATGCCGGCGACTATGAACTGATCGCGCTGCCGCTGCGCTTTGCCGGGCTGGATGCCAGCCCGGTGCGCGCGGTGCTGCGCAGCCTCGACTGAACCTTTCCCGAACCCGCCTGGCCTTTCTGCACGACATGACGACCATTGACCGCGAGCACTGTATCCGGCTCGACCAGCAAGACCCGCTGCGCCCGCTGCGCGACCAGTTCGCGCTGCCCCAGGGCGTGATCTACCTCGACGGCAATTCGCTCGGCGCCCGCCCGCGCGCCGCCGCCGCGCGCGCCGCCCAGGTGGTGGCCGAGGAATGGGGCGACGGCCTGATCCGCAGCTGGAATACCGCCGGCTGGTTCGACCTGCCGCAGCGCCTGGGCAACAAGCTGGCGCCGCTGGTGGGCGCGGGCCACGATGAAGTGGTGGTCACCGATACCACCTCGATCAACCTGTTCAAGGTGCTGGCCGCGGCGCTGCGTGTGCAGCAGACGCGCGACCCGGCGCGCAAGGTGATCGTCTCCGAGGCCAGCAACTTTCCCACTGACCTGTATATCGCGCAGGGCCTGGCCGACCTGCTGCAGCAGGGCTACTCGCTGCGGCTGGTGAACTCGCCGGCCGAGATCGACGCCGCCGTCGGCGCCGATACCGCGGTGTTGATGCTGACCCACGTCAACTACAAGACCGGAGAGATGCTCGACATGGGCGCGCTGACCGAGCTGGCCCATGCCCGCGGCGCGCTGACGGTGTGGGACCTGTGCCATTCGGCCGGCGCCGTGCCGGTCGACCTGAAGGCGGCCGGGGCCGACTACGCCATCGGCTGCACCTACAAGTACCTGAACGGCGGCCCGGGTTCGCCCGCCTTCGTCTGGGTCGCGCCGGCGCTGCGCGATGCCTTCTGGCAGCCGCTGTCGGGCTGGTGGGGCCACGCCGCTCCTTTTGCGATGGATCCGCAGTACCGCCCGGTCGAGGGCGTGCGCCGCTTCCTGTGCGGCACGCAGCCGGTCACGTCGCTGGCGCTGGTCGAATGCGGCCTGGACATCTTCGCGCAGACCGACATGCAGGCGCTGCGCGCCAAGTCGCTGCAGCTGACCGACCTGTTCATCGCGCTGGTGGAAGCCCGCTGCGGCCATCACCCGCTGACGCTGGTGACGCCGCGCGAGCACGCACGCCGCGGCAGCCAGGTCAGCCTGGAGCATCCGGAGGGCTATGCCCTGGTGCAGGCCCTGATCGAGCGCGGCGTGATCGGCGACTACCGCGAGCCGCGCATCGCCCGCTTCGGCTTCACCCCGCTCTACACCAGCTTCGCCGAGGTGTGGGATGCTGTGGAAATCCTGCGCGACGTGCTGGACAGCGGCGCCTATCGCGACGCGCGCTTCCAGACGCGCGGCCAGGTAACCTGACCGGGAGCGCATCATGAGCGAATTCAAGGGATGCCCCTTCTCCGGCGCGGCGCCGGCAGCCACGCCGCAGGGCGACGACTGGCACGGCGCGCAGATGGATTTCGCCAGGGACATGAGCTATGGCGACTACCTCGGCCTGGACCAGATCCTGAGCGCGCAGCATCCGCTGTCGCCGGACCACAACGAAATGCTGTTTATCGTGCAGCACCAGACCACCGAGCTGTGGATGAAGCTGATGCTGCACGAGCTGCGCGCCGCGCGCGAGTCGGTCAAGGGCGACAGCCTGCCGCCGGCGTTCAAGATGCTGACGCGCGTGTCGCGCATCATGGACCAGCTGGTGCAGGCCTGGAACGTGCTGGCCACCATGACCCCGCCGGAATACTCGGCGATGCGGCCCTACCTGGGCATGTCGTCGGGCTTCCAGTCGTACCAGTACCGCGAGATCGAGTTCATCCTGGGCAACAAGAACGCCGCCATGCTCAGGCCGCATGCGCATCGGCCGGAACACCTGGCGCTGGTCGAGGCCGCGCTGAAGACGCCGTCGCTGTACGACGAGGCGATCCGGCTGATGGCGCGGCGCGGCTTTGCCATCGACGCCGATTGCGTCGAGCGCGACTGGACCCAGCCGACCGCGTACAACGCGTCGGTCGAGGCGGCGTGGCTCGAGGTCTATCGCAACCCCGGCGCGCATTGGGAACTCTATGAACTGGGCGAGAAGTTCGTCGACCTGGAAGACGCGTTCCGGCAATGGCGCTTCCGCCACGTGACCACGGTCGAGCGGGTGATCGGCTTCAAGCGCGGCACCGGCGGCACCGAAGGCGTCAGCTACCTGCGCAAGATGCTGGACGTGGTGCTGTTTCCGGAATTGTGGAAGCTGCGGACCGACCTTTGATCCACCCTGTCCCTGTGCGCAGGGACCGCGGTACGGCCGGCGGGCTGCCTCAGCCCGCCGGCTCGGACAATCTTGCCGCCAGCGTCTGCAGCGCCGGCGCCAGCGTCTGGTGGAACACGGCCTCGTCCACCGCCCCGTAGGAAGCACTGCAGCTCAGCATGTGCAGCTCTTTCTCCCCCACCGGCCGGAACGCCACCGCACAGGCATGGATGGCCGGATGCCAGTCGCGGAACGACGCGGCATAGCCGCGCTGCTGCGCCTCGGCCAGCGCGGCGCGGGTGGCGGCCTCCTGCTGCTTCCATTGCTCCGGGAAAGCCTGGCTGAACTCGGCCATCACGCGCTCGCGGCGCGGCGCCGGCAAGGCGGCCAGGTAGGCCCGCCCCATCGAACTCGACACCAGCGACAGCCGCGAGCCGACGCCAAGCCCGAGCATCACGCCGGCATCGTTACGGATCGACTCCAGGTAGATCACCTCCATACGCTCGCGCTTGCCGAGCGACACCGAGACCCCGTACGACTGCGCGAACGCCAGCATGTGCGGGCGCGCCAGCGACACCACGTCCGACGCCGACAGGTAGGCGTAGCCCAGCGCCAGCACCCCGGCATCGAGCGCGTACTTGCCCAGGCTCTCGTCATAGCGCAGGTAGCCAAGCTGCACCAGCGTGCCGGCCAGCCGGCTTACCGTGGCCTTGGGAAAGCCGGTGCGGCGCACGAACTCCTGGTTGCCCAGCATCGCCTCGCCGGTGCGGAAGCAGCGCAGCAGCTCCAGGCCGCGCGCCAGCGCGGTGACGAAATTCGGGTCGCTGTCGCGCACCGGTGCCGCGGCAGGTTCCTGGGAAAGTGACGGATCGGGGTTCAGGTTGGCCAAGGTTCGCGGCTCCAGTCGGGGCTTGTCCGTTCATCGCACAAAGGCGCGGAGGTTCAGGGTTTTGCCTGTTGCGTGGCAAGACCATTGCGATATACTAATTCAACGGAACACAGTTCCGCAATGCGGAACTACCAGGATCCCGAAAAAATCCTCCGCACGATCGTCAAACCGATCGCCGATCGATCACCGAACCCGTTACGAACGACGAAATCCGCCGGCGCGGACCCGCGGCATACCTGCCGCCCGCCCGGCGCTTCCCCCTGCGCTACCGAAGGAGACCTGCATGGCTGCCAACGCCGAATTCCACTGGGCCGACCCCCTGCTGCTGGACCAGCAACTGAGCGCCGACGAGCGCATGGTGCGCGACGCCGCCGCGGCGTACTGCCAGGACAAGCTGATGCCGCGCGTGCTGCAGTCGTTCCGCAACGAGAAGACTGACATCGAGATCTTCCGCGAGATGGGCGAACTCGGCCTGCTCGGCCCGACCATCCCCGAACAATACGGCGGCCCGGGCCTGAACTACGTCAGCTACGGCCTGATCGCGCGTGAAGTCGAGCGCGTCGATTCCGGCTACCGCTCGATGATGAGCGTGCAGTCGTCGCTGGTGATGGTTCCCATCTACGAATTCGGCACCGAGGCGCAGAAGCAGAAGTACCTGCCCAAGCTGGCCACCGGCGAGTGGATCGGCTGCTTCGGCCTGACCGAGCCGAACCACGGCTCCGACCCGGGCTCGATGGTCACCCGCGCGAAGAAGGTCGACGGCGGCTACGAGCTGACCGGCGCCAAGATGTGGATCACCAACTCGCCGATCGCCGACGTGTTCGTGGTCTGGGCCAAGCTGCAGGGAGAAGACGGCAAGGAAGATATCCGCGGCTTCATCCTGGAAAAGGGCTGGAAGGGCCTGAGCGCCCCCGCCATCCACGGCAAGGTCGGCCTGCGCACCTCGATTACCGGCGAGATCGTGCTCGACCAGGTGTTCGTGCCGGAAGAGAACATCATGCCGGGCGTGAAGGGCCTGAAGGGTCCGTTCACCTGCCTGAACTCGGCCCGCTACGGCATCGCCTGGGGCGCGCTGGGCGCCGCCGAATTCTGCTGGCACACCGCGCGCCAGTACACGCTGGACCGCAAGCAGTTCGGCCGCCCGCTGGCCGCGACCCAGCTAGTGCAGAAGAAGCTGGCCGACATGCAGACCGAGATCACGCTGGGCCTGCAGGGCTGCCTGCGCCTGGGCCGCATGAAAGACGAAGGCACCGCCGCGGTCGAGATCACCTCGATCATGAAGCGCAACTCGTGCGGCAAGTCGCTCGACATCGCCCGCGTGGCGCGCGACATGCTGGGCGGCAACGGCATCTCGGACGAGTTCGGCGTGATCCGCCACGTGGTCAACCTGGAGGTGGTCAACACCTACGAAGGCACGCACGACATCCACGCGCTGATCCTGGGCCGCGCCCAGACCGGCCTGCAAGCCTTCTTCTGATGGCAGCATAAAAAAGCCCGGCGATGAAGCCGGGCCAAGCACACTACCAAGGAGACGACGAGGCTGCCCCCGTCGATACAACACCTGCCTTGCACACGGCCCCGCCCTGGCGGGGCCGTGTTCATTTGTCGGGCTGGGGCGTCAGGCGCAGGTACGGACGCACGGCCTGGTAGCCCTTGGGGAATTTCTCGCGCAGCACGGCTTCATCCTTCAGCGACGGCACGATCACCACGTCGTCGCCGTCCTGCCAGTTGCCCGGCGTCGCCACGCTGTGGCTGTCGGTCAGCTGCAGCGAGTCGATCACGCGCAGCACCTCGTTGAAGTTGCGCCCGGTGCTGGCCGGGTAGGTGATGATCAGGCGCACCTTCTTGTTCGGGTCGATGATGAACAGCGAGCGCACCGTCAGGGTCTCGTTCGCGTTCGGGTGGATCATGTCGTAGAGCTGCGACACCTTGCGGTCGGCGTCGGCCAGGATCGGGAAGTTGACCTCGGTCGCCTGGGTCTCGTTGATGTCCGCGATCCAGCCGCGGTGCGAGTCCACGGTATCGACCGACAGCGCGATCGCCTTGACGCCGCGGCGGGCGAATTCATCCTTCAGCCGCGCGGTAAGGCCCAGTTCGGTGGTGCACACCGGGGTATAGTCGGCCGGGTGCGAGAACAGCACGCCCCAGCTGTCGCCAAGCCACGCATGGAAGCGGATGCGGCCTTCGCTGGAATCCTGCTCGAAGTCCGGGGCGATATCGCCAAGACGCAACGCCATGTTCTGTTCTCCTGATTTCACGGTGGAACCAGAGTAACTGGATTGATATCCAACCCAAACGAATATAAAGTCACTACAAAATCACTCGTAGTCATATAGACATCCTCTGACATTCATCAGGCCCGCTTTCGTGCATGCTGGCAATACTGGAAGCTCGACCCGCAGCGAACGCGCTGCCGCGAACCCTGTTCCGGGCGCGTCGCCTTGAAACGACGACGTGTCGCCACATATGCTAAGTATCAGACCGACAAATGCCGTTAGCCTCGGAGCGAAGAAAATGTCAGAATCCGCACAAACCGAACCAACCGCCCGCAAACAGGAGAAACTGATGAGCGATGTCAAGACCGTTCTGTCCGACGCCGAGGAACTGCTGAAGCAAGCCGCCTCGACCACCGGGGAAAAGGCCGCCGAACTGCGCGAGCGTGGCATGGGCCTGCTCAAGCAAGCCAAGGAAAAGGCCCAGGACCTGCAAGACGCCGTCGTAACCAAGAGCAAGGCCGCCGCGCGCGCCACCGACGACTACGTGCACGACCACCCGTGGCGCGCCGTGGGCGTGGCGGCCGGCGTGGGCCTGCTGATCGGTCTGCTGCTCAACCGCAAGTAAGCACTGCAAATCCGGCGCGGCCCGCCAAGGCCGCGCCATCGCGGCAGCCCGCCCGCCGGGTTGCCAATGGCCGGGGCGCCCGGTGTACCGGTAACGCTGTCGCGGTTGGCCTGTGATGGTCGACCCGCCGTTGCCGACACAACCTGGCGCCGTCATCCGGCCCCGCCAGCTGGATAGGTGCGTACGGCCATGCCGGCGCACCGCTCTTTCACGCCGGAGCCGCATGAGCGAAGCCACCCCTTCCCCCAAGTTCCTCGACGCCGTGCGCAACCTGGCCGGCTCGCTCGTGGCGATGGTGCAGACGCGCCTGGAGCTTGCCAGCGTGGAGTTGGCCGAGGAGCGCACACGCTTGCTGAAGGTCGCCCTGCTGGCCTTGTTCGGGCTGGCGTTCTTCGGGCTGGGCCTGGTCACGCTGACCGCCCTCATCGCGATCCTGTTCTGGGACACCTACCGCTGGCAGGCGCTGGGCGCGCTGACGGTGCTCTACCTGGTGCTGTGCGCCGTCTGCCTGGCGTACGCCCGCAGCGTGCTGCGCAACGCGCCGCCGATGCTGGAAGCCACGCTTGCCGAAATCGACAAAGACCGGGAGATCCTGCGCCGATGAGCACACTCGACCCTGACGACAGCACGCCCGCTCGCGAACGGGGCGAATACCCGCGCGCGCCCCGGTTCACGCAGGAGGTGCGCCTGCCGCTCGCGGTGCGCAAGGAACTGCTGCTGACCCGCGCCGCCCTCGAACGCCACGATTGCCTGCAGGCGCTGCACGCGGTGCGCGGCGGCGTGCACCGCCTGGGCACCGTCAGTGCCTGGCTGCCGCGGATCGCGCGGCCGGGCTCGTGGATGAAGGTGGTCGGGCTGACCAAGGACTACCCGCTGCTCAGCACCGCGGTGACGCTGGCGCTGCCGCTGGTCAAGCGGGTGCCGGTGCTGCGCCTGACCTGGAAGCTGTCCAAGCTGGGGCTGGTCGCCGGCGCGGCCTACTGGGCCTACAACACCTGGCGCGACGCCAAGGGCCAGGCGGTGCCGCCGGCCAACGTGCCGACCCCGGCCCCGGCAGGCACCCCGCCCGCCGCCGACACCGGCTTCCGCGATCCGCTGATTCCCTGACGGTGCCGGCAACTCAGCCGGCCAGCGCCATGGCCGGCCGCGCGCCGGCCTCCGGGGCGGCCGGTGCGAACGGCACCGGCGGCGCAATGTGATAGCCCTGCGCCAGGTCCACACCCAGCTCGCGCAAGCGCTCGAGCATTGCCTCGTTCTCGACGAATTCCGCAATGGTCTGCTTGCCCATGGCGTGGCCGATGCGCTGGATCACCTCCACCATCACCAGGTTGACCGGATCGGCCAGCATGTCGCGCACGAAGCCGCCGTCGATCTTCAGGTAGGCGGCGGGCAGGTGCTTGAGGTAGGTGAACGACGACATGCCCGCGCCAAAGTCGTCCAGCGCGAAGCGGCAGCCGAGCTGCTGCAACTGCATGATGAACGCGCCGGCCTGCGCCAGGTTGGCAATGGCCGCGGTCTCCGTGATCTCGAAGCAGATGCCGTCCAGCGCGATGCCGAAGCGCTGCGCCTGCTCGCGCACGAAATCCGGGAACTGGATGTCGGCCAGCGAAGAGCCTGACAGGTTGATCGCACAGGTCGTGATCTCGGCCTGGCGCCCGGCCAGCGTGGCGAACGCGGTCTCGACCACCCAGCGGTCGATCATCGGCATCAGGTTGTAGCGCTCGCAGGCCGGCACGAAGGCCATCGGCGGCACCAGCCGTCCGCGCTCGTCGACCATGCGCAGCAACAGCTCCACATGGCGCCCCGCCGCCGGCACCGTGCCCGGCTGAACCGGCACGATCTCCTGCGAGAACAGGCAGAAGCGGCCGGCCGCCAGCGCCGCGTGCACGCGGCTGACCCACTCCATCTCGCCATGGCGCGCCTGCACCACGCTGTCCAGCGGATGGTAGACCTGCACGCGGTTGCGCCCGCCCTCCTTGGCCACGTAGCACGCCGCGTCGGCCGCGCTGAGCGCCTCGGCCACGCTGCCGGTGTGCCGGTCCAGCGTGACCAGGCCGATGCTGACCCCGACCGCGAAGGTGCGCTGCCGGTGCGCAAAGCGGAAACTCGAAATCGCGTGGCGAAGTCCCTCGGCGACGCGCTCGCCATCGGCCGTGCCGCAATGCTCGAGCAGCACGCCGAACTCGTCGCCGCCCAGCCGCGCCAGCATGTCGCTGCGGCGCAGCTGGCCGCGCATGATCTCGGCCATCTGGCGGATCAGCTCGTCACCCGCGGCGTGGCCGCAGGTATCGTTGACCACCTTGAACTGGTCCAGGTCCAGGTACATCAAGGTGTGGGGGATGCCCTGGGCGCGCGCGCGCTCGATCGCCGCGGCCAGCCGGCGCTCGAATTCGGCGCGGTTGACCAGGCCGGTCAGCGCGTCATGGCTGGCTTCGTACGCCAGGCGCGCGGCATGCGCGCGTTCCTGGCTGATGTCGTGCAGCACCACCACCACGCCGATGGCCTGCGCGGCGCGGTCGCGGATCAGCGCCACCGACGGCTTGACCGCCAGCGCCTGCCCTGGCTGCCCGGCACCATCGCGCTGCACCAGCTGGGCCGAGCGGCTGTGCCAGCGCTGGCGCAGCGCCAGCGTCACGATATCGGGCAGCGGCGCCAGGCTGTCCTCGTCGCGCAGCACGCAGACTTCGCTCAGCGGCAGGCCCCGGGCCTCGGCTTCGCGCCATCCGGTCAGTGCTTCGGCGGCGGGGTTGAGCGACTGCACGCGGCCCCATACATCGGCGGTCACCACCGCGTCGCCGATCGCCTGCAGCGTGACCTGCGCGCGTTCCTTTTCGGCAAACAGCTGGGTCTCGTAGCGCTTGTGGTCGGAGATATCGGTCAGCGAGCCCGCCATGCGCGCGCGCCGGCGCCCCGCACCGCGCACCAGCCGGCCGCGGGCGCGCACCCAGAGATAGTCGCCGGCCCGGTTGCGCAGGCGGAATTCGGCATCGTAGGGCTCGCCGCTGCGCAGGTGATGCGCCAGCTTGGCTTCGAACGCCGCCAGCTCCGACGGATGCAGCAGTCCCAGCACGGTTTCGCGCGCATGCGGCAGCTCGTCGCCGCGGTAGCCCAGCATCTGCGCGCAGCGCGGCGAGAAATACAGCTCGCCGCGGCCCAGGTGCCAGTCCCACAGGCCATCGTTGCTGCCCTCGACCGCCAGCTGCAGTTGTTCCTCGCGCTGCGCCAGCGCCTCGCGCAGCCGGCGCTCGCGCCGCAGCGGCCCGACCGACAGCAGGATCGCCGACATCAGCAGCGCCGCCGCCATCACCGCGCTGCCGTTGGTGAGCAGCCGCGTGACCCGGCGCGAAGCCTGGCCCAGGTGGCCCGAGAAGGCACGCTCCAGCGGCGTCAGCCTGGCGTCGATCTGGGCGATGTTGCGCAGCACCGGCGCAACGCAGGCGTCGTCGCAGCCGGGCTGGCTGGCCAGCCGCCGCAGCGCCAGCGCCTGCTCATGCAAGGCAAAGATTTCGACATCGCCCTGCGCCCACACGCGGATGGCGGCGTCGACCTCATGGATATGGCGGAAATTCCGGTACAGGCGCACCATCCGCGGGATGTCTTCGGGGTGGTTGCCGCCGGCGAGCAGGCCCTCGTGCACGCGTTCCAGGTCAGGCTCGGCACGGTCCAGTTCGAGGCGCGCGCGGTGGTCGCCGAACGGGATGGCGATGGACGCCAGGTAGGCGTCGAAATCCGCCGGATCGCGATCCTCGCCGTAGCGCAGCAGGTGCAGCACGGCGTTCTTCTGGCCCTTGGACCACTGGCTCTCGCCCGCGACAAAGGCGCGCGCGGCCGACAACAGGTCCAGGCTGGCGATGCTGAACAACGCCAGCGCGACCACCACCGGTACGAACGGCCAGATGATGCGCAGCACATGCCCGCTGGCCGGCAAGGAAACGCCTGCTCGCCGCATAGGTCTTGTCCGAGGGGCCGTGTCTCGCGGCCGTTCCGAGCGCCCGCGGTCCACATATGCCGCGGCTGACCCATTGTGCGGCGCGCGCCGGGCCCGCGTCTCTACCTCGAACTAGTTAAAGCACCCCCCACCATCGGGGCATGCCGGACGGAAAGAAAGCAAAAAGGGCCTGTGACGTGCGCCACAGGCCCTTCGTAATGCTGGTGGGTCGTGCGTGACTCGAACACGCGACCAACGGATTAAAAGTCCGCTGCTCTACCGACTGAGCTAACGACCCGAAAAAACAGAACCGCGATTATAGTGATGCGATTCTCGATGTGTCAAGCGCGCTGGGCGCGCCACCGCTTCAGACCATGCGTTCCAGGCGCCACATCTGGTAGCGGAACGCTAGTACCGCGCCGGCCAGGATCCCGGTCAGCGCGATAAACGATCCCAGCGCCAGCGTCGACACGCCCGACAGCCCCTGCCCGACCGTGCAGCCCAGCGCGGTGACGCCGCCGGCGCCCATCAGGATGCCGCCGACCATGTGGTTGGCGACGTCCTCGGCATTGCCGAAGCCTTCCCAGCGGAACGTGCGCGTGGCCAGCGCATACGCGGCCGCGCCGGCGATCACGCCGAACACGCTGACGATGCCGATGGTCAGCACCTTGCTCTTGTCGCTGAACAGCATCAGCCAGTCCAGCGTGTAGGCATACGGCGCGACGAAGCTCAGGCTTTCCATGCGGCCGCTGTTGGTCGAGACGAACAGTTCTTCCAGCGTATTGGGGTCTTCGGCGACGTAGCCGAGGTGGCCGGACACGTACCACATCGCCACGATGATCAGGCCCACGCCGACGCCGCCCAGCAGATTATCGAAGGTGCGGAAGCCGCGCCCTGCCAGCGCCCACGCCGCCAGCACGCCGCCCAGCGCCAGGCCCAGGCCCAGCTGCAGCACGCCGCGCGCCGCGCCGGTGCCCTGCGCCAGCACCGACGGCAGGTCCTGCGTGGTCGGCAGCGCCAGCGCCACCGCATCGACGGTATTGACGCGCACCACGCCGAACACGCCGCGCAGCGTCATGTAGGCCGACAACCCCAGGAACACGAACACCACCAGCGACTTCAGGTTGCCCGCGCCGATCCGCACCAGCGTCTTGCTGCCGCAGCCGGACGCCAGCACCATGCCGAAGCCGAACATCAGCCCGCCGGCCAGCGCCGACAGCCACGCCAGCTTGCTCGCGGCGTAGATGGTCTTGGTCGGGTCGATGGCGCCGTTCCAGGCCAGCACGCCGGTGCCGATCATGGCCACGCCGATCGCCAGGACCCACATGCGCATGCGGCTCCAGTCGCCCATGTTGACGATGTCCGAGACCGCCCCCATGGTGCAGAAGTGCGTGCGCTGCAGCACCGCGCCGAACAGGAAGGTCAGGACAAAGGTGCTCAGCAGCACCGAGCGCGACAGCGCGGCAAGATCGATTTCAGGCATGGGGCGGGAACGGCGGGCTCAGGCTAAGGCTCGGGCTCAGGTGCAGGATCAGGCGGCGGCCTGGTAGCGGGTCGGATCGGGCACGCCGGCGGCCTCGAAGCCGGCGCGGCGGATGCGGCAGGAATCGCACACGCCGCAGGCGCGGCCGTCGTCGTCGGCCTGGTAGCACGACACCGTCAGGCTGTAGTCGACGCCCAGCGCGATGCCGGCGCGGATGATCTCGCCCTTGGTCATGTCGATGATGGGCGCATGCACGCGGAAGCGGTCGCCCTCGACGCCAGCCTTGGTGGCCAGGTTGGCCAGGGTCTCGTAGGCGGCGACATACTCCGGGCGGCAGTCCGGGTAGCCGGAATAGTCGACCGCGTTGGCGCCGAAGAACAGGTCGCGCCCGCCCACCGCCTCGGCCCATCCGAGCGCCAGCGACAGCATGATGGTATTGCGCGCCGGCACATAGGTGACCGGGATGCCGCCGCTGGCGCCGTCGGTGGGGACCTCGAGCGCGTCGTCGGTCAGCGCCGAGCCGCCGAAGCGGCGCAGGTCGAGGTCGACGATCTCGTGGCGGACCGCGCCAAGGGCGGCGGCCACACGCTTGGCCGCTTCCAGTTCCGAGGAATGGCGCTGGCCATAGCGCATCGACAGCGCATAGGTCTTGAAGCCCTGGGCGCGGGCCATGGCAAGTACGGTGGCGGAGTCGAGTCCGCCGGACAGCAGGACGATGGCGCGTTGAGTCATGGTGCGGGTCGCGCCGGGGGCGGCGCGCAAGAACATTCAGGCGAATCGCATATTCTAGCGCGACAAACGAAAAAGGCCCGCCGAAGCGGGCCTTGCCGTGGCGGGCGGCGGCGCCGGCGCTTACTTCAGCGTCTTGAGCCGGTTGCTCGCCGCCTGCGCGCCCTCGGTGCCGGGATACTTCGCCACCACCTGCTCCAGCGTCTTGCGAGCGGCCGCCTTCTGGCCGGACTCGAGCTGGTTGTTGGCAATGGCGATCATCGCGTCCGGCACCTTGGGGTGCGTCGGGTTGGCGTTGACCATGTTCTGCAGCACGAAGGTGGAACCCTTGTAGTCGCGCTGCGCGTACAGCGAGTTGCCGAGCCAGTACTGTGCCAGCGGCAGGTACGGGCTCTGCGGGTACTTCTTCACGAACGCCGAGAACGAATTCCCCGCGGTCTTGAAATCGCCCGCCTGGAACTGCTTGAGCGCGGCATCGTATTCAGGCTTTTCGCCCGGCTGCGACACGCCTTCGCGACCTTCGACCGTGACCTGCTGCGGCTCGAATTTCTTCAGGCGCGCATCGAGGTCGGCGTAGTAGTCCTTCTGCTGCTTCTGCAGCGTGTCCACCGTGTTCTGCAGGACTTCGTTCTGACCGCGCAGCCGCGCCACTTCCTGGCGCAGGCCTTCGAGCTGGTTCTGCATGTCGAGCAGGTTGCGGCTGTTCTGCTCGATGCGCTGCGTCGCGGTCGCCTGGAAACCGTTGAACTGGTCGCGCAGGCTGATGACGGCCTTGCGGGCCTCGTCATCGTCGAACACTCCGGCATGCGCCTGCGACAGCGGCAGCATGCCGCCGCCGGCAACGGCGGCGAGCCACAACAGGGTGGAAACGCGTGCTTTCATGGAAGGCGGTCCAGATCAGTAGTTGATGTCCGCGCGGCGGTTCTCGGCCCACGAGGCTTCATCGTGGCCGGTCGCCTTGGGCTTTTCCTTGCCCAGGCTGACGGCTTCCATCTGCCCGTCGGGCACGCCCATCGAGGCCAGCGAGCGGCGCACGGCTTCGGCGCGCTTCTGGCCCAGCGCGAGGTTGTACTCGCTGGTGCCGCGTTCGTCGGTGTTGCCCTGGATCAGGATCTTGCGGCCCTTGTTGGTGCCCAGGTACTTGGCGTGCGCGCCCAGCATGCCCTGGTAGTCGGCCTTGACGGTGTAGCTGTCGAAGTCGAAGTAGACGCTGCGCTTGGCCAGCGGGCTGTTCGGGTCGTTCAGCGGATCGGCGGCGGTCACCGGGGTGACGGCGCGCGGATCGGCAGCGCCCGCGCCGGCCGTGCCGGCGCCGGCGTTGGCGGTATCGTCGAGCTTGACGCCGGAGCTGCAGGCGCCCAGGGCCAGCAGTGCGGCAACGGCAAGGGTTTTGGTCATCAGTTGAGGCATGGTGAATGACTCCTGTTATTGCATGAAAGGACCCCAGGACGGCTCGCGAACATCGCCGGACTGGAGGGACAGAACCTGCCGGGTACGCCCGTCAGTGGACACCGCCGCCAGCACCGCGCGACCGCCCACGCGGGTGGCATAGAGGATGTACTTGCCGTTGGCGGCGAAGCTGGGCGCTTCGTCGTTGGCCGTATCGGTCAGCGACGTCACGTCGCCATTGGTCAGGTCCTGCAACTGCAGCTTGAAGCCGCCCCCGCGCGAAATGTACGCCAGGTACTTGCCATCCGGCGAAATGCGCGGGCTCACGTTGTAGCTGCCCTTGAAGGTGACGCGTTGCGCCCCGCCGCCCTCCTCGCCGGAGGCGGGCATGCGGTAGACCTGCGGCGCACCGCCGCGGTCGCTGGTGAAATAGATGCTCTTGCCGTCGGGCGAGTACTGCGGCTCGGTGTCGATGGCGCTGCTGCGCGACAGGCGGCGGATGCCCGAGCCGTCGGCGTTGACCTGGTAGACCTGGGTATTGCCGTCGCGCGACAGCGCCAGCGCCAGGTGGCGGCCATCCGGCGACCACGACGGCGCGCTGTTGTTGCCCTTCTGGTTCGACACCAGCGTGCGCTTGCCGCTGGCCAGGTCGTGCACATAGACCACCGGCTTCTTGGCCTCGAACGAGACGTAGGCCACGCGCGCGCCGTCCGGCGACCATGACGGCGAGATGATGGGCTCGTTGCTGGTCAGCGCCACCTGGGCGTTCTGACCGTCCGAATCCGAGATCAGCAGCTGGTAGCGGCCGCCCACTTTCGATACGTAGGACAGGCGCGTGGCAAACACGCCGCGCTCGCCCAGCAGCTTTTCATAGATGTAGTCGGCGATCTTGTGCGCGGTCACGCGCAGCTGCGACTGGTTCACGGTAAAGGCCAGCCCGCCCAGGCTCTGGCCCTTGACGGTGTCGTACAGGCGGAAGCGCACTTCGTACTTGCCGCCCGCGGCCGGCGTCACGCTGCCGGCGACGAAGGCATCGGCGCCACGCGCCTTCCAGCTGCCCAGGTCGACATTGGCGGACTCGGCCACGGTCGCGCCGCCCGGGTCGACGTTGCGGAAACGGCCGCTGCGGGCCAGGTCCGAACGGATGATCGCGGTCAGGTTCTGCGGGCCCTGGGCCTCGCCCTGGAAGTTGGCGGTGGCCACCGGGAACTGGCTGGCGCCCACGCCGGAGATCTCAACGTTCAGCTGTGCGTGGGCGGCGCCGGCGGCCATGGTCATGGCCGCGGCCAGCCACGCCATCAGCGCGCGCCGGCCCGCCAGCGGCACCGGCCGGCTCGCACCTCGGGATGCGGGGGAATCTGCGTTGTGCCGCCTCGCGGACAGCCAGTTGGGGGCCCAAAGCTTTCGCATGCTGCTCCTCAGTCGATTTCAAGTTTCGTCGGGCACGACAGGCAATCGGCAACACGGGCAATGCGGCATTGCAGCGCGTGGCGCATGCCCCGTCCGTGTGCATACCGCACCGTCGGCTGCGTCAGGCAACCTGTCATGCTAGCGCTGGGACCGGAGCCCGACGATGAAGGTTGCATTATGTTGCAAATCATGCCGTGCCGTTCACTCAGTCTCACTCAGTCCTTCGGACGGAAGGTAATGGTGAAGCTGGCCGGCGCCTTGCCGTTCTCGTCGCGCGGCAGCGGATCGGAACGCTCGACCGCGCGCAGCACGGCATTGTCCCAGCCGGAGTTGCCGCTGGACTTGGACAGCCGCGCCGACAGCAGCGAACCGTCCGGCGCCAGCTGCACCGAGACCACCGCGGTCGGGTTGCCCGGCACGTCCTCGGTAAAGACGATGTTCGGCTTGACGCGGCGGCGCACGCGGTCGGCATAGCCTGGCGAAGCCTTGCCGCCACCGCCGGCACCGGCGCCGGCCGCATTGCCGACCCCGCCCCCGCCAGCGCCGGAGCCGCCGGCCAGCGCCTGCAGGCGCGCCAGCTCGCTCTTGCGCTGGGCGTTGGCGGCGGCTTCGCGCTTGGCCTTGGCGTCGGCGTCCGCCTTGGCCTTGGCATCGGCCTGGGCTTTCGCCTTGGCATCGGCCTGCGCTTTGGCCTTGGCCTCGGCGGCTTCCTTGCGCTCGCGCTCGGCCTGTTCCTTGCGGTCCTGCTCCTGCTGCGCGGCCTTCTTCTTCGCGTCTTCCTTGCGCTGCGCTTCCTTGCGCTCGGCTTCGCGCCGCTCGGTTTCCTTGCGCTCAGCCTCCTTGCGCAGGGCCTCCTTGCGGGCTTCTTCCTTGCGGGCGTCTTCCTTGCGCTCGGCCTCCTTGCGGGCCGCTTCCTTGCGCTCGGCTTCTTCGCGCGCGGCCGCTTCGGCGCGGCGCTTCTTCTGCTCCAGCGCGATGTCGGCGTCGTCCTCGACCTTGCTCTTCACCTGGGGCGGCGGCGGCGCCGGACGCGGCTGCACCACCGGCTCGGGCTCGGGTTGCGGCCGCGGTGGCGGGGGTGCGGTGGCGGCGGGAATCTCCTCCCACAGTTCGGCCTCGGCCCCGACCGGGGTGCTGCTCTGCCAGCTCACGCCGTAGTACAGCACCACAGACAGCAGCAGGTGCATGAGCAGCGCGAGCAGGAAGGAACGCAGGGTTCCCCGCTCCTTGACCGGCTGGTAGGGATAGGCGGCGGCGGTCGTCATCAGGCGCAACGGCAATCGGATAGGCGCTTCAATGCGTCAGGAGGTCTTGGACTTGACCATCAGGCCCACGCGCTTGACGCCGTCGGCTTTCAGGATCGACATCACGTCCAGCACCGCCTCGTACTTGACCGCGCGGTCGGCGGCGATCACCACCGGCTGGTCCGGGTTCTCGTTCTGGCGCTGGTGGACGAAGTCCAGCAGGCCCTGCTTGTCGAGCTTGCGCTCGAAGGCATTGCCGGCGGTGTCCTTGCCGCGCGCGGTGAGCTGGCCGTCTTCATGCACGGTGACGACGATCGGCGGCGCCTTCTGCTGCGGCGTGGCATTGGCCACGGTGGGCAGGTCGACGGTGGCGGGGCTGACGATCGGCGCGGCCACCATGAAGATGACCAGCAGCACGAGCATGACGTCGATGTACGGCACGACGTTGATCTCGGCGCTGGCCCGGCGGCGCGAGCCGCCGCGGCGCTGAATGGCTGCCATTGCAGGACTCCTGGAAACGCCGGCCCGGACTCACCGCCCGGACCGTTGATAGGGAATACGGTTAGCGGGTCTGCCGCTGCAGGATGTTCAGGAACTCTTCCATGAAGCTCTCGAACCGGATCGCCAGGCGATCGATTTCGGTGGCATAGCGGTTGTAGGCGATCACTGCCGGGATCGCGGCGAACAGGCCGATCGCGGTCGCCACCAGTGCTTCGGCAATGCCGGGCGCCACCGACGCAAGCGTCGCCTGCTGCACGTTCGACAGCCCGCGGAACGCGTTCATGATCCCCCACACCGTGCCGAACAGGCCGATATACGGGCTCACCGAACCGACCGAGGCCAGGAACGGCAAATGCGATTCCAGCACGTCCATCTCGCGCTGGTAGGCCGCGCGCATGGCGCGGCGGGCGGCGTCGAGCAGCGCGCCGGCCTCGTTGCCGCGCTCGCGCGCCTTCAGGAACTCGCCCATGCCGGATTCGAAGATCCGTTCCAGCGCACCGGTGTTGTGGCGGTTGTTGACGGCGCTGTTATAGAGCGCCTGCAGGTCGCCGCCAGCCCAGAAGTCGCGCTCGAAGCCTTCGGTCTGGGTGCGCGCCGAACGCACCGCCAGGTGCTTGCGGAAGATATAGGTCCACGAAAACAGCGACATGACGAGCAACAGCGCCATGACGGCCTGTGCCAGCACGCTGGCGTGGAGCACCAGCGTTACGATCGACATGTCTTGCGTGACGGTCACGGGATTCATCGTGCTGACTTGATGGTGGCTAGAACGGGGTCGGGGATCGGGGCGGGACGGAAAGTGCTTTTGTCGACGCAGCCAACGCGGATCGCGCCGGTCGCGAGCATCAGCTCGCCACGCCAGGCTTCCTGGGTGAACTGCACCGAAGCCGGGCCGACCCGGTCGATGCGCGTGCGGATCTCAAGCTGGTCGTCCAGCCGGGCGGGCGCATTGTAGTCCACCGCCGTGCTGCGGACGATGAAGACCACGCCCGCCTGGTCGGCGAGCGCCTGCTGTTCGATGCCGAGCGAGCGCAGCCACTCGGTGCGGGCGCGCTCGAAGAACTTGAGGTAGTTGGCGTAGAACACTACGCCGCCTGCATCGGTGTCTTCCCAGTACACCCGCAGGGTCCAGACAAAGTTTGTCATGGCCGCGATTGTAACGGAGAGCGATACCCGTTTCGTGTAAACCCGCAGGACGACTTTGCAACAGCAAGTTGCTGGCCAGGCCCGCGCCAGCCCTTGCCAGCGCTTGGCTGGCGGGTCCACGGCTTGCGGCGGGCGGCCGCCTCGCGCTACACTGCGCGCAACCATTCCATCTTGCGCGACTGGCGAAGTCAGTGGGCACTACCACGAGGAAGCGCAAGTTCTCTGGCGTGAAGTTTCCATACGCCATGGCGTTGACGCGAGTCATGCCTGCCGCTCGCCTGGGCAGCGAATGGGAAGCAGGGTGCGCCCTGCGCCGACGGCCCCAAGCCGCCGGTGCCGGTCGCCGCTAGCCTTCCCCGCGCGCCCTACCCCCGATGCCTGAATCGGATTCCCTTTTTTTCAGACGAGTTTCGCCATGTTCGAACGCAGCCGTTTTACGATCGACCAGATCGACCCCGAGGTCTTCGCCGCCATCCAGCAGGAAAACCAGCGCCAGGAAGACCACATCGAGCTGATCGCCTCCGAGAACTACACCTCGCCCGCGGTGATGGCCGCGCAGGGTTCGCAGCTGACCAACAAGTACGCCGAGGGCTATCCCGGCAAGCGCTACTACGGCGGTTGCGAGTACGTCGACATCGTCGAGCAGCTGGCCATTGACCGCGTCAAGCAGCTGTTCGGCGCCGAGGCCGCCAACGTGCAGCCCAACTCGGGCTCGCAGGCCAACCAGGGCGTGTACTTCGCCGTGCTCAAGCCGGGCGACACCATCATGGGCATGAGCCTGGCCGAAGGCGGCCACCTGACCCACGGCATGGCGCTGAACATGAGCGGCAAGTGGTTCAACGTGGTCAGCTACGGCCTCAACGCCCAGGAAGACATCGACTACGACGCGCTGGAAAAGCTGGCGCAAGAGAAGAAGCCCAAGCTGATCATCGCCGGCGCCTCGGCCTTCGCGCTGCGCATCGACTTCGAGCGCATCGGCCGCGTCGCCAAGTCGATCGGCGCCTACTTCATGGTCGACATGGCCCACTACGCCGGCCTGATCGCCGCGGGCGTCTACCCGAACCCGGTGCCGCACGCCGACTTCGTCACCACCACCACCCACAAGAGCCTGCGCGGCCCGCGCGGCGGCGTGATCCTGATGAAGGCCGAGCACGAGAAGGCGATCAACTCGTCGATCTTCCCCGGCATCCAGGGCGGCCCGCTGATGCACGTGATCGCCGGCAAGGCGGTGGCGTTCAAGGAAGCGCTGACCCCGGAGTTCAAGGAATACCAGCAGCAGGTGGTGAAGAACGCCGCGGTGCTGGCCGAGACCCTGATCGCGCGCGGCCTGCGCATCGTCTCGGGCCGTACCGAGAGCCACGTGATGCTGGTCGACCTGCGCGCCAAGAACATCACCGGCAAGGAAGCCGAGCGCATCCTGGGCGAGGCGCACCTGACCGTGAACAAGAACGCGATTCCGAATGACCCGGAAAAGCCGTTCGTCACCTCCGGCATCCGCGTCGGCTCGCCGGCCATGACCACGCGCGGCTTCAAGGAAGAAGAAGCCCGCATCGTCGGCAACCTGATCGCCGACGTGCTGGACAACCCGCACGACGCCGCCAACATCGCCGCGGTGCGCGAGCAGGTATCGGCCCTGACCAAGCGTTTCCCGGTCTACGGCTGACGCTGACAGGCCGCCCGCGCGCACGCGCATGGGCGGCCGGCAGCTCCGCGGTCCGCGCCACCCCCGGCGCGGGCCGCGGGTCTCGCCAACCCGCCCCGCCGCCGCAGAACGACAACACGGCAAGGCGATGGGGTTCAACTAAAGGTGGTCCGGCATGAAATGCCCCTTTTGCGGTCATTCCAATACCCAGGTTCTCGACACCCGCATGTCGGAAGACGGCGATGCCGTGCGCCGGCGCCGCCGCTGCGAAGCCTGCGACCGCCGCTTCACCACCTATGAGCGGATCGAGCTGTTCTTCCCCGCCATCGTCAAGAAAAACGGCTCGCGCGTGGACTACGCCCGCGCCAAGCTGAAGGATTCGATGCGCCTGGCGCTGCGCAAGCGCCCGGTCTCGGCCGAAGCCATCGACGAAGCCATCACCCGTATCGAAGAAAAGCTGCTGGCGCTGGGTGAAAAGGAAATCCCCAGCAGCCAGGTCGGCGAGCTGGTCATGCGCGAACTGCGCAAGCTCGACAAGATCGCCTATATCCGCTTTGCCTCGGTCTACCGCAGCTTTGAAGACGTGTCCGAATTCTCGGACGTGCTGGCGGAAGTCACCGCCGGCAGCGCCAAGCGCTGACGCCCGCGTTTTCCGCTACCAGCACTGCGCCGACGCCACGCCGGCGCGCATCCCCGTGTTCCCCTGCAATCCCAGTTGGTTGATGGTGTAGCTGCCGCAGTCGTCCCCTTGCTGCGCGCCGATCGGCGTCGCCGTCGCGGTATAGCTGGTGGCCGGGTTGCCCGCTGCCACCGTCAGCTGGTAATACGCCTGGCCGCCTGACTGGATCGCCACGGGAAACGCCGCGCCGGCGTAGCCCAGCGCCGCCGGCGTGCCGCCATACACGTTCTGCGTGCTGAACAACCGCTCCTGGCGCGCCGCAAGGTCGAGCAAGGCGGTCTTGGCGTCGGTGCGGCGCGACTTGCGCACATGTTCCGTGTAGGACGGATAGGCGATCGCGGCCAGCACCGCGATGATCGCCACCGTGATCATCAGCTCGATCAGCGTGAAGCCGGCGGCGGCACGCCGCGGCAGCGGGAAGGCAGGCAGGTTCATGGTCGTCAGCGCAAGCGTATCCAGTTGAGGCGGGCGCCGGCGCCATTGGCGCCGGGGTTGATCTGCGTGATGGCGCCGCTGCCGCCCACGGTCTGCTGCACCAGGTAGGGCCGCTTCTTCGCCGTCACCACCGACGGCGTGCCGGTGCCGCTCAGGCCGATGCCGCTGACGATGCCGTTGTTCAGCAGCGGGAAGGTGCTGCTGTTGGTGCTGCTGAAGAACGACTGCGCGGCCGCGCCGCCCGAGCCCATCGACACGCCCATGGTGAAGCCCGACGGCACTTCGGCATTGCACGACAGCGCCTGCGACAGCGCCGAACCGGGCGGGATGGTGGTGTTGACGATCACCATGCCGTACGCGATCACCGGGTTGTAGATCACCTGCTCGCGCGTGGCCGACGGCAGCGGCAGGTGCCAGCCGTACTTGTTGTTGCCGCTGGCGCAGGCGCTCGAGCCCTGCCAGCACAACTTGTTCGCGCTGACCGTGCGCACCGTCACCGTGCTGCCGGCCGCGCGCCCTTCGGCGGTGATCGACTGCTGTGTCAGGTTGGCGCTGGCCAGCGGCCGCGTGGCGCTGGCCAGCGACGCATAGCGGGCATGCGCGCCGGCCACCGCGTTCCACCCCGCCATGTCCCAGTCCCACACCCCATACAGCCCCTGCCCGCCCGGCTCGAACGCCGCTTCGCTGCCCTGCGTCTGCTCCAGCCGGCGGCCCGTGCCGAACGCCACCACCACGCGCGGCATCGCCGCGGCGCCGGTTCCGGTGCCGGGCACCGAGCCCACCGCCACCTTGGTGGAAATCGGCTTGCCGCCGGTCTGCATCAGCGGCCGGCTGCCGGCGTGCCAGTGGTCCGGATTGTCCGAGGTCAGGTCGAAGCGCCACAGGTTGCCGAACACGTCGCCGGCGTAGACATAGTCGGTGATGTGGTCGCCGTCGAGGTCGGCCGGCGTGACATAGGCAATGCCGTTGCGGCTGTTGGCGCCGGCCGGATCCTGCTGCGGCCCGTAGCCGGTGCCGAGATAGCGGAAGCTGCGCGCGCCGTCGGCCGGGTCGACCAGCATGATGAACAGGCCGGCCGAGCCGCTCTTGCTGCCCAGGCCGTTGCCGAACAGCACCGCCCACTGGCCGTTGTGCAGGCGGCGGATCACGGGCGTGCCATAGGTATTGCCGAGGTTGTCGCCGCACGCGGTATCGCCGGTGCACTGCAGCGTGTTGTTCCACTCGCCGATCACCGTGGCGCTGGCCGCCGCCGGGGTATCGCTGAAGCGCTCCGGATCGGTCACGTCGAGCGCGTAGAGCGCGCCGCCGGTCGCGGTCGCGCTCTTGCTGGCGAGCGGGCCGCCGCGGTTCGCGCCCGGCCCCAGCCCGCCGACCAGCCAGGTATGCCAGGCACCGCCGTAGTAAAGATCGCCAGTGCCGGGCGTGGCATCGACAAACAGGTTGTGCACGTATTGCGGCGAACTGTAGGCGAGCGCCGCATTGGTCGACTGGATGGTGTCGAGCACCGCGCCGGGCATGTACGCCAGCACCTCGCGGCCGTCGTTGGGCTTGCCGGCGTCGTTGCCGACGAAGGCGCCCGCCGCGTTGTAGTAGCCGGAGCGGAAGCCGTGCAGCAGTCCGTCGTTGGCGCCGACGTAGACCACGTTCAGCCGCTGCGCGCGCGCTTGCCGGAAGGCATCGTAGCTGCCGGCGGGCTCGGGCGGGCTGGCGCGCTTGTACAAGGCATCGGTCCACGGCCCGCTGTACGGCGATGACGGCGCGCCGACCCAGGCCGGGCTGGAATCGATGATGTCGCCCAGCAAGCCGGTGCGCTTGCGGAACAGCCCGGCACCGGCTGCGGTCAGTTCCTTGCTGCGGTCCCCGCGCAGGTAGTCGAGGCGGTCGCCGCTCGGCGCGGCATCGCCCGCGGTCAGCTTCGCCTTCTGCGCGGCGGGCAGGTTGGCGTCCCAGCGCAGCGGGATGCCGGTGCTGCCGCTCCAGGTCAGGATCTTGCGGCTGTCCGGCGCCTGCGCCACCACCGAGGTGCCGGTCGCCGCGCAGTGGCCGCCGGTCAGCGTGCAATGGGCATTCCAGTTGGCCACCGTGGCAATCGACACCGAATCGGTGGCGGGATCGTAGAGCAGGTTCTGCGCGCTCAGCTCGCCCCACCAGTTGGTCGGATGGTAGTAGGCCAGGTACACCTGCGAGCCCGCCTCGACCCGCGCCGACTGCTGCACGTTGGTGCCGGCCGAACTGCTGGACTGGCCCACCGGCTCGGCCTTGAAGCAGGTGATCTCGTGCACGTTGCTGCCGCCGCCGGTGCCGGCCGCGAAGCCGAAGCGCAGCGACGCCGGCACCGGCCCGTTGGAATGCGTGATGTCCTGGTCGGTGATCACCGGCGTGGCCGCGCCGCCGTTGTAGCTGTAGGACATGCTCAGCAGCCCGTTCTGCGTCAGCTTGAGCGAGTAGACGATGGGGATGCCCCTGGCGCGCGTCGGCCTCGACACTGCCTGCTGGTTGGCGATCTTGTCGGGCAGGTCGCTGATGCCGAGCATGCGGTAGTTGTAGGCCAGCCGCCGTCCCCTGACGTCGCCGCCGTCCTTGCCGCTGCTCCAGTCCTGCACATAGCCGCGCGCGCAGGTGTTCTGCACGGCCTGCGCGCGCTTGCCGGCGCTCAGGCTGTCGGGGTAATAGGCCGGATAGGCGGCGCGCAGCCCGGCCCAGTTGGTGTCGCCCGAGCCGCGCACGCTGATGCGGTTGGCCTGGAACGCAGGGCCCGAGTCGGTGTTGTCGGCCTTGTTGGAGAAGTTGCCGAACTCGTCGATGCCGATGCCGATATAGCCCCCGGCCACGCCGTCGTACGCGGCATTGACGTTGGAGCAGCTGTAGCCAAGGCTGCCGCCCAGCCCGCCCACGGTCGGGCTCTTGCTGCCGTCGGCCAGGTAGAAGCTGATGCCGTCGGCGCCGGTGCCGCGCAGGTTGTCGCCGCCGTAGGTGACGGTGGAGAACGTAACCTGCAGCCCTTCCTGCATGCCGAAGGTGAACCGGGACACCACCGCGCCGGTCTGGTTGTCGCCGTTCGCGCCCTCGGCCGTGTCGCCGTTGGTCAGCCGCAGCGCGCCGTAGCCTGGTGCGTCCGGCACGCTGCCGCTGGCGCCCCCGACCAGCTTCGAGTTGCGGTCCCGGTAGTAGGTGAAGCTGGACGTGGCGCAGCCCGGAATCGAGCCGGTGCCGTTGCCTGCGGTCAGGCACGCGCCATTCAGCGCCACCCAGTCGTAAGAGGACGATGCCCCGTTGAGGTTGTCCTGGATCACCAGCGCATGCGCCTGGCCCGCCAGCAGCGCGTTGACGACGGCGCTTACGGCGGCGGCAATGCCGGCGAGGCGTGGAGGTTGGCTCATCACTCTTTCCCGAGGTCCTTGGTGCCCGCGCCAAGCTGGTAGGTGCTCTGCACCACCGCGGCGGTGCCGTCGCTGCCGCCGTAGCCGGCGCCGGTCACGCGGAACAGCATCGACAGGCCACCCGGCGACAGGCCCAGATAGTGGATGTAGAGGCTGGGCGCGCGTGCGTAGTTGATGTCGGTGCCGTTCAGGCCGCCGGGGCTGTCGGCCGTCGCAAGGCGCATCGACGGCGGCAGATAGTCGGCCCGCGCCGGCGTCCACGGCAGGCTGGCCGGGTCTGCCAGCGCGTTGGCGCAGACCTGCAGGTTGGCCGGGTCGTTGGCGTCGATCACGGTGTTGCAGGCGGCGCCGGCGGAACCGTTGCCCCGCCCCAGCCACCATTCGCCGTACTGCAGCGCGCCCTGCGCGGCCTCGAACGCGCGCTGCTTCTCGCGGGTGTTGCCGGCGATCTTTTCCTGCAGGCCGAAGCCGCGGAACATCGTCACCGACAGCAGCGACAGGATCAGCAGGAACAGCAGGCCGATGATCAGGACATAGCCGCGCGGCGCGGCGCCGGCGCGGAAACGGGCTGGCTGGGCGCGTGTCATGGGCGGTTCATCAGGCTGATGGTCTGGGTCCAGCCGAGCGTGGCCGGCTGGCCGGGCTGACCGGCAAAGGGATTGGCAAAGGTCAGCGTCACGCGCGCGCTGCGCACCTGGCCCCACAGCGCGCCGGCGGTGACCGCGCTGGCGCTTAGGTAGGTGTCGACGTTGCCGCCGTTGCTGGTGTCGGTGCCGTAGCGCACCCGCAGCGCGGTGATGCCGCCGGCCAGCGGCACCGGCGCGCCGCCGTTGACCGCGCAGGTCAGCTCGTTGGCGGCATTGACCGCAAAGGTGTTGAGGTAGGCGACATTGGCGCCCGAGGCATTGGCCGCACCCTGGCAGTTCATGATGCCGTCGCCGCTGGCGGTGACAAAGCGCGCCGTCAGCGTATCGCTCGCACCGTCCGCGCCGGACTGCCCGACGAGGGCCTGCCCCGCGGCGAAATCGCCAAAGGCGCCGCCCGCCAGCGCCGGCAGGGCATCCGCCGCGACCTGGTTCAGCGGATCGGGGAAATACCCCGCCGACTGCACCGTGTTGGCCAGCATCGTCATCACCAGGCGCTCGCTGTCCTGCAGCGCGGCCAGCCGCTCCTGGTCGCGCACGGTGCCGCGCAGGTTGAGGAACACCGTCATCAGCGCCGCCAGCATGAACAGCGCGATCACCATGGCCACCAGCACCTCGACCAGCGAGACACCGGCCTGCGTGCGGCAATGCCATCCGTGCGCAATTCCAGGTCTGGATCTCATGGCTGGACGTGCAGGGTCAGGCTTTGCGTGGCGGCCATGGCCGAGGTCTGCGCCGCGGTGGTCTGGTTGTAGGCCAGGTAGTGCTCGCTCCAGGAGGCAGTCAGGCTGCAGCGGATCGGGCGGCTGATGTCGTTGCTGCAGTTGACCGTGGCCGCGTAGGTGGGAAAGTGCGCCGCCATATCCGCCGCCCAGTGCTGCACGTCGTAGGCGGCCATCTGGATCGGGGTGCAGGCCACGCTGGCGCAGTCCGGCGCGGCGGCGCTGAGCGCGCCGGTGCTGTCGGTCACCGTCGCGCCGGCCACGGTGAACGTCTGCGGCGCCGTGCCGGCCGCCCAGAAGCCGCGGTTGCCGTGCATCGCCGCGGCCAGGCTTTCCAGTTGCAGCGCCACCAGCGAACGCCCGCGCGCAATCTGCGTATTGGCCAGCGCCGCCGCCTGCATCTTGGCCAGGCCGAGCAGCCCCACCGAGGTGATGACCAGCGTGATCAGCACCTCGATCAGCGAGAGTCCGCTCGCCATGCGGCGCCGGCGCAGGCTGCCGTTCCGTCCGGTCACTGGCATGCGCCCTCCCCGACGCGCTGGATGGTCTGGCGGCCCGCAATATTGATGGCGATGCAGCGCGTGGCGTCGGCGGCCACCGGGCTGGTGCGCAAGGTCATCGTCAGCGCGCCGCCGGGCAGCACGGCGAAGCCATCGCGGTTATAGGTCAGGAAGGCCGCGCCGGCCGGCGTGGTGAAGGTGTCGGTGGCGGACCAGCCGGCGCGGTAGTGCAGCACCTCGTCGGCCGGCGGCGCCGCGTCCACCGTTCCCGACCCATTGCGGTCGACGAACGCGATCCAGCCGCGCGCCCAGTTGCCGGCGCCCAGGCAGGCGGTGCCATTGCCGGACGGGCACACGCTGACCGGCAAGCCGCGCTTGATGGCCTCGCTGCGCGCGAGCTGCAGGGTGCCGACCATCGACTGGATCTCGCTGTCGACGCGGCTGGTGCGCAGCAGCGAGACGAACGAAGGCGTGCCGATCGCCGCGAGGATCGCCACCATCACCACCACCGCCATCAACTCGACCAGCGTCAGCCCGCGGCAGCGCCGGCGCAACCGGCCCGGGCCGGCGCCAGCGCCGCTGCGAGCCACGCGCACAGGCATGCCCGGACCGGGCATGGCCACATCGTGGTGAAGGCGGGGAGGCGCGGTATCGCGAACGCGAACCGTCGCCGGCATGTCAGCGCGCGGGCAGAGGTGCCGCCGCCGATGGACAAGGAACTGCCAGGATGACCCGATGCATGTTGACCCCCGATAAATGGCTTTGTTATCTGGGCAAGGCATTCCGCTCTGACGGCGGAAAGGCCAGCCCGCACCCGAAAATTCTTGTTCTATGCCTCGCGGCCGGCTAAGGGGCCGGCAGCGTGATGCCGCGAATCGCCAATCGAATAGCGGAATCGTTACGACTTTGCAACACCCGCGATAGTGGGGAATTTGACAATTCCTGTCAATTGCATCGCGCAGCCTTTGATGGCGAGCCGGCAAGGCGTTGGGCCGCCGCAACTGACCGCGGGCATCCGTCATGACCGCGGCCGGCATGCCCGCGCTTAACACAATGGTGCGGATCTTCCCGCTTTACGTTTCGGCACGTTCGCGGCCGTGGCGGCTCGCTAATCTTGGCCCGTCGCCTTCACAGCCCGTGCCATGCCCTCATCTGCCATCCCGCGCCGGACACCGCCGCCCGCCACCCCGCAACCCAGGCTCCAGCGCGCCTACGCGCTGATCGAAGCGCTCGGCGCCCTGTCGATCGTCCTTGCCGGACTGCTGCCGATGGCGGTGGCCGGCACCACCGGACTGGGCTGGCTGCGCCAGCTGGAGCGCCTGGCGCAGGCCACGCGCAGCGCGGCCGACGATGCCGAGCTGGGCCGCTGCACGGCACCCCTGGGCACCGCGGTCGCCGCCATCGTGCCGATGCCGGATGCCGGCGATTGCCTGCCGGCCGGGGCAACATGGGGGCGCCCATGAGCGGGCTCATTCACGCGCGCCGCGCACGGACCGGCCCGCGCGGCTTCTCGCTGGTCGAACTGATGGTCGGCATGACGCTAGGCCTGATCGCCTCTGCCGCGGCCGGCGCGGCCTTCCTGAACGCGCACGCGGCCTATCTCGCCGCCACCGACCGCGTGCTGATCGAGGAACGCGGCCAGCGCGCGCTGGCCATTCTGTCCACGCTGCTGCGCCAGTCCGGCTGGCCGGGCGAGCCCGCGTCCGGCATGGCCGGCACCGACCTGCCGGTGGTCAGCGGCGCGGACAATTGTGGCCAACCCGCCGTGGCCGCCGTACCTGCCTGCGGCCGGGCTGCGCTCGGCCAAAGCGACGCCCTGCTGGTGCGCTTCAGCGGCAGCGGCCTGCCCGCCGCGCCGGCGCAGCCGGACGACACCATGACCGATTGCAGCGGCTATCCGGTCGCGGCAAGTACGGCGGGCGTGGCGGCGGCCGCGCCAACCGCCGGCTATGTCGCCGCGAACCTGCTCTATGTGGCGGCTGGCGCCGACGGCGTGCCGCAACTGCTATGCCGTTACCCGGCCCGCCGCAATGGCCTCATCGACGGCAGCGGCTGGACCTCGGGCGCGCTGGTGCGCGGCGTGGAATCTCTCCAATTGCGTTATGGCGTCGATATGGACCAGGACGGCCGTCCCGAGCGCTTCGAGACGGCATCGGCGATCCCCGCGCTGGGCGAATCCGCCTGGCAACGCGTGGTGGCGGTCCAGATCGCCATCGCCGTGCGTGGCGACCGGCCGGGTTCGGCCACGCCAGTCCGGCGCAGCGGTGCGGACACGCTGGCGCTGCCCGGCACCGCGGCGGCGGACCTGCCGCCCGCTGCACCGGCGCAGGCCGGCACCGCCCGCCGCGTGTTCGCCGCCACGGTGCGGCTGCGCAATGCGCCACGCTGCCAGGAGACGCTGTGCTAGCGCGCCGCCTGCCACGTCCATGCCAGGCCGGCGCCGTCACGCTGCTGCTGTGCGGCACCCTGCTGCTGATGGTGGTGCTGATCGCGGCCGCCACGCTGCAGATGCTGCTGTCCGGGCGACAGCTTGCCGTCATGCTGCGCGAGCGCGAACTCGCGTTCCGCGCCGCCGAGGCAGCCCTGCGCGATGGCGAGGCCGAGCTGCTGGCGGCCGCGGCATCGCCGGACACCCAGGACCGCCTGGGCCTGTGGCCGGCGCCGGGTCGCTGCGGCAGCGGCCAGCAGGCCGGCCTGTGCCGCCCCGCACTGGCCGGGCCGCCGGTGTGGCAGCCGTGGCTGCGGGCCGATGCCGAGGTCGACGCCATCGGCGTGCCGCTGGGGCGATTTACCGGCGCTGCGCTCCCGGCCGACGCAGCCGTACAGGAGCCGCCGCGCTATGTCGCGGAAATCCTGGACGAAGCGCCGGCCGGCCAAGGCGCGCCGGACCCCGCCTCCGCGCTCGCCTCCCCGCCGCGGATGCGGGTGACCGCGGTCGGCTTCGGCCGCAATCGCGCCGTGCGTGCCCTGTTGCAAAGCGTAATTCAGCCATGATCCGTCTAGCCGCCCGCTGCGCCCTCGCGTGCCTTGTCTTCGTCCTGGCCGCGGCCTGCCATGCGGCCGGTTCCGAAGCGGGCCGGCTGCCGCTGGCCTACCGGACCGCGAATGGCGCCTATCCGTGGACCGGGCGCTTGTTCGCCATCGGCTGGCAAGACCTGACGCAGGCGCCCTCGCCGGACCTGTGGGAGGCCGGCGATCGTCTCGATCGCCGGACCGTGCCGTCGCGACGGATCCTCACGTTTGCGGCACCGGACGGCGAGACGGCGCGCACCATTCCGCTGCAGTGGGATGCTGCAACCGAGGCCCTTCACACTGGCGACAGCGCCGCGGTGGACTGGCTGCGCGGGGACCAGACCCGCGCGGGCCTGCGCCCGCGGGATACGCGCCTGGGCAATGCGGCAGGCGCACGGGTGCGGGTGGTGGCGCCGCCGGCCTGGTCGCCCGGCAAAGCCGGCCACGCCGGGTTTCGCCTGCGCTACGGCCTGCGCCCGCACGTGGCCTGGCAGGGCACCGTCGACGGCCTGCTGCACGCGTTCGATGCCGCGACCGGCGAGGAGCGTGCCGCTTACCTGCCGGGCGCGCTGCTGCCTTATGCCCTGGCCATGCCGGCCCCGGGCACGCCGACGCTGCCGCCGCCATGCCCGCGCCCGGAAACGCAGGACGTCACCCTCCGCGGCGAATGGCGCACGGTGCTGCTATGCGGCATCCCGGCCAATGCCGCGGCCGGCAACCCCGCCGCAGCCTTCGCGCTCGACGTCACCGAGCCCGACGGACAGATGCCGTTCGTGCCGATCTGGGAGATCGCCGCGACCGACGCCCTGCCACTGGCCGGGCGCGGGCCGGTTCGCGCCGCCGGCATCCGTGGCCCGGACGGGTTGCGCTGGTTCGCGCTGGGGATCGTCGATGCAAGCGCCAATGACGAGGCGGGCGTTGGCCGCGCCGGACTGGCGCTGCTGCCGCTGGACAAGCCCGCCAGCGCCGCATGGGCCGGCCAGTACGCCATCCGCACCTTGCCCTTGCCGGAGCGCGATTGCCTCGGCGGCCCCGCGGCCAGCCGACTCGTGGCAGTCAGCGTGCTGTCCGATCTCACCGGTGCCGCGCTCGCTGCCTACGCCACCGACGATGCCGGCCAGCTCTGGCGCTTTGCGCTCGCCGACGCCCCGCAGGCCGGTGCAAGCCCTGCCTCGGCGTGCCTGTACCGGATCCAGGTGAGCGCGCAACCGGCCAGGGAAGAAGCACCCGTATTGATCGGATCCCCAACCGCGCCCGTGGTGATCTACGGCGCCGGCAACGAACTGGCCGCGGTGCCCGATGGCCTGGCTTCACGCAGCGTCACGGCGCGCGCGCCTCGACAGGTCACCACCCAGGCGGAGGACAACGGCCACATCCTGAGCGCGCCCCCCGGCGGCGCGCAGGATCTCGGCTGGCGCCTGAGCTTGCCCCATGCCGGCGAACAGCTGGTCGAGATCGAGCCGGTCTACCCCGGCTACCTGCTGTTCGTGACCCGCACGCCCGATGGCGCGCAACGCAGCTACCTGGTGCTGGCGGCGACCGGGGAATCCGTCGTGCAGCGCAGCGCCGGCGAGCGCCTGCTGGTCGCCACCGGCCAGTTGCTGCCGCCCGGCGCCAGCGTATTCGCGACCCGCACCGAATTGCCGAGCACGCCCGCGCAACCGGGCGGCGCCGGGCGCCAGGCTTTTACCCTCTCGGTGTGGTCGGCCACGGGCAACGCCGTCACACAGATCGCGCAAACGCTAGCCACGCGACGCACCGGACGCCTGCGCTGGCGCGAGATCGTCGGCCCGGCCAGGGAAGAGGCGCCATGACGAGCCTGGCATCGGCCTGCCGGCGCAAGCGCGGCTTCAGCCTGATCGAGCTGGTGGCGGCGCTGGCCGTGCTGGCCATCCTCGCGGCCATTGCCGTGCCCGCATGGCACCGCCACCTGGCGCGAGGCTGGCGCGCGCAGGCCCGCGCCGCGCTGACCGGCGCGATGCTGCAGCTGGAGCGGCATGCGCTCGAGGCCGTGACCTTTGCCGCCGCACCAGGCACCGACATGGTTGCCGGCGAGTGGCCGCTGCGCGTGCCAGCCGATGGCCCGGTGCGCCATCTGGTAAGCGCCGGCGCTTGCCCGCAAGCCGGGCTCGATGCCTGTGTCGAACTCCGTGCGGTGCCGCAAGCCGCGGATCCCGAATGCGGAACGCTGATCCTGCGCAGCACCGGCCAGTGGCTGGCGCTGCCCGACGGCGCGGTGCCGCGGCCGTTGCCACCCCATTGCTGAGGCGCGGATGGACATACCATGGGATGCCGGCAGGCATCGACGCGCGGGAGGACTGACGCTGGTCGAACTGGTCGCCGGCCTGGTCATTCTCGGCGTGTTCACGGCCGCGGCCTTTCCGCTGTTCAGCGGCATGCTTGCGCGCCAGCAGGTCACGCTGGCGGCCGACCGGCTGGCGATGTCGCTGGCGCTGGCACGCGCCACCGCGCTGTCGCGCCGCGTCGAGGTGACGCTGCAGCCGCTGCCGGGCGAGGCCACGCTGAGTCCGGGCTGGCAACTGGTGACGGCCGGCGCCGGCCCGGACCAGCCGGTAGTGCTGTCCGTGGTCGAGCCCGGCATGCCGTGCCTGTCCGTGACGCTGCGGCAAACCGTGCGCGGCGCCAATGTGCTGAAATTCCTGCCTGTGGGATACTCTCGTTCTGAGCAGGGCGGTTTCCAGGCCGCCACCTTCACGCTTGGCTGCCGTAGCGAGCAGCGGCAAGTCAGGCTGGGCGCGCAGGGACGTATCCGACTCTGCACACCCGGCCGCGACGCTGACTGCGAGGCGGCGGAATCCTCCGAACCGCCATGACCTGGCAGCCCTGCCACCTAATCGCAGCGCCAAGGCCCACCCGATCGCCGAATGTTTTCCGATACCGACCACGCCGCCATGCAGCAGGCGCTCGCGCTCGCCGCGCGGGGCATGTTCAACACCACGCCCAATCCGCGCGTCGGCTGCGTGCTGATCAAGGATGGCCAGGTCATCGGGCAGGGCTTCACCCAGCCGGCCGGGCAAGACCATGCCGAGATCCAGGCGATGAAAGACGCGCTGTCGCGCGGGCTCGATCCGGCCGGCGCCACTGCCTATGTCACGCTGGAGCCGTGCAGCCATTTCGGCCGCACCCCGCCCTGCGCCGATGCGCTGGTGCGCGCCGGCGTGGCGCGCGTGGTGGCGGCGATGGAAGACCCCAATCCGTCGGTCTCCGGGCGCGGCCTGCAGCGCCTGCGCGATGCCGGCATCGACGTGCGCTGCGGCCTGCTGGAAAAAGAGGCGCGCGACCTGAATATCGGCTTTGTCTCGCGCATGACGCGCGGGCTGCCGTGGGTGCGCGTCAAGGTGGCGGCGTCGATGGACGGCGGCACGGCGCTGCATGACGGCACCAGCCAGTGGATCACCGGCCAGGCCGCGCGCGACGACGGGCACGCCTGGCGCGCCCGCGCCTGCGCCATCCTGACCGGCATCGGCACCGTGCGCGACGACAATCCCGCGCTGACGGTGCGTGCCATCGCCACGCCGCGCCAGCCGCAGCGGGTGCTGGTCGATTCCCGCCTCGAAGTGCCGCTCGACGCGCAGATCCTGACGCCGGATACCGGCGAGTTCGCCCAGCCCGTGCTGGTGTTCTGCGCGGTGGAAGACCGTCAGCGCCAGCGCGCGCTGGAAGGCCGCGGCGCCGAAGTCGTGGTGCTGCCGAACCCGCACGGCAAGGTCGAGTTGCGCCGCATGCTGGAAGAACTCGGCCGGCGCGGCATCAACGAATTGCACGTCGAGGCGGGCTTCAAGCTCAACGGTTCGCTGGTGCGCGAGCACTGCGCCGACGAACTGCTGATCTACCTCGCGCCCAAGTTGCTCGGCGATGCCCAGGGCATGTTCAACCTGCCGCCGCTGGCGCGGCTGCAGGATGCCGAGCAGTTCCACTGGCATGAAGTCCGGCAGATCGGCGACGACCTGCGGCTGATCGCCCGGCGCAACGATGCGTAGCGCTGGAACGCCGGCAGCTTATTCGAGATTCCCAAAACCTCAAGCACAAGACTCCACCATGTTTACTGGCATTGTCGCGGCGGTCGGCCGCATTGAATCCGTGACCCCGCTCGCCACCGCAGCCGAGGCCGCCGACGCCGGCGTGCGCCTGCGCATCGCGGCGGGCGGGCTGGACCTGTCGGATGTCATCATCGGCGACAGCATCGCCATCCAGGGCGCCTGCATGACCGTGATCGCCATGGCGCCCGACACGTTCGACGTCGAGGTCTCGCGCGAATCGCTGGACAAGACCGTGGGGCTCGACCGCCCCGGCCGCGTCAACCTGGAAAAAGCGCTGCGGCTGGCCGACCGGCTCGGCGGCCACCTGGTGTCGGGGCACGTCGATGGCCTGGGCGAAGTGGTGCATTTCGCCCCGGTGGGCGAGTCGCACGAGCTGCGCATCCGCGCCCCGCGCGAGCTGGCGCGCTACCTGGCCTACAAGGGCTCGGTGGTGGTCAACGGCGTGTCGCTGACCGTCAACCGCGTCACCGACGAGGCCGACGGTTGCGTGTTCTCGATCAACCTGATCCCGCACACCGTCGAAGTGACCACGCTGCAGGAGCTCAAGCCCGGTGCGCGCGTCAACCTGGAGATCGACCTGATCGCCCGTTACGTGGAACGGATGCTGTCGACCGCCCAGGCCGCCGCGTAAAACCCGCGGCTACTTGCCCTCATCGGGCACGTTGTAAGACTGGCGCAGCTGGTCGGTGAAGGGGCGCAGCGCTGCCACGCACGCGGCGCTGTCGCCGCCTTCCATGGTCGACAGGCTCCAGTTGCAGCCGCTGGCATCCGGCTCATGCCAGACGATATCGCCAAAGCAGGTACCCTCGCACGCGGGCATCTTCGCCTGCTCCGCCCGGACCATCGCACGCAGTTCGGCCTTGTTCTTGATCTGTCTCGGCATGGCTGTCTCCCTGAGTTTGTGCGCAATGAGTATGCAAAGCTTGCGGACGCGATCGGACCGGGCCGGATCGGCAGTCCGGCGGGAACTTCCGCCTCGCCACTGGCGCAGCTTACGCTGCCGCCGCGCGTTCGTGGCGGATTTCTCGCCGCCATGCCCGATGTTGTAAGTGAACTGGGATTGACGGCCTGGCGCGCCTAGAATCAAAGGGCTGTGCGCAGGACATGTCTGACCCTCGGCGCACCCACGCATTCCAGCTTCCCTCGCCTACGCCTCACCGGACGCTGCCCTGCCGGCCAACGCGTCCTGTTCACCGGCGTTTCCCTGCATCCGCCACACCGTGCGCAAGCGCCGTGGCCGCTGTGCCGCCTTCGGCCCGGCATTCAAGAGGACATCACATGAGCGCGCCAGCTTCCCGAATCACTTACCGCTGGGTTGCCGCCACGCCGCGGTGGCAGCCGCCTCGCCATGCCGCGCAGGTGCCGCATCGCATGGGCCTGCTGCGGCTCAGTTCAACGCCACTGCGGCGCGCCGTCACGCTGCTGATCGACTGGGATCGCGCCGTCGGCGACGGCTGGCCGCGCCTGCAGCCGCCGTCACGACCGTTGTTCATGCGCTTCAGGCCATTCACGCGAGCCGGCGCGCGACGCTATGCCGGCTTTCCGTGGTGCCATGGCCGGCCTGCCTGAAGGGGCTGCGGCGTATCGCCGTTTCACCGTCTCTCACGCGCCGGCACGGCGCCAACCACAGGGAACCCGCATGGGCGAAAGCTTCTTCTATCAACACTGCCACGTTGTCGTAACGCTGGCCGAGGTGACCTTCGGCAAATGGGAATGGTCCTATGCGCTCGATGCGCACGCCAGGTTCGCCCAGCCCGGCGCCGGCTTTCCCACCCGCGAACTCGCACTGGCTGACGCAACGCGCGCAGCGCGGGCGCGCATCGCCAGGACTTCACGCCTGCGCACCGCGGCCGGGGCCGCATATCTGACACCGCTAGCCGAGGCCGCCTAAGGCCACCTGAGGCCACCTGCGGCCGGCGCATTCCGCCTACGCGCCGCAACCGGCACCCGGTCGGCCCAGCGTTTCGCCACGGCGGCCACCCCGCCCCACTCGCTGCCGCAGTCGGCGCACTTTCCGCTGCCGCCGCCTCCCGCATGGCCTGCCTTGGCGTACAATAGCCGGCTTGACTGGGCGACCTGCCGCGCGTATATGGCCCGGCCGGCCTGGCCCGAAGCCCCGCCTCAGTCCGGCCGCTTTCCACCGCGGCCATGGTTCCTGCCACAGCCATCCGACGGTTTCCGCCCGATTTCGCCTGTTTTCCGCCCCAACCTGCCGTTCAGCACGCCATGACAATCGCCCGTACCGAAGACATCATTGCCGACATTCGCGCCGGCCGCATGGTCATCCTTGTCGACGAGGAAGACCGCGAAAATGAGGGCGACCTGGTCCTGGCTGCCGATTTCGTCACGCCGGAGGCGATCAACTTCATGGCCAAGCATGGCCGCGGCCTGATCTGCCTGACGCTGACCGCCGAGCGCTGCCGCCAGCTCGACCTGCATCCGATGGTGAGCCGCAACGGCACCCAGCACGGCACCAACTTCACCGTCTCGATCGAAGCGGCCGAGGGCGTGACCACCGGCATTTCCGCCGCCGACCGCGCCCGCACCGTGCAGGCCGCGGTCGCCCGCGACGCCAAGCCGGCCGACCTGGTCCAGCCCGGCCATATCTTCCCGCTGACGGCCCAGCCCGGCGGCGTGCTGATCCGCGCCGGCCATACCGAGGCCGGCTGCGACCTGGGCGCGCTGGCCGGCCTGACGCCGGCGGCGGTGATCTGCGAGATCATGAAGGACGACGGCACCATGGCGCGCCTGCCCGACCTGATCGAGTTCGCGCAGGAGCATGACCTGAAGATCGGCACCATCGCCGACCTGATCCACTACCGCAGCCGCACCGAGAGCATTATCGAGCGCGTCGGCGAGCGCGCCATGCAAACCCCGTACGGCACCTTCCACAGCATCGCCTACCGCGACAAGCCAACCGGCCAGGCCCACTTGGCGCTGGTCAAGGGCAAGCCCACGCCGGAACAGGAAACGCTGGTGCGCGTGCACGAGCCGTTCTCGGTGCTGGACCTGCTGGAAGTGAAATGCACGACGCACTCGTGGAGCATCCCGGCGGCGATGCAGGCCATTGCTGAGGCCGACAAGGGCGTGATCGTGCTGCTGAACTGCGGCGACACCGTCGAGCAGCTGTTCACGCAATTCAGCGCGCTCGACGCGCCGCAGTCGCGGCCGCGCCGCAAGCCCGACCTGCGCACCTATGGCATGGGCGCGCAGATCCTGAAGGATGTCGGCGTCGGCAAGATGCGTGTGCTGGCCGCAAAGCAGCGCATGCCCAGCATGACCGGCTTCGACCTGGAAGTGACCGGCTACCAGCCGATGAGCGGCCAGGCCGACTGAGCCGGCCCCAGGACCGAGCCATCCCCAATACCCGGGCCGCGGCGCATGCCGCCGCGGCCCTCCCGAATAACTGGAGAATTGAACAATGGATCACGGCTTCTACCCCAGCAACCTCGACGGTGAAGGCCTGCGTATCGGCATCGTGCAGGCGCGCTTCAACGAGCCGGTCTGCGCCGAACTGCTCGAGGCCTGCGTGGCCGAGCTGGAACAGCTCGGCGTCGAGGGCGAAGATACCCTGGTGGTGACCGTTCCCGGCGCGCTGGAAGTCCCGCTGGCACTGCAGAAGATGTGCGAGAGCGGCCAGTTCGACGCGCTGGTCGCGCTGGGCGCGGTGGTGCGCGGCGAGACCTATCACTTCGAGCTGGTCTCGAACGAGTCGGGCGCCGGCATCACCCGCGTCGGCCTGGATTTCAACGTGCCGATCGCCAACGGCATCCTGACCGTCGACACCGACGAGCAGGCCCACGCCCGCACCCGCGAAAAGGGCCGCGACTGCGCCCGCGCCGCGGTGGAGATGGCCAACCTGGTGGCGGCGCTGGATTCGCTGCGCGGCCAGGAAGACGAAGACGAGGACGACGATGAGTGATACGTCGAACACCCCGGACAACGACACCGGCAAGACGACCGCCGGCGGCAAGCCCGCCGCGGCCCGCACCGAAGCCAAGGCGCCGCCCAAGAGCGCGCGCCGCCGTTCGCGCGAGCTGGCCCTGCAGGGGCTGTACCAGTGGCTGCTGAACCGCAACGACATCGGCGCGATCCAGGCCCACCTGCATGACGCCCAGGGCTTCAACAAGGCCGATCGCGAGCACTTCGACGCGCTGCTCAACGGCGCCGTGCGCGAAGAGGCCCGCCTGACCGCCGCGTTCGAGCCGTTCCTGGACCGTTCCGTCGACGAACTGTCGCCGGTCGAGCGCGCCGCCCTGCTGGTCGGCAGCTATGAGCTGGTGCACTGCCTCGACATCCCGTACAAGGTGGTCATCAACGAAGCCGTCGAGCTGACCAAGACCTTCGGCGGCGTCGAGGGCTACAAGTACGTCAACGGCGTGCTGGACAAGCTTGCCGCCCAGGTGCGCGCCGCCGAGGTGGCCGCGCGCCGCTGAGCGCCCGGCTCCGCGGCCCGCCGTGCCGTCGCGCTGGCCCTGGCGCCAGCGCCGATGAAGACGACACCCGCCGCGGCGGGTGTTTTCATTCCCACCTACCCCTATTGCTGAACGGGCCCCTGCCCGCCCCGGAACACCATGGACTTGCAGCACCTGGCCACCGCCTCCCGCCTCGCCAACATCGAAGCCTTCCATGTGATGGAGCTGGCCAAGCAAGCTGCCGCGCTGGAGCGCGCCGGCCGCCATATCGTGCACATGGGCATCGGCGAACCGGACTTCACCGCCGCCGAGCCGGTGGTGCGCGCGGCGGGAGCCGCCATGCGCCGCGGCGTCACGCAGTACACCGGCGCGCTCGGCATCCATCCGCTGCGCGAGGCCATCGCCGGCTATTACAAGACCGCCTACGGCCTGGATATCCCGGCGCGGCGCGTGATCGTCACCGCCGGCGCCTCGGGCGCGCTGCTGCTGGCGTGCGCGGTGCTGGTCGAGATTGGCGCCGAAGTGCTGATGCCCGACCCCAGCTATCCGTGCAACCGCCACTTCGTCGCCGCCTTCGACGGCGTCGCGCGCATGATCCCGAGCGGCCCGGCCGAGCGCTTCCAGCTGACCGCCGCGCAGGTCGAGGCCAACTGGGGCGAGCAGACCCGGGGCGTGCTGCTGGCCTCGCCGTCCAACCCGACCGGCACCTCGATCCTGCCCGACGAACTTGCGCGGATCCTGCAGGCGGTGCGCGCGCGTAACGGCTTTGCCATCCTGGACGAGATCTACCAGGGCCTGTCCTACGATGCCGCGCCGGTGTCGGCGCTGAGCCTGGACCCTAACGTGGTCACGGTGAACAGCTTCTCGAAGTACTTCAACATGACCGGCTGGCGCCTGGGCTGGCTGGTGGTGCCGGAGGCGCTGGTCGAGGCCTTCGAGAAGGTCGCGCAGAACCTGTTCATCTGCGCGTCGGCGGTGGCGCAGTATGCCGCGCTGGCGTGCTTCACGCCCGAGGCGCTGGCCATCTACGACGAGCGCAAGGCCGAATTCCGCCGCCGCCGCGACCTGATCGTGCCGGCGCTGGAGTCGCTCGGGCTGCGCGTGCCGGTGCGCCCCGACGGCGCCTTCTATGTGTATGCGGACTGCCGCGGCGTCAACCACCCGGCCGCCGGCGATGCCGACCGCCTGACGCAGGCCATGCTGCACGACGCGGGCGTGGTAGTGGTGCCGGGGCAGGACTTCGGCCCGCATACGGCCCGGGACTACATCCGGATCTCGTACGCCACGTCGCGCGAGAATATCGAAGAGGCGATGGCACGGCTGGGCAGGCTGTTCCGCTGACCGCACCCGGCCGCCGCGGCGGCAGGCCAATAAAAAAGCACCCCGCGGGGTGCTTTTTTTCTGGGCGATGGCGGGAGCCGGCTCAGGCGTTGTGCGGCCCGTTGTTGGCTTCCAGCTTCTCGGTCGGCGCATGCTCGACCGGCGCCTTGTCCTCGGCCGCCGGCTTGTCGGCATTGGCGGGCGCGCTGCGCACGCCGATCAGCTGGCGCAGGCGGGCGCGCTCGGCCAGCACCTTGGCGCCGTAGCCGCCATCGGTCGCCGTGGTGGCGCCGACGTAGTACTTCAGGCCGCCCTCGAGCGAGCCGGCGCGGGCGATGCAGTCCTTGAGCACCAGCGCGCCGATCTTGATGTTGGCGTACGGGTTCAGGGCCGCGGACACGCCGCCGACGGCTTCGTACTTGTCCTGGTGGACCTTGGTCATGACCTGCATCAGGCCCTGCGCGCCCACGCCGCTTTCGGCGTACGGGTTGAAGCTGGACTCGATCGCGATCACGCCCAGGATCAGCAGCGGGTCGATGCCGACCTCGCGCCCGGTCAGGTAGGCCGCCTTGACCAGCTGCGCGGTGGCCTGGGCCGCCACGCGGTACTTGCGGGCGATATAGTCCGCCACCGCGGCCTGTTCGCGCGCGCTGCCCAGCGTGCCGCCGGTGCTGCGGGCGTCCATGGCCACCCGCGTCACCGGGATGCGCGCGGCTAGGTGCGCGACCGACGGCACCTTGGTATTGGCCGCGAGGCTCCATTCGTCGACGCCCGACACGGTCGGCAGGCCCGGCTTGCCGCCGCGGCCAGTGCCATAGCCGAACTTGGCCGCCGCGACGTCCGCCGTGCTCGCCGGGACGGCGTTGGATACGGCCGGGCTGGGCGCAGCGCCGGGAGCAGTGCCGGCATGCGCGGGCGCGGGCGCTGCCACGGCGGCGCTTACCAGCACCGCTGGCGCTTCGTCACCGGCCAGCAAGGCGGCCAGCGTGGTGCGCCATTCCTGGCTCACCGACAGCGACACCGCCGAAACCACCGCCATCACGCCCAGGCTGTTCAGGGCGTACTTCAGCGTCGTGCGGCCACCGCGCAAGGCGCGGCCCGCGACCGGATGCGCGAGACGGACCTGCAATGCCCGACTCACTCCGGGTACCGGCTGTCGGAGACGGACCTGCAGGGCCCGCCCAATGCCGGGAAGATGAAGGGTTTTCCAACCGCTCATGCTTACCTCCATCCGTTGCCCGCTTCGCGTGCCCGACTGCGGCATGCGCCCGATCTCAACGTACTCAAGTAAGGATGCCGCGCCGTCTAGCAGTGACGACCAAGCACCTGTTGGCAGGGCGCTCCCCATGCGCCCAACTGGAAACAGGCCGCGCCCTGGGGGAGCGCTACCTGCCACGACTTAACTCTCTACACTCCGGCAAGTCGCCGGAGGCGACCGGTCAACCCGCCGTGCGCGCGGGCCTGACCATCGGTCCTTGCTGGAGGGACTTTCTGGCACGTTCTTTTGATGTGCACCCCTTGACACAGGGGGAAAATCCATGTTGCGACGCAACACTCCATGGAGCAGACCGGATTGTAGGAACGGTGTTATATCCCGTCAAGAATAATAAATCGACAATTCACTACTTTCAGTTATTTGTAACAACGCAGTGTTGGTCGGCCCGGCATCACTCGGAACCCCGCAATCGCAGGCGTGGCCTTGGCTCGCCGCTTTAAGGCCCGCCCCCGGGCGGACAAAAAACTTACAATTTCCGCGGCACCGGCCGGACGATTTTTTTGCCGCCGCCCCGAGGAATGTGTATTGTCACCGACCTGACTGCCGCCTCCTGGATCCGGTGCGGGATGCCGCACCACAACAGAATTCACCATGCAATACAAAGACTTGCGCGATTTCATCGGCCAGCTCGAAGGGCTCGGCGAACTGCGGCGCATCGCCCGCCCGGTGTCGCCCAACCTGGAAATGACCGAAATCTGCGATCGCCTGCTGCGCGCCGGCGGTCCCGCGGTCGTCTTCGAGCAACCTGCGGGCGCTCCCCATGGCCACATCTATAGCGTGCCGGTGCTGGCCAATCTGTTCGGCACGACACGCAGAGTCGCATTTGGCATGGGCGCCGAATCGATGGAAGACCTGCGCGACATCGGCCGGCTCCTGTCGGCGCTGAAGGAACCGGAGCCGCCGCGCGGGCTGCGCGAGGCCGGCAAGCTGTTCACGCTGGCCAAGTCGGTGTGGGACATGGCACCCAGGCGCGTCAGCGCCCCCGCCTGCCAGGAAGTGGTGTGGGAAGGCAATGACGTCGACCTGGCGCGCCTGCCGATCCAGACCTGCTGGCCGGGCGACGCCGCGCCGCTGATCACCTGGGGCCTGGTGGTGACCAAGGGCCCGCACAAGAAGCGCCAGAACCTGGGCATCTACCGCCAGCAGGTGATCGGCCGCAACCAGGTCATCATGCGCTGGCTGGCGCACCGCGGCGGCGCGCTCGACTTCCGCGAGCATGCGCTGGCCAACTCCGGCAAGCCCTTCCCGATCGCGGTGGCGCTGGGCGCCGACCCGGCCACCATCCTGGGCGCGGTGACGCCGGTGCCCGATACGCTGTCCGAATACCAGTTCGCCGGCCTGCTGCGCGGCAGCCGCACCGCGCTGGCCAGCTGCCTGACCCCGACGCTGTCCGAGCTGAGCGTGCCGGCGTCGGCCGAGATCGTGCTGGAAGGCCATATCCAGCCGGACCCGAACCACCCGTCCGGCTACCAGCATGCGCTGGAGGGCCCGTTCGGCGACCACACCGGCTACTACAACGAGCAGGACTGGTTCCCGGTCTTCACCATCGACCGCATCACCATGCGGCGCGACCCGATCTACCACTCCACCTACACCGGCAAGCCGCCCGACGAGCCGGCCGTGCTGGGCGTGGCGCTGAACGAGGTGTTCGTGCCGCTGCTGCAGAAGCAGTTCCCGGAAATCACCGACTTCTACCTGCCGCCCGAGGGCTGCAGCTACCGCATGGCGCTGGTGCGGATGAAGAAGCAGTACGCCGGCCATGCCAAGCGCGTGATGTTCGGGGTGTGGAGCTTCCTGCGGCAGTTCATGTATACGAAGTTCATCGTGGTGGTCGACGACGATGTCGACGTGCGCGACTGGAAGGAGGTGATCTGGGCCATCACCACCCGCGTCGACCCCAGCCGCGACACGGTGCTGGTCGACAACACCCCGATCGACTACCTCGACTTTGCCTCGCCGGTGTCGGGCCTGGGCTCCAAGATGGGCATCGACGCCACCGACAAGTGGCCCGGCGAAACCACGCGTGAATGGGGCACGCCGATCGCCATGGACGCCGCGGTCAAGGCGAAGGTCGACACCCTGTGGGAAAGCCTGTTCGACCGGCCGGCGAGCCCCTGACCGGCAACCGCCTCCATCCCCGGCTATCATGTCACGCTGATGCCCGGGTGCCGCCACAGGCGCCCGGGACGCCATCGCCCACCATCCGATACCCGCGACAGACGGGCCCAAGGAGGAGACATGAGCAGCACTGCGCGCTTGACCGAAGGGAACCTGATGTGGACGCCGTCCGAGGCGTTCCGCGACAGCAGCCAGATCGCCGCCTTCATGCGCTGGCTGCGCGCCGAGCGCGGCCTCGTCTTCGACGACTACGACAGCCTGTGGCAATGGTCGGTCACCGAGCTGGAAGCCTTCTGGGACGCGGTGCGCGCCTACTTCGACGTCCGCTTCGACACGCCCGCGGCCCGAGTGCTGGACCGGCGCACCATGCCGGGCGCGCGCTGGTTCGAGGGCGCCACGCTGAACTACGTGCAGCAGGTGTTCCGCCACGCCGGCACGGGTGCGGCCCGCGAGCGCACCGCCATCCGTTACGCGGGCGAGGCGCAGCCGCTGGCTGAACTCAGCTGGGCCACGCTCGAAGCCCAGGTAGCATCGCTGGCGCATGCGCTGCGCCAGATGGGCGTGCAGCGCGGCGACCGTGTCGCCGGCTATCTCCCGAACATTCCCGCCACCGTGGTCGCCTTCCTGGCCACCGCCAGCGTGGGCGCGGTCTGGTCCGGCTGTGCGCCGGACATGGGCCAGGTGGCGGTGATCGACCGCTTCCGCCAGATCGAGCCCAAGGTGCTGATCGCCGTCGACGGCTACCGCTACGGCGGCAAGGTCTACGACCGCGCGCCCGTGCTGGCCGAACTGGTCGCGGCCCTGCCCTCGCTGACCGACCTGGTGCTGGTGCCGCAAACCGGCAGCGGCACGGCGCCGGCCGCCGGCATGCGCGTTCATGCGTGGCAGGAGGTGCTCGGGCACGACGTGCCGCTGGCGATCGAACCGGTGCCGTTCGACCATCCGCTGTGGATCGTCTACTCGTCCGGCACCACCGGCATGCCCAAGCCGATCGTGCACGGCCACGGCGGCATCGTCATCGAGCAGCTCAAGCTGATGGCGTTCCACAACAACCTGGGTCCGGACGACGTGTTCCACTGGTACAGCAGCAGCGGCTGGATCATGTGGAACGCCCAGGTGGCCGGGCTGCTGCTCGGCACCACCATCGCGCTCTACGACGGCAACCCGGCCTGGCCCGACGCCGGCGTGCTGTGGCGCTTCGTCGACGATGCCGGCGTGACCCTGTTCGGCGCCGGCGCGGCGTTCTTCACCAACTGCATGAAGGCCGGCATCGAGCCCGCGCGCATCGCCGACGTGTCGCGGCTGCGCGGACTGGGCTCGACCGGCTCGCCGCTGCCGGTCGAGGCCTACGACTGGATCTACCGCCATGTGCGCGAAGACATCTGGCTGGTGCCGATGTCGGGTGGCACCGATTTCGCCGGCTCGTTCGTCGCCGGCTGCCCGCTGCTGCCGGTCTACTCCGGCGAGATGCAGTGCCGCTGCCTGGGGGCGAAGGTGGAAGCCTTCGACGACCACGGCCAGCCGCTGGTCGACGCGGTCGGCGAACTGGTCTGCACCGAGCCGATGCCGTCGATGCCGCTCTACCTGTGGGGCGACGCAGACGGCCAGCGCTACCGAGACAGCTATTTCGACACCTACCCGGGCGCCTGGCGGCATGGCGACTGGATCAAGATCACCAGGCGCGGCGGCGCGGTGATCTACGGGCGCTCGGACGCCACCATCAACCGCCACGGCATCCGCATCGGCACCAGCGAGCTGTACCGCGTGGTCGAAGACCTGCCCGAGGTGCTGGACAGCATGGTGGTCGACCTCGAATACCTGGGCCGCGAGTCGTATATGCCGCTGTTCGTGGTGCTGCGCGAAGGCGTGGTGCTCGACGACGCGCTGCGCGACACCCTGCGCGCGCGCATCCGCAGCGCGCTGTCGGCGCGCCATGTGCCCAACGAGATCGTGCAGGCGCCCGGCGTGCCGCGCACGCTGTCGGGCAAGAAGATGGAGGTGCCGATCAAGAAGCTGCTGCTGGGCCATGCGCCGCAGGGCATCGCCAACCGCGACGCCATGGCCAATCCCGACACGCTCGACTGGTACTTCGACTACGCCGCGCGCTTCCTCAAGGCGCGCCAGGCCGAGTCGGCAACGACCTGAGCGCCAACATATCGTCCAGGCCATGCACAACCTGCCAACCGAAGACTTCCAGGGCCAGCCGCTGGTGCGGATCGGCCAGGCCGATTCCTACCTGCTGCTGGCGCCGCAACATGGCGCGCGGCTGGTGCGCTGGGTGCACCGCGGGCACGACATCCTGTATTGGCCCGACGCCGCCGACTGGAGCCGCGCGGCCAGGATCCGCGGCGGCAACCCGCTGCTGTTCCCGTTTATCGGCCGGCATTTTGTCGATGGCAGCCCGGGCCAGTGGCGCGATGCAAGCGGAACGGTCCATACCCTGGCGCAGCATGGCTTTGCGCGCGACCTGCCGTTCGAGGTCAGCGCCATCGACACGCACACCGCCATCACGATGACGCTGCGCGACAGCGAGGCCACGCGCGCCGGCTATCCGTTCGCCTTCGTCTTCGACGTGGTCTACACCTTGCTGCCCGACGGCCTGGAGGTGACGCTGCGCACCACCAACCCCGGCACGCAGCGCCTGCCCTGTTATCCCGGCCACCACTTCTATTTCGCCCTGCCCCACGCGCAGCGCGCCGCGGCGTCGCTGGCCCTGCCCGACACCGAGCGCAGGCGCCAGCTGCCGAATGGCAGCCCGGGGCCGGCCGAATCCGGCGAGCCAACGTACCAGCTTGCCGATCCACGACTGCAGGACACGTTCCACGTCTTCCATGGCAGCCCCGCGGCGCAACTGGCCATGCCGGGCCGCCAGGTCCGGTTCGAGCTCGGGCTGCCCGGCAGCGTGCCCTGGCATGCCGTGACCACCTGGTCCGAAAGCGAAACCTCCGACTTCTATTGCGTGGAACCGTGGGTGGGCCTGCCCGATGCCATCCACCATGGCCACGGCTTGCGCTGGATCGAGCCCGGCCAGACGGAAAGCGCGGTGTGCCGGCTGCGCGTCGCCGGGTGATTCAAGCGGCGTCGCTCAGTGCTCGAAATCGAGCCCGCCGATCAGGATCTGCGGGTCGGCCTGCGACAGCGAGCGGAAATCGATGCCGCGCGGCTCCTGCCACGCCTGCAGCTTGGACGGCAACGCGGCCAGGTAGCCGGCGAAGCGCGCCTCGCCGCCCGCGGCGAACAGGCGCTGCACCTCCAGCCCGTCCCACGCCAGCGTGATATCGAGCGCATACGGATGGCGCCGCAGCTCCGGCGGCCCGTCTGCGGTCACGCGCAGGCGCGGCGCCTGTCCCGGCGCTTCGGCAGGCAAGGGTTGCAGTTGCACGCGCCGGTGTTGCTGGCCGATCGCATCGGCGATGCGCGGCAGGCATTCGGCTTCGAAGCGGGCGAAGAAGTCGGTGGTCAAGGTGAGGGCGTCCTGACGTTGCGGGCAAGGTGACGGCACATCCGGCGGTGCGCCATCGTGCCAGCCACTATACGCCGGGCTTCACCCCTGGCGGTACACGCGGAAACCCAGCCCCGGTGACAGGACCTCGGTCTGCCCTTCGCGCAGCGTCACCGGCTGCAGGCCGCCATTGGCCATCGACTCCGCGGCGAACTCGGAGATAGTGCGCAGGCGCGCCGCGGGGATGCCGAGCGCCGCCAGGCGCGGCTCCAGCTCGGCCGCGGTGCCGGCCGCCACCGCGCCGGCAATGGCCCGCTTGAGCGCGGCCGGATCCAGCGAGCGCACGAAAGACGGCAAGGCGCCCGCATCCAGCGGCGTGTCGAACAAGGCCGGATCGTGCGCCAGCGCCGCCAGCCCGAGCGCTTGCAGCAGCGCCAGCAACTGCTTCGGCGTATTCGCGCCGATCGCCAGCCAGCCGTCCTGCGTGGGGAAGAAGTCGGCCGACGGGCTGCCCGAATAGCCCTGGTTGCCCTGCCGCACCGGCACGCCGCCAGTGGTCATGGCATCGCATGTCATCGGGTACATCAGCTGCAGGCCGGCGGTGGCCATCGCCACATCCAGCAGCATGCCGCGCCCGGTGCGCTCGCTCTCGCGCACGCCGGCCAGGATGGCAAACGCCGCCAGCATGCCGGTGGCGGAGTCGATCACCGGGAAGCCGGTCTTCATCGGCGGATCGCCTTCGGTCCCGCCCATCCAGGCCATGCCGGTGGCGGCCTGCACCACGTGGTCATACGCCGGCCGGCCGTGCCACTGCGCCGCCCCGCGGCCAAAGCCGGAGATGCTGCAATAGACCACGCGCGGGTTGCGCGCGCGTACCGCCTCATAGCCCAGCCCGAAACGCTCCAGCACCTCGGGCCGCAGGTTGTCGACGAACACATCGCAGCGGCTGGCCAGTTCCAGCGCATGCGCGCGCCCGTCTGCATCGGCCAGGTCGAGCGCAAGCGACGACTTGCCGGCATTGAGCGCGACAAAGGCCGCATGGCCCTTGCCCGCGCGCCGCATCACGTCGCCACCGCCCGCGTTCTCGACCTTGGTTACCTCGGCACCCAGCCGAGACAGCAGGAAGGTGGCAAACGGACCGGCGATCACGTGCGAGAAATCCAGCACGCGGATGCCGGCCAGCGGCGCGAAATCCGGTTGGGGGTTGAGGGTCATGGCGATGCCTACTCCGTGGCGATGCGGTTCTTGTCGATGATCTGGCGCAGACGCGCGGTCTCGTCCGCCACCAGCCGCGAAAACGCGTCCGGCGCGGAAGTCGGTGCGAGCACGGCGCCCATGTCGGCATAGGTCCGGCGCAGCCCGGGATCCTCCAGCGCCTGCATCACCGCCGCATGCAGCCGCGCAGTGATGGCAGCGGGCAACCGCGGCGGCGCCCAGATCCCGCTCCAGGCATCGAGGTCGAGGTCCTTGCGCCCCAATGCCTCGTTCAGCGTGGGTACCTGCGGCAACGCCGCGGCGCGGCTGGCGGAGGTTACCGCCAGCGCCCGTACCTTGCCGCTGGCGAGCTGCGGTATCGCCGTGGCCGCGACCGGGAAGCCGAACTGGGTATCGCCCTTGAGCAGCGACGGCACGATCTCGACCGAGCCCTTGTACGGCACGTGCACCACGTCGATGCCGGTCGCCGACGCGAACGCCGCGCCCGATACATGCGCCGCCGAGCCGATCCCGCCCGAGGCGTAGTTAAGCGTGCCCGGCGCCCGCCGTGCCGCCGCGGCAAGGTCAGCCACGTTCCGGTACGGCGCGCCGGCGCTGACCACCAGCACCGACGGGCTGACACCGACGCGGATGATGTGGGTGAACGCCATCGGATCGAACTTCGCGCCGGGCTGCAGCAGCTTCTGCGCGACATGGGTGGAGGCGCCCAGCATCAGCGTGTAGCCGTCGGCCGGCTGCTGCGTGACGAACTCGGCGGCGAGGATGCCGCCGGCACCGACCTTGTTTTCCACCACGACCGGCTGGCCCAGCACTTGCGCCAGCCGCTCGGCCAGCTTGCGCGTCTGGATGTCCGGCCCGCCGCCGGCGGCGTAGGGCACCACCAGCCGGATCGGACGGCTCGGATAGGGGTTGGCCGCGGTCGCGCTGCCCGCCGCGGCGGCGGCCGGCAGCGCCAGCAATGACTTCAGCAGCAGGCGCCGCCCGGGATTGGCATCCATCGCAGGTCTCCTCCATGGTTTGACCCGATTGTCCGCAGCCCAGGCATTCGAAACAATTATCCAGTCTTGATGAAGTCATCACGTTTTGTTATGAATCCAGCCTCTGCCGCGCAGGGCGCCACGCCACTGCCCAGCCGGATCGACCGCCTGCGCATCCGCCACCTGCGCCTGCTCGACCTGGTGGCGCGCAACGGCTCGCTGACCGCGGCCGGCGAGGTGCTGCACCTCAGCCAGCCCGCCGTCACCAAGATGCTGCAGGAACTGGAACTCGCCTTCGGCTGCAAGCTGATCGAACGGACCACGCGCGGCGGCCGCCTGAGCCTGGCGGGCGAGCGGGCGCTGGAACGTTTGCGCGTGGTGTTGGGCGCGATCGACGCGGCCGGCGAGGCGCTGCTGGCACGGCCGGAAGTCCCGCTGGTGCGGCTCGGCATGCTGCCGCTGGTGGGGGTGGACGTGCTGCCGCGGGCCCTGGCGCGGCTGCGCGCACAGGGCAGCCTGCCGCGCCTGGCGGTACGGGAACATTCCGTCGCCGGGCTTGCCGCGATGCTGTCCGCCGGCGAACTCGACTGCATCGTGGGCCGGCTGCAGCAAGACGACGCCGGACAGCTCGAGGCCAGCGCCCGCATCACGCGCCTGCGCGACGAATACCTGGCCGTGGTCTGCGCGCCCGGCCACCCGCTGGCGCGGCGCCGCGACGTCGCGCTGGCGGACCTGCACGACGGCCCGTGGATCCTGCCGCCGCGCGGCACCCACACCCGCGACGTGTTCGAGCAACCGTTTCTTGACAGCGGCCAGCTGCCGCCGGTGCCACATATCGAATCGGCGTCGTTCCACAGCAACCTGGCCATGACCGCCGCGGGCGATTTCCTGACGGTGGCGCCCGCCACCGCCCTGGCCCACTACCAGGCCATGTCGATGGTGCGCGAGGTGCGCCTGCGCGTGCCATTTGCCTCGGGCCATCTGGTCTTCATCTCGCCGGCGGCAATCGAATCGCCCCCGGCGGTGGACCAGCTGCGCGAAGCGCTGGTAGCGGTGACCGCGCAAGACGGCGGACTGCCGCCGGCGCCGGTGCGACGCCGCTGAGGCATCGGGGCGACCCGCTCCGGCGCCAGCAGCGAAGGCAAAGGCGACATATCATTGGCGCTCATGGAGCCCTACCGAAACCTCAGCGGTAAATCCGGCGTGATCGCCTACGAACTTGGCCCTGGCCATATCCGGGTCCAGTTCGAAGACGGTGGCGTCTACACCTACGACTACCGAAGCACGGGCCGCAGCCATGTCGAACACATGAAGCGCCTCGCCACAGCGGGACGCGGGCTGTGCAGCTATATCAGCCAGGTCGTCGGCAAGAATTTCGCGAGAAAGGACCCGGGCCGCTGAATGAGCCGCTGAATGAGCCTCATCAGCCACTCGCTTGCACTGCCCCGGGTTCCCGCATAGAATCGCGGGTTCGCGGGCGTCGTATAATGGCTATTACCTTAGCTTCCCAAGCTAAAGACGTGGGTTCGATTCCCATCGCCCGCTCCACTTCCAGTCGAGACAAGCCGCCTTTGCCACCGTTACGGTGATCCGCCCGGCGGCTTTTTTGTTGCCATGCTTCCCCAAGACCCCAGCACCAGGCCGGCCGACGACGCCGCGCCTGCAGACAGCGCCGCACCGGCGCCCGCCCCCTCCCCTGCCGATGCTGAAGGCGTTGCGCATCCGCGCCGCATCCGTTCGTTCGTGCGCCGCGCGGGCCGGACCTCGACCGGTCAGCAGCGCGCCATCGACGAAGTCGGGCCGCGCATGCTGGTCCCCTACGCGCCACAGCCGCTGGACTGGGAGGCGACCTTTGGCCGCCAGGCGCCGTCGATCCTGGAGATCGGCTTCGGCATGGGCGAGACCACCGCGCATATCGCCGGCCTGCGGCCGCAGGACAACTTCCTGGGCTGCGAGGTGCATGAGCCGGGCGTGGGCGCGCTGCTCAAGCTGATCGACGAGCGCGGCCTGTCCAATGTGCGCATCCTGCAGCACGACGCGGTGGAAGTGATCGCGCATATGCTGACCGACAACAGCCTCGACGGCGTGCACATCTACTTTCCGGACCCGTGGCACAAGAAGCGCCACAACAAGCGCCGGCTGGTGCAGCCGCCGCTAGTGAAGGTGCTGGCCGGGCGCCTGAAGCCGGGCGGCTATATCCACTGCGCGACCGACTGGGAAGAGTACGCGCACCAGATGGTGGAAGTGCTGTCGGCCGAGCCGCTGCTGGAGAACACCTCGGCGGCGCCGGACGGTTTTGCCGAGCGGCCGGATTACCGGCCCGTGACCAAGTTCGAGCGGCGCGGCGTGCGGCTCGGGCATGGCGTGTGGGACGTGGTGTTCCGCAAGCGCGCCTGAGCGCGGCAATCGCGCGAACGCGCAAACAAAAAAGCGTGGCACCTGCCACGCTTTTTTGTTGCCCGCGCTAAGGCGAGGTCAGGCGTGCCAGGACACCAGTCCGGTGTACGCGGTCAGCAGCACCACGATGCCGAAGGCGATGCGATACCACGCGAACGGCTTGAAGTCGTGCGTGGCGACGAAACGCAGCAGCCAGCGCACGCACAAAAAGGCAGACAGGAAGGCAAAGACGAAGCCGACCGCGAAGATGCCGAGGTCATCGCCGTTCAGCAGCGCGCGCGCCTTGTACAGTTCGTAGACCGTGGCGCCGAAGATCACCGGGATCGCCAGGAAGAACGAGAACTCGGTGGCCACCTGCCGCGACAGCCCGAACAGCATGCCGCCGATGATGGTGGCGCCCGAGCGCGAGGTGCCCGGCACCAGCGCGAAGCACTGCGCCAGCCCCACCTTGAGCGCGTCGCGCCAGTTCAGGTCGTCGACCGACTCGATGCGCGGCGCGCCGGCCTTGGCGGCTTCCAGCAGCGCATTGCCCTGCGGATGCGAGACCGTGCCGCGTCGCGCGTCGCGCCATTCGGCCAGCAGGATCACCACGCCGCCGACGATAAAGGCCAGCGCCACCGAGATCGGGTTGAACAGGTGGGCCTTGATCCATTTGCCGAAGATAAACGCCAGCACGATCGCCGGCACCGACGCGATCACCACGTTGGCGGCAAAGCGCTGCGACAGCGGGTCGTCGCGCAGGCCGCGCACCACCTTGCCGATGCGCGCGCGGAATTCCCAGCACACCGCCAGGATGGCGCCGAACTGGATCACGATCTCGAAGATCTTGCCCTTCTCGTCGTTGAAGTCGAGCAGCTGGCCGGCCAGGATCAGGTGGCCCGTGCTCGAAATCGGAAGAAACTCGGTCAGGCCTTCGACGATGCCGAGGATCACGGCCTTCAGCGCTAGTGCGATTTCCATGCGGAACGAAAGAGACGTAGTCACGGGCGTGGTCCGGCCTGGTGCCGGACCGCCCGCATTGTTGTTCGATGCGCCCGGTTCAGGGGCGGTTGATCTTGACGTTGATGCCGTCGGGCAAGACGGTGATTGTACCGGGCTCGACGTGCGTGCCGGCAATGCGCAGCTGGTCTTCGCGGAAGGTATAGAGCGGATAGCCCTGCAACAGCTGCTCGGCCAGGATGCCGCCCAGCGCGTTGAGCTGGCGCGAGAACTGCGCGGGCATGCCCTGCACGTCGAAGCGTTTCACTTCCGGGTCCTGCAGCACCACGGAACGCGTGGGCTCGTCGTAGCGCAGCCCGCTGTCCAGCGCGAAGCGGCCGCTCAGGGCCTGGCTGAAGAACAGCTTGTTGTCGATGGTGGCGTCGAACTGCACGTTGACGCGGTTGCGCACGGAATCCAGCGTCAGCTGCGGGTTGGTCAGCTGGATGTCGAACAGCTCCATGTAGCGCTTGTTGAACGGGAACTTGCGCTCCAGCGCCGCCTGCAGCTGGCTTTGCGAGAACGTGTACTCGCTGCGGAAGGCGCCGCAGGCGGCCAGTCCCACGGCCAGGGTGGCCGCGGCGGCAGCGGCGAGCCAGCGGCGTCGGGAAGTCCGGATCATATTGCCTCCGATGGCGGGATATCAGGAATGGATGCGAGGCGTCATGGCGCGCCGGGCCTTTCAGGGGTGCGCTTGCGGCGCGGTCAGGATCTCGAGCCGGGCCAGCCATTGCAGCGCCGCTTCGCGGGAATCGCCGCACATCTCGGCCGACGGCTTCAGCCCGGCGCAGAACGCGGGCCGGTCCGGGCTGCCGAACACCGCGCAGCGCATATCCGGCAGCAGCTGCGCGCACGGCACGCCCGCCGGCTTGCCGTGCGGCATGCCGGGCAGCGGCGAGGCGATCGATGGCGCGATACAGCAGGCGCCGCAGCCCGCGCGGCAGGAATGGTCTGACCGGCAACTCATGACGATGGTTAAGGATCGGCGGCCGCCGAGGCTGCCGCTGTAAAGGCGACATTGTGCCCGAAGGGCCGCGGCCGTCCTGTAAGAAAAGGAAAACGCCGTAAGCACGGCGCCTACTGTCGCCCGACGCAGTGCCATTTTCATCACACTGGAATCTAGCCACCCGTGGCGCCCCGGCCCTTGTACAGCCTTGGCCGACGCCTGTGCTTGACCCCTCGTAGGGCCTCATCTACATTACTGACCCACAAGTTATTAACTTTTCTCGACGCCTCCTCGTGCCCCGCAGTCTTCGCAAGCCCGCCGTGACCAAGTCACCCGCCGATCCGCACAAGGACGCCGACAGCCCGCGCTGGAGCCGGCGCAAGGCGGCGCGGCCGCAGGAACTGGTGGCGGCCGCGCTGGACCTGTTCGTCGAACGCGGCTATGCCGCCACCCGCCTGGAAGACGTGGCCGCGGCGGCCGGCGTGTCCAAGGGCACGGTCTACCTCTACTTCGCCAACAAGGAAGAGCTGTTCAAGTCGGTGGTGCGCGAGAACCTGGTGCCGGCCCTGGCGCGCGGCGCCGACCTGGTCGATGCCTACCAGGGCAGCACGCCCGAGTTGTTGCGCGAACTGCTGCGCGGCTGGTGGGGGCTGATCGGCGCCACGCCGGTGGCGGGGCTGACCAAGCTGATCATGGCGGAGTCGGCCAACTTCCCCGACATCGCCCGCTTCTATAACCAGGAAGTGATGGTGCCGGGCGACGAGCTGTTCGCCAGGGTGCTGGCGCGCGGCGTGGCGCGCGGCGAGTTCCGTCCGCTGCCGGCCAACCCCACCACCACGCTGATCTGCGCGCCGCTGGTCTTCCTGATGATGTGGCAGCGCGCGCTGCGCGCCACCGCCGAGAAAGACATCGACCCCGAGGCCTTCCTCGATGGCCTGCTCGACACCCTGCTGTTCGGGCTGACCGCCGGCGAGGCCCGCAACCGCCCGCTGCCGCCGCAGCACGGCCCCTATATCTGGGAAGTGATCCGCGACGACATGCTGGCGCAACGCGCCGCCGCGATGGCCACCGACGCCGATCCTGCCCCTGCCGCACCGCGACCCGGCACCCCGACATGAAGCGAAAGACCCTGTTGATCACCGCCGCCTGCCTGGCCCTGGCGCTGAGCGCCACGGTGGCCGTGCGCAAGGCCGGCAGCGCGCGCCAGCCGCAGGTGGCCGCCGCGGCCGCCAATATCGTCGAGTTCCTGCAGACCGACCTGGTTCGCGTCGAGCGCCAGGACCTGCAGCTGTCGCTGCCGCTGTCGGGCAGCCTGCGCGCGCTGAACCAGGCCTCGGTCAAGGCCAAGGTCTCCGGCGAAGTGAAGCAGGTGCTGGTGCGCGAAGGCGAACCGGTGCGCACCGGCCAGGTCATCGTGCGCATCGACCCGGCGGAATACGAGGCCCGGGCCGCGCAGGCGCGCGGGCAGATGCTGGCCGCGCGCGGCCAGTTCGAGAACTCGCGCCAGACCTGGGAACGCAACCGCGAACTGGTCGACAAGGGCTTTATCTCGCAGACCGCCTTCGACAAGTACCAGTCCGACCTGGCGGTGGCGCGCGCCAACCTCGACGCCGCCCAGGGCGGGCTGGCGGTGGCGCAGAAGGCGCTCGCCGACACCGTGGTCAAGGCGCCGCTCGACGGCATGGTGGCCGCGCGCGCGGTGCAGCCGGGCGAGAAGGTGTCGCCGGATACGCGCCTGGTCGATGTGGTCGACCTGCGCGTGCTGGAGCTGGAAGCACCGATCCCGATGGCCGACGTGGCGCGCGCCGCGGTGGGCCAGCCGGTGGCGCTGGAAGTGGAAGGCGCCGGCCGCTTTGCCGGCAAGCTGGTGCGCATCAACCCGGCGGTCAGCGAGGGCACGCGCAGCATCATGGTCTATGTCCGCGTCGACAATGCCGGCCAGGTATTGCGCGCGGGCATGTTCGCGCGCGGCGCACTGGTGCTGGGCCAGCGCGCCGCGGTGGTGGCGGTGCCGGTGTCGGCGGTGCGCACCGAGGGCGAACGCGCCTTCGTCTATGCCATCGACCGCGACGCGCTGGCGGAACGCCCGGTGCAGCTGGGCCTGCGCGACGAAGCCGGCGGCATGGTGGAAATCGTCTCCGGCCTCGACGCCGGCGCCGAGATCGTGCGCAACAACCTGGGCACGCTGCGCAGCGGCAGCCAGGTCAGGCGCGTCAAGGCCTGACGGTGTAGAGGACGCACGCCATGTGGTTCACCCGCCTGTCGATCCGCAACCCGGTGCTGGCCACCATGATGATGATGGCCTTCATCGTGGTCGGGCTGTTCTCGTACCAGCGGCTGCCGGTCGACCAGTTTCCCGACATCACCTTCCCGGTGGTGGTGGTGCAGACCGAATACCCGGGCGCCGCGCCGGAGTCGGTCGAGTCCGACGTCACGCGCAAGGTCGAGGAGATCGTCAATACCATCTCCGGCATCGACGAGATTTTTTCGCACTCTTACCAGGGCACTTCGGTCGTCGTCATCAAGTTCGACCTGAGCGTCGATGTCGGCCAGGCCGCGCAGGACGTGCGCGACAAGATCGCGCTGATCCGGCCGCAGTTCCGCGACGAGGTCAAGGAACCGCGCGTGCTGCGCTACGACCCGTCGGACGCGCCGATCTTCTACCTGTCCGTCTCCAATGCGCCGGGCGCCAGCCGCAGCCAGCGCGAGCTGACCACCATCGCCGACCAGATCGTGCGCAAGCGGCTGGAAACGGTGCGCGGCGTCGGCGCCATCAATATCGTGGGCGGCACCAAGCGCGAGGTCGAGATCCGCATCCGGCCGGCGCAGCTGGAGGCGCTGGGCATCGGCGTGGACCAGGTGATGAACGCGATCCGCAACGAGAACCAGGAGCTGCCCGCGGGCGAGCTGCGCTCCTCGGCGACGGAGACCGTGGTACAGATCAAGGGCCGCGTGCCCACGCCGGATGCGTTCCGGCAGATCATCGTGGCGCGCCGCGCCGGCCAGCCGGTAACGCTGGGCGAGATCGCCGACGTGCGCGACGGCCAGGAAGAGCAGGAAAGCCTGGCGCTGCTCGACGGCAAGCGCGCGCTGTTCCTGTCGGTGGTGAAGGCGCAGGGCCAGAACACCGTCGATACCGTCGACGGCCTGGTGCGCATGACCGACGAGGTGCGCAAGCTGGTGCCCGCCGGCGTGCAGCTCACGGTGGTCAACGACACCGCGCGCGGCATCCGCAGCAGCGTGAAGGAGGTGCGCTCGACGCTGCTCGAAGGCGCCTTCCTGACCGTGGCGATCGTGTTCCTGTTTCTCGGCTCGTGGCGCAGCACGGTGATTACCGGGCTGACGCTGCCGATCGCGCTGATCGGCACCTTCGGCGTGATGTACCTGTGCGGCTTCACCCTCAACGTGATCACGCTGATGGCGCTGTCGCTGTGCGTGGGCCTGCTGATCGACGATGCCATCGTGGTGCGCGAGAACATCGTGCGCCACAACCTGATGGGCAAGGACCACCGCAGCGCGGCGCTGGACGGCACCAACGAGATCGGGCTGGCGGTGCTGGCCACCACCTTCTCGATCGTCGCGGTGTTCCTGCCGGTGGGCTTCATGGGCGGCATCATCGGGCGCTTCTTCCACCAGTTCGGCATCACCGTGGTGGCGGCGGTGCTGATCTCGATGTTCGTCTCGTTCACGCTGGACCCGATGCTGTCCTCAGTCTGGCATGACCCGGACCTGCACGGCACCGGCAATAAGCAGAGCTGGTATGGACGCACGGTGGGACGGTTGCTGGACTGGTTCTCGGCAAGGATGGACAAGCTCGGCGACGGCTACGCCGGCATGCTGGGCTGGGCGTTGAAGCACCGCCTGGCCACCGCCCTCATCGCCGCCGCGACCTTCTTCGGCAGCTTTGCGCTGGTGCCGCTGATCGGCACCGAGTTCGTGCCCAATGCCGACCTCGGCGAGACCCAGGTCGGCTTCACCACGCCGGTCGGCACCTCGCTCGACGTTACCGAAGCCAAGGTGCGGCAGGTCGAAGCCGCGCTGAAGGCCTTTCCCGAAGTGGCCTACACCTACGCCACCATCAACTCGGGCAACGCCTCGGGCCGCAACAACGCGCTGGTGTCGGTACGACTGACCGAGCGGCGCGCGCGCACCCTGACCACCGCGCAGCTCAACCCGCTGATCCGCGAGCGCCTGGCCGGCATTGCCGGCATCACGCTGACCATGGTCGGCATGCCCGACGGCGCCGGCGGGCAAAAGGCGATCCAGGTATCGATCCAGGGCGACGACCTCGACGAACTGCGGCGCCTGTCGCGCGAAGCCAGCGTGCGCATGGCGGCGATTCCCGGCCTGACCGACCTGGATTCGAGCATGAAGGACGACCGCCCCACCATCGAGGTCCGCATCCGGCGCGAGCTGGCCTCGGACCTGGGCGTGGGCGTGGCGCAGATCGGCAATGCGCTGCGGCCGCTGCTGGCCGGCGATGCCATCAGCTCCTGGCGCGCGCCCGACGACGAGAACTATGACGTGCGCGTGCGCCTGCCGAAGGACGCGCGCACCGGCATGGCCGACCTCAGCGCGCTGATGATCGCCAGCAGCCACGCCAATGCCGATGGCTCGCCGAAGATGGTGCCGCTGCGCCAGATCGCCGAGCTGGTGCCCACCACCGGCGCCAACCAGATCAGCCGGCGCGACCTGAACCGCGAGGTCGAGCTGACCGCCAACGTGGCCGGGCGCTCGGCCGGCGAAGTCGCGCGGGACGTCAAGGCGGCGCTGGACGGGGTGAACTGGCCGGCCGGCTACAAGTACCGCTTCGGCGGCTCGACCAAGTCGATGAACGAGTCGTTCGGCTACGCCGTGTCGGCGCTGGCGCTGGCGGTGATCTTCATCTACATGATCCTGGCCTCGCAGTTCGCCAGCTTCTTCCAGCCGATCGCCATCATGACCTCGCTGCCGCTGACACTGGCCGGCGTGTTCGCGGCGCTGCTGCTGTTCGGCTCGACCCTGAACATGTTCTCGATCATCGGTTTCATCATGCTGATGGGACTGGTGACCAAGAACGCGATCCTGCTGGTGGACTTCGCCAACCAGGCGCGCCAGGGCGATGTGGACGGCACCTGTGGACGCGAGCCGCTGTCGCGGGAGGCGGCGCTGGTCGAAGCCGCGCGCGTGCGGCTGCGCCCGATCCTGATGACGACGCTGGCGATGATCTTCGGCATGGTGCCGCTGGCCTTCAGCCTGGGCGAAGGCGCCGAGCAGCGCGCGCCGATGGGACAGACCGTGATCGGCGGGATCATCACCTCGTCGATCCTGACGCTGGTGGTGGTGCCGGTGATCTATACGTACCTTGATGGTTTCGCCGCCTGGCTGCGCCGGCTGTGGCAAGGCAAGCCGCGTACCGCGCCGGCAGCGCCCGCGCAGGCCGGGGCTGGCCGGCCTTCGGCAGCGGAGCGCCCGGCCCCGGCGGAGGCCAGCGCGGAATGAGCCCGGAGGCGCCCGCAAGGTTAAAATAACGGGTTTGATAAGACTGTCCGGCCGTGGCACCGCGCGGCCGGCGCACAGACCGACAGCGGTTGGCATTGGTAAGGAATGGCAAGATGGATCTCGAAAAAGCCCGATTCAACATGATCGAACAGCAAATCCGCCCGTGGGACGTGCTGGACCAGGAAATCCTGGACCTGCTGGCGGTGGTCAAGCGGGAGCAGTTCGTCCCGCCCGCGTACGCCTCGCTGGCGTTCGTCGACATGGAGATTCCGCTGCCCGCCGGGCAGAACATGCTGGCGCCGCGCGTCGAAGCCCGCATCCTGCAGGACCTAGCGGTGCGCAAGCATGAGACCGTGCTGGAAATCGGCGCCGGCTCCGGCTACATGGCCGCGCTGCTGGCCAACCGCGCCCGCCACGTGCTGAGCGTCGACATCGTGCCCGAGCTGGTCGAACTGGCCCGCGCCAACCTGGCCGGCGCCGGCGTCACCAACGTCGACGTCGCCGAAGGCAATGCCGCCGACGGCTGGGCCGCCGCCGCGCCCTACGACGTGATCTGCATCTCCGGCTCGCTGCCGGCGATCCCGCCGTCGATCCTGGCGCAGGTGAAGGTGGGCGGGCGCATCGCTGCCTTCGTCGGCGAACTGCCGGTGATGGAAGCGCGCCTGGTCACGCGCGTGTCCGAGACCGAGTACCAGGTCGTCAACCTGTTCGAGACCGCGGTCAAGCCCCTGCAGGGCGCGGCCCGGCCCTCGCAATTCCAGTTCTGAGGACGTACCGCCATGCAGGTCATCCAAGCGACCGAACTGGCCCAGTGGCTGGCCGACGCCAGCCGCGCCAAGCCGGTCCTGCTCGACGTGCGTGAAGGCTGGGAGGTGCAGACCTGCGCCCTGCCCGGCATCACCCACATCCCGATGCGCGACATCCCGGCGCGCGCCGCCGAACTCGACGAAGACGCCGACATCGTCTGCATCTGCCATCACGGCGCACGCAGCATGCAGGTGGCGGCCTACCTGGAGCGCCAGGGCTACGGCAAGGTCTACAACCTGACCGGCGGCGTCGACGCCTGGGCCAGCCAGGTCGACCCCGCCATGCCGAAATACTGACGCGGCAGGCCAGCGCAGCAACACGAAGAAGAAACGACTGTCGGCCGCGGCACCCGCCGCGCCCACCTGGAGGTGTCATGACGTTTGCGCCCAACGCCCAGCCCGGAGCAATCCGGACGCGCCTGGCGATCGCGGTTTCCCTGCTGGCCCCGCTGCTGGCGATGATGCCCGCGGCGCCGGCTGGCGCGGCCGACCTGCTGCAGGTCTATCGCGATGCGCAAGCCAATGACGCCCAGTTCGCCAGCGCCCGCGCGCAGTTGCTGGCCACGCGCGAGAAGCTGCCCCAGGGCCGCGCCGGCCTGCTGCCGCAGGTAGTGGGTACCGCCGGCGCCAACCGCACCAAGCTCGACCAGACCGCTTCGCTGCCGATCGGCGGCGCGCCCAGCGCCTCCGGCACGCGTTTCTTCAACAACAACAACTGGCAGCTGCAACTGAGCCAGCCGCTGTTCCGCTGGGACCGCTGGGAAACCTACAAACAGGGCGAGCTGGCCGCGCAGGCGGGCGAAGTCACCTTCCACCAGGCCGAGCTCGACCTGATCACGCGCAGCGCGCAGGCGTACTTCGACGTGCTGGCCGCGCAGGACAACCTCTACCTGGCGCGCGCGCAGAAGAAGGCCATCGCCGAGCAGCTGGAACAGGCCAGGCGCAATTTCGAGGTCGGCACCGCCACCATCGTCGACGCCAACGACGCCCAGGCCCGCTTCGACCTGGCCACCTCGACCGAGATCGCCGCGCAGAGCGACCTGGAGATCAAGCGCGCCACGCTGCAGCAGATCACCGGCAAACCGGTCGACGAACTGATGGGCCTGCGCGCCGAAGCGCCCATCCCCGGCCCCCAGCCGCCCGATGTCAATGCCTGGGCGGCGCAGGCCGAGACCAGCAACCTGCAGGTGAACCTGGCCAGCTACAACCTGGAAACCGCGCAGCGCGAGACCAACAAGGCCAAGGCCGGGCACCTGCCGTCGGTGGACCTGGTGGCCTCATACGGCTTCAACAACCAGACCGGCAGCGCCACGCAGGCGATCTCGACACACTACAACGCGTCGCAGATCGGCGTGCAGCTGACCCTGCCGATCTTTGCCGGCGGCCAGATCCAGTCGCGCGTGCGCGAGGCCCTGGCGCTGGCCGACAAGGCCGCCAGCGACCTGGAATTCGCCCGCCGCACCGCCGCCCAGACCGCGCGCCAGACCTACTCCGGCGTCTCCAACGGCCTGGCCCAGGTCAAGGCGCTGGAGGCGGCCGAACGCTCGGCCACCAGCGCGGTGGAATCCAACCAGCTCGGCTATGAAGTGGGCGTGCGCATCAACATCGACGTGCTCAACGCCGAAGCCCAGCTGTTCTCCACCCGCCGCGACCTGGCCAAGGCGCGCTACGACACCATCATGAACGGGCTGCGCCTGAAGGCCTCCACCGGCGTGCTGCAGGAAGCGGACGTGGTGCAGATCAACACGCTGCTGACTTCGTCGCCGGGCGCGCTGTACAAGCTGCCGGTGCCGGCACAGGCAGGCGCGAAGGCCCCGGCAAAGCCTGCGGCGACGGCGGATCGGCGCAGTACCCGGCGTGATGCCGGATTGCCACGCTCCTGAGCCGAGCGCAATACGAAAACGGGCCGCTAATGCGGCCCGTTTGCTGAGATGCGCTGAACAGCGACGGTTGTCTCCCCTCTCCCATTTATGGGAGAGGGGCGGGGGAGAGGGCCGGCTTCTCCACGAAGTGAAGCGCATCCATGCTTGCCATGCGCCTGCCCTCTCCCCCGGCCCCTCTCCCGCACGCGGGAGAGGGGAGACAACCGTCGGTATTGCAATGTCGCCGCCCGGCCCTACTGCGCCCGCGTGCGCGACTCCACGTTCAGCAATTGCCAGCGGATCGCCGACGCATCCGCCGGCGGGTTCGGCACCTGGTATTCGCGCACGCGCAGCCGGTACGACACGCCCGGCTCGAAATCCAGCCCCTCGATCGGCCCATACCAGAGCTGCCACGGCGCATCCGGCGACTCGCGCCAGCGGTAGCACGTCATCTTGCCCACGCCCGTGCATTCCACGCGCTGCGAATCGATATAGACGGTCTTCTCGACGCCCGCGGCCTCCACGCGCGCACCACGCTTGCCCACGCCCTCGCGCTCGATGAACTGCAGCAGGTCGCCGTCAGCGGTCTTCCAGATGATCTGCCGGCCGGTACTGCCCGCCGACGGCTGCGTGCCCACGGTGGCAAACGGCGTCTGCATCGCCTTCAGCAGCGCCGACTCCAGCGCCATGCGCGGCGGCGGGCAAGCCATGCGCGTACCGGCGATGCGGTCGAAGCGGATGCCGGTCTCGGTCTTGCCATAGCTGCCGCTAAAGCGATTGCAGCCGCTGGTGCCGCTGACCGTGCCCTGCGCGGCATCGATGCCCTCGTTGAACTCGAAAATGATCGGCTGGCCATTGTCGCCGTGCGGGATCTCGCGCAGCGAGCCGTCAGGCTGCTGCCAGCGCACCAGTTCCCAGCGGCTCGGGCCGGACGGCTGGGTCTGGTTCAGGTTGGTGCCGGCCGAGGGCAGATTTGGCGCGCTCGCGGTGGTGCAGGCGCCGAGCAAGGTGGCGACCAGCAAGGCGGCCGCGCCGCGGCCAGCGAGTGCGAAAGGAATCAGGCGGTTACGGCTGTGCATAGGAACTCCTGTTGCGGGGGCTGCCCCGGGGGCGCCCGTAGCGATGTCATCGAGGGATGTGACAAGCAGCATGCCGGAAAGTGCACCCCGGCCATAGACCTTCAGTTTAGCAAGCCGAGCCGGCAAGGCCGCCCTGAAGCGCCTGACCCTCCACATACATCCTGTAACGGGTCGATACGCTCACCCGGCTAGGATGCGGAACTCCTGGAAATGCCACCGTGGCCATCCGATATAATCGCTTCGCCCCGAGCCGCAATGCCGGCGCAGGGCACCGCTCCTCAGGAGACGGCGACAATAATAAGACGGACGGAACGGCATGCATCTCCCATGCACTCACCTTCCTCCGGAAACCTTTCTCCATGCTCTTGATGACGAGATTGCAAGGGTCCCTACCGTTGGGGATCGACAAAGCTCTGTACCTGAGCGCCTGTGTTGTCCTGGCTGCGTTTCCCGCGCTGATGTTCGTCAAGCCGTCGCTCAGCAACACCTGCTTCGGGCTGTTGCTGGGATGGAGCGCGATTGCCCTGGTTGCCGGCGGCCGTGCCGGCCGGGCGGAATATGGCCTGATCCTGCGCCGGTACTGGCCATTCATGCTGGCCATGGCGGCGCTGCCGCTGGCGGTGCTGGTCCAGCAACTGCTGAGCGGGGCCGAAGACCCGCATGTGCCTTATCTTTACCTGCGTTTTGCGCTGTTCATCCTCCTGGTCCCTGGCATGCTGCGCCTGGGCCGGCGCGGCATGCAGAGCATCCAGTGGGGCTTCGTGGCCTGTGCGCTGATATCCGCCTTGTGGCTGCACGAAGTCGCCGCGGCGGGACGTCCCAGCCATGTCGGTTTCTCCAACGTCATTCCCTTCGGCAACCTGGCCCTGCTGACCGGCATGCTCGCCGTGATCTCGATCGGCTGGAACCGCCCGGGCGATCATTGGCTGGCCGGCCTGAAACTGCTGGCCGGCTTCGGCGGCCTCTATGCGTCCTATATGAGCGGCACCCGCGGCGGCTGGCTGGCCATTCCGGTGCTGGCGCTGATCGCGCTGGCGGCCTCGCGCAGGTTGACGCGGCTGCACAAGGCCGGGGTGCTGGTGGGGCTGGCCGGGCTGATGGCACTGGGGTGGTTCAGCAGTGCGATCGTTCAGCAGAGGACCGCCGCGGTTGTATCCGAACTGTCTCAATTTGTTCAGCATGTAACGTCGGATACCTCGACCGGGATCCGGTTGCAGCTCTGGCGCGCGTCGCTGGAACTGATCCAGGCACATCCCTGGACCGGCGTGGGGCCGGAACACTTCGAGTCCACCCTGCAGACCCTCGCCGCGCAGCACGTCATCACGCCGCTGGCGGCGACCATGCCGCACTCTCACAATGAACTGCTGCATGCCGCGGCGACGCTCGGCATTCCTGGATTGCTGGCGATCCTCGCGCTGTACCTCGTGCCAGCGGTCTTCTTCCTGCGCCACCTGCGCGGAACCGACCGCGGCACCCGGGTCGCCAGCGCCATGGGCCTGGCGCTGTGCTGCGGCTTCATGGTGTTCGGGCTGACCGAGGTCATGTTCGCCACGACGCTGGTCAATGCCTTCTATAGCCTGGTCATGGCGTTCTGCTTTGGCTACGTTGTCGCGCGCCAAAGCAAACTGCCGGCGCCCGCAACGCCTTGAACCCGGACTCGCGGCGCCATGTCTGCTTCCTGACCGGCACCCTGAATGCGATGGCCGGCGCGGAGCGGATGACCGCCACCATCGCAAACGCGCTGGCGGCGCTGGGACACCACGTCACCATCCTCAGCCTCTGGGACACGTCCAGCCAGTTCCCATTGCACCCCGAGGTGCGCCATGAAGCGGTGTTCGCGCAACGCCCTTCGTTCAAGCGCGCCTATTTCGCTACCGTTGCCGGCATCCGCCGGCACTGCCGCGCGCACCGCATCGATGTCCTGGTGCAGGTTGACCCCATGCTGGAACTGTTCGTGCGGCCCGCCACGGCCGCCCTGGGCCTGCACCATATCGCCTGGGAGCACTGTCACTTCGACGAGGACCTCGGCAAGCCCGCACGCAAGCTGGCGCGCCGGCTGGCGGCGCGGTTCTGCCGCCAGGTGGTGGTACTGACGGAGCGCGACCGCAGCCGCTGGCTGGAAGCCCTGCGGCCGCGCAGCGAGGTGGTGTGCCTGCCGAACCCGCTGCCGTTTGCTTTGCCGGATGCGCCGGCGCCACGCACGCAAAGGACGGTGCTGGCCATGGGACGGCTGGTCCCGGCCAAGGGTTTCGATGTGCTGCTGCACGCCTGGAAGATCGTGGCGGCGCAGGCGCCGCAATGGCAGTTGCTGATCCATGGCGAAGGCGAGGAGCGCCCCGCGCTGGCGGCATTGATCCGGGAACTGGGGCTGGAAGACAGCGCCAGCCTGCCCGGGATCTGCCATGACCCCGTGCAAGCCTATGGCAACGCCTCGGTGTTCTGCCTGAGTTCGCGCTATGAGGGTTTCGGCCTGGTGCTGATCGAAGCGATGGCCTTCGGGCTGCCGATCGTATCGACCGATTGCGAGACCGGCCCGCGCGAATTGCTGGCTCCGGGCCGGGACGCGCTGGTGGTCGCCGCCGACGACGCCAATGCCCTGGCCCAGGCGCTGCTGGCCGTGATCCGCCAACCGGAACTGGCCGCAACGCTGGGCGCCAGCGGCCGCCAGAAGGCCAGCCGCTTCGCGCTGGAACACATCGCGCAACGCTGGGATGCCCTGGTCAGGGCGCCGAACTGATCTCCAGCTCAGCCTTCCAACGCTGGGGCAACGGCCGCCAAGGTGCGCACCGTGGCGCCCCGATGCAGGCCTGCGAAGGTCTGCGCATGCGCGCGCATCTCAGCCAGGCGAGCCGGATCGGCCAACACGCTGGCCGCGGTACGCATCAGCACGTCGGCATTGTCGACACGCAGGCACGCGCCCGCGGCAATCGCATCCTCGGTTGCCTGCGCAAAGTTGAAGGTGTGCGGCCCGATCAGCACCGGGGTGCCGACCGCGCACGCTTCGATCAAATTCTGCCCGCCCAGCGGCAACAGGCTGCCGCCGATAAACGCCAGGTCCGACGCGGCGAAGTACATTGCCATCTCGCCCATCGAATCGCCAAGCACGAGATCGGCCGTCAGCGGCGACCGCTCGCGATCGAGATCCAGACTGCTGCGGCGTTCGACCGAGAACCCGGTACGCGCCGCCATCGCGGCCACTTCATCGAAACGCTGCGGATGGCGCGGAATCAGCAGCAGCGCAGGCCGGGGCACGCCCGGCGCAAGGGATTCCCAGCGCGAGAAGGCGTCGAGCAGCATCGCCTCTTCGCCCTCTCGCGTACTGGCCGCCGCCAGCACCGCGCGCGCGCCGAAGGCCTGACGCAGCTGCCCGCCCAGCGCCACGCCGGCCGGCGCGGGCTGCATGTCGAACTTGAGATTGCCGGTGATCTGCACCGCCGGCACACCCAGGGCGCGAAAGCGCTCGGCGTCGCCGGCCGTCTGTGCCAGCACGCCGGCAAAGTCACGGTACATCGACGCCGCGGCGCGACCGAAGCGGGCCGTGCGCCGGTAGCTGCGCGGCGACAAGCGGGCGTTGACGAGGTACAGCGGCACGCCGGCCTTGCGCGCGCCATGGATCAGGTTCGGCCACACCTCGGTCTCCATCAGCATGCCCACCTGTGGCCGGAAATACCGCATGAACCGCCGCACCAGCCATGGCAGGTCATACGGCAGGTAGCACTGGACCACGCGCGGCTCCTTGCCAAACAGCTGCGCGCCGGTCTGGCGGCCGGTTGGCGTCATGTGCGTCAGCAGCAGGCGGTGATGCGGATGCGCGGCCAGCAGCGCCTCGACCAGCGGCTGGGCGGCGCGGGTCTCGCCCACCGACACGGCGTGGACCCATAGCCACGGTCCCGGCTTCGGCAGGCCGCCATAGGTCCCGAGGCGTTCGCCGACATGCTGCAGGTAGCCCGGCTCCTTGCGCGCGCGCCAGGCCAGGCGCAGCAGCGCCAGCGGCAGCACCGCCACCCACAACAAGCTGTACAGGAGGCGCAACATCAGGCAGCCACTCCGCGCACGCGGCAAGCCGCCTCGTAGACTTCATCGACCGACGGCACCACGCCATCGTCGCCGACATTGGCAATGCGCTCCGACCAGTAGCCTTCGGTCTTCCAGCGCCAGGTAGCGGTATAGATTTCCACCGTGGGCCGGCACAGCGCCGCGGCAATGTGGACCAGGCCCGTATCCACGCCGATCACGACTTCGGCGCGATTGATCAGGCCAAAGCCCTGCATCACCGAGAAGCGCGGCAACACCCTGGCCCGCGGCACGCCGGCAGCGATGGCTTCGGCAGCCTCGCGTTCCTTGTCATTGCCCCACGGCAACAGCATCACCAGGCCCGCCTGATCCAGGCGCCTGCCCAGCGCGTGCCAGTTCTGCAGCGCCCATTTCTTGCGCGCCCCCGCGGTCGCATGGAAGCACACGGCATAGCGCGCCGGCAAATCCGCCCATAGCGGATCGTCGACAGACAGCGTGCGCGCACCCTCCCCGAAGAACAAAGGCGGCTCCGCCGGCGCGGTGCCGGTCAGCGCTGCGCCCAGCAAGCGCGAGCGGCGCACCGAATGGGTCTGGCGCGGCACCGCCACCGGGTCGGTATAGAGCAGCCGCGCCGCCGGCTCATAGCCCGAGCCCTGCGTGGCGTTGCCGAGCCCGATGATCGGCGCACCCGGCGCGCGCGCGGCGACGCGCGCGACTACCGCGGTCTTCAGCAGGCCCTGGCTTTCGATCACGGCGTCATAGCTCTCATGGCGCAAGGCGTCGCGCACCGCGCCGATCTCGCGCCAGGTGCCGCCCTGCAGCAGGCGCTTGCGCCAGCGCCGCAGCGCGAACGGGATGACGCGGCGCACCTCGGGCAGCAGGCGCACCAGTTCTACGTAACCTTCTTCGACGACCCAGTCGATCTCGGCACCGGGCCAGCGCGCGCGCAAGTCATGCACCAGCGGCATGTTGTGCACCACGTCGCCGAGCGACGATACCTTGACCAGCAGAATGCGCGGCCGCTCCGGCAGGGCAAAAGGCACCGCGGCCGGCATGGGCTGTGCCACACCGGCCGCGTCAGACGATGCCGCAGGCACCGTCGAGCCCTCAGAACGGGAGCTGAGCATCCGGCTTCTCGGCGAGGATCACGCGCTTGAACTCTGCCTGGATGCGCGCCAGCGCGGCGTCGTTGTCCGCTTCGAAACGCATCACCACCACCGGCGTGGTATTGGACGGACGCGCCAGGCCAAAGCCGTCGGCATATTCCACCCGCACGCCGTCGATGGTGATCACTTCGCGCGCGCCGTCGAACCTGGCGTTGGCGCGGATCTTGTCGAGCAGCGTGAAGGGCTCGCCCTCGGCGCACTTCAGTTGCAGTTCAGGGGTGTTGTTGGCGTTCGGCAGCGCGTTCAGCACTGCGCTGGGATCGGCGTGGCGCGACAGGATTTCCAGCAGGCGCGCGCCCGTGTACAGGCCATCGTCAAAGCCGTACCAGCGGTCCTTGAAGAAGACATGGCCGCTCATTTCGCCGGCGATCGGCGCGCCGGTTTCCTTCAGCTTGGCCTTCACCAGCGAATGCCCGGTCTTCCACATCAGCGGCTCGCCGCCGTGCTGGCGGATCCATGGCGCCAGCTTGCCGGTGCACTTGACGTCGTAGATCACCTGCGCACCGGGGTTGCGCGACAGGATTTCCTCGGCGAACAGCATCAGCTGCCGGTCCGGGAAGATCACCTCCCCGTCCTTGGTCACCACGCCAAGGCGGTCGCCGTCGCCATCGAAGGCCAGGCCCAGTTCGCAGTCGGTTTCGCGCAGGGTCTTCATCAGGTCCTGCAGGTTTTCGATATGCGCGGGATCGGGATGGTGGTTGGGGAAGTTGCCGTCGACCTCGCAGAACAGTTCGACCACTTCACAGCCCAGGCCACGGAACAGGTCGCCGACGAAGGCGCCGGCAACCCCGTTGCCCGCATCGAGTGCAATCTTCATCGGCCGCGACAGCTTGACGTCGCCCAGGATCCGATCGAGGTACTTCTGGCGCACATCGACTTCCTTGTAGTCACCTGCGCCCCGGGTATATGCGCCGGCCTCGATGCGCTTGCGCAAGTCCTGGATCTGCTCGCCGTAGATGGCGCGCCCCGCCAGCACCATCTTGAAGCCGTTGTAGTCGGGCGGGTTATGGCTGCCGGTGACCATGATGCCGGAGGTGGGGCGTACGCCGTCAATCTCGATATTGGTGGCGAAATAGACCATCGGGGTGGCCACCATGCCAAGGTCCAGCACGTCCAGCCCGGTGGCGCGCAGGCCCTCGACCAGGCCGCCGATCAGGTCCGGGCCCGAAAGCCGGCCATCGCGACCGACGGCGATGGAGGTCTCGCCGAGCTCCACGGCGGCGGAGCCGAACGACAAGCCGATCTGGCGCGCGACGTCGCGGGTGAGCGTTTTGCCCACGATGCCGCGAATGTCATAGGCTTTGAAGATGGAAGGATCGATTTGCATGTAGGGTCCTGAGTTGCTTGTCGTCCGCGCCACACCTCGCCAGCTGGCCGATGCGGCGCCCCAAAGGCAGCTATTTTGCCGGATTGCGGCGGGCCCGGGCGGTATAATCGCCGCATTATCACGGATGGACACAATTTTCGGAGTCTGTCCTACATCCGGCGGTGCCCTGCCTCGCGCTCAGAGGTATTTTGTGCCGCCGCGGGACCCGCGGCGGACCCGATCCGTCACGAAACGTACACAGCCTTGAAGCCATCCGCGCAACCGTCGTCCCGACCTCGCATTGCCTACCTGATCACCAATGCGGAGATCGGCGGCGCGCAGTCGCATGTCGCCGACCTGCTGCGGTCGACGGCCGGCAAGGCGGATACCGTGCTGCTGGCGGGGGGCGACGGCCCCCTTTTCGAGATCGCGGCACGCACCGGCGCGCAGACCATCCGGCTGACACGGCTGGACAATGCCCTGTCGCCCTGGCGCGCGATCCATGCCTTGCGTGAACTGGTCAGGGCATTGAAGCAGGCCGCGCCGGACCTGATCCATGCGCACAGCGCCAAGGCGGGCGCCCTGGGCCGCATCGCCGGACTGTTGCTCGGCATACCCGTGGTCTATACCGTCCACGGCTTTGCCTTCAAGGCCGAAGCTCCGCGGCGCCAGCGCATGGCCGCGCGCGTGGCGGAATGGCTGCTGGCACCGCTGGCGGCGCGCGTGATCTGCGTCGCGCAAGCGGAACGACACCTGGCCCGCTCGCTACCCCTGCCCGCGGAACGCATTTCGGTCATCCCCAACGGCATCCCCGACACACCGCATCGCGCCGATCCGCAGGCCCCCTTGCGAAGAATCGTGATGGTGGCGCGCTTTGCCGCGCCCAAACGCCACGACGCGGCGATTCGCGCGTTCGCGCGCGCAGGGCTGGAGTCGTGCGTACTGACCCTGGTCGGAGATGGCCCGCAGCGGCACGCCATGCAGCAACTGGCGCAACGGCTTGCACCGGGGCGCGTGGAGTTTTCCGGCAATGTCACGGAAGTGCCGGCGCTGCTGGCTTCGGCACAGGCCTTTGTGCTGGCGTCGGACCACGAAGGCTTCCCGCTGTCGGTGCTAGAGGCGATGCGAGCCGGACTGCCGGTCGTGGCCTCGGATCTGCCTGGCATTCGGGAGCAGCTCGACGGCAACCGCTACGGCCTGCTGGTCGATCACGATGACGAGCAGGCGTTCGCCGAAGCGCTGCGCAGTCTTGCCGACGACAGCGCCCTGCGCGCGGCGCTTGGCCACGGCGCGCGCCCGCGGTGGGAGCAATGCTATGGACTGGAGCGTATGACCGACGCGACCTGGTCCGTCTACCGCGACGCCCTCGCCCAGACACCCCGCGCCGCGCGGGTACCGACGTCATGACCATCAAGGCCGACAGCATGCGCCACCGCGCCCTGCGCATGCGCACCGGCGGCTCCGAGACCGTGCGCCGCGTCAGCCGGATGGTGGCCTGGGCGGTGCTCGGCCTGGCGCTGTTCGCGCTCAGCGCGGTCGGTGCCGAAATGGCGCATCGCGCCGGCATCGTGACCTACGTGTTCACGCGCACACTGCTATGGTCCGTGATGCCGTACCTGGTCGCGTTCATGCTGCTGCACCGCTCGCTGCACCTGCCGGCGATGGAGGGCAACAGCCTGGCCGGGCTTGCCGCGACGCTGCCGTTCTGCGGCCTGCTCTTTGTGTTTGCCGCCTTTCATATCGAATACTCGCGCGGCGCCCTGCTGCTGTCCTATCTGATCACGCTGGCGTGGCTCTGGACCGGCTATCGGCGCTTCGTGCAGAACTACGTGCCGCTGTTCGGCTATACCGATCCGGGTACGCTGGCGCAGCTGGACGCCATCCTCGCCATGCCCGGCGCCGCGGCGCCCGCCCGCATCCGTTTCGAACCGGTAGGCTCGCTGGAGGACGCCAGGCACTTCGACGGCCTGATGGTAGAACGCAGCGCCACCGGCGACCCCGAACGCACGCGACTGCTCGCGCACTACAAGATGAGCCATGTCCGCATGTACTCGGTGGAGCGTGTCGGCGAAATGCTGACCGGCCGCGTTGGCCTGGCGCACATCGACGAAAACTTCCTGGACGACTACGCCGCGCACTACCTCTACGGCTACCTGAAACGCACGATCGATATCGTTGCCGTCGCGTGCCTGGCACCGCTTGCCGCGCCGCTGGGACTTGCCGTGGCGCTGGCTATCCGGCTGGAAACCCCAGGTGGCGCCATCTTCCGGCAAGAACGCGTGGGCCTGTTCGGCAAACCCTTCGTCATGCTCAAGTTCCGCAGCATGGGCGTCGACGCCAGCGCGCCCGCCTTGTTTGCGGCACGCCGCGATCCCCGCGTGACCCGGGTCGGCCGCTTTATCCGCAAGTATCGCCTGGACGAGATCCCGCAACTGTGGAACGTGCTGCTCGGGCATATGAGCCTGATCGGCCCGCGGCCGGAGCAGGCGCCCATGGTCGAGCGGTTTTCCGAAACCATCCCCTATTACCCGTACCGCCACCTGGTGCGGCCCGGCCTGTCCGGCTGGGCGCAGGTGCAGCAGGGTTACGCCGGCAGCCACGAAGAAACCGTGACCAAGCTCAGCTATGACCTGTATTACGTCAAGCATTGTTCGCTGGCACTGGACCTGCTGATCGGAGTGAAGACGCTCAGGACCCTCGCGACCGGTTACGGAGCCCGCTGATGGGCAGCGTCGACGAGACTGCCGCGCCGGCGCCATTGCGCATCCTTGTCATCACCACAGGCCTCAAGCTGGGCGGGGCGGAACAGCAGATCGCGGCGCTCGCGCGCGCCTTCCTGGCGCTGGGCAACGAGGTCGCCATCCTCAGCCTGACGCAGGGGCAGGAAATCGACTTGCCGGCCGAAGTCAACGTGACCGAGCTGGCCATGCGCAAGACACCGCTGTCGATGCTGTCGGCGCTGCGCCAGGCGCGGGCCTTTGTACGGCTATGGCGCCCGGACGTGATCCATGCCCATATGGTCCACGCCAACCTGTTCGCACGCGTGCTGGCCAGGACCGGCCACATGCCGCCGGTCATCTGCTCCGCCCACAGCGCGCGCGAGGGCGGTCGCCTGCGCGCCCTCGCCTACCGCATCACTGACCGATGGTGTGCCGTGACGACCCACGTCAGCGACGCCGGCCGCCTGGCGATGGTCGCCAGCGGCGCCGTGCCGGAGGGACGCGTAATCGTGATGCCGAACGGCATCGATACCAGCCGCTTTCAGCCGGACCCGCCTTCGCGCGAACGTACCCGACGCGACCTTGGCCTGGGACCCGACGACCGGCTGGTCCTCAACGTCGGCAGGCTGGTGCCTGAGAAAGACCAGGCCATGCTGATCGAGGCATTCGGCGAGGTCAGCCGCGACCTGCCCAAGGCACGGCTCATGATCGCCGGAGATGGTCCGTTGCGCGATGAACTGGCGCATCAGGTTACCCGGCGCGGGCTGAATCATGTCGTGCTGCTGGCCGGTGCCAGGAAAGACGTCCCCGACCTGCTGCGCGCCGCCGATGTCTTCGTGCTGTCTTCGCGCATCGAAGGCATGCCGCTGGCGGTGGGCGAAGCGCTGGCCAGCGGGCTGCCGGTCGTGGCGACCGCCGCCGCGGGCGTATCTGAACTGGCGGGAGACACCGCGACGATGACCCCCACCGGCAATCCGCAGGCGCTGGCGAGCGCCTTGCGCAACGCCATCGCCAGCCTGCCCGGCACCGAGTCCGAACGCGACCGCCGCCGCCAGCGGATTGTCGGCCGTTTCGACGTGAACGGTGTGGCGCGGCAATGGCTGGCGCAATATCGCAGCCTGAGGAAACAACGCTGATGCGCCGCAAAGTCGCAAGCAACCTGCTTTGGATGCTGGCCGACCGTGGCCTGCAGGTGATCGTGGGGATCGGCGTGGTGGCCATGCTGGCGCGGGCGCTGGGTACGGAAGGGTTCGCGCATTTCCAGTATGCGCAGTCGCTGGTGTTTATTGCGGCGTCGATACCGTTGATATGTTCGGCGGAGGTGGTGGTGCCGCGGTTGGTGGCCCGCCCAGACCGAGAGGCCAGCCACGCGCTGCTCGCCCATGCGTTCGCAATCCGCATGACCGCAGCCCTTGCCGGCTATGTATTGATGTGCGCCTACCTCGCATTCACACAACAGCCGGCAGACACATGGATCCCCGCAGCCATCCTTTGTACGGCCATCATGCTGCGAGAACCGTTTGGCGTGGTCATCGCGTGGATGCAGGCGCGTACGCATAATCGGCCGAACGTAGCCTTCAATCTCCTCGCATTGGCTGCCAAGGCCGCGCTGATCGGTGCGCTATTCGTTGCCGGAGTCAATCTTGTACCGGCGTATGCAACAGCATTTGCCATCGAACCGCTGATTGCTGCCGCGTTACTGGCTTGGTACTACCTGTCGCGGGCGCCGCGTACCGTGCCAAGCCGAGACGCGGCTCTGACCCGAGACCTGGTACGCGACGGGGCACTGTTCTGGATCAGCTTCATGCTAATGGTGTGCGCCCGCCGGGCCGACCAGTTAATCCTCAAGCCGCTTGTGCCGCTAGCGGATCTGGGGGCATATGCGGCGACGATGCAAGTGCTGGACAATTTTACGACCGTGGCTACGATCCTGGCAGCGGGCATTGCGCCGATATATGTGTTCGGACAGCAATCGATGGGAGCGGCACGACGGAATGTGCTTCGCATAACAGGGGGCATGGCCGCAGTCGGGCTTTGCGGGGCGCTCCTGCTGGCAGTTTCTGCTGAACGGGTAGTTGCGCTGTTATATGGGCAGGCGTTCGGGGAAACGGTTGTGCTGCTGCGGTTGGCTGCGCTGGCATCGACGCTGGTATTCGCGGATGTTGCACTGAGTCTGTTGCCGGTATACCTGCGCAAGCCAAGATGGGTTGCCATGAAGTGGGCGCTGGTGCTGGTCACGACGGTTGTCGTCGATCTCATTGCGGTACCGCACCTGGGAACACGCGGGGCCGTGCTGGGCTATGCCGTGGGTAATGCCGTGGCGTTGTTCTTTGGGTTAGTTTTGGCGCTTCGGTCGCAACCTGCGACGGCGGTTGCCTCTGCATGAGCGGATACGGCATAGCTGCCCATTCCTGCCGTCGCAGCACTTGGAATTCTTAGAGTTGTCTCATTCTCTTGGCTTCCCTCACCGCGTACTGTTGCCAGTGGTGCTGACCACACCTCTCGTAGCGACTCAACCACACTCGACAGTCGTGGTTATGTAATAGCCAGAGCTCCGCTTTGGCCGGGTAGCGCGCATTGATATAAGACCCGAAAGGGGAAAAATGCGGGCCGTCTACGAGCGGTGGTCAAGTACCCGGCCGCCCCTTTGAATAGGGCGAAGTGACATCTCTCAGGAGTTGGCTATGATGAACGGATCTGATTGCCCCCATGTGCGCACCCTCACCACAGGGCGCACCTATTTTCCGGTATTACCTGCCCGTAGTAATGGCTTTAGCGGTCTTCGGGCTGTACCTTGGATTCGGTTGAAGGGTGTTTGGTTGGAAGAGACTGGCTTTGCAGTTGGGCAATCGGTAAAGGTTGAGGTTCGGCGGGGGCAAGTTGTTATTTGGCTGGGATAGGACGGGGACCTATCCGAAATTTTGTGTACAAGGCATATCGTGAGAGGTAATGACCATGGATGTGCCGATATAGAAGAAACGTACAATCGCTTCTCAGGCAACGGCCCGCGGGCCGTTGCCGGCTTTGCGCGGGGGCTTGCTCGACGAACTGGTTAAAGGATCGCGATATATCCAGTCCTATCACTCGCATTGGCCTCCCATGGGAAACATCGCAAATGGAGCCGGTGGGACAGCACGCCAACTACGGATTCGCACTCGCGGCGCAACCGCGCGGGGCGCAGGGGCGGACAACTACTAACATGGGCTCGCAGCTCAACGTCTATGAACGGCCTCCCCCCTCAAAACCCGAGGGGACTTCGCCTCGGATGAAGCCGCCGTTAAGCTGCTGTGGCTGAGGCTGCGCAACGTGCCCAGTCGGTTCGCATCACCATGACTGGGAGTCTGCCATGCATCACTTGCACTCTGTACGGCGAGCGATTTACCGCAGCACGGGGCTAACAGAATTCAAAACGCCTCGCACACAAAAATGCGTACATGCCCCGACAAGGATCTTGTGAAGCGGCTCAGAAGTTGTTCGCCGACAAAAAAGAGCCCAAAATGAATCTCGCGATCGACTGCCACAACGGAGCACCTGACGGGCACTTGCTATAGTGGCTGTGCCGACGTAAGTGAAACCAAGTCACACCATGCGTTGGCCCGCTTAGAGACAATCAGTTCATATGTTGCAGTGGGATCGGTTGTCGGCAGATTTACAGCCTCCCTTGGTGCCACCTCGAAGTGGGCAACCTTCCGGCCTCCTGCGTTGAGCTGCACATCTACACCGTCAGAACCTGAGCACGGCGCAGCGACTGATAAGGCTAACTCCGTTGAGACTCCAGAGAAGATCGTGCGCGTGGGCTTCTTTTCCCCAGGATGAATTTCGATCCTGCCGCCTGACTTGTATTCGAACTTTCCCCACTGATCACCAAGTTCAAGCTCTGAAATCATTGCAAGCTTGAACATCAAATTGCCGTAGGTCTGCCGCCAGTCCGGATGGCGATTATAAAAATCCTCCAGAAGAATATCGACTTCGGCTAATGTGAACGGCCGAATTTTTTCATAAATGTAAGCCGTCACGTCGTCGGTAATTGCGTACTTGCCTTCCAAACGCTTATAAGCGGCACCTATGCCTCGTCCTGAAAGGATAGCTTGTGCCGGGATTGTGATAACCGTCTGCATTCCTTCTGGAAGATGTGTCGGAATTGGATCTCCCACGACTGCGTAGCGCGCCATGAAGGGTGCGATACTGAGACCCGTAATTAGATCGACGTGTGAAGTGTCTACATCCTTGCCAGCGAGAAGCTCTTTAGAAGCACTCAACAACACGTCACGATTGAGGATCATGTTAGACGCAAACACGGTAAACCTGTCTCCGGACTTCATTAAATTGTTAAGTTGATATACAAGTCGCTGATAGGCGCTCTCGTATCCGATTTGATTGTTATAAGCCGGCCTCGGTAGGCCTGCCCACTTGGTTCGCGAGTCGACACGATAAACAGACGCGATAAACACAAACACGGCAAGAAGAGCAGCGCAGACGATGGCGCCATGCATCGCCTTTGGACTGTGCGAAAGAATCTGCCACGCGCCGCAACAAATCAGAAGATATACCCAGAACGCAAGCGGCAGGTAATGATGCGGCCCAAATCCCTGGGTTCGAGTAAAAAGCGCAAAAAGTAAAAATATATTCGCATTGATGAAAATTAACTCCGCCCGCCTCAATGGGCTCTTGAAGAGAAAAATTTGACCTATCAATGCGAGTGCAAGATAAAGCACGCCAAAGTATGCCCCGAAATCAAGAAGGTGCTCGAAAGGTGATCTCTGATACGCAATATAGATAGAGGAGTAGCTTGTAGCCAATATGGCTTTAACCAAGCCGCCCTGTGCGAGCAACAGGCACGTTAGCGCGACCACCCCCGCAATCGCAAAGTTCGCCGCAGTTCTAAGGAACGTTTTTCCCCAAGCTTGTTGGGTCTCGATTCTGGCCAACACCATGCAGTAAATTGGGGCCGTCAAGATTAAAGCGATGACCGAGAACGCATACCATCGGCGCATGAGAAACGGCATCCAGAGCAGAAGCCCAAGTAACATTGCTATGCCTGGCCTGACCCGCTTGCCGAGGCCCGCACTTCTCACTGTGATGAACGCAAGGATAAAAGGAATCAGACCGGCTATGTCGATCCAACCCATTAGCGTCGGCGCCCAGTACGGAACATAGCAGGCAGCGATGATACCGGCCATGACGAACGCCAGAGTGGGCCTTTTATCATCAAGCAAGATTAGGCTCGCCGCTTTTGCTGAAAGCAACACGACTGGCAAGAGGTACGTCAGGGTCGCGCCCAAAATATAGCCATACCGATCGTATCCGAAAACTAAGCTAAATGGCAGAAGCAATGCGGCAGGAAGAGAGTTGTAGTCGCTTGCCCAAATCTCCCCACGCAACTGTCGAGCCCACTCCCCGATGTCTTGAGTGAATTGAATAGACAACTTCCAGTAGGCGATCCAGTAATTTCGAAAATCGTTAACGTAAAGATGATGCTCACCGCTCAAGTAAAGGGCAACATTAATCGTCGCCATCGCCGCAAATAACAGCGCGAACAGAGCCACTACAGAGCGATTAATCTTTAATACTGGCGCCATCAATATATTTTTCCTTAATAGACGGGTGCGACTTTTTCGAAATCAATCGGCATCCGCATAATGAAGAATATCTCGGTGAAGGGTTTGCGCCGCGCATGAAAGTAGGATTGAATAGGGACACGAATCAATGCTCGAGTACGTCATCGCGCTGGCGCTCGCTCAAGGTACCGTTAGCCATTCCGGCGCCCCAGCGGATTCCGGATATTAGAACACGTGCGTGAACGGGTAGACTTCCCGCATTGTTGGACAGCGAACTGCGACGCAGACTCCGCCGCAGGTGGTTGCATGACCTGGAACTCGCTGGCGGCTGAGGGCCACCGTAGAAGGGAAGCTCATTGCCCAGGTCTCGTCTATAGCTTCAGTCATCTTTGAATCCGTGCTTGAGAAAGGACTCGAGCACTGAGCACCAAGCGGCATCTGCGGCGCGGTGGGCCGTGAACACGGTCCGCGAGCCTTTCGCATAGTGACAAAAGCTACCAGTTTTCCAAGCCCGCCGCGCTGGCCGTCTTGGCAGCCTTTCAAGGCAGCAAGTGCAGGCCGCCAAATTCCGGGCGGGAGCGCCCGTCTGTCTGTCTCTAGACTGCCAAAGACTCCAAATTGTAAAATACCGGTAACACTGTGGTCAACGTGAGGGAAAGAAGGCCTCCGCCGAAAGCCCGGTGAAGGCAAAATTCCGGTGAAGCTGTAGGTGAGGATCGCTATCGTTTCCGAGTCCCGCGTATAATCAAAGCCCCTTCATTCCTTTATTTTTCCGATGAGCCGAGCTGGCAGGAATAGATTTCTCCGCTTTGTTCTCGTTGGAGCCAGTGCCACTGCACTGCATTACGTAGTCATGGCGGGGCTGATATATATAATTCAATTCAACCCGGGCAACGCATCGGCTACCGGCTATCTGATAAGCACGCTCTACAACTACTACGCCAATGCACGTTACACCTTTGGAGGTGGACACAATCATGCCCGCAGCTTTCCCCGCTTCCTGGTCACCGCTGCGGTTGGTCTGGGCATCAACCAAGTCGTGCTGCTGGGCCTAATTTCGCTCTCCATGCCGGTTATCATCGCGCAATTCGTGGCCACTGCCACGGTGCTGCTATGGAACTACTTCATCAACGCGATCTGGGCCTTTTCCCGAAGAGATTCCTTATGACGCCCCCTGTTCTCGGCCTCGTCATCCCATGCTACAACGAAGAGCAAGTATTGCAAGAAACGACGGCTCGTCTGATTCCGCTACTTGAAAAAATGCACGAAGATGGCCTAATCAGCGACCGCAGCGCGATCTTCTATGTGGACGACGGGAGCCGCGACCGCACTTGGTCGCTCATTGAGGAGTTATCTGCTGCACATCCGCAAGTGTGTGGCATCAAGCTGTCATGTAACCGCGGGCACCAGAATGCGCTATTGTGCGGCCTAATGACTGCACCCGGCGACGTCCTTATTAGCGTAGATGCTGACCTCCAGGACGACTTGGGCGCGATACCGCAAATGGTACGTCACTATCAGAGGGGCTGCGATATTGTATATGGAGTCAGGCGGAGACGCGACACCGATACTTTGTTCAAGCGTTTTACAGCTGAAGGCTATTACAAGCTCATGGCGGCAATGAAGGTCGATGTTATTTTCAACCATGCGGATTACCGTCTTTTGAGCCGTCGTGCCGTTGAATCACTTTCCGAGTACCGTGAGGTGAATCTATTCTTGCGTGGACTCGTGCGCCTTTTGGGATACCCCAGCGCCGTCGTCGAATACGATCGAGCCGAGCGCTTTGCTGGAGAATCTAAATATCCACTGCGCAAAATGGCGTCGTTCGCCTGGCAGGGCATCACCTCATTCTCCATCGCTCCGCTGCGACTTATCACCATGATGGGTTTTATCGTTTCGATCGGCAGCTTGGCTCTTGCGAGTTGGGCGCTAATCGTCAAGTTGTTCGTTCACGGCGCCTTCCCCGGTTGGGCTTCGACCGTTGTCCCGCTATATTTTCTTGGCGGCGTGCAACTATTGAGTCTGGGCACGATCGGCGAGTACATTGGCAAGATTTACATGGAAAGCAAAGGTCGTCCAAGATTTCATATTTCAGAGCGCTTAGGCCAAGCCCTCCAGCAAAATTCTTGAATTTTCTCAACTCCGCCGTAATGGATTTCGCAAATAGCGGCCAGGCCCAATATGTCGATGTTTAATTTTTAAGGGCCGCGTACTAGGACGCGAAGTACCGCCGGCACTCAACAAAAGCAGACATCGGGCGTGTGCATTCGCGGCGAAAAGATTGCGCTCATGGCATTCGGCTTACATCGACCGACCGTTCGATCAGTCGATTATCATCGCAGAGCTAAATTCGCGAGTCGTCACTTCCAATAGTCCACAAAGCCTTGCTTTAAAAGATAGGTCGCATCCCCTTCTCCGCCATTTGCCCCGTCGACAATGCGCTTAACCTCCGCAAACGGTCGCTTGAAAAAAAGCCATAAGCGCGATTCAACATTATATATAGAGCATTGGTATCCCCACTGGCGGAACAGCACTTCCATGCTCTGGTTCGTAAAAAAAGAGCAATGAACTGGCAGCAGATAAAACCACTCGGGGTCCGCAGGAATCTCTTCACGAACCAAGGTGTGTAGGCCCATCACACCGCTTGACGAAACAAGCGCATGGATTGCATCGAGATCTTCTCGCCTTCTTATATGCTCGAACACGGATGTGGAAATGACGAAGTCAAACCCACCCGGCATGGGTGCGATCTTCAGAGTTGGCTCTGGACACTGCATATACCGATCAAAGTTGAGTAATGTGCGCTTACTAACTCTCCGCAACGCGGCAGAAAGCTGCCCCCCGCCAGCTGCATAGTCAATCCACGCACGCTTCGCGGGTATCAGCCCTAGATCTGCCGAATCAGCAATGAACGTTGCTTGTGCAACGATCCTGGTCAGCCACCGCGGATCGTCTGGATTTTGCTCAAGGGATTGGTAGCCTGAATGATATGCTGCATTCAGCGTGGCCCAATCCCCATCGGACATATCAGCATGCGTCTGAGAATGAACAAACCCGCAACGAGCACACCGAAGGTACTCGACAACAGACAAACCGAAGGCCGAGAAACGTTTGCTGAAGTACGGAAAGGACTGGCTAGTACAGATCAAACAGCGATTGCTTTCCATGGGCGGACGTGGCTATTTAGAGATCGCTTGCTTGGTTCCAGTGTAGCAGCTGATGGCTGATTGAAAATTCCGTGAATCCCACCTCAGCGGGTTTTTACATATTCACTACATCTTGCCTCGCGCGCGTAGTCCTTGAGCTTCCGACAGTAGAATGCTCGACAATCCGATCACGTTTCACATGTATCCAGGAATTGCCGCAATGGCTGACCGGAATTGCTCGCCCGTATGTCGACTTCTAAGCAAGTTTGCGGCCTGCTCCCAACACATACGACTTTTTCGCGGATCCTCGATGAAGCGATTGAGACCACGCACGTAGCCCTGAACATCATCCTGCTCAACAGGTGCCCCCGTTTCCGGAGTGATAAACTCGCCGACCCCCCCAACTTCTGATGCCACGATGGGAAGTCCCGCAGCAGTGGCATCCAGCAGGACAATCGGAAGTCCATCCCAAGCTGACGTATAAAGAAACGCCGCATACCTCCCGTCCTCGATCAGATGATCGAGCGAGCGGAACGGACCATGTACCGTTACATTTCCGAGCTTAGTGAGGCGATCCGCAAGATTGCGTTCCTCTTGGCTATTGCCGCAGCCGTGCACATCAAACTGGACGTCCGGCATAGCCCGAGCAATCTCCAGGAGCAGGTCGACACGTTTTTGCCGGCTGAATCGTCCAGCCCAAAGCACCGTGCGCCCCGCACCCGCACGATAGTGGGAGTGAGCATCCAATGCATGAGGGAAGTACAAGGTATGGAGCTTGTCTGCGCTGACGCCAAAGCGCTTTTTCAACTCGCCCGGATAAGCCAGGGTGTCGCAAAAAATACCATCCAGATATGGCAGGCAGCTAGGGAAATAGAGATCCGCATAGCTCCACCTTACCCCATAATGATCAAAGTCGTCGCAGAAGACGCTGGCAAAAATGCGCTTGCCCAAGGTGCGCAGCGACTTGCCATGATGTCGCAGCACATCCCAGCCCAGAGGGGAATTAATCAAATGAATCGTCTTCGCCGATGACTGAATCAGGATTCGCGTCAGAACCGCCATCTGTTCCTCCCAGGACAGGCCGCGCGCCATTTGCCCGAAAGGCAGGAACACGGCTCCCGGCGGCAATCTATCTGCCCACGGAGAGTCGGCATCCAGTGTGGCAATGACGAGCACTGCTTTCCCGGCCGTCACCGCAGCTTCCGTATGATGCAGAACGCCCTGGTCGGCACCGCCATGCTTGAGCCACGGGACCAAAATGATCAGGTAAGGGTCCAAGTCACGTGCGACCGGAAAGCACTGGGCGTAAAGCTCGCCCGCCGCAGGCTTCATCGGCAACTCGTACCGCTGGAATGAGGCGACATAGTCCTCCGTTGGATACAACGATGGCTCGATCTCGGCAAGCTCCTGCAAATCGGCGAGGGCCCATTCCGGCAGCAACGCCGGTGGGTTCCGATGCGTGATCGGACTAACGGTCACGCTCACATTGTCGGCCGTCCTCTCCAATACCGACTCTTCCTCGGCCAGCTGACGTTCAAGTTCCCTGAAAGAAATCGTTTGGCCGCCGACCAAAGTCAGCTTGGTGTAGTGAAGCAATGTTTCGATCCGATCGCCGATCGATGGCGGCAGCTTCCGTACGATCGGCTTCAACAGCGACCTCCACGTGGCCCGCACAACGTTCTTGGCCAAGCGCTTCATCAATTTACTCCATCCTTCCTGCAAAACCCATCCTGCCATTTCTCCGGCTCATCAAAAAAAAGGCTCGGGCGTACGGTTGCGCCGTTCTGCGCCATTTCGGTGACCATGGATGACGCCTTTCGCCGATAGTACAGCGCCGTCCTGGGCGCCGTGACATGTCTGATGCCGTGGGCGATTGTCTCGAGATTCCAGTGCCAGTCTTCATAGCCAAAGCCAGTGGCACGCAGATGCGTCGGCTGGTATGGGTGGTTTAGGTAGACATCACGCGACCCAAAGGAGCAGGACACCCAGGGATGCGCCATCATGCAACTGGTAAGGGGATAGCTCCCCGAATCCATGTCGAACGTCTCCGCAACGCAGTGGACAGCACCGAAGGAAATCGTCAGTTCAGGATGAACGATCACCTTGCCATGGGCTGTGCTTGCCGTCTGTAGCGCTGACACGAGCCAGCCCCTCGAGTAGTAGTCATCACCGTCCATAATGGCAACATATGGCGCCTTTGCGCGCCTTATGCCATCGTTGCGCGACGACGCCAGATCCCCGTTCTTTACCTCTACAATCTGGTCGCTTTGGCGAACCGCCGAGTGATCTGTCACAATCCGCCTGGTTTCCTCATCTGCGCAGTCGAGCACCGCCACTAGTTCGATGCAAATGCCTGCGGCTTCGGATGCCTGCCTCATCCGGGCAAAACCTCGCAATGCAAAATTCGCCAGGACCTTCTCCCCATGAAAGGTCATGATGGCGCTGACCGTCGGGTCTGTAGGCATTTCAATACGACTCCGCGATGTTTCCATATTCATTCTCCCCGCATGTGTGCTTTTCCGGCCGCCAACCTAGCGCGGCCTACTAGATCATGCGATCAGTAGACCATCGCCCTACTGTCCAACACTTGAATAGCCTCGGAGAATCCAGTTCCAGGTTTCGGCGATGCCGTCCTCGAGCTGGGTCTTTGCTGTAAACCCGCATTCGTTGGTCAGCTTCGCGGTACCCAAAATGTTGTAGCTGACATCCACACCGCGCGATTCCACGTAGCGTAGGTCAATGTCAAGACCCTGCGCGACGACGAGCGGCCTGATATGGTCATTGATCAGCGAGTTGATCGAGACGCCTCGGCCAGTGCCAATGTTATAGGCTTCGCCGTTCCTGCCGGCCGTCATGGCAGCAACAATGCCCTCTGCGATGTCTTCAACATGAATGTAATCGCGAATGGCAGTCCCGTCGCCGTAGATTGTGACCGGCTTGCCTTGCAGCGCCGAAGCCATCACCGTGGGAATCAGGCCTTGCCCCTTGAAAGGGACTTGGCCGGGACCGTAAGCGTTTCCTGGACGCACCACAAGTGCACGAAGCCCGCGCTGGGCGACGTACAAGCCCAGGGCTTTTTCGATCATGCTTTTAGAGGTACCGTAGACTGAGATGGGGCGCAGCGCCGCATGCTCCGCGAGGGGCCGCCTCTCATCCGGATCGCCGTAAACGGTGCCACCGGACGAGACGAAGAGCAGTCGCAGGCCGGGATATTCTAGGCAGCGGTCGAATAGCTTGATCGCCGGCACGACGTTGCGCTCAATCTCGGGGAGCATGCTGGAATCCAGCCCCAACAGCATCGCCCGATGCACCAGATGGACGACGATATCAACGCCTTTAAGCATCCCGTCTAGATCGGACGTCTCGCTGAAGTCGCCCGCCATATATTCAATGTCGCGCGAAGCCACCTGGTCTGCGACAGGCAACTGGACATCGGCGACACGAACTGAAAATCCTTCCGCGAGACAGCGCAACGCGAGTCGGCTGCCGATAAAGCCGCCGCCACCAATCAAAAGTACCTTAGTCATTGTCGTTCCCTCGCTGCATGACGCGATACGGATGGTTGCTATTTGTAGTGCCTGCCCGAGACGATGAGCGTGGCACAGATTCCCCTTCTATCTGTCGACCCTCGCTGTCCGGCTCTGCCGTAGACGCGCAATCAGCCTGCGGCCGACGCGCAGGCAACGCCAGGCATTGCGCATGACGCACAAATGTGCGATCGTCAATCCGAGAAAGCCGAGGAAAAGCGTCTGCTCAGAGACACCATTTTTCCAGCCATACACGCCGATCAGGCCGAGCAGCGCGTTGCTGATTACTATGACCCAGACAATTGCGTCAGGCCCTACGCCAAGTCTCAGCAGTACATGGTGCAAATGGGTGCGATCCGCCGACAACGGATTGCGCCTTTTCAACGCCCTACGAATGACGACCGTCAGGAGGTCGATCAGAACGAAGCCAAAGACCCAGAGCATGACAACCGGGGGAACATGATGCCCGTAGTTGTACCGGGTCTGGGAAAGCTCCACGGCAAACCACACGACACCGTATCCAAGCATCAGGCTGCCCGCATCGCCAAGGAACACGCGTAACTTGCCACGAAGCGGATTCCGCATGTTGAACAGCAGGAAACCGAGGATCGCGCCGCAGAAGATCACACAGACGCGCTGGGCGGCTGCATTGCCGAGTTCCCCAGCCAGATACGCAAGCCATGCAAACATGATGAACGACAGCCCGCCGGCCAACCCGTCAAGTCCATCGCACATGTTCATGGCATTGATTACGGATACCACAGCGAAAAGCGTCAGCGGGATGCCCCAGTCCGCAAGCACGATTTCTCGTCGCGCGAAGATATCGCCGAGTGAAGTCAGGTAGACGCCCCCCCAAGACGTCATCAGGATCGCCGCGAACAACTGCGCGGCAAGCTTGGCGACTGGCGACATGCCCTGCATGTCGTCGATCAGACCCACCAGCGCAAGGAGCGTCAGGCCGCCCAGCAGGGCGACGTAGTAGCCTTGGTCTCGCATGAACAGCAGGCAGCCCGCCCAGACCGCAAGCGTGACGGCAATTCCGCCCACCAGCGGCACGGCACCCTGGTGGCGTTTTCGGTTGTCAGGCCGGTCGAGCAAGCCCCCTACCATCGCCACGGGACGCAAAAGTAGCACGCCCAGAGCGGACACCAGAAACGTAAAGGAGGGAACCCAGAAGAAATCAAACATGAATGATCAGGAACCGCTCCGTGAATACGAGAAGCGCCAGTAGGCGGCGGACAGGAAAAGCCTCGTCAGGCTCGAGAGGTGCCACCAAATATAGCGCAGCCGGCGGCGGCTCGAACGGCGGGCGTCATGGATGACCGCGGCCTCCTCGACCCAGTTCACTTGCCGCTGCATCAGATGAAGCCGCAGACAGATGTCGACATCCTCGCAGTACAGGTGATAGCGCTCGTCGAATCCCCCAACGGCACGAAAGCTCTCGCTATCGAACATCAGGCACATACCGGCCACCCAGTCCACTTGCTGGCGTGAAATGGACGCATCGTAGTCGGGTGACGACTTCCCAGCGATCCTGCGCGCTAACAACCTCGGGATACTGGGCAGGCGGCGGGCGCTGTCCTCAATCGCCCCGGCGGGGGAATAAACATGGGGGCCAGCGACACCCGGGGCCTCCGCCACGCATGCAAGGAGCGGCCCGAAGGTCGTACTAGTGAGGCCTAGATCTGGGTTCAACACCGCAAAGTACGGCGTCCGGCAGAGTTTGAACGCCGCATTGTGGTTGGTCCCATACCCCTTAGGGCGAGCGTTGCGGATGACACGAATCCTCGGGTCGCTCGCATCGAAAGACTCGCCACCGGCATTTAGCGTCACCACGATCTGCAGGCCTGGAATGGCCAGCAGTTGCGGAAGAAGTCGCTCGAGCAGCGCCTCCTGGTGATGGCTGACCACTGATGCCGTTAGCAGGTGTCCGTCGGTCCACACCATTATTGCGATGCCCTCTGAAGGATGTTCGGCGACCATACATAGCCGATCAAGACCGCAAATACTTCTGGCTGCGTGTAGGTGATCCGGTCGAAATACGAGTTGAACTCGCGAATGACGTTGATCACGGGCACAATCGGCATGCCTGTAAGTGTCAGGACGCAGCGACGCCCGGCGCGCCATACCGCCTTCACTTCGTTCAGATCGAGGACCGATGAACGATCGTCGATCACGAATTCCACTGGGGCGTCGATGCCCGCCGCCATCCACCGCTCCTGGAAGCGGCGGCGCAACCGGTTGGTCTTGCGCATCTGCGAGATAGCACTCGCGGTCGTTACCGAACGCGCATGGATACGGTGGCGGTACAGCGCTTCAGGGATGTAGCGAAACTGGCCCGTCTCGGCCACGGTCAGCGCAATTTCCCAGTCCTGGATACCGTCGAACGCAGAATCTCCGCCGCCCGCCTCCAGAAAGGCAGAACGCCGGATCACTTTCAGATGGGACGCCACCATCCCGTCCAGCAGATCGTCGCGGATACTGCCGCCAGGCTTGATATTGTCATAGCCGCCATAGCGAGCGTGACGGATCACGGTGTCGTCAGTGCCGACGTCCAGCCGGTCGGTGAAGAAGTAATCGACGTCTGGCATTCGGTCGATCTCCGCCGCTACCCGGCCTAGTGCACCTTCGCCCAGCGCATCGTCGCAGTCAAGGAAGGCAATGAACGCACCCCGTGCCTGGCCCACGGCTTCCATCTGGCTGCGGGTAATGCCATGGTTCTCGTCATGCGTAATGACGTGCAGTCGCGACAACCGGTTGGCGAGCGCTCGCATCACCCGCGTCACGCGGACATCGCTGGAACAGTCCTCAACGCAGATCACGTCGAAGGCCAGGTCGCCTTGCGCACGCAATGAACCCAGGCATTGGCGCAGGAATCCGTAGTGGTTGTAAATGGGAACGACCACGGTGATTAACGGCTGCTCGCATGGTGTCCCAAGCGACGCCAGATCTTGAAGGATCCGCTCCGCCAGTTCCTCGGGCTGCGGCTCCTCTGCACCGCTCGCCGCGGACGATACTGCAGCCGGCACCACCTGCTTCGAGGCCTGAAGTGCGGCAATTTCGGTACGGTAGGAAGGATGCGCCCGATAGCACTGTTCGAACCACGCCATCCCAGCCTCAAAGAACAACGGATGGCTGTGGCGGACCTTCTGGTCCAGGTTGATCACCGCCTGGATCCACGAACGTCCCATGTTCAGGTACGAGCGGCGCATGCTTTGACCGTGCTGCCGATAGATCGCGGCATGCAGGGGCAGGTAGGCCATCCGATATTCGTTCAGTGCCAGCTGACACCAGAATTGCCAATCCTCCTTGGCACGCGCACCGACCTCAAACAGAACGCGATCGAACACCCGTCGATGAAACAGCGCGCCATGGATTGGAATGGCAAACCCGCGCTCCCATTTGAACAGGAAATCTTCGATGGACAGATCGAACTGCGCGATCGCTTCTTCCGGTTTGGAAAAACTGATGAGGCCCTCGTCCGATAGCAAGAAATTGGATACCGACACATCAAGTGCGCTGGCGACGGAGAAGTGCTCGACTTGCCGTGTCAGTTTGCCGGGCAACAGCAGGTCGTCTGCATCGAGCAACTGGATGTAGGTGCCCGTCGCCTGGTGGATGCCGGCATTGCGCGCCGCCGAAAGCCCTGCATTCTGCTGGTCCATGACCTGGACTTCGGGATAGTACGTCAGCACCTCGCGCAACTGGCGCGCGGTATGAGGGTCCGTGCTGCCATCGTTGACGACAATGACCTCGAGTTCTCCGGCGTAGGCTGCCTTGACGGACGCAATGGATTCCATCAGGTAGCCGGCCTGGTTGTAGCACGGGATCACGACCGAAACGCGCGGCCATTGATCTATCAGCTGACGCTTCGTCACCCTCAGTCCTCCAGTTCTGGCAGGTAGCCATGCAATGCGCGCACGCTTCGCGCAAACGCTTCCCAGCCGTGCCGCTCGTCAATCAATGCACACAGGCGCTGCGCTTTCGCCAGCGCAACTTCTGGCGCGTTGGCGATTGCGTGCATACCTTCGATGTAGTCGGCGGGCTCCGGGTTTTCCTTCAGTGGGTAACCAGTCTGGTCACTCACGAGTTCACCAACGCCCCCGACTGTTGGCGCGATCAGCGGAATGCCCAACGCCCCTACCTCGAGCAGGATGTTGGGCATCCCCTCCCAACGCGAGGTGAACAGAAAGCCGTCATAGGGGCCCTGCGCAACGAGTTCCGCCGGTGATGCAAAGGCGCCATGAAGACTGACGTTGGGCGGCATCGGTTCCATCTCCGTATCTTTCAGCACGGCCTGACCGAACACTTCGAAATGCATTGACGGGCATTGACGCGCGATCGCATAGAGCAGGTCCACGCGCTTCTCTGCGTCGAGGCGTCCGGCCCAGAGGAAACGCAGGGACCGGTTCTTGCCGGCAGCACGCAGATGCTCGGCCTGCGCGTGTCTGCTCGGCAAGGCGACAGACTTATCGATCCGCACCGCGTTATAGACCGCGACTAGCTTGCTCTGCTCGGCTTCGGACACGCCGAAACTGGCGCTCGCACCCTCGATGAAGCGATGGTTGTCTGTCAGAAGCAGATCGACTTGCGGAAGGCCCTTGGTAAAGAAATTGGCCGCATAGCCAATAATATCCTTCCGGTTTTCCGCAAATTGCAGGGCAAAAATACTTGAAACCACCGTCATCGCGGCACGCAGCCGTGCGCCCTCAGCAATGATCAGCTGCCAGGCGACTTCGCTGTTGATGTTATGGAAGGTATGCGGCCGAATCAGCAATGCCAGTTGTTGCAGCGCTTTGCCTTTGATGGCATAGCTCGCCCCCGCACCGTAGTGCGCATCCAGTGCAAGCGCATGTACCCCTTGCGGCAGTTGCAAGGTTTTGTCCACCGTCGGCCTGTCGGCCACGACAATCAGCACGCTCTCGCCAGGATTGAATTCGCGCACGGCACGAGCAAAATTCAGAGCTGTCGTCTCAGCGCCGCCAGTGCCGAGGAAAGGCAGGACAATCACATGCCCGACCGGCCCGGTCTCGCGGACCTGCTCAGACAGGTCACCCAGCATTCGGCTCAGGATGTCTTCCTCGGACACGCTGCGGCCATTGCCACCCGGTTCCTGCCTGCTCTGTTGCGCGACGGTGTCCCTTAACACCCCGAACACGTCCGAGCGCTGGCCCCGCAACAATGCAAGGGTGGGCGATGCGTACTGCCGAATACGCCATTTCACATGCAGAGGCAGCGGCGCCCGGTGATAAGCCACTCGGGCTAGCCTCAATAGCTTTGGACGCAGTGTGCTCATGAATCGACGAAATTGTTCCAATTCACCTTGGCCGGAGACCGGCACTCTTTTAGCCTGCGGGCTTTGCTGTGCCAACTCCCGCTCCAAATATGCGAGCCGCTGCTCGCGCTCGGCTTCCCGCTCTTCCAGCCGGCGGCACGACTCGCGCAGCTTGGCTTCCTCGAGCAGCAGGTCGGCAATCAACTCAGCAACATCGCGAGGCGAAGGCACGTGCTCGCTCCGTTCCGTCCCACGCTGCCTGACGGCGGATAGGACGTTCGCCACGGAGTCCTCACCGCGGTCCTTCAGCAGCGGATGCGCCGCAAAGCGCCGGAAATTCTCTCGTGCGGCCGCGTATGCCTTGCGCTGCAACAGATAGGGCGTCAGGACCTCACGCGTCGTCTCCGCATATTCCGAGATCATGCTCAGCGGATCCTTGTGCGTAATGTTATTTCCGTGCACCCGATACTGAAGCAGGACCTGATCCACCATCGAAAACCGCGCCCCCGCGGCAAGCGCGCGGATCCACAGGTTCCAGTCCGGCGTATAGGTTAGATCCTCCCTAAGCGCGCCGACGGCGTCGTGAATTTCCTTGCGAATGATCACGGATGAATGGCACAGGTGGTTTTCCCACACCCACTCACCGGGGGCATTCAGGTCGCGCGAATCGTTAAACCATGCCGCAACAGCGCTATCGGGGACGATCTTGCCAGATTCATCGATCACCTCAATCTTGGTGCCGGAGACACCGATCTCAGGATGACGCTGGAATTCGGCGGCTTGGATCGCGAGCATTTCAGGGAGAAACACATCGTCCGAATCGAGGCTCGCGATCAGGGATCCGGTGCAATAGCTATAGGCCTTGTTATAGGTAGCACAAGCGCCCAGATTGACTTCATTCCGGAATGCCCGGATTCGTGGATCCTTGTATTGAGAAATGACTTCCCAGGAACCGTCTGGAGAACAATCATCGACAATGATTAATTCCCAGTTCCCATAGCTCTGTTGCAGTACCGACTCTATGGAGCGACCGATGTAGCGTTCATAATTGTACGATGTCGTAATAATGGAAATAAGAGGACCCACTTTTATTGTCGTGCCTTTCGCGGGCTCATCGTCCCATAATGTGCTGAATCATGTCACAGATGCGGCCGGCGCCCTCTTCTCCGAGGTTCCCGTAAAACGGCAGCGCCAGGACTTCCCGGGATATCTGGTATGCCACTGGCAATTCAGACGGCGCCGCACTCGGCAATGCCTGGTAGCAGCTGAATTCACTGCACAAGGGGTAGAAATAACGGCGCGACAGCACGTTGAAGGCCTTGAGTTCTTCATAAAGCCGATCACGTGTGACCTTGCCGCCCGAGTGCACCCGAATCACGAAATATTGCAGGCTTGGCTTGACTCCTTCTGGTAACGTTACGCATTCCAGGCCGGTGACGCAGTCGAGTCGCTCCCTGTAGACAGCCGCAACCCGGGCCCGCTTGGCGCGTTCCTCATCCATGCACTCTAGGTTGGCGAGGCCCATGGCTGCCTGCAACTCGTTGAGCTTGCCATTGATGCCCGGCATAACGACATCCACTTCGTTTTTGATCCCGAAGTTCTTGAGGAGGTCGATACGCTGCTTCAGTTCCGGATCCTTTACGACCAGTGCACCGCCTTCGGCGGTATGAAATAGCTTGGTCGCATGAAAGCTGAACATGGTGCAATCGCCGTACTCGGCAACCGGCACGCCATCGATCTCCGTGCCGAACGCATGGGCTGCGTCATAGACGACGCGCAGACCATAGGCGTCGGCGATATCCTGAATCAGGTCTGTATGGCAGGGAATGCCATACACGTGTACGCCCATGATGCCGGTCGTGCGAGATGTGATCAAACGTTCGATCCTGCGCGGATCGATTGTCAGCCGCACCGGGTCGATATCGCAGAACACTGGTGTGATGTTGCCCCAGTCCAGTACATGCGTTGTCGCCGGAAATGTAAACGGCGTAGTAATGACCTCGCCGTGCAGGCGCAACGCCTTGCATGCCGCAATCAGTGCAATTGTGCCGTTATTGAACAGCGACACGTGCCTGGACCCGAGATAGGTTCCCAGTTCGCGCTCCAGTGCAGCATGCTTGCCGCCGCCGTTGGTTAGCCAACCAGTTTCCCAAATCTGCGCCACGAGTTCCTGGTATCGCGACAGGGATGGCAACATCGGACGCGTGACGAATACCTGCTGCTCGAACGGTTTGGGCGCACTCATACTTGTCCTTCCCGAGACTGAATCGACCAGGAGATATCATGTTGTCGAATGGCCTTGGCCGGTATGCCAACAGCGGTCACGTCGGCGGGCAGATCAGCCACCGCCACAGCACCAGCACCAAGCACAGTGCCGGCACCCACACGGATATGCGGAATGAGCTTTACGCCCGTGCCGGCCATAACGCCTTCGCACAGATGGACGTTACCCGATACATTGACGCTAGGGTTGAGCGTGACAAAGTCCTCCAGAACTGCGTCGTGCCCGATCGTGCAACCTAAATTCACATGCACATGCCGGCCGATGGAGATGTCGGTGGTGATCAATGCTCCGGCGCAAATCACTGAGCCCTCCCCGATCCGGACTTGCCGCCCGACCCACGCCTGCGGGTGCACCAGAGTGGCGAATCGCATCCCGAACCGCGCATGCATCCGGTCGGCGATAGCCCGGCGAGCACTGGTGTCGCCGATCCCTATCACGAGTTCGCCGTCTGCTGGAGCCGTCCAGGTATCGGTAGTCATTACAGGCAATCCATGTACAGGCTCAACAACATCGTAGCCGGGATCGACAAGGAAACCCCGCACATCCCAGCGCGGAGTCTGCGAATTCATATCGAGGGCGACTTGCAGCACCTCGCGTGCGAATCCGCCCGCCCCGTAAATTACCAGTGGTGTCAGCCTTGCATTCATACGCGCTCCAGCAGAGGCGGCGTCTGCACCTCAATAACGGTCACCTTGTTGTCCCACGCCGTGGCACCGTAGATCGGCAGATGTCCGGCGCGGTCGATGCGAAACTGACACGCGATAGGCACATGGTCACACGTCTCGACCAGGCCGATTGAAAGATCGACCGGGACGGCCAGCACCGCCGCCACCGTATATTCCCCTTCCTTCAGCCGCGCCCGGAAAGTCCAGTCTACGACGTGCACGCTCCCTGCGCGTGGTGACTCGATGTTGCATTGCTCGATGCCACTATCCGAATAGACGATATCAAAACCGTTCTTATCTTTGATGTGATACCCAAAGCTGAGCCGCGGAAGATCTTCCTGGACCCGAATTTTCACCCGGAGTGTGACTTGTTCGCCAAAGTCTGCAGATCTCGCTGGCCGGCCGCGCGAGTCCAGCAGCGTCACATTCAAATATTCGGCCATGCCGTTTTGCAAGCGCTGGTAAGACGACCGCGACTTGAATGCTGCCTCCGATTCCGCATCCTCCGCGATGGCCGCAGCCTTGTCCGCAGCATCGGTCACTCGTGCCTTGTCGTCGCTGACCGCGATGCTCTGGCGCCGTTGCACGTACTGAGCGTAGTAGGTCTCCACCACAGATTCCGTGTCGCCATTGGCTAGCATCGATCCGTGGTCAAGTAGGACGGCGCGCGAGCAGAGCGCCTTCACAGCACCGGGGTCATGGCTCACGAACAGCAGCGTCACGCCGTCGTCCATAAGCTTCTTGAGCAACGCCATGCATTTAGCCTGGAAAAATGCGTCGCCTACAGATAGGGCCTCGTCGACGATAAGGATTTCCGGATTGACGTGCACAGCAACGGAAAATGCCAGCCGCACATACATGCCGGAGGAATACGTCTTCAGCGGTTGATCGATGAAATCACCGATCTCGGAAAAATCAACGATCCGGTCAAAGCGTTCATCGATCTGCTCGTCGCTCATGCCCAGTAACTGGGCATACATCTTGACGTTCTCGCGGCCGGAGTACTCCGGATTGAAGCCAGAGCCAAGCTCCAGCAACGCGGCAACGCGTCCGCTAACTGAAACGGTACCGGTCGTTTGGTTCAGCGTGCCGGCGAGCAGTTGCAGCAGCGTGGATTTTCCGGAGCCGTTGTGACCCACGATACCGACGTTCTCGCCGCGTCGAATTTCCAGAGAGATATTCCGCAGAGCCCAGAATTCACGGAAATATTGCTTGCGCCCCCTTGCCAGCATCTGCAGGAGACGGTCCTTGGGTCTATCGTAGATTTCGTAGCACTTCCCAAGATTCTCGGTGTGTACGATCACATCAGAGGACATCTGCAAATCCCTTCCTGGTCTTCTGGAACCATGCATAGCCGAGCCAAGCTACGGCGCAGCACGCCAGCGAATAAGCTGCCCACTCGCCCCAGTGGACCGGAGAGCCCCAGACAATGACGTTGCGCGCCTGTTCAATGGGTAAGGTAAGAGGATTAAACTTCGCCACGATCTGCCATTGCTGTGGCAGCGAGGAAATCGGAAAGAACACGGGCGACAGGAACATCAGGGCTGTAATCATCAGGCCGATGGTCTGGCCGATATCCCGGAAATAAACGCCCGTGGCTGCAAGCCACCAGCTTAACCCGGCGATGAACAAGAGAAAAGGCGCCATCACCACGGGCAACAAGAAGACAGTGGCAGGCACGCCGTTGCCGATGGTTGCTTCGAAGACCAGAAGCACTAGCAGACTAATAACAGCATGAAATAATGCTGACAGCAGGTGCGCGAGCGGCAGAATTTCGAGCGGAAACACGACCTTCTTCACGAAGTTCGCGTTGGACAGGATGGTGCTTGGGGCCCGACCGATGCATTCAGAAAAGATGTTGAACATGATCAGGCCGGCGAACAGCACGATCGCAAACTCTGTCTTGGACGTCGAGCCAACGCCCCAGCGCGCCTTAAAGATTGCCCCGAATACAAACGTGTAGATCGCAAGCATGAACAGCGGCGTCAGCAGCGACCATAGAATGCCGAACATTGACCCCTTGTAACGGCCGACGACATCGCGTCGGGCGAAGCTCAGGATCAGGCCCTTGTGCTGCAGCACGGATCGCCCTAGTGACGATATCGACGTCTCAAATTTCTGCATGCTTAATGCGTGAGCAACGCTTCATTAAAAAAAGGTCTCCGCGGCCTCGAGCCGGGCTCCCTTCTGGTCTTTCTGTGCGAGGGTCGGCGGGCCGGACAGCGGCCAGTCGATCGCAAGCGCCGGATCGTTCCACAGCAAAGTGCGCTCATGCTCCGGGTACCAGTAGTCGGTCGTCTTGTACAGAACATCGGCAGATGCAGATGTCACCACGAAACCGTGTGCAAAACCTTCCGGCACCCACAATTGCCGCTTATTCGCCTCGGAAAGCATGACTCCTACCCATTTGCCGAAATTCCGAGAGCTGCGGCGTAAGTCAACCGCCACATCATAGACCTCGCCGGAGGTGACACGCAGGAGCTTTCCCTGCGGATTTCGAATCTGGTAATGGAGACCTCGGAGCACCCCAAGAGCGGAACGCGAATGGTTGTCCTGCACAAAAGTCCGGTGAACGCCTGTGGCTTCCTCAAAGACCCTGGCATTGAAGCTCTCCATGAAGAAGCCTCGTTCGTCGCCGAAAACCCTCGGCTCGAGGATCAGAACCTCCGGGAGCGCGGTCGGAATGACGGTAAGGCTCATTTCACGTTACCCAAAATGATTTGCTGGAGGTATTTGCCGTAGCCGCTCTTACATAACGGCTTGGCCAGTTCCTCCACTCGCTCCGCGCTGATCCACCTGCTGCGATAGGCGATCTCTTCCGGGCAGGCCACCATCAACCCTTGGCGGTTCTGCAGTGTGGCGATGAAACTGGCCGCCTCGAGCAAAGACTCGTGCGTACCGGTGTCGAGCCATGCGTATCCACGTCCCATGATCTCCACCTCGAGTTGCGCTGCTTCGAGATAGCGCTTGTTGACATCGGTAATCTCGAGTTCGCCGCGTGCTGACGGCTTGATGTCAGCAGCGATGTCGCAGACCTGATTGTCGTAAAAGTAAAGCCCCGTCACCGCATAATTCGAACGTGGATTGGTCGGCTTCTCTTCCAGGGAAAGCGCACGGAACTGGTGATCAAACTCGACAACTCCATACCGCTCGGGATCATGCACGTGGTAAGCAAAAACGGTGGCGCCTTCGGATTGGCTGGCCGACCTGGTCAACTGGCTAACCAGGTCGTGACCATGGAAGATGTTGTCACCGAGAATCAGCGTACTGGGATCGTTGCCGATAAATTCGCGCCCAATAATAAATGCCTGAGCCAGACCGTCGGGCGATGGCTGCACTGCATACCGTAGATTGATACCCCAATTGCTGCCGTCACCCAGCATATCGGAAAACCGCGGCGTATCTTCCGGCGTAGAAATAATCAGAATGTCCCGGATTCCCGCCAACATAAGCGTAGACAGCGGATAGTAAATCATCGGCTTGTCATACACGGGCAGTAACTGCTTGGACACCGATCTCGTGATCGGGTAGAGCCGGGTGCCGGAACCGCCAGCCAGGATAATGCCTTTACGCATGGTTTCTAGCTCAGGAGAATATCTGGTCCAGCAGGTAGTGCACGCCCTGCTGCCAGTCTGGAAGATGAATGCCGAAGGTCTGACGCAGCTTGCTCGTGTCCAGGCGCGAGTTGGCCGGGCGCGGTGCCGGCAACGGATACGCCGTAGCCGGAATCGCTTCAATGCGGGCCGGGTCTACCTTCAGTTCGATGCCTTTGGCGGCGGCGTAGCGCAGCACTTCGCTGGCGTACGCGTGCCAGGTAGTTTCGCCAGCCGCGGCGAGATGGTAAATGCCGGATGCGAACGATGTCCGGTCGCCGGACAGCCAGTGTCGCGCTACCACCTGCGCAGTCACATCTGCAATCAGCGCGGCCGTGGTCGGAGCCCCAAACTGATCGGCAATCACGCGCAGGCTGTCGCGCTCGCGACCCAGCTTCAGCATGGTCTTGGCAAAGTTGCCGCCATGCACGCCGGCGACCCAGCACGTCCGAAAAACGAGATTCGGTCCACCAACTGCGGCAATTGCCTGCTCGCCGGCGAGCTTGCTCTTGCCGTACACCGATTGCGGATTGACTGCATCGGTTTCGACATAGGCGTCCGCCTTGCTGCCGTCAAAGACGTAATCGGTCGAGTAATGCACCAGCAGGCTGCCGAGCGCTTTTGCCTCTGCTGCCAGGACTTCCACGGCCGCGCCGTTGATGGCGTAAGCCAGCTCCGGCTCCGATTCTGCTTTGTCGACCGCGGTATAGGCAGCAGGATTGACGATGACATCGGGCTGGAACTCGCGCACCACGCGACGGATGTCGTCGGGCCGGGTCAAGTCACAGCTCGAACGGTCGAGCGCCACGACTTTGCCCAGCGGCGCCAGGCTGCGACGCAGCTCGAAGCCGACCTGGCCGTTGCTGCCGGTTACAAGAAACGTGGGAATGGCGGCGTTACGCGGCATATTGCTTCGCCACCCAATTCCGATACTCCCCCGACATCACGTCCTGCACCCACGCCTGGTTATCCAGGTACCACTGCACCGTCTTGCGCAGGCCGGACTCGAACGTCTCGGCCGGCTTCCAGCCCAGTTCACGTTCCAGCTTGCGTGCATCGATCGCATAGCGGCGATCATGCCCGGGGCGATCCTTGACGAAGGTAATCTGGTCGCGGTACGAGCCGGCGGCCTTGGGCGACAATTCGTCTAGCAGGTCGCACAGCGTGTGGACGACGTCCAGGTTCGTCTTCTCGTTCCAGCCGCCAACGTTATAGGTTTCGCCCAGGCGGCCGCGTGCCAGCACCTCGCGGATGGCCGAGCAGTGGTCGCGCACGTACAGCCAGTCACGCACGTTTTTCCCGTCGCCATAAATGGGCAGCGGTTTGCCGGCGAGGGCGTTGGCGATCACCAGCGGAATCAGCTTTTCGGGGAAATGATACGGGCCGTAGTTGTTCGAGCAGTTCGTCGTCAGAACCGGCAGGCCGTAGGTATGGTGATACGCGCGCACCAGGTGGTCCGATGCGGCCTTGGATGCCGAGTACGGGCTGTTGGGCGCGTAGGGGGTCGTTTCCGAGAACTGCGGATCGGTTTCGCTCAACGAGCCGAACACCTCGTCGGTCGACACATGGAGGAAGCGGAACTCGGACTTGGCCGGTTCCTGCAAGCCGCTCCAGTAGGCGCGCGCGGCCTCCAGCAGCGTAAACGTTCCGACGATATTGGTCTGGATGAACTCACCGGGCCCATGGATGGAGCGGTCAACGTGGCTCTCGGCGGCAAAGTGCACCACGGCACGCGGCTTGTAGGTGGCGAAGAGCTGGTCCAGTGCGGCACGGTCGCAAATATCGGTTTGCGAAAACACGTGGCGGGGATCGTCCTCGACCGATGCGAGGGTCTTGCGATTACCCGCATAGGTGAGCTTGTCGACGTTCACCACACCATCCGCGGACTTGTCGCTCAACCAGGCGAGGACGAAATTGGCACCGATGAAACCGGCGCCCCCTGTGACCAGAATATGGGACAAAACTTGCTCCTTGCCTCGATATGTTTCGATGACCCGGCAAAAGCCGAGCGCCCACCTTGTCCTCTTTTTGGACGGCGGGGCCGTAAGTGCCTGCAGAAGTGGCGGTATTCTATCCGACGGAATGCCCAAGCCTGCGTGGCGGTGGCGCCTTTTTGTAGCCTCATGTAACCGTGCCACGGTATATCGGTCACAAAACTACAAATAGAAGCGAATTTGTTCTCCCTGGACCAGATGCCCAACAACAAAGTTACACATTCAGCACTTTTTGCCATCGGCGACCTGCAAGGTTGCGCACCTTCGCTAGGCGCCCTGCTGGCCCGCCTGCCGGCGCAACCGGCCGTGCGCCTGGTCGGCGATCTCGTCAATCGTGGCCCCGCCTCTCTCGAAACCCTGCGCACCATCCGCGCCATGGGCGACCGCGCGGAAACCGTCCTCGGCAACCACGACATCCATCTGCTGGCCGTAGCGTCCGGCGTGCGCAAGAAAGGCCGCCACGACACCCTGGACGACATCCTCGCCGCTCCCGATCGTGAGGACTTGCTCACCTGGCTGCGCCACCGCCCACTGGCCCTGCTGGAAAACAATTTCCTGCTGGTCCACGCCGGCGTCCTCCCCCAGTGGACCGCAGACCAGGTGATCGACCTCGCCCATGAAGTCGAAGAACAGCTGCGGGGTCCCAACTGGCAGGGCTTCCTGGCCGACATCTTCGGCAACACGCCTGACCGCTGGAACGATGGCCTGCGCGGCATCGACCGCTATCGCGTGGTGGTGAATGCCCTCACCCGCCTGCGCTACTGCACGATCGACGGGGGGATGGACTTCAAGACCAAGGATGGCCCGGGCAAGGCGCCGGACGGGTTCATGCCCTGGTTCGACGTGCCCGGGCGGCGCACCGAGAATGTGACGGTGGTCTGCGGGCACTGGTCGACGCTGGGCCTGGTCATGCGGCCGAACCTGATGGCATTGGACACGGGTTGCGTCTGGGGTGGCAAGCTGACGGCGGCGCGCCTGGCGCAGGACCCCGCAGAGCGGACTGTCATCCAGGTGGATTGCCCGCAATATTGCGATCCGCTGGCATGACTCGCTATCCCGCGTTGGCGGGGACGACAGGGCGGCTAGCCGATGGCAGCCGGCGCCGGCTGCGCCGCGCCGCCCGGTTCTGAGGGCTGATTCAGCCGTTGGGCTGCCGTGGCGGCGTGCTCCGCGGCGCCCTGGCTGAGATGGGCGACGACTTCCCTGGCGGCAGCGGCCAGATCACGGCGGTCGCCTGAGGCGGTTACCAGGGCTGGCCCGACCACCAGCCGCGCCTTGACCGGCGGCGCGCGCAAGACGGCCTCCAGCGATTGCAGCAGCGTGGTGTCGCCGATATAGGCAGCCGCCAGCGTCGGCTGGCCGGTGGCGGCATCGAGGTAGTTCAAGCCCAGCGGCTGCACCGGCAGCCCGCCTGAAATCGGCGCCTGCATCAGGTTGGCATGGAACGGCAGCACGCTGGTCCCGTCCGTGGTCGTTCCCTCCGGAAACACCCCGACCAGGTCTCCCTGCAGCATCACATCCGTAATGTCATGCAGCACGCGATGCGCATCCCGCTTGCGCGCGCGTTCGATGAAGATGGTGCCGGTCTTGTCGCACAGCCAGCCGATCAGCGGCCAGCTGCGGATCTCGGACTTGGCGACGAAGCGCACCGGCTGCCAGCTGTGGATGACGTAGATGTCCAGCCACGAAATGTGGTTGGACACCACCATCGCGCCCTGCCGCGCCGCGCCGGTATGCGCTGCCCCGGTGGCGTCGACCACCTCCACCTCGACCCCGCAGATCCGCAACAGCCGCCGCGACCAGCGCCGGATATGCCATTCGCGCGAGCGCACGCCCAGCCAGGGGAACAGCAAGGCGCACGTCAGCAACCCGCGCAGCAGGTGCAGGACCAGTGCGGTCTTGCGCAGCCAGATCATGCCTGGGCGTGGTTGCCGTAGACGACTTGCCCGCCGACCAGGGTCATGCGGACCTTGCCTTCCATTTCATAGCCGAGCCACGGCGAGTTCTTGCCCTGGCTCTTGAGCGAGCGGCGCTCGACCTTCCACACCTGCTTGGGATCGAACACGCACACGTCGGCGGCGCTGCCGACGGCGAGGGTGCCGGCCTTGAGGCCGATCACGCGGGCCGGTTCGGCGGTGATGCGGGCCAGCGCCTGAGCCAGCGGGACCTTGTGCTCGCTGGCCCAGCGCAGGGTCAGCGGCAGCAGCAGTTCCAGCCCGGTTGCGCCCGGCGAGGCTTCGGCGAAGGGCAGCAGCTTCTCGTCATCGTCAACCGGGGTGTGGTCCGAGCACAGGGCGTCGATGGTGCCGTCGGCCAGCGCGGCGACGATGGCGTCGCGGTCGCGCGGGCTGCGCAGCGGCGGCGAGAAGCGCATCTGCGAGTTGAAGTAGCCGATATCCATGTCGGTCAGCGAGACGTGGTGGATATTGACGTCGCAGGTCACTTTCAGGCCTTCGCGCTTGGCCTGGCGCACCAGTTCCAGCCCGGCGGCGGACGACAGCCGGCACAGGTGGACGCGCGCGCCGGTGCTGCGCATCAGTTCGAAGATGGTGTGCAGGCGCACGGTCTCGGCGATGACCGAGACCCCGGACAGCCCCAGGCGCGAGGCCACCGCACCGCTGGCGGCGACGCCGCCGCCAAGGAACGGGTCTTCCGGGCGCAGCCAGACGGTGAAGCCGAAGGTCTGCGCGTATTGCAGCGCGCGCAGCAGCACCTGGGTGTTGCGCACCGGCGCCTCGGCCTGGCTGAAGCCGACGCAGCCGGCCTCGGTCAGCTGGCCCATCTCGGTCAGGGTCTCGCCCTTCAGGCCCAGCGTCAGCGCACCCAGCGGGTAGACATGGGTCTGGTTCAGCGTGCGGGCGCGGAACTTCAGCATCTCGACCAGGCCGGGCTCGTCGAGCACCGGGTCGGTGTCGGGCGGGCACACCAGGCTGGTCACGCCGCCGGCGGTGGCGGCCGCCACCTCGGACTCGAGCGTGGCCTTGTATTCGTAGCCGGGCTCGCGCAGGCGCGCGGACAGGTCGACCAAGCCGGGGCACACGATCAGGCCCCGGGCGTCGATGACCTTGTTGGCGGTGAAGTCCGCCGGGGCGCTGCCGACGCCGACGATCTTGCCGGCGGCGATATAGAGGTCCTGCGCGGCGTCGGTGTTGCTGGCCGGATCGATCAGGCGGCCGCCCTGGATGTGAATCTTCATAGCTTGGCTTGTCGTGTCGCTGGGCTGGTTCGGTGTGTTATGGCTGGCGTTCGGGCTTGCGTTTGGGATCAAGCTGGCCGGCATCAGTCGTTGTTCCCGGCGACGATGCCCATCACCGCCATGCGCACGGCGATGCCGAAAGTCACCTGGTTCAGGATCACCGACTGGGGGCCATCGGCCACGGCGGAGTCGATCTCGACGCCGCGGTTCATCGGCCCCGGGTGCATCACGATGGCGTCGGGCCTGGCCAGCGCCAGGCGCTCCGGCGTAAGGCCGTAGGCCTTGAAGTATTCCTGCGCCGACGGCAGCAGCGCGCCGCTCATGCGCTCGTTCTGCAGCCGCAGCATGATGACCACGTCGACGCCCTTGAGGCCCTCTTCCATGCTGTGGAACACGCGCACGCCCATCTGCTCCAGCCCGGACGGCAGCAGCGTGCGCGGGCCGATGGCGCGCACTTCCGGCACGCCCAGCGTGGTCAGCGCGTGGATGTCGGAGCGCGCCACGCGCGAGTGCAGGATGTCGCCGACGATGGCCACCGTCAGGTTGGTGAAGTCCTTCTTGAAATGCCGGATGGTGTACATGTCCAGCAGGCCCTGGGTCGGATGCGCGTGGCGGCCGTCGCCCGCGTTGATCACGTGCACATGCGGCGCGACGTGCTCGGCGATCAGGTAGGGCGCGCCCGAGCTGGCATGGCGCACCACGAACATGTCGGCGGACATCGCCGACAGGTTGTTGATGGTGTCCAGCAGCGATTCGCCCTTGCTGGTCGACGAGGCGTTGATGTTCAGGTTCAGCACGTCCGCCGACAGCCGCTTGGCGGCGATCTCGAAGGTGGTGCGGGTGCGGGTGGAGTTCTCGAAGAACAGGTTGAACACGCTCTTGCCGCGCAGCAGCGGCACCTTCTTGACATCGCGGTCTGAGTCGGACAGCGAGACGAACTGGCTGGCGGTGTCGAGGATGTGCGTGATCATGTCACGCGACAACCCCTCGATCGACAGCAGGTGCTTCAGTTCGCCGTTCTTGGTGAGCTGCGGGTTGCGGAACGTCTTGGTCATGGCTGGTCGGGCGCGGGCAAAAAACGGGAGGTGGTCTGGTCTCAGGGGCAGGCTTGCGGGCTGTCGGGCCGGTTTTTCGGGCGCGCCGGGCGCCCTTCGGTGCCGGTTCAGCCGGTGGCGGAATCGGTGGGTTCGGTGGCGAAGGCGAATCGCGCCGCCGCACCTTCGCCCTGGCGCGACAGCACCAGGGTCGTGCCGGGCGGCAGCGCCATCTCGGCGGCGCACAGGTCGGCGGCGATCGGCAGCTGGCGGCCGCCGCGGTCGACCAGCACGCCCAGCGCCACGCGCGCGGGGCGGCCGTAGTCGAACAGCTCATTGACGGCGGCGCGGATGGTGCGGCCGGTGGCCAGCACGTCGTCGATCAGCAGGATGTTGCGCTCATCCACGGCAAACGGCAGCGTGGTCGGCTGCGCCTGGCTGTGCAGGCCTTTCTTGGCATAGTCGTCGCGATGGAAGGCCACGTTGATCACGCCGTGGTCGGGCAGCTTCAGGTCCGCCGCCAGCCGCGCGGCAATCCAGGCCCCGCCGGAATGGATGCCGGCCACCGACCAGCGCGCGCGCTCGGCCTCGGGGATCAGCGCCTGCGCCTGGTCCAGCAGCTTGCGGTACAGCGACTCGGCGTCGGGAACGGAAATCTGCGTCATAGCGGGAATTGGTCGAAATACTGTTGCAGGATGATGCGGGCGGCCTCGGCATCGAGTTCGCCGCGGCGGGCGCCGGCCATCGACGCGGCGCGCGAGGTATAGCGCTCGTCCACCCATTCCACCGGCAGGCCGAAGCGGCCGTTGAGCTGGTTGCCGAAGCGCCGCGCCAGCTTCATCGACGGTTGCTCGCCGCCTTCGGGGTTGACCGGCATGCCGACGATCAGCTGCACCGGGTTCCACTCCTGGATCAGCGCGGCCACGGCCTCGAAGCGGCCCTCGACGGTGATATTGGGGAGGATGGTCAGGGCACGCGCCTCGCGCGTGATGAAGTTGCCCAGCGCAACGCCGATCTTTTTTTCGCCGTAGTCGAATGCCAGGACCGTGCCGTCGCGGGGCAGTTCACGCCCCACGGCATCAGGCATGCCCGGCCTCGCCGGACAGCATGGTGAAGTCGATGCCCAGCAGCCGGATGGCGGCGGCAAAGCGCTCGTCGGGCGGCACGCTGAAGATGATCTCGGGATCGGCCTGGACCGTGAGCCAGCCGTTGCGGCTGAGTTCTTCCTCGAGCTGGCCGGCGCCCCAGCCGGAATACCCCAGCGTCAGCAGGAAGCGGTGCGGGCCGCTGCCATTGGCGACGGCCTCGAGCACGTCCTTGGAGGTGGTCATTTCCAGCCCGCCGGGCACGGCCAGCGACGAGACATAGACGCCGACCGGGTCGTGCAGCACGAAACCGCGCTCGGTCTGCACCGGGCCGCCGAAGTAGACGGGCTGGTGCGCCACGGGCTGGATCTCGAGCTTGAGGTCGATCTTGTCGAACAGCGTGGCCATGTCGATGTCGATGGGCCGGTTGATCACCAGCCCGAGCGCGCCACGCTCGTTGTGTTCGCAGATATAGACGACGGAACCCGAAAAGGTCGGATCGGCCATGCCGGGCATGGCAATCAGGAACTGATTGGTCAGATTGATGGGTGCTTCGGGCTTCGCCATGCCTTGCATTTTATCAAATCGCCGGGGGTCTTCCGGAAAAGATTGGCGGGCGTCCCAGTGCAGCAATGGGCGCTCCGCCGCAACCGCGGCCAGGCTCAGGCCTTGCGGGTCAGCGCGGCCAGTTCGTCCGCCGTCAGCCAACGCCACTCGCCTTCGGCCAATGCCGGATCGAGCTGCAGGCTGCCGATGGCGCTGCGATGCAGCGCGTCGACGTGGTTGCCCGCGGCCGCTACCATGCGCTTGACCTGGTGGTACTTGCCTTGCACCAGCGTCAGCCGCAGGCTGCGTTCGCCGGTGATCTCGCAGGCTTCCGCCGCGATCGACGCCGGTTCGTCCAGCAGCTGCACGCCGCTGCGCAGCGCTTCGGCCTGTTCCGGCGTGACCGCCTCGGCGGTGGTCACTTCATAGATCTTGGGCACCTTGCGCTTGGGCGAGGTCTGGGCGTGGATGAACTGGCCATCGTCGGTCAGCAGCAGCAGGCCGGTGGTGTCGTGGTCGAGCCGCCCCACCGCCTGCACCTCGCGCTGGCGCAGCGGCACCGGCAACAGGTTGTAGACGCTGGGGTGATGGCGCGGGCGCTGCGAGCATTCATAGCCGGCGGGCTTGTTCAGCATCAGGTAGGCCTTGGTGCAGGCCAGCCACTCCTCGCCGTCGACGCTCAGGCGCAGGCCGTCCACCTCGAATTGCGCGCGCGGGTCTTCGCACAACTCGCCGTTGACCTCGACCAGCCCGGCGGCGATCAGGTCGCCGCAGTACCGGCGCGTGCCAAAGCCCTGGGATTGGAGAATTCGGTCGAGAGTCATGAGCTTCTGTAGAGAATGGGGTAGCGGCATGGCGGCCGGCGTGCCGGCTCCTGTACCGCTATGTTAGGGTATCGGCGCGATCGATCCGGCGGTCCACGATGTCCAGCTCGCCGGCCCACCCGTCAGACAGGCAGCGAACATGCAGTCAGCAGCCAACCCGGCCACGTCCCGGCCACCGTACCGGATCGGCAAGACCTTTGCGCGCGGGCTGGTCTGGTTCCGGCGCGACCTGCGCGCCACCGACCACGCGGCGCTGCATTATGCCCTGCGGCACTGCGCGCAGGTGTGGTGCGTGTTCGTGTTCGACCGCGACATCCTCGACCCGCTGCTCGCCCGCGGGCTGCGCGCCGACCGGCGCGTCGAGTTCATCCGGCAATCCCTGGTGGAACTCGCCGAGACACTGGCCGCGGCCGGCGGCGGCCTGATCGTGCTGCACGACCGCGCGCAGACCGCCATCCCGGCACTGGCGCGCGCCCTGGACGCCGAGGCGGTCTTCGCCAACCACGATTACGAGCCCGCCGCGAACGCCCGCGACGAAGCGGTGCGCCAGGCGCTGTCGGCGCAGGCCTGCGCGCTGTTTACCTTCAAGGACCAGGCGGTGTTCGAGCGCGACGAGATCCTGAACGGCCAGGGCAAGCGGTTCTCGGTGTTCACGCCGTACAAGAACGCCTGGCTCAGGAGCGTGGAGCCGTTCGACCTGCGCCCTTATCCCGTCGACCCGTACCTGCCGGCGCTGGCGCCGGTGCCCGCCGCGTACCGCCAGCCGGTGCCGACGCTCGCGCAGCTCGGCTTTGGCGCCAGCAACCTCGCCGAGATCGCGATGCCCACCGGCGCATCGGGTGCGCAGGCCTTGTTCGGGGAATTCACCGATCGCATGGGCGACTACGGGCGCCGGCGCGACTACCCTGCCCTGCGCGGCCCCAGCTACCTGTCGGTACACCTGCGCTTCGGCACCATCTCGATCCGCACGCTGGCGCGCACGGCGCACGCAGCCATGCTGCGCGGCGGCGCCGACAGCGCGGGCGCCGCGGTGTGGCTGTCGGAGCTGATCTGGCGCGATTTCTACTTCATGATCCTGCATCACCATCCGCGCGTGGCCGCCGGCGCGGCGTTCCAACCGGCCTATGACGCGATCCGCTGGCAGCACGGCGACACCGGCGAGCGCTATTTCCGCGCCTGGTGCGACGCCGCCACCGGCTATCCGCTGATCGACGCGGCGATGCTGCAGATCCGGCAAAGCGGCTATATGCACAACCGCCTGCGCATGGTCACGGCGAGCTTCCTGGTGAAGGACCTGGGCGTCGACTGGCGCCGCGGCGAGCAGTATTTCGCCGACCAGCTCAATGACTTCGACCTGGCCGCCAACAACGGCGGCTGGCAATGGGCCGCGTCCACCGGCTGCGACGCGCAGCCGTGGTTCCGCATCTTCAATCCGGTGACGCAATCGCAGAAGTTCGATCCGCAGGGCCGCTTTATCCGCAAATACCTGCCGCAGCTGGCGGCCTTGCCGGACAAGTTCGTGCATGCGCCGTGGACCGCGCCGGAATCCGTGCTGGCCGACGCCGGCGTGCGCCTGGGCGACAACTACCCGCGCCCGCTGGTGCAGCACGACGTGGCGCGCCAGCAAACGCTGCGGCGCTATGAAGTGGTGAAGCAGGTGGCGAAGCAGGAGGTGAAGGGCGCCGGCGCGCAGGACTGACCGCGCCGGCCGCCGTGTCGCTCAGGCGGCCAGCATCGCGCTTTCGCGATAGTGGCGCTGCGCGTCCTCGAAGCGCTCGGTTTCCTCGAACAGCCGCGCCAGCGCCAGGTGCGTGCGCACGCGCAAGCGGCGCTGCTGGTCGGGGTCGGCATACTTGAGCGCGCGCTCGAAGCTGGACTGGGCCTTGCCCCACAGCTTCTCGCCCAGGCACAGCACGCCCAGGGTGTAGTACAGGTCGGCGTCGGCGGGATGCGCGGCCAGCCATTTCTCGGCCTGCTGGATCTGCGGCAGCGCATGGCCGGGCACGGCGCAATCGGCATAGCGCAGCACCAGGCGGCTGTCCCAGTTGACCTTGAGCGCGTCTTCGATGATGCGGCGGGCCTCGTTCTGCCGGCCCAGTGCGGCGAAATAGCGCGCCGCCGGTTCGGCGATGCGGGTGGCGCGGCGCTCGTCGGCGGACAAGGAGCGCCAGAACTCCGACAGCGCCTCGGCATCGTGGCGGCGCTCGTCCAGCATGGCTTCGACCGCCATCTGTTTAAGCCGCAGCGCCAGCACCGGATGCAGCGCGTTGCGCTTTTCCAGCGAGCGCGCCAGGCGCAGCACCTCGGACCAGTTCTTCAGGTGCTGGTGCGCGCGCAGCGCGATGCGCTGCACGTGGATCTGGCGCGCGCCCTGCGACTGCAGCTGGGCGATAGTTTCGAGCGCGCCGTCGGCGTCGCGGGCATCGACCAGCAGTTCGGCCATCGACACCAGCCGCGCCTGCTCGCGCTCGGGGTCGGTCACTTGCGCCATCCAGGCGTCGCGCCGCTCGGTTTCCTGCATCCGGTGGGCGGCGCGCGCGCCGATCAGCGCCGCGGTCTGGGCCTGGTCGTCCCATGACTGGGCTTCGCGCGCGGCGCGCTCGGCGCGGGCGAAACGGCCGGCGAACAGGTTTTCGATCGACTCGCGCAGTGCCGCCTGGGCCTTGCTCATGCGGCTGCGCTCGCGGTAGGCGGCGGCGCGGCGCGGCATCTCGGCCAGATGGCGGATGGTGGACATCACCGTCCACACCACGAAGAAGATCAGCAGCAGCAGCGCCAGCGCCAGATTCAGCGACAGCTCGACACGGTACGGCGGATAGAACAGCACCACATTGCTGTGGTTGAACTGCGTGAACAGGGCCAGCCCTACGGCGCCGCCAAACAGGACCGCAACCCAGAACAGAAGGCGCATGGGCTTACTCCTTCTTCAGGGCTTGCAGCGCGCCCAGGCTTTCGGCCATGGTCGGCAGTTGCACCGAAACCGCGCCGGCCTGCGCCTGGCGCAGCAGCGTCAGCACGCCCTGCACTCGTCGCGACTTGGTATCGAAATAGCGGCCGATCATCGCCTGCGCCGCGGCGAGGTCGTTGCGGAACACGGGCTCGTTGCGCGACAGCAGCGCCAGGCGCGCATTGAGCAGGCGCAGCTTGACGTTCTCGCGCAGGAACCAGCCCTGGTCGCCCGACAGCAGCAGTGCCTCGGCATCATCGACCTTGCGGATGCGGATCACCTGCGCCAGCTCTTCGCGCAGGTAGTCCCAGAAGCGGGTGAACCAGCCCGGACCGGTGCCGCTGGCGACGGCCGGCGCGCTGGCGCCCTGGGCACCATTGCCACCGTTGGCGGCGGCGCCCTTGCGGGCGTCGGCCTCGCTGCGTTCGAGCATGCGCTCGCTGGACAGCAGCGGCAGCGCGTCGACCTGGTTGATGGCTTCGTCCAGCTTGATCGCGGCGCCGGTCAGGTCGGTGTCGGGCACCGCCTTCATGCGCGCCACGTCGCGGGCGATGGCCCGGCGCAGCAGGTTGTATTGCGGCTTGTCGGTGCGCGCCAGGCGGGCGTCGGCGCTTTGCAGCGCGGCCAGCGCGACCTGCACGTTGCCGGTCAGTTGCAGCTGCTGGCCGGCGCTGGTCAGCAACTGCTGGATCTCGGCGATTTCCCAGTCGTCGCGGTTGCGCATCAGGTCCTGGTAGACCTGCTCCAGCGCCACCTGCTTGTCGCGGGTCTCGCCGACCTGGTTCTCCAGCGCGCCGACCTTGGCCTGCAGTTCCTTGACGGTGTCCTGCGCGTTGCGCGTCAGCACGCGCGACTCCTGCACCAGGGCGTCGTTGCTTTGCTGGCGGCGCGCCAGCTCGCCGGTCAGGTGGTCGACACGCTGCTGCAGCCACCAGAAGCCACCGGCGGTCGCCACCACCAGCACGGCGACCAGCGCCCATAGCGCGGCGGAGCGGCGCGCGGCGGGACGGGCAGCGCCGCCGTGGCCGGCGCCTTGCGGCGGCACCGCCTGCGCGGACTGCGCCGTGTGGACAGAGGCGGCGCCGGGCGGCGGCGTAGCGGAGGAGGACGTGGTTTCTTGCGTCACGCGTTCGACCTTCGTTGACATTGCAGGGACTGCGGCAGGCGCACCGGCGGCCGGCGGCGTTGCTTCGACCGGCTTGGCGGCCGCCGGCGCGACCGGTGCCGGCAGGCTCGATGGCGCAGGACCGGCGGGCGCGGGGCCAGCATAGGCATCGGCCCACTGCAGGCACGCCGCCAGCAGGCCGGCATCGCCGGGCGCGGCGCGCTGGATATGGGCGAAGCCCAGCGCCAGCGCCTGTTCGGCGATTCTCGCATGGGGCGCGATGCACTGCACCTGCCGCAGGGAAGCGTCTTCCTGGGGCGACAGATGCTGCCGTGCCATCACGTCGAGGTTGCGCACCGCCTCGGAACTGGTTAGCAGCCAGGCATGCGGGGCGGCGCCGGGACGCAGGTTGTCGCGCACGGCCTGCCATTGCATCGCAGTCGGTTCGGGTAGCGTGCGCTGGTAGGCCTCGACGGCTTCGACCTGGGCGCCGGCCTCGCGCAGGCGCTCGCCGAGCCAGTCGCGCCCGCCGTTGCCGCGGATGATCAGCACCGGCTTGCCGGCCAGCGCGGCGGCATCGAGCTGCGCCCACAGCGCCTCGGAATCGAAGCGCAGCGCCTCGGCATCGGGGACGGTATCGTCATGGCCCGCCGCGTTGGCATTGGCGCCCGCGGGCGCGATCACGCGATATGCCGGTGCGGCGATGCCGCGCTCGGCCAGCGCGGCGACGCTGGCCGGGCCGACCACCGCCACCGCCACCTGAGCCGGCCAGCGCGCCACGGCCGAGCCCTGCACGCCGGCGAGCGCGTCCAGCGCAAAGGCAATGGCATTGGGACTGACGAACACCACCAGCGCAAACGTCTCCAGCCGCGCCAGCGCCGCGCGCAGCGGCGCGTCGTCAGCGGCCGGGCCGATCGCCAGCAGCGGGAAGCTGAGTACATCCAGACCGGCGCCCTGCAGGGCCTCGGTCAGTTGCCGGGACTGCCCGGCGGGTCGTGTGACAACGACGGTCGGGCGGGGCATCGGGCAGCCTCAGGCGGGAGATGGAGAAGCGGCGTCGCCTGAATCGGCCAGCGCGGCGAGGATCGACTCGGCGCCCTGCTTCAGCAGGTCGGTGGCGCAAGCCTGGCCTAGCGCTTCGGCGGCAGCCAGGTCGGCAGCCGGCCCGGCCGCCGCGGCGCGGATGGCGCGGCTACCGTCGGGCAAGGCGACGAAGGCCTCCAGTCGCAGCTGGTCGCCGTCCCAGCGCGCGTGCGCCGCCAGCGGAACCTGGCAGGAGCCGCCCAGCCGGCGCGACACGGCGCGCTCGGCGGTAACCGCCAGCGCGGTCGGCTGGTGGTTCAGTGGCGCCAGCCATTCGGCCAGTTCGGGGCGGGTGGAAAGGGTCTCGATGCCCAGCGCGCCCTGGCCCGCGGCCGGCAGCGACGCCTCGACCGGGATCAGCGCGCGGATGCGGTCGCCCAGCCCGAGCCGCTTCAGGCCCGCGGCAGCCAGGATGATGGCGCCATAGTCGCCGCGATCGAGCTTGCCCAGCCGCGTGTCCAGGTTGCCGCGTAGCGGCTTGACCACCAGGTGCGGATAGCGGCTGCGCAGCGCGGCCTCACGGCGCAGGCTGGAGGTGCCGACCACGGTGCCGGCCGGCATTTCGTCCAGCGACACATAAGCGGACGACACCAGCGCGTCGCGCGGGTCCTCGCGCTCCATCACCGCGGCCAGGGTGAAGCCCGGGGGCAGCTCCATCGGCACATCCTTGAGCGAATGTACCGCGAGGTCGGCCCGGCCTTCGTCCATCGCGAACTCCAGTTCTTTGACAAACAGACCCTTGCCGCCGACTTTGGACAGCGTACGGTCTAGAATCTGGTCTCCGCGCGTGGTCATGCCAAGAATGGACACGTCGCACGCGGGATAGTATTGTTGCAATGCAGCACGCACATGTTCTGCCTGCCACAGCGCCAGACGGCTCTCTCGGGAGGCAATGACGAGCTTTTGCGGAAGGTTGCGAGACACGACAGCGGTAGCGGAAGACGGGGTGGCGGACGACATGCGTCAATGGTAGCACGCGCCCCAATCGCCCCTCCGCACCATTAGATAAGCTTAGATAAGCAAGAGGAGATTGCATGACGCAGCATGCTGCGCGGCCCAATGGTCGGAAGACCGCTGCGGCCGCCAAGGATTCGGCCGCCGCAAAAGGTGACGCAACCGGCGCAAGCGGCGCAACCAGCGCCAAACCGCCCCGCCCCGCCCGCGCAGCCAAGCGCTCCGCCAAGCCCAGGCTTTCGATCGTGTCGAGCAACGGAACCACCATCGCCGCCCCCGCCCGCCGCACCGCCGACAAGGACGTGCCGCTGCGCGAGGACATCCGTTTCCTGGGCCGCCTGCTGGGCGACTGCCTGCGCGAGCAGGAAGGCGACGCCGCGTTCGAGGTGGTCGAGACCATCCGCCAGACCGCGGTGCGCTTCCGCCGCGAGAATGACCGCGCCGCCGGCGCCGAGCTGGACCGGCTGCTCAAGCGCCTGTCGCGCGACCAGACCAACCAGGTGGTGCGTGCCTTCAGCTATTTCTCGCACCTGGCCAATATCGCCGAGGACCAGCACCACAACCGCCGCCGCCGCGTGCACGCGCTGGCCGGCTCGCCGCCGCAGGACGGCAGCCTGCAGCATGCGCTGGAAAAGATCGACGCCGCCGGCGTCACCGGCAAGCAGCTGCGCAAGTTCCTGGACGAGGCGCTGATCGTGCCGGTGCTGACCGCGCACCCGACCGAAGTCCAGCGCAAGAGCATCCTCGACGCCGAACGCGAGATCGCCCGCCTGCTGGCCGAGCGCGACCTGCCGATGACCGCGCGCGAGCGCGAGCACAACACCGCCCAGCTGCGCGCCAAGGTCACCACGCTGTGGCAGACCCGCATGCTGCGCGACGCGCGCCTGACGGTGGCCGACGAGATCGAGAACGCGCTGTCGTACTACCGCACCACCTTCCTGCGCGGCATCCCGCAGCTGATGAGCGAGCTGGAAGAAGACATCGCCGCGGTGTTCCCGGCCACGCGCAAGCGCAAGGGCACCCCCGGTGCCCCGGGCGCGCAGGCAACGCCGCTGGCGCCGTTCCTGCAGATGGGTTCCTGGATCGGCGGCGACCGCGACGGCAACCCGAACGTGACCGCCGAGACCCTGGAGCACGCCGCCGGCCAGCAGGCGCAGCTGATCCTGGACTGGTACCTCGACGAAGTCCACGCGCTCGGCGCCGAGCTGTCGATGTCGATGCTGATGGTCGACGCCAGCCCGGAACTGCTGGCGCTGGCCGAGCGTTCGCCCGACCATTCCGAGCACCGTGCCGACGAGCCCTACCGGCGCGCGCTGATCGGCATCTACGCGCGCCTGGCCGCCACCTGCAAGGCGCTGAGCGGCCATGCCGCGACCCGCCGCCCGGTGGCGCCGGCCGAGCCCTATGACAGCGCCGAGGCCTTCGGCGCCGACATCCAGGTGGTGATCGACTCGCTGCGCGCGCACCACGGCCAGGCGCTGGCCAGCCACCGCATCGACGCGCTGGCGCGCGCCATCGCCGTGTTCGGCTTCCACCTGGCCTCGGTCGACATGCGCCAGGTCTCGGACGTGCACGAGGCGGTCATCGCCGAACTGTTCGCCGCCGCCGGCATCGCCCCCGACTACGCCGCGCTGCCCGAGCAACGCAAGCTCGAACTGCTGCTGGCCGAACTGCGCCAGCCGCGCCTGCTGACGCTGCCGTGGCACCAGTACTCGGAGCAGACCCGCAAGGAACTGGCGATCTTCGCCGCCGCGCGCGAGCTGCGTGCGCGCTACGGCAAGCGCGTGGCGCGCAACTACATCATCTCGCATACCGAGACGCTGTCGGACCTGGTCGAGGTGATGCTGCTGCAGAAGGAATCCGGGATGCTGCAGGGCACGCTGGGCAGCAAGACCGACCCGGCGCGCATGGAACTGATGGTGATCCCGCTGTTCGAGACCATCGAAGACTTGCGCAACGCCGCCGGCATCATGCAGTCGCTGCTGGACCTGCCGGGCTTCGACGCGGTGGTCGCGCACCATGGGGTCGAGCAGGAGGTGATGCTGGGCTACTCGGATTCGAACAAGGACGGCGGTTTCCTGACCTCGACCTGGGAGCTGTACAAGGCCGAGCTGGAGCTGGTGCAGCTGTTCGAGCAGCGCAACGTCAAGCTGCGTTTGTTCCACGGCCGCGGCGGCACCGTCGGCCGCGGCGGCGGCCCCACCTACCAGGCCATCCTGTCGCAGCCGCCGGGCACGGTCAACGGCCAGATCCGCCTGACCGAGCAGGGCGAGATCATCAACAGCAAGTTCGCCAACGCCGAGATCGGCCGGCGCAACCTGGAGACGGTGGTCGCCGCCACGCTGGAGGCATCGCTGCTGCCGCAGCAGAATGCACCGAAGGACCTGGATACCTTCGAGGCCGTGATGCAGCAGCTGTCGGACCGCGCCTTCACCGCCTATCGCGACCTGGTCTACGAGACCCCCGGCTTCAAGGACTACTTCTTCGCCACCACGCCGATCACCGAGATCGCTGACCTGAACCTGGGTTCCCGCCCGGCCTCGCGCAAGCTGATGGACAAGAAGAACCGCCGCATCGAAGACCTGCGCGCGATCCCGTGGGGCTTCTCGTGGGGCCAGTGCCGCCTGCTGCTGCCGGGCTGGTACGGCTTCGGCAGCGCGGTGCGCTCGCTGCTCGACAGCGCGCCGGACGACAAGGCGCGCAAGCAGGCCGTCACCACGCTGCGGCGCATGGTCAAGACCTGGCCGTTCTTCTCGACGCTGCTGTCCAACATGGACATGGTGCTGGCCAAGACCGACCTGGCCGTGGCCTCGCGCTACGCGCAGCTGTGCGACGACGCGGCGCTGCGCCGCAACGTGTTCAACCGCATCAGCAAGGAATGGCACCTGACCTGCGACATGCTGGCGCTGATCACCGGCCACCAGGAACGGCTGGCGGACAACCCGCTGCTGGCGCGTTCGATCAAGAACCGCTTTGCCTACCTCGACCCGCTGAACCACTTGCAGGTGGAGCTGCTGAAGCGCTACCGCGCCGGCAAGGATGGGGATGATATCCGTGTCCGGCGAGGGATCCACCTGACGATCAACGGGGTGGCGGCGGGGTTGCGCAATACGGGTTGACGGCAATCGCGGACTGCCGGTTGGCTCCCCTCTCCCATTCATGGGAGAGGGGTCGGGGGAGAGGGCAGGCGCTTGCCAGCATGACGCCGCCCGGATCTCCACTGCCGGCTCGTACAGAGGCATTGCATCCCTGCAGTCCTGCCACCACCTGCCCTCTCCCCCGCCCCTCTCCCGCAAGCGGGAGAGGGGAGCCAACAATCGGCAAGCCTTGTCGCTTCACCCGACAAACGCCCCCGGCACCGGATCCTCGCCCAGCGCGTGCAGCAGCACCGCCCAGTGCATTGCCTCGTCCCCGAGGATGCTGCCGGCGGCGCGCGTCAGCTCGCGGTTGTAGAAATTCGGCAGCACGCCCAGGTAAGCCGAAGTGGCGCCCTTCTCCAACCCGGCGGCAAAACGCAGCACATCAGCCTGCGTCTTCAGCTTGTCAGTCGGGAATTCATACGCCGAGGCCTTCTTTGCCGCCACCGGCGTCCCGCCCAGCTTCGATACCGTGCCGGCCAGCACCTGCGCATGGGCCTTGTGGTGGTCCTGGAACTTGACCGCAGTGGCCAGCACCGGCTTCTGCAGCAGCCCGCTTTCGGCGCCGAGCTGGTAGGCCGCGATCGCCTGGTATTCCAGCCCGAGCGCGGTGTTGAGGATATTGATATCGTCCTTGGTGCTGCCCGATTGCGCCTGCGCCCACGCCGGCATCGATTCGCCGAGCGTGATGACGGCCAGCGAGCCTAGCGCGAACAGGCCGGGCGCCTTGAGCAGCCCGCGCCGGCGCGCGTCCGGCGGCGTGACGATGATGGCGGGCTCGCGCGCGGGCCTCTGTGAGATGCGGTCCATGGTGTGCTCCTGTGAGGGATGACAACGTGGCGCCCCTGGGACGGGGTACCTGGCTTGCGCCTGTCGACATCTACGCAGTTGCCGGGCGTTTGGATGCGCGTTCGGATGCAGCGCTACCTATAATCCGGCAAAGCTAGCTTGCAAGGAGCCGTGCCGGTGCCGCCCTCCCCGCAGCCGTCCTATGCCGCGCCCGCCAGCCCCGACCGGCTGGAAGGACTGCTGCAGGCCGTCGCCGTGGGCGAGCGCCAGGCGCTGCGCGCGCTCTACGACCTCACCGCGACGAAACTGTTTGGCCTTGCGCTGCGTATTACCGGCAGGCGCGATTGGGCGGAGGATGTCGTGCAGGAGTGCTTTGTCAGCATCTGGCACCACGCCGGCGACTACCGGCCGCAGCTGGCCGCGCCGATGACGTGGATGACCGCGATCGTGCGCAACCGCGCGCTCGATTGCCTGCGCCGCGCGGCGGCGGCGCGCGTGCCGCAGACCGCCGAGCTCGAGCAGGACCTGGCCGAATGGCTGGCCGACGACGCCGCCGGCCCCGCCGAGCTGGCCGAGGCCAGCCAGCAGGCGCGCGCGCTCAACCGCTGCCTGCAGCGGCTGGAGCAGTCACAGCGCCAGGCCATCATGCTGGCCTACCTGCAGGACCTGAGCCACGCCGAGCTGGCCGAGCGCCTGCGCGCGCCGCTGGGCACGGTCAAGTCCTGGATCCGGCGCGGGCTGGAGCGGCTGCGCAGCTGCATGGAGGGCGCGGCATGAAGCTGGCCAGCCACCCCGACCTGCTCGACCGGATCGCCGCCCAGTACGCGCTGGGCGTGCTGCGCGGCGGCGCGCGCCGGCGCCTGGAGCGGCTGGCGCACGAGGAGCCGGCGGTGCGCGCGGCTATCCACCGCTGGCAGGCGCGCCTTGCCGGCGTGGCCGAATTGCAGGCGGCGGCCGAGCCGGTCGACAAGGTCTGGTGCGGGATCGAGGAAAGGCTTGGCTGGAAGGCGGCGCAAGAGCGCAGTCAGCCCGCCGTAGCCCGCACCCCTGGCCTCGACGCCGGCAGCTGGTGGCAGCGCCTGTGGTCGGCGCCGGTATTCTGGCGCGGCGCCGCGATGGCGATGGCGCTGGTGGCGGTATTGGCCATCGGCATCGGCATGCACCTGGCGCAGCAGCGCGACGCGGCGCGCGCCGACGTCATCGCCGTGCTCAACGACGACCGCGCGCAGCCGGCCATGCTGGTGTCCTGGGACGCAGGCAGCGGCGACCTTGTGGTGCGCCGGCTGGATCACCTGAAGCTGAACGATCAGCAGGTATTGCAGCTGTGGGCGCTGCCGGAACGCGGCAAGCCGCAGTCCCTGGGCCTCATCGGCCGGGTGCCGCAAGCGCGGCTGGCGCTGGCGCAGCCGCTGACCGCGGTGCCCGCGCTGGCCGTCAGTATCGAACCGGCCGGCGGCTCGCCGAGTGCGGACGGGCCCACCGGTCCGGTAGTGTTCAAGGGGCCCGTGATCCACAGCCGGCCCTGAGCACCGCCCCACCGGTGCGGCCCGCACCGCCAGCGTGCCGCCGGGCGATATAATCGCCGTTTCCCAATTTTTCGCGCCCGCCGCCGTCCGCACGCCGGCAGCCTGCCGCGCGAGCCACTGCAGCCGACGTCCATGTCCACCTCCCAACTTGCCAAGAAAGGCGAAGCCTGGTCCGCCCGCTTCTCCGAACCGATGTCCGACCTGGTGAAGCGCTACACCGCCTCGGTGTTCTTCGACAAGCGCCTGGCCCTGTTCGACATCCAGGGCTCGCTGGCCCACGCGGCCATGCTGGCGCAGCAGGGCATCATCGCCGAGGCCGACCGCGCCGAGATCGAGCGCGGCATGGCGCAGATCCGGGGCGAGATCGAGGCCGGCAGCTTCGAATGGAAGCTGGACCTGGAAGACGTCCACCTGAATATCGAGGCGCGCCTGACCGCGCTGGTGGGCGATGCCGGCAAGCGCCTGCACACCGGCCGCTCGCGCAACGACCAGGTCGCGACCGACATCCGCCTGTGGCTGCGCAGCGAGATCGACAACATCATCGTGCTGCTGGGCGCGCTGCGCACCTCGCTGCTGGACCTGGCCGAGCAGCACGCCAACACCATCCTGCCGGGCTTTACCCACCTGCAGGTGGCGCAGCCGGTCACCTTCGGCCACCACCTGCTGGCGTACAACGAGATGTTCACGCGCGATGCCGAGCGCATGGCCGACTGCCGCAAGCGCGTCAACCGCCTGCCGCTGGGCGCCGCCGCGCTGGCCGGCACCAGCTATCCGATCGACCGCGAGTTCGTGGCCCAGCAGCTGGGCTTCGACGGCGTCTGCCGCAATTCGCTGGATGCCGTCTCGGACCGCGACTTCGCCATCGAATTCTGCGCCGCCGCGGCGCTGGTGATGACCCACGTGTCGCGCTTCTCGGAAGAGCTGGTGCTGTGGATGAGCCCGCGCGTGGGCTTTATCGACATCGCCGACCGCTTCTGCACCGGCAGCTCGATCATGCCGCAGAAGAAGAACCCGGACGTGCCCGAACTGGCGCGCGGCAAGACCGGCCGCGTCAACGGCCACCTGATCGGCCTGCTGACGCTGATGAAGGGCCAGCCGCTGGCGTACAACAAGGACAACCAGGAAGACAAGGAGCCGCTGTTCGACACGGTCGATACCGTGGTCGACACCCTGCGCATCTTCGCCGACATGGTGCCTGGCATCAGCGTCAAGCCCGAAGCGATGCGCGCCGCCGCGCTGCAGGGCTATGCCACCGCCACCGACCTGGCCGACTACCTGGTAAAGAAGGGCCTGCCCTTCCGCGACGCGCATGAGGCCGTGGCCCACGCCGTGCGCGCCTGCGACGGCCGCCAGTGCGACCTGGCCGACCTGACCGTGGCCGAGCTGCGCGAGGTCTCCGGCCTGGGCGACCAGGCCGCGCTGATCGGCGACGATGTGCACGCGGTGCTGACGCTGGAAGGCTCGGTCGCGGCGCGCAACCATATCGGCGGCACCGCGCCGGACCAGGTGCGCGCGGCCATCGCCGCGGCCCGCAAGGCGCTGAACGGCTGACCGTCGTTCCCGGGTAACCCGGCAAGCCGCAACGGGAGCGCAAGCTCCCGTTTTTCTTTTCCGTGCGCCGGCGCACCGACGACTGTTGCATATTGCATGAAGCGGACACGGCCTCGCGTCGATTTCCCATCCGGGAATATGGAATCGGCGCGGAAGGGCCGGCGAATCTGCACATAACTGGTGCAAATTCGCGGGAAAATGTGATGCACTGGGGATTCACCCTAAAGATGCGGGGCCGCCGACGCCGTAGACTAACGCGCCACCCCTGTATCCCCCAATCCCTAGGACGATCACATGTCTTCCCTCATGAGGATCTCGCGGCTTATCGACGCCGTGAATGCTTTCATCGGGCAGTGGGCGAAATGGCTGGTCCTGCTGGCCGTGCTGGTCTGCGCAGGCAACGCCATCATTCGCTACACCTTCAGCATCAGTTCCAACGCCTGGCTTGAACTGCAGTGGTATATGTTCGCCGGCGTGTTCCTGCTCGGCGCCCCGTACACCCTGCGCCGCGACGAGCATGTGCGCATCGACGTCGTCGCCGGCCGTTTCTCCGAGCGCACCCAGGTCTGGATCGATGTGTTCGGCATCCTGTTCTTCCTGCTGCCGATCTGCGCCATCATCCTCTGGTTGTCGATCCCCTACTTCTGGCTGTCCTACGCCGGCCATGAAATGTCCGGCAATGCCGGCGGCCTGATCCGCTGGCCGGCCAAGTTCCTGATCGTGGCGGGCTTTGCCCTGATGATCCTGCAGGGCCTGTCCGAGCTGATCAAGCGCTTTGCCTACCTGAAGGGGGAACTGCCGTTCTCGGCCTTCCGCAAGCACGCGGTCGATCCGGCGCTGGAAATCGCCGCGATCGCGCAGGCCAACCAGACCGCCCCGTCTGAAAAACGATAAGAGGCGCGCACGATGACGCAATTCCTGATCGCGAACATGGCACCGATCATGTTCGCCTCGCTGGTGGTATTCCTGCTGTCGGGCTTCCCGATCGCCTTTGCGCTGGCCGCCAACGGGCTGCTGTTCGCCTTTATCGGCATCGAGCTGGGGATGCTGCCGGCCGAACTGCTGCAGGCGCTGCCCAGCCGGCTGTTCGGCATCATCGAGAACGATACGCTGCTCGCGATCCCGTTCTTCACCTTCATGGGCCTGATCCTGGAACGCTCGGGCATGGCCGAGGACCTGCTCGACACCATCGGGCAGCTGTTCGGCCCGATCCGCGGCGGCCTGGCCTACGCGGTGATCTTCGTCGGCGCGCTGCTGGCGGCGACCACCGGCGTGGTGGCGGCATCGGTGATCTCGATGGGGCTGATCTCGCTGCCGCTGATGCTCAAGTACAAGTACGACAAGCGGCTGGCATCGGGCGTGATCGCGGCGTCGGGCACGCTGGCGCAGATCATCCCGCCGTCGCTGGTGCTGATCGTGCTGGCCGACCAGCTCGGCCGTTCGGTGGGCGACATGTACAAGGGCGCGTTCGTGCCGGGCCTGGTGCTGACCGGCCTGTACATGCTGTACGTGCTGCTGGTCACGCTGATCAAGCCATCCGCCGCGCCGGCGCTGCCGATCGAGGCGCGCACCTTCCGCGAGCCCACCGGCAAGAGCGGCGCCGCCTCGGTGCTGGTGCTGACCGCGCTGGCGGTGGCGGTGGGCGTGGCGGTGGACAAGCTCTACAAGCCCGAAGCCCCGCTGGATGAGCGCCTGGTGGTCTCGGTGGGCGCGGCGATCCTGTTCGCCTTCGTGCTGGCGGTGATCAACAAGACGCTGAAGCTGGGCCTGCTGTCGCAGATGGCGGAGAAGGTCACCTTCGTGCTGATCCCGCCGCTGGCGCTGATCTTCCTGGTGCTGGGCACCATCTTCATCGGCGTGGCCACGCCGACCGAAGGCGGCGGCATGGGCGCGCTCGGCGCCCTGATCCTGGCCCTGGTGAAGCGCCGCCTCGACCTGGGCCTGACCAGGCAGGCCATGGAAGCCACGCTCAAGCTGTCGGCCTTCGTGATCTTCATCCTGATCGGCGCGCGCGTGTTCTCGCTGACGTTCTATGGCGTGGACGGGCATATCTGGGTCGAGCACCTGCTGACCGCGCTGCCTGGCGGCCAGACCGGCTTCCTGGTGGCGGTGAACGTGCTGTTCTTCCTGCTGGCGTTCTTCCTGGACTTCTTCGAGCTGGCCTTTATCCTGGTGCCGCTGGTGGGCCCGGTGGCCGACAAGCTCGGCATCGACCTGATCTGGTTCGGCGTGCTGCTGGCAGTGAACATGCAGACCTCGTTCATGCACCCGCCGTTCGGCTTCTCGCTGTTCTACCTGCGCTCGGTGGCCCCGCGCGAGGTCAAGACCTCCGAAATCTACTGGGGCGCGGTGCCGTTCGTGGTGATCCAGCTGGTGATGGTGGCGCTGATCATCGTCTTCCCCGGCCTGGTCAGCACCGGCACGCAGAAGGCCCAGGACCGCAGCATCACGCGCGACCTCAACCTCGACCTGGAAGGCAGCAGCCCCAAGCCCACCGCGCCGGGCTTGTCGATTCCGGGCCCGGGTTCCGCGCCGGCCGAGTCCGGCTCGCTCGAGTTGCCGACGCAGCCCCCGGCGGAAAGCGAATCGGCCGCGCCGCAGTTCGAGTTCGAAAAGAAGAAATAGGACTGCGCCGGCGGAAGTCTCCGGCAACCCCCAGGCCCCGCAGCAATGCGGGGCTTTTTCATTGTGGCATGGCGTTGCCCGCGCCGCCCGGCGCCAGGCATTGCACCAGGAAGTCGACGGTGGCCCGCACCCCGGGCAACTGCCCGCGCCGCGCCGGCAACAGCAGCGTGGTGGTCACGCTGCCGGCGGTCCAGTGCGGCAGCACGCGCGCGAGTTGCCCGGCCGCCAGCGCCGCGCGGCACAGCTCGTGCGGCAGCGGCACGATGCCCAGTCCCGCGATGGCCGCGCCGAGCAGCACCGTGGATTCGTTCACGGTCATGCGCGGCACCGGGCTGGCTTCCACGCGCGCGCCCTGCGGACCCCACAGGCGCCACGTGCCCGCGGCGGCCCCGGTCAGCAGCCCGTCGTGGCCGGACAGCTGCGCGGGCGCTTCCGGCGTGCCGCGCCCGGCCAGGTAGTCGGGCGACGCCACCAGCACGATGTCCTCGACGGCAAGCTGGCGTTGCACCAGGCCGGAGTCCGGCAGCGGCGCGAAATGGCTGCGCACGGCGATATCGAAGCCTTCCTGCACCAGGTCGACCATGCGGTCGGACACCTCCAGCTGTACGTGCAGGCGCGGATAGGCGCGCGCCAGCGCCGGCAGGTGCGGTGCCAGGTAGCGCTGCGCAGTGGGCACCGCGGCGGTGATCCGCACCGTGCCGCTGGGCTCGGCCACGCGCCGCTGCACCGCCTCCTGCGCGGCCTCGGCTTCGATCAGCGCGGCGTGCGCGTGATCGTAGAAGTCCCGGCCGGCATCGGTCAGCGTGAAGCTGCGCGAACTGCGGTAGAGCAGCCGTGCCTGCAGGGCCTGCTCCAGCTCGGCCACGCGCTTGCTGACCGTGGACTTGGGCACCCCCAGCGCCCGCCCCGCGGCGGCAAAACCGCCATGGGTCACGGCGACGACGAAGAAGCGCAGGTCGTTGAGGTTGATCATCGCAGGCAAAGTCTATGTATGTGGACGATATGTCGAATTTTTGCCTACTACTCACGCAAAGTCCATGCATCTACAGTTCACCCGTGCCCGATCGGCGGGCCCTAACCGAAATCCAGGAGAACTACCCATGACTACCCCCACCCTCTTCTACGGCGTTCCCTCCGGCTGCTCCTTCGGCTCGATCGTCGCGCTGGAATGGCTTGGCCAGCCCTATCGCCTGAGCCGCATCGAAATGCCCGAAGTCGTGACCAGCGATGCCTACCGCCAGATCAACCCGGTCGGCGAAACGCCGACGCTGATGGACGCGCAAGGCAACTTCCTCAGCGAAAGCATGGCGATCCTGAACCACATCGGCGCACTCGGCATCGGGCGCAAGCTCGGCTTTGCCCAGGGCACGCGTGAGTTCGACCGGCTCAACCAGCAACTGGCCTACCTCAACACCAGCTACTTCGGCGCCTTTGCCCCGCTCTGGCACGCACTGGAGGGCGTGGACGAGAGCGACCGGCCGGCGCTGGTCCGCTACGGCACGGAGCAGGTCCGCCATGTGCATCAGGAACTCGAAGCCATGCTGGGCGAGCGGCCCTGGCTGCTGGGTGAGCACCGCACCGTGGCCGACGCCTACTTCAGCGGTATCGCGCGCTGGTCGAAATACCACAAGGTGCTGAACGTCGAGGACTTCCCGAACCTGCAACGCCTCTACAACCAGCTGGAAGCCGATCCGGCGGTGCGCTTTGCCCATGCCATCGAGCGCCAGGCGCCGGCGCAGAGCGCGGGCGGCTTCCAGGGGCACGTGACGCTGGAAGAAGTGCTGGCGCAGCGCTGACGCGCCAGGCATCGGCGTCGCGGCGAGGCACCCCGCGCAATTGCGAATCGGCTCATCGACCAGCGGGGCGGCACGGCCCAGACTGGTTCCTGCGTTCAGCCCATGACCCAGGAGAACACCATGCCGAGCACCAAATGCGCGGGGCACTTCGCCGCGACCCCGATCTTCTGCCTGCCATCGATACGTGACCGCCGTAGTGATAACAATGCTATCATCACGCCATCCAACGGTGAGGAGTTCACGATGGCAACCCTACTGGTTCGTGGCGTCGATGAAGCACTGGTCCAGCGCCTGCGCGAGCAGGCCGTCGCCAATGGCCGCAGCGCCGAGGCAGAACACCGCGCCATCCTTGCGCAGGCGCTGGGCGGCACGGCCCGGCGCAGCTTTGCCGAGGTGCTGTCCGCCATGCCGGACGTCGGGCAGGACGCCGACTTCGAGCGCATCCAGGATACGGGCGAGGCGCCGCGTGTATTTGATTGATACCAACGTCATCAGCGAGACCCGCAAGCGGGAGCGCGCCAACCCCGGTGTCCGCGCCTTCTTCCGGCAGGCGGCGCGCGATGGGGCCGCGCTCTACCTGTCGGCGCTGACCGTGGGCGAACTGCAGCGCGGCGTGGCACTGATCCGCCATCGCGGCGACGCGGTGCAGGCGGCGCTGCTGGAGCGCTGGCTGGCCCATGTGCTGGAGGACTTCGGCCGACAGGTGCTGCCGGTCGATGCCGAGGTCGCGCAGGTGTGGGGCCAGTTGCGCGCGGCGGGGCCCGAGCACGCGCTGGACAAGTTCATCGCCGCCACCGCGCTGATCCACCGCCTCACCATCGTCACGCGCAATGTCGCGGACTTCCGCGGCACCGGCACGATGGTGCTGAATCCATTCAGCTAGGACAAAAAGAAAGGGCCCCGCCTTGGCGGGGCCCTTGCTGCATCGGCGGGAGGCCGGCTGGCGCTCAGGCGCCCTGCTTCACGCAGTCGACGAAGTACGCCTTCTTGCCGTCGACCTCGTCCTCCACCAGGCCGTGGATGTCGGTCTCGAAGCCGGGGAACAGCTTGTTGAACTCGCGCGCGAACTTCAGGTATTGCACGATGGTGCGGTTGAAGCGCTCGCCCGGGATCAGCAGCGGAATGCCCGGCGGGTACGGCGTCAGCAGGATGGCGGTGACACGCCCTTCCAGATCGTCGACCGGCACGCGCTCGATCTCGCGGTGGGCCATCATGGCCCACGCGTCCGACGGCTTCATCGCCGGCTCCATGTCCGACAGGTACATCTCCGTGGTCACACGCGCGACGTCGTTGGCCTTGTACACGCTGTGGATCGCATCGCACAGGTCACGCAGGCCCATGCGCTCGTATTGCGGATACTTGGCGACGAATTCCGGCAGCACGCGCCACAGCGGCTGGTTCTGGTCGTAGTCGTCCTTGAACTGCTGCAGCTCGGTCACCAGCGAATTCCAGCGGCCCTTGGTGATGCCGATGGTAAACATGATGAAGAACGAGTACAGCCCGGTCTTCTCGATGATGATGCCGTGCTCGGCCAGGTACTTGGTGACGATCGCCGCCGGGATGCCGCGCTCGCTGAACTCGCCGTCGACGTCCAGGCCCGGGGTGATGATGGTGGCCTTGATCGGGTCGAGCAGGTTGAAGCCGTCGGCGAGGTCGCCGAAGCCGTGCCAGCGCTCGTTGGCCTTCAGCATCCATTCCTCGCGGTCGCCGATGCCGTCTTCGATCAGCGCGTCAGGGCCCCACACCTTGAACCACCAGTCGCCGTTGTTGCCGGCATCGTAGTCGCCCTCGACCTTGCGCATGGCGCGGCGGAAGTCCATCGCTTCCTGGATGCTTTCTTCCACCAGCGCGGTGCCGCCCGGCGCTTCCATCATCGCCGCGGCCACGTCGCACGAGGCGATGATCGAGTACTGCGGGCTGGTCGAGGTGTGCATCAGGTACGCTTCATTGAAGCGGTAGCGGTCCAGCTTGCGCGTCTCCGAATCCTGCACCAGGATCTGCGAGGCCTGGGACAGGCCGGCCAGCAGCTTGTGCGTGGACTGCGTGGCGAACACCAGCGCGTCCTTGCTGCGCGGGCGATCCTTGCCGATCGCGTGCATGTTGCGATAGAAGTCGTGGAACGCCGCGTGCGGCAGCCAGGCTTCGTCGAAGTGCAGCGTGTCGATCTCGGCCGCCAGCATTTCCTTGATCTGCTCGGCGTTGTACAGCACGCCGTCGTAGGTGCCCTGGGTGATGGTCAGGATGCGCGGCTTCTGGTTCTTCGCCTTGCTGGCGAACGGGTGATTGGCGATCTTCTTCCTGATCGTCTGCGGATCGAACTCGCTCTTCGGGATCGGGCCGATGATGCCGTAGTGGTTGCGCGTCGGCATCAGGAACACCGGGATCGCGCCGGTCATCATGATGGCGTGCAGGATCGACTTGTGGCAGTTGCGGTCCACCACCACGATGTCGCCCGGCGCCACGTTGGCATGCCACACCATCTTGTTCGAGGTGGAGGTGCCGTTGGTGACGAAATACATGTGGTCGGAGTTGAAGATGCGCGCGGCGTTGCGCTCCGACGCGGCCACCGGGCCGGTGTGGTCCAGCAGCTGGCCCAGTTCGTCGACGGCGTTGCAGACGTCGGCGCGCAGCATGTTCTCGCCGAAGAACTGGTGGAACACCTGGCCGACCGGGCTCTTCAGGAAGGCCACGCCGCCCGAGTGCCCCGGGCAGTGCCACGAATACGAGCTGTCCTGCGCGTAGTCGATCAGCGCCTTGAAGAACGGCGGCGCCAGCGTGTCCAGGTAGACCTTGGCCTCGCGGATGATGTGGCGCGCCACGAATTCGGGCGTGTCCTCGAACATGTGGATGAAGCCGTGCAGCTCGCGCAGGATATCGTTGGGGATATGGCGCGAGGTGCGGGTCTCGCCGTACAGGAAGATCGGCAGGTCCGAGTTGCGGCGGCGCACCTCGGTGACAAAGGCGCGCAGCTTCTCGATCGCGGCGGCCTCGAGCTCCTCGCTGTCGCTGGCGAATTCGTCGTCGTCGATCGACACGATGAAGGTCGATGCCCGGCTGGCCTGCTGGGCGAACGAGGTCAGGTCGCCGTAGCTGGTCAGCCCCATGACTTCCATGCCCTCTTTCTCGATCGCCTCGGCCAGCGCGCGGATGCCCGAGCCGGAGATGTTCTCTGAGCGGAAGTCTTCGTCAATGATGATGACGGGGAAGCGGAATTTCATCGGGCATCCTTGATGGAAAGCAGGACATAAAGGACTTGAGCCACATGGCCCGCAGGGGTTCCCTGCGACGGCGGCATGTGGCTCTCACGTCAGGTTTGGCGGCCCTGGCAGGCCCGCCGTGCCGGCAAACGCCGGATTGTAATGCGCTCAGGTCTTCGGCAGTGTGACACCGTGCTGGCCCTGGTACTTGCCGCCCCGGTCGGCGTACGAGGTCTCGCAGATCTCGTCGCTCTCGAAGAACAATACCTGGGCGCAACCCTCGCCGGCGTAGATCTTGGCCGGCAGCGGCGTGGTATTGGAGAACTCCAGCGTCACGTAGCCTTCCCATTCCGGCTCGAACGGCGTCACGTTGACGATGATGCCGCAGCGGGCGTAGGTGCTCTTGCCCAGGCAGATGGTCAGCACGCTGCGCGGGATGCGAAAGTATTCCATCGTGCGCGCCAGCGCGAACGAATTGGGCGGGATGATGCAGACCTCGCCCTTGAAGTCGACGAACGACTTCTCGTCGAAGTTCTTCGGGTCGACGATGGTGCTGTTGATATTGGTGAAGATCTTGAATTCGTCGGCGCAGCGGATGTCGTAGCCGTAGCTCGAGGTGCCGTACGACACGATCTTGCGCCCGTCGGCCTCCCGGACCTGGCCTGGCTCGAACGGCTCGATCATGCCGTGCTGCTCCGCCATGCGGCGGATCCATTTGTCGGATTTGATGCTCATAAGGTTGGGAGGATAGACGGCTCGGAGTGCGCCGCATTGTACAACCATTCGGCGCACGTCCTTCAAGCCTGGAGGCTGGCGGGCAAGTGACCGCTACGCCACGATGTCTTCGGGCTGGCGGTGGCGGAAGCGCTCGCGCCCGGTATAGAGCAGGAAGTGCTTGCCGGTGCAGCGCGCAAACAGCGTCAGGTTGACGCGCCGGGCCATCTGGTAGCCCATCTGCGTCACGCCCGAGCGCGACAGCAGGAACGGGATACCCATCTGCGCGCCCTTGATCACCATTTCGGAAGTAAGGCGTCCGGTGGTGTAGAAGATCTTGTCGCCGCCGCTCATGCCTTCCAGCCACATGCGCCCGGCAATGGCATCGACCGCATTGTGGCGGCCGACGTCCTCGACGAACATCAGCAGCTCGGTGCCCTGGAACAGCGCGCAGCCATGCACCGAGCCGGCCTGCTTGTACACCGACTGCTGCAGCCGGATGGTATCGATGATGCCGTACAGGGTGTCCTGGTCCAGCATGGCGCCAACCGGCAGCCGGATGCTGTCGACCTCGTCCAGCAGCGAGCCGAACACGGTGCCCTGGCCGCAGCCCGTGGTCACCACGCGGCGCGCGGTGCGCTCCTCGATGCGGTCGACGCCGGTGCGGGTGGTCACCGCGGCCGATTCGGTCTCCCAGTCGACCTGCACCGCGGCAATGTCCTCGATCGATTCCACCAGGCGCTGGTTGCGCAGGTAGCCCAGCACCAGGTGCTCGGGCGCGCCGCCCAGCGTCATCAGCGTGACCAGCTCGCGCTTGTCGAGATAGACCGTCAGCGGCCGCTCGCCCGGCAGGTAGGCCGCGCGCACGCGCCCTTGCTCGTCGACGACTTCAACCTCTTCGATCAGGGGAACGGCTGCCTGGGTAAGCTCGGGACGCAAGGTCATGACGAGGGACTCGGGGCTGCGGGTGAAGCCCCGAGCGGCATGCAGGGGGCGGAAGTTACGGCGCCTTTGCGGGGGATTGTACCGCGCCTGCCGCGGGGGCACCGGCGGTGCTGGCGATGGCCGCGACCGGCGCCACGAACGGTCCCGGATCGGCGCAGGCGGCGGTCTGCACCGGCTCGCGCGCCTGCTGCCCGTGCGCCTTGCGGTCGGCCAGGTAATGCGCGGCAATCTTGTCCTGGGCACGGCACAACTGGTATGCCGCAACCTTGTCGGACCAGGCGGCGCGGGCCCTGGTCTCGGCGGACTTGGCCTGCTGGGCCTCGGTCGGCGCGGGCAGCTTGGCCAGCGCGCCCGGAGCGAAGGCCGCACAGGCGGCACCGGCGGCTACGGCGATCAGCGTCAGGATGCGTGTCATCGTCGTGGATTCCTGCTGTGTCGTGGGGCCCGCTTCAGGCTTCGCCGGGACTCTGCCGCGCCGGCCGGGCCGCTGCGGCATCGGAGTCGGCCGAACGCTGCGCCGGGATCTTGCCGGACTTGATGTCGTCGTACCAGAGCTCGTGGTGCTCCTTGGCCCAGGCCTCGTCGACCCAGCCATCGCGCATGGCGCGGTACGCGCCCTCCATGCCGATGGTGCCCATATAGATATGGCCGCACGCCATGGCAATCATCAGCACCGCCGAGATGCCGTGGATCACGTTGGCGATCTGCATGGTGGCGCGGTAGTAGTCCATGCCCGGCACGATCATGTCGAGCACCCAGCCCGAGGCCGACAGCACCACGCCGAACACGAACACGCCCACCCAGAACCACATCTTCTCGCCGGCGTTGAAGCGCCCGCTCGGCACGTGCTTGCCCGAGGCCAATCCGCCCAGGCTGGTGACCCAGCGGACGTCGTCGCGGCTGGGCAGGTTGTCGCGCAGGAACACCACGAAGGCGACGATCACCGACAGCGTGAAGATCGGCCCCACCACGTTGTGCAGGTTCTTCAGGATGTAGCTGAGCCAGCCGAACAGCATATGGCCCATCAACGGCAGCAGGAAATGCTTGCCCAGCAGCATCACGATGCCCGACACCGCCAGCACCACGAAGGAAATCGCCATGGTCCAGTGCACGATGCGCTCGAGCGGGGTAAAGCGCTCGATCATGCGGCCGGTCTTGGGCGTGCGCAGCGGGATGGTGCCGCGCCACAGGAAGAAGCCGAGGATCACCACCGGCACGATCAGCAGCAGCCAGCCGCCCCAGACCGTGATGACGCCGTTGCGGAACAGCCGCCACGACTGGCCGGTGCGCTGGATCAGCACCCCGGCTTCCTTGTCGGGCAGGCTGCTGTAGTGGCGCTGGTCGGAATTGACCTCGCGCCACATCGGCGCGTTGTTGCCGGGCTGCGTGACGCTGCGCTGCTGCTGCGACCTGGCCTCGGCGGCGATGTCACGCGGCGGGATGTTGAAGATGTTCTCGGAGGCAATGCCGGCCAGCGGCTGGGCCGGATGGGTGGCCGGGTTGTTGGCGTCGGCGCTGGCCGATTCGGTCGCCGGTCCGGTCGACGGCCCGGGCGCGGGTGCCGGGGCCTGCGCGCCGGCATTGCCGGCGACGGCCGCCAGCGCCAGCGCACCGGCGGCCAGCCACCCACGCCAGCCTGCGGCGCGGCATCGATTGTGCGACGGCGTCATAGCCCCTCCTTCAGTTCCCGGCTGGCGGGAAATCCACACGGCGGCGCGGTCATTGCACCCGGTTGTACTCGTTCTGCAACTGGTTGCGCTGGCGGATCTGGTTGTTCCAGCTGTTGCGGTCGCCCGCGGTCCAGCCCTTGGCCACGAACGGGTCGTCCGGGGCCCCCTGGAACGCCTGGGCGTCGGCCTTGCGGTGCGACGGGCCGATGGTCTGCGGCTTTTCGCCGCACGCGGCCAGCAGCACGCCGCACAGCGACACCAGTGCAACGACGCGGATGCGATTCATGACGCTTTCCCTCCTGCGGGTGCCGTGGCTGCCGGCGCGGTCGGCGCGGCGGGCGCGGCTGGTGCCGGCGCGGGCTGCTGCGCCGGTGCCGCGGGCTTCGCGCCGGCCTGGGCATTGCCGTAGGCCGTGCCCCAGCCGAACACGTCGCCGCCGGTGCCGCGCTTGATCACGCGGTTGCGCAGGATGTCGGCAATCACGTCGCCGTCGCCGCCCAGCAGCGCCTTGGTCGAGCACATCTCGGCGCACAGCGGCAGCTTGCCTTCGGCGAGCCGGTTGCGGCCGTATTTCTCGAACTCGGCCTCCGAGCCGTTTTTCTCCGGACCGCCGGCGCAGAAGGTGCACTTGTCCATCTTGCCGCGCACGCCGAAGGTGCCGGTCGACGGAAACTGCGGCGCGCCGAACGGACAGGCATAGGAGCAGTAGCCGCAGCCGATGCAGACGTCCTTGTCGTGCAGCACCACGCCATCCTCGGTGCGGTAGAAGCAGTCGACCGGGCAGACCGCCATGCAGGGGGCGTCCGAGCAGTGCATGCAGGCCACCGAGATCGATTTCTCGGCGCCGACCATGCCATCGTTGACCGTGACCACGCGGCGCCGGTTCACCCCCCAGGGCACCTCGTGCTCGTTCTTGCAGGCAGTGACGCAGCTGTTGCACTCGATGCAGCGCTCGGCGTCACAGATAAATTTCATGCGTGCCATGGTGTTCCTCTGCGCTTAGGCAAACCGCTCGATCTGGCAAATGGTGGTCTTGGTTTCCTGCATCATGGTCACCGAGTCATAGCCATACGTGGTGGCGGTATTGACCGCTTCGCCACGCACCACCGGCATCGCCCCTTCGGGGTAGTAGTCCTTCAGGTCCTTGCCCTGCCACCAGCCCGAGAAGTGGAACGGGATGAAGGCGGTATCGGGCCCGACCCGCTCGGTCACCAGCGCGCGCACCTTCAGCGTGGCGCCGGTGGGGGTCTTGACCCAGCAGTAGTCGCCGTTGCGGATGCCGCGGTCGGACGCGGCGCGCGGGTTGATCTCGACGAAGTTCTCCTGCTGCAGTTCGGCCAGCCACGGGTTGGAACGGGTTTCCTCGCCCCCGCCCTCGTACTCGACCAGCCGCCCGGAGGTCAGGATGATCGGGAACTTCTCGGCCACCTTGTTCTCGATATTGCGCTGCTGCACGGACTTGTACAGCGTCGGCAGCCGCCAGAACGCCATCTTGTCGTCATGGGTCGGGTACTTCGCGACCATGTCGGGACGCGTGGAGTACAGCGGCTCGCGGTGCTGCGGGATCGGATCCGGGAAGTTCCACACCACCGCGCGCGCCTTGGCGTTGCCGAACGGATGGCAGCCATGGTTCTTCAGCACCACGCGCTGGATGCCGCCGGAGAGGTCGGTCTTCCAGTTCTTGCCCTCGGCCTTGGCCTTCTCGGCATCGGTCAGGTCGTCCCACCAGCCCAGCTTCTTCAGCAGCACGTGGTCGAACTCGGGATAGCCGGTGGTGATCTCCGCGCCCAGCGAGTGCGAGCCATCCTCGGCCAGCAGGTTGACGCCGTCGCGCTCCACGCCGAAGTTGGCGCGGAAGTTGCCGCCGCCGTCCATCACGTGCTTGGTGGTGTCGTACAGGTTGGGCGAGCCGGGGTGCTTCAGTTCCGGCGTGCCATAGCACGGCCACGGCAGCCCGAAGTAGTCGCCGGTCAGGTCGTAGCCGGTCACCGGATCCTTGCCCGACTTGCAGCGCAGCGTCTTGACGTCGAACATCTGCATATTGCGCATGTGCGACTTCAGCCGTTCGGGCGACTGGCCGGTGTAGCCGATGGTCCAGTTGCTGGCGTTGATCTCGCGCAGGATCGATTCGGGCTCCGGCTCCAGCCAGGTGCGGCCAGCTCGCTTGACCTCGATCATCTTGTAGTTCTTCGACAGCTCCTTGCCGAAGCCGAGCTTGTCGGCGAACGCCTGCATGATGGTTTGGTCGGGCATCGACTCGAACAGGGGCTCGATCACCTTCTCGCGCCATTGCAGCGAGCGGTTCGAGGCCGTGCACGAGCCCGAGGTCTCGAACTGCGTCGCCGCGGGCAGCAGGTACACCGCGCGGTTGGGGTTGACCTTGTCGCCCTCGGCCGGCGGCATGTTGGCCATCGCCGCGGTTGCCGACGGATACGGGTCTACCACCACCAGCAGGTCGAGCTTGTCGAGGGCCTTCTTCATTTCCAGGCCGCGCGTCTGCGAGTTCGGGGCATGGCCCCAGAAGAACACGCCGCGCACGTTGTTGTCCTGGTCGATCAGCTCGTTCTTCTCGGTGACGATATCGATCCAGCGCGACACCGTGGTGCCGGACTTCTCCATCATCGCCTGCGACACGAACTGCTTCTTGATCCATTCGTAGTCCACGCCCCAGACCGCCGCGTAGTGCTTCCACGCACCGGTGGCCAGGCCGTAGTAGCCCGGCAGCGAGTCAGGGTTGGGGCCGACGTCGGTGGCACCCTGCACATTGTCGTGGCCGCGGAAGATGTTGGCGCCGCCGCCAGCCACGCCGATATTGCCCAGCGCCAGCTGCACCAGGCACGAGGCGCGCACGATCGCGTTGCCGATGGTGTGCTGGGTCTGGCCCATGCACCACACCAGCGTGCTGGGGCGATTCTTGGCCATGGTCTCGGCCACCAGGTAGACCTGCGCCTCGGGCACGCCGGTGACTTCCTCGACCTTGTCGGGAGTCCACTTGGCCATCACCTCTTCCTTGACCTTGTCCATGCCGTAGACACGGTCGTTCAGGTACTTCTGGTCTTCCCAGCCGTTCTTGAAGACGTGGTACAGCACGCCGAACAGGAATGCGATATCGGTGCCCGAGCGGATCCGCACGTAATGGTGCGCCTTGGCCGCGGTGCGCGTGAAGCGCGGATCGACCACGATCACCTTGCAGCCGTTCTCCTTGGCATGCAGCAGGTGCAGCATCGACACCGGGTGCGCCTCGGCCGCGTTGGAGCCGATATACAGCGCCGCCTTGGCGTTCTGCATATCGTTGTACGAGTTGGTCATCGCACCGTAGCCCCAGGTATTGGCCACCCCCGCCACCGTGGTGGAGTGGCAGATGCGCGCCTGGTGGTCGGTGTTGTTGGTGCCGAAGAACGACACCCACTTGCGCATCAGGTAGGACTGCTCGTTGCTGTGCTTGGAAGACCCGACGAAGAACATCGAATCCGGGCCGCTCTGCTGGCGGATCTCCTTCATCTTCGCGGTGATCTCGTCGAGCGCCTGGTCCCAGCCGATGCGCTGGTACTTGCCGTTGACCAGCTTCATCGGGTACTTGAGCCGGTATTCGCCGTGGCCGTGCTCGCGCAGCGCCGCACCCTTGGCACAGTGCGCGCCCATGTTCAGGGGCGAATCGAACACCGGTTCCTGGCGGATCCACACGCCGTTCTGCACCACCGCGTCGACTGCGCAGCCGACCGAGCAGTGGCCGCACACGGTACGCCGGACCACGATGCCGGTCTTGCCGTCACCGGCGGCCGCCTTCTTGTCGTCGGCGGCGTCGGCCTTGCGCAGCAGCGTCAGCTGCCCGGCCGCGAGGCCGGCGCCGACCCCGATGCCGGAGCGCTTGAGGAAGCCGCGGCGGTCCATGGTCGGCATGGCGCCGGCCAGGCTGGCCGCGAGTCGTTGGGAGAGCCGGCCGGAGCTTGCGCCATCGGCTGCGGGCCGATTGGCGAGGCCATCAGCGAGGCGGGCGGATGCGCCCTGCGCCGCGCGTTTGCGGGTCAAGATCATGTCTCACCTCAGAAACGGACGATTGGGTAGCGTCCGGTTGCGGGCGGCGCGCCAGACCACGCCGCCGTGGCAGTTACACCAGCGTGGTCCGGTAATACTTGCGGATGTGGTCGGAGACCCGGTAACCCTTGCTGTCCGACGGAGGATCGGCGGGTTCCGGCAGGGCTGCAGCCTGGCCCGGCACGACGGGGGCGCGCGCGCTCAGCGCTGCCGCACCCGTGGCGGCGGCCACAACTCCGGCGCCCGCGAGAAACGTGCGGCGCCCGACCCTGGTTGGCTTTTCTCTCATGTGGGGGCTCCTCGGTTGTCAAAGCCCGATGGTTGTGCCGTTATGCGTTGTTATGCATATTCTAGATTCAACTGGAAGGAAAGACCATGACAAGCACGGGTTTTTCCTTACCTTCTGCTCCCATTTGAGCTAGGCAGCCGGTCCGGACCTGCGCCTTGCGCCGCATCGGTCCCGCGCCCGGATCCGCTCAGGTCATTTCCAGCGCCACCGCCTCGACACCGGCAAAGGTCCCAAGCAGTCCCGCCACGCTGCGATAGAAGCGCGCCTGCGGGTGCGCCGCCACTGCCTCGCACAAGGGCTCGATCCAGGGCTGCAAATGCTTCGCATAGAAGCGCTGCTGCTCGCCCAGGTTGGACACCGACAGGTCGTCACCCGCCACCAGGAAGCGCATCACCTCGCACAGCGTGGCGATGTGGTCCTCGGTCTCGCTGACGCCTTCGTGGCGCTCCAGCCCGTAGCGGGCCAGGTCTTCGCGCAGCGCCACCAGCGGGCGCTCGTTGAGGAAGCCCGTCATATAGAAGGAGCCGTAGAGGAACACGTCCTGGCGGCCCACGCCGACGAACAGTTGCCGGTACTCCTCCTCGGCCTCGGCCGCGGTGGTTTCGGATGCTGCGTCGCACAACGCATTCCACGCCTTGCCCAGCACGGTCTGCGCGTCTTCGCCCACGGCCCGATTGGCCGCGATGTGATGCAGCAAGGCCGCGTCCGGGGCGCGGTAGAACAGCGTGGCCAGCAGGCCGTACAGGTCGGCGCGGGCGGTGTCTTCGCTGTCCGCGAGGTCGGCGGGCGGTGCGGCGGTGAGCTGGATCGGCTGGAAATCTGTCATGTCGTGATGAATTGTGCCCGGTGGCCCGGGCCGGGTCTCAGCGCAGGGTGGCGCCGGTGATGGCGCCGGGGTCGCGTTCCATCATGTCCACCACGCGGCAGTCGGGGCACATCCTGAGGCGCTCCGCGGCGGCGCCGGCAAAGGCCGGATGGCCGGCCAGGCGCACCAGCATCGACTCGACCATCTGCGCCGTGCCGAACGGCTTGGCGCAGCGCACGCAATGGAACGGCTGGGCCTCGTTGAGCGTGACCGGGCGCCGGGCCGCGTCGCCGGCCAGCAGGCGCGGCACCAGGGCAATGGCGTCCTCGGGGCAGGTCTTCTCGCACAACCCGCACTGCACGCAGTTGCGCTCGATGAAGCTGAGCACGGGACGCTCGGGGTTGTCGCGCAGCGCCTGCGACGGGCACGCGCCGACGCAGGCCAGGCACAAGGTGCACTTGCCGGTATCCACGGCGATGGCGCCGATGGGCGCGCCCGCCGGCAGCGGCACGCTCTGCGCCGGCGACGGCGCATGGCGCACCAGGTGGTCGAGCGCGAAGTCGAGCAGCTCGCGCTTGGCCGCGACCGGGCCGAAGGCCGCGGGCGGCAGCGCGTTGCGCGCCGGGCGCAGCGCCGCCAGGCGGGCATCGAGCGCTTCGGTATCGGCGGCCTCGACCAGCGACAGCGCCTCGCCGTCATAGCCCAGGCCCGACAGCAGCGCGCGCCCGACCGCCATCTGCTCCAGCAGCGCGGTGCGGTATTGCGGGGCCTCGTCGCCGGTCAGCAGCACGGCGACGCGGCTGGCGCCCCAGCACAGCGCGGCCAGCCACAGCTCCAGCCCCACCGAGGCCGGATGGAACAGCGACAGCGGCATGACCTGCGCGGGCACACCCCGCGCCTTGCCGCCGCGGGCGGCGCGGCCCAAAGCCAGCAGCGCGGGCGTGCCGGATTCCTCGCCGTGCAGCAGCACCACCGGATCGCGCGCGCCGGCCTGCCGATAGGCGGACAACAGCGTGCGCAGGCGCGCGCCGGTCGTCTCCGGGCCGGGATAACCGTAGCTGATGGCGCCGCTGGGGCAAACCGTGGTGCAGGCGCCGCAGCCCATGCACAGGTTGGGCGTGACCTCGATGCGGCCCTTGCCGTCATGCCAGCGCGAAGCGATGGCCTGCGTCGAGCAGATATCGATGCAGGCGGTGCAGCCGGTGGTCTGGTTGCGGCCGTGCGCGCACAGGCTTTCCTTGTAGCGGAAGAACTTGGGCTTCTCGAACTCGCCCACCAGTCCGGCCAGCAGCAGCGCCTGGGCCTGCTGGCGGACCGGGTCGGCGCCGGCATGCAGGTAGCCCTGCGGCGGCTGGTGCATGGTGAAGGCGGGCGTGTCGCACAGGTCGAAGACCAGGTCGAAGCGGCCCGTGCCGGTGCCCGGCGGACGGTCGAAGTCGATCGCCGCGGCGGCGCCGCAGGCGCGCACGCAATCGCGATGCGCGCGGCAGCGTGACAGGTCGATCTGGTAGCTGAAGTCGATCGCGTCTTCGGGGCAGGCATCGATGCAGGCATTGCAGCGCGTGCACAGGTCCAGGTCGATCGGGTTGCTGCGGCCCGCGCCGGTCTCCCAGCTGGCCTCGAAGGCGCCGAGCCAGCCGGTCAGCGCGGCCAGCTGGCCGCTGTGCACGGGATAGGCGCGCGCCGCGGGCTGCGCGGCGGTGCCATCGCGCGGGTCGCCGCCGGTCAGCAGCACCGTGACTTCCAGCTGCATCGCCGCCAGCCGCTCGGCCCACGGCAGCGCGCGCGCGGCCGGGCCCAGCACCAGCACCGTGCCGTCGCTGCGGTAGTCCACCACCGGCACCGGCTCGGGTTCGGGCAGCGCGGCCACGGCCAGCAGCGCGGCGATCTTGGCGTTGGCGGTCCTGGGGTCGCGCCGGGCACCCTGTGACCAGCCGCCGGTCTCGCGGATATTGACGAAGCGCACCGGCGCGGTCACCACCGCCTGGCCATCGCGGCCCTGCGCGGCTTGCGCGGCCACCTCGGTAAAGAGCTGGCGTTCTTGCGTGCAGGCGACGATCACGTCGTCGGTGCCGTCCAGCGCGGCGGTGAAGTCACCGATTTCGCGCCGGCACAGCAGTCGATGGACCTTGAGCGGTCCCTGGCTGGCGTCGCGGGTTGCGTCTGACAATGCCGCCCCGTCCAGCGGCATGGTGTCGTTGCAATTGCAGATCAGCGTCGGCATGGCGAGTGCGGCTGACCGGCCCGGACGTCCCTTCTTGGCGGGGGTCTGCGGGCCGGCGGATTGTGGGGAAGCCTATTGTAGGCTGCGCTGCCGCCGGGGGCTACGCGCGTTTATGCGGACCTTGCGGCGGGTCTTGCAGCGGGTCTTGCTGGCCCTGTTGTTCGCTTTGACCGGCGTGCGGCGGCGGCGTTTCGGCGCCTGCCGGTGCATCGGCCTGCACCAGCGGCGCGCCGGCGTCTTCGCCGGGGGCTGCGCCCGCCTGATGCGGTTCCTGCTTTGCGTCAGCGTGCGCTGCCGGCGGTACCTGTTCCGGCTCCGACAGCCGGGCCGCGGCTTCGGCCGCGGCGCGTTCCTCGTCGGTCGGCTCGAACAGTCCCAGCGTCTCCGCCTGGCGCAACTGGCGCAGGATCTCGGGCGGAATCGGGTCCGGCTTGCTGTAATCGTCGATATAGATATCGAGCCCGTCCATCACATTGAAGTGCGGATCGGCAAACAATGTCTTCAGCGCGGCGCGCTTGACCGCTTCGTCCACGCCGCGCGCAACGAAGCGGGCGATCTCGTCACCGGGCCGCAGCGCCGCGACGTCGGCCAGCGTCGGCGGCGGACTCTGCGGCGCCTCGGGGGCGGCCGGGACGGTCGCAGGGACTGCCTCGGCCGCGGGCACCGCCGGCTGCGGCGGCTGCAGCGGTTCTGCGGGCACGGCCACGCCCTCGCGCACCGCGGCCTTGCGGCGCGACCAGCGCGACAGGAAGGACGATTCGCTCATGGGCGGTACCGTGTCTCGGTGGTGTCAGAAGTCAGTAGCGGGCGCGCTGGTCCGGCGCCTTGAAAGATTCGGGCCGGCGCCGCTGCTTGGGCTCGGGCCGGTAATGTTCGTTGACGTAGGCCTGCAGCCAGTCGCGCTGCTCCGGCGCCAGCGGCACGTTCTCGACGGTCTCGCCGGCATCCAGCCAGCGGCCGGCCTCGTTGTACGACAGCGCCACGGTGACCGGCACCGGATGCGCCTCGTCACCCTCGCCCTCGTCTTCGGGCATGCGCCACATCACGAACCAGCACGGCGTGGCCGAGGTCAGGTTCAGGTAGTAGCCCTCGCCCTGGTCGCGGAACAGCTCCACCTCGTAGCCCGGGTACAGCCAGCGCGCGCCGTGGGCATCGTGCTCCAGGCACACCGGCTGCGTGCCGAACTCGCCCAGGTCGGGCAGCACCGCGTCCAGCTGCCATTTCCAGGGCTGCCAGCGGTTGGCCAGCGCCACCTTGCGCATCACCACGGCCATGGTGACGGCGGGGCGGGCGCCGGGCGGCGGCGGGTTGGCGGTGGGCTGGCTGTCCATGGCGGCAGGCGGAGCGCTCAGGTGTTCTGCACGACGATGCTGGGGAACTTGCTGGTCATGTCGCGCGCCTTGTCGGCGACCTTGATCGCGACCTTGCGCGCGATCGCGCGGTACATCTCGGCCACCGGGCTGTCCGGCTCGGCCACCACGGTGGGGCGGCCGGAATCGGCCTGCTCGCGGATGCTCAGGTTCAGCGGCAGGCTGCCGAGCAGGTCGACGCCGTAGTCGGCGCACATCTTCTCGCCGCCGCCGTGTCCGAAGATATGCTCGACATGGCCGCAATTCGGGCAGCAATAGACTGCCATGTTCTCGACGATGCCCAGGATGGGAATGCCCACCTTCTCGAACATCTTCAGGCCCTTCTTGGCGTCCAGCAGCGCGATGTCCTGCGGCGTGGTCACGATCACGGCACCGGTGACCGGGACCTTCTGCGACAGCGTCAGCTGCACGTCGCCGGTGCCCGGCGGCATGTCGACGATCAGGTAATCCAGGTCGTGCCAGTTGGTCTGGCGCAGCAGCTGCTCCAGCGCCGAGGTAACCATCGGGCCGCGCCACACCATGGGGTTGTCCTGCTCGATCAGGAAGCCGATCGAATTGGCCTGCAGGCCGTGGCCCTCCAGCGGCTCCATGGTCTGGCCGTCGGCGGATTCCGGCCGGCCGTCGATGCCCAGCATCATCGGCAGGCTGGGGCCGTAGATATCCGCGTCGAGCATGCCCACGCGCGCGCCTTCGGCAGCCAGCGCCAGCGCCAGGTTCACGGCCGTGGTCGACTTGCCCACGCCGCCCTTGCCCGACGCCACCGCTATCACGTTCTTCACGCCCGGCAGCAGCTTGACACCGCGCTGCACCGCGTGGGCGACGATCTTCATGCTCACTGCCACGCTGACATTGGTCACGCCCGGCACCTGCCGCACCGCGGCCACCACCAGCTTGCGGATCGGATCGAACTGGCTCTTCGCGGGATAGCCGAGTTCCACCTCCAGCGATACCTCGCCGCCATCGATGCGGATGTTCCTGGCCGAGCGGGTGGACACCAGGTCCTTGCCCGTATTGGGATCGATGACGGTGCGCAGGGCTTCGGTAACCTGCTCAGTGCTGAGGCTCAAGACAAACTCCGCTTGGATAGTGGGGAACGGGCGCATGATGGCCTGCGCCTAATGTATCAAAGTATGCAGCACCGGCCATGAACGCCGGAAGTCCGCGTGCAATCCCCTCTATCGGGTGGGGGATTACAGACAATTACAAATCTCACAAGCTTGCACTTGTGCGCGCGCCGCCATATCCATATTGTAGTGCGGTTGGGCGGCCCGGCATGCCGACACCGCGAGCGGTGCCGCGCCCGGCCTGACCGACGCGCACAATGGGTTACCTGCCGCTTGCCTTGGCGTTACCATCGCGACGCGGTACCAAGAACATTTACGGGAACATCAGAAGGAGAAAGCATGAAGATCAAGCTCGTTACCGTTTCGCTCGCCGCCGCCACGCTGCTGGCCGCCGGCTGCGCCACCGAACAGCAAACCCACACGGCGGTTGGTACCGGCGTCGGGGCCGCGGTCGGCGCGGGGCTTGGCAACCTGATTGGCGGCAACACCACCGGCACGCTGGTGGGCGCGGCCGTCGGTGGCGCCATCGGCGGCGCGACCGGCTACAACTGGAACGCGATCCGCGGCAAGCTGAACAAGGACACCGCGGGCACAGGCACCCAGATCACCGAGCAGCCGGACGGCTCGCTGAAGGTCAACATCCCGAGCCAGGTCACTTTCGACACCGACAGCGCCACCATCAAGCCGTCGTTCCGCTCGGTGCTCGACCAGGTCGCGCAGACGCTGGGCCAGCACCAGGACGTCAGCGCCAACGTCGTCGGCCATACCGACAGCACCGGCAACTCCAACTACAACATGCAGCTGTCGCAGCGCCGCGCCCAGAGCGTGGCGGGTTACCTGGGTGATCGCGGCGTCGCACGCAACCGCCTGAGCGCCGAAGGCCGCGGCCAGAGCCAGCCGGTCGCAGACAACGGGACCGAGGCCGGACGGGCACAAAATCGCCGCGTCGAAATTTTTTTGAAACCAATTCAAGGCTGACCCTGTCATAGAAACAGGTGCCGCTTGCCACCGTTGCTGGCTCGCGATGGGTGGCTGACCTCCCGGGCGGTACCTGATTTCTCCTCCTTTTCCGTTGTGGAAAGCTGCGCCGGCACTGACCGGCGCTTTTTTTTGCCCGCGCGGATTCGGCGCCCCGCCTATTCCGCGATGCGGAACCGCCGCGCGGCGGCCGGCCAGTTGTTAAAATAGCCCCTTCCCGGCACGCGCCCGCCCGTCCTGGCTGGCGCCGACCCCCTCGATTTCCCCCGCTCCTGACCGGCTCCTGTTTATGACCGCACGTCGCATCCTCGTCACATCCGCCCTGCCCTACGCCAACGGCCAGATCCATATCGGCCACCTGGTGGAGTACATCCAGACCGATATCTGGGTGCGGTTCCAGCGCATGATGGGCAACGAGGTCTACTACGTCGGCGCCGACGACACCCACGGCACCCCGGTCATGCTGCGCGCCGAGAAGGAAGGCATCACGCCCAAGGCGCTGATCGACCGCGTCTGGACCGAGCACAAGCGCGATTTCGACAGCTTCCTGGTGTCGTTCGACAACTACTACAGCACCGACGCCGAGGAAAACCGCGAGCTGTGCGAAAAGATCTACCTGGCCCTGAAGGCCGAGGACCTGATCGCCGAGCGCGAGGTCGAGCAGTTCTACGACCCGGTCAAGAACATGTTCCTGCCCGACCGCTTCATCAAGGGCGAGTGCCCGAAGTGCGGCGCCAAGGACCAGTACGGCGATTCCTGCGAGGTGTGCGGCACCACCTACGTGCCGACCGACCTGAAGAACCCCTACTCGGTGGTATCGGGCGCCACGCCGGTGCGCAAGTCGTCGGCCCACTACTTCTTCAAGCTGTCCGATCCGCGCTGCGAAAGCTTCCTGCGCGAGTGGGTGGCCGACCTGGCGCAGCCCGAAGCCGCCAACAAGATGCAGGAATGGCTGGGCGCCGAGGGCGAGGCCTCGACCCTGTCCGACTGGGACATCTCGCGCGATGCGCCCTACTTCGGCTTCGAGATCCCCGGCGCGCCCGGCAAGTATTTCTACGTGTGGCTGGACGCGCCGATCGGCTACTACGCCAGCTTCAAGAACCTGGCGCAGCAGCGCGGCATCGATTTCGACGCCTGGGTCGGCCCGCACTCGACCGCCGAGCAGTACCACTTCATCGGCAAGGACATCCTGTACTTCCACACGCTGTTCTGGCCGGCGATGCTGCGCTTCTCGGGCTACCGCACCCCGACCAATGTCTTCGCCCACGGCTTCCTGACCGTCGACGGCGCCAAGATGAGCAAGTCGCGCGGCACCTTCATCACCGCGCAGAGCTATATCGACACCGGCATGAACCCGGAGTGGCTGCGCTATTACTTCGCCGCCAAGCTCAACGCCAGCATGGAAGATCTCGACCTGAACCTCGACGACTTCATCGCGCGCGTGAACAGCGACCTGATCGGCAAGTACGTCAACATCGCCAGCCGCGCCGCGGGCTTCCTGGTCAAGCGCTTCGACGGCAAGGTCGACGAAGCCGCGCTGGCCCATCCGCTGCTGGAGCAGCTGCGCCAGGCCGCGCCGCAGGTGGCGCACCTGTATGAAAGCCGCGAGTACAGCAAGGCGCTGCGCCTGGTGATGGAACTGACCGATGCCGTCAACGCCTTCGTCGACACCGAGAAGCCGTGGGAGCTGGCCAAGGACGACGGCAAGCGCGCCGCGCTGCATGCGGCGTGCTCGGTCTCGCTGGAAGCGTTCCGCCTGCTGACCATCTACCTGAAGCCGGTGGTGCCCAACGTGGCCGCCGGCGTCGAGCGCTTCCTCAACGTCGCGCCGCTGGACTGGCGTGCCGTCGACCAGCAGCTGTCGGCCGCCAGCCCGGTGCAGCCCTACCAGCACCTGATGACGCGCGTCGATGCCAAGCAGGTCGACGCGCTGCTGGCCGCCAACCGCGAATCGCTGCAGGCGACCGCGGCGCCGGCCACCAACGCCAACGCAGCCGCGATCGAGCCGATCGCCGACACCATCACCATCGATGACTTCGCCAAGATCGACCTGCGCGTGGCAAAGATCGTCGAATGCCAGAAGGTGGAAGGCTCGAACAAGCTGCTGCAGCTGACGCTGGACCTCGGCGAAGGCCGCACCCGCAACGTGTTCTCCGGCATCCAGTCGGCCTACACGCCCGAGCAGCTGGTGGGCAAGCTGACCGTTGTGGTGGCGAACCTGGCGCCGCGCAAGATGAAGTTCGGCGTGTCCGAAGGCATGGTGCTGGCGGCCTCGGCCGCGGATGAAAAGGCCGCGCCCGGCCTGTACATCCTCGAGCCGCACAGCGGCGCGGTGCCGGGCATGCGCATCGGCTGATCGTCCGGTATCGGTGTTCCCTCTCCCGATACGCGGGAGAGGGTTGCATCCCGCGGCACGCCCGTGACGCGGTTTCCTTCGGCGGCGCATCGCCGCCGCACCCCCGGGGGCGAGACATCTCGCCCGCCACAGCCGGCTGAATTCTGCAATGCAGAACAAAACAGCGGCAAATCCCCTCCCTCTCCCCGGCTCTATGCACACGCGGCATGTCATACATGGTTCCGGCGCATCGCGCTTGTGACCCCCTGGCTGGCCGCGTAGATTCCACCTCGCAGAATCACAAACCACAAAAACAAGAAGCCGGCAGCGCAACCCGTTTGCGCGCTTGCGTGCTCGCGCGCTTGCGTAATCCTGTGCCGCCGCTTCGCATGGAAGGGGACATTTGTGAAGAAGCTCCTGATCGCCAATCGCGGCGAGATCGCGTTGCGCGTGCAGCGCGCCGCCCGCGATCTCGGCATCGCCACCGTGGCCGTCTACGCCACCGACGACGCCGGCAGCCGGCACCGCCTGCTCGCCGACGAAGCCGTCGCCCTGCAGGGCGAAGGTGCGGCGGCCTATCTCGACATCGACGCCATCCTCGCCGCGGCGCGAGCCACCGGCTGCGATGCCATCCACCCCGGCTACGGTTTTCTGAGCGAGCGCGCCGATTTCGCCAGCGCCTGCGCGGCGGCGCAGATCGTCTTCGTGGGACCCGGGCCCGAACACCTCGCCCTGTTCGGCGACAAGGGCCGCGCACTGGCGCTGGCTGCCCGCTGCGGCGTGCCGGTGATGCCGGCCACGCCGGGCGGGGCCACGCTCGATGCGGTGACGGCCTTCTTCGACGAGCAGGACGGCGCCGGCGTGGTGCTCAAGGCCGTGGGCGGCGGCGGCGGGCGCGGCATGCGCGTGGTGCGCGAACGCGACGCCCTGCCTGAAGCCTATGCGCGCTGCCGCTCCGAAGCCCGCTCCGCGTTCGGTGTTGACGCCCTCTACGCCGAGCGGCTGGTCGCCCGTGCGCGCCATATCGAAGTGCAGATCGCCGGCGACGGCGACAGCGTGATCGCGCTGGGCGAGCGCGACTGCACGCTGCAGCGCCGCTTCCAGAAGGTGGTGGAGATCGCGCCCAGCCCGGCGCTCGATGCCGCGCTGCGCCAGCGCATCGTCGATGCCGCCTGCACGCTGGCGCGCGAGGCGCGCTACCGCAGCCTGGGCACGTTCGAGTTCCTGGTCGAAGAGCCCGAGGACGGCGCCGGCCGCGACGGCGCGACCCTGCCCTTCGTCTTTATCGAGGCTAACCCGCGCCTGCAAGTGGAGCACACCGTCACCGAGCAGGTCACCGGGATCGACCTGGTAGCGGTCCAGCTGGGACTGGCCCGGGGCCGGCGCCTGCCCGAACTGGGGCTGGACCCGCAACATCCGCCGCACGTGCGCGGCTACGCGATCCAGGTGCGCGTCAACGCGGAAGCGACCGACCCGCAAGGGCTGGCGCGGCCGGCGCAGGGCCGGCTGGAGCGCTTCGATCCGCCCACCGGGCCGGACGTGCGCGTCGACACCCATGGCTATACCGGCTATGCCCCGTCCGCGCATTACGACACGCTGCTGGCCAAGCTGATCGTCACCTCGGCCAGCGACCACTTCGCCGACGCGGTGCGGCGCCTGCAGCGCGCGCTGGCCGAGTTCAATATCGCCGGCATCGCCACCAACCTGGACCTGCTGCGCGCGCTGGCCGAGCGCGATGACTTTGCCAGCCAGCAGGTGCATACCCGCTACATGGAGACGGCGCTGCCCGCGCTGCTGGAACGCGCCGCGCAGATCGGCGCGCAGCACGCGGCAAGGCACGCGCTGGCGGGTGCCGCCGCGGCGCCGGTGGCGGCCACGTCGAGCAGCGCCAGCTTCGAAGAGCAACTGGGCGAAGGCCTGTGCGCGGTGCGCGCGCCGATGAACGGCCGCGTGATCGAACTTGCGCGCGAGAACGACGTGGTCAAGGCCGGCCAGACCGTGGCGGTGCTCGATGCGATGAAGATGGAACATGCCATCGTGGCCGAGCAGGCCGGACGCGTGATCGACCTGCGCACCGCCTCCGGCGAGCAGGTGGCCGAAGGCCAGGTCATGCTGGTGCTGGAGCCCGCCGACGCCGGCGCGCATGCCGGCGCCGACGCCGAATGCGCCGACCCCGCGGCGATCCGCCCCGACCTGCAGCGCGTGCTCGATCGACATGCCTTCCTGTACGACGCGGCCCGCCCGGAGGCGGTGGCGCGCCGCCATGCGCGCGGCCAGCGCACCGCGCGCGAGAATGTCGACGACCTGTGCGATGCCGGCAGCTTCCGCGAATACGGCGGGCTGGCACTGGCGGCGCAGGCGAGCCGGCGCAGCGAGGCCGACCTGATTGCCAACACCCCCGCTGACGGCCTGATCACCGGCACCGGCACCATCAACGGCGGCCTGTTCGCGCCCGAACGCGCGCGCTGCGCGGTGCTGGCCTACGACGCCACGGTGCTGGCCGGCACCCAGGGCAAGCGCAACCACACCAAGACCGACCGCATCCTGGAGGTGGCGCTGCGCAACCGCCTGCCCACGGTGATCTTTGCCGAAGGCGGCGGCGGGCGCCCGGGCGATGTCGACTTCCCCACCGTGGCCGGCCTCTACCAGCCGTCGTTCGGCGCCTTCGCCGAGCTGAGCGGCGAAGTGCCGGTGGTCGGCATCGCCTCCGGGCGCTGCTTCGCCGGCAATGCCGCGCTGCTGGGCTGCTGCGACCTGATCGTCGCCACGCGCAACGCCAACATCGGCATGGCAGGTCCCGCCATGATCGAAGGCGGCGGCCTGGGCGTGTTCCGGCCCGAGGACATCGGCCCGGCCGCGGTGCAATACCACAACGGCGTAGCCGACCTGCTGGTCGACGACGAAGCCGCGGCGGTGGCCGCCGCCAGGCACTACCTGTCGATGTTCCAGGGCCGGCTCGAAACTTGGCAGGCGCCCGACCCGCTGGCGCTGCGCCATGTGGTGCCCGAGAACCGCCTGCGCGTGTACGACACCCGTGCCGCCATCGACGGGCTGGCCGACGTCGGCAGCGTGCTGGAGCTGCGCGCGGGCTTCGGCACCGGCATCCATACCGCGCTGGCGCGCATCGAAGGCCGGCCGGTGGGCATCCTCGCCAACAATCCGCGCCACCTCGGCGGCGCCATCGACGCCGACGCCGCCGACAAGGCCGCGCGCTTCATGCAGGTGTGCAACGCGCACGGACTGCCGATCGTGTCGCTGATCGACACGCCGGGCTTCATGGTCGGGCCCGAGGTCGAGGCCCGCGCCCAGGTGCGGCACGTGTCGCGCATGTTCGTGGTCGGCGCCAAGCTGCGCGTGCCGTTCCTGGCGGTGGTGCTGCGCAAGGGCTATGGCCTGGGCGCGATGGCGATGGCCGCGGGCGGCTTCCGCGCGCCCAGCTTCACGGTGTCGTGGCCGACCGGCGAGTTCGGCGGCATGGGGCTCGAAGGCGCGGTGCGGCTCGGCTTCCGCAAGGAGCTGGAAGCGCTGCCGGCGGGGCCGCAGCGCGATGCGCTGTACCAGCAGCTGGTGGCGCAGATGTACGAACGCGGCCATGCCATCAACGCCGCGGCGGCACTGGAGCTCGATGCGGTGATCGATCCCGCCGCCACGCGGCAGTGGCTGGTCAGCGGCCTCGACGCGGGCGCCGCCGACCCACAGCGTGCCCAGCGGCCGATACGCCCCTTCGTCGACGCCTGGTAGGCGCGGCGGCGGGCACCACCAGAGCGACAGCAAGAGGAGACAGCACATGGACGAACAGGCGTTCTTCGCCGACCTGGAAGCCCGGCATCGCAAGATCTGGCCCGCCGGCCTGCCCGACGCACCGGTGTATCCGCATGGCGAGGCCCCGCTGGGCGACTACCTGCGCGCGTGGGCGCGCAAGCGCCCGCGCCATGCGGCGCTGGTCTGGTACGGCACCACCGTCACCTATGCCGAACTCGACGACCTGTCCGAGCGCTGCGCCGCGCTGCTCAAGGGCCGCGGCGTCGGCGCGGGCGACCGGGTCGCGGTGATGATGGGCAACTGCCCGCAATTCCACGTGGTGTTCTACGCCATCCTGAAGCTGGGCGCGGTGTACGTGCCGGTCAACCCGCTCTTCAAGGAGCAGGAGCTGGTGTATGAGCTCAACGATGCGGGCGCCACCACCATCATCGTGCAGGACCAGCTGGCGCCGCTGCTGATGTCGGTGCGCGCGCAGACCGCGCTGCGGACGGTCTACACCACCAGCGCCGGCGCCATGCTGCCGGCGCAGCCCGAGCTGCCGCTGCCGGCCGGGCTGGATGCCCCCGCGCTGGCCGTCGATGGCGCCATCGACCTGCTGCAGGCGCTGCGCGAGACTGCGCCGGTGGCGCTGCCGCCGGTCGACCTGGACGCGCTGGCCGCGCTGAACTACACCGGCGGCACCACCGGCCTGCCCAAGGGCTGCATGCACACGCAGCGCGACATGCTGTACACCGCCGCGGCCTCGTATGCGCTGACCGGCGGCGTCGACGCCGCGCGCCTGGCCGAGGGCTCCGACGACGTGATGCTGAACTTCCTGCCGATGTTCTGGATCGCGGGCGAGAACCTGGGCCTGATCTACCCGATCTTCAGCGGCGCGACCGTGGTGCTGCTGGCGCGCTGGGACCCGGTCGCGGTGATGGCCGCGATCGAGCGCTACCGCGTCAACCGCACCTTCGTGGTGGTCGACAACGCGGTCGAGCTGATGAACCACCCCGAGTGCGGCCGCTACGACCTGCGCTCGCTGCAGCATACGCGCGCCGCCTCGTTCATCCGCAAGATCACACCCGACATCCGCCAGCGCTGGCACGCGCTGACCGGCAGCATCATTGCCGAAGGCGCGTGGGGCATGACCGAGACCCATACCAGCGACACCTTCACCACCGGCATGCAGGCCGACGACATGGACCTGCGCGGCCGCCCGGTCTTCGTCGGCCTGCCGGTGCCGGGCACGCGCATCAAGATCTGCGACTTCGACACCGGCGCGGTGCTGCCGGTCGGCGCAGAAGGCGAGATCGTGGTCAGCACGCCGTCGCTGTTCAAGGGCTACTGGGGCCGTCCCGACGTCGACGCCGAGGTGTTCCGCGACGGCTGGTTCCGCACCGGCGATATCGGCGCGTATGACGAGGCCGGCTACCTGCATTTCCTGGGCCGGCGCAAGGAAATGCTGAAGGTGCGCGGCATGAGCGTGTTCCCGTCCGAGCTGGAAGTGCTGCTGTCGCGCCACCCGGCGGTGCTGGGCTCGGCCGTGGTCGGCCGCCCGGACCCCGACAAGGGCCAGGTGCCGGTGGCCTTTATCCGCCTGCGCCCCGAGCATGCCGACGGCACCAGCGCCGACGCGTTGCATGCCTGGTGCCGCGAGCAGATGGCGGTCTACAAGGTGCCCGAGATCCGCATCCTGGCCGAGTTTCCGCTGACCGCCACCGGCAAGGTGCGCAAGGTGGAACTGCAAGCGCTGCTGGACACCGGGGACGGGGGCTGAGCGCAAGCGCTGCCCATCTGTCCCGCAGCACCGGCGAGGATGCCACGCGCTTGGGCGCCACTTTCGCGCCACCACCGGAGCCATCGGCCATGCACGATCGATCCACCGGCACCACCAAGGAAGACCGCCACTTCGTCACCGCGCTGGCGCGCGGGCTCGAGGTGCTGGCGTGCTTCCGCACCAGCGACCGCGCCCTGGGCAACCAGGAAATCGCGCGGCGCTGCCAGCTGCCCAAGTCCACGGTATCGCGCCTGACCTCGACCCTGACCCGGCTGGGCTACCTGGCGCGCGCCGAAGGCAGCCAGCAGTACAGCCTGGGCACCGCCTGCCTGCGGCTGGGCAGCGCCATGCTGTCGCGGCTGGATATCCGCAAGGTGGCGCGCCCGCTGATGCAGGAGCTGGCGGATTTCTCCGGCGGCACGGTGTCGCTGGGCACGCGCGACCGCTTCTCGATGATCTATGTCGAGCACTGCCGCAGCAGCGCCGCGATTGCGCTGACGCTCGATACCGGCTCGCGTATTCCGGTAGCGACCTCGGCGATCGGCCGCGCCTGGCTGGCGGTGGTCGCCGACGCCGAGCGGCAAGCCTTCATGGAGCAGGTGCGCGATGTCGACGACGTGGCCTGGCCGCGGCTGCGCCAGGGCATCGAACAGGCGCTGGCCGATCACCGCGAGCTCGGCGTGACCTGCTCGATGGGCGAGTGGCAGGCCGATGTCAACGGCATCGCGCGCGGCTTCGAGCCCGGCCAGGGCATGCCGCCCATGGCGCTCAACGTGGGCGGACCGTCGTTCCGGCTGTCGCCGTCATTCCTGCTGCAGGAAGTGCGGCCGCGCCTGCTCGAGGTGGTGCGCCAGCTCGAGAGCAGCTTCCCGCGCTGAGCGCGCCCGTTGTTCATACCCACAGCGCCGCCACGAGACGGCGCAACAGGAGGAGCACCATGCAAGTGAAGACCCTGTCCCACGCCACCCGCCGCCGGCTGCTGGCCGGCATCGTCGCCGCGGCCATCGTGCCGGTCGCGCATGCCGCGCCCGCGCCCGCCACCGGCAGCCTTACCGTCGCCTTCGGCGCGGAGTCGACCACGCTCGACCCGGTCAAGATCTCGGCCGGGGTCGACCATTATTTTGTCGGCCAGATCTTCGAAATGCTGGTGCGCCGCAACGCCGCGCTCAAGGACGAGAACTGGCTGGCGGAAAGCTGGAAGCTCGACACCGGCAAGGATGGCAAGCCGGTGCTCGACGTGCAGCTGCGCAAGGGCGTGCGCTTCCATAACGGCGACCCGCTGACGTCGGAGGACCTCGAGTTCTCGTGGCAGCGCCAGCGCGATCCCAAGAGCAGCTTTTTCTCGCATTATGTGTCGTCGGTCGAGCGCTTCGAGATCATCGATGCGCACCGCTTCAAGCTGCATTTCAAGCAGCCCGACGCGCAGTTCATCGTCGGCAACATGCAGCTGTGGGCCATGCCCAAGAAGTACATCCAGAAGGTCGGCGAGGAAGAGTTCGCCAGGAAACCGGTGGGCACCGGCCCATGGAAGTTCGTCTCGCGCACGGTCAAGGACGAGCTCAGGCTGGAAGCCTTCGACGGCTACTGGAACAAGGACAAGCGCCCCGGCATCAAGGAACTGACGATCAAGGTGATTCCCGAGGACCTGACCCGGGTGGCGGCGTTCAAGACCGGCAAGGTGGATTTCATCGACAACGTGCCGCCGTCGATGGTGGAGGAATTCAGGAAGATGCCGGGTGTGAAGACCGTCACGCTGGTCAGCGGCAACAATCTCTTCCTGAACTTCAACACGCAGATGCCGAAGTCGCCGTTCAATGACGTGCGCGTGCGCCAGGCCGCCGCGCATGCCATCGATGTCGACGCCATCATCAAGCGCGTGCTGTTCGGCCAGGGCGAGCGCTATGCGCAGGTGGGCAAGGCCTCCAACGGCTACGACCCCGCGCTCAAGCCCTATGCCTTCGACCAGAAGCGCGCGCGCGAACTGCTCAAGCAGGCCGGCTACCCCAATGGCTTCGACACTCCCTGCTACAACCTCACCACGCCGCGCGAGCCGGGCGTGAAGGAAGTGGGCGAAGCCATGTACGCCTACCTGAGCGCCGTCGGCATCCGCTGCCAGGTGCGCAACCTGGAGTACGGCGCGTGGATCAGCCTTGGCAAGCGCGGCCGTTCCGGTCCGCCCGAGATGGATGGCGTGCTGAGCTGGATGTGGTCGCAGGGCCTGCCCGGCGATCCCGGCCTGGCGTGGTCGGGACACCTGCACAGCTACCAGGCCGGCGGCGGCTGGGGCACCTACTCGTACACCAGCGACCCCGAGGTCGACGCGCTGCTGGAAAAACAGCGCCAGACCATGGACCCCGCCGCGCGCACCGCGCTGCTGCAGCAGATCGCCCGCCTCAAGCAGGAGCGCGTGCTGGGCGGCCTGCCCACCTACCGCCCGCTGGTGACCTTTGCCTGGCGCGACAACAAGATCGACTACGTGCCCTGGCCGATCCGCGACTACTGGCGCTCGTTCCAGGAAGTCAGCTGGAAGCCGCGCTGAGCCGCCGCCGCGCCCGGCCGCGCCCGACCCGGCGCGCCGGCGCGGCATCCCCGCCGATGACTCCCCGACGGAGCCCGCCATGCCCATTGCCAAACGCCTGCTGCACGGCCTGATCAGCATCCTTGGCGCGAGCGTGATCATCTTCCTGATCTCGCGCCTGTCCGGCGACCCGCTGGCCTTGCTGCTGCCGGCCGACGCGCCGCCCGAGGTAATCGAACAGACCCGCCAGCACCTCGGCCTGGACCAGCCGCTGGTGGCGCAGTACCTGGTGTTCCTGCGCAACGCCGTCACCGGCGACTTCGGCAACTCTTACCGCTGGCAGGAACCGGCGCTCGGCCTGATCCTGGAGCGGCTGCCGGCCACGGTGGAACTGGCCCTGGCCGCGCTGGCGTTCTCGATCGCGATGGCGGTGCCGTTCGGCGTGCTGTCGGCGGTCTGGCGCGGCTCGTGGTTCGACCGCTTCGCCAAGGTCTTCGCCATGGCGGGCCAGGCCATGCCCAACTTCTGGGTCGGCCTGCTGCTGATCCTGTTGTTCGCGGTGCAGCTGAACTGGCTGCCGGCCTTCGGGCGCGACTCGTGGAACAGCCTGGTGCTGCCCGCGATTGCGCTGGGCTGGTATCCGGTGGCGGCGCAGACCCGCGTGGTGCGCTCGGCCATGCTCGATGTGCTCGACAGCGACTACATCCGCATGGGCCGCGCCATGGGCCTGCCCGAGCGCGTGCTGGTCTGGAAGTACGCGCTGCGCAACGCGGCGATTCCGCTGGTGACGATCCTCGGGGTCTACTTCGCGGCGATGCTGGGCGGCGCCTTCGTGGTCGAGGTCATCTTCGCCTGGCCCGGCGTCGGCCGCACCGTGGTCGAAGCCGTGTTCGCGCGCGATTTTCCCGTGGTGCAGGCGGGCGTGATGCTCACCTCCGTGCTGTTCGTGCTGTCCAACCTGCTGGTCGACCTGAGCTACGGCCTGATCGACCCGAGGATCCGCCATGCCTGAGATCGCCATCCCCCCTGCCGGCGCCACCGCGGCCCCGGTGCGCCAGCGCCCGCGGCACAACCTGCGCGGCCTGCCCTGGTTTGCGCTGGCGGTGCTGCCGCTGCTGCTGGCCTGCGCCATCGGCGGCGAGGCGCTGCTGCCGCACGACCCCAACGGCCTCGACCTGGGGCTCGCGTTCCAGCCGCCGGCATGGCTGGCCGGCGGCAGCTGGGCCTATCCGCTCGGCACCGACAACATGGGCCGCGACCTGCTCACGCGGATCATGGCCGGCACCCGCATTTCGCTGGTGGTCGCGCTGTACGCCATCCTGATCTCCGGCGGCATCGGCACCGCCGCGGGCATGCTGGCCGGCTACTTCGGCGGGCGCCTGGACGCGCTCATCATGCGGCTGGTCGACATCCAGATGTCGATCCCGGCGCTGGCGCTGGCGCTGGTGCTGGCGGCGGTGCTGGGGCCGGGCTTCGAGACCGTGGTGCTGGTGATCGTGGTCACCTACTGGACCTGGTACGCGCGCATCGTGCGCGGCGAGGTGATGTCGCTCAAGCAGCGCGACTACGTGGCGCTGGCGCGCGTGGCGGGCTGCGGCACGCTCACCATCTTCCGCCGCCACCTGCTGCCCAACCTGCTCAACACCCTGCTGGTGCTGGCCACGCTGCAGGTGGGCCAGGTGATCATCTTCGAGGCCTCGCTGAGCTTCCTCGGCCTGGGCATCCAGCAGCCCGACGTGTCATGGGGACTGATGCTGGCCGATGCGCGCAACTACATCACCAACGCGTGGTGGGCCATCACCATGCCGGGGCTGGCGATCATGGCCACCTGCCTGGCGTCCAACCTGCTGGGCGACTGGCTGCGCGACCACTTCGACCCGAAACGGAGGCAGCTATGACCGGACCGGACCCGCACGTGACCCGACGCCCGTTGCCGACGGCCGCCCAGGATACGTCTTCGCACGGCACGCCGATGCTGTCGGTGCAGGGCCTGACCACCCACCTCGAACTGCGCCGCGGCATGGTGCGCGCGGTCGACGGCGTGGACCTGCATGTGAACCAGGGCGAGACCCTGGGCGTGGTGGGCGAGTCCGGCTCGGGCAAGTCCATGACCATCCTGTCGATCCTGCGCCTGCTGCCGCGCCAGGGCGGCGTGCGCCTGGGCGGCAAGGTGCTGCTCGATGGCGTGGACCTGCTGCAGCTGCCGGAAAAGACCCTGAGCACGCAGTACCGCGGCCGCAAGATCGCCATGATCTCGCAGGACCCGCTGACCTCGCTGAACCCCGTGTTCACGGTCGGCGACCAGGTCGGCGCGCCGCTGCACTACCACGGCCGCGCCGACAGCCGCGAGGCGCGCCGGCGCCAGGTGGTGCAGGTGCTGGAGAGCGTGCGCATCCCCTCGCCCGAGACCCGCCTGGACGATTATCCGCACCAGTTCAGTGGCGGCATGCGCCAGCGCGTGGTGACCGGCATGGCCATCGCCAGCGCGCCGCGGCTGCTGGTGGCCGACGAGCCCACCTCGGCACTGGACGTGACCATCCAGGTGCAGATCATGGCGCTGTTCCGCCGCATCCAGGCGCAGACCGGCGTCGGCATCATCCTGATCACGCATGACCTGGGCGTGGCGGCCAGCATCTGCCATCGCGTGGCGGTGATGTACGCGGGGCGCATCGTCGAGACCGGCGACGTGCGCACGCTGTACCAGCGCCCCGCCCACCCGTACACGCAGGCCTTGCTGCAGGCCATCCCCCGCTTCGGCGACCGGCGCGAGCGGCTGTACGCGATCCCGGGCAGCCCGCCCAGCCTGGTCGACCCGCCGCATGGCTGCCGCTTCGCGGCGCGCTGTCCGCACCGCAAGCCGCTGTGCGACGACGCCTATCCCCCCGAGATCGAACTGGAGTCCGGCCACAAGGTCAGCTGCTGGCTGGCCTCGGCCGGCTGAGACCGCGCAAGCCAGGAGACGCCATGCTGCTTGAAGTGCAAGACCTGAAGAAGCATTTCCCGCGCGCGGCGGCGGCACCGTGCGGGCCGTCGACGGCGTCAGCTTTGCCGTCGATGCCGGCCAGACCTTTGCGCTGGTGGGCGAGTCGGGCTGCGGCAAGACCACCATCGCGCGCCAGCTGCTGCTGCTCGAGCGGCCCAGCGCCGGTGCGATCCGCTTCGATGGCGAGGACGTGCTGTCGCTGGACCGCAAGGGCGTGCTGGCCTACCGGCGCCAGGTGCAGGCGGTGTTCCAGGACCCGTCGTCGTCGCTCAATCCGCGCCTGAAGGTCAGCATGCTGCTGGCCGAGCCGCTGCTGGCGCATGGCCAGGGCGGCGACCGCGCCGCGCTGCGGACCCGGCTGCTGGAGCTGCTGGAGATCGTCGGCCTGCCGCCCGGCGCGCTCGAGCTCTACCCGCACGAGTTCAGCGGCGGCCAGCGCCAGCGCATCGCGGTGGCGCGCGCACTGGCGCTGCGGCCGCGGCTGCTGGTGCTGGACGAGCCGACCTCGGCGCTGGATGTGTCGATCCGCGCGCAGATCATCAACCTGCTGGCGGAGATCCAGCGCAGCTTCGGGCTGGCCTATGTGGTGATCGCCCATGACCTGGCGCTGGTGGAGCACTTCAGCTCGGCGGTGGGGGTGATGTACCTGGGCAATATCGCGGAAAGCGGCCCCAGCAGCGCGGTCTTCGGCTCGCCGCGCCATCCCTATACGCAGGCCCTGCTGGGCTCGGCGCCGCGGCCCGACCCGGACCACCAGCCCGCCGAAGGCCTGATCCTGGGCGATATCGGCTCGGCGCTGCACCCGCCGCCGGGCTGCAAGTTCCATCCGCGCTGCCCGCGCGCGCTGCCGGCGTGCGCGACCGAGGCCCCGCCCATGCGGCGGCTGGACCCGCCCGCCGGCGCGGCCATGCCGGCGCACCAGGCCGCCTGCCACCTGCTGCAGTGAAGGCGGGCCAAGCGGTGACGCTGGCCGCGTGGTTCAGCCGCCCTGCATCCGCGACGGATCGTCGCTGCGCGAGGTGGTGGTGACGGTGCCGTCGCTGTTGAAATGCACGTTGAAGAAGGCCTTGTCGGTCGAGGTTTCCATCCAGCGGTAGCCCCACACCTCCTCCTGCTTCAGCGCGAACGCCTCTACCTTGGTGGGCTTGCCCAGCAGGCGGCGGATATCGTCCTTGCTCATGCCGGCGCGCACGCGCGCGAAATTCTCGGCCGACAGCACCTGCTCGATCTTCGCGACCTTGCCGTCGGCGCCGATGGTGACCATCCACGTGGTGGTGCCCTCGGGGCCGCGCGGGTATTCCAGCCGGCGCCCGCCGTCGGCCTCTTCCCACACGATCTCGGGCTTGCCGGCCTGGCGGCGCAGCTCTTCCTCGGTCGACTGGCCCGGCACGATGCCCTTGAACAGCTCGCTGTCGGGCTTGATCGCGTTCCAGGTGTTGCGGGCGGTCTCGCCCGCCTTCTTCATGGCTTCGTCGACCTTCTGCTGGTCGCAGCCGAACAGCGCAAGCATCGAGGCAATCAGTCCCATGGCGGCAAGGCGTCGCGGCGACGCGGCAAAGGTCGAAGGCAAATCACCGGCGCACCGGCTCGGCGATGACGGCCGAGGCTGCCTGGGCGGCGCCTTCGGGGTCGAGTGGCTGGCTTTCATCCTGCTGGCTCCTCCTGGTGCCGCGATTCGGGGCCCCGCTGAACAGGTTGGCCCAGGTATCGAAGCGGCGGTTGAACAAGACCGACAAACCGTTGATGGAGCCGCCCTTGGCAATCAGCGACCAGCGCCGCGAGAACTGCCAGGTCAGCTTCACCACGTTCGAGGCCGAAGTCAGGCTCTGCTCGTAGCCCACCGACATGCGTTCGGTGATGGCCTTGCCCATGCTGACTACCTGCTGGTCGTTCAGGCCGGCGGTGCTGGGCCCGATCGAGAATTCATCGATGCCGAAATGCGAGACGATGCCCTTGCCGGCCCTGCCGCCGATCAGCCCCAGCGCGGCGCCGCCCAGCGCCGAGCCGCTCAGCTGGCGCTGCTGGCCGGCGCCGGCGCTTTCCGCGCCGTAGCCGAACATCAGCCACGACAGCTTGTCCTCGTCGGGCACGTTGGGCTCCGACACCAGCCGCACGCGCGGCAGCCGCACCGTGCCGGTGACTTCCACGCCGGCCTCGACCTCCTGGTTGCGGCGCATGGCGCGGATGTTCATGTTCGGGTTGTCGATCGGGCCGTTGAAATTGATGATGCCGCGTTCGATGTCCAGCTTGCGGCCGAAGGCCTCGTAGGTGCCGTCGGTGACGCGCACCGTGCCGGTGGCCTTCATCGGCGCCAGCGGTTCGCTCTTCACGCCCATCTGCCCGGCCAGCAGCAGGTCGGCGCCGGCGCCGCGGAAGCGGAAGTTGTTGCCGAGGTCGACGGTCAGGTCGATCACCGGGCTGAAGCGGCTGGCGGGCTTGCTTTCCGGCATCGGCGTGGCCGCGGTCTTGACCGCGCGCTGGTCCTTGCGCCGGATCACCACGACATCGTCGCCCAGCACCGGCGCGCCGGCCTTGGGCAGGTCGAACAGGCCGCGGTCGACGCGGAACTTGCCGCGGATCACCACCTGCTTGTTCTCGTTGGCGATGCTGGCATCGCCCGACACCACCAGCGTGCGTTCCGGGCTGGCGAACAGCTGCAGCTTGTCGGCGACGATCCGGCCGGTCAGGTTGGGATCGGCCTCGCCCAGCTTGATATTGCCGGTGGCGGTGAGCTTGCCCTCGCCGCCATGGAACTCCACCTGCCTGAGCTCGACCGTGTTCTGGTCCAGCACCACGCGCACGGTGCCGTCGGTCAGGCGCAAGCCCTGGTCGTACAGCGTCACCGCGAGGTTGTCGCCATTGATGGTGCCGGTCAGCAGCGGCGCCGCCACCGTGCCGGCCAGCCGCATCGCCGCGGCCAGGCGGCCGTCGAAGGCGTACTGCGGGCCGGTCAGCGCTTCCAGCGACTTCAGCCGCGGCACGTCGACGGTGACGGTGCCGCCCAGCGTCGAGGCCGGGCCCACGGTCTGCAGCCCCTGCTCCTGCACCAGGCCGGCCGAGGCATCGACCACCACCTTGCCGATACGGCCCGACACCATGCCGCCGCGCAGCGCGATGCGGTTGCCGCCGGCGTCGGCGCGCAGGCTGGTCTCGCCCAGGCCGAGCGTGGTGAAGCCCCGGCCCGCGTTGACCGAGAGGTCGCCGCTGCGCCGGCGCACTTCCGCAAAGCCGGTGGCGGTCTCGGCCAGCGCCACGTTCCAGCGGCCGTCGATGACCAGGTCGGAACGCACCGGCGGGCGCTCGCCGGTGATGGTTTCCATCAGTTCCAGCACGCGCCCCACCTGCAGGCCGTCGAGGCTGCCCGCGCTGCGGATGCGGCCGTGGTCCCAGTCCAGGCTGTCGATCGCCAGCGTGGCGCGGTCCAGCAGCAGGCGCGTCGCGCCCAGGCGCACGCGCTGGTCGGCCACCAGCAGCTGCGCCGGCGCGGCCAGGCGCAGGTTGACGGTGCCGCGCTCTTCCAGCGTGCGGATGGTGCCGTTCCAGCCCTCCTGGCCGCGCCATGCGCCCTGCCCCGCCAGCGCCAGCTGCAGCGGGCGCTGGTTCAGGCTGCCGGCCGCCTTGACGTCGAAGCCGTGGTTGGCCTGGGTACCGTTGAGGGTGGCGTCGAGCGTGCTCAGGCTGGCGTGCGGGCCGCGGTAGCCGCGGGCCGCCAGCTGCACCGACAGCGGGCCGTCGAGCCCGCCGCGGATTTCGGCGCGGCCGCTGGCGCTGGCCAGCTTGTGCGGGCCCATTTCCAGCGTTTGCGCGTTGTAGTCGGCCACCACCTCGGGCTTCTTCAGCGTGCCGGTGATGGTGGCGTCGAGCTTGAGCTTGCCGGCCACGCCGAACTTCAGCCGCTCGAGCTGCGGCGCATCGATCGCCAGCCTGAGCGCATCGCCGCGCGCGCCGAAGCTGCCGCGCAGGCTGGCCTGGTTGCCGGCCATGCTGAGCGCGGCCTCGCTCGGCAGCAGCCGCTCGCCCGCCAGTCGCAGCTTGCCGCCGCCGGTCATCGGCAGGCCCGCGTATTCGCTTTCATGCACGGCGAAGTCCAGCGCCACGCCAAGTTGCGGCGCGAGTTCGCCGGTCGCGGTGAAATCCGCATTGATCCGGCCCGCCGCCACCTTGGCCAGCCGCGACGGATCGAACGCCGACAGCTTGCCCTTGAAGCTGTACGGCTGCTTGTCCTTCAGCCCCAGCTTGCCCTCGGCGGTCAGCAGGCCGGTGCCGACCACGGCGCGCAGCGCGGCCAGGGTCACGGTCTCGGCGTCCATGCTGGCGTCGGCAAACACCTTGAGTTGCCCGCCGGACAGATCCAGCGCCACGCTCTGGCGGCCCGGCTCGATGCGGACCACCACCGGGCCCGACAGGCTGGCGCTGGTCAGCGAGCCATGCAGTGCCGCCGGGTCCAGCCTGCGCACGTCCAGGTCGAAGCCGCCGCGGCCGCCGCGCAGCGAGCCGCTGCCCGCGATCTCCGCCTTGCCCGCCAGCGCCACGCGCAGGTCCGACACCGACTGCGCCGCCTCGCTCAGTTCCACGCGGGCGCGCACCGACTGCACCGGCAGCCGCTCCCGGTCGAGCGGGCCGGCCTCCAGGTTGCGGATCTCGATCTCGCCGGCGACCGCCAGCGGTGCCGGCGCGGGCGTGGCCGCGGGGGCAGAGGCGGCCGATGCTGCCGATGGCGCGGAGGCGGCTGGCGCTGAAGCCGCAGGCGCCGAAGCGCCCGCCGCATTGCTGCCGCCCGCCACGCCATCCACCGGCCGCAGCTCGGCATGCACGGTCAGGTTGGCCTGCGGCGCCGACGGGCTGAACAGGCGCGGGTTGATGCGGTCGCCGTCGACCAGCAGGTGCGTGAACGGCACCTTGCCGAACGGCGTCAGATCGGCGCCGGCACGCAGGTGGATGCGGTCGCCGCTGGCCTGCACCTCGGCGCGCAAGGCATCGAGATTGCCGTTCGCGGTGGCGTTGACGGCGAAGGCCTCGTCCTGCCAGCTGCTTTCCAGCAAGGCTTCGGCGCTGAGCACGAACGGCGCGGCGGCGCCCAGCTGCGCGTTGGCGGCCAGCTTGCCGTAAGGCGTTTCCAGCTTGTCCACGCTGACGCGGTGGCGCTGGCCGTCGCTGTGCAGCGCGCCTGACAGGTTGCTGAACACCATCGGCTCGGCCGTGGGCGCCGGGCCCTGCACCAGCGCCAGGCGCTCGAGCGTCAGCGCATCGACATCGACGGCCAGCGGCAGTTCGAGCGACGCCGGCTTCTGCATCGGTTCCGTGCTGGGCTCCGACGGCCCCAGCCGCACTTCGGCCTTGCCGATGCGCAGCCACTGCACATGCAGCCGCCGCGGCTGCCAGCTCAGGTTCCAGCTGCCGTCGACGCGATCGACCGTCACGCGCGTCTGGCCGCTTTCGAATACCACGTCGCGCAGGCGCAGGCCGTGCGCCACGGTGCCGCCTTCCAGGCGCCCGCTGAGCATGCCGGCCGACAGCCGCGTGGCCAGCGTCCACAGGTGCCGCGTGCCGGTTTCGGTGCGCAGCGCCGCCACGCCGGTGGCCGCCAGCACCACCACCAGCAACAGCAGGATGCCGGCCAGCCAGCCCAGCGCGCGCCACAGCCGCCAGCGCTTGCGTGGTGCCGGACCGGAGGGCGGCGGCGCGTCGCCGCCGCCGGGCACGGAAGGCAGGTCGTGCACGTTCATCAGAACGCCACCCCCAGCGAGATGTGCGGCCGGAACTGCTGCTCCTGGATGCCGTAGCCCACGTCGAGCTGCAGCGGGCCCACCGGCGTGCGCCAGCGCACGCCCACACCCACGCCGTTGTAGATGGTCACGCCGCGCAGGTTGTCGGCGGCGGTGCCGGCGTCCCAGAACACGGCCACGCCCCAGTCCGGCTTGAACCAGTACTGGTATTCCAGGCTGCCGGTAGCCAGGTACTTGGCCGGCAGCACGCTGGCGCCGCTGGGCGTGCCGATCGACTGGTAGCTGTAGCCGCGGATCGAGTCGGTGCCGCCGGCGCGGAAGCGCAACGTCGCCGGGATCTGGCTGGCGCTGTCGCCGGTAAGGTCGGCGCCCAGCTCCAGCCGCGCCACCACCAGGTCGCGCTTGCCCACCGGCACGTACTGGCGGATCCGGCCGTACAGCCGCAGGAAGGTGGCATCGCTGAGCAGGTTCTTGGCGGCCACCCCGATCTGGGTGTTGATCACGTTGCCGCGGCGCGGGAACACCGGGTTGTCGACATCGCGCCGGGTCCAGGCAAAGGCCGGCACCAGCGCCTTGCTGATCTGGCTGGCCTGGCCCGCGGGCAGCAGCTTGTCGTAGTAGAAATCGAGCGACGTCGCGACGTCGTACTTCTCGCGCGAGCGCGCGCGCTTCAGGCCCGCGCGCAGGCTGGTGGTGTCGGTGTTCTCGATGTCGATGGTGCGCTCGTAGCTGCTGTAGACGCTGTTGCGGTAGGCCCCGCGCGACGGCGGCATCGCCGCCTCGGCGAACAGGTAGGAACGCTTCTGCTCGATGCGCGCCTGCGAATCGAAGGTCCAGGCGCGGTTGAACAGGTTGTAGTAGGAATAGCGCCCTTCGACCTGCGCCCCGGTATCGGTGGTAAAGCCGACACCGCTGTTGAGCCGGTGCACCGGATATTCGCGCACGCGCACCGACACCGGCGCGGTGACCACCCCATCCGGTGCCTGCTCGGCATCCGGCGGCGGCTCCAGGTCGACCTGCACGTTGGAGAAATACGGCTGGTTCTGGATCGCGCGCTGCAGCTCCAGCAGCCGCTCCACCCGGTACGGCTCGCCCTCGTTGAGCGGGTTGACGTTGACGATGATCTGTTCCGGGTAGCGGCGCGTGCCCGTGACCTTGAGCCGGCCCAGGCGGTAGGCCGGGCCGCTGACGTAGTGCGCCGACAGGTCCGCGCGCAGCTCGTCCGGCTCGACCCGCGCCTGCGACGCGGCCAGCCGCGCGCCGTAGTAGGTGTGGCTCTGCAGCGTCACCAGCGCGTCTTCCTTGGCCTTGTCCCAGTCGTCCTGGCGGAACGGCTCGCCCGCGGGCAGGCCCCACTTGGCCTTCATCTCCGCCACCTGCTCGGGCGACTGGGTCGCCGCCGGGCCGGTCACCTGCAGGTCGACGTTGCGGATCAGCGTGCGCGCGCCGGGGTCCACCATCACATGGACCACGCGCTTGTCGCCCTCGCCCTCGACGCGGGTGGTAGTGGTCGGATCGAAATAGCCTTCGGTGGAGGTGAAGGCCCGCACCTGCTCGCCGACGGTCTCGACCATGTAGTCGAACTGGTCGGGCGACAGGTCGGTGCGATCCTTGTAGCGGGCCAGGTCGAGGTGCTCCTCGAGTATCTCGCGGATCGGCTTGGGCGCTTCGACCTCGACCTTGTAGGCGGCCTGGACCGCACCTGCGGCAAGTGCAAGCACCAGCGCCCCGAGCACGCCCGGTGCGCGCGCGGCGAGGCGCCTGGCGGCACGGCCAGCCGAGTCAGCGGTGTTAGCGGTGTCTTGCGGCATCGCCCTATTGTCCACACATACAAAGTCGGTATTTGACCACACCCGGCCACGCGCCCGGAACTTTCCCACGCGTTGCGGTGCCCGCGCGGCCCCCGGCTACGCTCTGGCGTGCATCCCGGGGGGCCGATACTGTAAAATCATGGCCCACTGTACCTATCTGGCGCCCGCATGGGTGCACCCCGGTTGAACATGGCCCTCTACGAATCCGATATCACCCAGTTCCTGAAGCAGCTCAAGCAAGAGCGCCCGACGCTGGAGGCCGAGCAGCGCGACGGCCGCGCCCTGCTGTGGGACAAGGCACCGATCGACCTCGAAGAGCGCGCCCGCGCCCAGGCTTCGCGCGTCGCGCAGAAGCCCTACGTCTACTCGCAGGACAACTGATCCCCGCCGCCCCCGAGCCCGAGCCGACCGCACCATGAGCGCAGGCGACCAGGACAAGCTGCCGCTGCCCGTGGAGCTGCCCGCCGTGGCGCCCGCTGCCGCCGCGGGCCCGGCCGGCCCCGCCGACATGGTCGACGGGATGGCGTTCGCGCGCCTGTACGGCGAGCCGCTGTTCAAGCTGCCGCAGGACCTTTATATCCCGCCGGACGCGCTCGAGATCTTCCTTGAAGCCTTCGAGGGCCCGCTGGACCTGCTGCTGTACCTGATCCGCAAGCAGAACTTCAACGTCCTCGACATCCCGATGTCGCAGGTGACGCGGCAGTACCTGTCGTATATCGAGCAGATCCGCAAGACCAACCTGGAGCTGGCGGCGGAATACCTGCTGATGGCGGCGATGCTGATCGAGATCAAATCGCGCATGCTGCTGCCGGTCAAGAAGGCCGACAGCGACGAGGAAGCCGAGGACCCGCGCGCCGAACTGGTGCGCCGCCTGCTGGAGTATGAGCAGATGAAGCTGGCCGCGCAGCGCCTGGATACGGTACCGCAGCTCGGCCGCGACTTCCTGCGCTCGCAGGTCTATATCGAGCAAAGCCTGGCGCCACGCTTTCCCGACGTCGAAACCGTCGACCTGCAGTCGGCCTGGGCCGACGTGCTCAAGCGCGCCAAGCTCAACCAGCACCACAAGATCTCGCGCGAGGAGCTGTCGGTGCGCGAGCATATGAGCCAGATCCTGCGCCGGCTGCAGCATGCGCGCTTCATGGAGTTCTCGGAGCTGTTCGAGGACGCGGTGCGCTCCGGCAAGGGCGTGCCGGTGGTGGTGGTGAACTTCATCGCCATGCTGGAGCTGTCGCGCGAAGCGCTGGTGGAGATCACCCAGGCCGAGCCGTTCGCGCCGATTTATGTGCGATTGGCGTACAGCCCCAGCTGACCCGTCCGAACCGCCGAGGCCAGCCCCCGCCCACTTGATCTACAATCCGCCGACAGCCGGCCCAGACCGGCACGGCAGCCGCCGCCCGCCGCGGACCGGCGTCCGGGTCACCCCTACACGACCAGCACACCAAGGCAGATGAAAGTCATTTCCTCCATCCAAGAGCTGCGGGACCAGTTGCGCGGCCAGAACCGCGCGGCCTTCGTCCCCACCATGGGCAACCTGCACGAAGGCCACCTGTCGCTGATGCGCCTGGCGCGCCAGCATGGCGACCCGGTGGTGGCATCCATCTTCGTCAACCGCCTGCAGTTCGGCCCCAACGAGGATTTCGACAAGTACCCGCGCACGCTGCAGGACGACATCGAAAAACTGCAGAGCGAAGGCGTCTACGTGCTGTTCGCGCCTTCCGAGCGCGACATGTACCCGGTGCCGCAGGAATACCGCGTCGAGCCGCCGCACGACCTGGGCGACATCCTCGAAGGCGAATTCCGCCCCGGCTTCTTCAAGGGCGTGTGCACCGTGGTGATGAAGCTGTTCTCGTGCGCGCAGCCGCGCGTGGCGGTGTTCGGCAAGAAGGACTACCAGCAACTGATGATCGTGCGCCAGATGGTGCAGCAGTTCGCGCTGCCGATCGACATCATTCCCGCCGAGACCGTGCGCGCCGAAGATGGCCTGGCGCTGTCGTCGCGCAACCGCTACCTGAGCCCGGACGAGCGCGCCGAGGCGCCGGTGCTGTACCGCACCCTGCACGACGTGCGCGACACCGTGCTGGGCGGCGACCGCGCCTCGGCCGACCTGCTGGCGGTGGAGGCCAATGCCCGCGCCTCGCTGGAACAGCGTGGCTGGAAGCCGGACTATGTGTCGATCCGCAAGCGCGTCAACCTGCAGGCACCCACGCGCGAGGAATTCCTCGCCGGCGAGCCGCTGGTGATCCTGACCGCGGCCCGCCTGGGCGCGACCCGGCTGATCGACAACCTGGAAATCTGAGCGACGCATCCGCGTCCGCCAAAGACAAAAGGCAGGCCCTGCGGCCTGCCTTTTTTTCATGCCCGCCGCATGCCGGCGCGCTGCGCGCTCTTTACCACGTGGCGCTGGTGGCCGCGCCGCCGCTTCCACCAGATCAGCGTGCCGGTCACGGCAAACGCCAGCGGCGCCAGCCCGAACAGCGTGATGAAGATCCGTCCCGGCAGGCCGAAGGCCTCGCCGGTATGCAGCGGAAACTGCCAGTTCAGCAGCGTGTCGCCGGCGGGCGCCTGCTGCGGATCGCGCACGCCCAGGGGCGCGCCGGTCCAGGCATCGAGCCAGAGCCGCGTCGCGCCGGTGTGCTGGCGCACCTCGCCGGGCTGGCACAGCCGGATCTCGAAGGCATCGCCAGGCTTGCGCGGAAAGCCGATGCGGGTGACCTGCGCCTGCGGGTACTGCGCCTGCGCCGCGGCCATGATCTCGCCCGCCTCCAGCGGCCGCGCCCCGGCCGGCGCCGGTGCCGAGACGTGCCTGGCGGGCGGCGTCACCGTCATCACGCCCGCCACGATCGGCGTCACCCACTTGGGCAGGTTCAGGTACCAGCCGGAAAACGCGATGACGGCCAGCACCGGCGCGGCCAGGATGCCGCCGGCACGGTGCAGCGAATAGTTGAAGCGCGACCAGGAGCCGCCATGCGTGATGCGGAACGCCTGCATCACCGAGCGCAGCTTCATCTTGGGCCACCACGCCGCCACCCCGACCAGCGTGGTCAGCAACAGCAGCATGCCGGCCACGCCGGTGATGGTCTTGCCGGTATCGCCCGACAGCAGGTAGCGGTGCAGGTGGAACAGCGTGGGCAGCAGCAGCCGGCGCGACAGCCCGGCCTCGCCCCAGACGCGCTCGCCCTTCACTTCCAGCGTGAGCGGGTCGACCATCACCTGGCGCGAGCGCCCCGGCACCACCCCGCCGGGCTCCTTGACCGGATACCAGGCGATAAAGACGCCGTCGGCATGGGTCGGCAGCATCAGCAGGTTGGGCTTGCCGTAGGGCGGCGCCGCCAGCCGCTCGGTGACGGCCTGGACCGTGTCCGGAGTCACCGGCGCCGTCATCGGCGCGGAGGCCACCAGCAGGTCGGGGTTGAGCCAGGCGTCCAGTTCATCGCGCCAGGCGATGGTCATGCCGGTCAGCCCCATCAGGATGAACAGCAGGCCGAGACTCAGGCCGATATAACGATGCAGCTTGACGAGGACGACGCGCAGGCGGCCGGTGACCATGACGGGGTGAAGTACGTTGAGCGGACGCTGCAAGGCGCGGAATATGGCGCAAAAGCCATACCGCGCCGCGGTGCGAATGCGAAGGATTCGCGATTCTAGCAGGCCCCTTCCGCACTACTGTTGCACTGATGTTGCAGCGTCAGCGCTGCAACGGCGCCAGCAGTGCCGCCAGGTCCAGGTGCGCGGCCATGGTGTCGGCCAGGCGCTCGATCGACGCTTCGCGCAGCGCGTCGAGATCGACCGCCTGCGCCTGCTCCAGCCCGGCCCAGCGCAGCAGCGCCTGGCAGCCGGCGGGATCGTCGAACAGGCCGTGCACATAGGTGGCCAGCACCTGCCCGTCGGCCGAGCGCGCGCCGTCCGGCCGCATGGTGCCGTCGCCGCGGTCCAGCCACGCGGCGGGCCGCTCCAGGCCCTTGCCGGTGGTGACGCCGAGGTGGATCTCGTAGCCGCGCACCGGCGCGTCGGCCGTCTCCGGCGCGAGCCGGCCGCGCACCTGGCGCAGCTGCTTGTCCGCCGCCAGCGTGGTTTCGAAATCGAGCCAGCCCAGCCCCGCGCTGCTGCCGGCGGGGCCTTCACGGCCATCGGGATCGTGCACCTGCCGCCCCAGCATCTGCATGCCGCCGCAGATCCCGATCAGCTTGCCGCCGTAGCGCAGGTGGCGCGCCAGCGCCGCGTCCCAGCCCTGGGCGCGCAGGAAGTCCAGGTCGGCGCGCACGTTCTTGCTGCCGGGCAGCACCACCAGGTCGGCCGGCGGGACCGGCCGGCCCGGGCCGACAAACTGCAGGTCCACCTGCGGGTGCGCGCGCAGCGCGTCGAAGTCGGTATGGTTGGAGATGCGCGGCAGCACCGGCACGATCACGCGCAGGCGCTGCGCGCCCTGGCCGGCATCGGCCTGCGCGCCGATGATGGCGTCCTCGGCATCCAGGTGCAGGCCGTGCAGGTACGGCAGCACGCCGAACACCGGCTTGCCGGTACGCGCGACCAGCCAGTCCAGTCCCGGCTCCAGCAGCCCGATATCGCCGCGGAAGCGGTTGATGATGAAGCCAGTCACGCGCGCGCGCTCGCTCTCGGACAGGCAGTCGAGCGTGCCCACCAGGTGCGCGAACACACCGCCGCGGTCGATGTCCGCGACCAGCACCACCGGGCAGTCGACCCGCTCGGCAAACCCCATGTTGGCGATGTCCCGTTCGCGCAGGTTGACCTCGGCCGGGCTGCCGGCGCCCTCCACCAGCACCACCTCATGGGCCTGCGCCAGGCGCGCGTGCGAGGCCAGCACCGCCTGCATCGCCTGCGGCTTGTAGGCGTGGTAGGCGCGCGCGTCCAGGTCCAGCCGCGCGCGGCCGTGGATGATGACCTGGGCGCCGGTGTCGCTGCTGGGCTTGAGCAGCACCGGGTTCATGTCGGTGTGCGGCGCCAGCCGCGCGGCCTGCGCCTGCAGCGCCTGGGCCCGGCCGATCTCGCCGCCGTCGGCGGTGACGGCACTGTTGAGCGCCATGTTCTGCGGCTTGAACGGCACCACGCGCGTGCCGGCGCGCGCCAGCACCCGGCACAGGCCGGCGACGATAGTGCTCTTGCCGGCATCGGAGGTGGTGCCCTGGACCATCAGGGTGCCGCGCAGGGCACCCGCGGGCGGGAATTGCGGAGAGTCGGGTTGCATCGGCGGATTATCGCACCGGCCTCCTTATCGGACTTTGGCACTGTGCCCCACGCGGGCCGTGCCATGCCTGGATGCGGCGGCTACAATACGCGGATGGAAACCCCGGCCATCGCACCTGCCACCGCCCCTGCCGCACAGCCGCGCGCTGCCGCCGGCGGCACCGGCGGCCGCCAGCTCACCCTGGTGCTGGGCGGCGCACGTTCCGGCAAGAGCCACTTTGCCGAACAGCTCGCCACCGACCACGCCACCCTCACCGGCGGGCCGGTCACCTACATCGCCACCGCGCACCAGGATCCGGCCCATGCCGACCAGGAACTGGAGGTGCGCATCGCGCTGCACCGCGCCCGCCGTCCCGCCGACTGGCGCCTGGTGGAAGAGCCGGTGCACCTGGCCGATGCGCTCTATGCCAACGCGCGCCACGACGGCTGCATCCTGGTGGATTGCATGACGCTGTGGATCAACAACCTGCTCTTCCCCAACGGCCGCAGCTATCCCGAGCATGGCGTGATCACGCCGCCGGCGGCGTTCACCGAAGAAATCGAGGCGCTGCTCAACGCGCTGCCGACGCTGCCCGGCCACGTGATCCTGGTCTCGAACGAGATCGGCTTCGGCGTGATCCCGATGGGCGCCATCACCCGCTTCTATGTCGATGAACTGGGCCGCCTGAACCAGAAGCTGGCCGCCGCCGCCGACTGCGTGCGGCTGCTGGTGGCGGGCATCCCGGTTGCGGTAAAGGGGCCCGATCCCGCATGCTGATGCTGGCCTGGCCGGCATGCGTGGCAGCGGCATGGATCGGGGCACTGCTGGACCGCTGGCTGGGCGAGCCGCGCCGCTGGCATCCGCTGGTGGGCTTCGGCCGCATCGCGGCCGCATTGGAACGACGCCTCAACCCTCCCCCGCAGCGTGGTGCGCCATGGCGCCGGCGCCTTGCCGGGCTTGCCGGCTGGTGCGTGCTGGTGCTGGCCCCGGCCGCGCTGGCATGGTGGCTGGTGGCCGCCGCGGCCGGCTGGCATCCGCTCGCCGCGCTGGCGCTGCATGCGCTGGCGCTGTACGCGGCGCTGGGCGCGCGCAGCCTGCACCAGCATATCGCCCCGATCGCCGGCGCCCTGGGCGCGGCCGACCTGCCCGCCGCGCGCGCGCTGACCGCGCGCATCGTCTCGCGCGACACCGCCGATGCCGACGCCGAGGCGCTGGCCCGCGCCGCCTGCGAATCGGCGCTGGAAAACGGCAACGACGCGGTGTTCGGCGCGCTGTTCTGGTTCCTGCTCGGCGGCGCGCCGGCCGTGATCGTGTACCGCCTGGCCAATACGCTCGATGCGATGTGGGGCTACCGCACGCCGCGGCTGGTGTATTTCGGCTGGGCCGCGGCGCGCCTGGACGATGCGCTCAACCTGGTGCCGGCGCGGCTGACCGCGCTGTCATATGCGCTGCTCGGCGCCACCGCGCAGGGGCTGCGCTGCTGGCGCACGCAGGCGCCGGCGTGGTCGAGCCCCAATGCCGGCCCCGTGATGGCCGCGGGAGCCGGCGCCGTCGGCGTACGGCTTGGCGGCCCGGCGCGCTATCACGGTGAAATCGAGCAACGCCCGCCGCTGGGCGCCGGCATCGCGCCGCAGGCGGCGCATGTGATCGCCTGCCTGCGGCTGGTGGAGCGCACGCTATGGCTGTGGCTGATACTGGCAGGCGCGAGCGCGCTGGCCGCGCTGATCATCTCCGCACCGGCATGAGCACCGCCCTGCCCCCGATCCGCCATGGCGGCGACCTGCTCGCCGCAGTGCGCCGCTACGGCCGCCCGGCCGACGACTGGCTCGACCTGTCCACCGGCATCAATCCCGACGGCTATGCGGTGCCGATGCTGCCGCCACAGGTGTGGCAACGGTTGCCGCAGGACGACGATGGCCTGGCCGAACTGGCCGCGGCGGCATGCGGCGCGCCCCATGCGCTGCCGGTGGCCGGCTCGCAGGCCGCGATCCGCACGCTGCCGGCGCTGCTGCGCCCGGGACGCGTCGGCATCGCCGCGCTGGGGTACAGCGAATACGCGCCGGCGTTCGCCGCCGCGGGGCACACCGTGGTGCTGCTGGACGAAGCGGATTTCACGCGGCCTGATCTGGCCGACGCGCTCGATCATCTGGTCGTCGTCAACCCGAATAACCCGACCGCGCGCATGCTGCCCGCCGCCACGCTGCTGCGCTGGCATGGCGCGCTGGCTGCGCGCGGCGGCACGCTGCTGGCAGACGAAGCCTTTATCGATTGCCTGCCCGGCGCTTCCGTCGCCGCGCACAGCGCCCGGCCCGGGCTGGTGGTGCTGCGCTCGATCGGCAAGTTCTACGGCCTGGCCGGCATCCGCTGCGGCTTCGTGCTGGCACAGCCGGCGCTGCTCGAAGCGCTGCGCGCGCGCCTGGGCCACTGGACCGTCGCCGGCCCCGCGCGCGAGGTGGCGCGCCGCGCGCTGGCCGACCAGCCGTGGCAGCACGCCACCCGCGACCGGCTGCAGGCGTGCGGGGCACGGCTGGCCGCCATGCTGGACCGCCACGGCCTGGCGCCGGCGATGCACCCGATGTTCTGCTGGGTCCCGCATCGCGACGCCGCGCGGCTGCACCACGCCCTGGCGCAGCACGGCGTCTGGACCCGCTATTTCGATGCCGCCGGCGGCTGCGCGCCGAGCCTGCGCCTAGGCCTGCCGCCGGACCAGCCGCTGGCCTGGCAGCGGCTGGACGCGGCGCTGGCGGCCTCTACCTGACCCTCTGACCCTCTGACGCCTGCCATGCAGAACCGCCTGACCCCTGTCATCGCCTCCGCCCTGCTGCTCGCAGCGCTGCCCGCCAGCGCCACGGTCTCCGTCATCGACGACGCCGGCCAGACCGTGAGCCTGGCGCAGCCGGCGCGCCGCGTGGTCTCGCTGGCGCCGCACGTCACCGAGATGCTGTTCGCAGCGGGCGGGGGCGACCGCATCGTCGGCACCGTCAACTACAGCGACTACCCGCCGCAGGCGCGCGAGATCGCGCGCGTGGGCGACAACAAGGCGCTGGACCTGGAGCGCATCGCCGCGCTCAGGCCCGACCTGATCGTGGTGTGGCGCCACGGCAATGCGCAGAAGCAGGCCGACCGCTTGCGTGCGCTCGGCATCCCGCTGTTCTACAGCGAGCCGCGCCGGCTGGCGGCAATCCCGGACAACATCGAGAAGCTCGGCACGCTGCTGGGCACCGAGGCCACCGCGCGGCGCGCCGCCGACGGCTTCCGCCAGCAGGTGGAAACGCTGCGCAAGACCTATGCGGCGCGCCCGCCGGTGACGGTGTTCTACCAGGTCTGGCAGCAGCCGCTGATGACGCTCAACGGCCAGCACCTGGTCAGCGACATGCTGGCGCTTTGCGGCGGCCGCAACCTGTTCGCGGCCGAGGCGCCGCTGGTGCCGACCGTGTCGGTCGAAGCGGTGATCGCGGGCAATCCCGAAGCGATGGTGACGGCGGGCATGGGCGCCACGCGCTCGGACCAGCCGTTGCCGGATTTCGAGATGTGGCGGCGCTGGAAGCAGGTCACGGCGGTGGCGCGCAACAACCTGTTCGTGATCGACGGTGACCTGCTCAACCGTGCCGGCCCGCGCGTGGTGCAAGGCGCGGCGCAGATGTGCAAGGACCTGGATACCGCGCGCAGCCGGCGGCCGGCGCGCTGATCAGCCGGCGCGGTTCCACCAGCCCAGGCGCGCCCCGCCCTGCCCCAGCCGGAACCCGCAGCTGGCGCCGAAGCCCAGTTCCCAGGTGACCGTGGTCGACAGCGGCACGCCCAGCCAGTGTGCCGCCAGCATGCGCATCGGGCCGGCATGGCCGACCACCCAGAGACATTGCGCGCGCTCCCCGGCCAGTGTCGCGGCCCAGCCGGCGACCCGCGCCATCGCCTGCGCCGGGGATTCGCCGCCATGCGGACGCGCATGCAGCAGGTCGGCCGCCCACCGGTCGAGCGCGCCGCGGTCGATCGCATCCCAGGCCACGCCCTCCCAACTGCCGAAGTCGATTTCGCGCAGGGCCGGTTCGGTGTCGATGTCCGGCACGCCGCCGGGCCATGCCTGGGCCAGCGCCTGCGCCGTGCCGAGCGCGCGCGCCAGCGGGCTGGCCACGATGCGATCCGGTGCCGGCAGGCCGGCAACGATGCGCGCGGCGGGCGGCGTCAGCGGCGCCAGCAGCGGCAGGTCGAGGCAGCCATAGCAGGTTCCTGGCGGCACCTGCGGCTGCGCATGGCGGATCAGGACCACGTCCATGCCGCGGCCACCAGGTAGAGCAGGATTTCGGCGCATTGCTGGGCCATGCCCAGGCAGTCGCCGGTATAGCCGCCGATGCGGCGCACGAAGTAACGGCCGAGCAGCAGGCGCAGCACCAGCAACCCTGCCACGGCCGCCGCGCCGAACCCCGGCGACACCAGCCACAGCGGCACCAGCCCACACAGCAGTGCGAACACCAGGCCCGCGCCGGCCAGCTTCTGCGCCACCGGCTTGGCCTTGCCCTCGGGACGCACGTAAGCCAGCGTGGCGAGATAGCTGACCGCCATCGCGCGGCTGGCGGCATGCGCGGCAACCAGCACGGCGATCAGCACCGCGATGCCGCCGCGCCCGGCGATCGCCACCAGCAGCTGCCACTTCAGCAGCAGCGCCAGCACCAGCGCGATCGCACCGAATGCGCCGATGCGCGAATCGTGCATGATGCGCAGCACGTCGTCGCGCTGCCACGCACCGCCGAAGGCATCGACGCAATCGGCCAGCCCGTCTTCATGGAAGGCGCCGGTCAGCAGCAGCGTCGCCGCCATGCCCAGCAGCACGGCCACGCCGGGCGGCCACCACAGCGCCGCGCCCCAGGTGGCCAGCGCGCCCGCGCCGCCCACCAGCAGCCCGACCAGCGGGAAATAGCGCGCCGCGGCGTGCAGGTAGTGCGGTTCGAAGCCGACCCAGCGCGCCAGCCAGGCCGGCAGCGGCACGCGCGTGAAGTAGCCCAGCGCCGTCAGGAAATAGCGCAGTTCGCCGGCCACACCGGCAGGGCGGCGCGGTTCGCGGCCGGGTTCGGGCATGGGCACCGGGTCGGTCGGCGCGCTCATGGGGATGCGGTGCTGACGCCGGCGCCGCTGAAGGTGGCCATCTCGTTCAGGAACGCCGCCGCCGAGGCCAGCAGCGGCCACGCCAGCGCGCAGCCGGTGCCTTCGCCCAGGCGCAGGTCCAAAGCCAGCAGCGGCGCGGCGTCGAACTGGGCCAGCAGCGCACGGTGGCCGCGCTCGTGCGAGCAGTGCGTGAACACGCAGTACTGCAGCACGTTGGGGTCCAGCCGCTGCGCCACCAGCAGCGCGGCCGTGGCGATAAAGCCGTCGACCAGGATCATCATGCGGCTGGCCGCGGCGGCCAGGAAGGCGCCGGCCATCATCGCGATCTCGAAGCCGCCGAAGGTGGCCAGCACGTCCAGCGGCGCCTGCGCATCGGCATGCCGCGCCAGCGCGCCGGCCAGCACCTCGCGCTTGCGCGCCAGGCCGGCGTCGTCCAGGCCGGTGCCGCGCCCGATGCAGTCCTCCAGCGGCAGGCCGGTCAGCCGCTGCATCAGGCACGCCGCGGCCGAGGTATTGGCGATGCCCATCTCGCCGAAGCCGATCACGTTGCAGCCCTGCTGCGCATGGCGCAGCACGCGCGCCATGCCGGCGGTCATCGCCGCGGCGGCCTGCTCCGGCGTCATCGCCGGCTCGACCGCGAAGTTGCGGGTGCCGTCGGCGATGCGGCAGTTGACCAGCCCCGGCGCTGCCGGCAGCGGCACGCGCACGCCCGCGTCGACGATCTCCAGCGCAATGCCGTGCTGGCGCGAGAACACGTTGATGGCCGCGCCGCCGGCCAGGAAGTTCTGCACCATCTGCGCCGTGACCTCGGCCGGATAGGCGCTGACGCCGGCATCGGCCACGCCGTGGTCGGCGGCGAACACGATCACCGTGGGCCGCCGCAGCGCCGGGCGCGCGGTGCCCTGGATCAGGCCCAGCTGCAAGGCCAGTGCTTCAAGCCGGCCGAGCGCGCCGAGCGGCTTGGTCTTGTCGTCGATGGCGGCCTGCAGCACCGGGCGCAGCGCATCGTCGAGCGGAGGGATTTCGGGAAACTGCATGATGCGGATACTCAGAAAGAAAACGGGCTACATCTCCACGCCGCGCTGGGCCTTGATGCCCTGCTGGAACGCGTGCTTGACCGGGGTCATGTCGGTGACGGTATCGGCCGCCTCCACCAGCGCCGGCGGCGCGCCGCGACCGGTGATGACCACGTGCTGCATCGGCGGGCGCGCGCGCAGGTCGGCAATGACCTGCTCCACATCAAGATAGTGCAGCTTGAGCGCGATGTTGAGCTCGTCGAACAGCACCAGGCCGATGCTGGGGTCGCGCAGCATGCCGCGCGCCACTTCCCACGCGGCCTCGGCCTTGGCCACGTCGCGGGCACGGTCCTGGGTTTCCCAGGTATAGCCCTCGCCCATCACGTGGAAGGCGCATTCGTCGGGAAAGCGGCGCAGGAACATCTCTTCGCCGGTGGGCTGCGCGCCCTTGATGAACTGGACCACGCCGGTGCGCATGCCATGGCCGAGCGCGCGCACCACCATGCCGAAGCCGGAGCTGGACTTGCCCTTGCCATTGCCGGTGGTGATGACGATCACGCCGCGCTCGTCCTGCGCGGCGGCGATCTTGGCGTCGACGACTTCCTTCTTGCGCACCATGCGCGCCTTGTGGCGGGCATCGCGATCGGGGTCTTGCACAGCGGGGTTCTGGTTTTCAGTCATGGTCTGGGTTGGGTGGGGTCGGGCGCGCGCCATCGGGAATCAGCGCGGTATGCGCGCCGTCGCTGACGCTGACGATGGCGGTGCGCAGCGCGCGCGAGCAGTGTTCGGGGGTCAGCACCTGCGCGGCCGGGCCGTGCAGCGCGGTGCCGTCTTCGGCCATCAGCAGGGCGTGGGTGGCGTAGCGCAGCGCCAGCGTGAGGTCGTGCAGGATCACCACGATGGCGTGGCGCCCCGCCCTGGCCAGCGCGGCCAGCTGCTCCAGCACCAGGATCTGGTGGCGCAGGTCCAGGTGCGAGACCGGTTCGTCCAGCAACAGCAGCGGCGCCTGCTGCGCCAGCGCCGCGGCCAGCGAGACGCGCTGGCGCTCGCCGCCGGACAGCGTCAGCACATCGCGCGCGGCCAGTGCCTCGATATCCATGGCGCGGATCACGTCGTGCACGATGCGGTCGTCCTCGCGCCCGGTCCAGCCCCAGCCGGACAGGTGCGGATGGCGGCCCACGCGCACGGCGTCGAGCACCGGCATCGGGAAGGTGTCGTGCACGGCTTGCGGCAGATAGGCGCGCTGGCGCGCCAGCACCGCGGGGTCGACCAGCGCCGGCGCGGTGCCGTCGATCTCGACGCTGCCGCCGTCGGCGTGGCGCAATCCGGCCAGCACGGTCATCAGCGTGGACTTGCCGGCGCCGTTGGGGCCGGCGATGCACCACAGCTCGCCCGGGCCGATGGCCAGGCTCAGGCGCTGCACCAGCACGCGCTGGCTGGTGCGCAGGCGCACGTCGCGCAGCGTCAGCCGCGGACAGGCAGCGAGCGGCAGGGACCAGTGCGCGCCTGCGCTCATCGCGGCCTCCGCAACAGCAGGTAGAGGAAAGTCGGCACGCCCAGCAGCCCGGTGATCACGCCCACCGGCAACTGCGCCGGCGCCACCACGGTACGCGCGATCAGGTCGGCTGCCATCAGCAGCGCCCCGCCCAGCAGCGTCGCGGCCGGCAGCAGCAGGCGCTGGTCGTTGCCCCACGCCAGCCGCACCAGGTGCGGCACCACCAGCCCGACGAAGCCGATCGAGCCAGCCGTGGTGATGGCCGCGGCAATGCACAGCGAGGCCAGCATGAAGGTCGCCAGCCGCACGCGGCCGACGCGCACGCCCAGCGACTGCGCCACGGTCTCGCCCAGCAGCATCACGTTGAGCGCGCGCGCCATCGGCATGGCCAGCAGCAGCGCCGCCACCAGCGTGGCCAGCGCGCCACCGTAGCTGGCGGTGCCGCCCAGGTCGCCGGTGAGCCAGAACAGCATGCCGCGCAGCCGCGACTCCGGCGCGACCGACAGGATCAGCGTAATGACCGCGCCCCAGCCGGCGGCCAGGATCACCCCGGTCAGCAGCAGCCGCGCGCCGGCTTCGCGATGGCCGCCCTGCACCTGCGGATGCAGCAGGTCGCGCCGCGCCAGCGAGGCCACCAGCACCATCGCCAGCAACGCGCCGATCGCCGCGGCCGCCTGCACGCCCCACCACGGCGCCAGCGCCAGCATCGCCAGCAGCGCGGCGGTGGAGGCCCCGCCCGATACGCCCAGCACATAGGGCTCGGCCAGCGGATTGCGCAGCAGCACCTGCATCAGCGCCCCGGACAGCGCCAGCAGCCCGCCACAGGCAAAGGCCGCGGCCGCGCGCGGCAGGCGCAGCTCGTGCACGATGGCGCCGGCAGTGCCGGTGTCGGTCCCGCTCAGCGCCAGCCACAGCTCGCGCGCATCGAGCGCAACGCTGCCCAGCGCCAGCGACAAGGCGAACGCCAGCAGCGCCGCGAACGCCAGCAACAGCCAGATCGCCAGGGCTCGCCTGAACTCAGACATGGAACTCAGACATGGCACTCAGACATGGCGCGCCCGCGCGCTCATCGCTGGCGCCAGCCCAGCGTGATGAAGCCGGCGCGCCCCTGCGTGTTGTAGGGGTAGGCGAGCTGGTAGTCCTTGTCGAACAGGTTTTCGACGCGGGCGGCGATGAACCATTGCTTGTCGATGTTGTAGCGGGCGTTGAGGTTGACGATACCGTATCCGCCCAGCCGGCGCGAGCCGGCGTCCATGCGCGACGACGACAGCAGCCATTCGCCGCCGAAGCGCCAGTTGCCGACATTGCGGCCCACGTCCAGCGCGGCATGGCGGCGCGCGCGGCGCAGCAGCTGGGTGTTGGTCTGCTCGTCGACCGGGTTCTGGAAAGTCACGCTGGCGCCGATGTCGGTGCCGTAGACGCTGGCGCGCCACGAGGCCTCGATGCCCTGCACCTTGGCCTGGTTGACGTTCTGCGCCAGGAACATGCCGTTGGGCTGCTGTGCCGACACGATCAGGTCGTGGTAGCGCGTCTCGAACGCGGTCACGCGCAGCAGGCCGGCGCTGGCGGTGGTGTACTGCACGCCGGCCTCGACCGACTTGGCGCGCTCGGGCTGCAGGTTGGGCTGGCCGAAGTTGGGGTAGTACAGCTCGTTGAAAGTCGGCGCGCGGAAGGCGTTGCTGACGCTGGCGATCAGCTTGAACGCATCGGTCAGGTTGTAGCCGTAGCCGGCGAAGAAGCTGCCCTGGTTGCCGAAGTCTGAATAGTGGTCGTTGCGCGCGTTGAGCTGCAGCTGGTGCTTGCCGAAGCGCCCGTCATAGCCGCCGAACACCGAGAACACATTGCGCGTGGGCGCGCCGTAGGCGCTCGAGTCCAGCTCCTGCTGCAGGTAGTCGGTGCCGAACAGCAGCGTGTGGCCGGCGGCCAGCGCGTACTCGTTCTGCCAGTTGAACTGGCGGTTGCGGGTATTGAAGGTGCCGTTGGGCCTGTCGTTGAGGAAGGTATCGCTGCGGTCCTCGCTCTGCGACAGCTTGAAATGCGTGGTCCAGTCCGCGCCCAGCTTGCCGTTGACGAAGGCCGACAGCGTGTACAGCTCGCTGTTGGTGCGGTTCTCGTCGGTGGGGCGGCCGAAGGCGCTGTCGAACGACAGCTTGCTCTTCGAGTAGTAGCCGGTGATGCCGGCATCCCAACTGGGCGTGAAGCGGTGCTTTACCTGCCCCGACACGCTCTGGTTCTCGTACGGGTTGTCGTTGGGATTGGCGCGCGGCGCCTGCCTGGTATTGATCGACGAGAAGCCGTCGGTCTTGAACGCCGAGCCGGTCAGGTTGAACGAGGTGTCGCCGACCTGGCCGCCATAGCCGACCGTGCCCTGGCGCGTATTGTTGCTGCCGTACTCCACCGCCGCGTTGGCCGCCGGCGCCTGGCCCGCGCCGCTCTTGGTGAAGATCTGCACCACGCCGCCGATCGCGTCCGAGCCGTACAGCGCCGAGACGTTGCCGCGCACCACCTCGATGCGGTCGATCTGGTCGGGCAGGATATTGGCCAGCTGCGCGGTGCCGCTGCTGGCCGACGACACCCGCACCCCGTCCACCAGGATCAGGGTCTGGTTGGAGTTGGCGCCGCGCATGAACAGCGAGGTATTGCTGCCCATGCCGCCGTTGGTCGCGAACTCCACGCCGGCCTGGCTGCGCAGCAACGTGCGCAGGTCGGGCGCCTGCGCATTGGCGATGTCCTGCTGCGTGACCACCGTGGTATGCGGCAGCGCCTCGGTGATCGACTGCGCGGTGCGGGTGGACGTGACCACCACCGGCGCCAGCTGCGCGGCGCGGCTGTCCGCCGCCTGCGCGGAAGCGGTACCGGGAACGAGGGTGAACGAGGCCATGGCCGCCAGGATGGCGGGCACGGACGGACGCACCGCCGGGCTTGCCGGGCGGGTCGACCTGTGAAGCGATGAACGCATGATGCAGGACTGGATAGGAACGGCCGGGCCCGTTCCCCCGCGGGCCATATGGCGATGAGGCGTGCCGCGCACGGGCGGCAGCCCGCGTTCAGGCCGGTATCCGGGCTGGCGACACGGAACCGGCGCCTTCCCGAACCTGCGGTTCAGTGGCGTGTGGCCGGTCCTGCGGGCATGTGGCTGGCATCCGATGACGGATCGGGCCTTGCCAGCGATGTGGCTGGCGCATGCGCACCGCGGTCGCTTACCGTTGCGGGGGCAGCACAGGTTGGCCTCTCCGGCGCGCAGCCGGCCCGGCTCCCTGTTTCCCGTTGAACTGCCCTTTCGCCAGGGACGAAAAGGGCGAGCACCTGGAACGTGCGCGAGTCTATGGCGTTTCGCCCCCCGCGTCAACGCGACGACCCCACTGCTCGCATGGCTCGCCTGGTAGCGTTTTGTCACACTCTCGCGGCGTCTTGGGTGCAGAAGCCTGCAACTTCCATGCGGGCGGCCGGTCACAAACCTTTCCTCCGCATTGTGCATGCCGGCGCATCGGCTAGAATCGCGATACCTGACACTACTCCCATCATGACAGGCCCTATGCTCACCGAACTCGAACAACTGGCCGCCAAGATCGGGCGCGTGCTGCACCATGCGGACACCCTGGCGGCGGAGAACCAGCGGCTGCGCGACGAGATCGCGCGGCTGGAGGGCGAAGCCGCGCAGTTGCGCGGCGAGCGCGAGGCCATGGCCGCCGACCGCGAACTGCTCAATATCAAGATCGAGGAAGCGCAACTGCGCATCCAGTCCATCCTTGACAAGCTGCCGACCGCCAGCGACACGCGCCAGCTCGACCTGCTCGGCGAAGAGGCCGTGGCGCAGGGCGCCGACGCGCACAAGGCCCCCGGAGAACACGCATGAGCAACAAGCAAGTCGAAGTCAACATCGCCGGCCAGGCCTACCGCTTTGCCATCGCGCCCGAGAACGAGGCCGCGCTGCTCGAGGCCGTGGCCCTGGTCGACACGCAGATGAACAAGCTGCGCACCGGCAGCGCCGCCAAGGGCGTCGAGCGCGTGGCGGTGATGGCCGCCATCAGCATCGCCTCGGACCTGCTGTCGCTGCAGCGCAAGCAGCAGGCCGAGGGCGCGATCCCGGTCGACGCTATCCGCGCGCGCATCCGCGAACTGAACGATCGCGCCGACGAAGCGCTGCGGCAATATGCCCACGTGGGCACCGGTACGCGCGGTTGAGCGGCAAGGGGGGATGTGCTGCGGATGCCGCGCTGCCGGCAAAATGTAACGACACGCGCGAGCACACTTGGTATGCCCTGCAACGCGGTGTATAGTGTAGCCAGACTGCACGAGGCACTACAGAAGTGCAGCTGACAGGTCAGGTTATCGCGCCTGGCCGCCGTTTTCATCCCATCCTTGTTAGAAACGGCAAACGTCTGACATCCAGCACGTGGACAGTCAGACGTTTGACAGTTTCCCTGCCTGGTTCGTGAGGGTCATAAACTCCTTGAACCGATATGCATTGCATGGTGCGGGATTATGTCGCGTGGGCGAGCGCGTCGTCGCATTCATAGTCCGGGCCTGGCCTGGACTCCCTGAGTGGATGATGTACCCGAAATGCGACTTCCGCAGCCACTCTGAACCTCACTTGGGTTCAGGATGCCGACCCAGCGGCCGAGGCGGGGACCCCTAAAAAGGCGGTGGTTTTCTGAACCATCGCCTTTTTTCTTGCCTGCATGCCTGCCCGCATGCTTGCCGGTGTTTTTTCGCACCTGCCTTCGTTTCCTGAGCAGCGCCGTGAGCCCTAACCAGAACCAACGCGCCCGCCAGTACTGGCTGATGAAATCGGAACCGGACGAAGCCAGCATCGACGACCTGGCCCGGCAACAGACGCTGCCGTGGACCGGCGTGCGCAACTACCAGGCGCGCAACTTCATGCGCGACGCCATGCAGGTCGGCGACGGCGTGCTGTTCTACCACTCGTCGTGCCCCGAGCCCGGCATCGCCGGACTGGCCGAGGTCTGCTCCGCGCCCTACCCCGACCCTACGCAGTTCGACCGCAACAGCCCGTATTTCGACGCCGCCTCGAAGGCCGAGGCGCCGCGCTGGCTGCTGGTCGACGTGCGCTTCGAACGCAAGAGCCGCCTGATTGCGCTGGCCGAGCTGCGCGAGCATGAAGCGCTGGCCGACATGGTGGTGCTCCGGCGCGGCAACCGGCTCTCGATCACGCCGGTGACGCCGGCGGAATGGCGCTATATCACCGGCAAGCTGATGGACTGACCGGCCGAGCGCCGCCGCAACGAACCAGGCCTTGCGCGCCAAGGCTGACGACAATAACAACGACTTGCTGACACGATGCCGTTCGACAACCTGCCGGTGCTGATCCCCGCCCTGCTCGCGCTGGGCGCCTTCACCGGATTCTGCGCCGGCCTGCTCGGCGTGGGCGGCGGCATGATGATGGTGCCGTTCCTGACGCTGCTGTTCACCAGCCTGGGCTTCGCCGGCGAAGCCATCGTCCATATGGCCATCGCCACCTCGATGGGCACCATCCTGTTCACCTCGCTGTCGTCCGTGCGCGCGCATCACAAGCGCGGCGCGGTGCGCTGGCCGATCGTGCTGGCGCTGGCGCCCGGCATCGTGATCGGCGGCATGGTTGGGGGCGGCAAGGTCTTCGCGGCGCTGAAGACCAGCTGGCTGTCGCTGGCGTTCGCGGGCTTCGTCGGCTTCTCGGCGCTGCAGATGCTGCGCAACCGCCGGCCCAGGCCCGGGCGCCAGCTGCCGGGCTTTGCCGGCATGGCCGGCGCGGGCGGCGTGATCGGCTTCCTGTCGAGCCTGGTGGGCGCCGGCGGCGCCTTTGTCTCGGTGCCGTTCATGACCTGGTGCAATGTGCCGATCCACAACGCGGTGGCGACCTCGGCCGCGCTCGGCTTCCCGATCGCCGCGGCCAGCGTGGCGGGCTATATCTGGAGCGGCTGGCACGCGCCCGGACTGCCGGCGGCCTCGCTCGGCTATCTCTACCTGCCGGCGCTGCTGGTGATCGCCGCGGCCAGCGTGCTGACCGCGCCGCTGGGCGCGCGCACCGCCCACCGCATGGATGTGGGCCAGCTGCGCAAGGTCTTTGCGGTGCTGCTGCTGTGCCTGGCCACGTATATGTTGTGGAAGGCCTGGCAGGCGTTCTGACAACGCGCGTCACCCGCACGGGGGAACGAGACCCTGCGCGCGGCGGCGTCGCAACAATCGTTTGCAATGTCGCGGAACGATCGCGCCTGCGGCCACGTCTGATACCCATCACGTTTGATTGGGAGAACCACATGAAACAATGGCTCGCCGCCACCCTGCTCGGCACCACCGCCGTCGTCGCCTCGGCCCACGGCGGTCCCACGGAAACGCCGTCGGGCGTGCTGTCGCTGACCGCGCAGGCCGTCACCGAAGTGCCGACCGATATCGTGCACCTGACGCTGGCCGCGGAGCAGGAAGGCGCGGAACCGGCCGCGATCTCCTCGGGCCTGTCGAGCCGGACCCAGGCCGTCATCACGCAGGCGCGCCGCGTGCAGGGCGTGACCGCCGAATCCGGCGGCTTCACCATCCACCCCAGCACCGACCGCAACGGCCGCATCAGCACCTGGCGCGGGCGCTCGGAGGTCATCCTGAAGTCGCGCGACTTCTCGGCGGTGTCCAAGCTCGCGGGCGAGCTGGCCAGCCAGATGCAGGTGCAGAACATCGCCTTCTCGCTGTCGCGCGAAGCGCGCGAGGCCGCCGAAGCCAAGCTCGCCGAGCAGGCCATCGCCTCGTTCCGCAGCAAGGCGCAGGCCACCACCAGGCTGTTCGGCTACAACAGCTTTACCATCCGCGAAGTCAGTGTGAACGAGACCGGCATGGTGCCGCCGGTGCCGCGCATGTACGGCGCCGCCAAGGCCATGATGGCCGACGCCGCGGTGCCGGTGCCGGTCGAAGGCGGCAAGACCCAGGTCACGGTGTCGGTGAACGGGTCGGTGCAGATGCTGAAGTAAGGATGTTGGAGTAAACGAGACGACCCGTCTTGCGACGGTGTACTCCCTCTCCCGCAAGCGGGAGAGGGGAGCAAACCCTCAGCTTCCGGAAGTCAAAGCACCGCGAACTGTTCCCGCAGCACGTTCTTCTGCACCTTGCCCATGGTATTGCGCGGCAGTTCGTCCACCACGTGCACCCGCTTGGGCACCTTGAAGTTGGCGATGCGGCCCTTGAGCGTGCCGATCAGCGCCCCCTCGTCGATGTCGGCACCGGGCTTGCGCACCACCACCGCCACCACCGCCTCGCCGAAATCCGCGTGCGGCACGCCGATCACGGCGCTCTCGGCCACGCCCGGCATCTCGTCGATAAAGCTTTCGATTTCCTTCGGGTAGACGTTGTAGCCGCCCGAGATGATCAGGTCCTTGCTGCGTCCGACGATCGTCAGGTAGTGGTCCGGCACCGTGCGCTCGCCGGCCTGGGTGACGATGGCGCCGCCGAAGCGGCCGACGTCGCCGGTCTTGAACCAGCCGTCGTCGGTGAACTCTTCCCTGGTCTTCTCCGGCATGCGCCAGTAGCCCTTGAACACGTTCGGCCCCTGCACTTCGACATTGCCGATCTCGCCCGGCGCGCAGGCCTTGCCTTCGCCGTCGACCACGCGCACCGACACGCCCGGCAGCGGCATGCCCACGGTGCCGCCGATGCGCTCGCCCAGCGCCGGGTCATACGGGTTCGATACCAGCATCACGGTCTCGCTCATGCCGTAGCGTTCCAGGATGGTATGGCCGGTGCGCTCGCGGAAGGCGTCGAAGGTTTCCAGCAGCAGCGGCGCCGAACCCGACACGAACAGGCGCATGCGGCGGCAGGTGTCGTCGTCGAAGCGCGGCTCCTGCAGCATGCGCACGTAGTGGGTCGGCACGCCCATCATCACGGTGCAGCGCGGCAGGAATTTCAGCACTTGCGCCATGTCGAGCTTCGGCGCCCAGATCATCTTGGCGCCCGCCAGCAGCGCGCCATGCGACGCGACGAACAGGCCGTGCACATGGAAGATCGGCAGCATGTGCAGCAGCACGTCGTCGCTGCGCCAGCCCCAGAAGTCATGCAGCGTCTGCGCATTGGAGGCGAGGTTGCGATGGGTCAGCATCGCGCCCTTGCTGCGGCCGGTGGTGCCGGAGGTATAGAGGATGGCCGCGAGGTCATCGTCGGCGCGCGCCACCGTCTCGAAGGTATCGGGCTTGCCCGCCGCGCGCGACAGCAGCGAGCCGCTGCGGTCGTCGTCCAGCGTAAACACATGGTTCACGCCGTGGCGGAACGCCACCTTCGAGACCCAGCCGAAATTCTTGCTGCTGCAGACCACCACCGACGGCTCGGCGTTGCCGACGAAGTAATCGATCTCGGCCTCCTGGTAGGCCGTGTTCAGCGGCAGGTAGACATAGCCCGCGCGCAGCGTGGCCAGGTACAGGAACAGCGCTTCGGGGGATTTTTCCACCTGCACCGCCACGCGCGCGCCTTCGGGCAGGTGCAGCGATGCCAGCAGGTTGGCCAGCTTGGCGGTGGCGCGGTCAAGGTCGTCCCAGCTGTAGTACAGGCCATCGTGTGTCTCGATGCAGCAGGCGGTACGGTCAGCGGGGAAGCGGGATGCGAACAGGGCGAACAGGTTGGCGTTCATGGCAGGGAGCGAACGAAAGACTGAAAAAGCGGGCTGAAAAGCGAAGTCATCGATGTTGGGAAGCAGTGCCGTCGGCGCGCCCTACTCCCCGCGAAACCGTGGTGGCCGGCGCGCCAGGAAGGCCGCGACGCCTTCGGCGTGGTCCGCGCCTTCGGCATAGGCGAAATGGGCGTCCAGGTCGGCCGGCGACAGCGGCGCCGGCGATGGCGCCAGCCGATGGATGGTGGCCTTGTTGATGCGCGCCGCGGCGGGCGCGCCGGCGGCAATGCGGCGAACCGTGGCGTCGACCTCGGCGGCCAGCGCGGCCGGCTCGACCACGCGCGTCAGCAGGCCTTTGTCGCGCGCCTCGGCGGCATCGAAGACGCGGCCTTCGAGCAAGATCTCGAGCGCCGCGGCGCGGCCCGCCAGCGCCAGCAGGCCTTGCAGCTCGCCGGGCGCCATCGGGAAGCCCAGCCGGTTGATCGGCACGCCGAAGCGGCTGTCCGACGCGGCGATGCGCAGGTCGCAATGGCAGGCGATTTCCAGCCCGCCGCCCACGCACACGCCTTCGATCATCGCCACGGTGGGGTGCGTGCATTGCGCCACCGCCGCCAGCGCGGGCGCGATGGTGGCCATGTGGTAGTGGCGCACCGCGGCCTGGTCGCCGCGCTCGGCGGGAAACTCGGCAATGTCGGCGCCGGCGGCAAAGTTGCCGTCGGCGCCGCGCACCACCACGCAGCGCAGCGAGGTATCCGCCGACAGGCGCGCAAAGCCCGCCGCCAGCTCGCGCCACATCTGCGCGGAAATGGCGTTGAGCTTGCCCGCGTGCGCCAGCGTCACGGTGGCGGTGGTGCCCTGCGTGGCAAAACGCACGGTGCCGCTCATGGGCGCATCCCCCGGGTTCGGATCGGCATAGGCATAACGTTGCGTCAGTCCATCTTGGCGCCGGACTGCTGCACCACCTGGGCCCAGCGGCGGATCTCGGCGTGCTGGAACTGGCCGAACTGCTCCGGCGTGAACGCCGGCGTTTCCGAACCGTTGTTCAGCCAGACCTGCTTCAGCTCCGGCGTGTTCAGCGCCTTCTCGGTCTCGGCGTAGAGGCGGTCGACAATGTCTTTCGGCGTGCCCTTGGGCACCCACATCGCGTACCAGGTCGACACCTCGTAGTTGGGCACGCCGGCCTCGGCCGCGGTCGGCACGTTGGGGAAAGCGGGCGAGCGCTTGGTCGACGCCACCGCCAGCGCCTTGATACGGCCCGCGCGGATATGCTGCGCCGACGAGCCGAGGCCGTCGAACATCAGGTCGACCTGGCCCGCGATCAGGTCGGACAGTGCCGGGCCGGCGCCCTTGTACGGGATATGGGTGATGAAGGTCTTGGTCTGGATCTTGAACAGCTCGCCCGCCAGGTGGTGCGACGAACCGTTGCCGGCCGAGCCGTAGTTCAGCTTGCCGGGGTTGGCGCGGGCGTAGGCGATCAGCTCCTGCAGCGTATTGGCCTTGACGCGGTTGGGATTGACCACCACCACCTGCGGCGGCTGCGCGATCACCGTGACCGGAATGAAATCCTTCTCGATGTCGTAGTCCAGCTTCTTGTAGAACGACGGCGCGATGGCGTGGTGGGCGCCGCCGATAAACACGGTGTAGCCGTCCGGCGCGGCCTTGGACGCGAGGCTGGCGCCGACCGTGCCGCCGGCGCCGCCGCGGTTGTCGATCACGAACTGCTTGCCCAACTGCTTGGACAGCTGCGCGGTGAGCGGGCGCGCGAAGGCATCGGTGCCGCCGCCGGCGGGGAACGGCACGATCACGGTGACCGGCTTGGACGGCCAGGTATCGGCGTGCGCCGGGGCGGCCAGCATGGCGCCGGCACCGATGCCGGCCACGCCAAGGACCAGGCCCGCTGCGCGCGCGCACGCGGCCAGGCTGAACTGACGACGATTCATCTTTGTCTCCTCTCTCTTCTGGAAAGTCAATCTGATCGCCGCGCGCGTCCGCAGGGACGCAGCGCGGCCGGCTTTGCTTCTACGACAGGGCTCCCGTCAAAACGACACGGCGCGCGCGGCGGCGCCGGCACGAGGGCAAGGGCGATTGCCGTGACCGGACCAGGATCACAGCAGCTTCCCGACGCTGCGGCTGATGCGCGGGTTGCCTGCGCCCAGGCGTGCCAGATTGTCATCCAGCGCCTCGGGCACGTAAAGGTAATTGACCATCATGCCGCAGCTCTGGCTGCGGCCCTTGCGCGACAGGTCTGCGCCCCAGTTGAGCCGCTCCACGCAGGCGCCGTTGCCAAGGTGGAAACGCGCCACCGGGTCGGCCGGCATCGACTGGTTGCGTTCGCGCACCAGGAAATGCGCGGCCAGGGTCAGCGCGGTGTCGCGCACCACGGCATCGGCGGCATCCGGCGCCAGCGCCTCCAGCCACGCCGCGCCGTCGGCGGGCGCATTGCCGTGCCGCTCGCTCCAGCGCGCCAGCCGCTTGTCGCCCAGCACGCGCGCCACGGCTTCGCCGTCCTGCTTGCGCAGCCAGTCGGCAAACCCGGGGATCGGCGACAGCGTGGCGAACTGCTTCACTTTCGGGAATTCGCGCTGCACTTCCTCGATCACGCGCTTGAGCAGGAAATTGCCGAAGCTGACGCCGCGCAGCCCCGCCTGGGTATTGCTGATTGAATAGAAGATCGCCCACTTGACGCGGCGCAGGTCTTCCAGCGGCGCGGCTTCGTCCAGCAGGGTGTGGACGTCGGCGGCCATCTCCGGGGCGAAGGCCACCTCGACGAAGATCAGCGGCTCGCGCGGGATGCGCGGGTGGAAGAAGGCGTAGCAGCGGCGGTCGGAATCGAGCCGGTTGCGCAGGTCAGTCCACGAGGCGATCTCGTGCACGGCCTCGTAGCGGATCAGCTTTTCCAGCAGCGACGCGGGCGAGTCCCAGGTGATCGGCTGCAGCTCCAGCAGGCCGACGTCGAACCAGTTGGAAAACAAGGCCTCGAGGTCATCGTCGAGCGGTCGCAGCCCGGGCATGCGGCGCTGCCAGCGCAGCATGTCGGCGCGCAGCTGGATCAGGAAGTGCAGGCCGCAGGCGCTGTTGCCGCGCTGGCCATGCAGCGCGGCCAGCCGCTTGAAGAAGCGGATGCGGGCGTTGGACTGCGCCTGGCCCGCGCGCGTGCCCTTGTCGCCCTCGGCTGCGGTGTCTTCGCTGCCGCTGCTGGCCACCTCGGCCAGCACCGCCAGCATGCCGCGGCGCGTGGCCTCGCCGGCGGCTTCGTATTCGGCCTGCCAGGCCTGCGCGGCGGCATTGGCGGCGCCGTCGGTCAGGCGCGCATCGAAGCACAGGCGCAGTTGCTCGCGCTGGCGGCGCACCACCCGCGCCGGCAGCGGCGCCTCGCCATCGGCCAGCGTGACGGCCGTGGCATCGCCATTGGCCTTGGCGTCGACCTCGCCCTTGCGCCCCCACCAGCGGCCCAGCCGCGACAGGATATTGGAACTGGACGGCTCGCTCTCGCCCAGCGGCGCGCTGATCTTCTGGTCACCCGTATCGAAGGAGTTCATGCGGTACCTGCCTTGATGCATCGATGTGAACGTGGGGGAAACTCTGACTGGCGTGGCGTAGCGGGGTGCGGGAGCTAGTCTTCCGCGCTCGCCACGCGCAAGGCCGGCGGGGCACGCACGGCCTTGACGTCCGCCGCCAGCGCGGCGCCGCCGGCATCGAGCGCCTGCAGCGCGCCGCGCTGGCGCAGCAAGTGGGTCTTCATCATGGCTTCGGCACCTTCCGGGTCGCGCGCCTTGAGCGCGGCAAACACGCTCAGGTGCTCGGCGCAGGATTCGTGGATCCGCCCCGGCAGCTTCAGGCTCTTGTGGCGCGACAGCCGCAGCACCTTGCGCAGGTCGCTGATCAGCCCGCTCAGCCAGCGGTTGCCCGCCAGCCGCTGGATCGCTTCATGGATCTGGGCGTTGGTCTCGTAGTAGGCGTCGATATCGCCGGCCTGCGCATAGCGCGCCAGGTCGGCGTGCAGGCCGTCGAGCGCGTCGAGGTCGGCGCGGGTGGCGTTGCAGGCGGCCTCGTAGGCGCAGCGCCCTTCGAGCAGCGCCATCAGCGGAAAAATCTCGTCGAGGTCCTGCTCGGACAGTTCATTGACGAAACAGCCGCGGCGCGGCTCCAGCCGCACCAGGCCTTCGGCGGCAAGCACCTTGAGCGCCTCGCGCAGCGGCGTGCGCGAGATGCCCAGCGTTTCGGCCATCGCGCTTTCGTCGATCCATGCGCCCGGCACCAGCGTATGCGCGTCGATCATGGCGCGCAGCCGGTCTGCCACTTCCAGATACAGCGCCTGCTGGACGATGCGCATGCCTCCTCCTGTATCGCGCGGAGGATCCAATGGCGTGTGCACCGGATCCCATAATTCATAATTATGGATTAGGACGCGAACGATACAAGGACTTTCGATGGTGCGCCGCAAGGTCGGGCGCGCTGATTGAGCGGGAATGATGTGATGAGGTGCGGCGGGCGTCCCTTGCCTCCCCGCAAGGAGACGCCCGCGCCTGAAAAGAACTGCTGTACTGCGTGATTCATCGCTGGCGGATACGAATGCATCCGTCGCGTGGGTCCATGGATTGACCTGGCGCTGGCCCCGCGCCACCCCTGTTGCAAACGCGCCAAAGCGCGTGGATTTTCCCGTGCCCTTTGATCCGTGCAGCGCGGCTAGCGTAACTCTCGACCCGAAGAGCCGTACTCCCCCCTGGCACTGCCGTCGGCGGCTGTGGCTCGCCGCTCATCTTGTAACAATCCTACTAGCGATTTACGTGCCAGTCGGGCTAAGCCCTTGATTTTATGGATGGCACCGAACCGAAATTTGTTACAGGATGAGATCAGTGTAACAGGATGTTTCCAAAGTGTTACGAGGGTTTTCCATGGTGTCGACCTTGCGGCATAGACTGGCGGCGCGCTGCCATGCAAATTGTGCCGTCGGCGATATTTATCGGTGCCAGAATGTGAGGCCGTCGCCGCAATTACCTGAATTGCCATCGTTGCGTTTTTGAAACAGGTGCCGGCCACCGCGGCTTCCCTTAACGGCGTCCCGCCGGTTTTCCTGTATCCATCGCATCTCAATCTGGAGCTCACGCCATGCAAGCTGGCAGCGATTTCACCCTGGACACCCCGGCTGAACCGGCAGCCCCCACCGGCCCTCGCGCTGCAGCGCTGCGGCCGCTCGGGCTGAGCTTCACCGGATCGGGCTCGGAGTATTTCCGGATCTGGATCGTCAATGCGCTGCTGACCATCGTCACCCTGGGCATCTATTCCGCCTGGGCCAAGGTGCGCACGCTGCAGTACTTCTATCGCAATACGCGGCTGGACGGCGCCAGCTTCGACTACCACGGCAAGCCGTCGGCGATCCTCAAGGGCCGGGCCATCGTGTTCGGGCTGGTGATCGCGTTCCAGTTCGCGTCGACCTTCTCGCCGTTCCTGGCGCTGGCGATGCTGCTGGTGCTGCTGGCGGTGTTCCCGTTGCTGCTGGTGCGCTCGCTGCGCTTCCGCATGGCCAACTCCAGCTACCGCGGGCTGCGCTTCGGCTTCACCGGCGGCGATGCCGAGGCCTACCGGGTCTTCGTGCTGTGGCCGCTGGCCGCGGTGGCCACACTGGGTTTGCTGGGGCCGCTGGCGCACCAGCGCTTCAAGCGCTACCAGCACAACCACACCCGCTTCGGCACCGCACCGTTCGGCTTCCACGCCGGCGCGGGCGATTTCTACCGGGCCTACCTGCGCGCCTTCGGCGTGGTGCTGGCGGGCACCCTGGCGATGGCCGTGGCCGGCTTCGTGATGGCGCCGGGGATCGGCAATTTCGGCGCGGCGGCGCTGCTTGGCTTCGGCATCGCCGGCTTCTACCTGGGCATGCTGTCGGTCAGCCCCTACCTGATGGCGCGGCTGCAGAACGTGGTGTGGAGCCACACCACGCTGGCGCCGCACGCGTTCCGCAGCGAAGTCAGCGCCGCGCGCATGGTCTTTATCTTTGTCACCAACCTGATTGCAATCGCGCTGACGCTTGGCCTGTTCCTGCCGTTCGCGCGCGTGCGCGCCACGCGCTACCGGCTGCAGTGCGTGACCCTGCTCGCGGCGGGCCCGCTCGACAGCTTCGTCGCCGGCGCAGCCCAGCAAGTGGGCGCGCTGGGCGACGCGGCGGTAGACTGGTACGACATCGACATCGCGCTCTGACGCGCCATGGTCCCGGTCACCTTCTTCGACGGGCGCTCGTCGCGCGCGCATCCGGCCACGCTCGCCGTGGAGGCGCAGCAGGCCGTGCTGCGCGACGCCGACGGCACCGAATTGCGGCGCGCGCCGCTGTCGCAGCTGCGCGTGTCGGAGCGCGTGCGCCGCGCGCCGCGGCTGGTCACCTTCGCCGACGGCGCCTTCTGCGAGGTCACCGACCATGCCGCCTTCGACCAGATGCTGGCCGCCACCGGCCATCGCGACGGCCTGGTGGCGCGCGCGCAGAACAGCTGGCGCCTGGCCGGCCTGGCCGTGGCGGCGCTGGTGGCGGTGCTGGTGCTGGGCTATTACGTCTTGCTGCCGTGGGGCGCGGGCATGATGGCACGCGCGGTGCCAGCCGAACTGGAGGCCCGGCTCGGCCAGCTGACGCTGGAGAGCCTGGACAACGGCATGCTTGCGCCGACGCAGCTGCCGGCCGCCGAGCAGGCCCGCATCCGCGCCGGCTTCGCGGCGCTGCGGCGCCCGCGCGATACCGCGCACGACTACCAGATCCTGTTCCGCCAGGGCGGCGAAATCGGCGCCAATGCGCTGGCCTTGCCGGGCGGCACCATCATCGTCACCGACGAACTGGTGCGCCTGGCGGGCAGCGGCGCCGGCCTGATGGGGGTGCTGGCCCACAAAGCGGGCCACGTGGCGCGACGCCACGGTCTGCAGCAGGTGATCCAGGGATCGGCACTGGCCGCGCTGTCGGCCTACCTGTTCGGCGATATCTCTTCGGTGCTGGCGGGCGTGCCTGCCGCCATGCTGACCTTGCGCTATTCACGCGACCACGAGCGCGAGGCCGATGCCTATGCGATCGAGATCATGCAGCGCAACGGCCTGCCCCCGGCGGCGCTGGCCGACGTGCTGGTCGCGCTGGAGCAGCGCGAAGGCAAGCCGGCCGATGCCGGCGCAGACCCTGCCGAAGACTTCCTGTCCACGCACCCGCATACCCAGGCGCGCATCGACGCGCTGCGCCGCGCCGGCAAATAGCCTGGCTCAGGCCGCCGGCTGCGGTGCGCCGGCGCCGGGCTGGCGGCGGTAGGCCCAGATCACCATGGCAATGCCCGCCAGGATCATCGGCAGGCTCAGCCACTGCCCCATCGATAGCTTCAGCGCCAGCAGGCCCAGGAAGTTGTCGGGCTCGCGCGCGAATTCGGCGGCGAAGCGGAACGCGCCGTAGCCGATCAGGAAGACGCCCGACACCGCGCCCATCGGCCGCGGCTTGCGCGCGAACAGCCACAGGAGGATGAACAGCGCCACGCCCTCGCCGGCAAACTGGTAGAGCTGCGACGGATGGCGCGGGATGTTGTCGCCGGCCTGCGGGAAGATCATGCCCCACGGCAGATCGGTGGCGCGCCCCCACAGCTCGCCGTTGATGAAGTTGCCGATGCGCCCGGCGGCCAGCCCGCAGGGGATCATCGGCGCGATGAAATCGGTCACTTCCATCCAGTGGCGCCGGCGCAGCCGGCCGAACAGCCACATCGCCACCACCACGCCAAGAAAGCCGCCATGGAAGGCCATGCCGCCCTCCCATACCTTGAAGATCTCCATCGGATGCGACAGGTAGTACGACGGCTTGTAGAACAGCACGTAGCCGAGCCGCCCGCCCAGGATCACGCCCAGCACGCCGAAGAACAGCATGTCGTCGAGGTCGCGCGTGGTCCAGCCCTTGGCGGCGATATGCGGCTGGCGGATGCGCAGGCGCCCGAACCACAGGAACATGACGAACCCGGCCAGGTACATCAGCCCGTACCAGCGGATCGCAAGCGGGCCCAGGTGGATGGCAACCGGGTCGAACTGGGGATGAATCAGCATGTTGACGTGAATGGTGGTTGTGAGGCGGCGGCGGCGCCGGCCGTGCGGCGCCAGGTAAGACGCGCGGGTGCGGCGAAGGTTGCACGGCAATGCCAACGCCAGGTCCGCGCACGCATCGTAGCCCGTAATGATGTCACAAATCCCCGCGGCGCCCGGCGCGGCGGCACCCGGGACCAGCGCCCGCCGGCGCCCGAACAATCCATTTGACACGCCAAAACGCACGCGTCATTCTTGCCCCATCACAGCGCCCGCCGCGCGCCCGCGGCGGCATATAACAAGGATCCCGGAGACTCCCACCATGGCATTCAACAAGCGCTCCCGGCACATCACGCAAGGCGTGGCGCGCTCCCCCAACCGCTCGATGTACTACGCGCTCGGCTACCAGAAGGAGGACTTCGACAAGCCGATGGTGGGCATCGCCAACGGCCATTCGACCATCACTCCGTGCAATGCCGGCCTGCAGCGCCTGGCCGACGCGGCCATCGAGGCGATCCGGGCCGCCGGCGCCAACCCGCAGGTGTTCGGCACGCCCACCATTTCGGACGGCATGTCGATGGGCACCGAGGGCATGAAGTACTCGCTGATCTCGCGCGAGGTCATCGCCGACTGCATCGAGACCGCGGCCCAGGGCCAGTGGATGGACGGCGTGGTGGTGATCGGCGGCTGCGACAAGAACATGCCGGGCGGCATGATCGCGCTGGCGCGCACCAACGTGCCGGGCATCTACGTTTACGGCGGCACCATCAAGCCGGGCCACTGGAAGGGCAAGGACCTGACCATCGTGTCGTCGTTCGAGGCCGTCGGCGAGTTCACCGCGGGACGCATGAGCGAGGAAGACTTTGAAGGGGTGGAACGGAACGCCTGCCCGTCCACCGGCTCGTGCGGCGGCATGTATACCGCCAACACCATGAGCTCGTCGTTCGAGGCGCTGGGCATGTCGCTGCTGTATTCGTCGACCATGGCCAATCCGGACCAGGAAAAGGTCGACAGCGCCGCCGCATCGGCGCGCGTGCTGGTCGAGGCCGTCAAGCGGGATCTCAAGCCGCGCGACATCATCACGCGCAAGTCGATCGAGAACGCGGTGGCGCTGATCATGGCCACCGGCGGCTCCACCAACGCGGTGCTGCACTACCTGGCGATCGCGCATGCCGCCGAGGTGGAATGGACCATCGACGACTTCGAGCGCATCCGCCGCAAGGTGCCGGTCCTCTGCAACCTCAAGCCCTCGGGCCAGTACGTGGCAACCGACCTGCACCGCGCCGGCGGCATCCCGCAGGTGATGAAGATCCTGCTCAAGGCCGGCCTGCTGCACGGCGACTGCATTACCATCACCGGCCGCACCCTGACCGAGGAACTCGAGCACGTGCCCGACGCCCCGCGCGCCGACCAGGACGTGATCCTGCCGATCGAGCGGGCGCTCTACGCCGAGGGCCACCTGGCCATCCTCAAGGGCAACCTCGCCGAAGAAGGCGCGGTCGCCAAGATCACCGGCCTGAAGAACCCGGTCATCACCGGACCGGCGCGCGTGTTCGAGGACGAGCAAAGCGCGATGGACGCGATCCTGGCCGACCGCATCAACGCCGGCGACATCCTGGTGCTGCGCTACCTCGGCCCCAAGGGCGGCCCCGGCATGCCGGAAATGCTGGCGCCGACCTCGGCCATCATCGGCAAGGGCCTGGGCGAATCGGTCGGCTTTATCACCGACGGCCGCTTCTCGGGCGGCACCTGGGGCATGGTGGTGGGCCACGTCGCGCCGGAAGCGTACGTCGGCGGCACCATCGCGCTGGTGCAGGAGGGCGACTCGATCACCATCGACGCGCACCAGCTGCTGCTGCAGCTGAACGTGCCGGAAGAAGAACTGGCCAGGCGCCGCGCCAGCTGGAAAGCACCCGCGCCGCGCTATACGCGCGGAGTGCTGGCGAAGTTCGCGCGGCTGGCGTCAACGGCGAGCAAGGGCGCGGTGACGGACTGAGTGCGGGGCGGCGGATGGCAAAAAGCCTGCGAGGTATCGCAGGCTTTTTTGTGTGCAGAGCGCTTGCAGTACCCTCGCTCCTGGCAGAGGCTGCCCTCTCGCGCAAGCGGAAGAAGGGAGAAAGCCCTCAGTCCGTTCCCGGCGATTTCTCCATCTCCTCCAGCGTCGCGTCCAGCCACTCCACCAGCCGCGCTTCCAGCGACTGGGTCAGCTCGCTGGCCAGCTGCGCCGTCAGCGGCGCCAGCCGGGACTGCAGCGTGGCTTCGGTGTGGGCCGCCACCACCTGCGGCCATTCGGTGCGAAAGCGCATCATCACGCGGCTCAGCAGCTCGGTGCGCACTGCGCGCAGGTCGTCGTCGCCGGTGTCCGTGGCGGTGTCCGTCCCGGCTGCGGGCTGGGCCGGCACGATCGCGTCGTCCAGCGCGGCGTCCCCGGTGTCGCCCACTTGCATCACCATGCCGGCATCGTCCATGCCAAAGGTGTCGATCACGCCGTCGTCCGCCGCAGCGCCCGCCTGCGCCGGCGCTTCGGTGTCGGCATCCGGCAGGTCGACGACCTCGGTCAGCAGCGGGATGCTGTCGTGCGGTTCCGGCCGCGGGATCACCCGCGAGGTGGTGCGTTCGCTCATGCGGCGTCTCCCTTGGGCTGGCCGATGTCGTGGTGCGTCAGCGGATAGCCGCGTTCGCGGTAGAAGCGGTAGCGCTGGCGGCCGGCCTCGCGCGCGGCGTCGCCGGCGCCGACCACCTCGATCAGCCGCTCGAAGCTGGCAAACTGCGCCGGCGCTTCGTCAGCCAGGTTGATCAGCAGCTGGTGGTGCGGCACGCCCTCGGTGGTGGCGGCCAGCAGGATCGGCGTCGCCGCCGCATGCGGGCTTTCCAGCCCGCAATGCGGCAGGAAGTCCAGCGCGGAGAAGGTCCACAGGCGCGCGTCGAGGTCCGCAAGCTGCGCCGGCGCGCCGTGGATCACCACCTTCTGCCCGGCGCCGTAGGCCTTGCGGACCAGCCGGCAGACATAGCCGAGCACGTCCGGCACGTTGCTGTGGAAGTCGATGCGCGTCATGGACGGTTTCCGCTCTGGCTCAGTGGCGCCGCGCTCAGGCGGCGCGGTCCATCAGGAACTGCGTCAGCAGCGGCACCGGACGGCCGGTGGCGCCCTTGGCCGCGCCGCTCTTCCACGCGGTGCCGGCGATGTCCAGGTGGGCCCAGTCGTACTTCTCGGTAAAGCGCGCCAGGAAGCAGGCCGCGGTGACGCTGCCGGCCGGGCGGCCGCCGATATTGCCCATGTCGGCAAAGTTGGACTTGAGCTGGTCCTGGTATTCGTCGTCCAGCGGCATGCGCCAGGCGCTGTCCATGGCGCGGCGGCCAGCCTGCAGCAGCGCGTCGGCAAGCGCGTCGGAGCGCGCGTACAGGCCGCTGTTGACGTGGCCGAGCGCGATGATGCAGGCGCCGGTCAGGGTGGCGACGTCGACCACCGCGGCCGGCTTGAAGCGCTCGACATAGGTGAGCGCGTCGCACAGGATCAGGCGGCCTTCCGCGTCGGTATTCAGGATCTCGATGGTCTGGCCCGACATGCTGGTGACGACGTCTCCCGGCTTGGTGGCGATGCCGCTGGGCATGTTCTCGCAGGTGGGCACCACCGCCACCACATTGAGCTTCAGGCCCATCTCGGCCACGGCCTGGATCGTGCCCAGCACCGAGGCCGCGCCGCACATGTCGTACTTCATCTCGTCCATGCCTTCGCCCGGCTTGAGCGAGATGCCGCCGGTATCGAAGGTGATGCCCTTGCCCACCAGCACCACCGGCGCCTGCTTGGCGCCGGCGCCGTCGTAGCGCAGCACGATGAACTGCGGCGGCTCCTCGCTGCCCTTGGTCACGGCCAGGAACGCGCCCATGTTCAGGGCTTCGATCTGCTTGCGCCCGAGGATCTCGGCCTTGAGCTTGTGGCGCTTGGCGATATTGCGCGCGGTATTGGCCAGGTAGGTCGGGGTGCAGATATTGGACGGCAGGTTGCCGAGGTCGCGTGTCAGCTCCATGCCGTTGGCGATGGCGGTGCCGCGCACCGCGGCCTGGGTCGCGGCGCGGGCATCGCCGCTGTCGACCGCGATCACGACCTTGCGCAGCGACGCCTTGTCGTTGCCGTTGGGCTTGCCGCTGGCGGCGCTCTGGGCATTGGCGCGCTTCAGGCCCGGATGGCGCTCCAGCAGGCGGTAGCCGGCTTCGCGCACCAGCGTGATGGTGGTGATCACCGCCCACGACACGTCGCGCTGATGCGGCGCCTGTTGCGCCAGGCACCACAAGGCCGAGGCGGAACGCGTGGACGACAAGGCACGCACCGCGGTGCGCACCGCATCGGCAAAGGCCTTGTCGGTGAAATCGGCTTCCTTGCCCAGGCCCACCAGCAGCACGCGCGCGGCGCCCACGCCGGCCACTTCATGCAGCATCAGGTGGGTGCCGCGCTTGCCCTCGAAGTCGCCCTGCTTGACCAGCCGTCCCACCAAGCCCTTGGTGGCCACATCGAGGGCCTTGGCGACGCCGCCGAGGTTCTGGCCTTCGAACAGGCCGACCACCAGGCAGTCGGTCTTGGTCGCCAGGAAACCATTTTGGCCGGCTTTGCTCCAATCCAGGGCTTTTGTGCTAAATTCCATCGCGCTTCCTTCCAGGGGCTCGTTAGACACGAAAGCCTCCATTATCCGCGATTTTTACCCCGCGACCTGCCGCCGCTGATACGCCCCGGTCACGTTGACAGCACGCTGTGCCGTCAGCCAGCTGTTCTGCCAGGCACCTCGCACGGCACATCGCCCGCTCCGGCCGGCAGCCCGGAACCGAACCCGCATGATCCTTCAACAAGCCCTGCGACGCGAGCTTGCCTACACCGCCGGGGCGGTGTTCCTGGTGATGCTGACCTTCATGCTCACCTCGCTCGTGATCCGCATCCTGGGGATGGCCGCCAACGGCAAGGCCAGCCCCAACGACGTGCTGATGCTGATCGGCCTGGCCACCATCGGCTACCTGTCGATCCTGCTGTCGGCGACGCTGTTCATTTCCACCCTGATCGTGCTGACGCGCTGGTACAAGGATTCGGAAATGGTGGTGTGGTTCTCGGCCGGCATCTCGCTGCGCGACCTGGTCAAGCCGGTGCTGCAGTTCGCCGCGCCCTTCATCCTGCTGGCGCTGCTGCTCGGCCTGTTCGCCTGGCCGTGGGCCAACCAGCAGAGCGCGCTGTTCCGCGACCGCTTCGAGCAGCGCGGGGTGATGTCGATGATCGCCGCCGGCCGCTTCATCGAGCCGGCCAAGGCCAACTACGTGCTGTTCATCGAGGGCATGGACCCCGACATGAAGCACGCGCGCAATGTCTTCGTCGCCAATGCCGAAGCCGACAAGATCGGCGTGGCGCTGGCGCACCAGGGCAAGTTCGAGACCATGCCCAACGGCGACCGCCTGGTGGTGATGGAGAAGGGCCGCCGCTATTCCGGCACGCCCGGCCAGATCGACTACCGCATCGTCGAGTTCGAGCGCTACGCGGTCAAGGTGGACAACAAGCCGCCCGAGTCCGAGGCCAAGCTGCCGCCCAAGAGCCGCGACACCATCGAGCTGATCCGCAACCCCACGCGCGAGAACCTGGGCGAACTGATCTGGCGCATCTCGCTGCCGATCCTGGCCTTCAACTTCGTCATGATCGCGATCCCGCTGGCCTACGTGAACCCGCGCCTGGGCCGCTACACGCCGCTGGTGTTCGCCGTGCTGATCTACCTGACCTACAGCAACCTGATCAACCTGTCGCAGTCCTGGGTGCGCAACGGCTCGATCCCGTTCTGGCTGGCCTGGTGGCCGATCCACCTGGCCGTGTTCCTGGGTGCGCTGCTGCTGTTCCGCTACCGCCAGAACCGCAGCCTGGGTGGCTGGCGCGCCGTGTTCGGGCTGCGCAAGCGCGATGCCGCGACCGCCGCCGGAGGCCGGGCATGAGGATCCTGCGCGTCTACGAACGCTATTTCGGCCGGCTGGTCTATGGCGTGTTCGCCTTCATCCTGTTCGCGGTGCTGTCGCTGTTCGTGTTCTTCGACATGCTCAACGAACTGGAGAACGTCAACGCCCAGTACACCTCGCTGGTGGCGCTGTTCCACGTCCTGCTGCAGGCGCCCACGCGGGTGTACGAGGTGCTGCCGATCGCGGTGCTGATCAGCGCGATCTATGTGTTCTCGCAGCTGGCCAGCCAGTCCGAATACACCATCTTCCGCGTGGCCGGCCTGAACACGCGCCAGGCGCTGTTCTCGCTGTTCAAGCTGGCGGTGCCGCTGGCGATCGTGACCTTCCTGTTTGGCGAGTTCATTGGCCCGCGCGCCGAGCAGTATGCGCAGAAGGTCAAGCTGGAGGCGATCGGCGCCACAGTGTCGTCGGGCTTCCGCTCCGGGGTCTGGGTCAAGGACCGCGACAAGGATGCCACCGGCGATGGCGAGATCACCCGCTTCGTCAACGTGGCGGGGCTGCGGCCGGACCAGACCATCACCGGCATCACCATGTACGAGTTCGACCCCCAGTACCGGCTGCGCGTGATCCGCGTGGCGCAGGAGGGGCGCTACCAGGGCGGCCAGTCATGGGAGCTGCAGAACGTCAGCGAGACCCGCTTCGTCGAGCTGGCGCCGCAGGCCCAGGGCGCACAGCCCGCGGCCGCCGCGCCGGCGCGCGACGCGCTGGCGCCGGACTTCCGCGCCGAGCAGGTCAAGTTCCCGCGCGTGGCCATGCATTCGGAGCTGACCCCGCAGATCCTGTCGGTGCTGCTCGTCACGCCTGAGCGGATGTCGACGCTGGACCTGTTCCGCTATATCCGCCACCTGCGCGACAACAAGCAGGACACCCAGCGCTACGAGATCGCGTTCTGGAAGAAGGTGATCTACCCCCTGACGCTGTTCGTGATGGTGGCGCTGGCGCTGCCGTTCGCCTACCTGCACGCGCGCGCCGGCGCGGTCGGCGTCAAGGTGTTCGGCGGCATCATGCTGGGGCTGTCGTTCCACCTGTCGAACACGCTGTTCTCGCACGTCGGCCTGCTGCATACCTGGCCGCCGATCATCTCGGCGCTGGTGCCGGGCACGCTTTACCTGATGGTGGCGCTGCTGGCGCTGCGTTGGGTCGACCGGCACTGAGCACGGCCATGGCAGCCCCCGACCGCGCCCTGGTCCTGTTCGCGCACGGCGCGCGCGATGCGCGCTGGCGCGAGCCGTTCGAGCGGCTGCAGCAGAAGCTGGTGGCCGCCCTGCCCGGCTGCGCGGTGCGGCTGGCGTTCCTGGAGCTGATGTCGCCGCTGCTGGCGGATGCGCTGGCCGAACTGGCCGCAGAGGGCGTGACCGAGGTCACCGTAGTGCCGGTGTTCTTCGGCCAGGGCGGGCATATCCGGCGCGATTTGCCGGCGCTGATCGACCAGTGCCGGCAGGCCCATCCCGGGTTGCGCATTCATTGCGCGGCCGCGGTGGGCGAGTCGGATGCGGTGCTGGAGGCGATTGCGGCGTATTGCGTGGCGTCTTTGCCCGGGGCTCCGCCCGCTTCCTGAAGTCCTGACGGCCTCAATGAAAAAACCCCGTGCCGATTTTCCGCACGGGGTTTTTTCTTTGACGCGTCGATGCCGTCGGTTTTCTCCCCTCTCCCGCTTGCGGGAGAGGGGCCGGGGGAAAGGGGCGACAACACTCGCATTTCCAGCGCCGCGCCCCGGAAAAATCAGGCGGCGCGCGGAGTACGCACGTCCGTCACGCCCGCTTCCTGCCGCGGCGCCTCGGTCGCGCGCGCGGCCAGCGCGGCGCCGATCATCAGCAGGCTCGGCTGCACCGGGTCGATCCACGACGCCGCCTCACCGGCCGCCATCTGGCCGAGCGTGAACTCGCGGCTGCGCTGTTGCGGCGTGGTGGCGGCTTCCACCACCCACGCCGGCGTCGACGCGGGCTTGCCGTGCGCGATCAGCTGCGCGGCGATCGATGCGGCCTGGTCGCGGCCCATGTAGTAGACCAGCGTGTCGGCCCTGACCGCCGCTTCGATATCGGCCGAACCCTCGCCATCCGCGGCCTTGGCCTGCGTGGCAAACGCCACGCTGCGCGACACGCCGCGCTTGGTCAGCGGCTTGCCGATGGCCGATGCGGCCGCCAGTGCGGCGGTGATGCCGGGCACGACTTCATACTCGATACCAGCCGCTTCCAGCGCCTGCAGTTCCTCGTCGGCGCGGCCGAACAGCATCGGGTCGCCGCCCTTGAGCCGCACCACGCGCTCGTACTTGCTGGCCAGGTCGACGATCTGGCGGTTGATGAACAACTGCGCGGTGGAGCGCTGGCCGCAGCGCTTGCCGACTTCGACCAGCTCCGCCTGCGGACACCAGGCCAGCATCTCCGGCGACACCAGCGCGTCGTGCAGCACCACCTGGGCTTCGCCCAAAAGCCGTGCACCACGCACCGTAATGAGGTCTGCCGCCCCGGGGCCTGCCCCGATCAGGTACACCTTGCCGAAAGTCTTCTGTGCCTGCTTGCCCATCTCCAACCCCTTGTCCGGTCGATCCTGTTCGCTACCGATCAGGAGAACGCACGGATCATGCCCGCGGCCACCGTGTGATTGGTCGCCTCGTCGATCAGCACGAAGGCGCCCGTGGCAGGATTATCGCCGTAGGCGTCGCACACGATCGGCTTCTGCAGCGAGATCTGCACCGAACCGATATCGTTCAGGCGGATGTCGTGGCGGCCGGTCTCGTGCGACAGCGTGTGCACGTCCAGCACGCGGTCCACCGCCGACACGCGCGCGAACACGCTCGCCGTGGTGTGCTTGAGCACGTACTTGCGCGCCGGGTTCAGCGACTCGTCGTCGAACCAGCACAGGTCGGCCTGCAGCTTCTTGGCGGAGGCCGCGGTCGCGTCGGCGGCGACGAACATGTCACCGCGCGATACATCGACGTCCTCGGCCAGGCGCACGGTGACCGTGTCGCCGACGTTGGCCGATGCCGCGGCGCCGTTCGGGGTCAGCACTTCGGCCACCACCGCTTCGCGGTTGGCGGGCAGCACGCGCAGCTTCTGGCCGACGCGCACGGTGCCGGCTTCGACGCGGCCGGCATAGCCGCGGAAGTCGTCCGACTGCGAGCCGTCCTGGCGGATCACCAGCTGCACCGGGAAGCGCAGCGCGGCGTCGTCCTCGGGCGCGGCTTCTTCCACCGGCAGCTCTTCCAGCAGCGGCAGCAGCGGCTCGCCCTGGTACCACGGCATGGCGTCGCTCTCGTGCACGATGTTGTCGCCGCGCAGCGCGGACACCGGCACGTAGCGCACGTCCTTCAGGCCCAATTGCTCGGCCAGTTCGGCGTAGGCGGCGCGGATCTCGTTGAAGCTCTGCTCGCTGTAGTCGACCAGGTCCATCTTGTTGACGGCGACGATCACGTGCTGGATTTCCAGCAGCTTCAGGATCGCCGAGTGGCGCTTGGTCTGTGCCAGCAGTTCGGCGCGGCCGTCGGTGACGGTCACGCGGGTGGCATCGACCAGCACGATGGCCGCATGCGCGGTCGACGCGCCGGTGACCATGTTGCGGGTGTACTGCTCGTGGCCCGGCGTATCCGCGATGATGAACTTGCGGCGCGCGGTCGAGAAGTAGCGGTAGGCCACGTCGATGGTGATGCCTTGCTCGCGCTCGGCTTCCAGGCCGTCGGTCAGCAGCGAGAAGTCGATCTGCTCGCCGGCGGTGCGCTTGTTCTTGGCATTGGCCAGCGCGGTCAGCTGGTCGGACAGCACCGCCTTGCTGTCGTACAGCAGGCGGCCGATCAGCGTGCTCTTGCCGTCGTCGACGGAGCCGGCGGTGATGAAGCGCAGCAGGCCTTGGTGGGTTGCTTGGTGAGTCATGTCTGGATCCTTTGCTGCGTGCGGCTTAGAAGTAGCCTTCCTTCTTGCGGCGCTCCATCGAAGCTTCGCTGGTCTGGTCGTCCATGCGGGTGGCGCCACGCTCGGTGATCTCGGTCACCGCGGTCTCGGCGATGATCGCTTCCGGCGAATCGGCCACGCTGGCCACCGGGCAGGTGCAGCTGATGTCGCCGACGGTGCGGAAGCGGACCGACAGCACTTCGCTGACGTCGCCGTCCTGCTTGGGCGTGATCGGCGTGACCGGCACCAGCAGGCCGTTCTTGCGCACCACCTCGCGCTGGTGCGCGTAGTAGATCGGCGGCAGCGCCAGGTTCTCGCGGGCGATGTACTGCCACACGTCCAGCTCGGTCCAGTTCGAGATCGGGAACACGCGCATCTGCTCGCCCTGCGCCATGCGGGCGTTGTACAGGCTCCACAGCTCGGGACGCTGGGCCTTCGGGTCCCACTGGCCGAACTCGTCGCGGAACGAGAAGATGCGCTCCTTGGCGCGGGCCTTCTCTTCGTCGCGGCGGGCGCCGCCCATCAGCGCGTCGAACTGGTGCTCGCCGATGGTTTCGAGCAGCGTTACGGCCTGCGCCGCGTTGCGCGAATCGGTGTCCTTGCGCAGGCGCACGGTGCCGCGCTTGATCGAGTCCTCGACATGGCCGACCACCAGGCGCGCGCCGAGCTCAGCCACGCGCTGGTCGCGGAACGCAATCACTTCCGGGTAGTTGTGGCCCGTGTCGATATGCACCAGCGGGAACGGCAGCTCGATCTTGCGCTCGCCCAGGCGGAACGCCTTGAGCGCCAGGTGCAGCATCACGATCGAATCCTTGCCGCCCGAGAACAGCAGCGCCGGGTTGCGGCACTCGGCCACCACCTCGCGGATGATGTAGATCGATTCCGCTTCCAGGCGGTCGAGATGGTCGTTCTGTACCTGCAACAGGTGCGCCACGCCCGAGGTGGCTTCTGCGATGTCGTTCATGATGCCCATTTTGTTCCGGCCTCAATGCTTGATGTTCTGTTCGTGGAGCCCGCACTCTTTCGAGTCCTTGCTCTCCCACCACCACCGTCCCGCGCGCACGTCCTCGCCCGCGCGTACCGCGCGCGTACACGGCTCGCAGCCGATGCTGGGATAGCCCTTGGCATGCAGGTCGTTGAGCGGCACGTTGTGGCGCTTCAGGTAGGCCCACACTTCCGGCTCGGACCAGTCCGCCAGCGGGTTGAACTTGGGGATGCCGCGGGCTTCGTCCAGTTCCTCGAACGGCAGCTCGGCGCGCGTCACGGCCTGCTCGCGGCGCTGGCCGGTCAGCCAGGCATCGGCGTGCGACAGCGCGCGGTTGAGCGGCTCGACCTTGCGGATGCCGCAGCACGACTTGCGCGCGTCGATGCTGTCGTAGAAGCCGTTCAGCCCGTGCTTCTTCAGGTAGTTCTCGACCGCCTCGGCATCCGGGGTGAACTGCTCGATGGTGTAGCCGTAGTGCGCCTGCACCTTGTCCAGCACCGCCAGGGTCTCGGCGTGCAGGCGCCCGGTCTGCAGCGTGAACACGCGGATGCCCGCGCGCACCGCTTCGCTGCCGCGCAGGATCGCGTCGGTCAGCACCATGTCCTCGGCCGCCAGGCTCGAGGCAAAGCGCGCGCGGAAGAAGCGGCCGGCGATGCCCGCCAGGCGCTCTGCCAGCTCGCGCTCCTTCTGCTCCAGCGCTTCGATGCTGCCGGTGAACTCGGGCGCGACCCACAGCGCGGGCGGACGCAGCGCCGATACCGCGCCGGCATCCACCACGGGGATATCGCTCAGCACCGTGCTCATGCCGTGGCCTTCGGTTGCACGGCGCCGCCTTCGGTGCGGGCGCGGCGGAACAGCGGCAGCGGTTCGTCGACCGACGCCTGGTAGGTCACGGTGAACTCGGTGAAGCCCTTGATCGCGTCGTCGATGCTCTTGTCCGCACGGACCGCGAAGGCATCGAAGCCGCAGCGCTTCATGAAGTTGAGCTGGTCGCGCAGCACGTCGCCGATGGCGCGCAGCTGGCCTTCCCACTTGTAGCGGGTGCGCAGCAGGTAGGCCGTGGAGAAGCCGCGGCCGTCGCGAAACACCGGGAAGTCCACCGCCACCAGCGACACGCGGTCGAAGTACGCGGCGGCATCGCCCGGCTCGTCTTCCGGGGCCAGCCACACACCGGTGCGGGCCGCATCGCGGCCGGCCAGCAGCGCTTCATTGGCCTTCCAGACCGACAGCGGGAACAGCACCGCATCCTGGCCTTGCACGGCAGCCGAAATGCGCTCTTCGGTCAGCGGCTGCTCTTCCGTGGCGCGCAGCACGGTCCAGTTGTCTTCGACGATCACCGGGGTGACGTTCGCACTGCCGGTTGCATCCTGGCGTTGCAGTTGAATGATCTTTGCCATGTTCAGTCTCTCCGGTCCTCAGGCTTCGACGCGTTCGCGCGGTTGCTTGTCGGCATAGACGCGCTCCTTGAACGGGGCGATGCCGATGCGGGACAGGGTTTCGATAAAGCGCTCGTCCTCGATGCGGTTGGCAACGAAGGTGTCGATGATGCGGCTCACCACGTCGGGCATTTCCTCGGCGCTGAACGACGGGCCGATCACCTTGCCCAGCGCGGTCTGGTTGCCCTGGGCGCCGCCCAGCGTGACCTGGTACCACTCCGAACCGTCCTTGTCGACGCCCAGCACGCCGATATTGCCGACGTGATGGTGGCCGCAGGCGTTGATGCAGCCCGAGATGTTCAGCGAGATCTCGCCCAGGTCGTAGACGTAGTCGAGATCGTCGAAACGGTCCTGGATCGCCTGCGCGATCGGGATTGACTTGGCGTTGGCCAGCGAGCAGAAGTCGCCGCCGGGGCAGGCGATGATGTCGGTCAGCAGGCCGATGTTGGGCGTCGCCAGGCCGGCCTTCTTTGCCAGCTGCCACAGCGCGTACAGGTCCTGCTTCTTCACGTCCGGCAGCACCAGGTTCTGCTCGTGCGCGACGCGCAGCTCGCCGAAGCCGAACTGGTCGGCCAGGTCCGCCACGGTTTCCATCTGCGCGTCGGTGGCATCCCCCGGGGGCGACACCAGGCCCGGCTTGGTCGACAGCGTCACCGCGGCGTAGCCCGGCACCTTGTGGCCGTGCACGCTGCGGCTGACCCAGCGCGCGAAGGCCTTGTCCTCGAGCAGGTGCTTTTCGTACGAGGCATCGGTATCGGCCAGCTTTTCATACGCCGGCGGCGTGAAGTACTGCGCCACGCGGTCGAATTCGGCCTGCGTCAGCGTGGCCGGACCGTCCTTGCTGTGCTGCCACTCTTCCTCGACTTCCTGGGCGAACTTGTCGGCGCCGATGGCCTTCACCAGGATCTTGATGCGGGCCTTGTACTTGTTGTCGCGGCGGCCATAGCGGTTGTACACGCGGATGGCCGACTCGATGTAGGTCAGCATGTGCTGCCACGGCAGGTCGTCCTTGATCACCGTGCCCAGGATCGGCGTGCGGCCGAGACCGCCGCCGGCCAGGATGCGCAGGCGCACTTCGCCGTCGGCATTCTTGTAGGCGTAGACGCCGATGTCGTGCATCTGCACCACGGCCCGGTCGTCGGCCGAGGCCGAGATCGCGATCTTGAACTTGCGCGGCAGGAAGGCGAATTCCGGCTGGAACGTGCTCCACTGGCGCAGCAGTTCGGCCAGCACGCGCGGGTCCACCGACTCGTCCGGCGCCACGCCGGCGAAGTGGTCGGTGGTGATGTTGCGCACGCAGTTGCCCGAGGTCTGGATGGCATGCATCTCGACGCTGGCCAGCTCGGCCAGCACGTCGGGCACGCGCTCCAGCTCCATCCAGTTGTACTGGATGTTCTGGCGGGTCGAGAAGTGGCCGTAGCCGCGGTCGTATTCGCGCGCGATATGGGCTAGCTTGCGCATCTGCTTCGACGACAGCAGGCCGTACGGAATCGCCACGCGCAGCATGTAGGCGTGGCGCTGCATGTACAGGCCGTTCTGCAGCCGCAGCGGCAGGAATTCTTCCTCGGTCAGCTCGTCCGACAGGCGGCGGCGCACCTGGTCACGGAACTGGGCGACGCGCTCGGCGACGATGCGCTGGTCATATTGGTCGTACTGATACATGGCGGGGTCCGTTCAGTATTCGTTGAATTCAGGAAACGAGCTTGATGGCGACCAGCGTCAGCGTGGTCGCCAGGGCGGCGCGCACCAGCCGCTCGGGCAGCGCCCGCGACAGTTGCGCACCCAGCCAGATGCCGGGGATCGAACCCACCAGCAGCGCCAGCAGCAAATTCCAGTTGACCGTGCCAAGCCACACATGGCCCAGCCCGGCCAGCGCCGTCAGCGGGACGGCGTAGGCAATGTCGGTGCCGGCCACTTCGGCCGGCTTCATATGGGGATACAGCAGCAGGATCAGCGTGGCGCCGACCGCGCCGGCACCGATCGACGAGACCGTGACCAGCACGCCGATCACCGCGCCGACGATGATGGTGGCGATGACCTGCCTGCGGCCATGCAGCTGGAAGCGCGGGTTGCGTTCCAGCCAGGCCAGCATCTGGCGGCGGAACAGCAGCGACAGCACCGTCAGCAGCACCGACACGCCGATGGTCACGCGGATCGCATGCAGCCACCGGCCGTCGAGCTCGCCGGCGCTCTTCAGCACCAGGATGGCGGCCACCGCCGCCGGCAGGCTGCCGATGCACAGGCGCCGCACCACCTGCCACTGCACGTGGCCGTGGGCGCGATGCGCGATGGTGCCGAAACCCTTGGTGATGGCCGCGAAGGCCAGGTCGGTGCCGACCGCGGTGGCCGGCGAGAAGCCGAACAGCAGCGTCAGCAGCGGCGTCATCAGCGAGCCCCCTCCCACGCCGGTCAGGCCGACGAGGACGCCTACGAACAGACCAGAAACGGTATAGGCCAGGGACATGGGGGACTCGGTGTGGCGTGGCCCGCGGATCTCGCCCTGCAACAGGTTGGGGCAAGAAGGCGCACCGAGGGCAGGCCGTTCATTAACAAAGTTCGAGAATCGTAATAAACTGGCCTCATACCTCAAACTAATAAGAAGTTGTTTGTTTATACGAACGCAGATATATGAACTTGCACCAGTTTCGCTTTGTGCGGGAAGCCGTCCGACAGAACTACAACCTGACCGAGGCTGCTAAAGCGCTCTATACATCACAGCCCGGCGTATCCAAGGCCATCATCGAGCTGGAAGAAGAACTGGGCGTGGATATCTTCACGCGCCACGGAAAGCGCATCCGCAGCCTGACCGAACCCGGCCGCCGCATCCTCAGCTCGGTCGAGAAGATCCTGCAGGAGGTGGAAAGCCTGAAGCGCGTCGGCATGGACTATGCGGCCCAGGACCAGGGCAACTTCACCATCGCCACCACGCATACGCAGGCGCGCTATGCGCTGCCGCGCGTGATCAGCGAGTTCACCAAGCGCTATCCCAAGGTGCGGCTGTCGATCCAGCAGGGCAATCCGGCCCAGATCGCCGACATGCTGCTGCACGACCACGCCGACATCGGCATCGCCACCGAAGGCATCTCCAGCGACAAGAACCTGGTGTCGCTGCCGGGCTATCAGTGGACCCATATGGTGATTACGCCGCCCGACCATCCGCTGCTGGACAAGAAGCACCTGGCGCTGGAAGACCTGATGGGTTACCCGCTGATCACCTACGATGCCAACTTCGCCGGCCGGACCAAGATCGACAAGGCCTTCGCGCTGCGCCACCTGGCGCCGGACATCGTGCTCGAGGCCATCGACGCGGACGTGATCAAGACCTATGTGGAGATCGGGCTGGGCGTGGGCATCGTCGCCGGCGTCGCCTATGATGCCGAGCGCGACCGCAACCTGCGCGGGATCGCCGCCGGGCACCTGTTCGGCAGCAACGTGACCCACCTGGCCGTCAAGCAGGGGGCTTACCTGCGCAGCTTTGTCTACACCTTCATCGAGCTGTTCTCGCCGACGCTCAACCGCAAGCTGGTCGAGCAGGCCATGTCCGGCGAACACGAAGCCTACGAACTCTGAGGCGGCACCGCTGCCGCCCCGCTCTATATAAGAAAATCCACGATGCCTGCCCTGCATATCCCCACCTGCCGTCCGGAGGTCCTGTGAGCGACCTGCCCCGCATCCACTGGACCGAAAACGGCGTCGAGCACAGCGCCGCCTGGCGCTCCGAGGCCGGCCTGCCGCCGCCGCGGCGCGTGGTCGTCGCCGACGACACCACCAGCGCCGACAGCGCCTACCGACTTGCCTGCGAAGGCACCGCGCTGCTGTGGCGGGGCGATTTCCAGAACGCGCGCCAGCTGCTGAACGCGCTGGCCCGCCGCACCGAGCGCAAGCCCAAGAAGGCCAGCCGCCCCGGCAAGGCCCGGGATAAGGCCCGGGACAAGAGCCAGGCCGCGTCGCCCACCGAGGCCTTCCACCTGCACCGGCTGGCGCAGTCGCAGCGCGCGCGCACGCTGGGCATGCTGCTGCTGCCGTTCGAGGCCGGCCACCAGATCCCGCTGCGCCGCGCGCCCGATGTGCATGAGGCGTGCGAGCAGGTCTACGGCCCGGCCGGCGAGCCCTACGTGGCCTCGCTGCGCGAGCTGCTGGGCATGATCGGCGCGTTCGAGTGGCGCAGGAAGGGCGTCGAGATCCCGGCGCTGGAAGACCGCATCCACCCATGGTACGGCGTGTTCTCGCCGGTGCGCGGCGAGTACATCGACCTGGTCGCGGCCGAGCCGCTGCCGGCGAAGACGCTGGCCTTCGATATCGGCACCGGCACCGGCGTGCTGGCCGCGGTGCTGGCCCGCCGCGGCGTGCAGCGCGTGGTGGCCACCGACCAGGACCCGCGCGCGCTGGCGTGCGCGCGCGAGAACATCGGCCAGCTCGGCTACGCCGCGCAGGTCGAAGTGATCGAGGCCGACCTGTTCCCCGCCGGCCGCGCGCCGCTGGTGGTATGCAACCCGCCGTGGGTGCCGGCACGGCCGAGCTCGCCGGTCGAGCGTGCCGTCTATGACCCCGACAGCGCCATGCTGCGTGGCTTCCTGCAAGGGCTGCCCGATCACCTGGAGCCCGGCGGCGAGGGCTGGCTGCTGCTGTCCGACCTGGCCGAGCACCTCGGCCTGCGCCAGCGCGACGAACTGACGGGCTGGATCGAGGCGGCCGGGCTGAAGGTGCTGGGCCGCTCCGACATCCGCCCGCGCCACCCGCGCGCGGCCGATGCCGCCGATCCCCTGCACGCGGCCCGCTCGGCCGAAGTGACCTCGCTCTGGCGCCTGGGCGTGCGCTGACATCGCTGCCGCGGGGCCACGGTGCCGCGCCGGCCGAGTTCGGCTATCCTTTCCCGTCACATATAAGAACGGAGGAGACCATGCTGAAGCTGCCCCTGCGCCCCCTGCTGCTTGCCGCCGCGCTGTGCCTTGCCGGCGCCGCCCATGCCGACATCCGCGTCGGCATCGATGTGTCCACCACCGGGCCGGCCGCCTCCATCGGCATCCCGTCCAAGAACACCGTGCTGATGTGGCCGCAGACGCTGGGCGGCCAGAAGGCGCACTACATCATCCTGGACGACGGCACCGACCCCGCGGCCGCGGTGCGCAACGTGCGCAAGCTGATCTCCGAGGAGAAGGTCGACGTGATCGTCGGCCCCAACATCACGCCCACCGCGATCGCCGCGCTCGACGCCGTGGCCGAGGGCGAGACCCCCATGGTGGCGCTGGCCGCCTCGGCCGCCATCGTCGAGCCGCAGGCCGACCCCAAGCGCCGCTGGGCCTTCAAGATGCCGCAGAACGACTCGCACATGGCTACCGTGCTGACCGAGTACATGAGCAACCACGGCGTCAGGACGGTCGGCTTTATCGGCTTTGCCGACGCCTACGGCGAAAGCTGGTGGCGCGAGTTCTCGAAGCTGGCCGAGCTGCGCAAGATCCGGGTGGTGGCCAACGAGCGCTTCTCGCGCAACGACACCTCGGTCACCGGGCAGGTGCTCAAGCTGATGGCGGCCAATCCGGACGCGATCCTGATCGCCGGCGCCGGCACGCCGTCGGTGCTGCCGCAGAAGACGCTGGGCGAGCGCGGCTACAAGGGCAAGGTCTACCAGACCCACGGCATCGCCACCTGGGACTTCCTGCGCATGGGCGGCAAGGACGTGGAAGGCACGCTGTTCCCGACCGGGCCGGTGGTGGTCGCGCGCCAGCTGCCGGAGAGCCATCCGGTGCGCAGGGTCGCGCTGGACTTCGTCAATCGTTACGAAGCAAAGTACGGCGCCGACAGCGTGACGCAGTTCGCCGGCGATGCCTGGGGCGCGTGGATGCTGCTCGACGACGCCGCCCGCCGCGCGCTCAAGAGCGGGGCCCAGCCCGGCACGCGCGAGTTCCGCGCGGCCATGCGCGACGCGCTGGAAACCACCACCAACCTCACCATCCCCAATGGCGTGATGAACCTGAACCCGAAGGACCACCAGGGCTTCGACCAGCGCTCGCGCGTGATGGGGGTGATCCGCAACGGCAAGTTCGCCTATGCGGGCGACAAGTAGCCCGCCGCATCAACGTATCGACAAAGGAAGCATGGCATGAGCACGACTCCCACCCCCGTCACCATCGCCTTCATCGGCCTGGGCGCCATGGGCTCGCACATGGTGCGCCACCTGCTGGCCGCCGGCCACACCGTGCGCGCCTTCGTGCGCCGCCCGGAGGCCGCCGAGGCCGCGCGCGCGCTGGGGGCCGAACCGTTCTTCACTCCAGCCGAGGCGGCGCGCGGCGCCAGCGTCGTCTTCACCAACGTGACCTCGTCCGAAGATGTCCGGGAAGTCCTGCTGGGCGCCCAGGGCGTGATCCATGGGGTCGCGCCCGGCACCATCTGCGTCGACCACAGCACCATCTCGCCCATCGTCACGCGCGAGATCGCCGCGGCGCTGGCCGCGCGCGGCATCGAGGCGCTCGACTGCCCGGTCTCGGGCGGCACCATGGGCGCGGAGGCCGGCACGCTGACCATCATGGTCGGCGGCAAGGCCGAGATGCTGGAACGCGTGCGCCCGCTGCTCGAGCGGCTGGGGCAGACCATCACCCATATCGGCGACCACGGCGCCGGCCAGGTCGCCAAGCTGTGCAACCAGATCGCCCAGGTCGTCAATATCGAAGGCATTGCCGAAGCCATGCGCTTTGCCGCCGCGCAGCAGGTCGATACCGGCCGCGTGTTCGAGGCCATGGCGACCGGCATGGCCGGCAGCCGCATGCTCGACCTGATGGGCCCCAAGATGGTGGCGCGCAACTTTGCCGCAGGCATCGAGGCGCGGCTGCACGACAAGGACTTTGGCCTGGCGCGCGATATCGCCGAGGAAATCGGCCTGGAGCTGCCGGCGATGCAGGCCACCTCGGCGCAACTGCGCGCGCTGATGGCCAGGGGCTGGGGCAAGGACGATACCTCGTCGCTGCTGCGCGTGCTGGAGGGCTGAGGTCCCGGCCCGCGATGGCGGCTCAGCGCCCCACCAGCCGCAGCACCGCTTGCGTCAGCGCGCCGTCCGTGCTGACCAGGCTGTCCAGCACATTGAAGTGATGGCAGTCCGGCAGCACCAGGTCGCTCGCCGCCGGATGCGCCACCTTGGCCGGCCACGCCGCACGGATCAGCGCATGCTGGCGGTGATATTCGGCCGCCTCCAGCTCGCCCACCGCGATCGCCAGCGGTGCTTCGTCGGCGGGCGCCATGTACGCGGGCGACAGCCGCGCGACATCGGCTTCGGATAACTTCAAGTCGCACTGCAGGAAGGCCGCGCGCCGCAGGGGCTCCAGGTCGTACAGCCCGCTGACCGAGAGCCCGCCGCGGACCAGCCCCGCAGGCAGGTCGGCGCCGAGCTGCGGCCAGCGCGCGGCCATCAGCATCGCCACCAGGTGGCCGCCCACCGAATGCCCCGCCACGAACAGCCGCTGCGGGTCATGGCCGAGACGATCCGCCTGCCGGTACAGCCAGGCCACGCTGCGCAGCACCTGCCGCACGATCTCCGGCACCGTCGCCGCCGGCACCAGCGTGTAGTTGACCACCGCCACCGACACCCCCAGCGCCGGCAGCGCGCTGGCGACGAAGCTGTGGTCGTGCTTGTCCAGCGCGCGGTAATAGCCGCCGTGCACGAACACCAGCAGCGGCGGCAAGGCACCGTTGGCGCGCTGCGCGGGGAAGTAGTCCAGAGTCTCGCCGGACGCATGGCGCGCATCCGCGCCGGCATAGCTCAGGTCCGCCAGGTACTGGCCGCGCGCGCGCACCTGCGCGGACCACCGCGCCCAGCGCGCCAGATGCGCCGGGTTGTCCGGCACATTGGCGCGGTTGTTGTACTCGCGGTCATAGAAGGCGGGGTCCTGCGAAGGCAGGCTGGCAAGGCGCGCAAGCAAGTCTGGGTCGGTCATGGCGGTCGGGGTCGGCGCAATCGGTAGGGTTGGCGGGCGCAGGACTGGACGCCATGCTACCGGATTTGCGTGACCCCGGACCGCCCCGGCGCCGGTTGTCCGGTAGCGGGATTTCCGGCATAATCCCCGGCTCAGCCCGGCATCGGTTCCGATGCCGTCACACCTGCCCGGGTGGTGAAACAGGTAGACGCAGGGGACTCAAAATCCCCCGCCGCAAGGCGTGTCGGTTCGAGTCCGACCCCGGGCACCATCTCCAGACTTCCCCAACGTCCTCGCCCTCGTCCCCGAGTGCGCCGCAAGCCTCCCGGCCAGCAGCCCGCATCGGCATTGCCGTCGCGCCAGTGTTGCGCGCCCGCTGCGCCTGTCGGACTGCGTCCACTGGCACACCGCCCCCGCGCTTCCTATCCTATGACATTGCCTTAGACCGGAGCCCTGCGTGAAACGACCCGCCCCCCTCGCCATTTGCGCCCTCGCCTGCGCCACCCTGCTGGCCGGCTGTGCCGGCGCCAACATGGAAAGCCTGACCCAGGCCGGCGGCAGCCTGTTCACCGCCGCCACGCTGTCGGACAGCAACGTCAAGACGCTGTCGGACCAGTCCTGCGCCGAGATGGACAAGAAGAACACCATCGCGGCGGCCAACAGCACCTACGCGCGGCGGCTGGCCACCGTGATGAGCGGCCTGGGCAATACCGGGCTGCCGCTCGACGCCAAGGTCTACGTGACCAAGGACATCAATGCCTGGGCCATGGCCAACGGCTGCGTGCGCGTCTACAGCGGGCTGATGGACCTGCTCAGCGACGACGAGGTGCGTGGCGTGGTCGGCCATGAGATCGGCCATGTGGCGCTGGGCCACACCAAGGCGGCGATGCAGGTGGCCTACACCGCGGCCGCGGCGCGCGGCTTGCTGGGGTCGACCGGCATCGCTTCGCTGACGGCGCTGTCGTCGTCGCAGATCGGCGCGCTGGCCGAGCAGTTCGTCAATGCGCAGTTCTCGCAGCGCCAGGAAACCGCGGCTGACGATTACTCCTTCGACCTGCTGACGAAGAACGGCGCCAACCGCCAGGCGCTGGCGTCGGCATTCCGCAAGATGTCGACGCTCGATGGCGGGCAATCGAGCATGATGAGTTCGCACCCGGGTTCGCTCGAGCGCGCCAAGCATATCGAAGCGCGCCTGGCCGGCGGGCGCTGAGCCCGTCGCATTCGTCCTTGCCGCCGCACCCGTCCGGGTGAGGCGGCCCCTCCCTCCGGCGGGTGCGCGCCGCGCCTTTGCGTCGCGCCATCCATCCCGCTGCGCGCAGCCGCGCCATCCGTGCGCGCAATGTTGACTGCGTTTAATTCACCGACAAAAGCTTTCACTACGCCGGCCCCGGAGCGGCAGAGATAATCCTTTCGCTGCCTCGACACGGCCATGCCGTCGCACGCGTTGCCTGCGTGCCAACACCGCAAAGGGCCAGCGTCGCCATGATCGCCCTCGCGCCCAGGGCCGGTATGCCGCGTCACGCACCGCGGCACCTGCGCGCACGCCGCCTGCGAGGCCGAGCCCCAGCGCCCCCACGCCCGGATGCCACAACTCGCCCAACCTGCCTCACTCTTTCCAGGAGCCTTCGATGGATTGGTTGCATGAGATTTTCCAGAAGTCGCCCGAGTCTGCGCTGTTCCTTGCGCTGGCGGTCGGCTACGCGATCGGCAAGATCACGTTCGGGCGCTTCCAGCTGGGCGGCGTGGCCGGCTCGCTGCTCGCCGCGGTGGTGATCAGCCAGGTCGGCGTCGAGATCGACAACGGCGTCAAGGCAGTGATGTTCGCGGTCTTTATCTACGCGGTGGGCTATGAAAGCGGCCCGCAGTTCTTCAACTCGCTGAACCGCAGCTCGCTGCGCGAGATCGCCATGGCGGTGTTCATGGCGGTGTGCGGGCTGGTCACGGTGGTGGTGCTGGCCAAGCTGTTCCATCTCGACAAGGGACTCGCGGCGGGCCTCGCCGCCGGCGGCATGACGCAGTCGGCCATCATCGGCACGGCGGGAGACGCCATCACCAAGCTGGGGCTGCCGCCCGACCAGGTCAAGACGATGCAGGCCAACGTGGCGATCGGCTATGCGGTGACCTATGTGTTCGGCTCGCTCGGCGCCATCATCGTCTGCGTCAACATCCTGCCGCGCTTCATGAAGTCGGACCTGAAGACCGATGCCAAGAAGGTCGAGGCCCAGCTCAACGGCGGCCTGCCGCAGTACGGCCCGGGCCAGCGCGGCGCGCTGCCGCGGCTGGTCGGCCGGCTCTATCGCATCAACGATGCGACCGGACAGACTGTCGCACAGCTGGAGATGGGCGGCGAGGACCTGGTCACCGTTGAGAAAGTACAGCGCGGCGGCAAACAACTCGAGGTCACGCAGGACCTGGTGCTGGAGCACGACGACCTGGTGCTGCTGGTCGGACGCCGCGACGCCATCGTGCCGGCCGCCGCGCAGATCGGCGAGGAAGTGGCCGATGCCGACGGCATGGGCGCGGTGATGCAGTCGCGCAACGTGGTGTTCACCGCCAAGGGCATGAACAACAAGACCGTCGCCGAGATCGTCGACATGGTCGGGCGCGACATGCGCCACGGCGTCTATATCGAGCGCATCGAACGCTATGACCACCCGCTGCCGCTGCTGCCCGAGCTGAAGCTGCAGCACGGCGACGTCATCACTCTCTACGGTACCCCGGCCGATACCAAGCGCGCGGCGCAGAGCGCCGGCTATGAGCTGGTGCCGAGCGAGAAGACGGACTTCGTCTACTTCGGCGCCGGCGTGCTGGTGGGCCTGCTGGTGGGGCTGCTGGTATGGCGCATCGGCTCGATTCCGCTGACGCTGGGCGCCGGCGGCGGCGCGCTGCTGTCCGGGCTGGTGTTCGGCTGGGCGCGCTCCAAGCACAAGATGTTCGGCGCCATGCCGACCGCCGCGTGCCAGCTGCTGAAGGACTTCGGCCTGGCCGCGTTCGTCGCCATCGTCGGCATCAACTCCGGCCTGCAGGCCGTGACCACGCTGCGCCAGAGCGGCCTGACCATCTTCATGCTGGGCGCGGTGGTGACGCTGCTGCCGCTGTTCCTGACCATGCTGTTCGGCCGCTACGTGCTGAAGTACGACAACGCCGCGCTGCTGGCCGGCGCGCTGTCGGGCTCGCGCAGCGCCAACCCGGCCTTCGGCGGCATCCTGGACAAGGCCGAAAGCCCGGTGCCGACGGTGCCGTTCGCCATCACCTATGCGCTCGCCAACGTGCTGCTGACGTTGCTGGGTCCGCTGGTGGTGGGCCTGGTCTAGCGCGTTTCCCTTTGCCCTCTCCGCTGCTGCGCGGGCCGTGCCGCTGGTGCCGGCCCGCCAACCCAACCGACAAGCGTCTACACAGGAGCAAGCCATGAGCAAGTTCGATATCTCCAAGCTGTCCAGCCTCTCGCCGTTCGAACTGAAGGATGAACTGATCAAGCTGGCCAGCAGCGACGCCGAGCGCCTGATGCTCAACGCTGGCCGCGGCAACCCCAATTTCCTGGCGACGGTGCCGCGCCACGGCTTCTGGCAGCTCGGCCTGTTCGCGATGCGCGAATCGGAGCGCTCGTTCTCGTACATGCCCGAAGGCGTCGGCGGCTTCCCGCGCCGCGAAGGCATCGAAGAACGCTTCGACCTGTTCGCGCGCGAATTCGCCGACACCCCGGGGGTCAAGTTCCTGGCCGGCGCGGTCTCCTACGTGCGCGACCAGCTTGGCCTGAGCGCGGGCGACTTCCTCTACGAGATGTGCGAAGGCATCCTGGCCTGCAACTACCCCGTGCCCGACCGCATGCTGCGGCTGTCGGAAACCATCGTCAGCCAGTACATCCGCAAGGAGATGATCGGCAATCATCCCTTCATCGGCGACTTCGATTTGTTCGCGGTCGAAGGCGGCACCGCGGCCATGACCTACCTGTTCAACACCATCCGCGAGAACCACCTGCTCAAGGCCGGCGACACCATTGCGCTGGGCATGCCGATCTTCACGCCGTATATCGAGATCCCGGAACTGAACGACTACCAGCTGGTGGAACTGTCGGTCGACGCCGATCCGGATTCGCGCTGGCAGTACTCGAAAGAGCAGCTCGACAAGCTGCGCGATCCCAAGGTCAAGGCCTTCTTCCTGGTCAACCCGAGCAACCCGCCATCGGTGCGCATGAGCGACGAGAGCCTGGAATACCTGGCCTCGATCATCGAGGAGCGACCCGACCTGATCATCCTGACCGACGATGTCTACGGCACCTTTGCCGACAACTTCGTCTCGCTGTTCGCGATGTGCCCGCGCAATACCATCCTGGTGTATTCCTTCTCGAAGTACTTCGGCGCGACCGGCTGGCGCCTGGGCGTGATCGCTACGCACCGCGACAATATCTTCGACCTGCAGATCGGCAAACTGCCGGAAACCACGCGCCAGGAACTGAACAAGCGCTACAGCTCGATCACCACCGAGCCGCAGAAGCTCAAGTTCATCGACCGCCTGGTCGCCGACAGCCGCACGGTCGCGCTGAACCACACCGCCGGCCTGTCGACGCCGCAGCAGGTGCAGATGGTGCTGTTCTCGCTGTTCTCGCTGATGGATACGCCGGACGACTACAAGAACGCGATGAAACGGCTGATCCGCAGCCGCAAGGCCGCGTTGTACCGCGAGATCGGCATCGCGCCGGAGAGCGACGACCCCAACGCCGTCGACTACTACACGCTGCTCGATCTGGAGCAGCTCGGCGGCAAGGCGATCGGGCCGGACTTCGTCAAATGGGTGCTGAATTCGGTCGAGCCCAACGAGCTGCTGTTCCAGCTGGCCGACGAGGCCGGGGTGGTGCTGCTGCCGGGCCGCGGCTTCGGCACCCGCCATCCGTCCGGGCGGGTCTCGCTGGCCAACCTGAACGAAGCGGACTACGCCAAGATCGGGCGCTCGATCCGCAAGCTGTTCGAGACCTACGTGGAGAAGTACAACGAGGTCACCGGCAGCAAGGTGAGCAGGAACGTGGTGAAGAAGTAGGCCTGCACCCGCGTTCCCTCCAGCCCGGCATCACGCCGGGCTTTTTTCGTCCTGGCGGTCCTCAACGGGACTCGACAAACTCCAGCAGCGTCGCCAGCATGCCGCGCAGCGCCGGCTGCAGCGCGGTGGCCCGTGCCTCGTCATAGGCGAACGGATACGCCTCGCTCATGTAGGCGCACTGCGACAGCTCCAGCTGCACCGCATGCACGCCCTCGCCCGGCTTGCCGTATTGCCGCGTGATGTAGCCACCCTTGAAGCGGCCGTTGAGCACCGCGGTATGGCCTGGCACCGCGCTGGCCTGCTCCAGCAGCTGGCCGGCCAGCGCGGCGTCGCAGCTGTCGCCGTTGGCGGTGCCGAGGTTGAAGTCGGGCAGCTTGCCGTCGAAGAAGCGCGGCAGCACCGAACGGATCGAATGCGCATCCCACAGCGCGACCGTGCCATGCGCGGCCTTCAGCCGTGCCAGTTCGTCGGCCAGCGCCTGGTGGTACGGGCGCCAGATCGCGTCGCGGCGCGCGGCGATCTCGGCGTCGTCGGGACCGTTGCCGTCGGCATAGAGCGGCGTCTTGTCGAAGGTATCGACCGGGCACAGGCCGGTGGTGTCCTGGCCGGGATACAGGTTGGCGTTGTCGGGCGGGCGGTTCAGGTCGACCACGTAGCGCGAGTGCGTGGCCGCGAGCACCGATGCGCCCAGTTCGCGGGCGAAGTCGTACAGGCGCTCCAGGTGCCAGTCGGTGTCGGGCACGGTGCGGGCCTCGGCGGTCAGGCGCTGCGAGACCGATGCGGGCAGGTGCGTGCCGACATGCGGCATCGATACCAGCAGCGGGCGCGTGCCCCGGTGCAGGGTGAAGGCGGGGGTATCGGTGGAAAAGGACATGATGGTTGCGATGCTGTGGGCGTGCGCCCGGTTTCAGTCGGCCAGCAGGCTGGCGCGCGCCGCGATGAACAGGCGCCCGGCGTCCGCCTGCAGCGGATGCGCGCCATGCTGCACGCGGCTGCGGCCGGCGGTGCGGACTTCCGCTAGTGTCTCATGGCCGTGGCAGGCGAACACGTGCGTGGCCAGTGCCTGCGGCCCATCGAGTCCCGCCAGCGTCGGATGCGCGCCGTCCAGCACCACGAAGTCGGCCTGCTGGCCCGCTGCCAGCCCGGCCACCGCGCGGCCCGACGCACGTGCGCCCCCGGCCGCCGCTTCCAGGTACAGGCGGTCGGCCACCTGCGCGTGGGTGTCGGATGCGAGCACGTTGCGGCGCTGCAGGCCGAGCCGCTGGCCGTATTCGAACAGCCGCAACTCCTCCGCCACGCTGACGCTCGCATGGCTGTCCGAGCCGATGCCCCATGCGCCCTGCTGCGCCAGGTAGGGCGCGGCCTCGAACACGCCGTCGCCCAGGTTGGCCTCGGTGGTGGGGCAGATGCCGGCCACCGCGCCGCTGTGCGCCAGGCGCCGGCGCTCGTCCCAGTCCATGTGGGTGGCATGCACCAGGCACCAGCGCGCATCGACTTCGACATGGTCGAACAGCCACGTCACCGGGCGCGTGCCCGACCACGCGATGCAGTCGTCGACCTCCTTCTGCTGCTCGGCGATATGGATATGGACCGGGGCCTGCGCGTCGATCGCGCGCAGTCCCGCCAGCGCATGCACCAGGCTTGCCTCCGGCACCGCGCGCAACGAGTGCGGTGCCAGCCCGAGGCGCGCGCCGGACTTGGCGCACGCGGGATGCAGCCGTTCCAGCAGCTTCAGCATCGCATCGGTGTCGTGCAGGAAGCGCTGCTGCCCGGCCAGCGGCGGCTGGCCGCCAAAGCCCGCGGTCTGGTACAGCACCGGCAGCAGCGTCATGCCGATGCCGGTGCGCTGCGCCGCGCGCAGCAGCCGCAGCGACATCTCGGCGGCATCGGCATAGGGCCTGCCGCCTTCGTCGTGATGCACGTAGTGGAACTCGCACACGCTGGTGTAGCCCGCGCGCAGCATCTCGATATAGAGCTGGGTGGCGACCGCTTCCAGCGTGTCGGGCGAGAGCCGCTGCGCAAAGCGGTACATCAGCGTGCGCCAGCTCCAGAACGAATCGGCACCGGCCGGATCGTCGCCTTGCGGGCGGCTGCGGAATTCGGTCAGGCCGGCAAAGCCGCGCTGGAACGCGTGCGAATGCAGGTTGGGCATGCCCGGCAGCACCGGGCCCGCCGCCTGCGGCACGCCAGCGGCAGGCGCTGCCCCCGGCTGCACGACGGTGAAGCGGCCCGGCTCGTCCCAGGCCAGCAGCACATCGCGGGCCCAGCCGTCCGGCAGCAGCGCAAAAGGCGCAAACAGTTGCCCGCTCATGCTGCCGCTCCCTCGCCCGCATGGACGCGCCCCTGGCGCACCACCGTCGCGACCGGATTGCGGCCGAACCAGTACGCCAGCTCGGCCGGCGAATCGATGCGCCACAGCGCGAAATCGGCAACCCGCCCCGCTGCCAGCCGCCCATGGCGATCGGCGGCGCCCAGCGCGCGTGCCGCGTGCCGGGTGACCCCGGCCAGCGCCTCCGGCACCGTCAGCCGGAACAGCGTGCAGGCCATATTCATCATCAGCAGCAGCGACGTCACCGGCGAGGTGCCGGGGTTGTGGTCGGTCGAGATCGCCATCGGCACGCCGTACTGCCGCAGCAGCGCGATCGGCGGCAGGTTGGTGTCGCGCAGGAAGTAGTAGGCGCCCGGCAGCAGCACCGCGACCGTGCCGGCTTCGGCCATCGCGGCCACGCCGGCTTCGTCGAGATGCTCGAGATGGTCGGCCGAGAGCGCGCGGTGGCGTGCCGCCAGCGCGGCGCCGCCGAGGTTGCTGAGCTGCTCCGCATGCAGCTTGACGCGCAGCCCGTGGCGCGCGGCGGCGTCGAACACCCGTTCCGTCTGCGCGATCGTGAAACCGATCGACTCGCAGAAGGCATCGACGGCATCGACCAGGCCTTCGCCGGCCAGCGCCGGCAGCATGGTGTTGCAGACCAGGTCGATATAGTCGTCGGCACGGCCGGCGTATTCCGGCGGCAGCGCATGCGCGCCGAGGAAGGTGGTGTAGACCGAGATGCCGAAATGCTCGCCCAGCCGGCGCGCCACGCGCAGCTGCTTGCGTTCGGCTTCCAGGTTCAGCCCGTAGCCGGACTTGATCTCGATGGCGGTGACGCCCTCGGCCAGCAGCGGCCGCAGGCGCGCCGCGGCCTGCGCGAACAGCGTGTCTTCGTCGGCGGCGCGCGTGGCGCGTACCGTCGACACGATGCCGCCGCCGGCGCGCGCGATATCTTCATAGCCGGCGCCGGCCAGGCGCATGGCGAATTCGTCGGCGCGCTGGCCGCCATAGACCAGGTGCGTGTGGCAATCGACCAGTCCCGGCGTGATCCAGGCGCCGTTGGCGTCATGGCGCGGTGCGCCGCGCCAGGCCGCGGGCAGTTCTGCCGCCACGCCAAGCCAGGCGATGCGCCCGTGCTCGACCACCAGCGCGGCATCGCGGATCGCCTGCGCGGGATCGGCATCGGGCAGCAGGTGGCAGTTGTGCCAGACGCCATCCGCGCTGGGGGCGAACGGCAAGGAAGTCGGTGTCATTGGCCAGGCTCCATCTCGAGGGTGACGCACAGGCACAGGGCCGCGTCACCGGCAGGTTCAAACGCGTGCGTCGATGCGGAACCGGCCGCGCGCGACAGCAACCCTTCGCCCGGCTGCAGCCGCAGGGCGTCGCCCTTTGCCTGCCAGGTACCGCTGACGGCCAGCAGGCACAGCGTGTGGCTGCCGGCGCTGACCGCAAACCCTGCGCGGAACGCTTCGACGCGCGCGCGGCAGTATCCGCGCCGCGTCATCACGTTGAAGTCGCGCGTGGCGCCATCGAGCAGCGCCGACTGCAGGCTGGTATCGCCGGAAAACGCGAACGGCTCGCCGACGCTGGCCAGGCGATGGCTGAAGCTGCCGTCGTCCGCGCGCAGCGCCACCCCCGCGCCGTCGAGCAGCACGATCTGGCGGTCGATGCCGGGAAACGCCGAGAACGGCCCATCGCGTTCGATATCGGCCACGCTCAGGCGCCAGACAAAGTCATCCATGCCGGCACCCGGCGGCCACACCGCGATCTCGCGCGTGTTGCCGCCGCCGTTCTTCCAGCGCGTGGGCGCGATGTCGGCCAGCGCGAATGATTGAAACGGCGATAGGCTCATAGGCCCTTCACCATCGGCAGGTCCAGGCCCTTCTCGTGCGCGCAGGCGATGGCGAGGTCATAGCCGGCGTCCGCATGGCGCATCACCCCGGTGGCCGGATCGTTCCACAGCACGCGCTCGATGCGCTTTGCCGCCGCGTCGGTGCCGTCGCACACGATCACCACGCCGGAGTGTTGCGAGAAGCCCATGCCGACGCCGCCGCCATGGTGCAGGCTGACCCAGGTGGCGCCGCCGGCGGTGTTCAGCAGGGCGTTCAGCAGCGGCCAGTCCGACACCGCGTCGGAGCCGTCGCGCATGGCTTCGGTCTCGCGGTTGGGCGACGCCACCGAGCCGCAGTCCAGATGATCGCGGCCGATCACCACCGGCGCCTTCAGTTCGCCCGACTTCACCATCTCGTTGAAGGCCAGTCCTGCGCGATGGCGTTCGTCCAGCCCCACCCAGCAGATCCGCGCCGGCAGGCCCTGGAAGGCGATGCGGTCGTGCGCCATGTCGAGCCAGCGATGCAGGTGCTTGTCCTCGGGGAACAGTTCCTTCATCTTGGCGTCGGTCTTGTAGATATCCTCGGGGTCGCCCGACAGCGCGACCCAGCGGAACGGGCCCTTGCCGCGGCAGAACAGCGGGCGGATATAGGCCGGCACGAAACCGGGGAAATCGAAAGCGTTCCGCACGCCTTCGTCGAACGCCACCTGGCGGATGTTGTTGCCGTAGTCCACCGTCGGCACGCCCATCTTCTTGAAGTCGAGCATGGCCTGCACGTGCCTGACGATGGACGGGCGCGCGGCGGCTTCCACCGATTTGGGATCGTGCTGGCGCGCATGCTCCCACTGCGCGACGGTCCAGCCTTGCGGCAGGTAGCCGTTGACCAGGTCGTGCGCCGAGGTCTGGTCGGTGACGATATGCGGGCGCATGCCGCCGGCCTGCGCCCGCTTTGCCAGCTCCGGCACGATGTCGGCGGCGTTGCCGAGCAGGCCGACCGAGATCGCTTCCTTCCTGGCCGTGGCCTCGGCGATCATCGCCAGCGCTTCGTCGAGCGTGGTGGCCTTCTGGTCGAGATAGCGCGTGCGCAGGCGGAAGTCGATGCGCGATTCCTGGCATTCGATGGCCAGCACGCAAGCGCCCGCGAGCACGCCAGCCAGCGGCTGCGCCCCGCCCATGCCGCCCAGGCCCGCGGTCAGGATCCACTTGCCCGACAGGTCGCCGTTGTAATGCTGGCGACCGGCCTCGACAAAGGTCTCGTAGGTACCCTGCACGATGCCCTGCGTGCCGATGTAGATCCACGAGCCCGCGGTCATCTGGCCGTACATCATGAGCCCGGCGCGATCAAGTTCGTTGAACTTGTCCCACGTTGCCCAGTGCGGCACCAGGTTGGAGTTGGCGATCAGCACGCGCGGCGCGTCCGGGTGCGTGCGGAACACGCCGACCGGCTTGCCCGACTGCACCAGCAGCGACTCGTCCTCGCCCAGGCGGCGCAGGCTGTCCAGGATGGCATCGAAGCATTCCCAGTTGCGCGCCGCCTTGCCGATGCCGCCGTACACCACCAGGTCCTGCGGCCGCTCGGCCACGTCAGGATCCAGGTTGTTCTGGATCATGCGATAGGCGGCTTCGATCAGCCAGTTCTTGCAGTGCAGCTGGATGCCGCGCGGCGCGCGGATCTCGCGCTGGCCGCGTTGCAGGGATTGGGATTCGGGAGCGTTCATGTGTTGTTCTCCTTTTGGGATGGCGCTGGTGGCGCGATCAGATCGGTGTCAAGGCATTGGGTGCGTCGCCGGCTTCCGGATACGCATCAACTTGCGTTGGTCGGCAAAATCGCCCTGACTGCCTGCGGCCAGCCCGCCCCCGCATCCCCCTGCACCACCCACTGCTTCATCGCTTCGATATCCGGCGCCAGGTAGCGGTCGCCTTCCACAAAATCCACCCGCGCACGGATGCGGGCCAGTTCCTGCTCCACCAGCGGCGACGACTTCAGCGGCCGGTGGAATTCGATGCCCTGCGCCGCGGCCATCGCCTCGATGCCGACCACCACCGCGGTGTTGGCCGCCATCTCGCCCAGCCGGCGCGCGCCATAGGTGGCCATCGACACATGGTCTTCCTGGTTGGCCGAGGTCGGCAGGCTGTCGACGCTGGACGGATGCGCCAGCGACTTGTTTTCCGAGGCCAGCGCGGCGGCCGTCACCTGCGCGATCATGAAGCCGGAATTCAAGCCGCCGTCGCGCACCAGGAACGGCGGCAGGCCGGACAGCCCGGTATCGAGCAGCAGCGCCAGCCGGCGCTCGGAGATCGCGCCGATCTCGGCGATCGCCAGCGCGATGATGTCGGCGGCAAAGGCCACCGGCTCGGCGTGGAAGTTGCCGCCGGAGACCACATCGCCCTGCTCGGAGAACACCAGCGGGTTGTCCGACGCGGCATTGGCTTCGATCTGCAGGATGCGCGCGGCGTGCTGCAGGTTGTCCAGGCATGCGCCCATCACCTGCGGCTGGCAGCGGATCGAATACGGGTCCTGCACGCGGCCGCAGGCCTTGTGCGAGTCGACGATCTCGCTGCCATCCAGCATCGCGCGCACCGCGCCGGCCACGGCGATCTGGCCGGCCTGGCCGCGCGCGGCATGGATGCGCGCGTCGAACGGCTTGACCGAGCCCTTGATCGCCTCCAGCGACAGCGCGCCGGCGACCAGGCCCGCGGCAAACGCGTCTTCGGCGGCGAACAGCCCGGCCAGCGCCAGCGCGGTCGACACCTGGGTGCCATTGAGCAACGCCAGGCCCTCCTTCGGGCCTAGTTCGAAAGCCTTCAGGCCGGCATGGGCCAGGCCTTCGGCGGCCGGCACGCGCTTGCCGTCGACCAGCACCTCGCCCACGCCGATCAGCGTGCACGACATATGCGCCAGCGGCGCCAGGTCGCCCGAGGCGCCGACCGAACCCTTGGCCGGGATGCACGGCGTCACGCCGTGGTTGACCAGCGCCAGCAAGGCCTCGATCAGTTCTGGCCGCACGCCCGAATGGCCGCGCGCCAGGCTGACCGCCTTGGTTGCCAGGATCAGTCGCACGGTGTCCCCGGCCAGGTCGGGGCCGGTGCCGACGCTGTGCGACAGCACCAGGTTGCGCTGCAGCTGCGCCAGCTTGTCGTGCGGGATGCGGCTTTGCGCCAGCTTGCCGAAGCCGGTGTTGATGCCGTAGACCACGGCGTCGGCGTCGATGATGTCCTGCACCGTGGCCTGGGCGGCGCGCACGCCGGCCCAGGCGGAATCGGCCATGGCCAGGCGCACTTCGCCACGGTAGATGCGGCGCAGGTCGGCCAGGGTGACTTGGCCCGGCTGCAGGGTCAGCAGCGGACGAGAGGCGTGGTCATGTGGGCTGGCAGTCATTTGTATGTTCCTGTCTATACAGCTTAGGTAAAAATTTCAGGTAGCAGGCGGATTCTTGTGGAATCAGCCGAACGCGGGGTTGCCGTCGGCGCGGAAGCGGCTGCCGAGGCGATAGCGGTTGCCCGGATGCAGGCAGCGCACGAAAGTCACCGGCACGCCGTTGGTCCAGGTGCGGCGCGTCAGCATCAGGCAGGCCTGCGTGGGCGGCATTTCCAGCTGCGCGGCCTGCTCCGGCGTGGCGGCAATGGCATCGACCACATGCTCGACCTGGTCGTAGGGCACGTGGCGCAGCAGGTATTCGCCGGGCTGGGTCTCGCTGAAATCCTGGGTGATGAAGTCGGGTGCCACGCGCGGATTGACGTAGCGGTCCTCCAGCTGCACCGGCACGCCGTCCTCGCGGTGCACGCAGACGGAATGGAACACCGATTCGCCGGTGCGCAGCTCCAGTGCCGCGGCCACCTCGATCGACGCCGAGACCCGCTCCACCAGGATCACGTCGCAGGCGTAGTCGTGCCCCCGCATGCGGATCTCGTCTTGCAGGTTGACCACCGACAGCAGCGTCGACTGCGGCTTGTGCTCGGCGACGAAGGTGCCCACGCCGGCCACGCGCACCACCCGGCCCTGCTCCTGCAGCTCGCGCAGCGCCCGGTTGACGGTCATGCGCGAGACGCCGAAGCGGTTCACCAGTTCCTGCTCCGACGGCACCCGGTCGCCCGGCTGCCACGCGCCGCTCTGGATCTGGCGGGCGATGTACTCCTTCACCTGCTGGTAGAGCGCGGTGGGAGAGGCAGAAGCGGAAGTCGGGTTGCCGGCGGCGTGGTTCATAAGGTCTTAGTGCTCGGCCGCGGCCATGGCCTCGGCGCGGATTTCCTCGGTCAGCCGCGCCTTGAGCGCGGAGAACTCCGGAGTGGTCTTGATCGTGTAATGGCGCGGATGCGGGAAATCGACCGCGATCTCGCTCTTGATCCGACCCGGCCTGGCGGAAAACACCGCCACCCGGTTGGCCATGAAGATGGCCTCGTCGATATCGTGGGTCACGAATAATACCGTCTTGCGCGAGGCCTCCCAGATGCCGAGCAACAGCTCCTGCATCAGCACGCGGGTCTGGTTGTCGAGCGCGCCGAAGGGCTCGTCGAGCAGCAGGATCTTGGGGTCGTTGGCCAGCGCGCGCGCAATCGCGGTGCGCTGCTGCATGCCGCCGGACAGCTGCTTGGGGAAATGGTGCTCGAAGCCGCGCAGCCCCACGCGCTGGATGAAGAAGTCGCTGCGCTCTTTCTGCTCGGCCGCGCTCATGCCGCGCTCGCGCAGGCCGAAGCGCACGTTCTGCTCGATCGTCAGCCACGGGAACAGCGTGTACGACTGGAACACCATGCCGCGGTCGGCGCCGGGCGCGAACACCGGCTGGCCGTCGAGCAGCACGCGCCCGCTGGTCGGGGTATCCAGGCCCGCGACGATGCGCAGCAGCGTGGACTTGCCGCAGCCCGACGGACCCAGGATGGTGACGAAGTCGTTGTCGCGCACTTCGAAATCGACCGGCTGCAGCGCCAGCGTCTGGCCGCCGCGCGGGTTGGAGAAGGTCCGCGAGACCTGCTGGATGGACAGTGCGCTCATTGGATCGAACTCCACGGGAACAGGCGCTGGTTGGCGCGCTTGAAGACAAGGTCCGAGACCAGGCCGATGCAGCCGATCACGATGATGCCGAAGATGATCTGCCCGGTATTGAGCAGCGCCTGGCTGTCGGTGATCATGTGCCCGATGCCCGACGACGAGCCGATCAGTTCCGCCACGATCACGTAGGTCCAGGCCCAGCCCAGCACCAGCCGCAGGATCTCGGCGATTTCCGGCGCCGCGCCCGGGATCAGCACGCGCCGCACGATGCCGGCGCTGTTGGCGCCCAGCGTGTACGCGGCCTCGACCAGGTCCTTGCGCGCGCCGCCGACCGCCACCGCCACCATCAGCACGATCTGGAAGAACGAGCCGATGAAGATCACCAGCAGCTTCTGGGCCTCGCCGATGCCGGCCCACAGGATCAGCAGCGGGATAAAGGCGGACGCCGGCAGGTAGCGGCAGAACGAGACAAAGGGCTCGAAGAAGGCCTCGGCCGCCTTGTACGCGCCCATGAAGATGCCCAGCGGCACCGCGATCACCGCCGCCAGCACGAAGCCCCCGACCACGCGCCACACCGTCATGCCGATGTCGCCGATAAAGTTGTGCTCGGTGAACAGGATCAGGCCCTCTTTGGCCATCGTCATCGGATCGGCCAGGAACGTGCGCGGCACGAAGCCGCCCAGCGTCACCGCGGCCCACACGCCGAAGAACAGCACGAAGAAGGACAGGCCCAGCATCCAGCGGGTGTTGGGCGCCACCGGCACCAGCGGTGCCAGCCACGGATGGCGCCGTCGCTGCGGCGCTTCCCCGGCGGGGGCCGCCACGGCGGCGGCCGGGGCGGGAGAACCAATACGGGCTTGCGTCATGACGTCACGCCTCCTGAGAACTGCCGGGTTACTTGAGGAAACGCGCGTCGTACAGCTTGGTCACGTCCGGCACCTGGCGGATCACGCCGATGTCCAGCAGCACCGCGGCGGCTTCCTTGCTGAAGCTGGCGAGCTCGCCCTCGAAGAATTTCTTGTTGGCCTCGCGGTCCTGCCAGCGCAAGTAGGCGGACGACTTGGCGAACTGCTCGCCGGTCTGCTTGACCGCCGCACCCATGATGTCGTTGGCCTTGGCCGGTTCCTTGCGGATCATCTCGAGCGCCTCGAAGTAGCTGTCGACCAGCGCCTGCGCGGCCTTGGGATTGTCCTTGAGCCACTTGGGCGCGCAGCCGAGCGTGTCGGTCACCATCGGATAGTCGAGCGTGGTCGCCAGGATCTTGCCCTTGTCCGGGTTCTGGCGCACCGTCGACAGGTACGGCTCATAGGTCATCGCGCCGTCGTTCTGGCCGGCCACGAAGGCTTGCGCCGCGGCCTGCGGCGACAGCGTGGTGGTCTTCACGTCCTTGAGCGACATGCCGTTCTTCTTCAGCATCCAGGCCAGCCCGAAGTACGGCGCGGTGCCCGGCGCATCGACACCGATGGTCTTGCCCTTCAGGTCGGCAAAGCTCTTCACGTCGGCGCGCACGGCCAGGCCGTCGGCGCCGTAGGACTTGTCGAGCTGGACGATCTGGGTGATGGGCACGCCATTGGCGTTCCAGGCCACATGGGTTTCCACGGTGGTGGCCGCGCACTGGATCGCGCCGGAGGCCAGCGCCAGGTGGCGGTCCTTCTGCGGGATCATCTTGATCTCGACGTCGACGCCGTTCTTCTTGAAGATGCCCGCCTTGTCGGCCAGCGTCAGCGGCGCGAAGCCGGTCCAGCCGCTCATGCCCAGCGTTACCGGCGTGTTCTGCGCGTGCGCCGCGCCGGCCACCAGGGCCGCAGCCAGCACTGCCACCTGCCCTGCCACCCGACCGCGAAACCTGCTTGGATTCCTCATCTGTACGCTCCTTTGGTGTGTCCGTCGACGTCAGGCCATGCATGTGGCCGTGCTCGTTTTCGGGCATTAAACAATGCCTGTATATACAAGTCAACGTAGGGCTTCCACCAAGCAACCAGGCGGATAATCGCCTTAAAAAGCGCATTCCATCGCGGAACCGCCCTTCAGGCAATGCACCGTCCTGGTCCCGGGCGTGAACCGCGGGCACCAGTCGGGCGCGTGAAAAGTGTTGCTGTATAGACAGGAACCGGAAGACGCAGTGGGGCAGCAAGCCCCGTGCCAGCGGCACGGGGACGGCCTTGGTGCAATCAGCCGAAGAAGTCGGCGACGGTGGGATAGCGCAGCCGCAGGCGCAGTTCGCGCTTGAGCCGGCGGTTGTCGAGCCGGCGCGACTCGCTCATGAAGCTCAGCAGGGTCTTGTCGATCACCTGGAGCGCCTCGCCGCGCGTGATGCGCGGCGGACGCGGCAGCCCGCGGCGCTCGGCGACGAGGTCGAAGTAATCCGCCATGCGCAGCTCGGTATCGTCGCTGGCGTGGACCACGCGCTGCGGGCGGCCGCGGAACAGCGCCGCCACCATGATGCGCGCGAGGTCGTCGGCGTGGATGTGGCTGGTATAGACGTCGTCCTGCGGCACCAGTGCCGGGGTGCCGCGCTTGAGCCGGGCCAGCGGCAGGCGGTCCTCGGCGTAGATGCCGGGGATGCGCACAACGCTGGTGCGCCAGCCGGCATCGCGGCCGAACCCGCGCACCGCCTGTTCCGCCGCGACGCGCCGGCGCGCGCGGGCGGTCTGGGGCCGCACCGGATGGAACTCGGCCACGCGCGCGCCCTGGCGATCGCCGTAGACGCCGGTGGTGCTGGCGTAGACAAACGCAGCGCGGGGCCGGGTACGGTCGGGTAGAATGGCGGGCTCGCCGGGAAGCATGCCGGCAGCCGTCCTGGCACGGCGCCACGCGGTCCGGCGCCAGGTGGTCCGGCGCAATATGGCGAGCAGTGCACGCGTGCGCGGATCGCCTTCGCCCTGCCCGGGTGGCGGCGCCAGGTCCAGCACCCGCGTGGCCAGCCCGCGCAGCCGTGCCAGCGTGGCCGGCCGGTCCAGGTCCGCCACCAGCGGCACCGCACCGGCGGCACGCAGTTCGGCGCGGCGTGCGGGCTGCGAGGTCACGGCGAAGACACGCATGCGCGACGACAGGATTCGCAGGCAGCGCGTCCCCACATCCCCGCAGCCGACGATCAGCAGGCGCGGGCGGCCCAGCCGGCGCGCTGGCGCCGGCAGTTGCGGTGGTTGCGGGAATCGCGCGGGCTGCAGCTTCGACAGAATTTGGCTCATAGACCGATTATGGCTTATCAAGTAACCGTCATGCCCAGCGGCCACAAGTTTGAAGTGGCCGCGGACGAAACCATCCTCGGCGCGGCCCTGCGCCACAGCATCGGGCTGCCGTACGGCTGCAAGAACGGCGCCTGCGGTTCGTGCAAGGGCCGCGTGCTCGAAGGCAGCATCGTGCAGGGCGACCATGCCCCGTCGGCGCTGACCGCGCAGGAAAAGACCGAGGGCCGCGCGCTGTTCTGCTGCGCCAATGCCAGCTCGGACATCACCATCGAATGCCGCGAGGTCCATGGCGCCGGCGACATCCCGATCAAGAAGGTGCCGTGCCGCGTCACTTCGCTGGAGCGCCTGGCCGACGACGTGATCGCGATCAAGCTGCAGCTGCCCGCGACCGAACGCATGCAGTACCTGGCCGGCCAGTACGTCGAATTCCTGCTGCGCGACGGCAAGCGCCGCAGCTATTCGATCGCCACGCCGCCGCACGAGGACGGCCCGATCGAACTGCATATCCGCCATATGCCGGGCGGCGCCTTCACCGACTACGTGTTCGGCGCGAAGGAAGGCCAGCCGGCCATGAAGGAGCGCGACATCCTGCGCTTCGAAGGCCCGCTGGGCAGCTTCTTCCTGCGCGAGGAATCGGAAGCGCCGATCATCCTGCTGGCTTCGGGCACCGGCTTCGCCCCGATCAAGGCCATCGTCGAGCATGCCGCCTACACCGGCATCCAGCGCCCGATGACGCTGTACTGGGGCGGCCGCCGGCCCAAGGACCTGTACATGCACGCGCTGGCCGAGCAGTGGGCGCGCGACCTGCCCAACTTCCAGTACGTGCCGGTGGTCTCCGACGCGCTGCCGGAAGACAACTGGCAGGGCCGCACCGGCTTCGTCCACCAGGCGGTGATCGCCGACTTCCCCGACCTGTCGGGCCACGAGGTCTACGCCTGCGGCGCGCCGGTGATGATCAACGCCGCGCGCGGCGACTTTACCCGCCAGTGCAAGCTGCACGAAGACGCCTTCTTTGCCGACTCGTTCACCTCCGAGGCCGACCTGCACCCGGCCACGCCGGCGGCCTGAGCGCCGCCCGCGAGCCGTTCCGCCAGCGCAACAATGCCCGGGCCCGCCAAAATTCGTTTTGACACCCGGGCCCGTGCGCCTTATATTTGCCCGCATGCACATGACCTTCAACCGACGCCGCAGCTTCCGTACGTCGCTCCCCACCGGGGTGCCGCGCCGCTGACCGTCGATTGCGTCTGTTCAGGTCAACGAGCCACGGGCAACCCCCGTGGCTTTTTGCTTTTTGTTCGATCCCTCTCCCGTCCGTCCATCGTTTAAAGCCGACCCCTGGAGTCCGCCATGGCATTTGCTGAGTTTCCCGTCCAATCCCTGATGTACATCACCAACCGGCCCGAGCTCGTCTTCACCGAGGGCAAGGGCTCCTGGCTGACGGACCACAACGGCAAGCGATACCTGGACTTCGTGCAGGGCTGGGCGGTCAACTGCCTGGGCCACTCCAACCAGGGCATGATCGACGCGCTGGTCGAGCAGTCGAAGAAGATCATCAACCCCAGCCCGGCCTTCTACAACGAGCCGATGCTGCGCCTGGCCAGGCAGCTGACGGATAACAGCTGCTTCGACAAGGTCTTCTTCGCCAACAGCGGCGCCGAGGCCAACGAAGGCGCGATCAAGCTGGCGCGCAAATGGGGCCGCAAGCACAAGGATGGCGCCTACGAGATCATCACCATGGACCACAGCTTCCATGGCCGCACGCTCGCCACCATGAGCGCGTCGGGCAAGGCCGGCTGGGACACCATCTTCGCGCCGCAGGTACCGGGCTTCCCCAAGGCCGAGCTGAACGACCTGGCCTCGGTCGAAAAGCTGATCACCGACAAGACCGTCGGCATCATGCTGGAACCGGTGCAGGGCGAAGGCGGCGTGATCCCCGCCACGCGCGAATTCATGCAGGGCCTGCGCGCGCTGGCCGACAAGCACAAGCTGCTGTTCATCGTCGATGAAGTGCAGGCCGGCTGCGGCCGCTGCGGCACGCTGTTCGCGTACGAGCTGTCGGGCGTCGAGCCGGACATCATGACGCTGGGCAAGGGCATCGGCGGCGGCGTGCCGCTGTCGGCGCTGCTGTGCAAGGCCGAAGTCGCCAGCTTCGAGGCCGGCGACCAGGGCGGCACCTACAACGGCAACCCGCTGATGACCGCGGTGGGCAGCGCCGTGATCGAGCAGCTGACCGCGCCGGGTTTCCTGGACGACGTCAAGGCCAAGGGCGAATACCTGAAGGAACAGCTGCTGGCGCTGTCAGCCGAATTCGGCCTCGAGGGCGAACGCGGCGAAGGCCTGCTGCGCGCGCTGCTGCTGGGCAAGGACATCGGCCCGCAGCTGGTGGAAGAAGCGCGCGACATGGCCCCGCAAGGCCTGCTGCTGAACGCGCCGCGCGCCAACCTGCTGCGCTTCATGCCGGCGCTGAACGTCACGCGCGAAGAGATCGACCAGATGATCGGCATGCTGCGCACGCTGCTGAAGAAGCTGGCCTGATCGTCCCGGGTATCGGCAGACAGCAAAAAGCCTCGCATTGCGCGAGGCTTTTTGCTTTGCGGCCGGATCCGGGATCCGCGCCGCAGAGGAGTGAGGGAGAGGGCCAGCGCCGCAGAACCCGCGCAGCCGGCCTAAGCCAGCCCGCGCGGGGCCCCGCGGCAAGGGGAAAGGCCTTGCGCCTGCGAGCGCCCGCCCTCTCCCTCACCCCTCTTGCGGCGGCGGGGTGTAAAAACCGGAGCGGCGGCGCGCCGCTTACTCGCCCAGGTAGGCGGCCCGCACCTTGGGGTCATCCAGCATCTGGCTGGCCTCCCCGCTCATGGTGATCAGGCCGGACTCCATCACGTAGCCGCGGTGCGCGGCCTGCAGCGCCAGGCGCGCGTTCTGCTCGACCAGCAGCACGGTCACGCCCTGCGCCGAGATGTCGCGCACGACCTCGAAGATCTTCTCCACCATGATCGGCGACAGGCCCATCGACGGCTCGTCCAGCAGCAGCACCTTGGGCTGGCTCATCAGCGCGCGCGCCATCGCCAGCATCTGCTGCTCGCCGCCGGACATGGTGCCCGCCAGCTGGTTGGCGCGCTCCTTCAGCCGCGGGAAGATGCCGAACATGCGCTCGACGTCGGCCTTGATGCCGGACTCGTCGTTGCGCGTGTAGGCGCCCATCTGCAGGTTCTCGGTGATGGTCATGCGCGCGAACACGCCGCGGCCTTCCGGCACCATCGCCAGCCCCTGCTTGAGCAGCGCGTAGCTGGGCACGCCCTTGATCGACTTGCCCATGTATTCCACGTCGCCGCCGACCCAGCCCTGCAGGCCGGTGATGGCCTTCATGGTGGTGGTCTTGCCGGCGCCGTTGGCGCCGATCAGCGTGACCAGCTCGCCGTCGCGGATTTCAAGGTCGATGCCCTTGACGGCCTGGATGCCGCCGTAGGCAACCTTCAGGCCGGAGATCTTCAGTACTGTCTGTTTCATTGCAGGCTGATTCATTACGTCCGCTCCCGCCATCAGTGCGCCGAGGTGCCGAGGTAGGCCTCGATCACCGCGGGGTTGTTCTGCACCTCGTGCGGCAGGCCCTGGGCAATCACCTTGCCGTAGTCCAGCACCGTCAGGCGGTTGCACAGCCCCATCACCAGCTTCACGTCGTGCTCGATCAGCAGGATGGTCCTGCCATCGTTCTTGATCTTGTCGAGCAGGCCGCGCAGCTCGACCTTCTCGGTCGCGTTCATGCCGGCGGCCGGCTCGTCCAGCGCCAGCAGCTTGGGCTCGGTCGCCAGCGCGCGCGCGATCTCGAGCCGGCGCTGGTGGCCGTACGACAGGTTGCGCGCGGTGAAGTTGGCGTACTTGCCGATGCCGACGTAGTCGAGCAGGTCATGCGCCATGTCTTCGATGCCTTCTTCTTCGCGGCGCACCGAGGGCGGGCGGAAGATCGCGCCGAACACGCCGGCCTTGGAGCGCACGTGGCGTCCGACCATCACGTTCTCGAGCGCGGTCATGTCGCCGAACAGGCGGATGTTCTGGAACGTGCGCGCAATGCCGGCCTTGGCCACCTCATGCACGGCGGTCGGCTGGTAGGGCTTGCCGCCCAGCACGAACTCGCCCGAATCCGGGGTGTAGAGGCCGGTGATCACGTTGAAGAACGTGGTCTTGCCGGCGCCGTTGGGGCCGATCAGCCCATAGATCTCGCCCGGCTTGATCTGCAGGCCCACATCGGACAGGGCCTGCAGGCCGCCGAAACGCTTGTTGACCCCCTGCACCGACAGGAGGAAATCGTTGTTGCTCATGCCTTCCTCCGGTTTACAGACGGCCGATATTGCCCGCGCGGCGCACGACCGGGCGGTCTTCCTTGCGCGGCGACGGCCAGATGCCTGCCGGGCGGTACAGCATCACGCCGACCAGGGCCAGGCCGAACAGCAGCTGGCGCAGCACCTCGGCGTCGACGATCACATGGCCGAACAGGCCGGTCTGCATCGGCTCGGCCACCACGCGCAGCAGTTCCTGGAAGCCCACCAGCAGCACGCCGCCCAGGATCACGCCCGGGATATGGCCCATGCCGCCCAGCACCACGATCGCCAGCACGTAGATCGATTCCCACAGCGTGAACGATTCCGGCGACACGAAGCCCTGGAACGCGCCGAACACCGCGCCGGAGGCGCCGCCGAAGGACGCGCCCATGGCAAATGCCAGCAGCTTCATGTTGCGGGTGTTGATGCCCATGGCCTTGGCCGCGATTTCATCCTCGCGGATGGCGACCCAGGCGCGGCCGATGCGCGAGGTCTGCAGGCGCAGGCACACGAACACGATCACGATGACCAGGAACACCAGCAGGTAGTAGTACATGAACACCGGCGTGAACTTCATTCCGAAAATCTCATGCGATTTCGAGAAGTCGAAGCCGAAGATATGCACCGGGTCCACCGCCGTGATCCCCTTGGGACCATTGGTGATGTTCACCGGGCGGTCCAGGTTGTTCATGAAGATACGGATGATCTCGCCGAAGCCCAGCGTCACGATGGCGAGATAGTCGCCACGCAGCTTGAGCGTCGGCGCCCCCAGCAATACGCCAAAGGTCGCGGCCACCAGGATTGCCAGAGGCAATACAAACCACATAGACAGGTGGATGCCGGTGGGGAACAGTTGCTGGATCCACTCGAACTGGTTCGCCAGGTGCGGCGAGCCGAGCAGCGCCATCATGTAGGCGCCCACCGCGTAGAACGCGATATAGCCCAGGTCAAGCAGGCCGGCAAAGCCGACCACGATGTTCAGGCCCAGCGCCAGCATGATGTACAGCAGCGCAAAGTCCAGCACGCGGACCCAGTAGTTGCCGCCCAGGGTCTGGACGATAAACGGCGCGCACAGCGCAACCACCAAAAAGCCAATCAATGCGGCCAGGGTCTTGGCCGGTACTTTCGACGGTGCGGCGACGGCGGCTGTGGATGGAATCGGGGTATTCATGGATTCGCTCTCCTCAGGCGCGGTCGGCCACGCGTTCGCCCATGATGCCGGACGGACGGAAGACGAGCACAGTGATCAGTACGATAAAGGCGAAGACGTCCTGGTAGTTCGAGCCGAACACGCCATTGGTCAGGTCGCCGATATAGCCGGCACCCAGCGCCTCGATCAGGCCCAGCAGCATGCCGCCGACCATGGCGCCCGCCAGGTTGCCGATGCCGCCCAGCACCGCGGCGGTGAACGCCTTCAGGCCCGGGATAAAGCCCATGTAGAAGTGGGCGTTGCCGTAGTTGGTGGCCATCATCACGCCGGCCAGCGCCGCCAGCGTGGCGCCGATCATGAAGGTGGCGGAGATCACGAAATTGGGGTTCACGCCCATCAGGCCGGCGACCTTCTGGTTCTCGGCGGTGGCGCGCATGGCGCGGCCGAGCTTGGTGCGGTTCACCAGCGCAAGCAGGCCCGACATGACCATCACGGCCAGGCCAATGATGACCATTTCCTTGCCGGTGATGGTGGCGCCGGTGGTGCCGATGTCGATGGGTTCCGAGGGCAGCAACTGCGGGAATGTCAGCGGGTTGCGCGACCAGATCAGCATGCCCATCGTCTGCAGGATGATGGAAACCCCGATCGCGGTAATCAGCGGGGCCAGTCGTGGCGCATTGCGCAAGGGCCGGTAGGCGACCCGCTCGATCGAATACGACAGGATCGCGCAGACCGGCATGGCGATCAGCGTGGCGATCACCAGCGTCAGCCATTCAGGCAGGCCGGGAGCGAACTTTTGCAATCCGAGGATGGCTGACAGGGCGGTCAGCGCGCCGATCATCAGCACATCGCCGTGGGCGAAGTTGATGATGCCGAGAATGCCGTAGACCATGGTGTAGCCCAGTGCGATCAGCGCATAGATGCTGCCGAGCACCAGACCGTTCACGATCTGCTGGATAAGGATATCCATGAAAACTCCTGCTTCAGTCCCTGACCTTACGGCATGGTGTGGATGCCGGGGGGACCATGGTGTGTGATGGGTAACGTTGCGGTGGTTGGTTTGCTGGTGAGCGGCCTGCCCTGCTCCATCCATGGTAAGGATGCTTCTACATTAGGCGAGGCTAAAAAGAACGGCACCGCAAAATACTCACGGTGCCGTTCGGATGGGCCGGTAAGCCCAGATTACATCTTCACGACGTCGAGGACGGACTTCTTCTTGTCCTTGTACTCGTACAGCGTGATGGTGCCTTCCTTCATGTCGCCCTTCTCGTCGAAGGCGATGTTGCCGATCACGCCCTTGTAGTTGGTCTTGGGCATTTCAGCCAGGATGGCAGCCGGTTCGGCCGAGTTGGCGCGCTTCATGGCATCGACGACGACCATCACCGCGTCATACGTGAACGGTGCGTAGATCTGCACCGGTGCGTTGAAGCGTGCCTGGTAGCGCTTGTTGAAGTCGGCACCCGTCTCCATCTTCGACAGGGCCAGGCCAGCTTCCGAGCAGATGATGTTGGTCACGGCATCGCCGGCCAGCTCGGCCACCTTGTCGGTGCAGACGCCGTCGCCGCCGACGATCTTGGCGCCGATGCCCAGTTCCTTGGCCTGCTTGGCGAACGGGCCGCCGGTGGCGTCCATGCCGCCGTACATGATCACGTCCGGCTTCTTGCCCTTGATCTTGGTCAGGATGGCCTTGAAGTCGGTGGCCTTGTCGTTGGTGGCTTCACGCGCGACCACGTTCACGCCGGCTGCCTTGGCGGTCTTCTCGAACTCGTCGGCCAGGCCCTTGCCGTAGGCGGTGGCATCGTCGACGATCGCCACGCTCTTGGCGTTCAGGGTCTTGGCGGCGTAGTTGGCCAGCGCCGGACCTTGCTGGGCATCGGTGGCCACCACGCGGTAGGTGGTCTTGAAGCCCTGCTTGGTGTAGTCGGGGTTGGTCGACGACGGCGAGATCTGCACGATGCCGGCATCGCTGTAGATCTTCGACGCCGGGATCGACACGCCCGAGTTCAGGTGGCCGACCACGGCCACGACCTTGGCGTCGACCAGCTTCTGTGCCACGGAGGTGCCGGTCTTCGGGTCGGCCGCATCGTCTTCGCCGACCAGTTCCAGCTTGACCTTCTTGCCACCGACTTCCAGGCCGGACTTGTTGACTTCTTCCACGGCCAGGCGGGCGCCGTTTTCGTTGTCCTTGCCAAGGTGCGCGATGCCGCCGGTCAGCGGGGCCGCGTGGCCGATCTTGACGACGGTCTCGCCGCCACCGGCCGCAGGCGCTGCGGGAGCCGCAGCCGCCGGCGCCGAAGAGGCCGGATCCGCCGGCTTTTCTTCCTTCTTGCCGCAAGCTGCGACCAGCGCCACTGCGGCCGCGATCGGCAGAATCTTGGCAAACGTGATTTGCATGAGTGATCTCCTAGGATTCACAAAAACAGGGATTTGCAACGCCTCCCGGACGTTTCCCTGGACCGCCGTTGTTTAGTTTCAATTTGAAACGCGCGCATTGTATCCCCTTTCTTAGTCGATGCAATACGCGACGCAACATCCTTGATCATTTACCGCGCATTTGAGCTAGGGAATTTCCCCAATGCACAGATTGCGGCAATTCCCGCCCACATGACGCGGCCGCCCCTCCTTCTTACAAGAACCGTGCCTGCGGCGCCCCAGGCGGCGAGGAAGCAGCGCCGGCACCACCTATAATGCACCATTATTAATTAGGCGTTTCATTTAATTAGAGTGGCGCTTCTCTCTAATGTGCAGAATGTAGCGCCGCACCATAATAGGGAAAACCCCAGCTTCGGGGATTACCCTGATTAGCGCCCGGCACGAATCGCGGGCACCCCCGGCACCAGCAGCGGGCATTATTCCGGGGTCGGCAGAGGCCAGAAACAAAAAGGGGCGCCGCATCAGCGGCGCCCCTTTATCAGGCCAGGCATTCAAGGGCGGGCGAGCCCGCGACGCGCTCAGGCGGCCGCGCTGGCGGGCAGCAGCCCGCGCGGCAACGGGAACGCCATGTTTTCCTCGATGCCGTCGAGTGGACGCACCTGGCGCGCTCCAAGTTCGCGCAGGCGCTCGACGATGGACTGGGCCAGCGCTTCCGGCGCCGAGGCCCCGGCGGTCAGGCCGATGCGGCGCTTGCCGGCGACCCACTCGGGCCGCACCTGCTCGGGTGCGTCCACCATATAGGCCGGCACGCCCAGGCGCTCGGCCAGCTCGCGCAGGCGGTTGGAGTTGGAACTGTTGGGACTGCCGACCACGATCACCACCTCGACCTGCGGCGCCATGAACTTCACCGCGTCCTGGCGGTTTTGCGTGGCATAGCAGATGTCCTGCTTCTTGGGCTCGCGGATCTCGGGGAAGCGGGCCTTGAGCGCGGCCACGATCTCGCGGGTCTCGTCCACCGACAGCGTGGTCTGGGTGACGTAGGCCAGCCGCGACGGATCGGCGATCTGCAGCGTCTCGACATCGCCGACCGACTCGACCAGCACCATGCCGCCGTTGGCCTGGCCCATGGTGCCCTCGACCTCGGGGTGGCCGCGATGGCCGATCATCACGATCTCGCAGCCCTGCGCGCGCAGCTTGCTGACTTCGACATGCACCTTGGTCACCAGCGGGCAGGTTGCATCGAAGACGTGCAGGCCGCGCCGGGCGGCGTCTTCGCGCACTTCGCGCGACACGCCATGGGCGCTGAAGATGACGGTGGCGCCGGCCGGCACCTCGTCGAGCTCGCCCACGAACACCGCGCCCTTGCGGCGCAGGTCGGCCACCACATAGGCGTTGTGGACGATTTCATGGCGGACGTAGATGGGGGCGCCGAAGCGCTCGAGCGCGCGCTCGACGATCTCGATGGCGCGGTCCACGCCGGCGCAGAAGCCGCGCGGCTGGGCCATCAGGATTTCTGCGTCGGGGGCGGGGGTCAGGTCGGGCATGCTGCGGTATCCGGACAGGTTCGACGTGGCGACGTTCAGAGAATGCCGATCAGCTGCACGTCGAACAGGATGGTCTGCCCAGCCAGCGGATGGTTGAAGTCGAACAACGCGGCGGTCTCGCCGATCTCCTTGAGCACGCCGGCGTATTTGCCGCCGCCGGGTGCGTTGAACTCGACCAGGTCACCCGGGCTGTAGTCCTCTTCGAACGAGCTGTTCTCGCGCAGCGTGGCCAGCGACACCCACTGCAGCAGTTCGGCGTTGCGCGGGCCGAAGGCCTGCTCCGGCGCCAGCCGGTAGGTCATGCGCTCGCCTTCGGGCATGCCCAGCAGTGCCTGCTCGAGCGTCGGCGCGAACTGGCCCTGGCCCAGCAGCAGCGTGGCGGGCTTTTCTTCGAACGTGCTGACGACCTCGGTGCCGTTCTCGAGCGCGATGCTGTAGTGCAGGGTCAGGAAGGAGTCGGCCTGGACAGTCTTGCGGCCAGCCGTGCCGCCGTCGGCTTCCGACGCGAAAGTTTGCAAATTCATGGGTGATCAACCAAGGAACAACCCGTATTGTATTCGACTGGCCCCTAGCCCGCCGCCCCGGGGCCGCAGGCCCTGTTCCCGACGCGACTACCCTGGATGCCCATGACCATTGCCAAATGGCCCGCCTGCGAGCGGCCCCGCGAGAAACTGCTGGAAAGCGGCGCTGCCGCCCTGTCTGATGCCGAACTCTTGGCCGTCCTGCTGCGCGTGGGCGCGGCGGGCAAAAGTGCCGTGGACCTGGCACGCGAGCTGCTGCACCGCTTTGGCTCGCTGACCGCCCTGTTCGCGGCCGAGGGGAACGCCCTGACCCGCGTCCGAGGCATGGGCGCCGCGAAGTTCGCCCAGCTGCAGGCCATCCCGGAGCTGGCGCGGCGCGCGCTGGCCGAGTCGCTGCGCCTGCCCGCCGGCTTCGACTCGCCGGAGTCGGTACGTGGCTACCTGCGCCTGACCCTGGCACCGCTGCAGCACGAGGTCTTCATGTGCCTGTTCCTGGATCCGGGCAATCGCATGCTCGCCAGCGAGGAGCTGTTCCGCGGCACGCTGACGCGGACCTCGGTCTATCCGCGCGAGGTCGCGCGCCAGGCCCTGGCCCATAATGCCGCCGGCATCATCGTCGCCCACAACCATCCGCGCGGCACCACCGAGCCCAGCCAGAGCGACATCCACCTGACGCGCGAACTGGCGCGCACGCTCGACCTGATCGATGTGCGGCTGCTGGACCACTTCATCGTGGCGGGGCACGACATCCGCTCGCTGGCGGAATCCTGCGAGCGCCTGCCCGGGCTGTGATGCCTACGCCACGACATGCCCGGAGCGCAACACCCGGCTGCGGCAGAGCACAGAAAGCATTGATTCACCGGGGGAATCCGGTCTATAATGCCCGTTTTGCTGAAGTCTCAACCGCTGCAGTCCGGGCCCGCGCGCCTTTTGTTGATCTGTTGCGAACATTGTCCACGAATAGAAGATTTAGGAGTGCTTCATGGCACGCGTCTGTCAAGTGACCGGGAAAGCGCCGATGGTCGGCAACAACGTTTCCCACGCAAACAACAAGACCAAGCGCCGTTTTCTGCCCAACCTGCAGAATCGTCGTTTCTTCGTTGAATCCGAAAACCGCTGGGTGAGCCTGCGCGTCTCGAACGCCGGCCTGCGCCTGATCGACAAGAAAGGCATCGACTCCGTGCTCGCCGACCTGCGCGCACGCGGCGAAGTCTAATTAGGAGTACATCATGGCAAGCAAGGGCGGCCGCGACAAGATCAAGCTGGAATCGACCGCAGGTACCGGTCACTTCTACACCACCACCAAGAACAAGCGCACCATGCCGGAAAAGATGGAGATCATGAAGTTCGATCCCGTCGCCCGCAAGCACGTCGCTTACAAGGAAACCAAGATCAAGTAATTGATCCGGTCTCCCACCAGAAAGCCCCGCCCTGCAGCGGGGCTTTTTGTTGCCCGTCGATATTGCCCACCGTTTGCACATCGGCCCTGCGCATTGATGCACGGGATGGCGCGCCGGGTGTAGACTTTGCCGTTTCCCCCAATCTGCCAAGCGCCCTGCCGGCGCTCTCCTTGCACCATGAATTTCGACGTCGCCATCGTCGGCAGCGGCCTGGCCGGCCTTACGGTCGCATTGCAACTGGCCGACACCCACCGGGTGGCCATCCTCAGCAAGCGCGCCATGACCCAGGGCGCCAGCGACTGGGCGCAAGGCGGCATCGCCGCGGTGCTGGATTCCGGCGACAGCCACGACGAGCACACCCAGGACACGCTCGTTGCCGGTGCGGGGCTGTGCGATGAAGAGGCCACGCGCTTTATCGTGGAGCATGGGCGCGAGGCCATCCAGTGGCTGATCGACCGCGGCGTGCCGTTCACCCGCGACGCGCAGGCCGAGCTGGGCTTCCACCTGACGCGCGAAGGCGGCCACAGCCGCCGGCGCATCATCCACGCCGCCGACGCCACCGGCCATGCGGTGGTCAGCACGCTGCTGCAGCAGGCCACGCAGCACCCGAACATCACCATCCTGGAAGACCACTTCGCGATCGACCTGATCACGTCGCGCAAGATGGGGCTGCCGGGCAACCGCTGCTATGGCCTCTACGTGCTGGACGACCGCACCGGCGCGGTCCACACCGTCACCGCCACGCACACCGTGCTGGCTGCCGGCGGCGCCGGCAAGGTCTACCTCTACACCACCAATCCGGACACGGCCACCGGCGACGGCATCGCCATGGCCTGGCGCGCGGGCTGCCGGGTGTCGAACATGGAGTTCATCCAGTTCCACCCGACTTGCCTGTACCACCCTTATGCCAAGTCCTTCCTGATCTCCGAAGCGGTGCGCGGCGAAGGCGGCCTGCTCAAGCTGCCCGACGGCACGCGCTTCATGCCCGAGCACGATGCGCGCGCCGAACTGGCGCCGCGCGACGTGGTCGCGCGCGCCATCGACTTCGAAATGAAGAAGCGCGGACTGGATTGCGTCTATCTCGATATCACGCACCAGCCCGAGGCCTTCCTGAAGGAACATTTCCCGACCATCCATGCGCGCTGCCTGGAACTGGGCATCGATATCACGCGCGAGCCGATCCCGGTCGTGCCGGCCGCGCACTACACCTGCGGCGGCGTGGTCACGGACACCATGGGCCGCACCGATATCGGCAACCTCTATGCCGTGGGTGAGACCGCCTGCACCGGCCTGCACGGCGCCAACCGGCTGGCCTCGAACTCGCTGCTCGAATGCATGGTGATCGGCCGCGCCGCCGCGGAAGACATCGCCTCGCAGGACAAGGCCGGCGCGCCCAGCATCACGCTGCCGGCGTGGGACGAGAGTCGCGTTTCCGATGCCGACGAAGAAGTCGTGGTGTCGCACAACTGGGACGAGCTGCGCCGCATGATGTGGAACTACGTCGGCATCGTGCGCACCAGCAAGCGCCTGGAGCGGGCCCAGCACCGCATCGTGCTGCTGCGCGAGGAGATTGCCGAGTATTACGCCAATTTCCGCGTCACGCGCGACCTGCTGGAACTGCGCAACCTGGTGGAGGTGGCCTCGCTGATCGTCGACAGCGCCTACTCGCGCCATGAAAGCCGCGGCCTGCATTTCAGCCGGGACTATCCGGAGGCGCTGCCCAAGGCGCTGCCGACGGTGATGCAGCCGCCTGCCGGCCGCAAGCGTTGACGACGCGCTTGCCAAGCAAAACGGGGTGGCGCCGCATGGCCCACCCCGTTATTCATTTGGCCGGAACAACCCTCAGCCGATGATCCGCAGCGAGTAATCCGTTGCGCGCACATCCTTGGTCAGCGCGCCCACCGAGATCCGGTCGACGCCGGTTTCGGCAAAGGTGCGGATGGTGTCGGCATTGACGCCACCCGACACTTCCAGCAGCGCCCGGCCCTGGTTGATCTTCACGGCGTCCTGCATCATCGGCACGGTGAAGTTGTCGATCAGCACCGATGTGGCACCGGCCGCCAGCGCTTCTTCCAGTTCGGCCAGGCTCTCAACCTCGATCTGCACCGACGCCTGCGTATCGAGCGCCAGCGCCGCCCGCATCGCCGCGCCGATGCTGCCGGCCGCGGCGATATGGTTCTCCTTGATCAGGATGCCGTCATACAGCGCCAGGCGCTGGTTGTCGCCGCCGCCGATGCGCACCGCGTACTTCTGCGCCAGGCGCAGCCCGGGCAACGTCTTGCGCGTGTCGAGCACGCGCGCACGGGTGCCGGCGATCAGGTCGGCATAGCGGCGCGTGGCGGTGGCGACGCCGGACAACAGCTGCAGGAAATTCAGCGACGGGCGCTCGGCGGTCAGCAGCGAACGCGCCGGGCCGGTGATCTCGCACACCACGGAATCTGGTGCCATGCGTGCGCCCTCTTCCTGCAGCCAGCGCACTTCCAGCGCCGGGTCGACCGAACGCATGCACGCGTCGAACCACGGCTGTCCACACAGCACCGCCGACTCGCGCACGATCACGCGCGCGTGCGCTGCCTTGTCCGCCGGCACCAGCAGGCCGGTCAGGTCGCCGCTGCCGACATCCTCGGCGATGGCGGCCTGCACATTGGTTTGTAACGCTGCCTGCAGCGCCGCGCCATAGCTTTCGAAAATCGGATTCACACTCATGCCGGGCCAATCCCCTGGAACAGCGCCTGTTCCTGCGCCAGGTCGGATGACGGACGCACGTTGCGCTTCTGCGCGGCGGCGAAGTCGAGCATGCGGTTGATGCAGGTCACCGCCTTGACGCCGATGGCCGGGTCGACGTGGACCTCGTTGCGGCCCGTCTCCAACACCTCGGCGAGGTTGGTCAGCGCGTTCATCGCCATCCACGGGCAGTGCGCGCAGCTCTTGCAGGTGGCGCTGTTGCCGGCGGTCGGCGCCTCGATGAAGTGCTTGCCCGGCGCGGCCATGCGCATCTTGTGCAGGATGCCGTTGTCGGTGGCGACGATGAATTCGGTCGCGTCCAGCTTCTGCGCAGCCTCGATCAGCTGCGAGGTGGAACCGACCACGTCGGCCTGCGCCACCACGTTCTCCGGCGATTCCGGGTGCACCAGGATCTTGGCGTTGGGGAATTCGCGACGCAGCAGGTCCAGCTCGATGCCCTTGAACTCGTCGTGCACCAGGCACGAGCCCTGCCACAGCAGCATGTCGGCGCCGGTCTGCTTCTGGATATAGCTGCCCAGGTGCTTGTCGGGTGCCCACAGGATCTTCTTGCCCTGCGCGTGCAGGTGCTCGACGATCTTCAGGCCGATGCTCGACGTGACCATCCAGTCCGCGCGCGCCTTCACCGCGGCGCTGGTGTTGGCGTAGACCACCACGGTGCGGTCCGGGTGCGCATCGCAGAAGGCGGCGAACTCGTCGGCCGGGCAACCCAGGTCGAGCGAGCAGGTCGCATCCAGGTCCGGCATCAGCACGGTCTTTTCGGGGCTGAGGATCTTGGCGGTCTCGCCCATGAAGCGCACGCCGGCCACGACCAGCGTACTGGCTTCGTGGTCGCGGCCGAAGCGGGCCATTTCGAGCGAGTCGGAGACACAGCCGCCGGTTTCTTCGGCGAGGTCCTGCAGGTCGGCGTCGACGTAGTAGTGCGCCACCAGCACCGCGTTGCGCTCCTTCAGCAAGCGGCGGATACGCGCCTTCAGCGACTGGCGTTCATCGGGCGACAGCACCGGCGGCACCTTGGCCCAAGCATGGGCCACGCAGCTGGCGCCAGCGGCGTTTTCGGCACCCGCCAGGTTCGGCTTCTCGAACTCGACGGTCTTGATCGATTGTGGGGTCATCTCCGGGTACTCCTCTAGACCTCCGCCAACAGGGTGCGGCCGGCCAGAACATGGGGGAGTTTATCTAAAACAAAAGCCCCGCCATGGGCGGGGCTTTGTCAAACCATACGGCGCGGCCGAATTGTATCAGGCGTAGCGGCGCAGGCGCAGCGAGAAATCGTGCAACGCCTGGATACCGCTGGCCTCGGCACGGTGGCACCAGGCCTGCAGCTGCTGCAGCAGCTGCTCGCGCGTCAGGTTGGAACGGCCCCAGATGGCGGCCAGTTCACGGCGCATTTCGACGAAGGTCTGCAGCGCCTTGTTCTGCTCGACGATGCTCGCCAGCTGCTCCCGCTGCTGCGCGGCCAGCTTGGTTTCCTCGCGGTGGAACCACTTGCTGGCGGGCTTGAAGCTGCGGTACTCGGCAACGCGGCCCTCCTTGAGCTTTTCCAGTTCCTGGCGGAACGCGCCCTTGACGGCCTTGGCGTAGCGCGCCATCACGTCATAGCGGTTGGCGATGATGGCTTCCAGCGTATTGTGGTCGACCGGACGGGCCTCGACCAGGCGCGCCTTGGGCGGGATCTTCTTGACCTTGGCCAGGCCGACCGCCTGCATCGCGCGGATATAGCCCCAGCCCACGTCGAACTCATACCACTTGATCGAGAACTTGGCCGAGGTCGGATAGGTGTGATGGTTGTTGTGCAGTTCTTCGCCGCCGATGATCAGGCCCCACGGCGACACGTTGGTCGATGCGTCCTCGCAATCGTAGTTGCGGTAGCCCCACCAGTGGCCCAGGCCATTGATGATGCCGGCGGCGTGGATCGGGATCCACAGCATCTGCACCGCCCACACGGACATGCCGATCACGCCGAACAGCGCCAGGTCGATGATCAGCATCAGGCCGACGCCTTGCCAGGTGAAGCGCGAGTACAGGTTGCGCTCGATCCAGTCATTGGGGCAGCCATGGCTGAACTTGGCGATGGTTTCCTTGTTCTTGGCCTCGGCACGATATAGCTCGGCGCCTTCCAGCAGCACCTTGCGGATGCCGCGGGTCTGCGGGCTGTGCGGATCGTCTTCGGTTTCGCACTTGGCGTGGTGCTTGCGGTGGATGGCGGTCCACTCGCGCGTGACCATGCCGGTGGTCAGCCACAGCCAGAAGCGGAAGAAGTGTTGCGCGATGGGGTGCAGGTCCAGCGACCGGTGCGCCATGCAGCGGTGCAGGAAGATGGTGACGCCGGCGATCGTGATATGCGTCATCACGAGCGTGTAGATGACGATCTCCCACCAGGTCCAGTTGGCAAGGCCGTTGGCGGCCCAGTCAAGAATAGTGTCGAACAAACTGTTCTCCGTCGGTTAAACAGGGACTTTCCCGTGCAAGCCGGCTGGGCCGGTACACACAAAGCGCAGAAAAAATAGCTGCGAATCTATTGATTGCGATAGCTGTCTGGCGCTTGCCACGGGACCCGAAGTCGCTCCGGGCTCCCCCAGGGCAGGCACGCGCGGCGCCGGCCGTGGCTAGCGGCTCATGAAACGAGCCGGGTACGAGCCGCTGCAATCTGGCGGCTGTCTGATGTGGGAGCGGGATGTCTCAACCCGCGACAACCCGGCATTCTACCGGATCGCCGAGGGCGCAAGCATACGCTATTTCCCGGATTTGGACGGGGCGCAACGGTTTTCGTTCCACGGGTGGCGCATTCGTCGCCCGCGCGGCGCTCCCCTTTGCCCGGGGCGCTCAGGAGGCGTTTGCTGCCTCTGGCAGAGTGCTCGCCTTTGGACCGCCTGGGCCCGCAGGCAGCGTCTCATGCATCACACGCAACTCGCGCTGCGGGTACGGAATGGCGATGCCATGCTCGCGCAGCGTGCGCCAGATGGCGCGGTTCATCGCCGATTGCACGCCAAGCTTGCCGTTCTGCGGATCCGCCACGAAGACCGCGACTTCGTACTCGATGCCGCTGTCGGCGAACAGCACCAGGAAAGCGGCCGGCTCGGGGTCGGGCAGCACGCGCGGCAGTGTGCGCACGCATTCGGTCAGCAGCGCGATCACGGTCTCGGGGTCGGCGCTGTAGTCGGCCTGCACGCGTGTCGCCACGCGCACGTTGGTATTCGAGAACGAATGGTTCTGCACCGACTGCGCCACCAGCTGCTCGTTCGGCACCAGCGTTTCGCCGTCGCCATTGCGCACCACGGTGTAGCGGGTGCGGATCTGCGACACGATGCCGGTGTACTTGTCCACCGTGATCTGGTCGCCGAGCTTGACCGAGCGGTCCAGCAGGATGATGAAGCCCGAGATGTAATTGCTGGCGATCTTCTGCAAACCCAGCCCCAGGCCCACGCCCAGCGCGCCGCCGAAGACCGACAGCACGGTCAGGTCGATGCCCACCAGCGACAGGCTCAGCAGCAGCGATACCAGCAGCAGCAGGGCCTTGGAAATCCGCGTCAGCACCACCTTCAGGTTGCCGTCGAGGTTGGCCGACCGCATCAGCCGCTCTTCCAGCCACGAGCCGAACCACAGCGCCACCAGCACCGTCAGCAGGATCCAGACCACCGCCATCAGGGTCTCGGCCACGCTGATCTTCTGCTTGCCGCCGATGGAGAAGCGCACGCTCTCCATCCAGCCCACCACGTCGCCGAGCACGCCCAGCACGTACAGGGCCATGCCCACCCAGACCAGCGTGGTCAGCACCTTCTCCACCAGCAGCAGCATGCCGTGCAGCTGGCCGCTGCCGGACATCACGCGGCGCAACACATAGAAGGTGAAATTCAGCGCGGTGATGCCGAACAGCGGCACCAGCGCCAGGCGCAGCACGCTGACCGGGATCAGCGGCGCCAGCGCAAAGCGGGCCACCAGCACCAGCGTCCAGCCGGCCAGCGGGAACATGGCCCGCTCGAGGCTGGCCGCGGCGAAGCGCACCGAGAAGCTCGAGCCTTCATAGCGTGCCTCCAGCCGCCGCACCACGAAGCGTGCCAGCGGCCAGGCCACTAGCAGGCAGCCGGCCAGCACCAGCCATTGCCAGAAGAAGCCGGGACCGCCGGCGTCGCGGATCAGGTCGTCCAGCATCTTGCCGAACATCGAATGCGAGGCTTTCAGGTCCTTCAGGCCGCCGAGGTCGGACAGGGTTTCACCGTTCATGGTGCAGGTTCAATGTGGGCCGCCCGCGCGCGGCGCGGGCGGCGCGGCTGCAAACCGCGATCAGCTGGTGCGTTCCAGCACCGCGGCAAAGAAGCCATCGGTCTGGTGCAGGTGGGGATACAAGGCGAACATGCCGTTGTCCGGCAGGCCCGGCACTTCGATCTTCTGGTCGGCCAGCACTTCGGCGGCCGGCACCAGGCGGAAGTTCGGGTGCGCGGCGAGGAAATCGCGCACGATCTGCTCGTTCTCGGCTTCCAGCACGCTGCAGGTCGCGTACACGACGCGGCCACCGCCCTTCACCAGACGCGCCGCGGAGTCCAGGATCGCGGTCTGCTTGGCGGTCAGTTCCAGCACCGACTCCGGCGATTGCCGCCACTTCAGGTCGGGATTGCGGCGCAGCGTGCCCAGGCCGCTGCACGGCGCGTCCACCAGCACGCGGTCGGCCTTGCCGGCCAGGCGCTTGATCTTGGCGTCGCGTTCGGAGTCGATCAGCACCGGATGGACATTCGACAGGCCGCTGCGCGCCAGCCGCGGCTTCAGGTTGGCCAGGCGCTTTTCCGATACGTCGAAGGCATAGAGCCGGCCGGTCGAGCGCATTGCCGCGCCCAGCGCCAGGGTCTTGCCGCCCGCGCCGGCGCAGAAGTCGACCACCATCTCGCCGCGTCGCGGCGCCACCAGGCTGCACAGCAGCTGGCTGCCTTCGTCCTGCACCTCGACCAGGCCGTTGACGAAGATCGGCAGCTGGTTCAGCGCCGGCTTGCCGGTCATGCGGATGCCGGCCGGCGCCATCGGCGTGGGCTCGGCGCCAAGGCCCGCGGCCTGCAGCTCGGCCAGCGCGTCCTCGCGGCTGGTCTTGCCCAGATTGACGCGCAGGTCCAGCGGCGCCGGGCGCAGCCAGGCATCGCCCAGCGCCGCGGCAAAGGCCTCGCCATGCTGGCGCACCAGTTCGTCGTACAGCCACTCGGGCAGGTTGGCGCGCACGCGAGGGGCCAGGCTGGAGCGCTCGATGGTGGTCAGGCGGTCCAGCCACGCGGCTTCGTCGGGATACAGGAACGGCGACAGCGCATCGCGGCCCAGCGTCGCCGCCAGCCCCAGCAGCGCCAGGCGACGCGAGGCCGCGCCGGTGCCGCTCTCGGCAAACTGCGCAAACTCGACGCGCCGGCGCAGCACCGCGTAGATCGCTTCGGCAATGATGCCGCGCTCGCGGTGGCCGAGCTTGGCGTTTTCGCGGAAGTAGTAGCTGACCACCGCATCGGCGGGTCGCGCGAACAGCATGACCTTGCCCAGCAGGCGATCGATATGCTGGATGTGGGTGGCATGCAGGCCGCCATGAGTGCGCGTAGGTGCGCCGTTGGCACCGCCGGCATTGGGCGACTTGCGGATCGGGCTGCTCTTGCCCTTGCTGCGCGCGGGGGCGCGGCCCTCGCCGCGCGGGGAACGGTTTCCTGCCTGGGTACGGCTCATGCCTGGACTCCTGCCGCCGGGGTCGCGGCGGAGATGGCCATCAGCAATTGCGGTTCGGCCGGGTTGATAACGTTGACCACGCCGTTGTGCAGCTGCAGCCGGTCCTCGACGAACCACTGCACGGCGCGGGGGTAAATCACGTGCTCGCACGCAAGCAGGCGCTCGGCCAGGGTCGCGGGCGTGTCCGCCGGCAGCACGTCGAGCGCGGCCTGGATCACGATCGGGCCATGGTCCAGCTCCGGGGTCACGAAATGCACGGTCGCGCCATGCAGCTTGACACCGGCATCCAGCGCCTGCTGGTGGGTATTCAGGCCGGGGAAGCACGGCAGCAGCGACGGATGGATATTCAGCAGCCGGCCCGCGTAGCGGTCGACAAAGCCGGGCGTGAGTATACGCATGAAACCCGCCAGCACCACCAGATCGGGGGCATGGGCATCGATGGCCTCGGCCAGCGCCGCGTCGAAGGCGGCGCGGTCGGGGTACTGGCGATGGTCGACCACGCCGGTTTCAATGCCTTGCTGGCGCGCAAACTGCAAGCCCGCGGCGTCCGGCCGGTTCGACAGCACCGCCGCCACGCGGGCGGGCCAGCCCCCGTCCGCGCAGGCACGGACGATGGCTTCCATATTGGAGCCTCGCCCGGAAATCAAGATGACAATTTTTTTCATCGCGCAATTCTACCAAGGCGAGGCGCTAAACTCCGGTAAAGCCAAACCAGTACGTGCTTAATTCACGAGATCCGGACAGGCGCCGGTTTCCTGGCCTGTGGTAGCGAAGCCCTATAACCCGATTGATGGATTGTGACGCTTCGCCCCCTCTGCTAGAGTGGGCCCTACGTCCACGCGCCATTCCTGTGCATGACTCAGGTTCTCCGGAGAGGTGACAACAAGGACGAAACGGGATATTTGAACGGGAATTCGCATGTCGAACGCTGCACCGACGTTGTTGGTGGTCGATGATCATCCTATGGCCTTGTCAGGGACCACCGCCTTCCTGGCCGAAGTCATGCCGGATGTGGCAGTCCATGCCGCCGGCAGCGCCCGCGAGGCCCTGGCCAGCCTGCAGCAAGGCTTGCGCCCCGATATCGTGCTGCTCGATATCTGGCTGAACGACGGTACCGGCTTCGATGCCATGCAGACCTTCAAGACCGTCATCCCGGGCGCGCGCTTTATCTTCATGTCGGCCGAGGCCACCCCTGAGATCGTCGGCCGCGCCCGCGCGCTGTCGGCATGCGGCTTCGTCGGCAAGCACCTGGACGCCAATGCCTTCACCGCCGCGGTGCGCAAGGTGCTGGCCGGCGACACCGCCTTCCCCACCGACGAAGCCCTCAACGGGCGCGCGCAGTCGTTCGGCCCGGCCCACGGGATTCCGGTCACGCCCGCCGAACTGGGCCTGACGCCGCGCCAGGGTTCGGTGCTGGCGCTGGTGCTGGAAGGCCTGCCCAACAAGGTGATCGCGCGGCGGCTCGGGCTGACCGAGAACACCGTCAAGGAACACGTGTCCGCCATCCTGCAGCGCCTGGGCGTGCGCACCCGCATGCAGGTGATGTCGCGCATGGAACGGTTCCGGCTGCGCCAGTAAGGCGAGCCACCTTCCCCGCAGCCAGCCTGGGCGCGCCCGCCGCTAGGCCGGCCGCAGCCAGCGCCGCAGCAGCAGCCGCAGCGAGGCCGGGTCCACCGGCTTGGGCAGCACGAAATAACCCGCCTCTTCCGCCGCCGCCAGCGCGGCTGACTTCAAATCCCCCGTCAGCAATGCGCTGCGCGCCTGCGGCTGCGTGTTCTGCCAGCGCTCGAGCAGATCCAGGCCGTTCTCGCTGCCGGGCAGGCGCAGGTCGCAGAAGATGATGTCCGGGCGCAGGCCCTGGGCGAACAGCTTGTCGGCCTCGGCACCGTGCGCGGCGCAGGCCACGCGGATACCCCATGCCTCCATCAGCGCGATCCAGGCCTTGCGGATCTGGCTGTCGTCGTCGACCACCAGCACCGTGCCCCGCAGGCGATCGGGCTTGGCCTCCTCGGCCTGCGCCATGGCGCGCATCTCGCGCACGCTGGCGACGGTCTCGGCCGGCACCGGCGCCAGCGCGAACCAGAACACCGAGCCCTTGCCGGGCACCGAACGCACGCCATAGGTGCCGCGCATCAGCCGCACGCATTCCTTGAAGATCGCCAGCCCCAGGCCCAGGCCCTGCGACGGGTCCCGCTGCGGGTTGTGGACCTGGTAGTAGGGCGAGAAGATGTCCGGCAGGTGCTCGGGCGTGACGCCGGCGCCGGTGTCCCACACCTCCAGCCGCACGTGCTTGCGGCGCTGGCGCGCGGTCACCAGCACGCCGCCGCGCTGGGTATAGCGCAGCGCGTTCTGCACCAGGTTGAACAAGGCCCGGCGCAGCAGCACCGGCTCGGCCATCGCGTACAACTCGTCCGGCACGCGCGGGGTCAGGGTCAGCCCGTTTTCGCGCGCGTCGGCGGCAAACTGGCTCATCACGTCGCGGATCAGCGCGCCCAGCTCGCAGGGCTCCAGCGTCGGCAGGACCTTGCGTCCTTCCAGCTTGGACAGGTCCAGCAGCGAGCGGAACAGCAGGTCGATGGTCTGCGTGCCCGCCGCCACCTGCTCCACCAGCGGATGCAGCGCGCTCGACTGGTTGCGCGCGCGCAGCGCCTCGACCAGCATCACCAGCGCATGCACCGGCTGGCGCAGGTCATGGCTGGCCGCGGCCAGGAAGCGCGACTTCTCTTCGCTGGCATGCAGCGCCCGCTCCTTCTCGTCCTGGAACTGCTTGGCCAGGCGCCGGCTGTCGCCCTCCAGCTGGATCGCGCGCACCAGCGTCACCTGCAGGTTGAAGGCGTGGCGCGACAGCATCAGCGCGTAGATTGCCAGCAGGCCCTGCACATAGACGCCATGGCCGGGGAAGGCGAATTCCGCCATCAGCAGGTTCGGCACCATGATCGGCACGCCGGCGTAGACCAGGTTCGACGGCACCGGCGCCTGCGACACCGCGCCGCCGGCCAGCACGCCGAGGGTGAGCAGGTACAGCACGCTGGAGAACACCGGCGAGGCTGTATACAAATGCAGCAGCGCCGAGCTGCCCCAGGTCACGCCGGTCAGGAAAGCGACCGCGCGCATATTGTTCCACCACTTGTGCGTGTGCGCGGAACGGCTCATCAGGGCGTGGTCGCGCTGGTAGCCGATGTAGAACCACAGCCCGCCCGCCGTGAGCAGCAGCATCACCGCGCACCAGCCCAGCAGCGCGCCACGGCTGACGTCGCTCCAGAAGCCGAGGGTGGTCAGCGCGGGCAGCAGCACCGAAGCGACGATGGCGGTTGGCGCATTCTTGTGCACGATCGCCATCAGCTTGGCGCGCGTCTCGACGTCGAGCTGGGCGCTCGGCTGAGGCAGGCCCCGGGGCAGGAGCCGGGAAAAGAACCGATAGGTCAGCGCTTTCAACTGGGAATGAGGAATGGGCGTAAGGCCGGGCATGCCGCGCGGCGTGCCGCAGCGGTCCCGTAGTGAGCCAAAGTGGCGCCTATCATGCCGCCTTTTGTGGCATCGCGCCATGGCGGGAGGGCCGGTTGCGGCACAAAAGCTGCAGCGCGGGGACCGGCCGGGGGCGGCGGCAGCGGCAAGCCGACCCATTCGCCTTATAATGCCCGCTTTACCCGAATCGTTTCCCGCCGTCCCCGTGAAAGTCTTCCGCGGCCTGCCCAACGCCGAAAGCCGGGCGCCCTGCGCGCTCACCATCGGCAATTTCGACGGTGTGCATCGCGGCCACCAGTCGCTGCTTGCGCGCGCGCGCGCGGCGGCGGATGCGCGCGGCCTGCCGCTGTGCGTGATGACCTTCGAGCCGCATCCACGCGAATTCTTCACGCCGGACAAGGCCCCCACCCGCATCGCGCTGCTGCGCGACAAGCTGGAAAGCCTGCGCCGCAACGGCGTGGATCGCGTGGTGGTGGAACACTTCAACGCCCACTTTGCCGGCCAGTCGCCGCAGGAATTCGTCGAGAACGTGCTCTGGCATGGCCTGCATACCCGCTGGCTGCTGGTCGGCGACGATTTCCGCTTCGGCGCCAGGCGCGCCGGCGATTTTGCCTACCTGCAGGAGGCGGGGCGCCGCTACGGCTTCGATGTCGAGCAGATGGGCTCGGTGTCCGAAGGGGGCATCCGCATTTCCAGCTCGGCGGTACGCCAGGCACTGGCCAATGGCGACCTGGAGCACGCGCGGCGCCTGCTCGGCCATGGCTACGCCATCAGCGGCCACGTGATCCACGGCCGCAAGCTGGGCCGCGACCTCGGCTTCCCGACCCTGAACCTGCGCATTTCGCACAAGCGGCCCGCGGTCAGTGGCATCTTCGTGGTGCAGGTGCACGGCATCGCCGAGCATCCGCTGCCCGGCGTGGCCAGCATCGGCGTGCGCCCCACCATCGAGGACGCCGGCCGGGTGCTGCTGGAAGTCCACCTGTTCGATTTCAATGAAAGCCTGTACGGCAAGCTGGTGCGGGTCGAATTCATGAAGAAGCTGCGCGACGAGGCGCGCTTCGACTCCCTGGATGAACTCACCGCCGCGATCGCCAAGGACAGTGCCGATGCGCGCGCCTTCTTCGGCCTGACGGCGCCAGGCGCCGTGGCGGCGGCGGAAGCCAGCGGCGGCCGCGATTTCGCCACCTCGGCCACCGACCGAATTAGGTAGCGGCCGGCGCCCCGCACCCCGCTGCGCGGGCCCGGTTCGCACGCCGCCTGCCCCAGCCTTCACGCGCGCCCGCCGGCCACTGCCGGCCGCGCGCCAACCGAATTGCCCTGAGAATCGAAATGTCTGACGACAAACGCGCCAAGCCCGAGAAGAACAAGTATCCCGTCAACCTGCTCGACACGCCCTTCCCGATGCGTGGCGACCTGCCCAAGCGCGAGCCGCAATGGGTCAAGCAGTGGCAGGACAAGCAGCTCTACAAGAAGATCCGCGCGGCGCGCAAGGGCGCGAAGAAGTTCGTGCTGCACGATGGCCCGCCGTATGCCAACGGCGATATCCATATCGGCCACGCCGTCAACAAGGTGCTCAAGGACATGATCATCAAGGCGCGCGGCCTGACCGGGCTCGACGCCGTCTACGTGCCGGGCTGGGACTGCCACGGCATGCCGATCGAGATCCAGATCGAGAAGAAGTTCGGCAAGGGCCTGCCGGTGCAGGAAGTCCAGGCCAAGGCGCGCGCCTATGCCACCGAGCAGATCAAGCGCCAGATGGTGGATTTCGAGCGTCTCGGCGTGCTGGGCGACTGGGACCACCCCTACCTGACCATGAACCACAGCAACGAGGCGGACGAACTGCGCGCGCTCGGCAAGATCATGGAAAAGGGCTACGTGTTCCGCGGCCTGAAGCCGGTGAACTGGTGCTTCGACTGCGGCTCGGCGCTGGCCGAGGCCGAAGTCGAATACAAGGACAAGGTCGACCTGTCGATCGACGTGGGCTTTCCGTTCGCCGAGACCGACAAGCTGGCACACGCGTTCAAGGTGCCGGTCGAGCGGATCGACGCCAGGCCGGGCTGGATCGTGATCTGGACCACCACGCCGTGGACCATCCCGAGCAACCAGGCGCTGAACGTGCACCCCGAGGTGGAATACGCGCTGGTCGACACGCCGCGCGGCCACCTGATCCTCGCCACCGAGCGCGTCGAGGAGCAGCTGAAGATCTACGGCCTGCAGGGCGAGGTGGTGGCCACCACCACCGGCGCGGCGCTGTCGGAGATCCGCTTCCATCATCCGCTGGCCCGGATGGAAGCAGGCTATGACCGGCTCTCGCCGATCTACCTGGGCGACTACGTCACCACCGACACCGGCTCGGGCATCGTGCACTCGGCGCCGGCCTATGGCGTGGAAGACTTCCAGTCGTGCAAGGCGCACGGCATGCCCGACAGCGACATCATCAGCCCGGTGATGGGCAACGGCGTCTACGCCGCCACGCTGCCGCTGTTTGGCGGGCTGTCGATCTGGGACGCCAACCCGAAGATCGTCGAGGCGCTGCAGGCCTCGGGCAACCTGTTCAATTCGCACAAATACACCCACAGCTACATGCACTGCTGGCGCCACAAGACGCCGATCATCTACCGCGCCACCTCGCAGTGGTTCGCGGGCATGGACGTGGATCCGGCCGAGGAAAACGGCAAGCCCGTGCCGACGCTGCGCGAGACCGCGCTGGCGGGCATCGAGGCGACCGAGTTCTATCCGTCGTGGGGCAAGCAGCGCCTGCACAACATGATCGCCCACCGCCCGGACTGGACCCTGTCGCGCCAGCGCCAGTGGGGCGTGCCGATGGCCTTCTTCTTGCACAAGGAAACCGGCGCGCTGCATCCGCGCACGCCCGAGCTGCTGGAAGCGATCGCAAAGCGCGTCGAGCAGCACGGTATCGAAGCGTGGCAGACGCTGGACCCGGCCGAACTGCTGGGCGACGAGGCCAGCCAGTATGAGAAGAACCGCGACACGCTCGACGTCTGGTTCGATTCCGGTACCACGCACTGGACCGTGATCCGCGGCTCGCACCGCGACGACCTGTACGACCCGGCCGCCGACGATGCCGACGGCCGCCTGGCCGACCTGTACCTGGAAGGCTCGGACCAGCACCGTGGCTGGTTCCACTCGTCGCTGCTGACCGCCTCGATGCTGTATGGCAAGCCGCCGTACAAGGCGCTGCTGACGCACGGCTTCACCGTCGACGGCGAAGGCCGCAAGATGTCCAAGTCGATCGGCAATACCGTGTCGCCGCAGGACATCGCGAACAAGATGGGCGCCGAGATCATCCGCCTGTGGGTGGCCTCGACCGATTACTCCGGCGAGCTGTCGATCTCGGACGAGATCCTCAAGCGCGTGGTGGAAGGCTATCGCCGCATCCGCAATACGCTGCGTTTCCTGCTGTCGAACCTGTCCGACTACGACCATGGCAAGCACGCGCTGCCGGCCGCCGAGTGGCTGGAGATCGACCGCTACGCCGTGGCGCTGACCGCGCAGCTGCAGAAGGAAGTGCTGTCGCACTACGAGGCTTACGAATTCCACCCGGTGGTGGCCAAGCTGCAGACCTTCTGCTCCGAGGACCTGGGCGGTTTCTACCTCGACGTGCTGAAGGACCGGCTGTACACCACCGCGCCGGACTCGAAGGCGCGCCGCGCCGCGCAGAACGCGCTGTATCACATCACCCAGGCGATGCTGCACTGGATGGCGCCGTTCCTGTCGTTCACCGCCGAGGAAGCGTGGCAGGTGTTCGCCCATGGCACCGAGCACAACGACACCATCTTCACCAGCACCTATTACGCCGTGCCGGAAGTCGACGACGCCGACGACCTGCTGCAGAAATGGCATGCGCTGCGCGAAGTGCGCGCCGAAGTCACGCGTCAGCTGGAAGCGGTGCGCGTGGAAGGCGAGATCGGTTCGTCGCTGCAGGCCGAGCTGACCATCCAGGCCGGCGGTCCGGTGCTGGCGGCGCTGCAAAGCCTGGGTGACGACCTGCGCTTCGTGCTGCTGACCTCGTCGGCCAAGGTCGCGCCCGCGCCCGAGGCCGGCGACCTGCTGGTGACGGTGACCCCGTCGGCGCATGCCAAGTGCGAGCGCTGCTGGCACTACCGCGCCGACGTCGGCCACAACCCCGACCATCCCACCCTCTGCGGCCGCTGCGACAGCAACCTGTTCGGCGCCGGCGAACACAGGAGCCATGCCTGATGGCCTCGACCACGTCCCGTTCGACGCGCCCGGCGCGCCGCAACAAGGCTGCCGGCAGCACCACCCCGCTGCTGTGGATGGCCTTTGCGCTGCTGGTGGTGCTGCTCGACCAGTTCTTCAAGATCGTGATCGTGCGCAGCTTCAGCTACGGCGAGTCGCGCCCGGTGACCGGCTTCTTCAACCTGGTGCTGGTCTACAACAAGGGCGCGGCGTTCAGCTTCCTGGCTGACGCCGGCGGCTGGCAGCGCTGGTTCTTCACCGGCCTGGGCGTGGTGGTCGGCGCGTTCATCGTCTGGCTGCTGTACCGCCATACCGGCCAGCGGCTGTTCTGCTTCGCGGTGTCGCTGATCCTGGGCGGCGCGGTCGGCAACGTGATCGACCGCGTGGCCTATGGCCACGTGATCGATTTCCTGGACTTCTACGTGGGCAGGTATCACTGGCCGGCTTTCAATGTCGCGGACTGCGCGATCACGGTGGGCGCGGTGCTGCTGATCGTCGACGAGCTGCGGCGGGTGCGCAAGCACTGAGCTGCGCCCTCCCTTTCCCCTTCCCTTCCCAGCCAGGTTCCCCACCATGGATTTGCGCGGCAAGCACATCGTTCTCGGCCTGACCGGCGGCATCGCCTGCTACAAGTCGGCCGAACTGGTCCGGCTGCTGACCAAGGCCGGCGCCACCGTGCAGGTGGCCATGACCGAGGCGGCGACGCATTTCATCACGCCGGTGACGATGCAGGCGCTGTCGGGCCGGCCGGTCTTCCTGTCGCAATGGGATGCGCGCATCGACAACAACATGGCGCATATCGACCTCTCGCGCGAGGCCGACGCCATTGTCATCGCCCCTGCATCCACCGACTTCATGGCGCGGCTGGCCAACGGCCTGTGCGACGACCTGCTGAGCACGCTGTGCATCGCGCGCGACTGCCCGCTGCTGGTGGCGCCGGCGATGAACCGCCAGATGTGGGCCGCGCCCGCCACGCAGCGCAATGCCGCGCAACTGCGCGCCGACGGCGTGGTGATCCTGGGCCCGGGCAGCGGCGACCAGGCCTGCGGCGAAGTCGGCGACGGCCGCATGCTGGAGCCCGAGGAGCTGCTCGACGACATCATCGCCTTCTTCCAGCCCAAGCCGCTGCAAGGCAAGCGCATGCTGATCACCGCCGGCCCGACCTTCGAGGCGATCGACCCGGTGCGCGGCATCACCAACCTGTCGTCCGGCAAGATGGGTTTCTCGATCGCGCGTGCGGCGCGCGAGGCCGGCGCCGAAGTGCTGCTGGTGGCCGGACCCACCGGCCTGCCCACACCGCGCGGCGTGATGCGCACCGACGTGCGCAGCGCGCAGCAGATGCATGACGCGGTGATGGCGCAGCTGTCCGGTGTCGATGTCTTCGTCGCGGTGGCCGCGGTGGCGGACTGGCGCCCGGCCGAGGTCGCGCAGCAGAAGTTGAAGAAGGCCGGCGATACCGATACGCCGACACTGCAGTTCGTGCAGAACCCCGACATCCTGGCCGCGGTTGCGGCCCGCGCCGACGCACCTTACTGCGTCGGCTTTGCCGCCGAAAGCGAGAACCTGGAGCAGTACGGCGAGCAGAAGCGCCAGCGCAAGGGCGTGCCGCTGCTGGTGGGCAATATCGGCCACCACACCTTCGGCCTGGACGACAACGAAATCGTGCTGTTCGACGCCGCCGGCATGACGCGGCTGCCGCGCGCCGACAAGCTGTCGCTGGCAAGGCAGCTGGTCGCGGCCATCGGCCAGCGCCTGCCGGGTCGCGCGCGGCCCTGACTTTTGCAACGCATTCCCGAGATTGCTTATGACCCAGCCTCTGAACCCGACCGTCGAAATCAAGGTGCTCGATGCGCGCCTGAACCAATGGGGCCTGCCCGCCTACCAGAGCGAGATGGCTGCCGCCATCGACCTGCACGCCTGCGTCGACGCGCCCGTCGCGATCGCGCCGGGCACACCGGCGCAGCTGGTGCCGGCCGGCATTGCCGTGCACATGGGCAACCCGTACATGGCCGCGACCATCGTGCCGCGCTCGGGCCTGGGCCACAAGAAGGGGCTGGTGCTGGGCAATTCGATCGGCGTGATCGATGCCGACTACCAGGGCCAGATCATGGTCAGCGTCTGGAACCGCAACGCGCCGGGCACGGAGCCGATCGTGATCCAGCCGGGCGAGCGCATTGCGCAGATGATGTTCGTGCCGGTGCTGCGTCCGGTGTTCTCGACGGTGGCGGAGTTCAGCCAGGACAGCGAACGCGGTGCGGGCGGCTTTGGCTCGACCGGCGTGCATCACGCCAAGGCCAGCGCCTGACCTGTTGTCGGCCCCGGCATGAAGTACTGGCGCCCCGCGGGGCGCCAGTTTGCATTTCAGCCCTGCTGCTCGAACAGCAAGGCCACGCCGCTGGCGGCATCGGCCGGCACCAGCGTTTCGCGCGGACCCAGGTCGTGGGTCGGCACGCTCTGCTCGCGCCAGCCAGCGCGGGCCGCCGCAAGGTCGTGGGTGCGCAGGCGGATCGCCGCATACCCAGGCCCTTCGCGCCGGATATGCGCGCTGCCGGTGGCCGATGCCAGCGCCTGCGGTGTGCTGAGCACCAGCGTGGCATTGTCGACCGCCAGGCTGCTGACATGTTCGCTCAGCTGCGTCAGCTCGCCGCCGGTCAGTTCGGCATAGGCGCGCGCGGCGGCATCCACCAGCGCAGGGGCCACCACCAGGAACATGGTCGCGATGCTGTGCGCGCCGTTGGCATGGCGCATCCATTCGGGCCGCCACAGCAGCTCGGGCGTGCGGTGCTCGCAGACGAAATAGCGCGCGCCCGGGGCGTCGTCGAGCGCGGTCACGCGAAAGGTGGCCGGATGTTCGCTGCCATCGTCCAGCCGCACCGGACGCGAGAATTCGATCGGTTCCGAGGTATGCCAGCCGTCCGCGCGCAGCCGCGCCGCGGTGGCAAAGGCATCGGCGCTCTTGCACGACATCGCCGCACAGCCGCCGCCGCGCTGCTGGGCGTCCCAATAATACTGACGGCTGGGACTGGGCGCGGTCACGTGCAGCAACTCAAGGTAGTCCCGCTGCAGCATGATGCAGTGGTTCTGCGAGCCCAGCGTGTGATAGCCGCGCGGCGTCAGCGTAAAACCCAGCCGCTGCCAGGCCTGAGCGCCGGCATCTAGGTCTGGGCACACCACCACGGCGTGATCGAACATTTCTGCTTGCGTTGCCATCGGCATCCCCCCGGACGCATGGCGCACGGCGGCGCCGGACTGGTTTATTCGAACTGGATATTGGCCTTGCGCGCCACCGCCTGCCACTTGTCATGCTCGCGGCGTACCAGCTGGCCCAGCTCGGCCGGGCTGCCGCCGACGATTTCGAAGCCTTGCGCGCCGAGCGCATCGACCACGCGCGGCTGGCGCAGCGACTCGACCAGCGCGCCGTGGAGGCGCGTCACCGTCGCCGCCGGCAGGTCGGCCGGACCGAACACGCCGATCCACGAATACGCCTCGAAGCCCTTGAGGCCCTGCTCGGCCACCGTGGGCACCTGCGGCAACTGGCGCAGCCGGCTGGTGCCGGTCACGCCCAGCACCTTGATCGTGCGCGCGGCCACGTGCGCCTGCACCGCCGCGTAGCTGCTGAAGAAGATGTCGACCTCATTGGACAGCACCGCCTGCACCGCCGGGCCGCCGCCCTTGTAGGGCACGTGCAGCATATGCACGCCTGCCTCGGTCGCGAGCGCCTCGGCCGCAAGCTGGTTCAGGCTGCCGATGCCCGACGATGCATAGCGCACGCCGTCATGCCTCGCCCTGGCCAGCGCCACCAGTTCGCGCACGTTCGACGCCGGCAGCGCCGGGTTGGCGGCGATCACCAGCGGGAAACGCACCAGCTGCGAGATCGGCGAGAAATCGCGGAAGGTGTCGTAGGGCAGCTGCTTGTAGGCAAACGGATTGATCGCATGCGTGTCGAACGCCATCAGCAGCGTATTGCCGTCGGGGCGGGCGCGCGCCACGGTGCTCGACGCGATCAGCCCGCCCGCGCCCGGCTTGTTGTCCACCACCACCGTTTGCCCCAGCACCGCCTTCAGCCCGGGCTGCAGCTGCCTGGCGACGATGTCGACGCTGCCACCCGGCGGGAACGGCAGCACCAGTGCGATCGGACGGTTGCTGGCGGCGCTATCAGCGGCGCTGGCGGCGGCGGCATGGAGCATCGGGCCCGGCAAGGCGCCCAGCGGCAGGATCTTGAGCAGCAGGCGGCGGCGCCGCGTGCGGTCGGCGGATGACATCGGGTCGTTCGGTTTCGGGGCGCTGGAGGCGTGGGGCGGCAGGAAAAAAAACAGGGCGGCCAGTGTGGCCGCCCCGCTATTTTGCCCGATGATCGACCCCGGTGCTGGCAACGCGGCCGAATATCGCTCAGGCTTCTGCGCGCTGTTCCTCGGGCGCCTCGGGCGGTTCGGGCTCGATCTCGGAGAAATCGAGCTTGATCTGGTCCTGTTCGTCCAGATCCACCACCACCTTGCCGCCGGACACCAGGCGGCCGAACAGCAGCTCGTCGGCCAGCGCCTTGCGGATCATGTCCTGGATCAGGCGCTGCATCGGACGCGCACCCATCAGCGGATCGAAGCCCTTGTGCGCCAGGAACTTGCGCAGCTTCTCGCTGAAGCTGGCTTCCACCTTCTTCTCGTGCAGTTGCTCTTCCAGCTGCATCAGGAACTTGTCGACCACGCGCAGGATGATTTCCTCATCGAGCGAGCGGAAGCTGATGGTGGCATCCAGCCGGTTGCGGAACTCCGGCGTGAACATGCGCTTGATGTCGGCCATTTCGTCGCCCTGCTCGCGCGAGCTGGTGAAGCCGATGGTGGCGCGGTTCATGGTCTCCGCTCCCGCGTTGGTGGTCATGATGATGATCACGTTGCGGAAGTCGGCGCGCCGGCCGTTGTTGTCGGTCAGCGAACCATGGTCCATCACCTGCAGCAGGATATTGAAGATATCCGGATGCGCCTTCTCGATTTCGTCCAGCAGCAGCACGCAGTGCGGCTTCTTGGTGACGGCCTCGGTCAGCAGGCCGCCCTGGTCAAAGCCGACGTATCCCGGCGGCGCGCCGATCAGGCGGCTCACCGCATGGCGTTCCATGTATTCGGACATGTCGAAGCGCAGCAGCTCGATACCCATGATGAAGGCCAGCTGCTTGGCGACCTCGGTCTTGCCCACGCCGGTCGGGCCCGAGAACAGGAACGAGCCGATCGGCTTGTCGGTCTTGCCCAGGCCCGCGCGCGACATCTTGATCGCCGACGCCAGCGCCTCGATCGCCGGATCCTGGCCGAACACCACCGACTTCAGGTCGCGTTCCAGCGTCTGCAGCTTGCTGCGGTCGTCCTGGTTCACGCTCTGCGGCGGGATGCGCGCGATGCGCGAGACGATGTCCTCGATCTCGCCCTTGCCGATGGTCTTCTTCTGCTTGGACTTCGGCAGGATGCGCTGCGCCGCGCCGGCCTCGTCGATCACGTCGATGGCCTTGTCCGGCAGGTGGCGGTCGGTGATGAAGCGCGCCGACAGCTCGGCCGCGGCGGTCAGCGCCGACGACGCGTACTTGACGCCATGGTGCTCCTCGAAGCGCGACTTCAGCCCGCGCAGGATCTGCACGGTCTGGTCCACCGACGGCTCGACCACGTCGATTTTCTGGAAGCGCCGCGACAGCGCCGCGTCCTTCTCGAAGATGCCGCGGTATTCGGTGAAGGTGGTCGCACCGATGCACTTGAGCTGGCCCGACGACAGCGCCGGCTTGAGCAGGTTGCTGGCGTCCAGCGTCCCGCCCGAGGCGGCGCCCGCGCCGATCAGCGTGTGGATCTCGTCGATGAACAGGATCGCGTTGGGATTGTCCTTGAGCGACTTGAGCACGCCCTTTAGGCGCTGCTCGAAATCGCCGCGGTACTTGGTGCCGGCCAGCAGCGCGCCCATGTCGAGCGAGTAGACGGTGGCCTTTTCCAGGATATCCGGCACCTCGTTCTTGGTGATGCGCCACGCCAGGCCTTCCGCAATCGCGGTCTTGCCGACGCCGGCCTCGCCCACCAGCAGCGGGTTGTTCTTGCGCCGGCGGCACAGCACCTGGACCACGCGCTCGACTTCGCTCTCGCGGCCGATCAGCGGATCGATCTTGCCGGCCTTGGCCAGCGCGTTCAGGTTCTGGGTGTATTGCTCGAGCGGGCTTTCCTTGCCGTCGCCGCCCTCGCCCTCGCCAGCCGCCTCGCCATGCTTGGCCGGCTCGGACTGGTCCTTGCGGATGCCGTGGCTGATGAAATTGACCACGTCAAGGCGCGTCACGCCCTGCTGCTGCAGGTAATAGACGGCGTGCGAATCCTTCTCGCCGAAAATCGCGACCAGCACGTTGGCGCCGGTAACTTCCTTCTTGCCATTGGAAGTCGACTGGACGTGCATGATGGCGCGCTGGATCACGCGCTGGAAACCCAGCGTGGGCTGGGTATCAACCTCGTCGGTACCCGGTACCACCGGCGTGTTGTCCGCGATGAAGTTCTTAAGGCTGGTGCGCAGGTCCTCGATATTGGCCGCGCAGGCGCGCAAGACTTCAGCTGCCGTGGGATTGTCGAGCAATGCCAGCAGCAGGTGCTCCACGGTAATGAACTCGTGGCGTGCCTGCCTGGCTTCGACAAAAGCCATATGCAGGCTCACTTCCAATTCTTGCGCAATCATGCTTCCTCCATCACGCACTGCAGGGGGTGCCCCGCCTGCCGCGCGTGCGTTGACACCAGCTCGACCTTAGTCGCCGCGATATCCCTGGTGTAGATACCACAGACGCCCTTACCTTCCCGGTGCACGGTCAGCATGATCTGCGTCGCCGTTTCCCGGTCCCTGCTGAAATACTGCTGCAGGATCATCACGACAAACTCCATCGGAGTGTAGTCGTCGTTCAGCAGCACCACCTTGAACATGGCAGGCGGTTTCAGCGCCTGCTCTTTGCGCTCCAGGATGGTGCCCGCTTCGCGTTGTGGGACATTCGCAAGCCGTGTAGCCATGGCTTTATTCTAACCCTTACTCGCAACTCTGCAATTTGGGGAAAAGGCGGTGGATTCAAGAGTCCGGCCACCGGTTTTCCGGGGTAAATGGAAGCGGATAGTTCCGCCGAAGGCCTTGCAAGGCACGTCGCCGCACCGTCCGAAAAGCCGGGCCGCGGCCGCCGATTCATGGCAACGGTAACATCAGGCGCCGTCCTGTTCCTGCCACACCCTTCTGGCAGTGGGGAATCCGCCAGCTTGACAGTCTCCGGCTTTGCCAGAAAAATCGGTCGCACACCCACCGAAGGCCACGAGCCAAAGCAACAGCCAAGGCGGGTGATCCGTGAGCAGGGAGGCCCACGGCCCGCGGCGGCGAGTCAGCAATCAGACTGGCCACCTCGCGATAGCACACCTCGCCGCGCGTCATCGCCGGCCGCATTTCAGCACGCGGCCGGCCATGGCGCCGCAGTCCGTGCCGTCTGGCTGGCAAGCTTCCCCGCTTGAAAATCTGCTATTTCGTTGGGGGAGTATATGGCAAGCGGTATCGTCAAATGGTTCAATGACGCCAAGGGATTCGGGTTCATCAAGCCGGACGAGGGCGAAGAAGAACTGTTTGCGCACTTTTCGGCTATCCAGATGGCGGGCTTCAAGACACTGAAGGAAGGCCAGCGCGTCTCGTTCGAGGTGGTCCAGGGCCCGAAGGGCAAGCAGGCCACCAATATCCAGGACGCCAGCTAAAGCGCGCCGCGACCGCATCCCCGGCCGCAGAGCCACCGGAGCGGTCAACCAGGGTGTGGGGGATGCAAACCCCCGGGACGGGACCGATGCCAGCGCCCCCGCTGGCCGCCACGGGCGGCGCGGCGGGCACCGGCTCGCATCAGCGACACGCACACCCGATCGAAAGCCCGGCCTGGCGCCGGGCTTTCTGGTTTTTGAGCCGGCCTTCCTTGCAGCGCCCGCTCGCGCCGGTTCAGGTCCAGCCGTCGATCTTCAGGCCGCTGGCCTGTTCGGCCTCCTGCTTGGTGACCTTGCGCACAGTCTGGCCGAAGGTCCAGACATGGTCCTCGGCATCGCGGGCGGTGTAGGTGCGGTCACCATAGAACTCGTCCTGCGGCTCGCGCAGGATCACGGCCCCAGCGGCCCGGGCCCGCTCGCAATGCTGGTCGAGCCCGTCGGGCAGATGCACGTGCACGGTCTGGGTATTCTTGCCCCCGATCGACGCCGGGCTGGCGGTAAAGTCGGCCCACTCGCTGCCCACCATCAGGTAGCTGTCGCCGAAACGCATTTCGGAATGCACCAGCTGCCCTTGCTGGTCGCGGATCACCATGACGCGCTCGAAGCCGAACGCTCGCTCCAGCCAGTCCAGCGCCGCCAGCGGATCCTTGTAGAACAGTGCCGCGCCGAACGCGGTGCGGCGGAAGGGATCGTCCATGCCAGTCTCCCCCGGGCCGGATGCCCGTCAGTCCAGAAGTTCTAGCCAACGCCGCGTCAGCCGGCAAGAAAAAACCCCGGTACGGGGTATCCGGTACCGGGGTTCTTGTCGGCAGTTCGCCCGCCCTGGCGGGAGTCTGTGCTTACATATTGTCGATCATCACCTGCCCGAAGCCCGAGCACGATACCTGCGTCGCGCCTTCCAGCAGACGCGCAAAATCGTAGGTGACCTTTTTGGACAGGATCGACTTCTCCATCGACGCGATGATCAGGTCGGCGGCCTCGGTCCAGCCCATGTGGCGCAGCATCATTTCCGCCGACAGGATTTCCGAGCCCGGATTGACGTAATCCTTGCCGGCGTACTTCGGCGCGGTGCCGTGGGTGGCCTCGAACATCGCCACCGAGTCCGACATGTTGGCGCCCGGCGCGATGCCGATGCCGCCGACCTGCGCCGCCAGCGCGTCAGAGACGTAGTCGCCGTTCAGGTTCAGCGTGGCGATCACCGAGTATTCGGCCGGACGCAGCAGGATCTGCTGCAGGAAGGCGTCGGCGATGGCATCCTTGACCACGATGTCCTTGCCGGTCTTCGGGTTCTTGAACTTGCACCACGGGCCGCCGTCGACCAGCTCGGCACCGAACTCCTTCTGTGCCAGCTCGTAGCCCCAGTCGCGGAAGCCACCTTCGGTGAACTTCATGATGTTGCCCTTGTGCACCAGCGTCACCGACGGCTTGTCGTTGTCGATCGCATACTGGATCGCCTTGCGCACCAGCCGCTCGGTGCCCTCGCGCGACACCGGCTTGACGCCGATGCCCGAGGTGGCCGGGAAGCGGATCTTCTTCACGCCCATCTCGTTCTGCAGGAAGGCGATCAGCTTCTTGGCCTGGTCGCTTTCTGCCGCCCATTCGATGCCGGCGTAGATGTCTTCCGAGTTCTCGCGGAAAATCACCATATCGGTCTTTTCCGGCTCGCGCACCGGCGAGGGCACGCCCTTGAAGTAGCGTACCGGGCGCAGGCAGACATAGAGGTCCAGCTGCTGGCGCAGCGCCACGTTGAGCGAGCGGATGCCGCCGCCGACCGGCGTGGTCAGCGGCCCCTTGATCGACACCACGTATTCCTTCAGCACGTCCAGGGTTTCATCCGGCAGCCACACGTCCGGGCCGTAGACCTTGGTCGACTTCTCGCCGGCGTAGATCTCCATCCAGGCGATCTTGCGCTTGCCGCCGTAGGCCTTGGCCACGGCCGCGTCGACCACCTTGATCATCACCGGGGTGATATCGAGGCCCGTACCGTCGCCTTCGATATAAGGAATGATCGGGTTGTCCGGGACATTGAGCGAAAAGTCCTGGTTGACCGTGATCTTTTCGCCTGCCGGAACCTTGATGTGTTGGTACATGACGTCTCCAGTTACGGAACGGTTGTGACTGCCGCCGGTTCGTGGCCGGACGGCGAGATTCGGGAAGATGGCGCTGTGCATTGTAGCGGGCCTGGATGCCGCGCCCATACTGCCATGCATCATGCCGGCGCCATGCCTAGTCGGCTTCAGTCTTATATAAGACACAAGACTAATTTTATATTATGCAGCAATTTTTCATCATCCGCCAATCGGGCCGGACCCCGAGCCGGCCGGCCTGACCGACCTGCACACGCGCCGCTGCGGCATACTTGCGCCCCATGACCCTGATTGCCCTGAACAAGCCGTTTGGCACCATGAGCCAGTTCTCGGAACACCCGACGCGGCCGACGCTGGCGTCGTGCGTGTCGGTGCCCGGCGTCTATCCGGCCGGCCGGCTCGATGCCGACAGCGAGGGCCTGCTGCTTCTGACTGACGATGGCGCGCTGCAGGCGCGCATCGCCGACCCGCGCCACAAGCTCGAAAAGACCTATCTGGCGCAGGTCGAAGGCATTCCCGACGCGGACGCCCTCGCCCGCTTGCGCGCAGGTGTCGATCTTGGGGATTTCGTGACCCGGCCGGCGACGGTACGCGCGATCGAAACCCCCGACTGGCTGTGGCCGCGCCACCCGCCGGTGCGCTTTCGCGCCGCCATCCCGACGGCGTGGCTGGAGCTGAAGATCCGGGAAGGCAAGAACCGGCAGGTGCGGCGCATGACGGCGGCGGTGGGGTTTCCGACGCTGCGGCTGGTCCGGGTGGCAATCGGCGCGCTCGACCTGCGCGCGCTCGGCCTTGCCCCCGGCCAATGCTGCGAGGTGCCGCTCGCCGAGTCGGGCCTCGCGCTGACATCGCCTGCGGCGCGCCCTGTCCCGGCGCCGCGCACGCATGTCTCCAAGACCAGACAGGCGAACGACGCCAAGCGGCGCTTACGTTACAAAAGCTAACAAATCGACCGTCAACGCTGCCGACAGCGGCCTCGTTCTTGTCGGGGACACGTCCAACCACGCGTCACCACTTTCCCGATTGCTTTTATCCTTCGAGGTAATACGCCATGAAAAAACTGATCGCTGCACTGGTTGTCGGCCTGTTCGCCACCGGCGCCTTCGCCCAGGCCGCTGTGCCGGCCGATCCGGCCACGCCCGCGGCCGCGGCCACCAAGGAAGCCCCGAAGAAGACCGCAAAGAAGAAGGCCACCCACAAGAAGCACAGCAAGAAGAAGGAAACCGCTGCTGCCGCGGCCCCGGCCGCGTAACAGGTCTGGCGCCACTGCCGGGCCGTGCGCCCGCAGCAGAAAGCAAGGCAGGCCGCCACCAGGGCGCCTGCCTTTTTTGTTTTCGTGCCGGTTGCACCATGCTCAGCCGCTGGTGCAACGTGCGTTATGCTTGCGGCTGCCCGACGCCGAGCCTTCCCGGACTGACCATCATGCCCCTGTTGTCGAAGACCCTGATCTCACGCTGCTGCTTCGTGATCGCCGCATTGGCGGCCGGCGTTGCCAGCGCGCAAGGCGCGCTGCCGGTGGCGCCACTGACCGCGGGCATGTATGCGATCCAGGCCGAAGTCGCGGCCACGCCCGCTGCGCGCGAGCAAGGCCTGATGTACCGGAAATCGATGGCGCCCAATGCGGGCATGCTGTTCGTGTTCGAGCAGAAGGCGGGCCACTGCTTCTGGATGCGCAATACCGAGCTGCCGCTGTCGATAGCGTTTCTCGCCGACGACGGCACCATCGTCAACATCGAAGACATGGCGCCGCGTACCGAAAACAACCACTGCCCGAAGGCGGCCGTCCGCTATGCGCTGGAAATGAACCGGGGGTGGTTCGCGCAGAAGGGCATCAAGGCCGGCGCGAAGATCGGAGGATTGCCGCAGCCGCGCTGATGGGCGGCCGCGCGCGGCGCCGGCAAGGGAGCCGGCGCGGGTGCCGCTCAGTCGCGGAAGTTGTTGAAGTCCAGCGGTGCCTCGGACACATCCTTGCGCAGCATGGCGATCACGTTCTGCAGGTCGTCGCGCTTGGCGCCCGACACGCGCACCGTGTCGCCCTGGATGCTGGCCTGCACCTTGAGCTTGCTGTCCTTGATCATGCGCACGATCTTCTTGGACAGGTCGCCGGTCACGCCCTTCTTGATGGTGATCACCTGCTTGACCTTGTCGCCGCTGATTTTCTCGGTCTTGCCGTAATCCAGGAAGCGCACATCGACGTTGCGCTTGGCCATCTTGCTGATCAGCACGTCCTTGACCTGGTCCAGCTTGAAATCATCGTCGGCAAAGGCGGTCAGTTCGTTTTCCTTGTGCTCGACCCGGGCGTCGGAGCCCTTGAAATCGAAGCGCGTAGAGATTTCCTTGTTGGCCTGCTCGACGGCGTTCTTCACCTCGACCATGTTCGCTTCGCACACTACGTCAAACGACGGCATTGCATTCTCCTTGTGATCCGTATGCCCGGAAGCCGGCCGCGCACGGCGCCTTCCGTATAATCCAGCCTACCTCGCAGTTCCGGGTCGCGCACATCAGCGGCGGCCGCATCACCTTTCCCTTGCATGGCAGATTTCCACGAATTCTATCCCCTGCGTCGCCACAATACATTCGGATTCGATGCGCACGCACGCTTTGCGGTGCAGGTGCGCAGCGAGACCGACCTGGTCACGGCCCTTGCCGACCCGCGCGCCGAAGGCCTGCCCCTGGTGGTGCTGGGTGGCGGCAGCAATGTCGTGCTGACCGGCGATCTCGACGCGCTGGTGCTGCTGATGGAGATCCCCGGCTACCAGGTCGAAGCCACCAGCGAAGGCGGCGATGCCTGGCTGGTCACCACGGGCGCGGGCGAAAACTGGAATGCGCTGGTCAACCGCACCATCGCCGACGGCATGGCGGGGCTGGAAAACCTGGCGCTGATCCCAGGCACCGCCGGCGCCGCGCCGATCCAGAACATCGGCGCCTACGGGGTGGAACTGCGCGAGCGCTTCGCCGGCGTGCGGGCCTATGACCGGCACACCGGCACCTTCGTCTGGCTGGACCTGCAAGCATGCGAGTTCGGCTACCGCGACAGCCTGTTCAAGCGCGCCGGCGCCGGGCGCTACATCATTACCGCGGTCACGCTGCGCCTGCCGAAGGGATGGCAGCCGGTGCTGTCGTACGGCGAACTGGCGCGCGAACTGGACGGCCAGGCCGCGCCGGACGCGGCCGCCATCCGCGACGCCGTGGTCGCGATCCGCTCGCGCAAGCTGCCCGACCCGGCGCAGCTGGGCAATGCCGGCAGTTTCTTCAAGAATCCGCTGGTCAGCGCCGCGCAGCGCGACGCCTTGCTGCAGGCGCATCCGGACCTGGTCAGCTATGTGCAGCCCGACGGCTCGTACAAGCTGGCGGCCGGCTGGCTGATCGACCGCTGCGGCTTCAAGGGCCTGAGCGACGGCCCGGTGGGCGTCTATGGCAAGCAGGCCCTGGTGCTGGTGCACCACGGCGGCGGCACCGGCGCGATGCTGCTGGCACTGGCCAACCGCATTGCCGATACCGTGCAGGCCCGCTACGGCGTGCGCATCGAGCCCGAGCCGGTGGTGCTGTAAAGCTGACGGGCCAGCCGCGCTGGCCCGCCGCGACTGTCACTCGAAGTGGCAGACGTAGTCCAGCGTCTCCAGCACCTCGATGTCGAAGCTGCTGTTGCCCGGCACGCTGAACTGCTGGCCGGCGCCGTAGGTCTGCCAGTCTTCCGACCCGGCCAGCCGCACGCGGCAGCTGCCGGCGTTGATTTCCATGATTTCGGGCGCGCCGGTGTTGAAGGTGAGCGATGCCGGGAAAATCACGCCCAGCGTCTTGCGGGTGCCGTCCGGGAACAGCACGGTGTGGCTCACGCACTTGCCGTCGAAATACAGGTTGGCTTTCTTGACGACCGATACGTTGTCGAACTGGCTCACTTCCATCTCCTTGGGTGTCTTGCGAAAGACGTAAAAAGAGGGGCCGCAACGGCCCCTCTCCTGTTCACCCCGGGCGCGCTCAGTAGCGGCCGCAGAGCAGGTATTCCATCAGCGCCTTCTGCACGTGCAGGCGGTTTTCCGCCTCGTCCCAGACCACGCTCTTGGGGCCGTCGATCACGGCGGCCTCGACTTCCTCGCCGCGGTGCGCCGGCAGGCAATGCATGAAAAGCGCGTCGGGCGCGGCGCGGTCCATCATCGCGGTGGTGACCATCCAGTCCTTGAAGGCGCGCTTGCGGACGTCGTTCTCGGCCTCGAATCCCATGCTGGTCCACACGTCGGTGGTGACCAGGCTGGCGCCCTGGCAGGCCGCGAGCGGGTCGTCGAAGACCTTGACCAGAGCGGAGGCGGAAGCCGGCACCATGGCCGGGTCCAGCTGGTAGCCCGGCGGTGCCGAGAAGTGGAAGGTGAAACCGAGGCGCTCGGCGGCCTGGATCCAGGTGTACGCCATGTTGTTGGCGTCGCCGATCCACGCCACCGTCTTGCCGCGGATACTGCCGCGCTGCTCGATATAGGTGAAGACGTCGGCCAGCACCTGGCACGGGTGGTATTCGTTGGTCAGGCCGTTGATCACCGGCACGCGCGAATGCGCGGCGAAGCGATCGATGATGTCCTGGCCGAAGGTGCGGATCATGATGATGTCGACCATGCGCGAAATCACCTGCGCCGCATCCTCGATCGGCTCGCCGCGGCCCAGCTGCGAGTCGCGCGTGTTCAGGAAGACCGCGTGGCCGCCGAGCTGGTGGATGCCGGCTTCGAACGACAGGCGCGTACGCGTGGAATTCTTCTCGAAGATCATGGCCAGCGTGCGGTCATGCAGCGGATGCCAGGTCTCGTAGTTCTTGAACTTGGCCTTCAGGATCCGCGCGCGGTCCAGCAGGTACTCGTACTCGTCGGGAGTGAAGTCGCTGAACTGGAGGTAATGCTTGATCGGGGTTGAGCTCATAAAACAAAGAAGGCGGCTCGGTGGGGACACGCCGTCACGAACTGTTCTTGCAAACTGTTCAGGATCGAAGCGCGTCGCGGAGCCGCCTTTCGCGTCGCATACGCAATTTAACTGCAAGGATCATAAGGGATTATTTCTGCTTTGGCGAGCCCGGATCAACCCGGCCGCGGCCTGCCGCGCCGTTGCGCTGACAGCTTCCTGACAGGATTTCGCCCTTATGCGCAACTCTTATATAAGATATAATACTGGCTGATTCACGCGGGGCCCGGCATACCCATGCCAGTGCCCGCCGCCGGCATCAAAAGTGCCCCTGCAGGACACCGACGCCCCGCCTTCCGGCTGGAACCAGCGCGAACCAATCGCGTCCCGGCCGCGTCAAACGGGCGCCCCGTCCAGCGGGCTTACCGTCGAGTCATCCGCCTCACCCGCAGTGTCCAGCCTCATGAACCCCAACGTTCGCGAATACTTTATCCAAGGCATTACCAAGGAAGGCAAGACCTTCCGCCCGAGCGACTGGGCCGAACGACTGTGCGGCGTGATGGCGCAGTTCCGCCCCGAAGGAGACAGCGGCGACCCGCGCCTGACCTACTCTCCGTACGTGCGGCCGATCTTTGCCGGCAACGTCAAATGCGTGGTGGTGGACGTGCGCCTGCGCGACATCGAGCCCAAGGCGCTGGACTTCGTGCTGAACTTCGCCCGCGACAACAACCTGCAGCTGGTCGAAGCCTGCTCGCTCGAATAAGCCCGGCGGCGCCGGAAAGCAAAAAAGCTCGTCGGATGACGAGCTTTTTTATTGGCGGATGCCGGGGCATCCGTCCGTGCTGGGCCGCCTCAGCGGCCCGGGCAGCTATCAGGCAGCCATGGCCTTGATGGCGGCCGACAGGCGCGACTTGTGACGTGCAGCCTTGTTCTTGTGCACGATCTTCTTGTCGGCGATGCTGTCGATCACGGCTTGCGAGTTCTTGAAGATCTCGGCGGCAGCGGCCTTGTCGCCAGCGTCGATGGCCTTGCGGACGGCCTTGACGGCGGTGCGCAGACGCGAACGCAGGCTGGAGTTGTGAGCGTTCTGGGCAACGGCCTGGCGGGCGCGCTTGCGGGCTTGTGCGGAATTTGCCATGTAAAAAATATCCTGAATTCAGATGCGTGCCGCGGGGGACACAACAATTAAGTCATATCGAGCGACCCGGGATGCACTGACACACGAATCCGGAACGCAACTGTCCTTGTGAATCGGCAATTATACACAGATGCCGACGCACATGACAAGCCTGCAGGGACTTTGCCGGCGCAGGGGACGAGCGCCGGGCGATCCGTATAATAAGCGCCACATTGTGCCGGGCCACGTGGCGCGCCGGCAACTTTACTGCCCGGACCGCGTCTCAAGGAGCTCGCGGTGCCGCCGGGCACCGCTCCACCCGTCCCGCACCCGTCCGCACCTTGAACCTGCTCAAAGCGCTCGCCACCATCAGCAGCCTGACGATGCTCTCGCGCGTCACCGGCCTGGTGCGCGAGATCCTGATCGCCCGCGCCTTCGGCGCGTCGGACATGACCGACGCGTTCAACGTGGCCTTCCGCATTCCCAACCTGCTGCGCCGCATCTTTGGCGAAGGCGCGTTTTCGCAGGCCTTCGTGCCGATCCTGGGCGAATACCACACCAAGCGCGGCGACGCCCCGACCCGGGCCTTGATCGATGCCGTCGCCACCGTGATGACCTGGGTGCTGGTGGCCGTGTCGCTGCTGGGCGTGATCGGCGCGCCGCTGGTGATGACGGTGGTCGCCACGGGTTTCCGCGGGCAGGCCGATACCTATACCGCGGCCGTGTTCATGACGCGGGTGATGTTCCCGTATATCGGGCTGATCTCGCTGGTGGCGCTGGCGTCGGGCATCCTCAATACCTGGCGCAAGTTCGCGGTGCCGGCCTTTACGCCGGTGCTGCTCAACCTGTGCCTGATCGTGGCGGCGCTGTTCGTCGGCCCGCACATGGAGCAGCCGATCTACGCGCAGGCGTGGGGCGTGCTGGTGGGCGGCGTGCTGCAGTTGGCGATCCAGGTGCCGGCGCTGCGGCGCCTGGGCGTGATGCCGCGCATCCGCTTCAACCTGCGCGCGGCGTGGTCGGACCCGGGCGTGCGCCGCATCCTGCGCCAGATGGGGCCGGCGCTGCTGGCGGTATCGGTGGCGCAGGTGAGCCAGATCATCAATACCAATATTGCTTCGCGGCTGGCGGCGGGGAGCGTTTCATACCTGACTTATGCCGACCGGCTGATGGAATTTCCCACCGCGCTGCTGGGCGTGGCGCTGGGGACGATCCTGCTGCCGAGCCTGTCCCGGGCCAACGCGGCTGGCGACCATGCCGAGTACTCCAGCCTGCTCGACTGGGGCCTGCGCCTGACCTTCCTGCTGGCCGTGCCGTGCGCGGTCGGCCTGTTCGTGTTCGGCGCGCCGCTGACCGCGGTGCTGTTCAACTATGGCAAGTTCGACGCCCATGCGGTCGAGATGACGCGCCAGGCGCTGGTCTCGTATGGCGTGGGCCTGATGGGGCTGATTTCGATCAAGATCCTCGCGCCGGGCTTCTACGCGCGGCAGGATATCCGCACGCCGGTCAAGATCGCGCTGCTGGTGCTGGTGATCACGCAGATGTGCAACGTGGCATTCGTGCCCTGGATCGGCCATGCCGGTCTGGCGCTGTCGATCAGCGCGGGCGCCACGCTCAACGCGCTGCTGCTGTTCTTCGGCCTGCGCCGGCGCGGGCTGTACCGCCCGGCGCCGGGCTGGTGGCTGTTCCTGGCGCAGCTGAGCGCTTCGGTGCTGCTGCTGTCAGGCATGCTGCTCTGGTTCGCGCGCAACTTCGACTGGATCGGCCTGGGCGCGACGCCGCTGCTGCGCATCGCGCTGCTGGCTTCGTGCCTGGTACTTGCAGCGGTGGTCTACTTCGGTACACTGTGGCTCATGGGACTGCGCTACTCTGCCTTCAGGCGCCGGGCCGGCTGATGGGTCAGCGGCAACTGCCATTGCCGGCTGACCGCCTGGCATTGGTGACCCACGCTGCGCGCGGTGCCTGCGGCTGCACCGGGAAACCGACATGACATCCACCAAAGTCCTGGATTATTTCGCCAGCCTCGTGGCCGACGAAAACGGCATCCCGCTCACCGAGACCGCGCTGTCGATCGCGCAGGACGCCTATCCCGACCTGGACCTGCAGGGCGAGCTGGCGGCGCTGGACGTGCTGGCGCTGCGCCTGAAGCGGCGAATTGCCGAAGGCACCCCAGCGATCCAGCGGCTGCGGCTGCTGAACCATTTCTTCTATCGCGATCTCGGCTTCGGCGCCAACGCGAACGACTACTACGATCCCGACAACTCCTACCTGAACGTGGTGCTGCGCCAGCGCCGCGGCATCCCGATCTCGCTCGCGGTGCTGCATATGGAGCTGGGCCAGCAGATCGGCCTGCCGCTCAAGGGCGTGTCGTTCCCCAACCATTTCCTGCTGCGGATGACGATCCCGGCCGGCGAAGTGATACTGGACCCGCTCACCGGCGAGACCCTGTCGAAGGAACAGCTGCAGGAGATGCTGGACCCGTACCTGGAGCGCGAGGGCATCAGCGATGCCAGCCAGGTGCCGCTGGGCCTGTTCCTGCGCCCGGCGAGCCACCGCGAGATCATCGCGCGCATGCTGCGCAACCTGAAGGCGATCTATCTGCAGGAATCGCGCTGGCAGCGGCTGCTGGCGGTGCAGAACCGGCTGGTGATCCTGCTGCCGGGTTCGATCGAGGAAGTGCGCGACCGGGGCCTGGCCTATGCCAATCTGGAGTGCTTCCGCCCCGCGTTGGCCGACCTGGAAGCCTATGTCCAGGCCCGCCCCGATGCCGCCGATATCGGCCAGATCCGCGAGCGCATGCCCGCGCTGCGGATGATGAGCCGCAGCCTGAGCTAAGGCGGCTCCACTGACGTGGCTCAGCGCTCCACGCGCGTGGGCCGGCGGCGGTTGCCGCGCACCAGCTTCCACAGGCCGCCCAGCACCAGCGGCACCACGGCCGCGCCGATGCCGGCCAGCACGATCAGGTTCAGGTACTGGCGAATGAACGGCAGGTTGCCGAAGAAGTAGCCGGCAAACACCAGGCCGACCACCCACGCCACGGCGCCGATCACGTTGAACATCTGGAAGCGCGCAAAGGTCATTTGCGACACCCCGGCCACGAACGGCGCGAAGGTGCGCACGATCGGCACGAAACGCGCCATCACCAGGGTCTTGCCGCCATGCCGCTCATAGAAGTCATGGGTACGGCGCAACGCATCCTGGTCGAGGAAGCGCCACTGGTGGTCGAACACCTTGGGCCCGATCCAGCTGCCCACCCAATAGTTGACGGTATTGCCCGAGATAGCCGCCACCAGCAGCAGGCCGATCAGCGCCCATTCGTTCATGGCCCCGGTCGCGCAGAAGGCGCCGGCGATAAACAGCAGCGAGTCGCCCGGCAGGAACGGCAGGACCACCAGCCCGGTCTCGGCAAAAACGATCAGGAACAGGATGGCATAGACCCAGTGGCCGTACTGGTCGATGACGGTGCCGAGGTATTTGTCGACATGCACCAGCATGTCGATCAGCTGCAAAGCGAGATCCAAGTCGTTCCCCGTGTGGTGGTTTGACGGTTTCGTTCCATGCGGCGCCGATGTCCGATCCACGCCGCCATGGCATGAATCATACAAGAGCGGCCGCGCCTTTCCCCCTCCTCGGCAACCCGTCTGCGTGGGGGAACGTCCACGTATAATCGCCGGATGCCAGCCGCCCCTTCCAGCACCGCCTTGCGCACCACCCAGCAACCGCGCCCGATCCGGCCGCTGCCGGACCAGCTCATCAGCCAGATCGCCGCCGGCGAAGTGGTGGAACGCCCGGCGTCCGTGGTCAAGGAACTGCTCGAAAACGCGCTCGATGCCGGCGCCACGCAACTGGGCATCCGGCTGGAGGAAGGCGGCGTGCGGCGCATCGTCATCACTGACAATGGCTGCGGCATTCCCGCCGCCGAACTGCCGGTGGCGCTGATGCGGCACGCCACCAGCAAGATCGCCTCCCTCGACGAACTCGAATCGGTGCTGACGCTGGGCTTCCGCGGCGAGGCGCTGGCGTCGATCGCGTCGGTGTCGCAGATGTCGCTGACCAGCCGCACCGCGGCCGATGCCCATGCCACCCAGGTCAGCGCCGACTCCGGTGCGGTGCAGCCCGCTTCCGGGGGTGTCGGCACCACTGTCGATGTGCAGCACCTCTACTTCAACACGCCGGCGCGCAGAAAGTTCCTCAAGACCGAACAAACCGAGCTGGGCCACTGTCTGGAGATGGTCCGGCGCGTGGCGCTGGCACGGCCGGACGTGACCATCTCGGTCCATCACAACGGCAAGCCGCTGGAGCACTGGAATGCCGGCGACGTCGCCTCCCGCACCGCCCAGGTGCTGGGCAACGACTTCGCCCGCGCCCGGCTTGCGCTGGACGAGCACGCCGACACCCTCAGCCTGTACGGCTTTGCCGGGCTGCCCACCGCCTCGCGCGGCCGGCCGGACCAGCAGTACTTCTTTGTCAACGGCCGCTTCGTGCGCGACAAGCTGCTCAACCATGCGGTGCGCAGCGCTTACCAGGACGTGCTGCACGGCGACCGCTTCCCGTCCTATGTGCTGTGCCTGGACCTGCCGCCGGAAATGGTCGACGTCAACGTGCATCCGTCCAAGATCGAAGTGCGTTTCCGCGAGTCGCGCGCCGTGCACCAGTTTGTCTACCACGCGGTGCAGCGCTGCCTGGCGCGCCAGGCCGGCGCCAACGGCGACAGCCTGCATACCGATGCCGACGGCGAGATCACGCTGCCGCCGGGCGCTGCGGCGCCAGCGGCTGCGGCGCGGCCTGGCGCTGGCGGCCCGGGCCAATGGATCAACTATTCCGCGGCACGGCAGACCGAGCTGGGCATCGCCCAGCCGCGCCAGGCCTACCTAGGCATGGTGCGCGAAGCCACGGCCCCAGCGGCACGCCCCTACGGCGCGACCGGACCGGCTGCCGGCGGTTGGGCCGGCGCGTCGGCGCAACCACCGGCCTGGCTCGCCGAGGTCCAGGCGGCGCGCGCCGGGGATCCGCCCGGCCTGCTGGACCGGCTGCCGCCGGCGCCGGCATCCGGCGATGGCGGCGGTGACGAACACCCGCTGGGCTATGCCATTGCCCAGCTGCACGGCATCTACGTGCTGGCGCAGAACGCGCGCGGGCTGGTGCTGGTCGACATGCATGCGGCGCACGAGCGCATCCTCTACGAGCAGATCAAGGCCGGGCTGGACGCGCGCGACCTGGCGGTGCAGCCGCTGCTGATCCCGGTCACGCTGCCCGCCAGCCCGGTCGAGATCGGCGTCGCCGAAGAACACCAGGAGACGCTGACGCTGCTAGGCTTCGATATCGCGCCGGTGTCGCCCACCACGCTGGCGGTGCGCGCGGTACCGGCGCTGCTGCAGCAGGCCGATGCCGAGGCGCTGGCGCGCGACGTGCTGCGCGACCTGCACGCCTACGGCGGCTCGCGCGTGCTGGCCGAGCGCCGCAACGAACTGCTCGCGACCCTGGCCTGCCACAGCGCGGTGCGCGCCAACCGCAAGCTCACCGTCGAGGAAATGAACGCGCTGTTGCGCCAGATGGAGCAGACCGAGCGCGCCGACCAATGCAACCACGGCCGGCCCACCTGGGTGCAGCTGACCGTGACCGAGCTCGACCGGCTGTTCCTGCGCGGGCAGTAGGCCGCGCGCTTGCCCCTTCGATTCAAGGCTTTCCGATGTCCGTAGTACCCAACGATTCCGCCGCGCATGCGCCCGTGGTCTGCCTGCTCGGCCCCACCGCGTCGGGCAAGACCGCCGCCGCGCTGGCGCTGGCGGCCGACGCGCCGGTGGAGATCATCAGCCTGGACTCGGCGCTGGTGTACCGCGAGATGGATATCGGCACCGCCAAGCCGACGCGCGACGAACTGGCCGTGGCGCCGCATCACCTGATCGACATCATCGACCCGGCCGAGAGCTACTCGGCCGCGCAGTTTGTCGGCGACGCCGAGCGGCTGATCGCGCAGATCCGCTCGCGCGGCCATGTGCCGCTGATCGTGGGCGGCACCATGCTGTATTACAAGGCGCTGACGCAGGGACTCAACGACCTGCCGCAGGCCGATGCCGCGCTGCGCGGCGAGCTGGACCAGCTCGCCGCCGAACGCGGCTGGCCAGCCCTGCATGCGATGCTGGCCGAGGTCGATCCGGTCACCGCGGCCCGGCTCGCCCCCAATGACGCCCAGCGCATCCAGCGCGCGCTGGAGATCCACCGGCTGTCCGGCCAGCCGATGTCGGCGCTGCTGGCGCGCCAGGCCGAGGGCCGTACCTTTGCCGGCGTGGCCGACCAGCGCTACCGCGTGATCGCGCTCGAGCCCTCGGACCGGCTGGCGCTGCATGCCCGCATCGCCAGTCGCTACGACGCCATGCTGGCGCATGGCTTTATCGAAGAAGTCGAGCGGCTGCGAGCGCGTGGCGACCTGCATCCCGGACTGCCGTCGATCCGCTGCGTCGGTTACCGCCAGGTGTGGGAATACCTGGATGGCGAGGCCGACTTTGCCACCATGCGCGAGCGCGGCATCGCCGCCACGCGGCAGCTGTGCAAGCGCCAGCTGACCTGGCTGCGCAGCACGCCCGAACGGCTGGTGGTGGATTGCCTGGCGGCCGATTATGTCGACCAGGTGCGCAGGCTCGCGGACTTTGCGCACTGATCCAGCCGCATCACGCTGGCACGGCAAGTGACGGACAGGCGATAATTCCTGATTCCTGTACTCGCAAGCCGAACCGCATGTCCAAGCCCACCTTTACGCTGCGCTCCGCCACCGCGGCCGACAGCGAAACCCTGTTCAACCTGATCCTGGCGCTGGCCGAATACGAAAAGCTGACGCATCTCGTCGAAGCCACGCCGCAGAAGATCGAGGCGGCGCTGTTCGGCGCCACGCCGCATGCCGAGGCCGTGCTGGTGGAAGTCGAGGCCGAGGTCGAAGGCAATGCGGCCCGCAAGGCGGTGGGCTTTGCCCTGTTCTTCCATAATTTCTCGACGTTCCTTGCCAAGCCCGGCCTCTACCTGGAAGACCTGTATGTCGATCCGGCCTGGCGCGGCCACGGCCTGGGCAAGGCCTTGCTCAAGCACCTGGCGGCACTGGCGGTGGAGCGTGGCTGCGGCCGCTTCGAATGGTCGGTGCTGGACTGGAACCAGCCGTCGATCGACTTCTACCAGGCCATGGGCGCTGACGTGCTGCCCGACTGGCGCATCTGCCGCGTGACCGGCACCGCACTGGACAAGCTCGGCGCGAAATAAGGCGGCAACCGGTCCACCGTCGGTGTTATACACTTGACGCTGAACCGCCATACAATGACAGCACCGACTGTCTTTTCTCCGGACCGCGACAACCGCCATGCCACGCACCAAAGCCGAACCGCCCGCCAAGCCTGCCGACGGTATCCCTGACACCGAGGCGGACGGCGCGCGCGGCGCATCGGTCGAGGAAATCGCCGACCGCATCCTGACCGCGATCTGGGAGCACCGCCTGCCGCCGGGCACGAAACTGGTCGAGGAAAAGCTGGGCGGCGTGTTCGGCGTCAGCCGTACCAAGGTGCGGCTGGCCTTCGCCAAGCTCGCGCACGAGGGCGTGCTGACCGTGCATCCCAACCGCGGCACCTTTGTCTCCAGCCCGAGCGTGGCCGAGGCGCGGCAGGTTCTGCATTCCCGCCACCTGCTGGAACCCGCGCTGGTGCGCGACCTGGCCGGCGCGATCAGCGCCAGGGGCGTGCGCGCGCTGCGCGAGACCACGCGCCAGGAAGCGCAGGCGCGCGACAGCAACGACCGCCGCACCATCATCCGGTTGTCGGGCGAGTTCCACTGCAAGCTGGCGGAAATGACGGGCAACCAGTACCTGGGCAAGTACATGCGCGAGCTGTGCTCGCTGACCTGCCTGATCATCGCGCTGTATGACGCGCCGGGCGTGCCGTCGTGCCCGCATCACGAGCACGACGATATCGTCGATGCGCTGGAAGCCGGCGACGGCGAACGCGCCGCGCGGCTGATGAGCGAGCACCTCGGCCACGTCGAAAGCACGCTGCGCCTGGAGTTGCCCGCCGAAGAGAAGGTGGACCTGGAAGCGGTGTTCGCCGCGGTCTGAGCCGCGGCGTCGGCCGGAAAGCCAGCCGCTTGGCTTGGCGATGCCCGCCTGGCGATTCAATGACCCTCAGTTAAGTGACCGTCGTCCCCGCGAAAGCGGGGACCCAGTGACTTTTAACGACGCTGGGTTCCCGCTTTCGCGGGAATGACGGCAGCAATTGAAACCTGTCTGAACGGCATTACGCCTGGCGGTGCTCGATGCGCGCCGCCAGCGCCGCGGGCAAACCCAACGTGGGCTTGGCATCCGGGCGGCGGAACGTGCCCGCGGTGGCCTTGCGCGGCTGCAGCGCGACCAGCGCCTCGGCCTGCTTGACGGCGGCGGCCATCTGGTCGACTACCGGCACCGGAATGCGGTCGCGCACGCGCGCGGCCAGGCCGGCCAGCGGCGCGCCGGCCAGGATCACCACGTCGGCCTCGTCCTCCACCACCGCGCGGTTGGCCAGGTCCACCAGCACGGCTTCCTTTTCTTCCTGCACGTCCGACACCGAGGCAAAGCTGCCGTCGAGCATGCGGATGCCGGCCAGCCGGCCGCGCAGGCCGTGCATGTCGACGCATTCCTCGTACCAGGGGCCCAGCGCGCGCGCAAAGGTGACGATGGCAAAGCGCCGCCCCAGCATGCACGCCGACAGCATCGCCGCCTCGGCCATGCCCACCACGGGCAGGTCGAACAGCTCGCGCGCGCCCATCAGGCCGGGATCGCCGAAGGCGGCGATGACCGCCGCGTCGAACTGGCCGTGATGCTCGGCCAGCATTTCCAGCGCGATGGCGCCGCCGATCTGCGCCTCGGCGCGGGTGGCGATATACGGCACGCCGCGGCTGGCGGTCAGCGGCACCAGTTCGGTGCCGGGCGCGGCGGCTTCGGTGGCCGCGGCCATCAGGCGCGCGGTGATGCCTTCGCTGGTGTTGGGATTCAGAACAAGGATTCGCATGTCAGGGATCAGGCAGGATTGACGAAAGACGCCAGCAGGCTCTCGACCAGCCTTGCGGCGGCCAGCACGCTGCGGTCGGCACCGCGCGGGCCGGCGATCTGCAGCCCCACCGGCAGGCCATCGCGGCCGCTGCCGCAAGGCACCGAGATCGCCGGCGCCAGCGCATGGTTGAAGAAGGGCGTGAACACGGCGTGGGCGCGCGGCTCCACCGCCACCCCGCCGATGCGCTCCGGCCCCAGGCGGTCGTTGCGCCAGGCCACGCACGGCGTGGTCGGGCACAGCAGCAGGTCATAGCGGGTAAAGAAGCCGGCCAGCGCCAGCGCGATCTGGCGGCTGGCCTCGCGCGCGCGCGCCACCTCGGCGCCGGTCCACGCCAGGCCGCGCTCGATCTGGCGCGCGACGTCGGCATCGAACACTTCCGGATCGCGGCGCCAGGCCTCGCCATAGAGGTTGGCCAGGCCGACATGCTGCAGCGGCATCAGCGCGGCCTCGTCGGCACCCCGCGGCCACGCCGGGTCGGCGCGCTCGATGCTCAGCCCCGCGGCCTGCAAGCGGGCCACGGCCTGGTCGAAGGCCTGCGCGACATCGTCGTCGACCGGCGTGTCCAGGCCCAGGCGCGGACTGACCGCGATCTTCAGCGTATGCAGCGGCCGCGCCGCGCCCAGCGAGAACCCCAGCGTATCGGGATCGCGCGGATCGGCGCCGGCCAGCGCCTCGAACATCAGCTCGGCATCGGCGACGGTGCGCGTGATGGGCGCAATCACCTGGATGCCGTTGAAGGCATGGGCGAAGCCGACCGCGTCGGGAATCGCGCCGTAGGACGGCTTGAAGCCGACCACGCCGGCATGCGCGGGCGGACGCCGGCTGGAGCCGCCGCCATCGGTGCCCAGCGCCAGCGGCGCCATGCCGGCGGCCACAGCCACCGCGCAGCCGCCCGACGAGCCGCCCGCGGTCAGCGTGGCATCGAGCGGATGGCGCGTCAGGCCGTAAACCTTGTTGGTGGTCAGGCCCTTGCAGGCGAACTCCGAGGTGTTGCCCATGCCGAGCACGATCGCGCCGGCCCGGCGCAGCCGTTCGACCGCGATCGCGTCGGCGGGGGCGATGAAGTCGCGGTACAGCTGCGAGCCCTGCGTCACGCGCCGGCCCTGGCTCCAGATCACGTCCTTGACGATCACCGGCACCCCGGCCAGCAGCGGGCGCTCGCCCTGCGCCAGGCGCGCGCGCAATTGCGCCAGGTCGGCATCTACCAGTTCCTGGCGTTGTTCGAAGACCGCGTTGAGCTGGTCGTTGCGCGCCGCGATGCGGGCCTGGAACGCCGCGGCCACCTCGGCGGGATCGAGGCGCCCGGCGGCAACGCGGGCGGCGATGGTGGCGGCATCCAGGCGGTTGGTCAGTTCCATGTCTACAGTGTCGGTCAAGGCATCAGTCACGCAAAGCACTGGTCACAGGGTGCCGCCCGAGGTGCGGTAGCGCGGCCGTGCCATTTCGGGCAGGCCGCACGGCAGGAACTCGCCGTGGCCGGCCTCGGCCATCACTTCGCCCTCGTGCGCCACCACCTTGCCGCGCACCAGCGTGGTCACCGGCCAGCCGGTCACGCGCAGGCCCTCATACGGCGTGTAGTCGACGGCATGGTGCAAATCGGTATTGCGGATCGTCACTTCGCGCTGCGGATCCCAGATCGCCAGGTCGGCATCGGCGCCGATGGCGATGGTGCCCTTGCGCGGATGCAGGCCGTAGAGCTTGGCCGGGTTGGTCGAGGTCAGCGCGACGAACTGGTTGACCGAGATGCGGCCGCCCACCACGCCTGCCGAGAACAGCAGCGGCAGCCGCGTCTCGAGTCCGGGGATGCCGTTGGGGATGTACTGGAACGGGACTTCCTGGCCGCCGGGCTTCTTGCCCTGCGCGTCTTCGTAGCGGAACGGTGCATGGTCGGACGAGAAGATGGTGAAGAGGCCGTCGGCCAGGCCGTCCCAGATCACCTGCTGGTTGCTGCGGTCGCGCGGCGGCGGACTGCACACGCACTTGGCACCGTGGTAGCCGGGCTGGTCGAGGTCTTCGGCGGTCAGGAACAGGTACTGCGGGCAGGTCTCGGCAAAGATCTTCATGCCGCGGTTGCGCGCCCAGCGGATCTGCTCGACCGCTTCCTTGCCCGACACATGGACGATCAGGATCGGCACGTCGACCAGCTCGGAGAACGTAATGGCGCGGTGCGTGGCCTCGCGCTCGATCGCCATCGGCCGCGCCAGCGCGTGGAACTTCGGCGCGGTGTTGCCGGCCGCCTCCAGCTTGTCGGTCAGCCACGCGATGCAGTCGGAGTTCTCCGCATGCACCATCACCAGCGCGCCTTCCTGGCGCGCCACCGACAGCACCTCGAGGATCTCGCGATCGTTCAGCTTGAGGTCGTCGTAGGTCATGTAGACCTTGAACGACGAATAGCCTTCGCGGATCAGGCCCGGCAATTCGTCGTTCAGCACGGCCTCGGTGGGGTCGGCCACGATCAGGTGGAAGGCGTAGTCGACCACCGACTTGCCGCCGGCGCGGCGGTGATAGTCGGCCACCGCCGCGCGCAGCGAGTGGCCCTTCTCCTGCGCGGCGAAGGGGATCACGGTGGTGGTGCCGCCGCACGCCGCCGAGACCGAACCGGTGCGGAAGTCGTCCGCCATGCGCAGCCCGTCCGGCATCGGCTGGTCCAGGTGGCAGTGCGCGTCGACGCCGCCCGGCAGCACCAGCTTGCCGCTGGCGTCGATGACCTGCGCGGCCTCGCCCAGGTCATGGCCAAGCTGCACGATGCGGCCGCCGGCGATGCCGATATCGCATTGCATGGTGTCGCTGGCGGTCACCACGGTGCCGTTGCGGATGATGAGGTCGAACTGTTTCACGGTACGGATTTGTTGTGAGGACAAGGAGAGAGCCCGCGCTTCAGCGGTCAGCGTCGGACAGGTGCATGCGCGCGGTTTCACGCGCCGCGAACGCCGCCACCGCGATCAGCGCGCACACCGCCGCCAGGTAGAGCGCCACCGGCATGGTGTTGCCGAAGCGGTCGAGCAGGCCCACGGCAATCAGCGGGGCCAGCGCGCCGCCGAACACGCCGGCAAACTGGAAGCCCAGCGAGGCGCCGGTCACGCGCACCCGGGTGGCGAACAGCTCGGGCAGGAACGACGCCAGCGGCGAGAACATGAACGACACCAGCACCATGCCGACGAAAGAGGCCAGCATGATCAGCGCCGGGCTGCCGGTCTTGACCATGGCGAAGAACGCGAACGCCCACACCGCGCCGCCGATGCCGCCGATCATCAGCACCGGACGGCGGCCGATGCGGTCAGCCAGCAGGCCGGCGATCGGGATGAACAGGATCTGCGCCACCGCGCCCAGCAGCACGGCATTGAGCGCGATGCTCTTGGGCAGGCCCAGCTTGGTCGGCACGAAGTACAGCAGGAACAGCGTGAACACGTAGAACGCGATGTCGCCGCCCAGCCGCGCGCCAAAGGCGATCAGCAGCTGCTTCTTGTAGTTGCGCAGCACCTCCATGATGGGCGCGCGCGCTTCGGCATGCGATTCCTCCAGCTTCTCGAACATGCCGGATTCGCGCACGTTGGAGCGGATATAGAGCCCGACCCCGACCAGCAGCGCCGACAGCAGGAACGGCACGCGCCAGCCCCAGCTGAGGAAGGCTTCTTCCGATACCTGCCACGTCACCAGTGCAAAAATACCGTTGGCCAGCAGCAGGCCGATCGGCGCCGCCAGCTGCACCAGGCTGCCGAGGATGCCGCGCCGTTTGCCTTCGGGATCGAGCTCGTTGACCATGATCGCCGCCCCGCCCCACTCGCCGCCCAGCGCCAGGCCCTGCACCACGCGCAGCAGCACCAGCAGCAGCGGCGCCAGCGCGCCCGCCGTGGCATAGGTGGGCAGCAGGCCGATGCCGAAGGTGGCCAGGCCCATCATCAGCAGCGTGATGATCAGGATCGACTTGCGGCCCATCTTGTCGCCGTAGTGGCCGAAGATGGCCGCGCCCAGCGGCCGCGCCACGAAGGCCACGCCGTAGCTGGCAAAGGACAGCAGCGTCGCGGTCAGCGGATCGCTCTGCGGGAAGAACAGCTTGGGGAAGACCAGCGCTGCGGCCGATCCATAGATGAAGTGGTCGTAGAACTCGAGCGTGGTGCCGGCCAGGCTGGCCCCGGCGACGCGCGCGACTGACTGTTTGCTGGCCGACGCGCCTTTTTCCGCGGCGTCGATGCTGACTGCTTGCATGGTGGATCCTCCAATGGTCCCTGGCCCGCCCTGGTGCACCGGTGATTCCGGCGTCGGATTCAGGCGTTGTCTCCGGACGCCGCATGCTTGTGCGGCGTCTTTGCTCAGTACATTAGGCCATAAACCGCCATACAATCAAGCAAAATATTGTTTGTCAGAAATGGTGCATATGCATGCTGGAGTTTGGTGCAATGCACCAGGGCAGCCTCTGCCACCACATGGCGATGCGTGGCTCGGGTAAACACCTAGGGTGCGCTCTGCGCCGGCGCGCGGACAAAAAAAAACGGCGCATGCCCGAAGGCATGCGCCGTTTTTGTATGGAAAGCCGAGGTCGCGTCAGATCACGATGGTCTGGGCCTCGCCCTCGGCCCGCTCGCGGATCTCACCGATCTGCCACACGGCTTCGCCGGCGGCCTGCAGGTGGCGGATGGCGCGTTCGGCGTCTTCCTTGGCGACGATCACGACCATGCCGATGCCGCAGTTGAAGACACGGTGCATCTCGTCGTCGGCGACGCGGCCCTGCGCCTGCAGCCACTGGAACAGCGGCGGCAGCGTCCAGGCATCGCGATGCAGCACCGCGGTGACGTCCTGCGCCAGCACGCGCGGCACGTTCTCGGTCAGGCCGCCGCCGGTGATGTGGGCCATGCCCTTGACCGGCAGCGTCTCGATCAGCGACAGCAACGGCTTCACGTAGATCCGGGTCGGCGCCATGATCGCGTCCTGCAGGCGCTGGCCGTGGAAGTCGGCGTTCAGGTCCGGCTTGGCCACCTCGATGATCTTGCGCACCAGCGAGTAGCCGTTGGAATGCGCGCCCGACGAGGCCAGGCCCAGCACCACGTCGCCCGGGGCGATGGTGCTGCCGTCGATGATCTTCTTTTTCTCGACCGCGCCGACGGCGAAGCCGGCCAGGTCGTATTCGCCGTCCGGGTACATGCTCGGCATTTCGGCGGTTTCGCCGCCGATCAGCGCGCAGCCGGCCAGTTCGCAGCCGCGGGCGATGCCCTGGATCACGGTGGCGGCGGTGTCGACGTCGAGCTTGCCGCAGGCGAAGTAGTCGAGGAAGAACAGCGGCTCGGCGCCCTGCACCAGGATGTCGTTGACGCTCATGGCGACCAGGTCCTGGCCGACGGTGTCATGGCGGTTCAGCTGGAACGCCAGCTTGAGCTTGGTGCCCACGCCATCGGTGCCCGACACCAGCACCGGCTCCTGGAACTTCTTCGACAACTCGAACAGCGCACCGAACCCGCCGATGCCCGCCATCACGCCCTCGCGCATGGTGCGCTTGGCAAACGGCTTGATGCGGTCGACCAGCGCGTCGCCGGCATCGATGTCAACACCGGCGTCGCGGTAGGAAAGGCCTGCCTGGCCGGCGGTCGGGGATGCGCTCATGGGAACCTGCTTGTCCTGGAGGAAATAAAGTGAGGAATTCGGCGCTCGGGCCACCGTCGCTTCCGTCGCGTGGCATCGGAAGGCAGGCGCGAGTCCAGTAGAATCGCAATTTTAACGGATAGAGGCCCCCCGCTTCCAGTTTCCGGCGAGATCGCGCCGCAAACGGCGCTGCCGCCCCCTGCAACCCTTGATGAATGCCCCGCTGTTGAACCAAGAGGCCAAGCGCATCCTGCTGTGGATCGTCGTGGCCGTGGCGCTGTTCGCCGCCATCCTTGCACTGGCGCCGGTGCTCACGCCGTTCCTGTTCGCATTCATCTTCGCCTATATCCTGAACCCCGGCGTCGACTGGCTGCAGCGCCGCCGCGTGCCGCGCGCGATCGGCGTGACGCTGATGATCCTGCTGCTGACGGTGGTCTGCGTGATGCTGGTGCTGCTGCTGATCGCGGTGCTCCAGCGCGAGATTCCGCAGGTGCGCGAGCAACTGCCGATCCTGCTGAAGAAGCTCAATTCGGTGGTGTCGCCGCGGCTGGCCGAGTTCGGCGTGCGCGTGCGCTTCGACTTCCCCGGCCTGCGCAACATGATGTCGGACCGCTTCGCCGCCAGCCCGGAAGACCTGCTGGTGGTGCTGCTGAACTACGTCAAGATGTCGGGTTCGGCGCTGATCGCGGTGGCGGGCATCGTCTTCATCGTGCCCATCGTCATGTTCTACCTGATGATGGACTGGCACATGGTGATGCGCCGCATCGAGGGCGTGGTGCCGCGCCGCTGGGTGCCCAAGGTGCGCGAGCTGACCAACGAGACCGACGCGCTGCTGTCGCAGTACCTGCGCGGCCAGATCCTGGTGATGGTGATCCTGGCGGCGATCTACTCGATCGGGCTGACCATCGCCGGCTTCGATATCGGCGTGCCGGTGGGGGTCTTCACCGGGCTGGCGGTGTTTATCCCGTATATTGGCTTCGGCGTCGGCCTGGTGATGGCGATCCTGGCCGCGCTGCTGCAGTTCGGCAACTGGTACGGACTGGCCGCGGTGGCGGTGGTCTACGGCTTCGGCCAGTTCATCGAGAGCTTCTACCTGACCCCAAGGCTGGTGGGCGAGCGCATCGGCCTGCACCCGCTGGTGGTGATCTTCGCGTTGCTCGCCTTCGGCCAGCTGTTCGGCTTCTTCGGCGTGCTGCTGGCGCTGCCGACCTGCGCCGTGCTGCTGGTGGGGGCGCGCCAGCTGCGTCGGGTTTACCTGTCCAGCGATCTCTATCGAAAATAACGGCTGCTGTCCGCTGACCGCCGCTGCCCGCTCCACGAATCTAGCCGAAGTTAGCCATACGTCATGTCTCCGCGTCCCAAGCAACTGTCGCTCGAGCTGGGCAGCCCGCCGCCTTCGACCTTCGAGAATTTCGTGGTGGCGTCCAACCGCGAGGCGGTGCAGCGGCTGCGCGAGCTGCCGCCCGCGCTGGCGCAGGAGCATGCCAGCGACCGCCTGATCTACCTGTGGGGCGAGGTCGGCTGCGGCCGCACCCATCTGCTGCATGCGGTGTGCGAGGCCGGGCCGCAACATGGCATCCGCTGCCGCTACCTGAGCCCGCACCATCCGCTGTCCGATTTCCTGTTCGACCCCTGGTGCCAGCTCTATACCGTCGATGACGTCGAGCTGCTCGACGAAGCGCGCCAGATCGCGGTGTTCTCGCTCTACAACGAGGTGCGCGCGCACGGGCGCACCGCGCTGGTGGTGGCGGGCGGCCTGGCGCCGCGCGCGATGCCGGTGCGCGAAGACCTGCGCACGCGTCTGGGCTGGGGCCTGGTGTACCAGGTGGCGCCGTTGTCGGACGACGACAAGAAGGCCGCCGTGCTCCATGCCGCACGCGAGCGCGGACTGCAGCTGTCGCCCGAGATCACGCACTGGCTGGTGACGCGGCATTACCGCGACATGCCCAGCCTGATGGCGCTGCTGGACGCGCTCGACACCTATTCGCTCGAGCGCAAGCGGCCGGTCACGCTGCCGCTGCTGCGCGAGATGTTCGCCGAATTCCGGGATTAGGCGACGGCCCCGGCACCGCATGCTCCCCTACCCACATCCTGCCTTCAGGTAAAATCGCCGCCCATAATTCTTAGTTTCCCTGTAACGGCTCTGAAACGCACTGTTTACAAGGTAATCCAGTGTAAAGCGGTGGTGTTTAGGTGCCCCAAGACAGAGATTTGGGGCACTTCTGCGGCTAGAATGGCCATCCCTAAAACCTAACAACAGGGGTGCACCAAAATGGCAACTTACGAGCAAAGGGGCAGGACCATTCGGGTTCAAGTCCGCATGCGCGGGCAGACACCCAGCGCGACGTTCGACACGCGGGAAGACGCCGAAGCGTGGGCCGAACGCACTGAGGCGCGCATCCGCGCCGGCGAAATAGTCCGCAAGTACGACGAGACTGCCGACCCGCTCGTCGCGGGCCTCTTTCAGCGGTACTCGCGCGATGTGTCGAAGGACAAAGGCGGCAAGAAATGGGAGCAAGCGCGCCTGCTAGCGTTCGGTCGCGACTTCCGCCACTTCGACGTGCGCGTCAGCGCCTTTACACCTGGGCGCCTTGCCGAGTTCCGCGACAAGCGGTTAGAGACGGTTTCCTCCGGTACTGTCTGTCGCGAGCTTGCGCTCATATCAGCAGTCTTCACGCATGCTAAGAAAGAGTGGGGCATGCCGATAACAGAGAACCCCGTAGCAGCGATCAGGGTTCCGAAGCCGAACCCGTCGCGCAAGCAGCGTTTGCACTCTGATGACGTTAAGGCGCTCTTGCACGCGCTCGACTACGTCGAAGGCACCACCCCGACGACGAAACGGCATTGGGTCGCTTGGGCGCTGCTGTTCGGCATCGAAACGGCGATGCGCAAGGGCGAAATCTTGCGGATCACCTTCGACAACATCCATCTAGACCGGCGTTTTGTCCATCTGCCTAAGACGAAGAACGGGACCACGCGGGACGTGCCGCTTTCCCGTAAGGCTATCGACTTGCTCAAGCTAGCTACAGCGCGCAATCACAAGAAAGGCGACGCGCTCGTGCCTGTCACCTATGCATACTTCGATCAGCTCTTCATTGACGCAAAGCAGGCTGTAGGGCTTGAGCATTTGCATTTCCACGACTCGCGGCACGAAGGCACGACATTGATTGCTGGCAAGCTGTCGAACGTGCTAGAGCTTGCCGCCGTCACCGGCCACAAGTCGCTCAAGATGCTGCAAATCTATTTCAACCCGACTGCTACCGAGATGGCTAGCAAACTCGACTAAGCCGGAGGCGAACCATCATGGACCAACATCAAGGCTTCACCGGTCGCGAGCTGTACGAAATCTGGCGCAGCGGTGCCACTGCACGCCGCGTGACCAATCCGCCCGAGTGGGATGCACTCGACGCCACGACGCGCGAAACGTGGGAGGAATTCGCAGCAGTCATCATGCCGAGCGACTAAGGGAGGGCGACGCCATGAAGACAGTAAAGCAGGCACTCAACGCGCCGCACGTATGGTCGGCGCTTGAGCAGGAAATCGCAGCCATCGACGCCGACAGCGTCGTCGGCGAGGCGGTTGTCACGCTGCTAAACAAGGTCGAGCAGGTGCTACTGGTCGAAGCCAGCGACGGCGGCAGGCTCGACAGCGACGTCCAATTCGGCTTTGTCCGACTCGCACTGCATCAGGCTAACGTCTGGTACTTCGGCTAAGCGCGAGCGCTCAAACGAAAACGCCCCCGAAGCTGGGGGCGTTTCTTTTTACGGTGGCGGCCTGCGCGGGCGCCCCTTCTTTCTCTTGATGGATACCGGCGTCTCCGTGTCGGCATCTGTCTTACCCGCGATCATGACGCTAAAGCCCGGCGCAGGTTGTACAACAGTGGCCGTCTTGCCTTCGCCTGTTTCGTCAGTATGTTTTGGCGCCGGCATGCCGGATTGGTCGGCCAGCCATTTCATCACAGCAGCTTTTGACCACAGCGGGCGGCGGATGCGCCCGAGACGTGGCGGCAGCCGATCAGGCTTCGACGTTGAATACCCGCGTACGGTTTCCTCGCTGTAGCCGAGGAACGCTGCGAGCTTCTTGGCGTCCCAAACTTCGTCTTCTTGTTCGTCCATCGCTGCATCCTTACTGCACCTGATTTGGTGGCTCGTCGTCGTCGTCGCGCTCCAGCAGCGAGCGAATGTAGGCTTCCTCTGCATCGGTAAGCGGCGTGCCGTGCTTCACGATAGCGAGCACCTTCTCGGCGTCATCTGCTGAGATTTGGACGGCGCGCACCGTTGCCATCGTGTGCGCGTTGATTTCGTCATGCAGCTTGTCCAGCATCTCGCAAACGCCGTCTTCGCCGTCGCTACGTGAGAATGCATGGTTAAGCAGAATCGAGAACGCCCACGCGCCGCCGTAGAAGGCATCACGCATGCTGTCGACTTGATATTTCGGAGCATGCGGCGGTATCGCGCCAGTGCGAAACATGGCCCACATGTCGGCGAGCGAGCGGGCATCTTGGATATTGGTCAATGGCATAGTCCATCCCCCGGCCACTTAGAGCGGCAAAAAGTAAAACGTCGTACCCGCAGTCTTGCCGACATGGGTACGGGATAAGGCGCCAGCGTCGTACATGACGCGAGTCAGTGACGCGACGCGCTGATACGGCTGGCCGAAGTGGTCGGCCAGTTCCGAATTCGTGAACCCTTGCGGGTCATTCTCTTTGAGCAAGTCGACCACCGCTGTCCAGGTGAGGCCGCTCGGGGTCTTAATCATTTCGCGCTTCTTCATTTGTGCACCTCTCTTGTCGTTATGGTCTTTCCGACTTTGCTAGGTCATGCATCAACCTCCACGCTTCGCAACGTAGCCGAGCGTCGGCTCGTCGTCGCTTGTCTCTAATGCGGCCAGCGCTGCCAGCGCGTCGCGCTCGCTCTCATAGCAATAGCGCCGTTCCCAGCCCCACACGTCTAGCCCGATGTACAGGGCAGTGGTGAAGAGCAGGCGCGATACGCCTGCATAGCTGCCATCCGGCAGCCGCCGAACTTGCGTGTAGCCGTTCTGCGCGAGCCACGCGGCGAACTTTGCTTCGTCCATCACAGTGCCAATGCTTCGCCAAGGTCAGCCGTCGCGGCGCTGGTCTGGGTCTTGCCGACGTGGATTAGCGTCACCTTGTTAGCACCGGTCATGTCGACAGACTCAACGAGCTTGCGCCATGCCCGTATGTCGGACGTGGCTGATACCGTCTGATGGCTGAACCCATCAGCAGCGCTTACGGCGAAGGTGTACTGGCGTTGGCGGTGCGGCATTACTTCCTCTCTTGCATGGACAACAGATAGCGGGCGATGGATTCGCACCTGACAAATAGCTCGGCGTCGCTGCCTGCCTCCGGCGGTTCTGTTGGATCAGGGTGCAGCTCGGCATAGCGGGTGCACAGCCGATCCAGATATGCACGCAAGTCGCTCAGCGTGCCGCGCTGCATCAGTTCTTCGAAGCGATAAGCGCGCCGACCGTCAGCCAGCAAGCCGGCGTCGACCAACGCATCAAGGGCCGCGCACCCTTCCGGGCTGACTTCCTTGTCCGTCGAAACGTGGAGCACGAAGAAAGGCGACGGCCCCTCATCGAGCATCGTGTGGACATGCCGCGTCAACCAAAAGTACCGGTCCGCGTTTCTTGCTTGTGCGTCGCTCATCTTGCAACCCTCCTTTAGCGGCCGACCCACGGGGTCGGGTCATACCCGTAATCCCATTCGTGGATCAGGTACGCAATCGCGCTGAGGTCATCGGCAGTCGGCGTGTAGCCCTTCACTGGCCGGATGATGCCGCCGCGCGTCTGAATGAAGTTCGCGCGCAACTGCCCGAACGCTGTGTTGATATCGCCCCAGCGGTCGCACAGTTCGCTGCTTGCCTGTGGCATGGTCTGCACCTCCTTTACTCGCGTGCGAGTACAGCAGCCACGGACGCGCGCATAGAGCGGCGGCGCTCGTCTGCGCGTACCGGGGCCATTGCCAAGTCATATAGCTGCATCCATTGCGCGTGACGGGGCCTCCGGCACTCCGGACAGCAATAGGCCGTCTCGTCAAAGTAGCCAGTGAACCAATCCCAACCGTGTCTGCGCATGGGTGCCGGCGGGAACGGGCTAGTGCCCTGCCTGCCGCAGAAGACGCAAAGATGCATCGCGCCCCTCCTGTTGGCACTCCAAACAGCGTTTGTCGGAACCCGAAAGGCTTCGGGTCAGCTCTCCTATCCGACTGGTTCGCTCACCTGGAACGACTGCGGCAGCGTGCGCCTACCGCGCGCCTCGAATTGCTCGATGGCCTTGATGATGATTTCCGCATGGGTGGCAGAGAGTTTCATTCCACTACCTCTTTTGTTTGGGGCCGGGCAAGATCGTTGTCCGCCTCTGGTCTATGTGTTGCCGGTGTTACGACGCGAGGGCGACCTCGCCGTTAAGCCAGTGTTGGAGCCAGCGCTTAAGCGCCGACACGCTGCCGTTGAGCCGGATGAACGGGACATGCAGCTTCTTGGCTGCCTCGTCTACGTCATGCCCGGTAAAGTTCGTCATGCCGATGACCACGTCGCAGCCTTGCGCGCGAGCTGCCACGCCGGCGCCACCGTGCGCACCGCTGCCGCCGGTCTGCTGGGACTTGATAAACGTAAAGTCCAGCGCGTTGCCGAACGCGCGGCGCACGTCTTCGGCCTGCTGATTCATCAGCCCGACCACGCAGACGCGGGGCTTATGGTCGCGCGGTGCTACAGACACCGTGCCGACGCCGTCGACTTCCGCATTCGGCTTCAAGACTGCGACGTTAGACGGCAGCGTGCCGGGCAGCGATTGGACTACAGACGCGATGCGCGCCGCAACGGCTGCGTCGAGCGATTCGCTGATGCTTTCCATCAGCGCGCCGGCGATCTTCTGGCCGAGCCGCTTGAGCAAGTCGTCAAACGATGCGTTCTCGAACGTGGCCGCGACGGCTGCATCTACCGCCTCTTGGCGCTCGCGTGCTGCGTTGGCGATGCGTTCGGCGTCGGCAGCTTCGCGTTCGGCGCGCTCGCGCTCTTCGCGCTCAGCCTGCGCGCGTGCTTCCTGTTCCTGCTTGTCGAGCTGCTTCCACATCGGCAATAGCCACTCCGACACAAGGGACATAGTGGAAATGTCGCGCTGGCGGTCGTCGTCAAGTTCGATGTTTGCTGCGCGAACGGCGTCCAGCGCCGCTATGTCATGCCTCGCCATGATTTCGCGGCTACGCCGCGCGATGCGCTCGCGCTCTTCCGGCGTCCACCGAACCGCTGGCTTTTGTGTTGCCGCCTCAGCTTCTGCCTGTTGCTGAACTGGCAACGATTCGTTCGATTCTTCCGCTGTCCGAAATTTGTAGGGACTTTCCGACACGTTGTCGGAATCTCCTGTAGACTCCCGCTCCGCCGGCATCGGCGCTGCATCAGCGACGGTCTCGGCTTCGGTCGCTGCGGCCTGTACTGCTGCCGGCGTTTGTTCTGTCCCTTGTTGGATTGAGTTAGCGAGCTTCGATTTCTTCACCGTCACTGCTACGGGCCTGCCGTTCGATTGCGGGCCGTCGTGAGCCACCCCGGCGAACTCATGCCACAGCGGCATTAACCATGACGCTGTCGACTTCCAGTTCTTAAAGCTCGGGCGTTGCCTTTCTTCGGGCAAAAGCATTTGCGCATTCTGTAACGCAAGGGCGTCGCTCAATCCCGAATCCATTTTCTTTAGCCTCAGCGACTCGCGCGCGACGATTTTTTTCTCATCGTCCGTCCAGAGGATGCGGGCTGAATTCGTTGCTGCATGCGGCTTGGCAGCCATAGTGGGCCTCCCTTTGACAGTGCGTGGCTTCATTCTTAAATATGTCATCGCAGTGACAACCCTCGGTTAAGCAGTGAATTTACTTTCCACTACTTTCCATTACTTTCCACTCGTTTCCACTCGTTTCCACTGGTTATGTTTTGAATATCCAGTGAGCAATAAATATACGGCAGACGTAACTTTTACAGTCTTGTCGACACCATTTGTTACAGCCATTTAGTATGATTGACATCTGCTTTTCGTCACCTACTCGAAGGGTTTCCGCACGTCATGCATGCCAGCCTTCGCGAGCGCGACGAGCGCCTCAACGTCGAAGTGCGGGCCGTACACGCGCACGCCCCTATATAAGAAGGACTCGCGCGCGCGGTGCTCGAAGCTCGTCAGGCAGCATTTGAAGACCGTTTGCACGAACTCGCTTTTCGTCATGTGCTGGGATAGCTGCCATTTGCGCGTGTACTGAGGTTCGGGCAAGCCGGTCACAATGTCTGGCGCGACATACATGGCTTGCAGGTAGAGCGCGCCGCCGCCGGCCTCGAACAGCCCGAACGTGTAGTCACAGAACGCAATCAGGCTGAGCACTTCGGTCATCTCGTCGCGGGTCATGCTGCCTCCTTCGCCTGCTTGCCGAGCTGCCCGGCTTCCAGCCAGTACGCGCGCAGAAAGCCCGGCTCGTCCTGCGGCTTCGTCTTGAGCGTGCCGAACACCAGCACCGAATCGAAGATGCGTTCGTTAGCCAACAGGCTTAGCCAATTGAAGAGCTGCGCCCGACCTTCAATGTCGAGCACGTCGAAGCGATCGAGCAGCGCGAAGCGCGCGCCGGAAAAGTGGGCGATGGCCAGGTTAAGCACGGCGTCGCAGCGCCATTGCTCCGACTCGCTCAGCAGCGCATACGGCAAGCCTTCGGCCTCTAATGCCATGTCGTCATTGAGCGTGACGCGGGGCCAGTCTGCGAGCTGCGCATAGTCCAGCAGCAGACGGTTAAAGGGGCGGATCGCCGTCGCCAGCAGCTCAGCCGGCAAGCCGTCCGGGGCGAGGTGCTTCGCAATCTCGGTCCAGTCGATGATTTCGTCATGGGCCGCGGCGGCTGCCTCGGTGGCTTTCTTGCAGACCTCGGCGCTATGCTTGCGGTCTTCGTGTGCGGCCAACTCCATATTGAGCGCGGTAACTTCGTCGGCGTACTGCGCCACGAGGCTACGCGCCAGCGGCATGTGCTCGGCTGCGTCGCCGGCTTCGGCTGCCGGAATGAGCGCATCGTCTTTCAGGCTGACGGCGCCCCCGCAGTGCGGGCAGGTCAGCGACAGGCCTTGCTGCCGCGCCTGTTCCTCAAGCGCGCCGAGTTCCTTTAGCGCGTGGTCGTGCGCTTCCTGTGCGCGCGTGACATGCTCAAGCGCGGCATTGTGGGCGTCGCGGTCGTACGGCTCGGCCTGCACAGCGGACCACTCGCCGCCCTTCCTGTGGCCGTACACCTCACCGGTGATCGACCGCCACACGCCGCGCGCTTCCGTCGCGCGGTCCTTCGCGAACTTGCACGCCGCTGGGAAGCCAGCATGCAGGACAGTGACGGCCAGTTCCGCGAGCATCTTGTCGCAGCCGCGCCGGTGCAGACGTTCGGCGATTTCCTTCGGCGCGAGGCTGACGCGCATCAGGTCGAAAAGAAACGTCCGCCGCTCGTCCTGCGGCATCAGCGCGAACGCGCGCGGGTTCGTCAGGCAGTGCAGTACAGCCGCCGGCGGCAGGGCTGGCCCGCGCACTTCATGGCTGAGCGGCGGGAGCGCCGCAGCCGCGATGCCTTCGGCGCCTTCGCTGGTGTACTCGACTGCGGCAGCCGCCACCTTGGCGCCGGTCGACACGATGGCTTGATGCTCGCCCTTCACGCTCACGCGAGACGGAATGCCGGTCAGTGCGAAGCGCACGCCTTCGGCAATCGAAGTCTTGCCGGCGCCGTTCGCGCCGCAGAACAGCGCAACTGGCTCATCGGTCGGCGCGAACACGGCGCGGGCGCCGCAATAGTTTTCGACGGTCACGTTATCAATGCGCATGGCTATTCCCCTTCTTGGCTGGCTTCGCCCTGGTCGTCATCGGTCTTGTCTTTCTTCGACCGGCGGCGCGCTTGCTCGATGATTGAGCCGGCATCGGTGTCTGGCCCGACGTTCGGAAGCTGCATCTGGCGCGGGTCGACCAGCACATCGTCAACGCCGCCCATATGCTCGCCTGCGTTCGCGACAACGATCAGGCATGCTTTGCCGCGCGCCTCGCACAGATCAGCTAGCGCGGGGTCGCGCATCGGCAGCGCGAACACCGCTTCGACCTTGTCGGCGAGGCTGACTTTCTTAAGGTCGCCGACGACCGTCACGCGCCCGGCAGATGCGATGAGCTTTACCGCCTCGCGCACGTTGCGCGTGACACGCTCGCGGCAACGGTCAATGATTGCCTGCTGTTCGTCTTCGGAGAGCTTCGGCCAGATATCCGGCAACAGCCGCAGCTCTTGCAGGACGCCTTTGAGCAAGTCGCCCGCGATGCTCTCGGACGTCATTTCGACAACTTCGTTATCAGTGCTCATGTAATGCCCCTTGTGTGTGGTGTGGCTACGCGCCACTAGGCCAAGCTCTTCAAGATCGACTGCAACTGAATGAGCTTGCGCAAACTCTCTTCGTTCTGTGCGGCTTCCTCGGCGATGACAGCGGCGGCGGCGTCTATGTCCTGCGCGAGCTGACGCGCGCGTTCGGATAGTTCGGTCAGCAGTTCCAGGGCGGAGGCCGGCTCTTGCGGGGCCGGCTCAGTGCCGTTCATGGTTGATGCAGGCATAGCTTTGCGGAGCGTTGTCCTTTGAAAAATGCCGGTCTTCGGTTCAAAGATCAGCCCGGTTTCCCTCAACGCATTCAGGCAGCCTTGCAGCACGCGATAGTCCATGCTGCTGCGTGTGGTGCGCTGTAGCGCTGAATGAATCTGTTTTGCTTCCCATGCTTCCTGTATTGGCACCAGCTCAAAGACTTTCCTTGCAATCGCAGATTGACCACGCAATAGGAGCTGCTGCCGTGCGCTGGATATGCTCATGGCTTATTAGCTTCCAAACAGGGTGGCCGGCGGTCCTCGGCCCCTCCCAAGGCGGCGGCGAAACAGGCCGCGCAGCATAAGGGCGCCGGCCAGTGAGGGCTATTCCATAGCCCGGCGGCGCTCGACCCGTTCAGCCTGTTGCGGTTGCGCTTGCTTGAGCTGCGACAGATCCATTTCGGGCTGTTGCTCTGTGAGCTGCGGCGGCGCGTCGCCTTCGTCGGGCTGTTCGCGTTCGTCTTCCGGCAGGAATGTGAATTCGCCTTCGATGACGCCGTATTCGATTTGGTTCTCAGCGCGGCTTGCGCGGTCGTCTAAGTCGAACGCAGTTTGCAATTCGATACTGACTGGCAGGTACTTGAAGATGCGGCGTAGCACTGTCTTACGCCCCATCTCGACGTAGTGCTTGGCCCAGACTGTTGCGCCCTTGTCTTTGGCGAACGCGTAGTTTTGCGACGCGTCGCGGATCGCGTCGATTTGGTCTTTGCTCATGACCTCGAACGCGTGCCCCCCGTCCTTGAGCTTGGCAACGGCATAGAAGGCAATCACCTTGCCCCGGTCGCCAGTCAGCGGCGGGCGGTGTTCGAGCTTTTCATACAGGCCGTATTCATACGCGAAGTGGTCGCGCTCGCAGACTTCATGCGCCGCAATCGAGATGACTTGCCCGGAGCGCCGCGCCAGGTCAATCAGCCCCTTATAGCCAAAGATGATTTGCACCTCGACGGTGTTGCGGCGCCGGTTCTCGAACGGAATCAAGTACGCATGCCCGAGCGGTGTATTCGGCTCAAGGCCGAGCTGGCCGCACTGCACCAGCGCGCTTAGCAGCGATTCGACTTTGCATTCGAGCAGCTTCGGCGTGGCGCGCAATGCGCCCAAGGCAATGCCGATGAGCCGGTCGGCGCTGATGTGCTTCGGCAAAACGTCCATGATGGCTTTGCGCTGGCTCTCAAAGAACTTGCGCACGTTGCCGAAGCCGGCATCGCGGGCAACCATCTTGCTCGTCTTGCGCAGCTCGGCAGCGTCGGGCGCCTTCTCTTGCTGCTTACTGCCCTTCAACTCTGAGATTGTGGTCATGGTGTCTACTCGTGAAAGTGGCAATGGTCCCAGCGAGCGCAATACTTTTTGCTGCACAGATTCGATTGCGGATTCGGCGGGAACAGACCGCTGCGGAACATGTCCGCCGCGTACTCGATGAGGCCGGGCGTGCCGTCTCCGCCAACCATCACGCGACGCGCGTCGAAGACGGGCGACACCGCGATAGCGGGCTTAGTCGTCGTGCTCAGTCCGACGACCTGCGCGCCAGTCGTGCGCACGCCCTTTGTGTGGTCGTACAGCAGTTGATAGGCGCCGAGCTGCGCGCTGCGCCCCTTCGTTTTAACGTAGCCCTGCGAGATGACAGCGCGGCCCGATTTCAAATCGGGGATAACGAGGCCGGCGGCAGTCTTCGACACGCGCGCGCGGTCCATCCTGCCGGTGAGGGTCACGACGATGCCGCCGCCGCAATCAATGTCCATCGGATCGAGCGCCGTCTCAACGTCGGTGTAATGCATGCTCGGCGCGACCTGCGCGCAATACATCGCGTGCAGCGACAGGCCGATGCGCTCGGCATCCCGCACGCTCAAGTCATCGGCGTTGTAATCGACGTCGAACTCGGGGTGGTTGAGCGTGTCGACCAGCACTGCGGCGGACTCGGACGGCTTGATGCTTTCCCCCTGGACGAGCGCTGAGTCATTGACGGCGGTACTGGCGTGCAATGCGGTACCCAGCAGCGCGCGAACGCCGGCGGCTTTGCCATTACCGAGTATGTGCGTCCACTCCCATGCATAGGCGCAGTCGAACAGCGCCCCCCACGACGACGCGCGAACTTTGAAGACGGTCGGCGCGGTCATGCTGTCACCTCGTCGGGAACGTCGTCATGGACCGGCAGGCCGGTGATCGGCTTGAGCCACGCGTCCGGGCAATGAGCGTCCGTGTCCACGATGGCCGTGCCACTGAACCAGCCCGGGAAGACCTGCGGAGCTTGGAAGCGGACCATCCACACGAAGCCGTGAGGGCTGTCGGGCCACGTTGGGTGCAGGACTTTGACAATCTGCCCGATGAGTTCCGGCACTGCGTCTGCGCGGATGACGATGGCGAGGTCGTTCGGCTTGCAGTTCATACGAGCCTCACGTACGCGTACGAGCGTTGCAGGCGCTGCGGCAGCGTTGCGATGGGCACGCGGGGCGCTGCGGCCTTCGCTTGCTCGAACCACTTGCGGCGCTGTGCGCGTGACAGGCCGCGCAAAAATGCGCGATGGCGCAATAGCTTGAGCATTGTCTCCGCCCTCCTATCAATGACCCCAGCACTATCAGCCGTCGCCTTGTCGGTTTAGTTGGCGAGGGCTATAAATTCTTTCGTGCGAGTCACTATAGGAGACGAAGAATTAAAAAAAAATACACTGGTTTACACGCTTCGTAGGACAAAACCCGACAAGGGAGGCAAACAGATGGACGCCAAGCGCATCATTAAATTGGCTGGTGGCAGCAAAGAATTCCAGAGGCTTACCGGTCTCTCGTTCCCGCAGATTTCACACTACCGTACACGCGATTACATTCCTTCACACCAGATTCGGCTTTTAATCGCTTTAATGCCCGAATTGGATTGGCCCGAATTGCTTGGCGAAAATACGCTTGTTTACACTGGTTTACTCAATGACAGGCGTATCAAGAGCGTGCGCACCGCTCGCCTGCGTTCGCGTAAACCACTAGAAAAAGTTCGTTCCACCGAAGGCGCCTGACGCGTCAACCCGCGTCGGTCGCGCCACTTCGCTTTGCATGAGTGGCGCAAGGGCAACCCTCCCAGCTCTACAACCGCCGCGACCTCCCCCGACCAGCGTGACGAGACAGCACGCGAAAGCTATGGAGTGCAGGCAATGCCACGCGCCCGCAACATCAAGCCCGGCGTTATGCAGAACGAGGACCTCGCGGACCTTCACCCTCTGACACGCCTTCTTTTCATTCATCTCTGGATGCTGGCTGACCGCGATGGCCGGCTCGAAGATCGCCCGAAGCGGATCAAGGCAGAAGCCTTGCCATACGATGACGCCGATGTGGATGCAATGCTGTACGACCTTGGCGACAAGGGCTTTCTACTAAGGTACGAAAACGACGGCGAGCGGTACATCCAGATTCTCAACTTCAGGAAGCACCAGCGCCCGCACAGCAACGAAGCGAAATCCATAATTCCCGCGTTTGACATTAAAAACAGTGTCGTAAGCGAGCGCCCGGCGAACCAAGGTAAGCAGGACTTGCCACCATGCAGCGACGTGGTTCGCTCTGATTCTCTGATTGATTTATATAAAACCAAAGAACCTAAACCCATTCCGACCACCCCTGCCGAAAAGCCGGCAGGGGTAGCCGGCGCGGCAAAGCCCCGCGTTCGCAAAGCGACGCCAGCAGGCCGCACAGCCGCGACGTGGGATGCGTACGCGCACGCCTTCCACGACCGCTACGGCACAGACCCTGTGCGCAATGCGACGGTCAACGGGCAGCTCGCGAACTTCGTCGCGCGCATCGGCGGCGAGGAAGCGCCGCACGTCGCGCGGTACTACGTCGGCCATAACGCCACGCTCTACGTCCGCGCCGGCCACCCGACCGGCTTGCTCGTCCGCGATGCCGAAAAGCTGCGCATGGAGTGGGCCACGCATCGCCAGGTGCCGGAGGCACCGCCGCCGAAGTTCGATCCGACCGAGTACGTCAACCGCAATCGGAGGCAGGCCCCATGAACGCGCCGACCATCGCCCCCTTGAGCGCGTGGCTGTCGGTGCATCCCGCGCTTGGCATCTCGTTGATGGACCACCTCTACAACCGGCTTGATGGCGCCTATCCGGGCCGCTGGCGCCAGCAGTTCCCGAACGAGCAAGCGATTGCGAATTGGCGCGAGTCATGGGCCGAGACGTTCGACGCCGAAGGCCTGACGCCTGCGGAGGTCAAAGCCGGTCTGGCTGCATGCCGCACGCTGTACGCGTGGCCGCCGTCGCTCGCCGAGTTCGTCAAGGCTTGCCGCCCTGCGATCAACGTCGACGCCGCGCTTTGCGAAGCGGTCGAACAGCTTCGCCAGCGCAACGAAGGCCGCGACCAGTGGACGAACCCCGCGTTCTACTGGGCCGCGCTGCGCGTCGGCACGTTCGACATGCTCAACCTGCCGCATGTGCAGCTGGCCAAGCGCTTTGCCGCGGCGCTGGCGGAAGTGATGCGCGGCGAGGTCAAGCCGGTGCCGCCGCGTGCCGAAGCGCTGCCGGCGCCGGGCAAGTCGACGGCGTCGCCTGAACGGGTGGCCGAGCACCTGGAACAGCTCCGCGCGCTGCGCACTGTGCCTGCCGGTCGGCAGTGGGCCGTTCGCCTGCTTGAGCGGTACGAGCACGGCGAGAAGATTTCGCCGGCCTGCGTCGACATGGCGCGCCGCGCCTTGAAGCGGGAGGCCGACCCATGCGCGTAACGCTGACCATCCCCGGCGTACCGGTGCCGAAAGGCCGGCCCCGCTTCCGCAATCAGCGCACGAAGAGCGGCGCCGAGTTCGTGCAGACGTACACGCCGGCCAAGACGCGCAGCTACGCCGCCACGGTGCGCGCGCTCGCAAAGCTCGCTATGGGCCGGCAACCGCCGCTCAGCGGGCCGCTACACCTGAACCTCGTTGCGTTCCTGCCGATTCCGTCGTCGTGGCCGAAGCATCGGCAAGCGGCGGCGCGCGCCGGTCTGCTGCTGCCGACGAGCAAGCCAGACCTCGACAACATCGAGAAGACCGTCACCGACGCATGCAACGGCGTGGTGTACGGCGACGACGCGCTGATTTGTGACGTGGTGAAGGCGAAGCGCTACGCAGTCGAGCCGCGCGTCGTGGTCGAGGTCATGACGATTGACCCAAGAATCGACAGCTAGGCCTCTGGCGAGCGCTAGGAGCCACGAAAGCGGGCCTGCCTATACCAACCTAGCGACCCCTATTTTTTACGTACTTCTGCACGCTGAAATTTTGGAGGTATCGCAAATGACCGCGATTTTTATGTCCGTCCCACAGGCTGTGCATTTTGCCTACTTAATGCGCGCATACCCGCCCTGTCCCGAAAGCATCATGGCGAAGATCATGCGGCAGAACGTCAAAGAGTCCGAAGTCTGGCACGGTAACAGGCCAAAAACAGTATCGTTCGACGGCTTGCACGCGCTCGAAGTGCATCAGCAGTGCACCAACATTCGCGACATGGTTTGCCGTCTGCTGCCGATGGCAGAGTCAGCCTGCTTGCGTGCCCGGCACGGCCTGACCGAGTACCACGACCACGCCACCGGCGAGCGTCGCTATCACTTCGACCGCGACCGCACAGAAGCAATCAAGGCGCTGTCGGACTGGCTCAGTCCAGGCCACGACGACATACCGCAACCGATGATGGACTTGCTCGTCGCGCGCCACTTTTGCGACAAGCACCAGACGCCTATCACGATTCGCGATGTGGCGGAGCTGTTCGGCAAGTCGCGCAGCACGACGCACCGCCGCGCTGACGTGATTGCCGACCGGCTCAATAAACTGGAAATGCGGGCGCTCGACTTGCTCACGCCGGCCTTTACAGCAATCTGCGAACACGGTCATGCAATAGCCTCGCACTAGCGCTGTCGGTTTAAAGCGATGTGTACCGATGTGCGATAGCTAATGAAACACGGTCTATAGACATCGGCACGCATCGCATAGCGCTGTACCTACGTGTATGTGCCCCTTGCGGTTGTGGGACAAGGCCACTACGATGCAGCCATCGTGGAATGAGTCCCCCCTCCCCGAATAACGCGTCGACAGGCGCGTTTTTTTTCGTCCGTGCAATGGAGGTGTCGCCATGCTTGCCCTGATTCTGATGGTCGCTGCCTTCGTGCTGTTCGTGCTGGCAGCAGTCGGCGTGCCGTCGTCGCCGCGATTCAATCTGATGGCTGGCGGCCTTGCCTGCGTTGCTGCGTACTTCCTCGTTACGTTGATCGTGCGCTAGCGCTATGCCGGCGAAGCCGAAACGCCCATGTCGGCATCCCGGCTGCGGCGCGCTCGTCAGTAACAAGGAAGGTCTCTGCCCGCTTCACCTGGCACAGATGCGGCAGCAGGTCAGCGCACGTCGGGGCAAGACTGCCGAGCGCGGCTATACCGGCGCGTGGCGCAAAGCTCGTGCGGCCTATCTGCGAGCGCACCCGCTCTGCGAGTGCGACGAGTGCAAAGCGCTGGGCCGGGTTCTGCCGTCGACAGTGGTCGACCACATCAAGCCACACCGGGGCGATATGTCCCTGTTCTGGGACCGCACGAACTGGCAGGCGATGAGCAAGCCCTGTCACGACAGGAAGACCGCGCGCTTCGACGGCGGCTTCGGTCGACCCCGCCGCGAGCTGTAGCAGCGACCCCGCAGCAGCACGAACACCCCATGTGCGTCAACAGGCATAGCACCGCGCTATGTGCGCTGGCGCACGTCGCATACGGCACATCGTTGCAGTGCAGCGTGCCGTTCAGGGCACATTCTGGCGGCGAGGTGCCGCACCCGGCACGGCAGCCCGGGGGGGTGACGATCTCTGCATGTTGCAGGGCGGTGATCGCGCGTGAGCGTCGATTTTCGTGGACGCGAAATCACCGGCGGGGGGCGGCTTAGCCACTTTCGGCGGTTTGGCACCTTTGCACCGTTCATCACATGCGCTATCTGAGCGTTTGCAGCGGCATTGAGGCCGCGTCCGTGGCGTGGTCCGCGCTGCAATGGCGCCCGGTCGCGTTCAGTGAGATAGACCCGTTCGCATGCGCTGTGCTCGCGCACCGTTACGCCGGGGTTCCGAATCGCGGCGACATGACCCGTTACGAGGAATGGCCCGATGCAGCTCCCGATGTTCTCGTCGGCGGCACTCCATGCCAGTCATTCAGCGTCGCCGGCAAGCGCGGCGGCATGGACGATGCGCGTGGCGACTTGGCGCGGGTCTTCGTTGCGCTTGCTGGTCGATATCGCCCCGGCTGGCTCGTTTGGGAAAACGTGCCCGGTGTCCTGTCGAGTAACGAAGGGCGGGATTTTGGCGCCTTCCTCGGGGGCTTGGCAGAACTCGGGTATGGGTTCGCCTACCGAGTTCTTGACGCTCAATACTTCGGAGTTCCACAGCAGCGCCGCCGCGTCTTCGTTGTCGGCTGTCTTGGAAGCTGGCAGCGTGCCGCAGCGGTACTTTTTGAGCGCGAAAGCCTGCGCGGGGATTCTGCGCCGCTCGGCTTCACGCGGGATGACCCTCCCGCCGGTGCTGCGGTCCGCGCTCACGCGCATTTGTGCCTGACGAACGCCGAAGGCACCGAAGGCCTGCCGTACCTGACGCGTAGCAACCTCGGCAAGTACCTGAACAATCAGACGCCGCTTATCGCGTTCGACAGCCGCCAAGACCCGGTAAGCGGGCCGGTGTTCGGCTCGCTCAGCTCGTCATTGCCGCAAGCGCAAGCGGTCTGCGTTCCAGGTGGCGGCGCCTACGTCCGGCGCATCACGCCACGCGAGTGCGAACGCCTGATGGGTCTTCCCGACGATTACACGCTGGTTCCGTATCGCGGCAAGCCGGCCGCCGATGGCCCGCGCTATGCCGCCATCGGCAACAGCATGGCCGTACCTGTTTTGCAGTGGATCGGCGAGCGCATCGCCAAAGTCATAGGAGCTTGAGAGCCATGAGCTATTCATTCAATGTCCGGGCCGCGAATAAGGACGAAGCGAAAACCGCTGTCGAAGTCGAGTTCGAGAAGGTAGTCGCCGGCCAGCCCGTCCATGCCCGCGACCGCGCCGCCGTGCTCGCCAATGCGTACGCCGCTATTGACCTGCTCGGCGACGACGACTCGAAAGACATTGGGGTTACCTGCGCCGGTTACGTGAGCTGGCAGAGTGCCGAGCCGCCCGAGTCGGTGCCACTGACGAGCGCGTCGATTAGCGCCAGCGCTGGCTATGTCAGCCGCGAAGCGAACTAAGGCGCGACCTGTGAGCATGCCCGAAGCACTGGCGGTCGAGTACCTGCCAATCGAGCAGCTTATTCCGTACGCCCGCAACGCGCGTACGCACAGCGAGGCTCAGATTGCGCAGCTCGCCGGCAGCCTGCGGGAGTTCGGCTGGACTAACCCTGTGCTGGTCGACGGCGAATGCAACATCATCGCCGGGCATGGCCGCGTGCTCGCTGCCCGGCAGCTCGGGCAGACGCTTATACCGGTCATCTCGCTTGCGCATCTCACCGAAGCGCAGCGCCGCGCCTACGTGCTCGCTGACAACAAGCTCGCCGAGCAAGCCGGCTGGGACAAAGACCTGCTAAGCCTTGAGCTGGCAGACCTTAGTACGCAGGGCTTCGACCTGACCGTTATCGGCTTCAAGCCCGAAGAGATAGAGGAAGCGCTCGTCGGTCGCAACTTCGGGCCGGGCAGCGAAGACGAACAGGGCAAGCTAGATGCCAAAAAGCAATGCACCTGCCCCAACTGCGGCCACGAGTTCACCCCTTGAGCTGCGCCTTGACTGGTGCACCCATGAGGCGGCGAAGTACGCCGTAGAAACGTGGCATTACAGCCACCGCATGCCGATGCCGCCGCTCGTCAAGGTCGGCGTATGGGAGCGCGGCAAGTTTATCGGCTGCGTGCTCTTCGCTCGGGGCGCTTCGCCGCACCTTGGTAGGCCGTACGGGCTGACGCCGTTCGAAGTGTGCGAGCTGGTCCGAATCGCGCTCACGAAGCACGAAACGCCGGTAAGCCGCATCGTCGCCATTGCGATCAAGTTCCTACGAAAGAACAGCCCGAATCTGCGGCTTATCGTGTCGTTTGCCGATACACGGCAGGGGCACCACGGCGGCATCTATCAGGCCGGCAACTGGATTTACGCGGGGCGCTCGGCAGTTTGCCGCGAGTTCTACCACGAAGGCCGGTGGAAACATAACCGCGAAGTGAGCGGCGGCGCGTTCGGCGGCTCGCGCCGCGTCGCGGACCCTTCGAAGCTGCCGCAGCGCAAGTCAGAAGGGAAATACCGCTATCTGCTGCCGCTCGACAAAGAGATGCGGCTCCGCCTGGAACACCTAGCGCTGCCGTACCCGAAGCGCAGCGAACCGATTACGCGTGACAAGCAAGCGATGGCCGGGTCCACCGGTACAGCGGAGGGGTAGCGCCTACCGTCACGCTCCACAACAGAGGCAAATCATGAGAGGACGCAAACCGACACCGACCGCGCTCAAGCTCGTTCGGGGCAATCCCGGCAAGCGCCCTTTGCCGGAGAACGAACCGCAGCCGGAGGCCGGCGCGGCGATGCCTGAATGGCTATCGCCAGACGCGGCGCAACACTGGCCCATGATTGCCCGGCAGCTCGATGACGCGGGCGTGCTGACCGAGATGGACGCGCAAGCGCTCGCGCTGTACTGCGAGGCGTTCGCGCGCTGGAAGCACGCAAACGAGCAAGTCGTCAGATACGGCGCCGTGGTCAAGGCGCCGAGCGGCTACCCGGTGCAATCGCCGTTTCTCGCCATCGCCAACAAGGCGTTCGAGCAAATGACGAAGTTACTCGTTGAATTCGGGATGACGCCGTCGAGTAGGTCGCGCGTAACCGGAGCTGCGAAGAAACCGGACAAAAACCCGTTCGCAGACCTCGTCAAAAACAAGCGCTAAGGGGTCGTCATGTCGCCGGTGCTGGTGTTCGTCATGTGGGGTTGGCTAATGCTGCTAGCGGCGTTCTGTGCCCCGCGCATGGGCCGAAAAAAAGCCCGCCGGGCGGCGGGCGATTTCGACTCTGGCCGGGCTTAGCGCACGCGGCCTGCGCGATCTTCGCCGGCGTGGCTGACAGCTTCGGCTACAGCGCTCATGCCGGCGCTGAGCTTTGCGTACACCGGCACGGCGATGCCTAGCACCAGCACGGCGACGACGAGCACAGCGATAACAGGAAACACTAGGTCACGGTCTTTCATGGCTTCACCCCCGTTTTAAGCAGGAACAGTTCCCAAAAGGCGAGGTGCATGGCGCGTTCGCCGCCCTCCCACTTTTGCCAGCTACGCAAATTGACGTGGAGCAGCGCGCCGGCTTGGGTCTGAGTCAACCCGGCACGCTCGCGAGCGGCTCGGATTTTCTCGGGGGTCGGTTGCTGTAGCTTTTTCATCACTCTGCGTCGTATACGCCCAATGGGCGTACAGGAAGTATACGCCCAATGGGCGTATTTTCAACGGCCATGCGAATCAAATATCCACACGTAGACAAGGCGAACAAGTACGCGCGCGACGTTGTCGCGGGCAAGATTCCCGCCGGCAAATACGTGCGGCTCGCGTGCGCCCGTCACCTGGGCGACTTAGAAAAGGCGTGCAGCTCCTCGCGCTATCCGTACATGTTCGACGCTGCCGCCGGCGAGCGCATTTGCGAGTTCGCCGAGCAACTGCCGCACACGAAAGGCAAATGGGCCGCCCAGCGCCAGAAGATCGCGTTGCAGGGCTGGCAGTGCTTCGTTCTGGCGGTGCCGTTCGGCTGGGTACGCAAAAAAGACGGTCTGCGGCGCTTCCGCGAGATATACGACGAGATACCCCGTAAGAACGGGAAGTCAGTCATAGGCGCGGTGATTGGCCTGTACATGCTGACCTGTGACAACGAGTTCGGCGCGGAGGTGTACAGCGGCGCGACGACCGAGAAACAGGCATGGGAAGTTTTCAAGCCGGCGCGGCTCATGATCGAGCGCACGCCCGAGCTTAGGGAAGCTGCGCAGCTCGACCTGTGGGCCAAGGCCATCGTTTGCGATGCGGACGGCTCGAAGTTCGAGCCGCTGATTGGCAAGCCCGGTGATGGCGCTTCGCCGTCGTGCGCAATCATTGACGAGTTCCACGAGCACGACACGCCCGACCTTATCGACACGATGCAGACCGGCATGGGTGCGCGCGAACAGCCGCTAACGGTCATCATCACGACGAGCGGCTACAACATCGGCGGCCCCTGCTACGACAAGCACCTAGAGCTTAAGCGGGTGCTCGACGGCGTCATTGAGAACGACGAGCTATTCGGCATCATCTTTTCGATTGACGAAGGCGACGACTGGGCCGACCCGAAGGTCTTGCGCAAGGCGAATCCGAACTTCGGCGTCTCCGTGTTCGAAGACTTTTTGCTCATGCAGCAGCGCCGCGCAATCATGAACCCGATTGAGGCGAACCGCTTCAAGACGAAGCACCTCAACGTCTGGTGTTCGGCGCGCTCAGCGTGGATGAACATGCAGCAGTGGCAGCTATGCGCCGACCCTCTGCTAACGATTGACGAGTTCGCCGGCGATGACTGCTGGTTCATTCTCGACCTTGCGAGCAAAAACGACATTTGCGCGTTTGTGCAGCTCTTCCGCCGCAAGCTCAACGGCCTAGATCATTACTACGCATTCGGGCGCTACTACCTGCCCGAAGACACCATCGAAGAGAACAAGCTCAATCAGGCGATGTACCTCAAGTGGGTTGCACAAGGGTACTTAACAGCGACTGATGGCGCCGAAATTGACTTCGACATGATCCGCGAAGACGTGCGGGTCATGTCGAAGCAATTCGCGGTGAAAGAGGTTGTCTATGACCCGTGGCGCGCGACGCAGCTCGCGCACCAGCTCGCGAAAGACGGTGCGACCGTTGTCGAGTACAGGCAGACGGTACAGAACATGTCGCCTGGCATGAAAGAGATCGGCGCCGCCGTGAAGGCCGGTCGCTTTCATCACGACGGCAATCCGGTGCTCAACTGGATGATGAGCAACGTCGTAGCAAAAGAGGACGCGAAGGAAAACATCTATCCGCGCAAAGAGAAGCCGGAAAACAAGATTGACGGTCCTGTCGCTCTCATCATGGGCGCCGGTCGCGCCATCGTCGGTACCGAGCTTTACCCGGTCATGCCGGACAACTACTCGATGAGCTTTCTATGACTGCCATTACCTATAACCTCGCGCTGGCTATCGGCCTCGCGCTGGTCGGTGCAGGCGTCGCGCTCGTCAGTGTGCCCGCCGCACTGACAACAGTCGGGGCGCTCGTCATTGCCTTGACCATCTTCGGCGCTGCAATGGCGCGTAGGAAATAGCTAAATGTTCCTCTCCATTCGTGCCGAGGCCAGCGAAAGCGGGGACCGCTCGCCGTGGGGCAATTTCTGGTTCGAGCCGGTTCCCTCACGCGTCGGCGGCCCCATTACCAGCGAGTCGGCGCTACAGCTCACGGCTGTTTATGCATGCGTGCGCGTGCTCGCTGAGGGCGTTTCGACTCTGCCTTTCATGCTGTATCGCGAGGGTGAAGACGGCGAGAAAGAACGCATGCGCGACCACTGGCTTTATCGCCTGTTCGCGCGCCGGCCCAACAAGTTTCAGAACCCGATGGAGTTCCGCGAGATGATGCAGGGGCATCTGGCCTTGCGGGGCAACGCGTACGCGCACATCGTCACCAGCCGTCGCGGCGACGTAACAGACCTCATTCCGATGCACCCCGACCGCACGAGCATTGAAATGCTGTCGGATACGAATTGGCGGTTCCGGTATCGCCAGCTCGACGGCACCGAACTTGTATTGACACGCGGCGAAGTCTTCCATCTGCGCGGCCTGAGCGGCGACGGTGTCTGCGGTTACAGCCCGATTCAGTGCGCGCGCAAAGCGCTGTCCGCCGGCATCGCGGCGCAAGACTACGGGATGCGGTTTTTCCTGAATGACGCGCGCCCGCCGGGCTGGATCGAGTACCCCGGCCAGTTCAAAGACGACGAGCAGCGGCGCCTGTTTCGCGAACGCTATCAGGATCAGCAAAGCGGGCTGAACCGGCACAAGGTCGCGATCTTTGATCTAGGCATGAAGTTCCATGAGGTCAAAGTCAGCAACGATGACGCGCAGTTCATAGAGACGCGGAAGTTCTCCATCAGCGAGATTGCGCGACTGTTCCGCGTGCCGCCGCACATGATCGGCGACCTTGAGCGCGCGACGTTCTCGAACATCGAGCAACAGGCGTTGGAGTACGTCACGAACACCCTGCGCCCTTGGCTGGTTCGCTGGGAGGAAGCGATTCGCTACACCTTTCTTGAAGAGGACACCGACCTCAATGTCGAGTTTCCCGTAACGGCGCTGCTTCGCGGCGACGCGCAAGCGCGTTCGACGTACTACCACAACGGGATTCTTGACGGCTGGATGACGCGCAATGAGGCGCGCGTGATGGAGTCGCTTAACCCGCTCGAAGGGCTGGACGAACCGCTTCGCCCGCTAAACATGGTCGAAGAGAGCGAAGCCGAAGACCTGCCAGACCAGACAGGCCGGCAGCCGAACGAGCCGCCAGCAACCGAGCCGCCCGACCAGGTGAAGCCAGACCCCGACGCGCGGCTCGTTGCACTGTCGACGGCGACCGCCGCGCGCGTGACGCGCAAGGAAATCACCTCATTGCAAAGGCTTGTCGGCGAGGGTTGGCAAGAGAAGGCCGCCGCTTTCTATGACAAGCATGCTGCGTTCGTCGCCGCCGCTTTGAACGTGCCGCGCGAGTGGGCCGACAACTATTGCGCGGCCCAACTCCGCTACATGGTCGATAACAACCCCGAGTTCTCGGAGCTGGAAGCGCTCACGGCTTCCCGCCTTGAACGCCTCGCCCTGTGGGGGAAAGTATGAAACGCGAGCTACTGATTTCGGAGTTCCTTGCAACGCCGTGGGCGCTGATGCCCGAGCGCTTGAGCGCGGCGGCGTCAGTGCTCGCGCGCTGGCATCTCGGCCAGCCGGCGAGCGCCGAAGTGATGGAATCTGTGCGCGCTGACGCCGCCGCTGTGGCGGCGCGGCGTGAGAGCGCGAACCGCGCCGGGAATGGCGCAATCGCCGTCTTGCCGATGTACGGCATCGTGACCCAGCGCGGGAACATGGCCGACGACTTGAGCGGCCCCGGCTCGATGAGCACAGAGCGCTTTGCACAAGCGTTCCGCTCCGCGCTCGCCGATGACACGGTCGGCGGCATCCTGATTGACGTGGATAGCCCCGGCGGCAGTGTGTACGGCGTGCAAGAGCTTGCCGACGAGATTTACCGCGCCCGCTCGCAAAAGCCCATCACCGCCATTGCGAACAGCCTCGCCGCGAGCGCCGCGTATTGGCTCGCATCGTCTGCCGGCGAGTTCTTCATTACTCCAGGTGGCGAGGCTGGCTCGGTCGGTGTCTTCGCCGCGCATGAGGACTACTCGAAAGCGCTCGATGCAATGGGCGTGAAGACGACGCTTGTGTCGGCAGGCAAGTACAAGACAGAAGGCAACCCATACGCGCCGCTTGACGACGCAGCGCGCACCGCGATGCAGGAGCGCGTCGACGGCTATTACGGCGCCTTTACGCGCGCTGTAGCGCGCAATCGCGGCGTGACGGTGCAAGTCGTGCGCGATGGCATGGGCCAAGGCCGCGTTCTGAGCGCGAACGCAGCGCGAGCCGAAAACATGGTCGACGGCGTCGCCACCTTTGACGAAGTCGTCAGGCGTATGGCGAAGGCCATCGGCAGCGGCAGCAAGACGCGCGCGACGGCGCTCGCACGCCGCGAAATCGACCTGTTAGGCATGTAACGAATTGCCCCCTATGGGGCGAAAACTCCCGGCCCTTTGGCCGAAACCAGCGCAGTACACAGAACCCGCCGAGTGCGGGTTTTTTCATTTCTGGAGCCAGCATCATGAATAAGAAACTCCGCGCCCTGCTGCAACGCAAGGCACAGGCTGTCGCCGAAGCTCGCAAGCTGGTTGACGCCGCAGCCGCCGAAGAGCGCGACCTCAACGAAGAGGAAGCGAAGCAATACGACGAGCTGCGCGCGCAAATCGACAGCCTCAGCGCGCAGATTTCCCGCGAGGAATCGCTTATCGAAGCCGAACGCAGCGTTGCCGTCATCCCGGCGGCTGATGACGCACGCGTGACCGTCGAAGAGAACATCGAGCAAGACCCGCGCCGGGGCTTTCAGAGCTTCGGCGAGTTCGCTAGTGTGGTGCGCGCCGCCTCGCGCGGCGGCAGCATTCCAGACCGCCGTCTGCTGATTGGCGCGGCGGCGCCGGGCACCTATGCGAACGAAGCGAGCGGCGCCGATGGCGGCTATCTCATCCCGCCCGAGTTCGCCAGCACCATCTTTACGCTGTCGCTCGAAGACGATGCCCTTCTGCCGCTGACCGACAATGTCAATGTTCGCGGCAACGGGATGACCTTCCCGAAGGACGAGTCGACGCCGTGGGGCACTGACGGCGTGCAAGCCTACTGGCAAGCCGAAGCGTCGGTCGCGACTGCGACGAAGCCGAAATTCGGTGTCGATAGCATGCGGCTGCATAAGCTCATGGCACTGGTTCCGGTTACTGACGAGCTGCTGGAAGACACCAGCGCGTTGCAGTCGTACCTGCCCGGCTTGATGGCGCGCTCGATCCGCTGGAAGACGAACGAATCGCTTCTGTTCGGCACCGGCGCTGGTCAGCCGCAAGGCGCGTTCTCGGGTTCTGCCGCTGTGGTCGTGGCGAAGGAATCCGGTCAGGCAGCGTCGACGGTGCAGCTCGCGAACATCACGAAGATGATCGCCCGCCTTCCCCCTGGTAGCTTCCCGAAATCGCTGTGGCTCATCACGCCCGACGCGCTGCCGGCGCTGTTCGGTCTGACGCTCGGCAACTACCCGATCTATCTGCCGGTGTCTGCCGGCGCTCAAGGCTCGCCGTACGGCACGCTCATGGGGCGCCCCATCGCTGTGAGCCAGCACGCCGCTGCGTTCAGCTCGCAGGGCGATATCGCGCTGGTAGATATGAGCTACTACCGGACTCTCACGAAGGCCGGCGGCATCCAGATGGCAACGTCGATGCATCTCTACTTCGACGCCGACGCAACCGCTTTCCGCGCAACGTTCCGCGTTGACGGTCAGCCGAAGATTTCGGCAGCGATTGCGCAGGCGAAGGGTAGCAATACGCTTTCGCCGTTCATCCAGCTCGGCGCCCGCTAATCCGATTCATTTGGGAGAAACCAGCCATGTTTACGAAACCTACCGAGACTCAAGCAGTCGTCGCGGCGATTGATCCTTCCTCGCAGGGCGCGGGCGCGGCCACTACCGCATGGGTCTCTGCCGATGACTTCCACGCGTATATGGCCGTCGTCGCCATTGGCGCTTTCGGTTCGGGCGCCACTGTCGACGCGAAAATCCAGCAAGCGAAGGACAGTTCGGGCACCGGCGCGAAGGACATTACCGGCAAGTCGGTCACGCAGCTTGTAGCTGCTGGCGGTAACAACCGCCAAGCGGTTATCAACTTCATGCCCGAAGACCTTGACGTTAACAACGGCTTCACTCATGTTCGCCTGTCGGTGACTGTGGGGACCGCGGCGTCGCTCACTGCTGGCGTGCTGCTGGGTGTCGGCGCGCGTCAGGGTCCGCCGAGCGCGGCAGCCAGCGTCGCGCAGATCGTCTAACGCAAGCGCCAGCAGAGAGAGCCGGGGCCAAAAGCCCCGGCTTTTTTGTATGCCCGAAATCCTTGTGCAAGCGCCGGCAGGCGAGCCGATCCATCTGTCGGATGCAAAGCTACACCTGCGGGTTACTGACGACGGCCAAGACGCGATTATCCGCAGCATGCTTGCCGGCGCTCGTCAGGCAGCAGAACAGAAGACGCGGCAGCAGCTCGTACACGCGCGCTATCAGTACATCATTGACCGCTTTCCCGTTCCAGGTGCGGCGCCGGCTTGTGGCGTCGTGTCTATCCCGCCGAGCGCAATCGTTCTGCCGCGCGCGCCTGTGGTCGACGTGGTCAAAGTCGAATACCTCGACATGGCCGGCGAGCTCCAAACGCTCGACGCGAGTGTCTACACAGTACAGAACGCCATGCTGCCGGGCATCATCACGCCGCGCTTTGGCGAAATCTGGCCCGTAGCGCGCCCGGAGAGCGGCGCAGTACGCGTGACCTATAACGCGGGCTATGCGTCGCCTGTGAGCGTCGTAGCGGCCTCGTCTGGCACGTTCAGGATTAGCGGCCCTGCCTCTTATCCGGTCGGCGCCGTCGTGCAGTTCTACAACTCTGGCGGCGCACTGCCTGCCGGGTTGCAAGCGCAAACGAACTACCTCATCGGGTCAGCGATGGCAGGCGTCTACACGCTGACCGACCTTGAAGGGGCGCCGGTCGTCTTCACCGACAACGGCAGCGGCGCGAACTTTGTCGGCGTCGTGCCCGAAGGTCTGCGTAACTGGATTTTGATTCGGCTCGGCTCGCTGTACGAGAACCGCGAGGAAGTCGCGTTTCTGACTCGCGGCGGCATCAAGGAATTGCCGTTCATTGATGGCCTGCTGGACCCCTACCGGATTTCACTGCCATGACGGCGCGCATACGGGCAGGCACGTTGAATCGCCTCATCACGATTCAGCAGCGCGGCACATCGCAAGATGGGTTCGGGCAACAGGTCACGACCTGGACTGACGTAAAAAAAGTCTATGCGTACGTCGAGCCGCTGGCCGGTAATGAGCGCATCGCGGCTATGTCGGTGTCGACGGAAGTGTCTCACCGCATCACTGTGCGTTACGACGCGATCTTCGCCGACCCGCGCGTCGTCGCTGCGTATCGCGTTGTCTACGGCGCTCGCACTTTCAATATTCAAGCGTCAATGAACCTTGACGAAGCCAATCGCACCATTGAGCTGTTGGCGGCGGAGGGCATGAACGATGGCTGACCAGTACGTTAAAGGTCTGCGAGAGCTGAACGACGCGCTAAACGCGCTGCCGCAGAACATCGCAAGGAACATCTTGCGCGGCGCTGTGAATGCAGGCGCGGCTGTCATTCGCAAAGAGGCAGCGTTGCGCGCCCCGGTGTATCAACCCGGAAAGTACGGGCCACCTGACGAGCGTGTCGACCCCGGACGGTTAAAGCGTGCCATCTATCAGACGCATGCGCCCGAGCGCTCTAGCTCCATCGTGCAAACGGTGCTGGTCGGTGTTCGCCAAGGCAAAGACCAGCGCGCAAAGCAGCGCGGTAAGCGCGTCATGAACCTTGACGCCTATTACGCGAAATGGGTCGAGTTCGGGCACTGGTACGTACCGCCGCGCACTACTGGCACACGCAAGGCGCATCGCGCGAAGTACGCAGCGCCGCCGGGCCGCTTTATCCCGGCGCAGCCGTTCATGCGGCCTGCTTTCGAAGCGAAGAAAAACGCAGCGATTCAGGCTATCGAGCAATACCTACGCGAGCGCATCCCGCGCGAGGCGCAAAAGCTGGGCATTACCTATGCCGTCGATACAGGAACAGCTAACCACGCTGCTTAGCGGCGTCGCGTCTGGCGGCATCTTTCCGATGACCGCCGCGCAGAATGCCGCGCCGCCGTACCTGGTCTATCAGCGCGTCGCCGAGACCGTCGAGAACACCCTCGCCGGCAATGGCACGCCGCCGATTGCAAATACCCGCTTCCAGATTGACGTGTGGGCGAACACCTATGCACAGGCTGTCGCCCTCGCTGGAAGCGTTCGCGCGCTCATGCATGCATGGGCCGTACAGAACGTGCTCAACCTCGAAAACGACGAATACGAGCCAGACGTAATGCTCTATCGCGTCGTGCTCGATTACTCAGTCTGGCACTACTAAGCATCACCCCGCCCCCCTTGGCCCGCCTAGTGCGGGCCGTTTTTTTTGGAGCAAAGCGAAATGCCAACCACCGCTATTTCCTCGCAAGGCTCGACGCTTCAAGTGTCGAGCGGCAACGGCGCTGCCAAGAACATTACCGGCATTGCGCTTGGCAATCCGACCATCATCACTTCTGCCGCGCACGGCTTCAATAACGGCGATGTGGTGACGCTGGCCGGCATCGGCGGCACGACCGCGCTCAACGGCTTGCAGCTCGTCGTTAAGAACAAGACGACGAACACTTTCGCCGTCGACGTTGATACGACCGGCGGCGCCGCATACACGAGCGGCGGCACGGCCACGCCTGTCGCATGGCTGGGTATCGGCAACTTCAAGACCATCAAAGGCTTCGACGGCAAGAATGCGAAGCTCGACGCGACGAACCTGTCGAGCACTGCGAAAGAGTTCCGCATCGGCCTCTTTGACCCCGGCTCTTTCGGCTTCGATGTGGACGTCGACGCGACCGACCCCGGCCAAGTGGCGTTGCAGGAGTACAAGGCCGCCGCCACGCTCGCCAATTACAAGCTCACCCTGCCGAACGGCAAGACGGCGACGTTCTCGGGCTTCGTTGAAACGTTCCCGTGGGATGGCGGCGTCGACAAGATCGTTTCGGCGAGCGTGAATATCATCATCACCGGTCCTGTGACCTACGCGTAAAGGGGTGCGTTCCATGCTGAGCAAAGAGCAAATCCTCGCCGCCGACGATATCAAAACCGAAACCGTCGACGTTCCCGAGTGGGGCGGCTCGGTCGTCATTCGGATGATGAGCGGGACAGCGCGCGACGCGTACGAGGCGAGTATGGTCGGCTTTAAGAACGGGCAGCGCGTCGCAGACCTCACCAACATGCGCGCGAAGCTCGTCGCGGCGACGCTGGTCGATGAGAGCGGCGAACCACTCTTCACCAGCGAAGCGGAGATTGCAGCGCTGGCCGCAAAGAGCGCCGCTGCCCTGGAACGCTTGTTCAAGGTCGCGCAGCGCATCAACGGCCTCGGCAATGACAGCGTAGAGGAAGCGCAAAAAAACTAGAGCGCCGCCCCGAGCGGCGTTTCTATTTTCGTCTCGCGCTCGCACTCGGCATGACCGTAAGGCAATTGCTCGCCGTAATCGACAGCGCCGAACTTGCCGAGTGGATGGCGTTCGACCGCATCGACCCGTTCGGCGAGGGCCGCGCCGATTTGCGCGCCGGCATCATCGCGTCTGCTGCTGCGAATCATGGTTCCGTGGCGCTGCCAGAGCCTTACCAGCCGTCGCACTTCATGCCGTTCCTACCGCGTGAACCCGACAAACCGGTCTTGCTTGACGACCCGCAAAAGCAATCCGCGCTGATTCTTACTGCCGTCTTCGGGCGAAAGGTCTAGCTATGTCCCTCGGTTCCCTCATCATTGAGCTGCAGGCGAACGTCGCGCGCCTTGATACCGACATGGGCGCGGCTGAGAGCGTCGTCGCCAACCGGGTCAAGCGCATTGAGTCACAGATTGCGCAAATCTCGCGCGCAGTCGAAGCTGGCGGCGCGGCGAACGCTTCGCAGTTTGCCGACCGCATGCGCAATGCCGAAGTGGCTTTCGGGCGTGTCGGCGTGTCGGCGGCGCAAGCAGCAAACGCTATGCGCATGGTGCCGGCGCAGATGACCGACATAGTCACGCAGCTTGCCGGCGGGCAGAACCCGCTGTTGGTGCTGACGCAGCAAGGCGGGCAACTGAAAGACATGTTCGGCGGCATCGGGCCGGCAATCAAAGCCGTGGGCGGTTACATTGCCGCGCTGCTGACGCCCGTCAATCTCGCAATCGGTGCGCTCGGCGGTCTCGCGTTCGCTATGTACAAAGGCCACCAAGAGGCCGAATCTTTCGGGAAAGCGCTCCTGCTCACCGGCAACTATGCCGGCATGACTGCGGACTCAATGAACGACATGTCAAAGCGTGTCGCCGAGTCCACGCAGACAACAGTCGGCGCGTCGCGTGAGGCAATACAGGCGCTGGTTTCGACCGGCGCCTTTACACGGCAGCAGATGAGCGCCGCCGCCGAAGGCATCATCGCCTATGCCCGCGTCAGCGGCGAGAAGGTCGAAGACGTAGCGAAGGACTACGCAAAGATGACGGATGGTGTCGCCAAGTGGGCGGCAGAGCATAACCGCAGCATGCACTACATGACTGCGGCGACGTACGACCGCATCAAGGCGCTTGAAGACGCCGGGCGCACTGAGCAGGCGCTGATGGTCAACCTTGAAGCGCTGCATAACCGCTTCGCCGACGTGTCGAAAGAAAAGCTCGGCGTGATCGAACGTATGTGGCTCGGGGTCAAGGCAGCGATTAGCGGCACCTGGGAGGCGATGAAAGCCATCGGTCGACCCGAGACAACAGGCGACCGAATCGAAGCGCTAGAGCGCCAGCGTGCGGCAGCACAGCGCCGCTTTGACACTGCCGGCACTAATGCAACCGTCTGGACGCGCGAGAACGAGCAAGAGCTAGCGAATCTGCGCGAAATGCAGCGGCTAGAGAACTCGCAAGCATCGCGGCAGGCGTCAATCGCGCGGCAGCAGTCGGCAGCGATTAGAGCCACGGACGATCTTGAAAAACTGCGCGTGCAGTATGACAAGTCGTACGCCAAGCAGAAGGAAATAACGAAGCTACAGCAGGATTTCACCGCGCTTGCGGTTGCTAATCCCAACTCGCCAATGCTCAAAGGCGTCAAGGTCACGGGCAGCGAGGAAACGGGCTTCAAGTTCTCTGGCGGCGCGTATGACAAAGCGGTCGCGAGCATCAATGACCGCTTCAAGGACACGAAGGCCGCCGGCATCAGCAAGGCGAGTCTGGACGCGCAGCTTCGCCCTATTGAAGACGCCATTAAGCGCGAAGACGATTTGCTCAAGCAGCGCGAGCGCATGCTAGCGAATCACTACCGCGCCGACATGATTTCTTCGGCGGACTACTACCAAGGCCAGCGCAATGCGATTGAAGAGCACATCGCCAAAGTGCGCGCGAACTATGAGCAAGAGATAGCGCTCACGCAGCAGTACGCGCAGCGTGCCGGCGACGCGAAGACGCGCATTGATGCCACCACCAAGGCGAAAGAGCTTGAGGACAAGATGAACCGCGCTATCGCGGAAAGCCTGTCAAAGCTCAACGAGCTGACGCCGCAACAGGCGCGCGACACCGAAGCCTATCGGATTGAAGTCGAGAAGCTGAATAGCGAACTCGCGAAGCTGCAAGGCCGTCTTGGCGAGAACGCCGCCGCCACGTTTGACCGCACCCATGCCAGGTTGTCGCAACAGGCGTTTCTACGCGGCGACGACAAGACCGCCGCCGATATCGACCGGGCTCGGCAGCTCACCATCGCGCAGGGCGAGCTAAACGAACAGAAGGCACTTGCGCAGCAGGTAATCGACCGCCTGAACATCGCGCAAGACGGCTACAACGTACGCGCGCAAACGGGCGCAATGAACGAGATGGAAGCGCTAGCGCGTACGAGCGTTGCACGCCAGAACGCAGCGCGCGAGCTAGGCGCCATCGCTGACAAGATGACCGAAATAGCGATGCAGTCGGGCGACCCGAAGATGCTGCAATTCGCGCAGCAGTTCGACATACAGGTTAAGCAGCTCGAAGCCAGCGCGGACGTGCTCTCTACCAAGCTCAGCGAAGCATTCTCGGGCGGCTTCGCGACGATGCTTACCGACATGGTGAATCACACGAAGTCGCTCAAGGACGCCGTGAACGACTTTGCTGGCAGCATCACGCGCACGCTTACGCAGCTTGCCGCGAACGCCTTTGCGAAACAGCTATTCCAGACGAAGGGCGCAGACGGCGCCGACTCATGGATAGGTACGGCTGTCTCGTTCATTTCGAAGATGTGGGGCGGCGGTATGGCTGATGGTGGCGACGTTCGGCCCGGCCACTTCTACGAGGTCGCGGAGAACGGTCCCGAGCTGCTGAACGTCGCGAACCGCACGTTTCTGATTGCAGGCCAGCAAGGCGGCACCGTCGTACCGATGCAGGCCGGCGGCGGCGGTGGCCGTCAGTCGATTTTTAACATGCATATCAACGTACCGCCGGGCACGACGCGGCAAAGCGCGCAGCAGCAGGCAGCAGCAATCATGCGTCACGCGACGATTGCGCAAGCGAGGAACACCTAAGCATGGCTTTCCTTGAATCCCCACGTTTCCCCGACAACATCGCGTTCGGCGCGACCGTTGGCCCGGCTTACATGACGGTCGTTACGCCGGTGCATTCGGGCCGGGAATCGCGCGCTATCGCATGGACGCAGCCACGCTGCCATTTCGAAGTGGGCCGCCGCCTGATGAGCGTCGCCGACACTGCCGCCATCGACGCATTTTTCCGCGTCGTGAAGGGTCGCGCGCACGGCTTCCGCATCAAGGACTGGACTGACTACAGCGTGACGACTGCAAACGGTGTCATCGCGTCAACGGTTACGCCGGGCGTCTTTCAGCTCAGCAAGGCGTACGTTAGCGGCGCTCTCAGTGAGCTACGCACCATCACAAAGCCTGTCGTCGGCACTGCGCAGCTCTTCCGCAATGCGGCGCCGGTGACTGCTGGCGGCGGCGCCGGCCAGTATTCGCTAGACACCACGACCGGCCTAGTGACGTTCGGCGCCGACGCGTCGCAGAACATCACCGGCTTTACACCTGGCGCAGTGACGGTGCTTAGCTTCGGTGCGGCTCTCACTGGCGCAGCCGTTGGCAAGTATGTCGGCGTGAGCGGCGTTAGCGGCACGCTCGGCACGACGCTAAACGGCAAGCTGTGGCAAATCACAGCGGTCGGCACGAATCAGATAACCATCGCGGCGAACACTACCGGCAACACTGGCAGCGGTGGCGCGGCGAAGCTCTATCCGCAAAGCTCGGACGTGCTGACGTGGGCAGGCCAGTTCGACGTGCCTGTTCGCTTCGATATTGACGAGATGAAAAAGCAAATCGTGGACCGTAGCGGCTCCAATGGCGAATTGCTTGTCGATTGGGGTTCAGTCCCGATTATCGAAATCCGGGTTTAGTCATGCGCTCGATATCTGCCCCGCTCGCCGCGCATCTTGCCGGCGACGTGCAGACCATTTGCACGCTATGGAAGGTCACGCGGCGGGATGGTCAAATATTCGGCTTTACCGATCTTGACCGCGATTTGACCTATGGCGGTCTGACGTACACGTCGACAGGCGGCTATACCCATTCGCAAGTCGAAACGAGTTCGGACCTTTCGACCGGCAATCTTGAACTCTCTTCGATCTTTGAGCTTAGCCCAGTCACGAAAGTCGACCTTGAGGCGGGCGTGTGGGATTACGCCACGGTCTCTATCTCGCTCGTCAATTACGCTGATTTGAGCATGGGTGAGGCCGTGCTGGCGTCGGGCGTCTTGGGGCAAGTGACCCTGCTTAACGGCCAGTATCGCGTTGAAATTCGGTCGCTCTCGCAACTGATGCAGCAGCCATCGGGCGAACTCTACGGCGCGAGCTGTCGCGCAACGCTCGGCGATGCACGCTGCAAAGTCGACCTCGGGCCGCTGACTGCTAGCGGCACTGTCGACACGGTCACGGACGCTTACACCTGGACCGACCCGAGCCTGACGCAGACCGGGCCGACTGTCGACTTTGCCGACACGACAGGCCGCACGATTCCCACGACGGCGCCGTACACGATCAAAGTCGTGCCGCCGACTGGCGGCGCATTCGTTGCGAACTTGAGCGTAAAGGACTCGGCAGGCTCGGCATGGACGCAAGTAGCAGGCTCGCCCGGCAGCAAGCAATACAGCGTGGCCGGCGACGGTACCTACACGTTCAATAGTGGCGACGCGACGAAACAGCTATTTCTCTCGTACAGCTATTCAATCGGTTACTTCGCATACGGCAAGGTGACATTCACCAGCGGCGACAACGCTGGCTATAGCGCAGAGGTAAAGGCGTTTGCGCCGGGCTTCGTTACTGTCGCCCTGCCGTTTCCGTTCCCGGTCGAGCCGGGCGATACCTACACCATCACTGCCGGTTGCGACCGCACTTTCGGCACATGCAAATACCGCTTTAACAACGTCGTCAACTTTCGCGGCGAGCCGTATGTACCGGGCCTTGACACGATCCTGCGCCCGCAAAGCAAATGATTACGCGTGACCAGTTCGTCGGCGAAGCCCGCACATGGCTACACACGCCGTGGCAGCATCAAGGCCGCTTTAAGGGTCTCGCGTGCGACTGCGTCGGCCTCGTCTTGGAAACAGCGCGCGCGCTCGGTTTGATCGACTTCGACTTTACGAACTATGAGCGCCGGCCCGATGGGGTCTCGTTGCGTGAGCATTGCAATCGGCTGATGCAGCCGATACCAGTCGCGGAGGCTGGCCCCGCTGATGTGCTGCTGTTCGCCTGGAATAACAGCCCGGTCCACCTCGCGATAGTGACCGGGCCAGAGACGATTATTCACGCGTTCGCGATCAATCGGCGCGTGATCGAGCACCGCATAGACGAGCGTTGGCGCGCGCAGATTGCCGCCGCTTATCACATCGCTGGGGTTGAATAATGGGTCAGGTCGGGCAGCTCGCGCTAGGCGTCGTCGGCGCTGTCATTGGCGGGGTTGTCAGCTATGGCAACCCGATGGCGATTCAAGCCGGCTTTATGATCGGCGCTGCAATCGGCGGCGTAGTCTTTCCTCCGAAGACGCCTGCGCCGCGCATCAATGATTTGCGCCTGCAAGACAGCGCATACGGGAAATTTATCCCGCGCGTGTATGGCCTGTTTCGTGTCGGCGGTAATTTGATTTGGGCGGGCCAGCCGTCGCAGCACACATCAGGCGGCAAAGGCGCCGGTGGCAAAGGTCCGCAGCAAAGCACAGTAACGATGAGCTTTGCCATCGGCCTATGTGAAGGGCCAATTTCCGGCGTGCGTCGCATCTGGGCTAACGGCAAACTGATTTACGACATTTCGAACCCGTCGAACTTCGAAGCCATCAGCGGCAGCAATCAGATGGTGTCGAACTTCAAGGTCTACAACGGCGACGAAGCGCAATTGCCCGACCCGACGATGGAATCGGCGCTAGGCGTCGGCAATGTCCCGGCACATCGCGGCATGGCCTACGTTGTCTTTAATGAACTCGACCTGTCACCGTGGGGCAGCTATCTACCGTCGTTCTCGTTTGAAGTCATAACGAACGTCGCGCCCACATATACCGGCGTGACCATGTCGACGTACACGCAGACGCCGGGGCAGGACATGGGCCAGATAAGCGGCCTGACGCCGCAGGGCGCAACGTTCATGAGCCTCGGCTATTGGACGAACTACTCAGGCCTCTACGTCGGCCAGCTCACGCCGTACGGCAGCAGCTTTACGAACCCATTTACCTACACTGCACGGCTCACGCCGACGAACGCGCCGAATTGGGTCGCTGAGGCTGGCGGCTGGGCCGACGAACCCGGCATGCTTTGCCCTGACTCCGTGTACGGCGTATGGGGCTGGTACAGGCCAGACGGCACGCTCATGCTCGGCGCTGCTGGTCTGCCGAGTTGGGTCGCAGGCACAGGCCGGAACTACATTAAGAGCGGCGTTTGGCTCTACGCTACGGCGGCAATTGCCGGCCCCGATTGGCGCATTGTGAAATGCTCGCTCATGCCGACGGACTCAGACGGTTTCGCACTCGCCGGGCAGACAGGGCAAATCGTCGCGTCGACCGATCCGTCGTATTGCGTGCTGCTATTGGGTGTCACGTCGGCGTATCTGTACGCGGTCGACGTGAGCGCGGAAACGACGCGCGGCAGCATCTATCAGTTTGACGCGAACACTCTTGCGCTGGTCAATACATGGCCAGGCTCAACGCTTGATTCAAAGCTGGCCGGCGGTAGCTCCTGCGGGCATGTCGTGGACGACCGGCATATCTACATGTACGGCGGCAGTCGGCTTTACGTCTTTGATGCTGTGTCCGGCGTGATAACCAAACTCGCCGAAGGTGTCACCGGTCTACCGTTTGCGCCGAGCATGATGCAAGTCGTATCGCCGGGTTATATCTTGTTCGGCTACGGCGCGAACTCTAGCGCCACGTTCAGCTACCTGCAATTAGGCTACGCGACCACAACGGACGCCTCGGTGCCACTGTCGACCGTCGTCGCGGATATCTGCGCTCGTGCCGGTCTTTCGCCGTCGCAATACGATGTGTCTCAATTGACCGACCGTGTTATCGGCTACGCCATCACGACGAACGCGACACCGCGCGACAACTTGGCCGCGCTCATGGCGGCGTATTTCTTTGACGTTACAGACTCGGACGGCAAACTCAAGTTCGTGAAGCGCGGCGGCGCTGCTGTCGGCACGTTCGCGTATGCCGACCTTGGCGCGTCGACTGCCATCGGTGACGACACCAACATCACGCCGATTGAGGTCATCCGTCTGCAAGAAATCGACCTGCCGAAGTCGCTCGCGCTGACGTACATCGGCGCGCATTCGGACTACCACCCCGGCACGCAAACAGCATTCCGCACGACGACGCTTTCGAACAAAGAGAGCGCGGCGAATCTGGCTGTCGTCCTCACTGACGATCAAGCCATGCAGAAGGCGCAATCGCTGCTGTGGGCGACGTGGCTCGCGCGCGAGCAATTCACTTTCCAGACGCCGCTTTCCTATCTCAAGTACGAGCCGAACGACGTTGTAACGCTCGAAGGCGACGGCGTCAGCTATACCGTGCGCCTGACTTCGGTCAGCTATGACGGTCAAGGCGTCTTGAAATGGGGCGCTGTGTCGGAGCTGCCGGCGGTCTACACATCAACCGCGGTCGGCGCGCCGCCGGCAGGCTTCACGCCGCAACCCATCGCATACGCCGGCGCTACAGCGCTCGCTGTGCTCGACGTGCCGCCGCTGCGCGATCAAGACGCCACGCCGGGCCTGTACCTGGGCGCTTGCGGTTACGCCGACTCGTGGCCGGGGTGCATTGTCGAAATCTCTCGCGACGGCTTGAGCTTTACCGACCTTGTCGCGATATCGCAGGCGTCGGTGATTGGGACAGTGTTAGGCGTGCTGCCGAACTTCACCGGCGGCAACCAGCCCGACGAGCTGAGCACGGTCACAGTTAGCGTGCTGTCTGGCTCGCTGTCGTCGGTCACTTATGCGAACTTCCTTGCAGGCGCCAATGCCGCTGTTATCGGCGACGAGATTGTCTTCTTCCGCAATGCGACGCTCACTGCTGCGAACACTTACCAGCTCAGCGGCTTCGTGCGCGGCGTCGCGGGTACTGACTGGGCGATGACGACGCACGGCAACGGCGACCGATTCGTCTTTCTTGACCCGAGCAAGATCGTAGCCGCCGGCATCAATTCGAGCGACCTTGGCACGACGCTTTACTTTGAGGCGCGGCTAGCGAACATCAACGGCACGCAACCCGGCCCGAAGCAAACGCTAGTGCCGGTCAATGAGCGCGTGCAGCCGCTCGGGCCTGTCATGTTCCGCGCGCTGAAAGGCTCAGACGCAAGTACGTCCGACATTTCGCTCTTCTGGACGCGACGCGCTCGGGTCAATGCAGCGTGGCGCAACGGTACTGATGTGCCGCTCGACCAGCAAACAGAAAGCTACACGCTCACGATTAAAAGCGGCTCAACGGTCAAACGCACCGTCATCGTGACGGCTGCACAAACCTACGTGTACACAGCAGCAAACATCACTGCCGATGGGTTTAGCTCCGGCAACACCATCAGCTTTTCGATTTACCAGAACAGTGACTTAGGCGTGGTTGGTCGTGCCGCCACGGCGTCTATCGTGAGGTGATGCAATGTCCAACAGCACGACGCTACTCGATACCATCAGCGCCAATCAGGCAAGCAAAGAGGTTGTCGTTAATGCGAACTTCGACGCCGCTAGCCCGGCGATGATTTGGGGCCGGCGCGCGAGCACGACGAACGGCCTTACGTGGGGATATTACGGCGGCTATTACAACGGCAACGCCGTCGCGAATGGCACCGTTACGCTGACGGCGAGCACCACAAACTATATCTACGCCAACGCGGCAACCGGCGCGGTAAGCGTGAATACGACCGGCGTCCCGGCCGGCACTGTCGGGCTCTATAGCGTCGTCACCGGCACCACGACTGCCACGAGCTACACCGACTTGCGCTGCTATGCGCCTGCGGGCGTATCGGTCGGCCCCTACGACGTAGGCGGGTATGTCGCCGGGCTTTCGCAGAACGGTGAAATCGTTTGGTCGTTCTACAGCCCGCGCCCGTGGACTCTGCCGTCCGGCGCATCGGGCGGCGGCAAATCGCGCGTTGCGGCGACGGGCTCGACCGCGTACACGATTAAAAAAGAGGGCGTTTCGATTGGCACTCTCACATGGGCAGCGGGCGCAACCGTCGCCACGCTGTCTATCACGTCCTCAACGAGTTTCACGACGGCCGACTTGCTGACGCTGGAAACGCCTGCGACGGCCGACGCAACGCTTTCGGACCTTTCATTTACGTTCGCGGGCACTCGCCCGTAACGGGGGTTAATCATGACGCTTGGAATCTCGACGGCGGTACGTAACGCCATGCTCGACGCAATCACGACGGCCGCAGGCGCTAATGCCGTGCTGACGGTCTACAACGGCACGCGCCCGGCCACGGGCGGCAGCGCGACGACGGCGCTTGCGGCGCTGACGTGTAGCGCGACCCTCGCCCCTGGTGCGGCGGGCGGCGTGCTGACGCTCAATGCGATTTCCAACGCCGCCGCGACCGCGACCGGCACTGCGACGTGGGCGCGCCTGACGACGTCGGGCGGCACGTTCCTTATCGACTTGGACGTGGGCACGTCCGGGACCGACTTAGTTCTCAACGCTACGGGCATCGTTACCGGCGCGACCGTGAGCGTTACCGCCGCAACCATTACTGCCGGCAACGCGTAACGCCGCCAACTTTCATTAAGGACCGATCATGACTGTTCGCCTTTATCGCTCAACAGATGCAAGCGCCCCGACCTTGACGGGGCAAGTCGGTTCGCTCGTTGCGCTGCTTGATGCCGTGCTTGTGAACGGCTACGGCTCGCAGACTGCGGCCGGATGGACGAAGGCATATAGCGGGACCAATACCGCCTCGTACCGCATGGACACCAGCGGCAACACCGGGTTCTATCTGGACGTGAACGACAACGCGCCGGCGTCGGCCACTGACGCGCGCATGCGCGGCTATGAGGCAATGACGGCGGTCAGCACCGGAACCGGGCCGTTCCCGACCGCTGCGCAAAGTTCCTTTGGTATTGCATGCCGGAAATCGGCCACGGCCAATAGCACGGCGCGCCCTTGGTATATCGTCGCTGATGGGTCTTGCCTCTATGTGTTTGTGGACACCGGCGACATAACGGGGTGTGCATTTGCTTTCGCGTTTGGGGATTTTTTCTCTTATAAGAGCGGCGACCCCTACCGCTGCGCCATCATTGGGCGCTATTTGGAAAACAGCGGCGCGAGTAACTACGACATGGTCCCATGGATCAACGGCGGTCTTACGCCGCTGACTGCCACGTCGAACGGGCATTATGTGGCGCGCAACTGGACGGGGGTCGGCGGGTCAATCGCGTTCAGTAAATTTACCTCGCTGCTTGCAGGGCAAGGCACAAGCCTTGTCACGGGCTCGCTGACCTCTTATGTCCCCTACCCGAATTCGCCGGATAGCGCGCTAGAACTCGCCCCGTTGTGGCTTGGGCATACCAGTTGCGTGCGCGGCTACATGAAAGGGCTTTGGTGCCCGCTCCATGCCCAACCGCTCAGCCACGGCGACCTCTTTACCGGCAGCGGAAACATGGCGGGTAAATCGTTCATTGCCCTTAATTTCCGCAATGACAGCGCGAGCCAAGGCAACGGACAAATCGTAGTGGAGTATTCGGACACCTGGAGCTAAAAACCATGGCCGCACATACGTACTGGCGCATCAACGTATCGGCCAATAACGGGTCGGCCAACCTTTCGATTGCCGACCTGAGCCTATACGTTGCCGGCGCCGCTAGCCATGCCTCGACCGGGGGCACGGCTTCGGCGTCTACTACCAACGGCGCGCAATCCGCGAGCAATGGGTTCGATCAAAATTCCGCGACGTACTGGCAAGCGACGACTAGTACCGGCTGGCTACAGTACCAGTACGCGAGCCCGGTAGACATTGCCGTCTATGGCGTCACCGCGTCAAGCCAAAGCACCACGCAAGCGCCGAAGGCGTGGACGCTGGAATATTCCGATGACGGTACTAACTGGACTGTCGCTGACACCGTGACGGTGCAAACCAATTGGGCGACGCAGACGCAGCGTTGGTACACGGTCGGCACGAATGCCGGGGGCACGGCATCAGGCCAGAAACTCAACAGTTTGGCCCCTGCCTTTGCGCTGACGCCGGCCGCCGCGTCGAACGTTCAACTAGGCAAGGCGCCGACCACTGCGGCGCGCACGGTATCGGGCATCGTCACTGTAGGCGGCGTCGCAACGAACGGCCTGCTCGTGCGCGCCTACGCCAAGGTTACGGGCGAATTCTTGGGCGAGGCGACGACGGCGGGCGGCGGCGCTTACTCGATCAACTGCGGGGGCTATTTCAAAGACGTCTACGTGGTCGCCTTCAATCCGACGACGTACCGCGCCGTAGCCTACGACCGCGTCACGCCGGGTTGATGCCATGCCATACACGCCGCCGACCTTTAACGACGTCGATCCCGACTTTTCTGCGCCGGGATATGTGCCACCGCCTTTTAACACGCTGAACATTGAATTCGAGCCGACAACGGGGGCCGGCTCGGCCACGCTCGCGCCCTTTACTGCCAGCATGACGGGCGCGGAAACGTTTAGCGGCGCGCTCACTGTAACCACGGCGAACGCTACCGCAGCAATCGCCGGGGGCGTCAGCACGCAGCGGCGATCTGTGATTGTGTGCGCTTAACGTGATAAGACGGAACGGGGGGGAGCAATGGGGGATATTGGCGCAGTCCTCGGGACTATCGCCGGCACGCTCGTTGTCGGCTCTGCCCTCATCTTTCGCGCGTGGTCGCGGCTCAAGCTCGAACACCAGATCGGCACGACAGAAGAGGCAGCGCTCAAGACGCTAGCCGCTGCGGTGGAGAACTGGAAAGGCCTTTATGACAACGCATGGGCGCAGGTCGTCAAAGAAAGGGAGCTGCGCGAGGCGGCAGAGAACCGCACTACGGAGACAACGCGCGAACTCGAAGAGCTGCGCGGCCAGGTGGCGGAGCTTAAGCGAGAGGTGCAACGCCTCACCGATGCTGTGAACCGGCTTCCGAAGGAGTAGCGCGATGATTGCTTTTCGGGAACGCGCGCGCCGGCTGTGGGCGCATATGGATGGCCCGCTCGGCATCCTGCTTGTCCTAATCGCCGTCTTCGCGCTTGGCTGGTCGCTGCGTGCATGGCAGGACAGCGAAGAGATTAATCGGACTGATGCGCGCGTACATAGCGTGCAAGCGTCTATGTCACAGCTTTGCACTGAGCGCGTCACCGACCTAACGAAAGCCTACGACCTGCGGCAGCAAGCCGTCGACTCGCTGCTACGCGAACAGACCGACCGCATTACCGAACAGTCGGCGCGTATCAGCGAACAGTCAGAACGCATCAAAGACCTTACGCAAGAGCTAGCCCTCGTCGGCAAACGCACCAGCGAGATTCAGAAGAAACAGCAAACCGCTGTGGCAACGCCAGCCGTGGCGAAAGCCGTCGCCAAAGAGGCAGCAAAGCAGACCGTCGAACAGACGAACGAGCAAGCGCGCGCGCTCATCAACCGCGCGATTAAGAGGCCGGCAGTACCGCCGCAGCCAAGCAAATGAAAACGCTATCCATCATCGCCGCTGTGCTGCTGCTTACCGGCTGCTGCACGACGCCGCCGGCGCGGCAGTGTGACCCACTGCCCGAGATGGCTGTCGGCCAGCCCCTGCAGGAGTACACGCTTGACGTAGTGCAGCGGTACAAGCTCTGCCGGGGTGCACCATGACCGACGACTATTACTTCGCGCGCGCGTTCGACATTGTCGTCGGCATCGAGGCCGGGTACACAAACCCCGACCCAAAGGTCGATCCCGGCGGCGAAACGAAATACGGCATCAGCAAGCGTGCCTATCCCCATCTCGACATTCCCCGCCTTACCCTGGACGACGCCCGGCGAATCTACCTCGCCGACTATTGGCGCGTTTGCTCCTGCCATCTGATGCCGTGGCCGCTGTCGCTGTTCGTCTTCGACTGCGCAGTCAATCAGGGTCAGCCGACAGCAAAGCGGCTGCTACAGCGCGCGCTCGGCGTGACAGTCGACGGCGTCATCGGTCCGAAGACTGTCGGCGCCGCGATCATCGCGAAACGGGAAACGCTCGCCCGCTTCATGATGATGCGCGCCTTCCAATACATGATCGCCCCCAACTTTCCCCCCAACGGGCGCGGCTGGTTTACGCGCTTGTTCCTTGTCACCTTGAACGTATGAGAGGCACGCTATGGAAGACACTAAATCCATCCTTGCGAGCAAGACCTTCTGGGGCGCGGCCATCGTGCTCGTTTCCACCGGCTTGCAGCTCGCCGGCATCACTGACGCCAGCGGCTACGCGAACGACGCCGCATCAATCCTTGGCGCCGTGCTGTCCATCGTCGGGCGCGTCACGGCGTCAAAGACGATCATTGCGCCGAAGAGCTGAACGCTTAGCGCGCGAACCGCTTCGGCGGAACCGCGCCGGGTCGCTTGATCTTTATCCAATCGAGCGAGCGCTCGCCGGCTCGATACAGCGAGCCGGCGCGCTTGCCAACCACACCTTCCAGCCCGAGCGCGAGGGCATGGCCGTAGAGCCAAGCACCATCCTCCACGCCGTCTACGTAGAGCAACCCATCCCGCACTTCTGGCAGAAGCCTGCGGAGTGCTAGCTTGCGGCGCTCTAGCGGTTGTCCGCGCAAGTCCTTCCCCTTGCCGACCAGCAGGTCAAACACACAGTAGGCAACCGCGTCCGCCCCCTTGTACCAACCCCTATGCCTAGCGCGGGTGAGCAACCGCGCGAAGTCGCTTCGGCCTATATCGTCTAGAACGCAAACCTCGCCATCGAGAATGTAGCCTGCCGGCAGCGTTGCCAGCGCCGCAACCAGTTCGGGGAACCATGCCGTTGCGTCGGCGCCGCCCTTCGACTTCAAGCGCGGCATGCCTGTCATAGCTAGCATGCGATAGCCGTCGTACTTAATTTCGAAGTGCCAGCCGGCCTCAAGCGGGATAGCTTTCCGCTCGGTCAGCAGCATTGGCTGTAACTCGTCTAGCGTCGGCGTCATGACTTCCTCTGCCGGTCCATGTAGCCCAGTCTCTGCGCGCTTCGCGCTGGCTGGTATCAGATGCTGTCCGACAACCCCATAGCGGTAGCTGCCACGCGCGAGCGCGCGCTATACGCGCCGCAATCCCGCCGGCATTCATGACACTAGCGGCGGCACTCGCGCGGCGCTTGTGGCTCGTTTCCAACACCCCACGAGAATGGGGATTCAGTGTCGGCGAGGCAGCACAAATAAAAAAACGCCCCGAGCGGTGCCGGGGCGTTAAACCTCACCTATCAGACCCTTGGGAGGGTTGCCCGATAGGGGGGGTGCACAACTGTTAGAATGCATCGCTCAAATCACCGGTTAGTGAATCCCGTCGGTGTCTTGGAACACACACAGCAGGCGCACACTGTAGCACATGCCCCAACTGCCCCAAAAGCCACTGTAAGTGCTTGATTTATATAGACGTAGATTGACCGCCCATGAATCTGGCACTCTTTGACCTCGACCACACCCTGATCCCGACCGACAGCGACCATGAATGGGGCCGCTTCCTGGTCCGCCTGGGCGTCGTCGACGAGGTAATCTACCGGCAGAAGAACGACGAGTTCTACGGCCACTACAAGGCCGGCACGCTCGATATCCAGGCGTTCCTGCGCTTTGCGCTGGCGCCGCTGGCGGCCAACCCGCGCGACCGGCTCGATGCCATGCGGGTGCGCTTCATGCACGAGGTGATCGACCCGGTGATCACGCCGCAGGCGCGCGCGCTGGTCTACAAGCACCTCGAGGCCGGCGACCTGTGCGCCGTGGTCACCGCCACCAACAGCTTCGTCACCGCGCCGATCGCCGCGGCCTTCGGCATCAAGCACCTGATCGCGACCGAGCCGGCCACCGTCGACGGCAAGCCCGAGAGCCAGTTCACCGGCGAGGTCGACGGCGTGCCCAGCTTCCGCGAAGGCAAGATCACCCGCGTCGAGGGCTGGCTCAAGGCCCAGGGCGCGGGCTGGGACAACTTCGAGACCACCACCTTCTACAGCGACTCGGCCAACGACCTGCCCCTGCTGGAAAAGGTCTCCGAGCCGATCGCCACCAACCCGGACGATCGCCTGCGCCACCACGCCGCCGCGGCCGGCTGGCGCATCATGGATCTGTTCTGACGTGATCAAGAAGCTCATTACCCGGCTGCTGGGCAAACCCGGCCCCAAGCAGCGCCGTACCGGCCGCGCCCATACGCCGCGCATCGTCAACGTCGACGAGCACCGGATCGACCCCACGCTGCTGTCGCGCAATGCCGTCAAGGTCACCTCGACGCTGCAGCAGGCCGGCTACCAGGCCTATATCGTCGGCGGCGCCGTGCGCGACCTGCTGCTCGGCATCAAGCCCAAGGACTTTGACGTCGCCACCAACGCCACGCCCGAGCAGGTGCAGTCGCTGTTCCGGCGCTCGCGCATCATCGGCCGGCGCTTCCAGATCGTGCACGTGACCTTCTACGGCGGGCGCGAGCAGGAGATCATCGAGGTCTCGACCTTCCGCGCGCTGGTCGACGCCATCGCCAGCGAGACCCTGCCCGAAGGCCGGCGCCTGAAGCGCGCCGAGCTCGACAGCAAGACCCATGCGATCGATGCCTCGGGCCGCGTGCTGCGCGACAACGTATGGGGCTCGCAGGCCGAAGACGCGGAACGCCGCGACTTCACCATCAACGCGATGTACTACGACCCGGCCGCGCAGACCGTGCATGACTACCATCACGGCATGGAAGACATCCGCGCGCGCCTGCTGCGCATGATCGGCGACCCGGCCACGCGCTACCGCGAAGATCCGGTGCGGATGCTGCGCGTGGTGCGCTTCGCCGCCAAGACCGGCTTCGACATCGACGAGGCCACGCGCCTGCCGATCGCCGGCCTGGCCGAGCTGATCCACAACGTGCCGAGCGCGCGCCTGTTCGACGAGATGCTCAAGCTGCTGATGTCCGGCCACGCCTGGGCCTCGCTGCAGGAGCTGCGCAAGGCGGGCCTGCACAAGGGCCTGCTGCCGCTGCTGGACGTGGCGCTGGAGCAGCCCATGGGCCAGCGCTTCGTGCAGCTGGCGCTGGACAACACCGACCGGCGCGTTCAGGCCGGCAAGCCGGTGTCGCCGGGCTTCCTGTTCGCCGCGCTGCTGTGGCACCACGTGCTGCAGCGCTGGAACAAGCTGCGCGACGAGGGCGAGCACGCCATCGCCGCGCTCAACACGGCCATGGACACGGTGCTGGAGAAGCAGACCGGCCAGCTCGCGATCCAGCGCCGCTTCGTCACCGACATGCGCGATATCTGGGGCATGCAGCCGCGCTTCGAGAAGCGCGTGGGCCGCATGCCGTTCCGCCTGCTGGAGTCGCCGCGCTTCCGCGCCGGCTACGATTTCCTGGTGCTGCGCTGCCAGTCCGGCGAGCTGCCGGAAGAGCTGGCCGGCTGGTGGAACGACTTCCAGAATGCCGAGCCGCATGAGCGCGAAGCCCTGATCGACGCGGTGCGCAGCGCGCGCGGCCAGGGTGGCGCCCAGGCCCAGGGTGCGGAAGGCGAAGGCCCGGCGCGCAAGAAGCGCCGCCGGCGCGGTCCGCGGAAATCGGATAAAGTTTCTTCCCGGAGCGACTCGGACGCGGGCCAGGCAGCACATGCCGGCCCCGGCCAGCCGGAGGAAACGTAAATGACTCTCGCCTTCATCGGCATCGGCGCAAATCTTGGCGATGCCCGCCAGGCCATCAAGGACGCCATCGTGTGCCTGGCCCAGCAGGTCGGCATCACGGTGCTGGCGCGCTCCTCGCTCTATCGCACCGCGCCGGTCGATGCCGGCGGCGACGACTACTACAACGCGGTGGTCAAGGTGCAGACCTCGTTCACCGCGTCGCAGCTGCTGCGCATCTGCCACCACATCGAAGACCAGTTTGGCCGCGAGCGCCCGTTCCGCAACGCGCCGCGCACTCTCGACCTGGACCTGCTGCTGTTCGGCGACGAACAGCACGACCACGAGCACCTGACCGTGCCGCACCCGCGCCTGACCGAGCGCGCCTTCACGCTGGTGCCGCTGCTGGAGCTGGACGCCGCGCTGGCGATCCCGGGGCGCGGCCGCGCGGCCGACTACCTGGCCGGCGTGGGCGCGCAGCGCATCGAGAAGGTCTCCACCTGCAAGTGCATGCGCATGCAGGCCGCGGCCGGCGAGCCGGACCATGGCGGCACGCCCGGCTGAATCCGCCCGGCGGCGCCCGCGGCGCTGCCATCCCCCTCACTGACGCCCGGAGCGCCATGCTCGATCACCTGCGCCGCATTGTCGTCGAAGGCCCCGTCGGATCCGGCAAGACCTCGCTGGCGCAGCGCCTGGCGCGCACGCTGCAGGCCCAGGAACTGCCCGACAACGCCCGCCGCAGCCCGTTCCTCGAGCCGTTCTACCGCGACCCCGCGCGCCACGCGCTGGCGCTGCAGCTGTGGTGCCTGACCCAGCGCGCGGTGCTGCTGCAGCAGTGGCAGGCCGGAGTCGCCGCCGGCCAGCGCATGGTCAGCAACTTCCTGATCGCCAAAGACCGCCTGCACGCCGCGCTGACCCTGTCCGAGGACGAACTGGCCCTCTACGACGCCATTGCCGCGCGGCTGGCGCTGCCGCCGCAACGCGCCGACCTGGTGATCGTGCTGCAGGCGACGCCGTCGCTGCTGCGCGAGCGCATCGTGCGCCGCGGCGAGCCGGGCGAGGCCGGCATCGACGAACACTACCTGCAGCGCCTGGCCGGCGCCTATGGCGAACTGTTCCACCGCTACGACGACGCCCCGGTGCTGGTGGTCGACACCGCCCACTTCAATCCGGTGGACAATGACGACGATTTCCGTACACTACTGTCGCGCATCGAAAACATGCGCGGCCGCAAGGCCTTTCTCAATCTCGCCGCGCCCTGACAGGCACCCTCGCCTGCCAGACACAACACAATAACGACGGCTGTCGTTGCCGTGCGGGCAGCCCTCCCGGCACCGGCAAGGCCGTCCTACACGGGCACTGCCATGAGCTACCTCCTCGATCCCTCCCGCAAGACCATCACGATTCCCAAACTGCAGGCGATGCGTGACGCCGGCGAGAAAATCGCCATGTTGACCGCGTACGACTCCAGCTTCGCCGCGCTGCTCGACTATTGCGGCGTCGAGATGATCCTGGTGGGCGATTCGCTGGGCAATGTGATGCAGGGCCAGCAGACCACGCTGCCGGTCACGCTGGAACAGATGGCCTACCACACCGAATGCGCGGCGCGCGGCAACCAGACCGCGCTGCTGCTGACGGACCTGCCGTTCGGCACCTATCCGACCCCGGAAGCCGCGTTTGCCAGCGCCGTCACGCTGATGAAGGCCGGCGCGCAGATGGTCAAGCTCGAAGGCGGCGACTGGCTCGCGCCGATCGTGAAATTCCTGGTCGAGCGCAGCATCCCGGTGTGCGCGCATATCGGCCTGACGCCGCAGTCGGTGCACGCGCTGGGCGGCTTCAAGGTGCAGGGCAAGACCGACGCCGGCGCGGCCCAGCTCAGGCGCGATGCGCTGGCGCTGCAGGCCGCCGGTGCCCAGGTGGTGCTGATGGAAGCGGTGCCCGCCGCGCTGGCCGGCGAGATCACGCAGTCGCTGGCGGTGCCCACCATCGGCATCGGCGCCGGCGCCCACTGCACGGGCCAGGTGCTGGTGCTGCAGGACATGCTCAACATCTACCCGGGCCGCAAGGCCAAGTTCGTGCGCAACTTCATGGACGGCCAGCCCTCGATCGAGGCCGCGGTGCGCGCCTACGTGGCCGCCGTCAAGGACGGCAGCTTCCCCGCCGTCGAGCATACCTTCTCCGCCTGACGCGGTGGAGATCGGCACCGCCACCGCCGACGCCTTCCGCCTGCTGGCGAGCGGCGACGCCGGGCTGTGGTTCATCGTCTGGACCTCGCTGGTGGTGGCGGTGCTGGGTCTGGCCATCGCCACCGTGCCGGCCATCGCCGCGGCCTGGCTGATCGCCACGCGGCAGTTCCCGGGCCGGCGCGCGGTGGTGGTGGTGGCGCAGGCCTTCCTGTCGTTCCCGACCGTGCTGGTCGGGCTGATCCTCTACCTGCTGCTGACGCGCCAGGGGCCGCTGGGCAGCCTGCATTTGCTTTTTACTCCTTCGGGCATGGTGCTGGGGCAGGCCGTGATCGGCTTCCCGGTGGTGCTGGCCTTTGCCCTGTCGACGCTGCAGGGTGCCGACGTGCGCCTGCGCGAAACCGCCTGGGTGCTGGGCGCCGGCCGCTGGCGCACCTTCCTGACGGTGCTGCGCGAACTGCGCTTCGGGCTGATGGCGGCGGTGGTCGCCGGCTTTGGCCGGGTCATTGCCGAGGTGGGCTCGGCGCTGATGATCGGCGGCAATATCGAAGGCTCGACCCGCACCATCACCACGGCCATCGCGCTGGAAACCAGCAAGGGCGAATTCGCGCAGGGCATTGCGCTGGGCATGGTGCTGGTGGCGCTGGCGCTGCTGGTCAATATCGGCATGGCCTGGCTGCAGGGCGCCGGAGGCTTTCGCCGATGACACCGTCCGCTCCCGCCGACCATGCCGGCCATGCCGACCATGGCCCGCTGCTGACCGTGCGCGGGCTGGCGCGCAGCATCGGCCTGCGCAAGCTGTTTGCGATCGACACGCTGGTGATCCCGCGCGCCACCGCGATCGTCATGACCGGCATGAACGGCGCCGGCAAGACCACGCTGCTGCGCATGCTGGCGGGGCTCGAGCCCGCGCCCGGCGCGGTCGCGCAATGGACCGATGCGCAGGGCCAGGCCCACAGCGCGGCGCTGACGCCGCTGCCGCCGGCGCTGCGCCGTCGCATTGCCTACCTGCACCAGCATCCCTACCTGTTCCGCACCTCGGTGCGCGAGAACATCGCCTACGGCCTGCGCGCGCGCGGCCTGCCGCGCCATGAGATCGATCTTCGCGTGGGCGAGGCGCTGGGCTGGGCCGGGGTCTCGCACCTGCAGGACACCGCGCCCGAATACCTGTCCGGCGGCGAGATCCAGCGCGTGGCGCTGGCGCGCGCCAAGGTGCTCGAGCCGGAATTGCTGCTGCTCGACGAACCCACCTCCAGCCTCGACGGCCACGCGCGCGAGCAGGTGATCGCGCTAGTCGGCGACCTCGCCGCCGAAGGCCGCACCGTGGTGATGATCTGCCACGACCGCGAGCTGATCAACCTGCCCGGCGTGGTGCGCTGGAAACTGGGCGACGGGGTGCTCGACACCCACCACCCCTAGCCACCGGCTCAGGCCGTCAAGGTCGCCGGCATCACGCCGCGCAAGGCGTTGACCAGCACGATGGCCTCGGCGCGCGCCAGCATCGCGCGCGTGATCACCGCTTCTTCGACCGGCTCGCCCGGCGCGCCCAGCGCCGCGCCGCCCGCCTCCAGCACCACTGCCCGCATCACGCCCGGCAGGATGTCGGCCGACAGTGGGGGCGTCAGCCAGCGGCCGTCGATGCGCACGAACACGGAGCTGCGCCCGCCCTCGAGCAGTTCGCCACGCGTGTTGAAAAACAGCCGGTCGAAGCCGCCGGCGCGCTCGGCGGCCTGCCAGCCGGCATCGAAGACCGCGCGCGCACTGGTTTTGTGGCGGCGCAGCGGGTCGGCAGGCGGCAGCGGTTCCGGCGCCAGGTCGACACCGACCGGCCCCGCCGGCAACGGCGCCAGCGCGCCGCTGGCAAACGCCAGCGTGCCGGACTTGTCCACGCTGAGACGCAGGCGCCAGGTGCCGGCCCCGAGTCGTGCCGCCTGCGCCGCCACCGCGTCGCACGCGGCGTCGGGGTCGAAGGCGAAGCCGAACTCCCGGGCCGACGCGCCGAGGCGCGCCAGGTGCCGCGCCAGGTGCGGGCACGCGCCGTCTTGCACGCGCAGGGTCTCGAACAACGTAAAGCCGGGATCGTGCCGGGTCAGGAAACGCGCCTTCCAGCCGCATTCGGCGAATTCCTCCGCCGCCACGCTGTCATGGACGATGCCGCCGCCCACCCCCATCTCGCCGGCGCGCAGCGCACTGGCCGCGGGCGGCGCCAGCACCAGCGTGCGGATCGCCACCGACAGCGCGAACGGGCCGGCCATCGCGGCCACGGACGGCGCCTCGATCCAGCCGATCGCGCCGGTGTAGAGCCCGCGCGGCGCGTGCTCGAGCTCGGTGATGATCTGCATGGTGCGCCGCTTGGGCGCGCCGGTGATCGAGCCGCACGGGAACAGCGCCGCCATCAGCGCGCCGAAGCCGGTGCCAGGCCGCGCCGTCGCCGTCACGGTGGAGGTCATCTGCAGCACCGCGCCGAACGGCTGCACCGCAAAGCGCTCCGGCACCGCCACGCTGCCCGGCTGCGCGATGCGGCCCAGGTCGTTGCGCAGCAGGTCGACGATCATCACGTTCTCGGCCCGGTTCTTGGCGTCTGCGGCCAGCGCCGCGGCGGCCTGCGCATCGCGCGCGGCGTCGCCGGCGCGCGGCGCGGTGCCCTTCATCGGCCGGGTCAGCAGATGGCCCTGGCCATCGTGGCGCACGAACAGCTCCGGCGACAGCGACAGCACCATGGCCTCATCCGGCAGCCTGGCCAGCACGCCATACGGCACCGGCTGCGCCGCACGCAGCGCCGCGTACAGCGCCACAGGATCGCCGAAGGCATCGCAGCGCAGGCGCTGGGTGTAATTGACCTGATACGTGTCGCCCGCCTCGATCCACTGGTGGATACGCGCGATGGCGTCGTCGAAGGCCGCGCGGGACGTATCGGAAGCAATATGCATCAAGCCCGCTGGCCGCGGCTGCGCATGGGCTTGCAGCCACGCCGCCACCGCCGCGGCATCGAGCCGTTGCAGCTCGCGGAACCACAGCAGGCGCAGCGCACCGTCGTGGAACGGCATGGCGTTGTCCGTATGCACCGGGGCATCGACCAGCGCACCACCGAATTCGTAGGGCGCGAACAAGGTGGCGTGCCAGCCCTGGCGCCAGCCTTCGGCGAGCATGGCGTCGAGCCGGGCGACGTCGCTGCCGGCGGGCAGCAGGTCTTCGTTGACGAAGCCGGTGTAGAGGCGGGACGCGGTTTGCCCTGCGGGTGCGGTGGCGTCGTCGAGCAGGACGAAGACGTCCGTCCCCGCCGGCCGGGTGCTCCCCTCTCCCGCTTGCGGGAGAGGGGCTGGGGGAGAGGGGGGGCGCTGGATGCTTGCTACCACGGGACTCGTCAGGGAAAACAGGATTGCCGACAAACCGGCAGGGGCGCAATCATGCATTATCGCGCGGCGCAAGCAGGGTGGCGATGGACACGCCGGCCCTCTCCCCCGGCCCCTCTCCCGCAGGCGGGTGCGGGGAGAAAAGCGCGCGCGACGGCAAACCGCACCGCCAAAAAACAAAACCGGCCACGCTCGCGCGTGGCCGGTTCCATACCGCAAGCCGGATCAGCTGAAGAAGCTCTTCACCTTGTCCAGCCACGAGGTTTCCTGCGGGCTGTGGCGCGAGCCGCCCTCGTGCACCGAGCGGTCGAACTGGCGCAGCATTTCCTTCTGCGCCTCGGTCAGCTTGACCGGCGTCTCCACGTTCACATGCACGTAGAGGTCGCCCGGGTAGCCGGAGCGCACACCCTTGATGCCCTTGCCGCGCAACCGGAAGGTCTTGCCGGACTGGGTCGCCTCGGGCACCGGGAAGGTGGCCTTGCCGCTCAGCGTGGGCACTTCCAGGTCGCCGCCCAGCGCCGCGGTGGCGAACGAGATCGGCATCTGGCAGTGCAGGTCGTCGCCGTCGCGCTCGAACACCGCGTGCGGCTTGATGTGGACTTCCACGTACAGGTCGCCCGGGGGGCCGCCGTTGATGCCCGGCTCGCCGTTGCCGGACGAACGGATGCGCATGCCTTCGTCGATGCCGGCCGGGATCTTCACTTCCAGCGTCTTCTGCGACTTCAGCTTGCCCTGGCCGTGGCACTTGGTGCAGGGCTTGGGGATGAACTTGCCGCTGCCGTGGCACTTCGGGCAGGTCTGCTGCATGGTGAAGAAGCCCTGCGACACGCGCACCTGGCCGGCGCCGTGGCAGGTCGGGCAGGTTTCCACGCTCGAGCCGGGCTCGGCGCCGTTGCCGTGGCAGTGGTCGCAGTCGTCCCAGTGCGGCACGCGGATCTGCGCCTCGTGGCCGTGCGCGGCCTGCTCCAGCGAGATCTCCATGCTGTAGCGCAGGTCGGCGCCGCGGTAGGCCTGCGGGCCGCCGCCACCGCGGCGAGCGCCGCCCTGGCCGAAGATATCGCCGAAAATATCGCCGAAGGCCTCGGCGAAGCCGCCGTAGCCCTGCGCGCCGCCGAAGCCGCCCGCCATGTTCGGATCCACGCCGGCATGGCCGTACTGGTCATACGCGGCCTTCTTCTCCGGATCGGAAAGCATCTCGTAGGCCTCCTTGGCCTCCTTGAATTTTTCCTCGGATTCCTTGCTGTCCGGATTGCGGTCCGGGTGGTATTTCATCGCGAGCTTGCGATAAGCCTTCTTGACTTCGTCTTCGCTCGCGTTCTTGCCTACCCCGAGCACTTCGTAATAGTCACGTTTTGCCATGGTGGCTCACTACCTCATTGGCCGGCGGGTGCAAGCGGCACGGGCCGGCGAATAGCAAAAAAGCCGAGCGCGGCATCCGACGGCGGTTTCCCGCAGGTCTGATGGCCGTCGCCCGGCGTCGGGGCGGGAGCGGCGCCGGCCAGTGCCTGCACCGCCGCCCGCGTATCCCGATTACTTCTTGTCGTTGACTTCCTTGAATTCGGCGTCCACAACGTTGTCGTCCTGCGGCTGGGCCTGCTGCTGGCCGCCGGCAGCACCCGCGGCACCGGCCGCGGCGCCTTCGCCGGCCTTGGCCTGCATGTCGGCGTAGACCTTCTCGCCCAGCTTCTGGCTGACTTCGGACAGCGCGTTGACCTTGGCGTCGATCTCGGTCTTGTCGCCGCCGCGTGCGGCGTCTTCCAGTTCCTTGATCGCGGCTTCGATCTTTTCCTTCTCGCCCGCGTCCAGCTTGTCGCCGTACTCGGTCATCGCCTTCTTGGTCGAGTGGATCAGCGCGTCGGCCTGGTTGCGGGCATCAGCCAGCTCGCGGGCCTTCTTGTCTTCCTCGGCGTTGGCCTCGGCGTCCTTGACCATGCGCTGGATCTCGTCTTCCGACAGGCCCGAGTTGGCCTTGATGGTGATCCGGTTTTCCTTGCCGCTGGCCTTGTCCTTGGCGCCCACGTGCAGGATGCCGTTGGCGTCGATGTCGAACGAGACCTCGATCTGCGGCGTGCCGCGCGGTGCCGGCGGAATGCCCTCGAGATTGAACTCGCCCAGCAGCTTGTTGCCGGTGGCCATCTCGCGCTCGCCCTGGTACACCTTGATGGTCACGGCCGGCTGGTTGTCGTCGGCGGTCGAGAACACCTGCGCATGCTTGGTCGGGATGGTGGTGTTCTTGGTGATCATCTTGGTCATCACGCCGCCCAGGGTCTCGATCCCCAGCGACAGCGGCGTCACGTCCAGCAGCAGCACGTCCTTGCGGTCGCCCGACAGCACCGAGCCCTGGATCGCGGCACCGACGGCCACGGCTTCGTCCGGGTTCACGTCCTTGCGCGCTTCCTTGCCGAAGAACTCCTTGACCTGCTCCTGCACCTTGGGCATGCGGGTCATGCCGCCGACCAGGATCACGTCGTCGATGTCGCTGACCTTGACGCCGGCGTCCTTGATCGCGGTGCGGCACGGCTCGATGGTGCGGGTGATCAGCTCTTCGACCAGCGATTCCAGCTTGGCGCGGGTCATCTTCAGGTTCAGGTGCTTCGGACCCGAGGCATCGGCCGTGATGTACGGCAGGTTGATCTCAGTCTGCTGCGAGCTCGACAGTTCGATCTTGGCCTTTTCGGCGGCTTCCTTCAGGCGCTGCAGCGCGAGCACGTCCTTGGACAGGTCGACGCCCTGGTCCTTCTTGAACTCGCCGATGATGTAGTCGATGATGCGCTGGTCGAAGTCTTCGCCGCCCAGGAAGGTGTCGCCGTTGGTCGACAGCACTTCGAACTGCTTTTCGCCGTCAACGTCCGCGATCTCGATGATCGAGATGTCGAAGGTGCCGCCGCCGAGGTCATACACGGCGATCTTGCGGTCGCCCTTCTCGTTCTTGTCCAGGCCGAAGGCCAGCGCGGCCGCGGTCGGCTCGTTGATGATGCGCTTGACGTCCAGGCCGGCGATGCGGCCGGCGTCCTTGGTCGCCTGGCGCTGCGAGTCGTTGAAGTAGGCCGGCACGGTGATCACGGCTTCGGTCACCGGCTCGCCGAGGTAGTCCTCGGCGGTCTTCTTCATCTTGCGCAGCACTTCGGCCGAGACCTGCGGCGGCGCCAGCTTCTGGTCACGCACCGACACCCAGGCGTCACCGTTGTCGGCCTTGACGATGGCGTACGGCATCAGGCCGATGTCCTTCTGGACTTCCTTTTCTTCGAACTTGCGGCCGATCAGGCGCTTGACCGCGTACAGGGTGTTGCGCGGATTGGTGACGGCCTGGCGCTTGGCCGGCGCGCCGACCAGGATCTCGCCGTCTTCCATGTAGGCGATGATCGACGGGGTGGTGCGCGCACCCTCGGAATTCTCGATGACCTTGGGCGTGTTGCCTTCCAGGATCGCGACGCAGCTGTTGGTGGTACCGAGGTCGATACCGATGATCTTACCCATTATTCTCTCCTCTTGAGCCAGCGCTATCCGCGCGGCTGCAATTCAACCTGAGGCCGAAATGTGGCCGTCCGGGGGCTTTTCAAGGGCAGAACCGGCAAATCCGAGTAATTTTCTCGGTTTCTGCCCTCATTCAACGGCAGGCGCTGCCGCGGCTTGAGCCGGCAGCGCTGGCGGGCTGCTTTATGTGGCTTTTGGATTACTTCTCTGCGACATCGCGGTCGCGCTGCCACAGCACGTCCGAGCCGCCGCCCACCCGGTTCAGCACCCGCGCCAGCACGAACATCAGGTCCGAGAGCCGGTTCAGGTACTGGCGCGGCGCCTCGTTCAGCGCCTCGGCCGCGCCCAGCGCCACCAGCGCGCGCTCGGCGCGCCGGCACACGGTACGGCAGACGTGGGCCTGCGCCGCGGCGCGGCTGCCGCCGGGCAGGATGAACTCGGCCAGGCGCGGCAGGTTGGCGTTGTAGTCGGCCAGCCAGGTGTCGAGCTGAGCCACCTGCTCGGGCTTGAGCAGCGTGTAGCCCGGGATGGAAAGCTCGCCGCCCAGGTCGAACAGGTCGTGCTGGATATGCAGCAGCGCGGCGCGCACGTCGGCGGGCAGGTCTTCGGTCAGCAGCACGCCGACGTGGCAGTTCAGTTCATCGACATCGCCGATCGCGGCGATGCGCAGGCTGTCCTTGCCGGTGCGGCTGCCGTCGCCCAGGCCGGTGGTGCCGGCGTCGCCGGTGCGGGTGGCGATCTTCGACAGGCGGTTGCCCATGCCGGTCTCCTTGTCAGCGGTTTGTCGTTGGGAAATGGCGCATTATCGCGCCAGAGCCGGTGACTTAGCCATGCGCGCCGCATCCGCCGGCTGCGGCTGGCGCGGCCATCCGCTTGTGCGGCTATCGGCCGCGCGCTCGCCGCCGGAAGGTGCACCAGCCGCCGCGCGGCGTAGAATGCAGTCATTCGTCCATTCGATAACCGGGTCGCGCCCCAGCCTGCCGCCGGCACCCTCGGCGGCCTCGCAATCCATGAGGCCGCACCGACCCGCCGGAGACCCCCATGAACCACCCCACGCCGTCCGCCTCCCTCGCCCGCCGTCCGCTGCCGCCCGCCATGGCCGACGCCCTCGCGGCACGCTTCGGCGAGCGCTTCACTACCTCCGCCGGCGTGCGCGAGCACCATGGCCGCGACGAGTCGCCGTTCCCGCCGGCACCGCCCGATGCGGTGGTGTTTGCCCACAGCACCGAGGAGGTGGCCGAGGTCGCGCGCCTGTGCAACCAGCATGGCGTGCCGCTGATCCCCTACGGCGCGGGCTCGTCGCTGGAAGGCCACCTGCTGGCGGTGGCCGGCGGCATCAGCCTGGACCTGTCGCAGATGAACCGGGTGCTGGCGGTGCAGCCCGAGGACCTGACCGTGACCGTGCAGCCCGGCGTCACGCGCAAGCAGCTGAACCAGGAGATCAAGGACACCGGCCTGTTCTTCCCGATCGACCCGGGCGCCGACGCGTCGCTGGGCGGCATGTGCGCCACGCGCGCGTCGGGGACCAACGCGGTGCGCTACGGCACCATGCGCGAGAACGTGCTGGCGCTGACGGTGGTGACCGCCGATGGCCGCGTGATTCGCACCGGCACGCAGGCGCGCAAGTCGTCGGCCGGTTATGACCTGACCCGGCTCTTCATCGGCAGCGAAGGCACGCTCGGCATCATCACCGAGGTCACGGTGCGGCTGTACCCGCAGCCCGAGGCGATCTCCGCCGCGGTGTGCGCCTTTCCCAGCATGGGCAGCGCTGTGCAGGCCGTGATCCAGACCATCCAGCTGGGCGTGCCGGTGGCGCGCGTGGAATTCGTCGATGCGCTGGCGATCCGCGCCATCAACCGCCACGACAACCTGACCCTGCCCGAGACCCCGCACCTGTTCTTCGAATTCCACGGCACCGAGGCCGGCGTGCGCGAGCAGGCCGAGACCGTGCAGCAGATCACCGCCGAATTCGGCGGCCAGGGCTTCGAGTGGGCCACGCGCCCGGAAGACCGCAGCCGGCTGTGGAACGCGCGCCATACCGCGTACTTTGCGATGCTCCAGCTCAAGCCGGGCTGCAAGTCGGTCACCACCGACGTGTGCGTGCCGATCTCGCGCCTGGCCGACTGCGTCACCGAGACCGAGAAGGACCTGAACGCCTCGGCGCTGCCCTGCCCCATCGTCGGCCATGTCGGCGACGGCAACTTCCACGTGGCGATCCTGGTCGACCCGGACCAGCCAGAGGAAATGGCCGAGGCCGAGGCCATCAACCAGCGCATCGTCGAACGCGCGCTGGCGATGGGCGGCACCTGCACCGGCGAGCACGGCGTGGGCCTGCACAAGCAGCGCTTCCTGGTGGCGGAGCACGGCGAAGACGCGCTGGACCTGATGCGCGCGATCAAGGATGCGCTCGACCCCAACCATATCCTGAACCCTGGCAAGATCTTCAGCGCCGCCCGCGCCGGCACGCAGTAAGGCGCCCGACAGGCAAGCGCAGGAATGGCCTCCATGTTCAACCGCGTGCCGCCGCTGCATCTGCTGATCGCGTTCGAGGCCGCCGCGCGCCTGGGCAGCTTCGCGCGCGCGGCCGAGGAGCTGTCGGTGACCCCCAGCGCGGTCTCGCACCGCATCAAGAACCTCGAGGAGCTGTGGGGCGAAGACCTGTTCGTGCGCGCCAACGCCGCGCTGCGGCTGACCGCGGCCGGCACGCGCTACCTGCGCAACGTGCAGGACGCGCTCAAGTCGCTCAACGAGCTGGCGCGGCCCGAGTACAACAAGATGCGCACGCGCCTGCGCGTGGCGATCCCGCCCACCTTCGGGCGCCAGCACCTGGTGCCGCGCCTGCCCGAGTTCGGCGCGCTCTATCCGCATATCGACCTCGAGCTGCACCTGGCGATCCCGTTCCTCGACGTCAAGGCCGAGGACACCGATGTGGAGATCCGCTACGGCACCGGCCGCTATCCCGACCTGAAGACCACCAGGCTGCTGGTGGAACCGGTGTTCCCGGCGTGCGGGCGCGAGTACTACGAGCGCGTCAACGGCCGCGCCATCACCCGGCCCGAGCACCTGCACGGCCTGGTGCTGCTGCGCAGCCCGCTGGAGCCGTGGAAGCCGTGGTTCGAGACCGCCGGACTTGACTGGCCCGAGCCCCAGACCGGCCCGCAGTTCAACGACATCGGGCTGATGCTGGAGGCGATCGCCTCCAACCAGGGCGTGGCGCTGGTGCGCCAGCGCATGGCGCGGCACTGGCTGTCGCTGGGGCAGATGGTGCGCCTGCTCGATGTGGAATCGGTATCGCCGCACGGCTACTACATCGTCGAGCGCGAACAGGCGCCGCTCAAGCCCGAGGCGCGCTATTTCGTCGACTGGCTGCTGAGCCTGGACTGGTAGGAGACTGCGCCCATGGAAATCCGCCTGCTGACCCCCGACGATGCCGCAGCCTTCCACGCGCTGCGGCTGCAGGGACTTGCCGAAGCCCCGGAAGCCTTTGCCGCCAGCCTCGAAGAAGAACAGGAGCTGGCACCGGAGGCGGTGGCGCAACGCCTTGCGCCGAGCGCGGACAAGGCCATGTTCGGCGCCTTCGAGGCCGGTCCCGACGGTATCGCGCTGGCCGGCATGGTCGGCGTGATGCGCGAGCCCCGGCGCAAGCACTGGCACAAGGCCTCGATCTTTGCCATGTACGTGGCGCCGGCCTGGCGCGCGCGCAAGCTCGGCCGCGCGCTGATGCTGCGCGCGCTGCAGCAGGCCGCCGCCATGCCGGGCGTGCGCCAGGTCACGCTGTGCGTCAATGCCGGCAGCGCGGGCGCGGTGCGCTTGTACGAATCGCTCGGGTTCGAGCGCTTCGGGCTGGAGCCCGACGCGTTGTACGTCGCGCCGCACTTCCACGACAAGCTCGACATGGTGCTGCGGCTGCCCGAGGCCCCGGCGCAGCCGGACCGCTGAAGGCAGCGCCGGCGCAACGCCGAGCGCCGCACCCGCCTTTCCGATGGCCGGCCGCCGGTGCTACGCTGAAAGCGGGGGCAGCGCCCGGCCATGATGAGCATTTTTGATCGGCCTGGCATGCGGAATTCACGTCTGGCGTGGTGCCCGCGCCAGGTGGCCTGCGCTATAGTCACCCGTCCCCCGCGGCGGCACTGCACCGCCGCGGCCGGCAGGCCGGCAAGCGAGCGCCACAGGCCGCCGTCCAGGAGACCCCACAGGAGTCGTTCATGAATGCCCCGCACGAAGCCCAAACCCTCGCTGCCGGCGCCGCCGGCGCTCCGGCCGCGGCCGCGGCCGACGGCCGCCGCGACGCGCTGCTGGCCGGGCTGGCTCAGATCCTTCCCGACGCCGCGGTGCTGTGGAAGCCGGAAGACACCGTGCCCTATGAGTGCGACGGCCTGGCAGCGTACCGGCAGGTGCCGATGGCGGTGGCCCTGCCCGACACCGAGGAGCAGGTCTGCGCCATCCTGCGGCTGTGCCACCAGCTGGGCGTGCCGGTGGTGCCGCGCGGCGCCGGCACCAGCCTGTCGGGCGGCGCCATGCCGATCGCCGAGGGCCTGGTGCTGTCGCTGGCCAAGTTCAAGCGCATCCTGTCGGTCGACCCGTATTCGCGCACCGCGGTGGTCCAGCCGGGCGTGCGCAACCTGGCCATCTCGGACGCCGCCGCACCGCACAACCTGTACTACGCGCCCGACCCGTCGTCGCAGATCGCCTGCACCATCGGCGGCAATGTCAGCGAGAACTCCGGCGGCGTGCACTGCCTGAAGTACGGCCTGACCGTGCACAACGTGCTGCGCGTGCGCGCGGTGACGATGTCGGGCGAGGTGGTGGTGTTCGGTTCCGAGGCCCCGGACGCGCCCGGGCTGGACCTGCTGGCCGTGCTGATCGGCTCCGAAGGCATGCTGGCCGTGGTCACCGAGGTCACCGTGCGCCTGATCCCCAAGCCGCAGCTGGCGCAGGTGATCATGGCCTGCTTCGACGATGTCGAGAAAGGCGGCAACGCGGTCGCCGACGTGATCGCCGCCGGCATCATCCCGGCCGGGCTGGAGATGATGGACAAGCCCGCCACCGCCGCGGTCGAGCAGTTCGTGCATGCGGGCTATGACCTCGATGCCGCCGCCATCCTGCTGTGCGAGTCCGACGGCACCCCCGAGGAAGTGGCCGAGGAGATCGAACGCATGAGCGCGGTGCTGACGGCATCGGGCGCCACCCGCATCGTGGTCTCGCAGAACGAGGCCGAGCGCCTGCGCTTCTGGAGCGGCCGCAAGAACGCCTTCCCGGCGGCGGGCCGGATCTCGCCGGACTATTACTGCATGGACGGCACCATCCCGCGCAAGCACATCGGCACGCTGCTCAAGCGCATCGAGGCCATGGAAGTGAAGTACGGCCTGCGCTGCATCAACGTGTTCCATGCCGGCGACGGCAACATGCATCCGCTGGTGCTGTTCGACGGCGGCGACCAGGACGAATGGCACCGCGCCGAGCTGTTCGGCGCCGATATCCTGGAAACCTGCGTCGAGCTGGGCGGCACCGTCACCGGCGAGCACGGCGTCGGTGTGGAGAAGCTCAACTCCATGTGCGTGCAGTTCTCGACCGCGGAGCGCGACGCCTTTTTCGGCGTCAAGGCCGCCTTCGACCCGGCGCGGCTGCTGAACCCCGACAAGGCCATCCCGACGCTGGCGCGCTGCGCCGAATACGGCAAGATGCACGTGAAGAAGGGCCTGCTGCCGCATCCCGAGCTGCCGCGCTTCTGAGCCACGCCATGAAAGAGAATCCCCGCCGGCGCCAGCACCAGGAAGCCGTGGTGCGCCAGCGCCTGGGCCAGCCCGAGGCCGGCTGGCGCCAGCGCTGGTACACCATCATCTTCGAGGCCGATACGCGCGAAGGTCGTCTGTTCGACGTCGCGCTGCTGCTCGCCATCGTCACCAGCGTGATGATCGTGATGCTCGACAGCCTGCCCGCGCTGAACCAGCGCCTTGGCGGGGTATTCACGGTGCTGGAATGGATGTTCACGCTGCTGTTCACCGCCGAGTACGCCATGCGCCTGCTGGTGGTGCGGCGCCCGTGGCGCTATGCGCTGAGCTTCTACGGCGTCATCGACTTCATCTCGATCATGCCGACCTGGCTGGCGTTCTTCGTGCCGGAACTGCATTTCCTGATCGACGTGCGCCTGCTGCGCCTGCTGCGCGTGTTCCGGATCCTGAAGCTGACGGTGTACTTCGAGGAAGCCGAGATCCTGTACCGCGCGCTGGTCAACAGCCGGCGCAAGATCTTCGTGTTCCTGGCCGCGGTGTTCATCATCACCGTGATCCTCGGCACCGTGATGTACGTGGTCGAAGGCCCGGAGCACGGCTTCCACAGCATCCCGGTCAGCATGTACTGGGCCGTGGTGACGCTGACCACCACCGGCTTCGGCGACATGGTGCCGAAGACGCCGCTGGGGCAGTTCATCACCTCGCTGACGATCCTGCTGGGCTACGGCATCATCGCCTTTCCCACCGGCATCGTCGGCGCCGAGCTGGCCGCCAGCATCATGAAGCGGCCGCTGACGACGCGCACCTGCACCCATTGCCTGACCGAGGGGCACGAGCCCGACGCGCAGTATTGCAAGCACTGCGGCAGCCAGCTGCCGGCCTATCAGAACGACCGGCCTGAAATCCCGGGCGGCCGCGATGGCTCGGCCGGACCCTGAGCCGCGCCAGAACCTCCTCCCCATTTCGCACGACTATGCAAGCCACCCTCGACGCCTTCCGCGACGCCGTCAGGCAAGCCACCGAGACCCGCACCGCGCTGCGGCTGCGCGGCGGCGGCAGCAAGGATTTCTACGGCCAGCCGCCGCAAGGCCAGCTGCTGGACACGCGCGCCTACACCGGCATCGTCGACTACGACCCGGCCGAGCTCGTGATCACCGCACGCTGCGGCACGCCGCTGGCGGAGATCGAAGCCGCGCTCGCGCAGAAGCGCCAGATCCTGGCGTTCGAGCCGCCCCACTTCGCGCTGCCCGGCCAGCCCAGCGTGGCGACGCTGGGCGGTGCCGTCGCCGCCGGCTTGTCGGGCCCGCGCCGGCAGTCGGTGGGCGCGCTGCGCGACTTCGTGCTGGGCGCGCAGCTGATGGACGGCCGCGGCGAGGTGATGGACTTCGGCGGCCAGGTGATGAAGAACGTCGCGGGCTACGACGTGTCGCGGCTGCTGGCGGGCTCGCTCGGCACGCTGGGGCTGATCCTGCAGGTCTCGCTCAAGGTGCTGCCGGCGCCGTTCGACGAGGCCACGCTGCGCTTCGAGATGGCGCAGGCCGAAGCCATCCGGCAACTGAACCAGTGGGGCGGGCAGCCGCTGCCGCTGGCGTCTTCGGTGTGGCATGCGGGCGCGCTGCACGTGCGCCTGTCCGGCGCCGGCGCCGCGGTGCGTGCGGCCTGCGCCCGGCTCGGCGGCGAGCGCCTGGACGCGGCGCCCGCTGCCGCGCTGTGGCAATCGCTACGCGAGCAGACCCACCCGTTCTTCGCCACGGCGCACGCCGGCCGCGCGCTGTGGCGGCTGGCGGTGCCCACCGTGGCCGCGCCGCTGGCGCTGCCGGGCGAGCAGCTGGTCGAATGGGGTGGCGGCCAGCGCTGGTGGCTGCCCGAAGAGGGCTCGGCCAAAGCCGACGCCGAAAGCGTGCGCGCGGTGGCCCAGGCCGCGGGCGGCCATGCCACGCTGTTTCGCCATGGCGACAAGTCGATGGGCGTGTTCACGCCGCTGGCGTCGCCGCTGGCCGCGATCCATCGCCGCCTGAAAGAGACCTTCGACCCTGCCGGCATCTTCAATCCGCAGCGCATGTACCCCGGGCTCTGAGCCCGCGGGCCAAGACACTCCAGGCACTACACCCCACATCATGCAAACGACCCTGGCCGATTTTCTCCGCGACACGCCCGAAGGCGAGGAAGCCAAATCCATCGTCGGCAAGTGCGTGCATTGCGGCTTCTGCACCGCCACCTGCCCCACCTACCAGCTGCTCGGCGATGAACTGGACGGGCCGCGCGGGCGCATCTACCTGATGAAGCAGGTGCTCGAAGGCCATGCCATCACCGAAAGCACGCGCCTGCACCTGGACCGTTGCCTGACCTGCCGCAACTGCGAATCGACCTGCCCCTCCGGCGTGCGCTACGGCCGCCTGGTCGACATCGGCCGCCAGCTGGTCGACGACAAGCTCGAGGCCGAAGGCGTGCGGCGTCCCGCCAGCCAGCGCATCGCGCGCTGGGTGCTGCGCGAGGGGCTGACGCGGCCGGCGCTGTTCGGCACCGCGCTGCGCCTGGGCCAGATGGTGCGCCCGCTGCTGCCGGGCACGCTGCGCGCCAAGGTGCCGCCGCTGTCGGCCAGCGCCGCGTCCGGCGCGTGGCCGCGCAACACGCATGCGCGCAAGATGCTGTTGCTCGACGGTTGCGTGCAGCCGGCAATGTCGCCCAACATCAATGCCGCCACCGCGCGCGTGTTCGACCGTGTCGGCGTACAACTGGTGGTGGCGCGCGAGGCCGGCTGCTGCGGCGCGATCCGCTTCCACACCGGCGACCACGATGGCGGCCTCGACAATATGCGCCGCAATATCGACGCCTGGTGGCCGCATGTCGAAGACGGCGCCGAAGCCATCGTGATGACCGCATCGGGCTGCGGCGCGATGGTCAAGGACTACGGCCACCTGCTGCGCAACGATCCCGCCTATGCCGAGCGCGCGCGCCGCATCTCGGCGCTGACGCGCGACCTGTCCGAGGTCCTGCCGGACTTTGCCGACGACCTGCACGCCGCCGCCGGCGCGGTGCCGCGCGACGGCCGGCGCGTGGCCTACCACCCGCCCTGCACGCTGCAGCACGGCCAGCAGATCCGCGGCAAAGTCGAAGCGCTCTTGACCGGCCTCGGCGTGGAAGTCAAACTCTGCGCTGACAGCCACCTGTGCTGCGGCTCGGCGGGCACTTACTCGGTGCTGCAGCCGGAACTGTCCCAGCGCCTGCGCGACGACAAGCTCGCCAAACTGCAGGCGACGCAGCCCGAAGCCATCGTCTCGGCCAATATCGGCTGCATCTCGCACCTGCAGGGCGGCACCGATACGCCGGTCATGCACTGGATCGAACTGGTCGACCGGATGCTGGGATAACACCCGGCCGGAGCAAGGCCCCGTGGTTGTCTCCCCTCTCCCGCTTGCGGGAGAGGGGGCGGGGGAGAGGGCAAGCGGTTCAAGATGCGATATCGCTTCGAGACGCGCCCACCCTCTCCCCCGGCCCCTCTCCCATAGGGAGAGGGGAGGAAGAGCGCAACCAAACACGCCCCCATGCTCCAGACCTTTGCCATCCTGTTGGTTTTCCAGTCCGTCGGCGAGGTGATCAGCTACGCGCTGACCCTGCCCGTGCCCGGCCCAGTGCTGGGCATGATCCTGCTGTTCGGCTGGCTCGTCTTCGACGACCGGCTGCTGCCCGTGATCCAGGGCACCACCACCGAACTGCTCAAGCACCTGTCGCTGCTGTTCGTGCCGGCCGGCGTCGGCATCATGGTCCACGCCAACCGCATCGAGGGCGAGTGGATGCCGATCCTGGTCGCGCTGGTGGTGTCCACCTGGCTGGCCATTGCCACCACCGCCGTGGTCACGCGCATGCTGATGCGCAAGCGTTCCGGCACGCCCGACGCGCCGCCCGCCGACGCCGAGGGGGAACAGGCATGATGACGCCGCGCCTGAACGAGATCTGGGTCTACCTGGCCGCCAGCCCGCTGGTGGGCCTGACCGCGACGCTGCTGGCCTATGTGTTCGCCTTCCGCATCTACGAGAAATCGCGCTTCTCGCCGCTGGCCAACCCGGTGATGATCGCGGTGGCGCTGCTGGTCACGGTGCTGACCGTCACCGGCACGCCCTACAAGACCTACTTCGACGGCGCGCAGTTCGTGCACTTCCTGCTGGGCCCGGCGACGGTGGCGCTGGCGGTGCCGCTGTACCTGCAGCTGCCCAAGCTGCGCACCCATGTGTTCCCGCTGCTGGCGGGACTGGTGGCGGGCTCGGTGGTGGCGGTGGTGTCGGCGGTGGGCATTGCCTGGCTGCTCGGCGCCTCGCCGGAAACGGTGCGCTCGCTCGCGCCCAAGTCGGTGACGATCCCGATCGCCATGGGCGTGGCCGAGAAGATCGGCGGGCTGCCGTCGCTGACGGCGGTGCTGGTGATGGGCACCGGCATCATCGGCGCGGTCAGCGCGACCATGCTGCTGAACCTGCTGCGCATTCGCGACTACAGCGTGCGCGGCTTTGCCACCGGCGTGGCGGCACACGGTATCGGCACCGCGCGCGCGTTCCAGGTCAACCAGGAGGCCGGCGCCTTCGCCGCGCTCGGCATGGGCCTGAACGGCGTGCTGACCGCGATCCTGGTGCCGGTGATGGCGGCGTGGATGCCGCACTGATCTTTCGCCCTGACATCCTCCTGACAGCACGCTGTCAGCAGCCCCCGCGCATGATGCGAGCTCCTCACTCCCCTACCTATGGAACCCAGGAGCCCATCATGAGCCAACGCCTGATCAACTGGCTGGAAATCCCCGTCATCGACATGCCCCGCGCCATCGGTTTCTACGAGCAGGTGTTCGATATCAAGCTGCGCCGCGAAACCATGAGCCAGGTCGACATGGCCGTGTTCCCGCACCCCGATCCCGGCGGCGCGCTGGTCGCCGGCGAAGGCTATCGGCCCAGCAACTACTACGGCACGGTGCCGTACCTGCATGCGCCGGAACTCGATGCGCTGCTGGCGCGCGCCACGCGCGCCGGCGGCAAGACCGTGTTCGGGCCGCTGCGCCTGCCGGGCGAGATCGGCCGCATCGCGCATATCACCGACAGCGAGGGCAACCGCATCGGCCTGCACGAGCCGGTGGCCGCATGACAGCCATGGGCCACGCTGACCGATGAGCCGCCGCGCCGACCGCCTGTTCCAGATCGTTCAGGTGCTGCGCGGCCGCCGCCTGACCACGGCGGCGCTGCTGGCGCAGCGGCTCGGGGTCTCGGAACGCACCGTCTATCGTGATATCCAGGCGCTGTCGCTGTCGGGCGTGCCGGTCGAGGGCGAGGCCGGCATCGGCTACCGGCTGCGCGCCGACTTCGACGTCCCGCCACTTATGTTCACCGCCATGGAAGTGGAAGCGCTGGTTGCCGGCCTGCGGCTGCTGAAGGCCTGGGGCGGCGGCGCGCTGGCCGCCGCGGCCGATCCGGCGCTGGAGAAGCTGATGGCGGCGCTGCCGCCGCCGCGCCGGCTGGCGGCGCAGCAAAGCCGCGTGTTCGCGCCCGAGTACGTCAACCAGGCGCACGTGCGCGAGGCCTTCGACGTGGTGCATGGCGCGCTGGGCGCGCACAAGCTGCTGCAGCTCGACTACTGCGACGCGCAGCAGCGCATCACCGAACGCGTGGTGATGCCGCTGGGGCTGTTCTTCTGGGGCAATGCCTGGCTGCTGGCGACGTGGTGCACCACGCGCGAGGACTACCGCAGCTTCCGGCTCGACCGCTGCCGCGCCATCCGCATGCTCGACGACCATTTCCACGAAACCCCGGAGCGCTCGCTCAACGGCTTCCTGCGCGCGGTGCGCGCGAGCGGCAGCTGAGGCTCAGGCGGCCGGGTCGGACAGCAGCCGCTCGATATCGGCGCGCAGTTCTGCCGGCTTGACGGTCGGCGCATAGCGCTTGTACACGGTGCCGTCGCGGCGCAGCAGGAACTTGGTGAAATTCCACTTGATGCCCTGGGTACCGAGCACGCCACGCTTTTCGGTGGTCAGCCACTGGTACAGCGGATGGGCGTTGGGGCCGTTGACGTCGATCTTGGCGAACATCGGGAAGCGCACCGCGAAACGCGTTTCGCAGAACTGTCCGATCTGCTGCGCATCGCCCGGTTCCTGCTTGCCGAACTGGTTGCACGGGAAGCCCAGCACCTCCAGGCCCCGCTCGTGGTATTCGTCATAGAGCTTCTGCAGGCCTTCGTACTGCGGGGTGAAACCGCATTCGCTGGCGGTATTGACCACCAGCATCACCTTGCCCTGGAACTGCGACAGCGGCACCGGCTGGCCGGCGAGCGAGTTGGCTTCGAACTGGTAGACATTGCTCATGGCAGACTCCTGTAGATAGCCAAGCATACCGCCATGCGCGTCGCCGCGCAGCCCTCAGATGACGTTGAGATGCTCGGTGCCGGCGCCGAGGTCCGAGTCCCTGGCATGCGTGCTGTGCAGCTTGATCATCAGGCGCAGGTCGTTGAGCGAGTCGGCGTTGCGCAGCGCGTCCTCGTAGGTGATCTTGCCCTGCTCGTACAGGTCGAACAGCGCCTGGTCGAACGAGATCATGCCCTGCTCGCGCGACTTCTTGATGACTTCCTTGAGCTCGTGGATCTCGCCCTTGAAGATCAGGTCGGCCACCAGCGGCGTGCCGATCATGATCTCCACCGCCGGCACCCGGCCCTTGCGGCCCGCGCGCGGCAGCAGGCGCTGCGAGATCATCGCCTTCAGGTTCAGCGACAGGTCGATCAGCAGCTGCTGGCGCTTTTCCTCGGGGAAGAAGTTGACCACGCGGTCGATCGCCTGGTTGGCGTTGTTGGCGTGCAGCGTGGCCAGGCACAGGTGGCCGGTCTCGGCGTACTGCATCGCGTACTCCATGGTCTCGCGGTCGCGGATCTCGCCGATCAGGATCACGTCGGGCGCCTGGCGCAGCGTGTTCTTCAGAGCCACGTGCCAGGACTCGGTATCGATGCCGACCTCGCGCTGCGTGACGATGCAGTTCTGGTGCGCGTGCACGTACTCGATCGGATCCTCGATGGTGATGATGTGGCCGTAGGAGTGCGCGTTGCGGTGGTCCAGCATTGCCGCCAGCGTGGTCGACTTGCCCGAGCCGGTGGCGCCGGTGACGATCACCAGCCCGCGCTTGGCCATCACCACGTCATGCAGCGTCTGCGGCAGGTCCAGGTCGGCCACCGACGGGATGCGCGTATTGATGGTGCGCACCACCATGCCGGCCTTGCCCTGCTGGATGAAGGCCGAGACGCGGAAGCGCCCGGCCTTGGGCGCGCTGATCGCGAAGTTGCATTCGCGGCTGGTGTCGAAGTCCTGCACCTGGCGCTCGTTCATCACCGAGCGCACCAGCCCTAGCGCCTGGGTCGGGTTCAGCGGCTGCTGCGACACCGGCGTGATCTTGCCGTCGACCTTGATCGCCGGCGGGAAGTCCGAAGTGATGAACAGGTCCGAGCCGCGGTTGCTGACCATCAGCTCCAGCAGGTCGTTGATGTACTTGGCGGCGGATTCGCGGTCGAGCATGGCGGTGTCCTGCAGGAGGAAGAGCGAAGGCGGGCCTCAGCCCATGAACGCGTCCGGGTTCTTGGCAATCGCGCGCGCATCGTTGTAGCTGATGACGCTGCGCTTGATCAGGTCCGACAGGCACTGGTCCAGCGTCTGCATGCCCAGCCCGCTGCTGGTCTGCATCATCGAGTACATCTGCGCGATCTTGTTTTCGCGGATCAGGTGGCGGATCGCGGGCGTGGCGATCATGATCTCGTGCGCGGCGGTGCGGCCGTTGCCGTCGCGGGTCTTCAGCAGCGTCTGCGAGATCACCGCCTCCAGCGATTCCGACAGCATGGTGCGCACCATGTCCTTCTCTTCGGGCGGGAACACGTCGACCACGCGGTCGATGGTCTTGGCCGCCGAGCTGGTGTGCAGCGTGCCGAAGACCAGGTGGCCGGTCTCGGCCGCGGTCAGCGCCAGGCGGATGGTTTCGAGGTCGCGCAGTTCGCCCACCAGGATCACGTCGGGGTCTTCGCGCAGCGCCGAGCGCAGCGCGTTGGCAAACGAATGCGTATGCGGTCCCAGTTCGCGCTGGTTGATCAGGCTCTTCTTGGAGCTGTGCACGAATTCGATCGGGTCCTCCACCGTGAGGATGTGGCCCATGTCGTTTTCATTGCGGTGGTCGACCATCGCCGCCAGCGTGGTGGACTTGCCCGAGCCGGTCGGGCCGGTCACCAGCACCAGCCCGCGCGGCTTCATGCACAGGTCGGCAAACACCGCCGGCGCGCGCAGTTCTTCCAGCGTCAGCACCTTGGACGGAATGGTACGGAATACCGCGGCGGCGCCGCGCTGGGTGTTATAGGCATTGACGCGGAAGCGCGACAGGCCGGCGATCTCGAACGAGAAATCGATTTCGAGGCGTTCCTCGTAGGCCTTGCGCTGGGTGTCGCTCATGATGTCGTACACCATGGCGTGGACATCCTTGTGCGTCATCGAGGCGACGTTGATGCGGCGCATGTCGCCGTGGATCCGCACCATCGGCGGCATGTCCGCGGACAGATGAAGATCGGACGCCTTGTTCTTGACGGCGAAAGCCAATAGCTGCGCGATGTCCATCTATAATGACCCCACCCTGATTTGTTATCGGTACTTGACGTACCTTTTATATATATGTTCGCCGGATTATGTCTGTGATTGCCGCCAACTTGCAAGCCGTGCGCCAGGGCATTGCGGCGGCAGCACAACAGGCCGGCAGGCAAGCCGCAGACATCGCCCTGCTGGCCGTTTCGAAGACCGTTTCCCCCGACCGCATAAGGGCCGCATACGCCGCCGGACAGCGCGAATTCGGCGAAAACTACGTCCAGGAAGGCATCGACAAGATCGCCGCGCTGGCCGACCTGCGCGACCGCCTGCAATGGCATTTCATCGGCCCGCTGCAAAGCAACAAGACGCGGCCGGTGGCGGAACATTTCGACTGGGTCCACACCATCGACCGGCTCAAGATCGCCGAGCGGCTGTCGGCCCAGCGCCCGGCCGGCATGCCGGCGCTGCAAGTCTGCATCCAGGTCAATATCAGCGGCGAAGCCAGCAAGAGCGGCGTCGCCCCGGCCGAGGTGCCCGCGCTGGCGCATGCGGTCGCGGCCCTGCCCGGCCTGCAACTGCGCGGGCTGATGGCGATCCCCGAACCCGCGCACGACCCCGCCGCGCAGCGCCGCCCGTTCGCCACCATGCGCACCATGCTGCAGGCGCTGCGCGCCGACGGCCTGGCGCTCGACACGCTGTCGATGGGCATGTCGGGCGACATGGAGGCCGCCATCGCCGAGGGCGCCACCCTGGTGCGGATCGGCACCGCCATCTTCGGCGCGCGCGGCTGACGTCCACGCCCCGACCGGAAACCTTCAGACCCCAGAGACCTTCATGCTCGACACCCTCACCTTCGGTTTTCTTGGCGGCGGCAACATGGCTTCCGCACTGATCGGCGGCCTGATCGCACGCGGCGTGCCCGCCAGCGCGATCCGCGTGGTCGACCCGTTCCCGGAAGCGCAGCAGCGCCTGGCGCGCGACCTCGGCGTGCATGCGGCCGGAGCGCCGGACGCCGCCTTCGGCGCCAGCGATGTGCTGGTGCTGGCGGTCAAGCCGCAGCAGTTCCGCGACGCCACGGAGCAGCTGCTGCCGCACCTGCCGGGCGATGGCCCGGGCAACCTGGTGATCAGCGTGGCCGCCGGCATCCGGCTGCAGGACATGCAGCGCTGGCTCGGCGGGCGCAACCGCGTGGTGCGCGCGATGCCGAATACGCCGGCGCTGTCGGGCATGGGCATGACGGGGCTGGCCGCGCCGGCCGGGCTGTCGGCCACAGACCGTGCCATTGCCAGCGCCGTGGCCGAGGCCGTCGGCAAGTGCGTCTGGGTCGATGGCGACGACCAGATCGACGCCGTCACCGCAATCTCCGGCAGCGGCCCGGCCTATGTGTTCTATTTCATCGAGGCGATGCAGCGCGCCGCCACCGAACTGGGACTGAGCGCCGAACAGGGACGCGAACTCGCGGTGGAAACCTTCCGCGGCGCGGCCACGCTGGCGGGGCAGTCACCCGAACCGGTGGCGACGCTGCGCGAGCGCGTGACGTCGAAGGGGGGGACCACCCATGCGGCGCTGACGTCGATGGAGGCCTCCGGCATCGCCGATGCCTTCGTGCGGGCGATGCACGCGGCCGCGGCGCGCGGCAAGGAGATGGGAGCGGAGTTCGGCAAGGATTGAAACACCAGAGCGCCCGCAGCAAGCGCCCCTCTCCCATAAATGGGAGAGGGGAACAAAGCCTCAGCCAGCGTGGCCGTCACCGCACCGCATACGCCAGCGCCGTCCCGGCAAACACGCAAGCCCCCAGCCAGTTGTTGTGCCGGAACGCCGCGAAGCACCGCATCCGGTCGCGCTCGCGGATCAGCGTGTAGTGGTAGCCGGCACAGCCGATCGCGGCAACCAGCCCCACCCAGTACGGCCACCCCAGGCCCAGCAGCACGCCCGCCCACGCCATCAGCGCAAAGAACGCGGCGTAGCACAGCATGATCGCCGCCACGTCGAAGCGCCCGAAGGTGATGGCCGAGGTCTTCATGCCGATCAGCAGGTCGTCGTCGCGATCCACCATGGCATAGGCTGTGTCATACGCCACTGCCCAGAACACATTGGCCAGCAGCATCAGCCATGCCACCGGCGGCACCCGGTCCTGGATCGCGGCGAACGCCATCGGGATGCCGAAGCCGAACGCGATCCCCAGGTAGGCCTGCGGAATCGCAAAGAAGCGCTTGAAGAACGGGTAAGTCCCGGCCACCACCGCCGCCACCACCGCCAGCCACTTGGTCAGCGCATTCAGCGGCAGCACCAGCATGAAGGCCACCAGCGCCAGCACGGCGGCCACCGCCAGCGCTTCCCACGCGGCGATCTTGCCGGCCGTCAGCGGTCGCTCCCGGGTGCGCTTGACGTGCTTGTCGAAGTCGCGGTCGGCCCAGTCGTTGATGGCACAGCCGGCCGAGCGCATCAGGAAGGTGCCCGCGACGAAAATCCAGAACAGGCTCCAGCGCGGCGGCCCGTCCGCCGCCATCCACATGGCCCACAGCGTCGGCCACAGCAGCAGCAGCGTGCCGATGGGCTTGTCGATGCGCACCAGGCGCGCGTAGAGGGCAAGGCGTTCAAGCATGGGGGTGGGGGGCAACGGCGAGAGGGTCTGCACGGCGTGGATCCGGGGCGGGCGATTCAATGAAAACGCGCCGCAGCCCGGATGGCTGCGACGCGCTGTACCGGCTGCCGCAGGCGCGGCAGCCAGGCGGGCGAGCCGGCCTCAGGCCAGCATCGAACGCAGCATCCATGCGGTTTTTTCGTGCGTCTGCATGCGCTGGGTCAGCAGGTCGGCCGAGGGCTCGTCGCCGGCGGCATCGATCACCGGGAAGATCGAGCGCGCGGTGCGCACCACGGCTTCCTGGCCCTCGACCAGCTTGCGGATCATGTCGGTGGCCTCGGGCACGCCCTCTTCCTCGGCGATCGACGACAGGCGCGCATATTCCTTGTAGGTGCCCGGGGCCGGGTAGCCCAGCGCGCGGATACGCTCGGCGATCGAGTCCACGGCCAGCGCCAGTTCGTTGTACTGGGTCTCGAACATCAGATGCAGCGTATTGAACATCGGACCCGTCACGTTCCAGTGGAAGTTGTGGGTCTTGAGGTAGAGGGTATAGGTGTCGGCCAGCAGCTTGGACAGCCCTTCCGCGATCTTTTTGCGGTCCTTGTCGGAAATACCGATATTCACGCTCATCTCGTTCTTCTTTGCCATGGTAGATACGCTCCGTTCAGGTATAGCCACGAGGAGCGCCGCCGGACTTGCCGATTCGGGGCCGGGCGGCGCGGTACCCCGCATTATTGCACCGGGCAACGGTCCCGGCCAAACCCCGCGCCGGATGGCCGTTGCCGGGCGGGCGCTTATTGCAGGTTGAGCGCCCGCTTCACGCCTTCGCCATAGGCCGGGTCGGCCTTGCTGAAGTGCTCCAGCTGCACGCGCACGATGGCTTCCGGCACGCCCTGCATCGCCGCGGCGATATTGGCGAACAGGCGCTGGCGCTGGCCTTCGTCGAACAGGCGGAACAGCGCGCCGGGCTGGCTGTAGTAGTCGGTATCGACGCGGTGGTCCCAGCGGTCGGCGGCGCCGTCGAGCGCCAGCGGCGGCTCGATCGCGCGCTCGCTGGCGGCGTAGGCGCTTTCGCGGTTGGGCTCATAGTTGAGCTTGCCGCCCTGGTTGCCGTCCACGCGCATCGCGCCGTCGCGGTGGAAGCTGTTGTGGAACGGGCATTTCGGCGCATTGACCGGGATCTGGGCGTGGTTGATGCCCAGGCGGTAGCGCTGCGTGTCGCCATACGAGAACAGCCGCCCCTGCAGCATCTTGTCGGGCGAGAAGCCGATGCCGGGCACGATATTGGCCGGGTTCATTGCCACCTGCTCGACCTCGGCAAAGTAGTTGTCAGGGTTGCGGTTGAGCTCGACCACGCCCACGTCGATCAGCGGGTAGTCCTTGTGCGGCCAGACCTTGGTCAGGTCGAACGGGTTGATGTGGTACTTGGCCGCCTCGGCCTCCGGCATGACCTGCACGCGCAGGTTCCAGCGCGGGAAGTTGCCGCGCTCGATATTGTCGAACAGGTCGCGCTGGGCGCTCTCGCGGTCGTTGGCCACCACCTTTGCGGCTTCCTCGTTGGTCCAGTTCTCCACGCCCTGCTGCGACTTGAAGTGGAACTTGACGTAGAAGCGCTCGTTATTGGCGTTGATGAACGAGTACGTGTGCGAGCCGAAGCCGTGCATCTGCCGGTAGTTCTGCGGCAGGCCGCGGTCGCTCATCAGGATGGTGACCTGGTGCAGCGATTCCGGATGGCGCGACCAGAAGTCCCACACCGCGATCGGGTCGCGCAGGTTGGTGCGCGGGTTGCGCTTCTGCGTGTGGATGAAGTCGGGGAACTTGAGCGGGTCGCGCACGAAGAACACCGGCGTATTGTTGCCGACCAGGTCCCAGTTGCCTTCGTCGGTATAGAACTTGATCGAGAAGCCGCGCACGTCGCGCTCGGCGTCCGCCGCGCCGCGTTCGCCGGCGACGGTGGAGAAGCGGATGAACAGCGGCGTTTCCTTGCCAATCTCGGCAAACACCGAGGCCTTGGTGTACTTCGTGATGTCGTGCGTGATGCGCAGCGTGCCGTAGGCGCCGGAGCCCTTGGCGTGGACGCGGCGCTCGGGAATGACTTCGCGGTCGAAGTGAGCCAGCTTTTCGAGGAACCAGACGTCCTGCAGCAGCATCGGGCCGCGCGGGCCGGCGGTCTGCGAGTTCTGGTTATCGGCAACCGGTGCGCCGGCGGCAGTGGTGAGAGTGTCTTTCTTGCTCATCTTTTCCTCTTTGTGGGTGGGCTGAAAGCAAATGCCGCGTCAGTGCGCGGCGGCATAGCAGGCAAGGCAATCGAGCAGGCAGCGCCCCATGCGGAGGGAAAAACGGGGCTGGATCGGTATGGTTTTCAGTGAACGGGCGCTGGTGCTCATCATCGGTTCCTGTCTTGCGTCGACGCCATCCGCATCGACAGGAGCCAGTCTACAAATTATCTATCAGGTTGAGAATTTAATTATTTATACCTATGTATTAGGTCAAATCTATTTGGGGTTAGTGAAACTTATGCCAGCGGCAGGTGACCACCCCAAGACAGCGCGGCCAGATATCCGATCCGGGGAGCAGAAATGACAACGGCCGCAGCGGAATCTCCGCTGCGGCCGTTGCATGGACAGTCCTTCGACGCGACGCTCAGGCGGCTTCGGCCAGTTCCTTGGCGTCGAGCTTGCGCACGCCCGGCAGGTCGCACGCGGCCACGGCGTTGGCCAGCGCTTCCATCGCCGGCAGGCGGGTGAAGCTCTTGCGCCAGGCCAGCACCACGCGCCGGTCGGGCACGGGGTCGGCAAACGGCACGTACGACAGCATGTCGCCCTTGGCCTTCAGGTCGGGCACCGAGGTGCGCGGCAGCACGGTGATGCCGACACCGCTGGCCACCATATGGCGGATGGTCTCGAGCGACGAGCCCTCGAAGGTCTTCTGGATGCCGTCGGCCGCCTGCGAAAAGCGCGACAGCTCGGGGCACACGCCCAGTACGTGGTCGCGGAAGCAATGGCCGCTGCCCAGCAGCAGCATGGTCTGCTGCTTCAGCTCTTCGGGATCGACCGCGTGCGCCTGCGCCAGCTGGTGGCCGCGCGGCACGGCCACGACAAAGGGTTCGTCATAGAGCGGGCGCACCGTCAGGCCGGAATCCGGGAACGGCTCCGCCATCACCGCGCAGTCGATCTCGCCCTGCTTGAGCAGCTCGATCAGCTTGTGGGTGTAGTTCTCCTGCAGCATCAGCGGCATCTGCGGCACGGTGTCGATCATCTGCTTGACCAGCGACGGCAGCAGGTACGGCCCGATGGTGTAGATCACCCCCACGCGCAGCGGCCCCGCCAGCGGGTCCTTGCCCTGCTTGGCGATCTCGCGGATGGCCATGGTCTGCTCCAGCACACGCTGGGCCTGCGCCACGATCTGCTCGCCGACCGACGTCACCGACACCTCGGAGGTGCCGCGCTCGAAGATCTGCACGTTGAGCTCGTCTTCCAGCTTCTTGATGGCGACCGACAGCGTCGGCTGCGACACGAAGCAGGCTTCGGCGGCCCGGCCGAAATGGCGCTCGCGCGCCACGGCGACGATGTACTTGAGTTCGGTGAGCGTCATGACTTATCAAATCCGGGTAGGCGATAGATTTTACCTTCGATTGCCGGTTCTGTCAGAGTGCCCGCTTCACGCGAGCCGGTATGCGACGGCTCCGGCACAAAGCCGGCCAGCCAGACTCCAGTCAGGCCTTCAGGTAGTGCTCGCGCCCGCCCAGCCAGCGCGACAAGTGCGCTTCCACCGCTTCCGGATAGTGTGCCAGCATCAGCTCGGCCGCCTCCTGGGCGTACTCCACCAGCCACGCATCGGTCTGCAGGTCGGCAAAGCGCAACATCGCCTCGCCGGACTGGCGCGCCCCCAGGAATTCGCCCGGGCCGCGGATCTCCAGGTCGCGCCGCGCGATCTCGAAGCCGTCGGTGGTCTCGCGCATGGTCGCCAGGCGCTCGCGCGCGGTGGGCGACAGCGGCGCCTGGTACATCAGCAGGCACACCGATTCGGCGCTGCCGCGCCCGACCCGGCCGCGCAGCTGATGCAGCTGCGCCAGGCCGAAGCGCTCGGCATGCTCGATCACCATCAGCGAGGCATTGGGGACGTCCACGCCCACCTCGATCACGGTGGTGGCCACCAGCACCTGCAGGCGATTGGCACTGAAGTCGTCCATCACCGCGGCCTTCTCCGCCGGCGGCAGGCGCCCGTGCACCAGGCCCACGCGCAGGTCGGGCAGCGCGGCCACCAGGGTCTCGTAGGTCTCGACCGCGGTCTGCAGCTGCAGCGCCTCGCTTTCCTCGATCAGCGGGCACACCCAGTAGACCTGGCGGCCTTCGGCGGCGGCGTGGTGGATGCGTCCGATCACCTCGTCGCGGCGCTCGTCGTTGACCAGGCGCGTGACGATGGGCGTGCGCCCCGGCGGCAGTTCATCGATCACCGAGACGTCGAGGTCGGCGTAGTACGTCATGGCCAGCGTGCGCGGGATCGGCGTGGCCGACATCATCAGCTGGTGCGGCACGGTTTCGGCCGCGCTGATGGCAGCGGGCGCTTCGGCGGCGCCGGCCTTGCCGCGCAGCGCCAGCCGCTGCGCCACGCCGAAGCGATGCTGCTCGTCGACTACCGACAGTCCCAGCCTGGCAAAACGCACGGTGTCCTGGATCAGCGCATGGGTGCCGATCACCAGCTGCGCCTCGCCCGATTCCACGCGGGCCACGGCGGCGCGCTTGTCGCGCGCCTTCTGGCTGCCGGCCAGCCATGCCACCGGCACGCCCAGCGGCTCCAGCCACGCCGACAGCTTGCGGAAATGCTGCTCGGCCAGGATCTCGGTGGGCGCCATCAGCGCCGCCTGGAAACCGGCATCGATGGCCTGGCACGCGGCCAGCGCGGCGACGATGGTCTTGCCGCTGCCGACGTCGCCCTGCAGCAGCCGGTGCATCGGGTGCGGCAGGCTCATGTCGGCGGCGATTTCGCCGACCACGCGCTGCTGCGCGCCGGTCAGCCGGAACGGCAGGGCCGCCAGGAAGCGCGTCAGCAGCCCGCCCTCGCGGCGCGGCATGGTCGGCGCGGTCTTGTCGCGGCGCGCCGCGTGCGCGCGCCGCAGCGAGATCTGCTGCGCCAGCAGCTCGTCGAACTTGACGCGCTGCCAGGCCGGATGCGAACGGTCAGCCAGCGCGGCCTCGCTTTCCTGCGGCGGCGGCGCGTGCAGCAGCCGCAGGCAGTCGGCCAGCGGACGCAGCTGCAGGCGCGCCAGCGGCCCCTTCAGCACCGGCTGCGGCAGCGTCTCGGGCAAGGGGGTGCGCACCAGCGCGCCGCCGATGGCCTTGCGCAGGTAGGCCTGCGGGATGCCGGCGGTGGACGGGTACACCGGCGTCAGGCGGTCGGGCAGCGCCTCGCCGGCCAGCACCGGGCGCACCGTCGGGTGGACCATCTCGGCGCCGAAGAAGCCGCCGCGCACCTCGCCGCGCACGCGCAGGCGCACGCCTTCGGCCATCTGCTTGGTCTGGCTGCCGTAGAAGTTCAGGAAGCGCAGGGTCAGCTCGCCGCTGTCGTCGGCAATCTTCACCACCAGCTGGCGGCGCGGCCGGAACGTGACCTCGTTGGAGACGACTTCGCCTTCCACCTGCGCCGGCAGCCCGAGCCCGGCACGGTGGATGGCCTCGGCGATCGGCACCACCGTGGTCTCGTCCTCGTAGCGCATCGGCAGGTGCAGCACCAGGTCGACCGGGCGGCGCAGGCCCAGCTTGGCCAGCCGCGCGGCCGCGGAAGACGTGCCCGAGCCCGCGGCCTTGCCCTTGCCCGCGCCGGCCTTGCCGCGCGCGGGGGCCGGCGCGTCGTCGGCGTCGGCAGGGTCCTGGATCGGTTCAGCGGCGGTTCCGGGCATCGGCGAAAAAGTTGGCAGCAGTCGCTGCGGGCTTCTGGACTGGCTGGCGCGGCGCCGGCGAATGGCCGGTATCACGCCCGGCGCGGCGGCAAGCGCGCCCGTGGCCTTACAATATCGGATTCGCCGATTGTACCCATGCCGGCTGCCAACCCGGGCAGCGGAGTGACGCGCCCTGCCCGGCGCCCGCCTCCGCCACAGCCTGCAGACCGCGCAGACCGCCCCTCCCACGATGTTGACGCTTTCCGATTTCGACTTTCCGCTGCCGCCCGAACTGATTGCCCAGAGCGCGCTGCCCGACCGCAGCGCCAGCCGCTTGCTGGTGGTGGAGCGGCTCGCCCCCGGCGACACCGCCGAGGCGGTGCGCATGGTCGATCGCGCCTTCAGCGACATCGTCGACTATCTGCGTCCGGACGACCTGCTGGTGTTCAACGACACCCGCGTGATCAAGGCCCGCTTCTTCGGCCACAAGCCCAGCGGCGGCAAGGTCGAGGTGCTGGTGGAGCGCGTGGTCGATGCCCATACCGTGCTGGCCCAGGTGCGCGCGTCCAAGACGCCGGCCGAAGGCAGCGCCCTGCACCTGGCCGACGGCGCCTTCGCCGTGACCGTAGGCCCGCGCGTGGACCAGTTCTTTACGCTGCGTTTCCCCGAGCCGGCGCTGGACCTGATCGAGCGCTACGGCCGCCTGCCGCTGCCGCCCTATATCACGCACGACCCCGACGCCTACGACGAGACCCGCTACCAGACCGTCTACGCGCGCAGCCCCGGCGCGGTCGCCGCGCCCACCGCGGGCCTGCATTTCGACGACGCGCTGTTCGCCCGGCTCGATGCCGCCGGCGTGCGCCGCGCCTTCCTGACGCTGCATGTGGGCGCCGGCACCTTCCAGCCGGTGCGCACCGAGAACCTGGCCGAGCACAAGATGCATTCGGAGTGGTACGCGATTTCCGAAGACCTGGCGCAGGCGGTGCGCGACACCCGCGCGCGCGGCGGCCGCGTGATCGCGGTCGGCACCACCTCGCTGCGCGCGCTGGAATCGGCCGCGCAGCCCGACGGCACGCTCGCCGCCGGCAGCGGCGACACCGATATCTTCATCACGCCCGGCTACCGCTTCCGCCTGGTCGACGCGCTGATCACCAACTTCCACCTGCCCAAGTCGACGCTGCTGATGCTGGTGTCGGCGCTGGCCGGGGTGCAAGCCATCCGCGCCGCCTACCGCCATGCGGTCGAGCAGCGCTACCGCTTCTTCAGCTACGGAGACGCCATGCTGCTGACCCGGCAGCCGGACGCCGCCGCCAAGGCCTGATTTCAGACTATTCGACATGCTCAACTTCGAACTCATCACCACCGACGGCAACGCGCGCCGCGGCCGCGTCACGCTGAACCACGGCGTGGTCGAAACGCCGATCTTCATGCCGGTGGGTACCTATGGCTCGGTCAAGGCGATGTCGCCGCTGGAACTGAACGAGATCGGCGCCCAGATCATCCTCGGCAACACCTTCCACCTGTGGCTGCGCCCGGGGCTGGAGGTGGTCAATGCCCATGACGGGCTGCACCGCTTTATCGGCTGGGACAAGCCGATCCTGACCGACTCGGGCGGTTTCCAGGTGTTTTCGCTGGGCGATCTGCGCAAGATCACCGAAGATGGCGTCACCTTTGCCTCGCCGGTCAACGGCGACAAGCTCTTCCTGTCGCCCGAGATCTCGATGCAGATCCAGCGCACGCTGAATTCGGACATCGTCATGCAGTTCGACGAATGCACCCCGTACGAGATCGATGGCCGCCCCGCCACGCACGAGGAAGCCGCCCAGTCGATGCGCATGAGCCTGCGCTGGGCCAAGCGCTCGCGCGACGAGTTCGAGCGGCTGGCCAACCCGAACGCGCTGTTCGGCATCGTCCAGGGCGGCATGTACGAAGACCTGCGCGACGAGTCGCTGGCCGGGCTCTCCGAGCTGGACTTCCACGGCTTTGCCATCGGCGGGCTGTCGGTGGGCGAGCCCAAGGAAGACATGATGCGCGTGCTGGAACACGTGGCGCCGCGCCTGCCGGCCAACAAGCCGCACTACCTGATGGGCGTGGGCACGCCCGAGGACCTGGTCGCCGGCGTCGCCGCCGGGGTCGACATGTTCGACTGCGTGATGCCGACGCGCAACGCGCGCAACGGCTGGCTCTTCACCCGCTACGGCGACGTCAAGATCAAGAACGCCGCGCACCGCAACGACCCGCGCCCGCTCGACGAGAGCTGCGCTTGCTACACCTGCCGCAATTTCTCGCGCGCCTACCTGCACCATCTGCACCGCGTCGGCGAGATCCTGGGCGCGCGCCTGAACACCATCCACAACCTGCACTACTACCTGCAGCTGATGCGCGAAGTGCGCGAGGCGATCGAGCAGCACCGCTTCACCGATTTCCGCCGCCAGTTCGCCGCCGACCGCGCCCGCGGCACGCAGTGACCACCCCGGGCGGCGCGAACTTTCGCGCCGCTGGCGGTCGAATAGCCGGTCAAGGCGCGGCGCGCGCCGCGCAAGTTGCCCCCAACGCACCCCGAACAAACCCGTATTCCGCCCTAGAATGCCAAGGGCGGGCTGGGTGCGAATGGTAGAATGTTCGATTAATTGACTGACTTTTGTGACGGAGAATCAACGTGCTGATTTCTAACGCATTTGCCCAGACCGCCGGTGCCGGCGGCGCGGCTGGCGGCCTGATGAGCTTCCTGCCCATCATCCTGATGTTTGGTGTGCTGTGGTTCATCATGATCCGCCCGCAGATGAAGCGCCAGAAGGAAGCCAAGGCAATGCTCGAAGCGCTGGCCAAGAACGACGAAGTCGTCACCGCCGGCGGCATCCTGGGCCGCGTGACCAAGGTCACCGACCAGTATGTCAGCCTGGAAATCGCCGAAGGCACCGAGATCACGGTGCAGAAGAATGCCGTGACCACGGTGCTGCCCAAGGGCTCGCTGAAGGCGCTCTGATCCCCGGAGCGCGCGCGCGACTCCCGCCTTTGTCTTTTCCGGCATGCCCGTTCGCGCATGCCCCGGCAGCCGCCTGATCCAGCCCGACGAAGCCCCCGCGGCTTCCATCCGCGGCTGCCAGGCGGCTGTTTGCCAAACCGGTTCGGCCCCGCCGACGTGGCCCGCCACGCCTGCGCCGGCCCCGCCAACCGCTGAATGACTGGCCCGAGATGAATCGTTATCCGCTTTGGAAATACCTCGTGATCCTGGTGGCCCTGGCCATCGGCATCATCTACACCTTGCCGAACTTCTTCGGCGAGGCGCCTGCCGTGCAGGTGTCCTCGGGCAAGGCCACGGTCAAGGTCGACCTGTCGATGCAGAAGCAGGTTGAAGAGATCCTGGCGCAGAACCAGCTGCAGCCCGACGGCGTCTTCTTCGATATTTCCGGCCAGTCGGGCTCGGTCAAGGCGCGCTTCCGCACCACCGACGAGCAGCTCAAGGCCAAGGACGTGCTGTCGCGCGCGCTCAACCCGGACGCGTCCGACCCCGCCTACGTGGTCGCGCTGAACCTGCTGTCGGGCTCGCCGCGCTGGCTGACCTCGCTGCACGCGCTGCCGATGTACCTGGGCCTGGACCTGCGCGGCGGCGTGCACTTCCTGCTGCAGGTCGACATGAAGGGCGCGGTCGACAAGAAGCTCGACAGCCTGGCCGGCGACGCGCGCACCCTGCTGCGCGACAAGAACATCCGCCACGGCGGCATCGACCGCGACGGCGAGCGCCTGACGGTGCGCTTCAACAACGCCGACGACGCCGGCCGCGCCCGCCCGCTGCTGGCTGACAACCTGCGCGAAGTGGCCTTCGCCATGGACGGCAACAACATTGTCGGCACCTTCACCGAAGTCGCCCGCCGCGCCGTGCAGGACGCCGCCGTCAAGCAGAACATCACCACGCTGCACAACCGCGTCAACGAACTCGGCGTGGCCGAGCCGGTGATCCAGCAGCAAGGCGCCGACCGCATCGTGGTGCAGCTGCCGGGCGTGCAGGACACCGCCAAGGCCAAGGACATCATCGGCCGCACCGCCACGCTTGAAGCGCGCCTGGTCGACAACGACGCGCCGCGCAGCCCGCGCCCGGGCGACCCGGTCCCGTTCGGCAGCGAACTGTTCACGCAGGGCAACGGCGCGCCGGTGGTGCTGAAGAAGCAGGTGATCTTCACCGGCGACCGCATCGAAAGCGCCTCGGCCGGCTTCGACCAGAACCAGCAGCCTTCGGTCAACATCAAGCTCGACGCCCAGGGCGGCCGCGTGCTGCGCGACGTCTCGCGCGAGAACCTGAAGAAGCCGATGGCGATCGTGCTGTTCGAGAAGGGCAAGGGCGAAGTGCTGACGGTGGCGACGATCCAGTCCGAACTGGGCTCGAGCTTCCAGATCACCGGCTCCTACTCCACCGAAGCCGCCAACGACCTGGCCCTGCTGCTGCGCGCCGGCTCGCTGGCCGCGCCGATGGAGATCATCGAAGAGCGCACCATCGGCCCGTCGCTGGGTGCCGACAACATCGAGAAGGGCTTTGACTCGGTCGCCTATGGCTTTGCCGCCATCGGCGTGTTCATGATCCTGTACTACATGCTGTTCGGCGTGTTCTCGGTGATCGCGCTGGGCGTGAACCTGCTGCTGCTGATCGCGGTGCTGTCGATGCTGCAGGCCACGCTGACGCTGCCGGGCATCGCCGCCATCGCGCTGGTGCTGGGCATGGCCATCGACGCCAACGTGCTGATCAACGAGCGCATCCGCGAGGAACTGCGCGCCGGCGCGTCGCCGCAGATGGCGATCGCGGTCGGTTTCGACCGCGCCTGGGCCACCATCCTGGACTCCAACGTGACCACGCTGATCGCCGGCCTGGCGCTGCTGGCGTTCGGTTCGGGCCCGGTGCGCGGCTTTGCCGTGGTGCACTGCCTGGGCATCCTGACCTCGATGTTCTCGGCGGTGTTCTTTAACCGCGGCCTGGTCAACCTCTGGTACGGCCGCAAGAAGAAGCTGCAGAGCGTGGCCATCGGCCAGATCTGGAAGCCGGGCAATACCACCGACACGCCGGTCGCCAAGTAAGCGGCCCGCGGCACAACACGTAGTACAGAACAGGATTCAACATGGAATTCTTCCGCATCCGGCGCGACATTCCGTTCATGAAGCACGCGTTGATCTTCAACGTGATCTCCTTCCTGACGTTTGCCGCGGCCGTGTTCTTCCTCTGGCAAAAGGGCCTGCACCTGTCGATCGAATTCACCGGCGGCACGGTGATGGAGGTCAGCTACCAGCAGGCGGCCGACCTGGAAAAGATCCGCGGCCAGGTGGGCAAGCTGGGCTACACCGACGTGCAGGTGCAGAACTTCGGCACCTCGCGCGACGTGATGATCCGCCTGCCGCTGCAGAAGGGCCCGGACGGCAAGCCCGTAACGTCCGCCCAGCAGAGTGAGCAGGTGATGGGCGCGCTGAGCGCGGCGGCGCCTGACGTCAAGCTGCAGCGCGTGGAGTTCGTCGGTCCGCAGGTGGGCAAGGAGCTGGCCACCGACGGCCTGCTGGCGCTGCTGTGCGTGGTGGCCGGTATCGTGATCTACCTGTCGTTCCGCTTCGAGTGGAAGTTCGCGGTGGCGGGCATCATCGCCAACCTGCACGACATCGTCATCATCCTGGGCTTCTTCGCCTTCTTCCAGTGGGAGTTCTCGCTGTCGGTGCTGGCGGCGATCCTGGCCGTGCTGGGCTATTCGGTGAACGAGTCGGTGGTGATCTTCGACCGGATCCGCGAGGCCTTCCGCAAGTACCGCAAGATGACCACCCACGAGGTCATCGACCACGCCATCACCAGCACCATGTCGCGCACCATCATCACCCACGGCTCGACCGAAATGATGGTGCTGTCGATGTTCTTCTTCGGCGGCCCGACGCTGCACTACTTCGCGCTGGCGCTGACGGTGGGCATCCTGTTCGGCATCTACTCGTCGGTGTTCGTCGCCGCGGCGCTGGCGATGTGGCTGGGCGTGAAGCGCGAAGACCTGGTCAAGGGCGAGAAGAAGGGCGAGTCGACCGACCGCAACGACCCCAACTACGGCGCGCAGGCCTGAGCCCTGCCCTGCCGGAAAACAGAACGGCGCCCCGCGGGGCGCCGTTTTTCATGGCCGCTCCGGAAGGCCCGAAACAGCCGGGCCCGCCAGGCTCAGGCCGGCATCGAGAAGCGCTCGATCCATGCGGCCAGGCGGTCGGAGGCGAAGCTCTCGCTGCGCGGGGCGGCGCGGCAGACGATGGTGTCGCCGTCGCGCACGAACTTCAGCGCGCCGCCGGCCTCTTCCAGCCACAGCAGGCTGGCCAGCCAGGCGGCGTGCTGTGCCGACACCGCGGTGCCCACGGGCTGGGACAGGAACTCGGCCAGCGCGGCCGGCTGGGTCCACACCACCGTATCGCCGTCGCGGCGCACCACCTCGCTGCCAAGCGCGTCGGCAATCACGGCGGCGGCATCGGCGGCGCCCTTGCCTGCATTGGCGCTGCGCAGCCCGGCCAGGCGGGTGCCGACCGCATGGCCGAAACTGCCGCTGCGCTCGGCTTCGGCGCGCACCAGGTCGGCATAGTCCATGCGCTGCCAGTCCGGATCGGCGTTGCGGGCCCCGACCAGGTCGACCGCGGCGAGGTAGGTATCCACCGGCTGGAAATGGCCGGGGCCGATCAGGCTCGCGCACAGCGCGTGCAGCATGCCGATGCGGGTCGCCACGGTCTGGGTCTGCAGCACCGCCAGCTTCTCGCGCACCAGCTGGTCGCGCTCCTTGCGCAGGCCGGACATTTCCAGCGCCTGCTTGAGCTCCATGCGCAGCGCGGTGATGTCCCACGGCTTCTTGATATAGCGGTGGATCTGCCCCTGGTTCACCGCCTCGACGGTCTGGTCGAGTTCCGAATACGCGGTGGTCAGGATGCGCACGATATGCGGGTAGCGCTCGCGCGCGTAGCGCAGCAGTTCGTTGCCGTACTCGCCCGGCATGCGCTGGTCCGAGACCAGCACGGCCAGGCTGTCGGCGTGAGCGTCCAGCAGCGTCTTGCCCTCCTCCACCGAGCCGCCAGTCACCACCGGCGCCAGCGCACCGATCGCGCGCTGGAAATATTTGACGGCGGTGGCCTCGTCATCGACGAACAGAATCGCCGGGGGTGGTGCCTGGGTGGCAATCGGTTCGCTCATCGGTCACTCCTAATCATTCGATTCTTGATATTTGGAAAGTCCAGCGTCACTGTGGTCCCGGCACCGGGCGCGGAGGCGATCCGGACACCTCCGCCGAAGGACTGCATGACGCGGTTGCAGAAAATCATGCCGAGGCCACTGCCGCCGGCGCTGGCGTGGGTCGTGACCGGATCGACCAGCAGGCGTCCCATCACCTCTGGCGGGATGCCCGGGCCGTTGTCGCAGATGCGGATTTCCTGGTTGGGCTGGGCTGTCACCACGAAGCGCAGGGACGGCTGGTCCACGCCCGCCAGCGCGCGCAGCGCGTTGCTCATGACCGACGACAGCACCAGCGCGACGCAGTTGGGCAGCGTCTGCACCGGGAAATCGCCCTGCATGTCGACGTCGACCCACTGGCGCTGCCCGCCGGTGAACGGATACGTATCCAGCAGCGACGCCACCAGCGCACCCGCGCTGACCTCGGTGCCGGCGTCGGCCGCCGGCGTCTTGCTGACTCCCGCGCTGTTGCGCACCGACTCCAGGAAAGACGACAGCACCGCCAGGCAATACTGGGCGTTGTCGTACATGGCGCCCGCGGCCTGCCCGATCTCGCCTTGCCGCTGCTCGCTGTAGTCGGCCTGGACGCGGCTTTCGATGCCGCGCGCGAAGTTGGCAATGGCGGCCAGCGGCGTGTTCAGTTCATGCGCCAGGAAGGCCAGGGTTTCGTCGATCGCCATCAGGCGGTGCTGGCGCAACGCGCGCTCCAGGTGGCGCTCGCCAGCCAGGTTCAGGACCTGGCGCACGTCGCTGACACTGAGCGGCTTTTCCAGGATGCGGAAGACTTCGCCGCTGTTGACGGTCCGCAACAGCATGTCCTTGTCGGCGTAGGCCGTCACCAGGATGCGCACGATCTGCGGATAGGCCTGCGCGACCTCGCGCAGCAGGTCGCCGCCATCGCGGCCGGGCATGCGGAAATCGGTGACCAGGATCGCGATGCGCCCCCCCTCGGCGCGCAGCGTCGCCATCGCCTCGTCGGCGCCGGCGGCAAGCAGGACCTCGTACTCGCTGCCAACCGCACGCGCAAAGTACTTGCGCGCCATGTCCTCGTCATCGACATAGAGGACGACGTTTGGACGCGCTTGCTGGGCTTCGCTCATGCGACTTACTCCGCGCGAGGCAGGTCAAAGCTGAACGCGGCCCACTGGCCCAGTTCGCTTTCGGCAAACAGCTGGCCGCCGTGGCGCTCGATCACGGCATAGCTGATCGACAGTCCCAGTCCCAGGCCCTGTCCCACTTCACGCGTGGTGAAGAAGGGTTCGAACACCCGCGCCAGGTGTTCCGGTGCGATGCCGGGGCCGTTGTCGCGCACGGTCACGTGCAAGCGGCCTTCGGACCAGCGCACCGTGGTATGGATCGCGGGCGCGGTGGTGCCGGCCTTGCGCATGGCCAGCGCCGCGTTGGAAAACAGGTTGATCAGCACGCCGATGATGGCGGCCTCGTCGCCCAGCACCAGCGTGTCGGCAGGCAACTCGCGCGTTACCTTGACGCCGCGCAGCTCATGCGCGGTCAGGCGGATCGACGAATCCAGCGCCTTTTCGAACATGAACGGCGTGCCTTCCACCTCCGCGCCCGGCTTGCGGTAGGCGAAGGTCTTCAGGTCGGAGACGATATGCTGGATGCGCTGCATCCCCTGCTTGGCATCCACCAGGCATTCGGTCAGCGACTCGCTCTCCTTGGCCTGGGGCTCTTCCATCGCCACTTCGATCGCCATCAGGCAGAAGTTCACCGGATTGTTGACCTCGTGCAGCAGACCAGCGGCCAACGTACCGATCGCGGCCATTTTTTCCTGCTGCAGCATCTGGCCCTTGATGTCGACCAGCTTGCGGTTGATGACCTCGAGCTCGGCGTTCTTCTCGGCCACCTCGGCCTTGAGGCGGAACAGCATGAAGCGCGCACGCTCGTTGAAATAGGTGTAGACGGCGCTGGCCGCGGCGGCAAACAGCAGGAACAGCGAATTGACGATAAAGGTGCCGAGCGGCTCGATGCCGCCAGGGTGAAGCAGGCAGGCGAACACATACAGCAGGTATGAAAGCAGGCCGAACACCACGTTCTGCCACAGGCCGAACGGCAGCGCGATGCCGGAAGCAAAAATGGCCAGGTTCAGTCCCACGTAATAAGGCGAATGCACGCCTTCGGTCTGCGAGATCATCCAGGCAATCATGATCTGCGGCAGCAGCAGCCAGGTCAGCGTCAACCAGGGCGCGAAGCGGCGTCCGGCGGCGCTGTACAGGACCACCACGACCGCGGCGATCAGCAACGACACCAGCACGCGTGCCACCGCAAAGGCAAACTGCTGCTGCGGATACTGTCCGTAGTCGAGGCCGACGCCCAGCAGGACCAGCACGATCGCGGTATAGGCGCCGCCGCGGCTGAAGGCCAGGCGAAAGTCGACCAGTTCGGACTGGTAGCCGGCGTAGAGTTGGTTGGTGCTCATGGCGTGGCCCGCAAGGACAGCCTCAGTCAATGGTGGCTTCCGCGAACACGTTGACCCCGGTGCTGTCGACGTAGACGCGGTGCGAATGCGAGTGCTCGGGCAGCAGTTGCGCCATGCCGGCATCGTCGCGGTAGATCAGGTACCACTCGAGCAGGTGCTCCATGCCGAATTTCTCCGGATTGTCGGCATGGACGTTGGTCACCAGGATCTGGCCGCCGGAGCGCGAGCGCGAGGCGAAGTACGACAGCAGCCGGGCGCAGACCTTGTCCGACAGGTAGTCGAACAGGCCGGCGCAGTAGACCGCGTCGAACTCGCGTGCGGCGGCATCGTCCGGAGAGATGCGACGCTTGAGCAGTTCGTGCACCGACTGGTGCACCATCTCGACGGTAAACTTGTGGCCGGCGCTGTTGGCCGAGTGCTCGATCGACTTGCGCGTGTATTCCAGCGTCTCTTCGCTGAAATCGACCAGCTGGAACGACAACAGCTCCGGGTTCGGGTATTCGCGCACGAAGCGCTGGATTTCGAAGGCCGGGCCGCAACCGACATTGAGCACGCGGAACGGCCGGCCGGCGGCGCGCGCGCGTTCGGCCTGGCGCGTGAGGAAATCGATCAGCAGGTCGATGCGGTTGCGGTGCGCGGTCGCCACCGCCGCCTTCAGGAAGGCGGTATTGACGATCTGGAAGTAGGTGGTCGGGCCTTGCTGCGGATCGCCCAGGATCTGGTTCACCATTTCGTAGTCGCCGGCATAGCCGAGCGGCTTGGTGAAGGTGCGATAGACGAACGGCGCGCGCAGCAGCAACGGATGCAGCGCCGACTGCGCGTAGGTGCGGTGCACCGGGGCGATTTCGGCGTCCACGCGCTGGGCCTCGCCCTCGAGCCAGTCCAGGTAGGTCTTGGTCTTGGCCATGATCGGCGTGGCCAGCTCGTAGAAGACGTCCTGGCGCAGCTTGCCTTCGGTCTTGGGCAGCGACTCGGTCAGGTCGACCTGTTCGACCCAGCGCGACACTTCGGACAAGAAGGCGCGCATCTCGTTGACCACGATCTGGTAGTCGCGCCGGATGTTGAAACGCGTGTCCCAGTCCTGCACGAACAGCTCGGCTTCGCGCGCGACCGACTTGGGCTCGTTGTTGAGATCGGACAGCTCGCGCCACTCGTCGATCAGCGTCAGCGACACCACCGCGGTCAGGCCGGTGTTGACCAGGCTCATTACCACGGCCTTGCCGAGATAGGCATTCTTGGCGCCCATGCGGACGCTGAGCTCGCTCAGCACCTCGCTGACCTGCACGATCGAATACGGGTTGTAGATTTCCATCACCAGAGACTTTCTCTGGAGATTGATGATCGTGCCCCGCACCTGCTCGCCCTGCGAGTTGCGGAAACTAACTACCGGATCGATTTGCGTTTTGGAGTACACGGTATAGCGCCAGGGAAAACCGGGAAACGCTGCGGGCCATACAGCCAGGGCAGAACGGCCGGGTACAGCATGAGGGGCGAGGGGGTCGCGGGAAGGCTACCGGTATCGGGACATGCAGCGAATGCTCATAGTGATGCGCTCTGGCCAGTTGCGGGCATGGCTGCCCCCCGCCGTGGCAGGAGTCGCAATACCCCGGATCAAGGTGGATTGCCGCGGGCCATTGTACTGTGCCCGTCGCAACTCGCACAACAAAGTGCCGTGGCGGCCCCCCGCATGGTGCAATACAACAAAAAAGGCCGGCATGGGCCGGCCTTGACAGCAGTTTGCCCGCCGCAGCGGACCGCGCGCTCAGTCGGCGCGCACGCCTTCCACCTGGATGGCGAGCTTGACTTCGGGCTTGAAGCCCATCTTGACGCCATAGTCCAGGCCGAAATCGGTCCGGTTGAAGTGGCCCACGGCGTCGGCGCCGCAGGCTTCGCGCTTGAGCATCGGGTGCTGGATGCACTTGAATTCGCGGATTTCCAGCTTGACCGGCTTGGACACGCCGCGCAGCGTCAGCACGCCGTCGACCTCGGTCGGCACGTCGCCCTTGAACTTGGAGAACTTGCCCTTGTAGGTGGCCTCGGGGAAGGCCTGCACGTCGAACATGTCCGGGCCCTTGGCATGCTGGTTCAGCTTGGCATTGCCGAAATCGATCGAAGCCGGGTCGATGTTGACCTCGACCGAGCCCGCCTTGGCAGCGCGGTCCAGCGTCACCACGCCGCTGGACTTGTCGAACTTGCCGCGCCAGGTCGACAGGCCGCCCAGGTGGTCGGCCTCGAAGCTGGGGTAGGTATGGGTCGGATCGAGGTTGTACGTCACGGTGTTGGCCGAAGCCACGCCGAAGGCGGCGGTTGCGGAAACGGCCGCGACGGCGGCAACGAGGGAACGCAGTTTCATGGTGTCTCCCGACAAATCAGGGTTGGGATGGAGCGGTTCAGGTAAGTCCTGGGTACGTCAGAGGTATGCCGGCCTTACTTCTTGGCCAGCACGATACGGAATTTGATCTGGACATCGTCGGCGACCACGGAGGTGTCCTTCCATTCGCCGTCGCCGATATTGAACGCGGTGCGCTTGATTGGCAGCGCGCCCTCGAACACCTGGGCGCCGCCCTCCTGGCGGTAGGTGGCGGGCACCACCACGTCCACGGTCTTGCCCTTGATGGTCAGCTTGCCGGCGACGTCGTACTTGCCCGGCGTGCCGTTCTTGATGCTGGTCGACTGGAACACCGCCTTGGGGTACTTGGCGGCGTCGAACCAGTCCTTGCCCTTCACTTCCTTGGTGGTCTCGGCATCGCCGATCTCGAAGCTGGCCACGTCGATCTCGATCTTGGCCGTCGATGTCGCCAGCTTGGCGGGGTCGAAGCTGACGTTGGCGTCGAACTTCCTGAACTTGCCCTCCATCGGCACGCCGATCTGGCGCGCCACCGCGGTGACCGAGCTCCTGGCGGCGTCGACCTGGGCCCAGGCCAGGTTGGCGGCGATGCCGGTGGCGGCCAGCACGGCGGCCAGGGTGGCGCGGAGAGTGGCCGAGCCGCGGCGGGAATTACGTTTCATCTGGGAAAACTCCTGTCAGGGACGGCGCAGGCGCGCCGCGGAACGAAAATGGTTGGCGCGCCGGGTTCAGCGCAGGAACGGCAGCATCCGGCCCAGCGTGCCGTCGCGGTCGACAAACTGGTGTTTCACCGCCGCCGCCGCATGGACAACGACCACCGCGGCCATCAGGTAGTTCAGCCAGACATGGGTGAACTTCAGTACTTCCTTCAGCGCATCGCTTTTTTCGATCAGCGCCGGCATCTTCCACAGACCCAGGTAGACCACCGGCACGCCCGCGGCCGAGCTGTACAGGTAGCCGCTGATCGGTACGATCACGATCAGCAGGTACAGCAGATGGTGGGCCCCGGCCGCCGCCCTGGCCTGCCACGCCGGGGTGCCGGACGCGACCGGCGGCGCGGCGTGGGTGGCGCGCCACAGCACGCGCAGCACGGCGATGGCGAAGATCGTTACGCCCAGCCACTTGTGCCAGGAGTACAGCTTGAGCTTGGTCGGCGTCAGCCCCGGAATGCCGGTCATGTACAGGCCCAGCCCGAACGCGGCGAATATGGCCAGCGCCACCAGCCAGTGCAGGGCAATCGCGGTGGCACCGTAGCCGGCGGGGGCAGTGGCGGTAGAACGCATCGGATTCCTCTCGCCCGCGGCAGGGGCGTTTCACAATTTTGGGGAAGGCTACGGCCGGATCCACCCGCCCGTGCGCTGACGATTCTCGCATTATTGCGGGCGGATGTGCGCCGGTGCAGGACAGTCCTTCATTAAGTTATTCAAATGCTTTGAAGCGACATTCTGGCGCAGGCGTCACAACGGCGCACCGAAAGCCAGTAGAGCACGCTCAAAAGCAAAAAAAAGCCATCCCGCGGGATGGCTTTCCGTTTCCGCCGCCTGCCTGGCAGCTGAAAAAGTGGCGTCAGATGCGCTCAGCGAGCGTCACGGCCTTGCCGATATAGCTGGCGGGCGTCATCTCCAGCAGCAGCTTCTTGGCGTCGTCGGGGATCGCCAGGCCGTTGATGAAGGTCTGCAGCGCTTCGCGCGAGATGCCCTTGCCGCGGGTCAGCTCCTTGAGCTGCTCGTACGGGTTGGGCACGCCGAAACGGCGCATCACGGTCTGCACCGGCTCGGCCAGCACTTCCCAGCAGTTGTCGAGGTCTTCATCGAGGCGCTCCGGATTGGTCTCGAGCTTGCCCAGGCCGCGCAGGCAGGCCTCGTAGGCCAGCAGGCTGTAGCCGAAGGCCACGCCGATATTGCGCAGCACGGTCGAGTCGGTCAGGTCGCGCTGCCAGCGCGACACCGGCAGCTTCTCAGACAGGTGGCGCAGCACCGCGTTGGCCAGACCCAGGTTGCCTTCCGAGTTCTCGAAGTCGATCGGGTTGACCTTGTGCGGCATGGTCGACGAGCCGATTTCGCCGGCCTTGGTCTTCTGCTTGAAGTAGCCCAGCGAGATATAGCCCCACACGTCGCGGTTCAGGTCGAGCAGGATGGTGTTGGCGCGGGCGATCGCGTCGAACAGCTCGGCCATGTAGTCGTGCGGCTCGATCTGGATGGTGTACGGGTTGAAGGTCAGGCCCAGGCGGGTTTCGATGACCTGCTTCGAGAACGCTTCCCAGTCGAACGCGGGGTAGGCCGACAGGTGTGCGTTGTAGTTGCCCACGGCGCCGTTCATCTTGCCCAGCAGCTCGACCTGCTCGATACGCTGGATCGCGCGCGCCAGGCGCGCCGCGACGTTGGCCATTTCCTTGCCCAGCGTGGTCGGGCTGGCCGGCTGGCCATGGGTGCGCGACAGCATCGGCTGGCTGGCATTGAGCCTGGCCAGCTCGACCAGGCGCGCGTGCACGCGCTTGAGCGCCGGCACCACCACGGCCTCGCGCGCGCCCTTGAGCATCATGCCGTGCGAGGTGTTGTTGATGTCTTCCGAGGTGCAGGCGAAGTGGATGAACTCGCTGGCGGCTTCCAGTTCGGCGTTGCCCTTGACCTGCTCCTTGAGCCAGTACTCGACCGCCTTCACGTCATGGTTGGTGACCGCCTCGATTTCCTTGATGCGGGCGGCGTCGGCCTCGCTGAACTTGTCGACCAGCGCCAGCAGTGCGGCCTCGGACGCGGCCGAGAACTTCGGCATGTCGGGCAGGCCGGCCTGCGCCAGCGCGATCAGCCAGTGCACCTCGACCTTGACGCGGTTGCGCATGAAGGCCGCCTCGGACAGCCATTCGCGCAGCGCATCGGCCTTGGCGGCGTAACGGCCATCGATCGGGGACAGGGCGGTGAGCGGCGAAAGCGAGGAGGAGGTCATGCTGGAAACCGGGAAAGGGAGGAATAGAAGAAGGCGAACAAGGGGCGCCGCGGGGGCTGGCGCTGGCAGCGCTGGCGGGCACGGACGGGGCAATGGGCCCGTCACGCCGCATCGGCGGGCGGCCGGCGCTGCGCAACGCGCGATTTTACCACCCCTGCCCCGGCTCCGGGCGGCGGCACAGCGCGGCCGTGGGGCATCGGTGCGCGAGCCCGCATTCGCCATGCGGCGCGGGTATACTCGCGCACGCCGTTCCAGTAGCCTGTTATGAAGTGCATCGGGCAAGCCATCGCTGCCTCCCCCGCCGCCGCGCTGCCACCGAGCGACGATGCACTTCATAACAAGCTCAAGGGGAGAACATGAAGCTGTATGCATCCCGGACCAGTCCGTACGCGCGCAAGGTGCGCGTGGTCATGGCGGAGAAGAAGATCGAGTGCCAGCTGATCGATGAGGACGTCTGGTCGCCTGAAACCCGGATCGGCCAGTACAACCCGCTGGGCAAGGTGCCGTGCCTGGTGATGGAAGACGGCGGCGCGATCTTCGATTCGCGCGTGATCGTCGAGTATGTCGACACGCTCACGCCGGTCAGCCGGCTGATCCCGCAGGGCGGGCGCGAGCGCCTGGAAGTGCGCTGCTGGGAAGCGCTGGCCGACGGCCTGCTCGACGCCGCGCTGCTGGTGCGCCTGGAGGCCACCCAGCGCGAGCCCCACGAGCGCAGCGAGCGCTGGGTGCAGCGCCAGCGCGGCAAGATCGACGCGGCACTGGTGGCCATGGCCCACGGCCTGGCCGACCGCCCGTTCTGCACCGGCACGCATTATTCGCTGGCCGACGTGGCGGTGGGCTGCGCGCTGTCCTACCTGGACTTCCGCTTCCCGGACATCGCCTGGCGCGAACGCCATCCGAACCTGGCGACACTGGAAGAAAAGCTGTCGAAGCGGCAGTCGTTCATCGATACCGAGCCGCCGCGCGGCTGACGCCCCGCCCCGGATGAAAAACACCCGCCTGGCGCGGGTGTTTTCGGCTGTGCCACGGCTTTGCCGGGTACTTACTGGATAATGCCCCCTCCAAGGCAGACATCCCCGTCATACAGCACCGCCGACTGCCCGGGCGTGACCGCCCATTGCGGCTCGGCAAACGCCAGCGTCAGCGCCCCGGCGTCAACCGCCTGCACCGTGCAGGCGGCATCGCTCTGGCGGTAGCGGGTCTTGGCCGCCATCGCCGCACCGGCGGCGGGCGGCTCGCCGGCCACCCAGGACAGTTCCGACGCGGTCAGCACCGGCGTCAGCAGCCACGGATGGTCGTGGCCCTGCACCACGTAAAGCGTATTGTTCGCCATATCCTTGCGCGCGACATACCAGGCGTCGCCGTTGCCGTCGCGGCTGCCACCCAGGCCGATGCCCTTGCGCTGCCCCAGCGTGTAGAAAGCCAGGCCGATATGCTCGCCGACCACCTTGCCCTCGGGCGTCTTCATCGGCCCCGGCTTGGTGGGCAGGTAACGGTTCAGGAAGTCGCGGAACGGACGCTCGCCGATAAAGCAGATGCCGGTCGAGTCCTTTTTCTTTGCGTTCGGCAAGCCGATCTCGGCGGCGATCTCGCGCACGCGCGTCTTCGGGATCTCGCCCAGCGGGAACAGCGTGCGCGACAGCTGCGCCTGGTTCAGCCGGTGCAGGAAGTAGCTCTGGTCCTTGGTATGGTCCAGCGCCTTGAGCAGCTCGAAGCGGCCGGCCGCGTTCCGGCGCACGCGCGCATAGTGGCCGGTGGCGATGGTTTCCGCGCCCAGCGACATGGCATGGTCCAGAAACGCCTTGAACTTGATCTCGGCATTGCACAGCACATCCGGGTTGGGCGTGCGGCCGGCCGAGTATTCGCGCAGGAAGTCGGCGAAGACGCGGTCCTTGTATTCGGCGGCGAAGTTGACCGCCTCCACGTCGACGCCGATCAGGTCGGCCACCGAGACCACATCGAGCCAGTCCTGGCGCGTGGAGCAATATTCGCTGTCGTCATCGTCTTCCCAGTTCTTCATGAACAGGCCGATGACCTCGTAGCCCTGCTGCTTGAGCAGCCACGCGGTGACCGACGAATCGACTCCGCCGGACATCCCCACCACCACACGCTTTGCGGCACCGCTCACGACTGCGCCCCCGCTTGCAGCACCGACGGGTGCGTGTACAGCGCGTCCAGCGCAAAGCGCTTGCCGGCCAGGTAGTCGTCCACGCACGCCATCACCAGCGGCGAACGATGCCGCTCCGGACACGCGCGCAGCTCCTCGGCCCCCATCCAGACGGTGCGCACGATGCCGGTGTCGAGCTGGCGGCCGGCGTCGAGCGAGCCGAGGTCGCCGGTAAAGGCAAAGCGCACGTAGGTGACGTCGCCACCGGTGCGCGAGGACAGCGAACGCCCCATGTAGCAGCCCAGCAGCGCGCGCGGCTCGAAGGTGTGGGCGGTTTCTTCCAGGGTTTCGCGGATCACGGCGCGGATCAGGCTTTCGCCCGGATCCAGGTGGCCCGCGGGCTGGTTCAGGCGCAGCCCCTCGGCGGTTTCCTCTTCCACCAGCAGGAACCGGCCGCCGCGCTCGATCACGGCGGCAACGGTCACGCTGGCATTCCAGTCACTTGACATGATGCTCAATTTTTAGGCAATCCCGCATTCTACCGGTTGCGAGCCCATCGTGCAGCGCGGCGGCGGGCGCCGGCGCGCCGTTCCAGGCCCGGCACAGGGCCCGCAAAAGCCGACCGCCCGGTCACCATTGCAAGTCAGATTCCTGTAAGCTGCGGAAAAATTGTGCGCTGCGGCTTAACCCGATCCGGCAGCGCGCACGGGCCAGACGTCGGTCCGTCCAACCAGACAAGACGCCAGCTAAAGGAGAAATTGACGATGTACATCGGCATCCCGCAGGAGACGCGGGCCGGCGAGACTCGCGTCGCCGCCACCCCGGAGACCGTCAAGAAATACGTTGCCCAGGGCCACAAGGTGGTGGTGCAGGCCGGTGCCGGCCTGAACGCCAGCCAGCCCGACGGCGCGTATGAGGCGGTCGGCGCCACCATCGGCAGCGCCGCCGACGCGCTCGGCGCGCAACTGGTGCTGAAGGTGCGCGCGCCCGATGCCGCCGAGCTGGCGCAGATGAAGCCCGGCGCGGTGCTGGTGGGCATGCTCAATCCCTTCGATGCCGAGAACAACGCGCGCATGTCGGCCGCCAGCATCACCGCCTTCGCGCTCGAAGCCGCGCCGCGCACCACGCGCGCGCAGAGCATGGACGTGCTCTCGTCGCAGGCCAATATTGCCGGCTACAAGGCCGTGCTGGTGGCCGCGCACCACTACCAGCGCTTCATGCCGATGCTGATGACCGCCGCCGGCACCGTCAAGGCCGCGCGCGTGCTGATCCTCGGCGCGGGTGTGGCCGGCCTGCAGGCCATCGCCACCGCCAAGCGCCTGGGCGCGGTGATCGAAGCCTCGGACGTGCGTCCCGCGGTCAAGGAACAGATCGAATCGCTCGGCGCCAAGTTCGTGGACGTGCCGTTCCTGACCGACGAAGAGCGCGAGATCGCGCAGGGCGTGGGCGGCTACGCGCGCCCGATGCCGCCGGACTGGATGAAGCGCCAGGCCGAGCTGGTGCACCAGCGCGCGCTCCAGGCCGACATCGTCATCACCACCGCGCTGATCCCGGGCCGCAAGGCGCCGGTGCTGCTGCAGGAAGCCACCGTCGCGCAGATGAAGCCGGGCTCGGTGGTGGTGGACCTGGCCGCCGCGCAGGGCGGCAACTGCCCGCTGACGGTAGCCGACCAGGTGATCAACCACAACGGCGTGATCCTGATCGGCCATACCAACCTGGCCAGCATGGTCGCGGCCGACGCCTCGGCGCTCTACGCCCGCAACGTGCTGGACTTCCTCAAGCTGGTCGTCGACAAGGACGGCCAGTTCACGCTCAACCTCGAAGACGACATCGTCGCCGCCTGCCTGATGTGCAGGGACGGCCAGGTCGTGCGCGAGGCGGCGTAACTCCAACGGGCGCAGCGCGCCCACTGCTTTCGCTTCAGATATAAGGACGTATCACCCATGCAACGCATCATGCTCCGCGCCAAGCTCCACCGCGTCACCGTGACGCAGGCGGACCTCAACTACGAGGGTTCGTGCGGCATCGACCAGGACCTGCTGGACGCTGCCGACATGAAGGAGTTCGAGAAGATCGAGCTGTACAACGTCAACAACGGCGAGCGCTTCTCCACCTACATCATCAAGGGCGAGCGCGGCAGCGGCGAGATCTCGCTGAACGGCGCCGCCGCGCGCCGCGCGCACCTGGGCGACCAGCTGATCATCTGCACCTACGCGCCGATGACGGACGAGGAAATCGCCACCTACAAGCCCAAGATCATCCTGGTGAACGAGAAGAACGCGATCAAGGAAATCAAGAAGGTCTGAGTATCGACCCCCTGAGGGGTTGCTCCCTCTCCCGCACGCGGGAGAGGAGCACGCCACCGGCCCTTCAAGAGCCACGGGCCGTCGGCGTGCCCCGCCGTAATACTGCAAAGAACAATCACAGCAACACGCAGCATCCCGGTTTCAAAAGCAACGGAGGAGAAGTCGATGGAGATGGTGAACCACACGGTGATCAACCTGATCATCTTCGTGCTGGCGATCTACGTGGGTTACCACGTGGTCTGGACGGTCACGCCGGCCCTGCATACGCCCCTGATGGCGGTAACCAACGCGATCTCGGCCATCATCATCGTCGGCGCGATGCTGGCCGCGGGCCTGACCGAAGGCGCCACGGGCCGCATCATGGGCACGCTGGCGGTGGCATTGGCCGCGGTCAATGTGTTCGGCGGCTTCCTGGTGACCCAGCGCATGCTGGAGATGTTCAAGAAGAAGGAACCGAAGGCCAAGGCGCCCGAGGCCAAGCCGGCACTGGCCAAGGAGGGCGCGTGATGGCGGGCCTCGTCAGCATGAACCTCGTCACCCTGCTCTACCTGGTGGCCTCGGTCTGCTTTATCCAGGCGCTCAAGGGGCTGTCGCACCCGGCCTCGGCGCGCAAGGGCAATGCCTTCGGCATGATCGGCATGGCCATCGCGGTAGTCACCACGCTGGTCCTGATCGTCAAGCTGAAGAACGAATTCCTCGCGGCGGGCACGGCCCAGTCGTCGGTGGGCACGGGCCTGGCGCTGATCTTCGCGGCGCTGGTGGTCGGCGGCGGCATCGGCGCCTACGTCGCGCGCAAGGTGCAGATGACGAAGATGCCGGAACTGGTCGCGGCGATGCACTCGCTGATCGGCCTGGCCGCGGTGTTCATCGCGGTGGCGGCGGTGGCCGAGCCGGCGGCGTTCGGCATCAGTCCGGCCGGCTCGCACCTGATCCCGCTGGGCAACCGCATCGAGCTCTTTATCGGCTGCTTCGTCGGCGCGATCACGTTCTCGGGCTCGGTGATCGCCTTCGGCAAGCTGGCCGGGCGCTACAAGTTCCGCCTGTTCCAGGGCGCGCCGGTGGTGTTTGCCGGCCAGCACATGCTGAACCTGGCGCTGGCGGTGGCCATGGTCGGCTTCGGCATCGCCTTCTTCATGACGCAGGAATGGCTGCCGTTCCTGGTGATGCTGGCGATCGCCTTCGTGCTGGGCGTGCTGATCATCATCCCGATCGGCGGCGCCGACATGCCGGTGGTGGTGTCGATGCTGAACTCGTACTCGGGCTGGGCGGCCGCCGGCATCGGCTTTTCGCTGAACAACCCGATGCTGATCATCGCCGGCTCGCTGGTGGGCTCCAGCGGTGCGATCCTGTCGTACATCATGTGCAAGGCGATGAACCGCTCATTCTTCAACGTGATCCTGGGCGGCTTCGGCGGCGATGCGTCGGCTGGCGCAAGTGCCGGCGCGCAAGCGCAGCGCAACGTCAAGTCGGGCTCGGCGGACGACGCCGCCTTCCTGATGGGCAACGCCGAGACCGTGATCATCGTGCCCGGCTACGGCCTGGCGGTGGCACGCGCCCAGCACGCGCTGAAGGAGCTGACCGAGAAGCTGTCCGAGAAGGGCGTGACCGTGAAGTACGCGATCCACCCGGTGGCGGGCCGCATGCCGGGCCACATGAACGTGCTGCTGGCCGAGGCCGAAGTGCCGTACGACCAGGTCTTCGAGATGGAAGACATCAACAGCGAGTTCGGCCAGGCCGACGTGGTGCTGGTGCTGGGCGCCAACGACGTGGTCAACCCCGCGGCCAAGACCGATCCCAAGTCGCCGATCGCGGGCATGCCGATCCTGGAGGCGTACAAGGCCAAGACCATCATCGTCAACAAGCGCTCGATGGCCGCCGGCTACGCCGGGCTGGACAACGAACTGTTCTATATGGACAAGACCATGATGGTGTTCGGCGACGCCAAGAAGGTGGTCGAGGACATGTTCAAGGCGGTCGACTAAGGCCGCACAGCCGGGCCGGCCCGCGCCCCCGGGGTGCGGGCTTTCGTGGTTCCGGCGCGGTTCACCGCCCTGGCCCGCCGGCCCTGCTGGAACAAGGGCCGGCACCCCTTCCCGCCCCGCCGCAGGCGGCCCCGGCCGCAAGGCGTGCCTTGCAAGGCAGCCGTGGCGCGCTATACTGGCCTGCGAATACGCACGCTGGCTTGCCACTTGCGCCACGCCTGTGCCAACTCCTGCCCGCCGCTCCATGACCTTCAATCCGCACGACAGGAATCTGTCGGTCTTCCATCACCCGGTCCTGACTGTCCTTGTGGATGACAGCAAGTCCTTCATCGACAGCCTGGCGTTCCAGATGGATGCCGCGCGCGGGGTGATCACCTTCACCGATCCGCGCGAAGCGCTGCAGTGGATCCGCGAAGCCTACGCCACCCGCTTCCCGGGCTTCCTGCCGGTGCGCGTGACCCACGACGACCTGACCTTCCTGACCGAGCGCCGCACGGTCCAGCTCGACATCGACCGCATCTACCGCCAGATCCACGACGTCAACCGCTTCCTGCAGCCCGGCGTGGTGGTGGTCGACTATTCGATGCCGCAGATGGACGGCCTGGAATTTTGCCAGGCGCTGCAGGACCTGCCGTGCAAGACCATCCTGCTGACCGGCACCGCCGATGAAAGCATCGCGGTGCAGGGCTTCAACCACGGGCTGATCGACCGCTATGTGAAAAAGCACGACAGCAATATGGTGGAGCGGCTGGACCAGGAAATCGAAGCCATGCAGCAGGCGTATTTCGCCACGCTGTCGCGCACCCTGCGCGAACTGCTGACGCGGCATTCGTTCTCGTTCCTGTCCGATCCGGCCATGACCGAGCGCGTGCGCCAGCTGACCGCGCGCTACGGCTTTGTCGAGTACTACCTGTACCCCAATCCCGCCGGCATCCTGCTGCTCACCGCGCAGGGCCACGCCACCCTGATGGTGATCGAGACCCGCGCCGGCCTGATGACGCAGGTGGAGTCGGCCGAAGCCTACGACGCCCCCGCCGCGCTGATCGAAGGCCTGCGCGAAGGCCGGCTGGTGCCGTTCTTCTGGCCGGGCAACGGCATGTACACGCCGGCCTGCGTCGACTGGGAACAATACTGCCTGCCGGCCGAGCGCTGCGAAGGCAGGGAAGAATTCTTCTACGCACTGTTCGACCTGCCGCGCCACCTGCTGCAGGAGCCGGTGGTCAGCCTGCAGAGCTTCCTGGCGGATTTCAGCCGCAACCCGGAGGCGCTGACGGGGCGCAAGCGCTCCTGACGCCACAGCGCCCGTGCGCAGCCGGGGTCAGTCCGCCTGCGGCGCCCGGTTTGCGCCGCGCACCATGTCGAAACGGAATAGCCGGCACTCGATATTGCCGTTGTAGAGCGGCGTGCGGCGCGACTCTTTCAGCCGCAGCCGGCGCGGGAAGCCCAGGTCGCCGGTGAACACCCACGCCTGCCAGCCCGCGAAATGCTGTTTCAGTGTGGTGGCAAAGGCGCTGGCGAACTGGTTGGCGGCGGCCTCCTCCACCTCGTCGCGCGGCAGCTCGTCCTCGGGGGCGCGGCGCTGCCCGCGCACCGCGATCCGCTCGCCGTACGGGGGATTCATCAACAGCAACCCCGGCTCGTCATAGGGCGGCTGCACGAAGCGCGCGTCCACCTGCTTGGTGCGCGCCTCGCCCGGCAGGCCGGCGCGTTCCCAGTTGGCCCGCGTGATTGCCAGCATGTCGGTGGAGATGTCGGAACCCACCACCTGCAGCTCATCGGCCGAGGCCAGCATGCGCGCGCGCTGCGCGTCCGACTTCAGCTTCTGCCAGGCCTTGGTATCCATGCCCTTGAGCCATTCGAAGGCAAAGCTGCGGCTGCCGCCCGGCGCGATCCCCAGCGCCACCTGCGCGGCCTCGACCAGGAAGGTGCCGCTGCCGCACATCGGGTCGTAGAAGGGCCGGCAGGTCTGGCCCGGGACCCAGCCCGCAAGGCGCAGAATGCCGGCCGCCAGATTTTCCTTCAGCGGCGCCTCGCCCTTCTCGGTGCGCCAGCCGCGCTTGAACAGCGGCTCGCCGGTGGTGTCGAGATACAGCGTGCAGTCGCGCTCGGTCAGGTGGGCGTAGATGCGCACATCCGGGCTCACGGTATCGACGCTCGGGCGGGCTCCCAGGCGCTCGCGCATGGCGTCGCAGACGCCGTCCTTGACCCGCAGCGCGGTGAAATTGAGGCTGCGCAGCGGCGCTTTGTGCGACGTAATGTCCACGCGCAGCGACTCGTCTGGCGAGAACCACTGTTCCCAGCGCACCCCGCGGGCCAGCGTGTAAATGTCGTCCTCGTGCCGGTAGCCGCGCGCGGCCACGCGCATCAGCACCCGGCTGGCAATGCGCGAATGCAGGTTGACCGCATAGGCGGCGGCCATCTCGCCCGAAAAATTGACGCCGCCCGGCACTTCCTGGTGCACCGCGAACGGCGCCAGCGCGGCCATGCCCGGCATCGCGGCGATCTCGCGCAGCTCTTCGGCGAGCGCGCTCTCCAGGCCGCGCGGGCAAGGGGCAAAGAAGGCTTGGGTCATGAGAGGGATTCCTGCAAACAAAAACGTCCGCCGTGGCGGACGGGGAAGTATCGGTAGCTTAGGTCAAGCCGCGGCCAGTGCGCGGTCGAGAAAGTCGAGGCGGTCCTGGCCCCAGAACGGCTCGCCGTCGAACACGTACCACGGCGCGCCGAACACGCCGGCCGAGATCGCCTCCTGCGTGTTCTGGGCATAGGCGGCCTGCACCGACTGCGCCTCGCTGGCCTTGAGCAGGCCGGCACCATCGAGGCCGGCTTCGTCGGCGATCTGCGCCAGCGTGGCGGCATCGGCGATATTGCGCTGCTGCGCCCACACTGCGGCGCAGATCGCGCCGGTCAGCGCCATCGCGCGCGCGGTGCCGTGCGCCAGTTGCGCGGCAATGATCAGCTTGCTGGCGGCATCGCCCGACACCGGGAAGAAGGTCGGCTCCAGGTTCAGCGGAAGATTCAGGAACGCGCTCCAGCGCTTGAGCTCCACCAGCCGGTATGCCTGCCGCTGCGGCGGGCGCTGCGCCAACGGCAGCCCGCCCGAGACCGAGAACACCTTGCCGAGATCGCAGGGCTTCAGGTTCACCTGCGCGCCGTGGCGCTCGGCGATGGCGCTGAAACGGGCATGGCCCATGTAGACGTAAGGCGATTGCGGCGTCAGATAATAGTCGACCAGCTTGCTCATTTTGGTTTCCGCGACGAAATAGGCAGCAATGTATAAGCGAAAGGCGGGGCGAAAGGCGGGGCGAAAGGCGGGCGAAAGACGCCCAGCCTCAGAACGGCTTGACCACCACCAGGATCACCACCGCCAGCAGCACCAGCACCGGCAGCTCGTTGAACCAGCGATAGAACTTGTGCGAGCGCGCGTTGCGCCCCGCCTCGAACTTGCGCAGCAGCACGCCGCAGCCGTGGTGGTAGCCGATCAGCACCAGCACCAGCGCCAGCTTGGCATGCATCCAGCCCTGCCCGGCGCCGCGGCCGATGCCGTAGCCCAGGTACAGCCACAGCCCGAACACCACCGCCGGCACCGCCAGCATGGTCATGAAGCGGAACAGCTTGCGCGCCATCAGCAACAGGCGCTGCGTGCTGGCGGCGTCGGTCTCCATCGCCAGGTTGACGAAAATGCGCGGCAGGTAGAACAGGCCGGCAAACCACGAAACGACGAAGACGATATGCAGCGCTTTGATCCAGAGCATCGGCAGGCGGTCGGCAGTGGACGGTTCTTGTTGTTGGCGGCGCTTGGGTCAGGTCCGGATCTCGCCGTGCCCGAACACCACGTACTTGAGCGAGGTCAGCCCCTCCAGCCCGACCGGGCCGCGCGCATGCAGCTTGTCGTTGGAGATGCCGATCTCCGCGCCCAGGCCGTACTCGAAGCCATCGGCGAAGCGGGTCGAGGCATTGATCATCACGCTGGCCGAATCGACCTCGCGGATAAAGCGCATGCCCGCCGAGTAGTTCTCGGTGATGATCGAGTCGGTATGGTGCGAGCCGTATTCGTTGATATGCGCGATCGCTTCATCCAGGCCGGCAACGGTCTTGATGGCCAGGATCGGCGCCAGGTATTCCAGGCGCCAGTCTTCCTCGGTGGCATCGACCAGGCCGCCGAAGCCCGCCGCTTCCAGCGTGGCGCGGGTGGCCGGGCACACGCGCAGCTCGACGCCCTTCTGCTGGTAGATGCGGCACAGCGGCGGCAGCGCGGCGGCGGCGATATCTTGCGATACCAGCAGCGTCTCCATGGTGTTGCACGGCGCGTAGCGCTGGGTCTTGGCGTTGTCGCAGACGCGCACGGCCTTGTCGAGGTCGGCCTCGGCGTCGATATAGACGTGGCAGATGCCGTCCAGGTGCTTGATCATCGGCACGCGGGCTTCTTCCATCAGCCGCGCGATCAGGCTCTTGCCGCCACGCGGCACGATCACGTCGACGTACTCGGTCATGGTGATCAGCCGGCCCACCGCGGCGCGGTCGGTGGTCTCGATCACCTGCACCGCCTCGGACGGCAGGCCGGCCGCGGACAGGCCCTCGGCCACCAGCGCGGCCAGCGCGGTGTTGGATTCGATCGCCTCGGATCCGCCGCGCAGGATGGTGGCGTTGCCCGACTTCAGGCACAACGCGGCGGCGTCGATGGTCACGTTGGGGCGCGACTCGTAGATGATGCCGATCACGCCCAGCGGCACGCGCATCTGGCCCACCTGGATGCCGGTCGGGCGGAACTTCATGTTCGAGATCTCGCCGATCGGGTCGGCCAGCGCGGCGATCTGCTCCAGGCCCGCGGCCATGGTGTCGATGGCCTTGTCCGACAGCGTCAGGCGGTCGACGAAGGCGGCGTCCTGGCCGTTGGCGCGGGCGCGCTCGAGGTCGCGTGCGTTGACTGCCTTGAGCTTGTCGGCATCGCGGCGGATCGCCGCGGCAATGGTCAGCAGCGCACGGTTCTTGTCGGCGGTGGAGGCACGCGCCATCGCGCGCGACGCAGCGCGGGCCTGGCGGCCGACGCGGTCCATGTATTGGTTGAGGTCGAACTCGGTCATGTCAGTGGCCGGGGGAAAGGCCGTCAGTGTGTGTTCCTCTCCTCTCCCGCGCGCGGGAGAGGGGAGCAAATCTTCCGGGAGCAAACGCTCAGCGCGCAATCATCAGCGCCAGTTGCTGCAAGCCGTCCCACGGCTCGGCCGGCAGCGGCGCGGCGCCTGGCGGGGGCAGGTCCTGCAGGCCCTTGACCTGGCGGTCCAGCCGCGCGGCCAGCGCCAGGGCCGCTTCCAGCCGTGGCTGCGACAGGCGCTGCGCGGCCTGCGGCACCAGCCGCTCGCGCGGGCCCCAGACGCGCAGTTCGCGCATCAGCACGCCCGCCGGCTTGCCGCCCGCCAGCCCTTGCCGGACCTTGGATAATACGCGAATTTCCTCGGTCAGCGCCCACAGCACCAGCACCGTGGCCTCGCCCTCGCCGCGCAGCCCTTCGAGCATGCGCACCAGCCGCGGCACGTCGCCCGAGAGCATCGATTCCGACAGCTTGAAGACATCGTAGCGGGCCACGTTCAGCACCGCATCGTGGACCTGGTCGAAGCCCAGTTCGCCGGGCGGGTACAGCAGCCCCAGCTTCTGGATTTCCTGGTGCGCCGCCAGCAGGTTGCCTTCGACCTTGTCGGCGATGAACTGCAGCGCGCGCCGGCCCGGCTCGCCACCCTGCACGCGCTGCTGCTGCAGCGCCAGCCGCTCGCCGACCCACGCCGGCAAGCGGGTGCGGTCCACGGTGTCGACCTTGATCGACACGCCGGCGCCTTCCAGCGCCTGGAACCACGCCGACTTCGACGCGGCAAAATCCAGCCGCGGCAGCGTCACCAGCATCACCACGTCGGGCGACGGCTGCGCGGCCACGGCGCGCAGCGCCTCGCCGCCGTCCTTGCCGGGCTTGCCCGAGGGGATGCGCAGCTCGACGATCTTGCGGTCGCCGAACAGCGACATCGACTGCTGCGCCTCGACCAGCCGGCCCCAGTGGAAGCCGCGCTCGGCCACCAGCACCTCGCGCTCGGAGAAGCCGGCTTCGCGCGCCGCCGCGCGCAGGCGGTCGACCGCTTCGAGCACCAGCAGGTGCTCGTCGCCATGCACCACGTACAGCGGCGCCAGGCCCTTGGCCTTGGCCTGCTTCAGGTGCGCGTCGAGCCCGTCGAGCTTGAGCTGCATGCGTGCGTCAAATGGCCTTGACCGCTGCCAGCCGGCGCATCAGTTGCTGCACGATGTCGCGCTGCATGTCGCGGTACAACTGCTGCTCTTCGTAGTCCTTGGCCAGCGTATTGGCTTCGTTGTAGGTCAGGTCGCGCGTCAGCACCAGTTGCGACGGCGCGATCAGTTCCTTGCCGGCGGGGTCGCGCAGGCGGAAGGTGAAGCGCTGGGTCAGGCGGTATTCGCGCACCACGCCCTCGGTCGTGATCGACAGGATGGACTTGGTGCGGGTGTCCTGCAGCACGTCCAGCAGCGCGTCGGCCTCTTTCTGGTCGGCCACCACCTGGGTGTCGGAGCCGCCGCGGATGGCGCGGCGCAGGTCCGCGCCCATCAGCGAGTTGGGCGGAATCCCGATATAGAGCCGCTTGAAGGCGAAGTCCGAATTGCCGCGCAGATGGAAGCCGCAGCCGGCCAGCAGGCCCGTGGCCGGCACTGCCAGCAGGGCCGCAAGCAGCTTGCGGCGTCCCAGGTTCAGTCGCTTCATGGTTGGCGATTCCTCTGTCAGGTTCCGGCGGGCGGACGGCGCTGTCAAAGCACCACGTTGACCAGGCGGCCAGGCACCACCACGATCTTCTTCGGCGCCTTGCCTTCGGCAAACTTGGCCACGGTGTCGCTGGCGGCGGCGGTGGCCTCGATCGCGGCGCGGTCGGCGTCGGCGGGCACGGTGATGCTGCCGCGCACCTTGCCGTTGATCTGCAGCACCAGTTCGATTTCGCTGCGCACCAGCGCGGCTTCATCGACCTGCGGCCAGGGGGCGTCGAGCAGGTCGCCGGCCTCGGCGGCATAGCCCAGCTGCTCCCACAGGCCGTGGGTGATGTGCGGCACCACCGGGTACAGCACGCGCAGCAGGATGCCGAAGCACTCGCGGCGCGCCGCCGGCGACGCGGTCTTGGCGTCGTCCAGCGCGTTCAGCATCTTCATGGTGGCGGACACCACGGTGTTGTACTGGATGCGCTGGTAGTCGTAGTTGGCCTGCTTGAGCACGCCGTGGATCTCGCGGCGCAGCTCGGCATCGTCCGCGCCCGGCGCGCCGGCGGCACCGTCGCGGATGGCGGCGGCGTTGGCATAGCCGTAGTTCCACACACGGCGCAGGAAGCGCGACGCGCCCTCCACGCCCGAACCGCTCCACTCCAGCTGCTGCTCGGGCGGCGCGGCGAACATCACGAACAGGCGCGCGGTGTCGGCGCCGTACTGGTCGATCAGCGCCTGCGGGTCGATGCCGTTGTTCTTGGACTTCGACATCTTCTCGACCCCGCCGATCACCACCGGCTGGCCGTCGGCGAGCAGCGTGGCGCCCACCGGGCGGCCGCGCTCGTCGGTCTGCAGGTCGACCTCGGCCGGGTTGTACCAGGTCTTCTTGCCGGCGGCGTCTTCGCGGTAGTAGGTCTCGTTGAGCACCATGCCCTGGGTCAGCAGGTTGGTGAACGGCTCGTCGAACTTGACCAGGCCCAGGTCGCGCATGACCTTGGTCCAGAAGCGCGCGTACAGCAGGTGCAGGATCGCGTGCTCGATGCCGCCGATGTACTGGTCCATCGGCATCCAGTAGTCGTTGCGGGCATCGACCATGGTGGCCGCGTCCGGGCAGGTATAGCGCATGTAGTACCAGCACGAATCGATGAAGGTATCCATCGTGTCGGTCTCGCGGCGCGCGGGCTTGCCGCACGACGGGCAGGTGCACTGCAGGAAGCGCGGATCCTTGGCCAGCGGGTTGCCGGTGCCGTCCGGCACCAGGTCTTCGGGCAGCACCACCGGCAGGTCCTGCTCGGGCACCGGCACCACGCCGCAGCTGTCGCAGTGGATCAGCGGGATCGGCGTGCCCCAGTAGCGCTGGCGCGAGATGCCCCAGTCGCGCAGGCGCCAGGTGGTCTTCTTCTCGCCCAGCCCCATCGCGCCCAGGTCGGCGGCGATGGCTTCCACCGCGGCCTGGTAGCCCAGGCCGTCATACTTGCCGCTGTGGATGCAGGTGCCGTGCTCCTTGTCGCCGTACCATTCCTGCCAGGCTTCGGTCGAGTACGGCTGGCCCTTGACGTCGATCACTTGCCTGATCGGCAGCCGGTACTTGTTGGCGAAGGCGAAGTCGCGCTCGTCGTGCGCCGGCACGCCCATCACGGCGCCGTCGCCGTAGCTCATCAGCACGTAGTTGCCGACCCACACGTCGACCTTGGCGCCGGTGAGGGGATGCACCACCTGCAGCCCGGTCGGCATGCCCTTCTTCTCCATGGTCGCCATGTCGGCTTCCATGACCGAGCCGTGCTTGCATTCGTCGATGAAGGCAGCCAGTTCGGGATTGTTCAGCGCGGCGTGCGTGGCCAGCGGGTGCTCGGCGGCGACCGCGCAGAAGGTCACGCCCATGATGGTGTCGGCGCGCGTGGTGAAGACGTAGAGCTTGCCGTCGTTGATCGGCTTGCCATCTTCGCCCGGGATGTCATGGGTGAAGGCAAAGCGCACGCCCACGCTCTTGCCGATCCAGTTCTGCTGCATCACCTTGACGCGCTCGGGCCAGCCCAGCTGGTCCAGGTCGCCCAGCAGTTCCTGCGCATAGTCGGTGATGCGCAGGTAGTACATCGGGATCTCGCGCTTTTCGACCACCGCGCCCGAGCGCCAGCCGCGGCCGTCGATGACCTGCTCGTTGGCCAGCACGGTCTGGTCGACCGGGTCCCAGTTGACGGTGCCGGTCTTGCGGTAGGCGATGCCCTTCTCCAGCATCTTCAGGAACAGCCACTGGTTCCAGCGGTAGTAGTCCGGGCTGCAGGTGGCGACCTCGCGCGACCAGTCGATCGCCAGGCCCATCGACTGCATCTGCTTCTTCATGTAAGCGATGTTGTCGTAGGTCCAGGCGGCCGGCGCCACGCCGTTGTTCAGCGCGGCGTTTTCCGCCGGCATGCCGAACGCGTCCCAGCCCATCGGCATCAGCACGTTGTTGCCGTTCATGCGCAGGTAGCGCGCCATCACGTCGTTGATGGTGTAGTTGCGCACGTGGCCCATGTGCAGCTTGCCCGACGGATACGGCAGCATCGAGCAGGCGTAGAACTTGGGCTTTTCCTTGCCGTCGGGCCCGGCCGCATGCTCCGACACGCGATAGGCGTCGATGGCTTGCCAGTGCTGCTGGGCGGCTTGTTCAACGGCGGAAGGAAGGTATTTGTCTTGCATGGTCGGGACAGCGGTCAGGACAGCGTCTGCGCGGCAACTGGCCTGCCGGCATCCGGGAAGATTCGTTCGAAGGAAAGCGGCCGGCGCCAGTCTGGGCGCCCGCCCGGCGTGCAATGCTAAAGCAATCGATTATAACCGTGGCGGCAGCGCTGGCCGCCCCGGGGCGCCCTTACTTCAGGCCCAGCACGTCCTGCATGTCGAACAGCCCGGTCGGCTTGTCGGCCAGGAAACGGGCCGAGCGCACCGCGCCGTCGGCATACGACTGGCGGCTCGACGACTTGTGGCTGATCTCGATGCGCTCGCCGATGCCGGCGAACATCACGGTGTGGTCGCCGACGATGTCGCCGCCGCGGATGGTGGCAAAGCCGATCGAACCGGGATCGCGCTCGCCGGTATGGCCTTCGCGGGCGAAGACGCCACAGGTCTTCAGGTCGCGGCCCAGCGCATCGGCAATCACTTCGCCCATCTTCAGCGCGGTGCCCGACGGGGCGTCGACCTTGAAGCGGTGGTGGGCCTCGATCACCTCGATGTCATAGCCGCTCGACAGCAGCTTGGCCGCCACTTCCAGCAGCTTGAAGGTGGCATTGACGCCGACGCTGAAGTTGGCCGCAAAGACGATGCCGATCGATTTGGCGGCCTCGGCCAGCGCGGCCTTGCCGGCCTCGTCGAAGCCGGTGGTGCCGACCACCATCTTGATGCCCAGCTTCTTCGCCGCGGCCAGGTGCGCCAGCGTGCCTTCCGGACGGGTGAAGTCGATCAGGCAGTCCGCGCCGGCCAGCCCGGCTTCCAAGTCAGCCGTGATCGCCACGCCGGTGTTGCGTCCCAGAAACAGGCCCGCGTCCTGGCCGAGCGCCGGCGAGCCCGGCACGTCGAGCGCGCCCGACAGCTTCACGCCGTCGGTGTTCAGCACTTGTTCGATCAGCATGCGGCCCATGCGGCCCGATGCGCCTGCGATGGCGATGTTCATGGTGTCTGGCTCTGCGGAATATGCGCGGTGCGCGAAAGAGGAACGAGCCGGCCATGCCTGGCCGGCCCGGAAAACCGGCAGCGCGCCGCGGCGGGCGCGCGTGGTCGATCAGTTGGCGGCGGGCTTGGGCGCGTCGGCAGGCGCGGTGGCCTGGGCCGGAGCCGACGCTTCGGCGGCGGGCTGCGCCGCCTGCGCCGGTTGCGCGGAAGCGCCGGGCGCTTCCGGCTGCTGTGCCTGCCGCGGCACGAAGTTCTCGACCGTGGTCTGCTGCTCGGCCGGGGCCGCGGCTGCGCTGGTGGAGATCTTGCCCGGCGTCTGCTCCTTGAGCGCCTTCTTCATGCCGTCGATTTCGGCAATCAGCTCATACTCGGACGGAAGTTCGTCGCCGCCAAACTTGACCAGGCGGTCGCCGTCGAAGAACACCGTGTAGCGGCGCTGCTGCACCACCGAGGTATTGCCGCGGCGGAACGAAAACACATAATCCCAGCGGTTGGCGTGGAACACGTCGGTCAGCAGCGGCGTGCCGAGCAGGAACTTGACCTGGTCGCGGGTCATGCCCTCGCGCAGCTGCGAAGCGGCTTCGCGCGAGACGAAGTTGCCTTGCACGATGTTGATCCGGTACGGCGTGATGGCGTTGGCTACCTTGCGCGAAGTGGAATCGTAGGCCGAGCAGGCGCCGGCCAGCAGGGCCGCGGCCAGCAGGGAGACAACCAGCGTCGGACGCATGGCGGACGAACGGATAGAACGCATGGATCTCGTTTCCGGAGGGAAAGAAAAAGTAACGCGGCAGAGAGCGGGCTGCGCAGGCATGAAAACGGCGCAAAATGCGCCGATTGCACCACACGAGCGGATGGCATCTGCCGCCGCAACCACATGGGTCGGCAAGCTTGCCGGGCACGCGACGCCGACCTCTGGACATCGTCGGCACGAGCGACTTTTGCTGCCAAAACCCTTATGATTCAACTATCCAGACATTGTACTCTAGGGAGTCACCCACATGCCGAGTCCGGCGGACCTCAAGAATATCGGCCTGAAGGCGACCGTGCCCAGGCTGAAGATTCTTGAAATTTTTCAGACCAGCGAACAGCGTCACCTGAGCGCGGAAGACGTCTACCGCATCCTGCTCAACGAGCATATGGATATCGGCCTGGCCACCGTCTACCGCGTGCTGACCCAGTTCGAGCAGGCCGGCCTGCTGTCGCGCAACAACTTCGAGTCCGGCAAGGCGATCTTCGAGCTCAACGAAGGCAAGCACCACGACCACCTGGTGTGCCTGGATTGCGGCCGGGTCGAGGAATTCTTCGATTCCGAGATCGAGCACCGCCAGCAAAGCATTGCGCGCGAGCGCGGCTTCACCCTGCAGGAACACGCGTTGTCGCTGTACGGCAACTGCACCAAAACAAACTGTCCCCACAGACCCAAACGATAAGCAACCGCTCGCTCCCTTGCCGGAGCGCAGACGGGCAACAAAAAACCGGCGCCAGGCGCCGGTTTTTTGTTGGTGGCTTGCTGCCGCCGAGGGTCAGCGCGCCTGCAGGTCCTGCAGGTCCTGCTCGCTCACCACCCGTGCCGGGCGAGCCGGCGGCAGGCCGACGAACTCGCCCACTACCTGGCGAAACAGGCCGCGCGCCCACACCAGCATCGGGTGGGTGTTGCGGCTGCGGTGCCAGAACATGTTCAGCCCGAGCGTGGTATTCAGCTCCGCCGGCAGCGGGAAGGCCTTCAGGCCGTACGTTTCGCAGGCCATGTCCTTGGTCAGTGCGTTGACGGTGAAGATCATGTCCGTCTGCGAGGCCAGTTCGGCCTGGGCGCGCCACGAATGCACCGTCAGCGAGGCGTTGCGCTTCAGGCCGCGCTGCTGCAGCGCGTAGTCGAGCGGGATCAGCGAAGGCGCCGGGCGGCCGGAGCCACCGGAATGCGCCATGAAGATATGGCCGCAGTCCAGGTATTGCTCCAGCGTGCAGTGGCCCTTCAGCACCGGATGGTCCTTGCGCGCGCACACCCACAGGTTCAGCGACGTCACCATTTCCTCGACGATTTCCGGATGGCGGGTCGGGAACGGCGAGAAGGCCAGGTCGAGTTCATTGGCGCGCATCGACGCCACGTCGGTTTCCCACGAATGGGACTCGACCAGCTTGATATGCAGGTCCGGCGCCAGCGCCTTGATGCGCAGTACGAAACGGTTGAACACCGTATCGCCCAGTTCCGCGGCAAAGCCGATGTTCAGCGTGCCGGTGGCGGTGGCCGGATCGAAGTTGTCCGCGTCGCCCTCGTTGATGGACGACCACAGGTCCAGCATGTCGCGGATCTTCGGCCCCAGCTCGAGCGCGCGCGGCGTCGGCGTCAGCCCGTGCGGGACGCGGATAAAGAGTGGATCGTCAAAAATTTCGCGCAGCCTGCCCAGCGAATGCGAGACCGCCGGCGCGGTCATGTGCATCTTCTCAGCCACGTAGGTGGCATTACGCTTGCTCAGCAGCTCGGTGAAGATCACTAGAAGCTTTGTGTCTACGTTCACCATGATCAGGCCCCCGGTCAGATTTTTCACAGCTAAGATGGCCCCACCACTTGCACTGGCTGCACATCAGATTTCAACAGCGTCTTAACAGTGTAAGAGGAAAAATCAGGCTCGGAAAGCAAATTCGGCATTTCTGAAACGGCTGCCCATGGCATAACTCCGAAAAATTGCGTGATTTCGCCGCAATTGATCGTAGATGCGTACATTGGCGGCGTCGCAACCAGCACTTCGCCGTAGCTATCCTCGACCTTAGGGTTCCACTTTTATCATTCTTTTCTGACGCAACTATTTCAGCCGCGGCAGCAGATCAGCATCCTGCCTGAAAAAAGAAAAACGCGCCCGCAGGCGCGTTTCCCGAGTGCGGCAGGCGCGATTTACTTGGCCACCACGCGTGCCATTTCCAGGCACTTGTTCGAGTAGCCCCACTCGTTGTCGTACCAGCTCACGACCTTGATGAAGGTGCCGTCCAGCGCGATGCCGGCTTCGGCGTCGAAGATCGAGGTGCGGGCATCGCCGCGGAAGTCCGTGGCAACCACCTTGTCTTCGGTGTAGCCCAGCACGCCCTTCAGCGCGCCTTCGCTCTGGGCCTTCATCTCGGCGCAGATTTCTTCGTACGAAGCGGACTTTTCCAGCTCGACGGTCAGGTCGACCACCGACACGTCCGAGGTCGGCACGCGGAACGACATGCCGGTCAGCTTCTTGTTCAGCTGCGGAATCACCACGCCCACGGCCTTGGCGGCGCCGGTCGACGACGGGATGATGTTTTCCAGGATGCCGCGGCCGCCGCGCCAGTCCTTGTTGGACGGGCCGTCGACGGTCTTCTGCGTGGCGGTGGCGGCGTGCACGGTGGTCATCAGGCCGCGCTTGATGCCCCACTTGTCGTTCAGCACCTTGGCCACCGGGGCCAGGCAGTTGGTGGTGCAGCTGGCGTTGGAGATGATCGCCTCGCCCTTGTACGTGTCGTGGTTCACGCCGTACACGAACATCGGGGTGTCGTCCTTGGACGGGGCCGACATGATCACCTTCTTGGCGCCCGCGTCGATGTGCTTCTGCGCGCCTTCCTTGGTCAGGAAGATGCCGGTCGACTCGATCACCACGTCGGCGCCGACTTCGCCCCACTTGAGCTCAGCCGGATCCTTGACGGCGGTCAGGCGGATCTTCTTGCCGTTGACGACCAGGGTGTTGCCGTCGACCGACACTTCGCCGTCGAAGCGGCCGTGCACCGAGTCGTACTTCAGCATGTAGGCCAGGTAGTCGGGCTCGAGCAGGTCGTTGATGGCAACGACTTCGATGTCCTTGAAGTTGGCGGCGGCGGCGCGGAACACCATGCGTCCGATGCGGCCGAAGCCGTTGATGCCGATCTTGATGGTCATGACTGTCTCTCCTGAGGATCGATGGAAACCGGTGGGCGCCGCCTCTGCCGCGCGGCGCACCGCGCGGCTCGAGCGCCCGGATGCTTAGATAAGGGAGTCTTTCACCGTACGCACGACGTTGTCGACAGTAAAGCCGAAGTGCTTGAACAGCACGCCGGCCGGGGCCGATTCACCGAAGGTGTCGATGCCCACCACCGCCTGGACCTGGTACTTCCACCAGAAGTCCGTCACGCCCGCCTCGACCGCCACGCGCGGCACGCCGGCCGGCAGCACGCTGGCCTTGTAGGCGGTGTCCTGCTTGTCGAACACGGTGGTCGCGGGAATCGACACCACGCGCACGTGCACGCCTTCGGCGGCCAGCGCATCGGCGGCGCCGACGGCCAGGCCCACTTCGGAGCCGGTGGCCAGGATCACGGCGTCCGGACGGCCCGTCTTGGCATTGACGCTGTCGCGCAGCACGTAGCCGCCGCGCGCGATATTGGCGCGGGTGGCGGCGTCGCGCTGCTGGAACGGCAGGTTCTGGCGGCTGAAGATCAGGCAGCTCGGGCCATTCTCGCGGCGGATCGCCTCGGCCCAGGCCACGGCGGTCTCGGTGGTGTCGGCGGTACGCCAGACGTCCAGGTTGGGGATCAGGCGCAGGCTGGCGACGTGCTCGATCGACTGGTGGGTCGGACCGTCTTCGCCCAGGCCGATCGAGTCATGGGTGAACACGAACAGCGAGCGGATCTTCATCAGCGCCGCCATGCGCAGCGCATTGCGGCTGTAGTCCGAGAACGTCAGGAAGGTCGCGCCGTAGGGGATGTAGCCGCCATGCAGCGTGATGCCGTTCAGGATGGCGCTCATGCCGAACTCGCGCACACCGTAGTTGATGTGGTTGCCCCAGGCGTCGACGCGCACCGCCTTGCTGCCCGACCAGTTGGTCAGGTTCGAGCCGGTCAGGTCGGCCGAGCCGCCGAGGAACTCGGGCAGCACCGGGCCGAAGGCCTCGATGGTGTTCTGGCTGGCCTTGCGGGTGGCGATGGTCTCGGCCTTTTCCTCGCACTTGGCGATAAAGGCTTCGACGGCGGCATCGAACGCGCCCGGCAGTTCGCCCTTCATGCGGCGGGTGAACTCACCGGCCTCGTACGGGTGGCGCTCGGCATACGATTCGAACAGCGCGTTCCAGGCACGCTCCAGCGCCTGGCCGTTGGCCTTGGCGTCCCAGGCGTCATAGACCGCGGCGGGCACTTCGAACGGGGCATGGGCCCAGCCCAGCGCCTCGCGCGTGGCCAGCACTTCGGCACCGCCCAGCGGGGCGCCGTGCACGTCGTGGCCGCCTTCCTTGTTGGGCGCGCCCTTGCCGATCTTGGTGCGGCAGCAGATCAGGGTCGGCTTGTCGCTGGCCTTGGCCTGTGCGATGGCGTTGTCGACCGCGACCACGTCGTGGCCGTCGATGCCGCGGATCACGTTCCAGCCGTAGGCTTCGAAGCGCTTCGGGGTGTCGTCGTTGAACCAGTGCACCACGTCGCCGTCGATCGAGATGCCGTTGTCGTCCCACAGCGCAATCAGCTTGTTCAGCTTGAGCGTGCCGGCCAGCGAGCAGGCTTCATGCGAGATGCCTTCCATCAGGCAGCCGTCGCCCAGGAACACATAGGTGTAGTGGTCGACGATGTCGAAGCCCGGGCGGTTGAATTCCTCGCCCAGCAGGCGCTCGGCGAGCGCCATGCCGACCGCGTTGGTGATGCCCTGGCCGAGCGGGCCGGTGGTGGTTTCCACGCCCGGGGTGATGCCGTATTCGGGGTGGCCGGCGGTCTTGCTGTGCAGCTGGCGGAAGTTCTTCAGCTCTTCGATCGGCAGGTCATAGCCGGTCAGGTGCAGCAGCGCGTAGATCAGCATCGAGCCGTGGCCGTTGGACAGCACGAAGCGGTCGCGGTCGGCCCACTGCGGGTTGCTCGGGTTGTGCTTCAGGTGCCGGCCCCACAGCGCCACGGCGATGTCTGCCATGCCCATCGGCGCACCGGGGTGGCCGGAATTGGCCTGCTGGACGGCGTCCATGGCAAGCACGCGGATGGCGTCGGCCATCAGCTTGGCGGGCTGGGAAGCAAAGGGACTTGTGGCGGGATGGGCAAGGGCGGACATGCGGGCGGATTCGGCGTGAGCCTTGGCGGCAGGAAAACCGCAATTTTAGCAGAAGCTAGGGGGTTTTCCGGACTCCCTGCGCCCCCTCGGCCGAGTCCGGGCGATCATCGCGGGCCCCCTGCACTGCCGCATGCCGGCAACCGGAACTATCCGGGCCCCGGCATGCCTGATGCTTCACCCCGGCGCCCTGCCCCGGACGGTGGCGCGGCACTTCGACAGCGTAGCGCGGCACGCGTAAGATGCACTCTCGCACCGCGCGGCAAGCCGCCGCGCCGGGTTTCCCGCAACCAGGAGACGATCAAGGAGACGATCATGACCAGACCGGCCAACACCCCCTGGCTCACCCCCTACCTGACCGTCGCCAACGGCCGCGCCGCGCTGGACTTCTATGGCGCCGCCTTCGGCTTCACCCCCGGCAACGTGGTCGACGAGAACGGCGTCCCCACCCACGCCGAGATGCACTACCAGGGCCAGCTGGTGGTGATGTTCGCGCCCGAGGGCGCGTGGGGCAGCACCGCGCGCACGCCGCGCTCGCTGGGCGTGGAGTGCCCGCAAACCTTCTATGTCTATTGCGACGATGTCGACGCCATGCACCAACGCGCGGTCGATGCCGGCGCGGTCAGCCTGATGGCGCCCGCCGACCAGTTCTGGGGCGACCGCTACTGCATGGTCGAGGATCCCGACGGCTACCGCTGGGGCTTCGGCAAGCCGCTGAATCAAGCCAGCCAGGCAGGCCAGGCAAGCTGATGGCGCCACGATTTTTTGTCGGCGGCGCAGACACCGTGCTGGCCGCCGAATCGGATTTCCCGCTGCCCGAACCGGTGGTGCGCCACGCGCAGGTGCTGCGCCTCGCGCCGGGCGACGCCATCACCCTGTTCGACGGCCGCGGCGGCAGCCACGCCGCCACGCTGGTCGAACTGGGCAAGCGCCACGCGCTGGCGCGCATCGGCGCGCATGACGCCACAGAGGCCGAGCCGCCCTTCCGCGTCACGCTGGCACAGGGCCTGGCCGGCGGCGACAAGATGGACTGGCTGATCGAGAAGGCAGTCGAACTCGGCGTCGCGGCGATCCAGCCGCTGCAGGCCAGCCGCTCGGTGGTGCGCCTGTCCGGCGAGCGCGCGCAGAAGCGCCAGGCGCACTGGCAGGCCCTGGTCCAGGCCGCCTGCGAGCAATGCGGCCGAAATCGTTTGCCGGCGGTGGCGGAGGTCACTAACTTGGATACGTGGCTGGCGCGCGCAGACCGGTCCGGTAACGGCGGCACCAGGCTGCTGGTATCGCCGCGTGCCGCGCAAGCGCTGCCGGCGCTGGTGGCGCAACGGCGCGAGGCGCTGCTGGCCGATGGCGTCACCTTGCTGATCGGCCCGGAAGGCGGCCTGGCCCCCGAGGAAGAACAGGCCGCGCTGCAGGCCGGTTTCACCGGCGTGTCGCTCGGCCCGCGCATCCTGCGCACGGAAACCGCCGGGCTTGCATGCCTAGCAACCCTGAACGCCTTGCTGGGCGGATTCTGACGACGGGGCCACCCCGGCCCTGTGTCACCTTGCAACCCTGACTGAAAGGAGTCGACCATGGGACTACTCGATAGCGTGCTGGGCGGTGTGCTCGGACAGCTCGGCGGCGCGCGCGGAGAGAGCGGCCAGGCCGGCGGGCTCGACCCCAAGCTGATGATAGCGCTCGGCCTGCTGGCAACGCTGGCCATGCGCAGCCGCGCACAAGGCGGCGATGCCGCCGGCGGTGCGGCCGCGTCCGATGATGGCCTGGGCGGGCTGGGTAGCCTCGGCGGGCTGCTGGGCGGCATGCTCGGCGGCGGCGCCACTGCCGGCACCGCACCGGGCGGCGCGACCGGCGGCCTCGACCTGGGCTCGCTGCTCGGCGGCCTGCTGGGCGGCCAGGGCGGCGCGCCGGCCAACAGCCAGGCGCTGGGCGCTGCCGCCGGCGGCATCGGCGCGCTGCAGCAGATCCTGGCGCAGGCCGGGCTCGGCGAACAGGTCAATTCATGGATCGGCAGCGGCCCCAACCAGCCGGTCACGCCGTCGGCGCTGAACGATGCGCTGAACGACACCGGCGCGCTGCAGTCGCTGGCACAGAGCACCGGCATGTCGCAGGACGATGTGGCGGCGCAGTTGAGCGAAGGCCTGCCGGAGCTGATCGACCGGCTCACGCCGCATGGCCACCTGCCGGCGCAGGAATAAGCGCGGCACCAGCCCCAACAAGCAAAAAGCCCGCATCAGCGGGCTTTTTGCCTGGTATGCCGTGCAACGGCAGTCAGCGCGGTCAGGCGAACGAATAGAACACGCGGAACTGCACCTTGCGCTCGCCCCAGAATTCGGCGGCGTCGCGGAACACGTCGAGCAGCACCTCGCGCGCTTCCTTGTCGAACTTCTGCGCGATCGGCAGCCCTTCCAGAACGATCACGAAACCCGGCTGCGGGCCGGCCTTGTAGATCATGTCGGTCAGGCAGTCGGCCAGCGCGTCGAAATTCTTGCCGAAATGCTTGGGGAAGGTGAACGAGGTGGCGATGGTTTCCAGGATCTCCGCCTTGCTCGCGCAATGCGCGCAATTGGCATAGAGGAAATGCTGGCCGAGATCGGCGGCGGCCTGGGCCAGTTCCGGCACGCGGAAGGCGCGGATCGACTGGACGATGTTCGGACGCACCGTCTTGAACAGGTTCATGGCCCCCTCGCTGGTGCCGTCGTTCCAACCGGGACCGGCGGGCATGGCCACGGGCGCGGTCGCGGGCGGGAGTTTTTGCATGAGCTCGTGGCTCGGCATCATCAGCACGTTGTCGTATAGGTTCTGGGCCTGCTGCTGAGCCCGCTGCCAGCCATCTCCGGCGCCGCGCTCTTCGCGGGCGGCAAGGGCGTCGCCCAATCCGAAAATGTCAGTCATCATTTGAGTATCCGTTTGAAGCTGTTGTAGTGGTCTTCCGTGTAGTAACAATCGTTGGCAGCGCGCTGTTCCCCGCCGCAGACGATCCGCTTGGCTCCCCGGTTCCGGCTCCTGGCGCTCTTGACCGTGTATTCGCGGTAATAACCGCGTTCTTTCAGCGGCAGGATGCGTTCGTAGTTGCCGAATCTCGAGCCGTCCTTGTCATACGGGAACGGGCCGCCGGCTTCGATGCGCTCCAGGGTCTGCCGCGCTTCGTTGGGCAACTGCTGCACTGCAATGGTTCCCAGCCCTTCGGTCTGCGCCTGGCGCGCCAGCGTCGGTTGCGCCAGGGCCAGCACCAGCGCCGCGCCGGTCAGGGACCGGGTCAGCATGCGCGTTGCGTGCCGCATCGGAGAAACTTGGAAACCCACGTTGCTTGTCTTGGTTGAACCGGAAATCGAGCCTGCCGCTGGTTGGGTAGACGATCTGTCCGGGCCACCCTGGCCTGCCCCTCTGCGCTGGTTGAAGCGTCGCGCGAGGAATGCCGGCCGCACCGGGGCGCTCATGGCGAGCGCCTGTATCAAAGGCGTAAGGTTACGCGCATGCACGCAATTAATCAATCCCGCCGCTGTTGCAGCGCAATTTCTTCAATTGTTTCAATATGTTAAGCGTATGTGTGCGCATACTAACCGGGATTGCGAGGCGATAAAAAAAGCCGGGCGAGCCCGGCTTTCCGTCACCCTGGCCCGCGCGGGGCCAGCGCGACCGGCTTAGCGCTTGGCGGCGGCGTCGACCACCACCAGCGACGTCATGTTGACGATGCGGCGCACCGTTGCGGACGGCGTCAGGATGTGCACCGGCGCCTTCACGCCCAGCAGGATCGGCCCGATCGCGACATTGTTGCCCGCGGCAACCTTGAGCAGGTTGTACGAGATATTGGCCGCGTCGATATTCGGGCACACCAGCAGGTTGGCTTCGCCCTTGAGCGTGCCGTCCGGCACCAGTTGGTCGCGCAGCTTCTGGTCGAGCGCGCAGTCGCCGTGCATCTCGCCGTCGATCTCCAGCTCCGGCGCCTGCTCGCGCAGGATGGCCAGGGTTTCGCGCATCTTGCGCGCCGACGGCGCCTCGGACGAGCCGAAGTTCGAATGCGACAGCAGGCCGACCTTGGGTTCGATGCCGAAGCGCTTCAGCTCCTCGGCGGCCATCAGCGTGATCGCGGCCAGTTCCTCGGCGCTCGGGTCGACGTTGACGTGGGTGTCGACCAGGAAGATCTGGCGACCCGGCAGCACCAGGCCGTTCATCGCCGCATAGACCTTGTTGGTGCCGCCCAGCACCTGGTCGATATAGCGCAGGTGCGCCGCGGTGTTGCTGACGGTGCCGCAGATCATGCCGTCGGCCTCGCCCTTGTGCACCAGCATCGCACCGATCAGCGTGGTGCGGCGGCGCATTTCCAGCTTGGCGTACTGCGGCGTGATGCCCTGGCGGGCCATCATGCGGTAGTAGGCGTCGGAATAATCGCGGAAGCGCTCGTCGTGTTCCGGGTTGACCACGGTGAAGTCCACGCCGGCGCGCAGGCGCAGGCCGAAGCGCTCGATGCGGTGCTGGAGCACTGCCGGGCGGCCGATCAGGATCGGGTTGGCCAGCTTTTCGTCGACGATCACCTGCACCGCGCGCAGCACCCGCTCTTCCTCGCCCTCGGCGAAGACGATGCGCTTCTTCTCCATCTCGACCTTGCGCGCGGCGGCGTAGATCGGCTTCATCACCGTGCCGGAGTGGTACACGAACTGCTGCAGCTGCAGGCGGTACGCGTCCATGTCCTCGATCGGGCGCGCGGCCACGCCGGACTTCATCGCGGCTTCGGCCACGGCCGGCGCCACCTTGACGATCAGGCGCGGGTCGAACGGCTTCGGGATCAGGTATTCGGGACCGAACGACAGATCCTGGATGCCGTAGGCAGTGGCGACGATGTCGCTCTGCTCCTGCCGCGCCAGTTCGGCCAGCGCATTGGCCGCGGCGATTTCCATCTCGCGCGTGATGGTGGTGGCGCCGCAGTCCAGCGCCCCGCGGAAGATGAACGGGAAGCACAGGACGTTGTTGACCTGGTTCGGGTAGTCGGTACGGCCGGTGGCCATCACCGCGTCCGGACGCACTTCCTTGACCAGTTCCGGCGAGATTTCCGGATTCGGGTTGGCCAGCGCCAGCACCAGCGGCTTGTCGGCCATGCGCTGGACCATGTCCTGCTTCAGCACGCCCGCCGCGGACAGGCCCAGGAAGATGTCGGCGCCGTCGATCACTTCGCCCAGCTTGCGCTTGTCGGTCTTTTGCGAGAAGCGCGCCTTTTCCGGGTCCATCAGTTCGGTGCGGCCCTCATAGACCACGCCGGCGAGGTCGGTCACCCAGATGTTCTCGATCGGCAGGCCGATGTCGACCAGCAGGTCCAGGCAGGCCAGCGCGGCCGCGCCGGCGCCGGAGGCAACCAGCTTGACCTTTTTGATGTCCTTGCCGACCACTTTCAGGCCGTTGATGATGGCCGCGGCCACCACGATGGCAGTGCCGTGCTGGTCGTCATGGAAGACGGGAATCTTCATCTTCTCGCGCAGCTTGCGCTCGACGTAGAAGCATTCCGGTGCCTTGATGTCTTCCAGGTTGATGCCGCCGAAGGTGGGCTCCAGCGCGGCGATGATCTGGACCAGCTTTTCCGGGTCCTTCTCGTCGATTTCGATATCGAACACGTCGATACCGGCAAACTTCTTGAACAGCCCGCCCTTGCCTTCCATCACCGGCTTGGAGGCCGCGGCGCCAATGTCGCCCAGGCCGAGCACGGCGGTGCCGTTGGTGATCACCGCGACCAGGTTGCCACGCGCGGTATAGCGGAACGAGTTGGCCGGATCGGAAACGATTTCTTCACAGGCCGCGGCAACGCCGGGCGAATACGCCAGGGCCAGGTCGCGCTGGTTCGACAGCGGCTTGGTCGGCGTGACCGAAATCTTGCCAGGGGTGGGAAACTCGTGATACTCGAGCGCCGCTTTGCGCAGCGCCTCGCGCTGCTGCTGTTTCAGATCGTCTTGGGACGGGGACTGTGGGCTGGTCATCGGCGCATCTTCCAATCGGTGGAGCCGTCATTGACAAGGCGGGGACGATCGGCGGACCGGCTCCACGCGTCCGCCCTTCTCTTCCTTTGGAACCCAGCATTTTATATAGTGAAAAACTATTTCACAATAAGCCTTTTGCTTGGGGCACCTTTGCGATTCGGTACAATATGCCCCATCCTCGGGGGCAACACCAGCAAGCGTAGCGTCCCTGCGCCCAGGCGACGCAGCGCATGGCGGTCATGGCTGTGATGCGCGGCAGTATCTTGCTGAAACGCCGGGTGCACCCCATGCTGACGCCGCGTGCCCGCTGCGGGATCTGCCGGCAAGTGGCAACGATCTCCCCGGAAAACCGCCGTCATCTCATCCGCCCACCCCGGGCAGCCGCTCGACCATGCCCAACGCCCAGCCCGCCCAGCTTTCCGAATTCGACCTGATCCGCCGCTACTTCACGCGGCCGGTGCGCAAGGCCGCGCTCGGCGTGGGCGACGACTGCGCGCTGATCGAGGGCCGTCCCGGCCATCATCTCGCCATCAGCACCGACATGCTGGTCAGCGGCCGGCATTTCTTCCCGGACGTGGCGCCGCGCGCGCTCGGCCACAAGGCGCTGGCGGTGAACCTGTCGGACCTGGCCGCCATGGGCGCCGAGCCCCGCGCCTTCACGCTGGCGCTGGCGCTGCCCGAGGCCGAGCCCGAATGGCTGGCCGAACTTGCCGCAGGCATGCTGGCACTGGCCGACGAACACGGCTGCGAACTGGTGGGGGGCGACACCACGCGCGGGCCGCTGACGCTGTCGCTGACGGTATTCGGCGACGTGCCGCTGCGCGCGGCGCTGCGCCGCGATGCGGCGCGCCCGGGCGACGATATCTGGATCTCCGGTACCCTGGGCGACGCCCGGCTGGCGCTAGGCGACTGCCGGGGCGAATGGCTGCTGCCCGAACCCGAATTCAGCCAGGTGCGGCCGCGCATGGACACACCCACGCCGCGCGTGGCGCTGGGCATGGCCTTGCGCGGCGTGGCGCATGCGGCACTGGATATCTCCGACGGCCTGGTCGGCGACCTCGGCCATATCCTGGCGCGTTCGCAGGTGGGCGCACTGGTCGATGTCGACGCGCTGCCCCGGTCGGCAGTGCTGGCGGGCCAGCCGGACGCCATCCAGCGCGAATGCGTGCTGGCAGGCGGCGACGACTATGAGCTGTGTTTCACCGCGCCCTCCGGGCACCGCGACGCCATTGCGGCGATCGGCGAGCGGCTCGCGCTGCCGCTGACGCGCGTCGGTGCGATCACGCCCGAGCCTGGCCTGCGGCTGGTCGACCGCGCCGGCAACCCGACCCGCTACGAGGGCGCGAGCTTCGACCATTTCGCTGCCCCCTGACACGGGGTCACAGGCATGTCATGATGCCGGCATCGGCGCCTGCGCGGGCACGGGAGTCCCGCACGCATCGCAGCGCAAGCCGGCCATAACCATAAGCTGTATCCGCATCACACGAGCCAATTTTGATGTCCACCTTCCCTCCCGGGGCCGCGCCGCGCGACCCCGCCCTGACCCTGGAAGCCGGCCAGACCGTCAAGGTCACGCGCCCGAGCGCGCGCTTCATGCTCGCGCATCCGGCGCACCTGATCGCCTTCGGCTTCGGCTCGGGCCTGTCGCCGGTCGGCCCCGGCACCGTCGGCACGCTCTACGCCTGGCTCTCGTTCGTGGTGATTTCACTGTGGATCGAGCCCGCAACCTGGCTGTGGATCATCGGCGGCGGCTTCGTGCTGGGCCTGTGGGCGTGCGCCCGCACCGCGCGCGACATGGGCGTGCACGACCACGGCAGCATGGTCTGGGACGAGATCGTGGCATTCTGGCTGGTGCTGGCCTTTGTCATGCCGACCGGTTTCTGGGGCCAGTTCGCCGCGTTCCTGTGGTTCCGGCTGTTCGATATCGCCAAGCCGGCGCCGATCGGCCACTATGATCGCAGCCTGAAAGGCCCGGGCCTGCGCGGCGGCTTCGGCGTGATGTTCGACGACATCTTCGCGGCGTTCTACACGCTGCTGGTGTTTGCCCTGTGGCGCTCGTTCTGAGCGGCGAACGCCAGACTGATTCCCCAAAACAACCCCTGCACCCATCATGTCCGTCAGCCGCCTGCTCGACCAGCTCGCCATCCAGGCCGGCGTCGCCCTAGCCGACAAATCCCTGATGCTGGCCACCGCCGAATCCTGCACCGGCGGCCTGGTCGCCGCCGCCATTACCGACGTGTCGGGCTCGTCGGGCTGGTTCGAGCGCGGCTTTGTCACGTATTCCAACGAGGCCAAGTCGACCATGCTGGGCGTGCCGGCCAAGCTGATCCGCGATCACGGCGCAGTCAGCGAAGAGGTTGCGCGCGCGATGGCGGAGGGGGCGCTGCTGAACAGCCGCGCGCAGGTGTCGCTGTCGATTACCGGGGTCGCCGGCCCGAACGGCGGCACCCCCGAAAAGCCCGTGGGCATGGTGTGCTTTGGCTGGAGCAACCGCATCACCACCGTCGTCGAGACCCAGCGGTTTCCTGGCGACCGCGCGCAAATCCGGCGCCAGGCAGCCGAGCACGCGATGCGTGGATTGGTGGAGTTGCTGCGCAACGAGGCCTGAAAGCACTGCCGCCGCGCAGCCCGAGCCAAAAAAAAAACCGCGCCTGCCGGCGCGGTTTTTTTTCGTGCCGCGTACGGCGGTCAGCCGTGGCGGTAGCGGTTGATGGTCTCGCGCGTCTGCAGCGCGACGTTGCGCGCCGCCGACGCGAAGTCCTTCTCGCGGCTGGCGTACAGGATGGCGCGCGACGAATTGATCATCATGCCGGTGCCGTCGGCGGTGCGCCCGGCCTTCACCGTGGCCTCGATGTCGCCGCCCTGGGCGCCGATGCCGGGGATCAGCAGCGGCATGTCGCCGACGATCTGGCGCACCCGCGCAATCTCGTTGGGGAAGGTCGCGCCGACCACCAGGCCCATCTGGCCGGTGGTGTTCCAGCGCTCGCGCGCGGCCTCGGCCACCAGCTGGTACAGCGGCTTGCCGTCGACCTGCAGGAACTGCACGTCCGAACCGCCCGGGTTTGAGGTGCGGCACAGCACGATCACGCCGCGGTCCGGATAGGCGAGATAGGGCTGCATCGAGTCGAAGCCCATGTACGGGCTGACCGTGACCGCATCGGCCTTGTAGCGCTCGAAGGCTTCCAGCGCATAGTGCTCGGCGGTCGAGCCGATGTCGCCGCGCTTGGCGTCCAGGATCACCGGGATGCCGGGGTGAGCGTCGTGGATATAGTGGATCAGCTGCTCGAGCTGGTCTTCGGCGCGCTGCGAATGGAAGTAGGCGATCTGCGGCTTGAAGGCGCAGACCAGGTCGGCGGTTGCGTCGACGATCTCGCGGCAGAACGAGAAGATGGCGCCGCCGGCCCCGGTCAGGGACAGAGGAAGCTTGTGCGGATCAGGGTCGAGCCCGACGCACAGGAGGGAATCGTTGCGCTGCCAGGCGGCAGCAAGCTGCTCGGTGAAAGTCATGGGTACTCGGAATGTCCTGGTGGCGCCGGCGTCTCATCGCGAGGCCGATCCTGGTCGATCTTGGCCGATGGACTCGGCCGGCGCGGTTGGCCGCAGCGGCGTGAAAACCTTTCATCCCTGCAGCATATGTCGCTTTCGGCAATTTTACCCGCTGCGTGCTATCGTTTTGCGCTTCGTCTCAAAACAATGCGCGGCATCCCGCACAGCCGCGTCCCCTCATGTCCCTCGATCGCCGTGGTCTCTTCCTCCTTGTGGTGCTGACGCTCGCCTGGGGCATCAACTGGCCCATCATGAAGGTGGGCGTGGCGCATTTTCCGGCGATGGGCTTCCGCCTGCTGTGCATGGCCGGCGGGCTGCTGGCGCTGGGGCTGGCGCTGCGGCTGCGCGGCGATTCGCTGGCCGTGCCGCGGCGCGAATGGGGCACGGTATTCCGGCTGGCGCTGCCCAACATGGTGGTCTGGCACCTGTTGGCAATCTGCGCGGTCAAGATGCTGTCGTCGGGCCGCGCCGCGATCCTGGGCTACACCATGCCGATCTGGGCGGTGGTCTGGGGCCTGGTGTTCTTCCGCGAGCGCATCGGCGCGTGGGCCTGGCTGGGCATCGGCTGCGCGCTGGCGGGCACGGTGCTGCTGCTGTCGGGCGAGCTCGCAGCGCTGACCGGCAGCCCGGCCGGCACGCTGCTGATGCTGCTGGCCGCGGCCGGCTGGGGCTTCGGCACACAGCTGATCAAGCGTACCCAGACCGACGTGCCGATCGGCGCCATGACCTTCTGGATGCTGGCCGTGACCCTGCCCTTCCTGGCGCTGGGCACGCTGCTGCTGGAAGACGGCTGGCGCATGCCCACCGCCATCGAATGGGCCGCGATCGCCTATAACGCGGTGGTGGTCTTCGCCTTCTGCCACCTGGTCTGGTTCGGGCTGGCGCGCAGCCTGCCGCCGGTGGTGTCGAGCCTGTCGATCATGTTTATCCCGGTGGTCGGCGTGTTCTCCGGGATGTGGCTGCTGGGCGAGCAGCCGCACTGGCAGGACTACGCCGCGATCGTGCTGATGTTCCTGGCCCTGTCCTCGGTGATGCTGGCGCCGCTGCTGTGGCGCCGGCTGCGCGGCGCGCCCGGCTGACGCCCGCGGTGCATGCCGCGGTCGCGAGCCGGCAACGGCGCGCGCCCGTCGCGGAGATTTCACTTAACAAGCCACCCCGCGTTGGGCTACACTCGCGGCCATCACAATCCCGGAGAAATTACGTGGGCAGTAGCATCGGGTGTTCGAGTTGGCGCGGCAACGCTGCGACCTCTGCGAATGCCATGTCACTGCGGGCTGCGTAACGACGACCCGCCCGGAGCACCCGGCTCCGCGCTTCGTCGGCCTTGCCCGCAGTCAGAACTGCGGGCGAGTGTCTTTCCGTGCCACCGGCGGCGCCTCCATGCGCGCCCGACGTGGCGGATCTTCCCTCTCCCGGCTAGCCAGCCAACCCAGGCAAACGCCATCGCCTTGTCCGCCTGCCCCGCGCAGCCGCGGGACAGCGCGATCACGCTTGCCCGTGGCCCGGCCTTGCGCGGCATGCCGCGGGGCCATGACGGGGCATGACGCAATACCTGGGAATGCGGCGAGCCGCCTGCGCTTGTCTTCGCGCTTGTCTTTGTTTTTCGTCGCAATCAGCAATAAGGAATCCCGGGGATGATCAACCTGTTCGTCCTGCAAAAAGGCCGGCTTGCCCAGGAGCAGGTCGACGAGCGCAATGAGCTGCTGCAGCACAAGCCGATCTGGATCGATGTCGTCAATCCCGACGACGAGGAACTGAACTGGATCAAGGAAGCCTATGGCGTCGCCCTTCCTGAACTGGAAGACCTGGGCGACCTGGAAGCGTCCGCGCGTTATTTCGAAGGCGAGGACGAGAACATCCATATCCGCACCGACTTCCTGCTCGACGAGGAAGAGGTGTCGCGCAACGTGCGCGTCGCCTTCGTGCTGACCAAGGACGTGCTGTTTTCCATCCACGACGAAGACCTGCCGGTGTTCCGCCTGGTGCGGCTGCGCGCGCGCATGCGCCCGGGTTCGGTGCGCAACGCCAAGGACGTGCTGATGGACCTGTACGCGACCGATGCGGAATATTCGGCCGACTCGATCGAGGAAATCTACGAACGCCTGGAAGAGGCCAGCCGCCGCGTGCTGGCCGAGAACGTGACCGATGCCGCCGCGGCCGACGTGCTGGAAACCATCGCGCGCGAGGAAGATCTGAACGGGCGCATCCGCCGCAACGTGATGGACACGCGCCGCGCGGTGTCCTTCCTGATGCGCAGCCAGCTGCTGTCGGCCGAGCAGCAGGACGAGGCGCGCCAGATCCTGCGCGACATCGACTCGATCGAAAACCACACCGCGTTCCTGTTCGACAAGATCAACTTCCTGATGGACGCCACCGTCGGTTTCATCAACATCAACCAGAACAAGATCATCAAATTGTTCTCGGTGGTGTCGGTGGCGCTGATGCCGCCCACGCTGATCGCCAGCATCTACGGCATGAACTTCAAGTTCATGCCGGAACTGGACTGGGGCGCCGGGTATCCTTGGGCGATTGCGCTGATGGCGGTGTCGGCGGCGATCCCGCTGGTGTATTTCCGCAGGAAGGGTTGGCTGAGCTGAGGCCGGGCGGCTTCAGTCGGGCAGCGTCGCTGCCCCCATCCGCCGCGCGATGATGCCCGCCTTGGCGCGGAAGTTCACGCGCACATTGGCGCAGTACTCCTTCTTGTCGAAGCACTTTGGCGCCGGCAGCGCCGCCGCCAGGCGCGCCGACTGGCCCACGCTGAGCTTGTCGGCGCTGGTGCGGAAGTAGTGCTGCGCCGCGGCCTGCGCGCCGAACACGCCCTCGCCCCACTCCACCGAATTCAGATAGATCTCGTAGATGCGCTGCTTGTCCAGCCAGAACTCGAGCATCCACGTGATGGCGAGCTCCTGGCCCTTGCGCAGGTAATGCTGCTCCGACGACAGGAACAGGTTCTTGGCCAGCTGTTGCGTGATGGTGGAGCCGCCGCGCACGATGCGCCCGCGCTTCTTGTTGCGCTCCCAGGCATCGAGCATGGCATCGAGCTCATAGCCGGGATGGTTGACGAAGTCGGCGTCCTCGCTGGCGATCACCGCGCGCTTGAGGTTGCGCGAGATGCGGTCGTACGGCACCCACTGCCGGTCGAGGCCGCAGCTCCACACGTTGATGCCGCACAGGCGCCAGCGCTCGGCGCGCATGAAGGTGGTGGTGGTGGGATTGAGGTACTGCCAGCTGGCGATCTGCACGAAGAAGTACAGCTGCATCGCCACCACGCCGGCGACCACGCAACCCAGCAGGTAGCCGAGCCAGCGCACCGGATTGAAGACGGCACGCGCCGGCGCCGCGTGGGTGCGCGCGGCACTGGCCGTGCGGTTGCGGTTGGCCACGGCCGGCGGCGTCCCGGTCAGCCCTTGCGTTCGGCCTGCAGCGCGGCGCGCAGCTCGGCCAGCACGGGCGCGGTGCGGGGCCGCACGCCGCGCCAGATATAGAAGGCCTCGGCGGCCTGCTCGACCAGCATGCCGAGGCCGTCGCTGACGCGCGCGCCGCAGCCTGCCGCGAACTGCAGGAACACGGTTGGCTCGGCGCCGTACATCATGTCGTAGGCCAGCACGCCTTCGCCCAGCAGGAACTCCGGCACCGGCGGCACCTCGCCCTGCAGGCTGCTGGACGAGGCATTGATCACCACGTCGACAGCCTCGTCCTCGGACAGGCCCTCGAGCGCATCGAGGCCGCCGCCCCACAGCTCGACGCCATACTGGTCGGCCGCCTCGACAAACTCTTCGAGCATGTCGCTGGCGCGCGACGCGGTGCGGTTGGCCACCACGATGCGCGAGGGCCGGCATTCGATCAGCGGCAGCATCGCGCCCATGGCCGCGCCGCCGGCACCCAGCAGCAGCACGCGCTTGCCCTCGATCAGCGTGTCGAGGTTGTCCTGGATATCGCGCACCAGGCCGATGCCGTCGGTATTGTCGCCATGGATCAAGCCCTCTTCGATCCACAGCGTGTTGACCGCGCCGGCGGCCTCGGCGCGCTCGGTCAGGCGGTCGGCCAGGTCATAGGCTTCCAGCTTGAACGGCACGGTCACGTTGCAGCCGTAGCCACCGTCGGCGAAGAACCGGCGCACGGTGTCGGCAAACCCGTCCAGCGGCGCCTCCAGGCGGTCATATTGCACGGCCTCGCCGGTCTGGCGCGCGAAGGCCCCGTGGATCGCCGGCGAGCGGCTGTGCGCGACCGGGTTGCCGATCACCACATAGCGGTCGGCGCTGGCTTGGGAAGAGTCAGTGGATGTCATCAGCGTGCCTGCAGGCGGGTTTCCAGCCCGCTGCGCGAAAACTTGAAAGTGGATATGACTTCGAGGATGTCCTGGCGCGCCGACATCTCGGCGGTAAAGGCGCCGAAGGGCGCGGCAGCGCGCACGATCGCCACCGCCTGGCGGTCCAGCGCGGGATCGCCCGAGCTCTTGACCACGTCGATGGCATCGACGTTGTAGCCATCGCGGTTGTAGCCCAGCTTGCCCTGCCGGTTGACGTTGATCACCAGGATCAACTGGCCGTAGAGCGGCTTGCCGTTGCGTTGCGGGAAATCCGTGGTGCCGCGCGCCTCGATCTTGCGGCGCAGCCGGTCGTAGTACTGCGCGTAGTCGACCGCCTGCGCACTGGTGGCGGTCAGCTGGAAACGCTTGGGCCGCTTGGCGTAGTGCTCCAGGTTGCGGCCGATCTCGGCTTCCAGCCTGGCCATCTCGTCTGCCGAGGTGCGCTCGTCCTGGCCGCGCAGCGGCGTGTCCTGGCGCTTCTCGCCCGGCCTGAGCGGCTGGTTGCGCACTGCGGGCGCGGCTTCGCGCGCCTGCGTCAGCAGGCGCTGCTGTTCCTGTTCCAGCTGTTCGACGCGGCGCTGCACCTGGCGCACCAGGTCGCCTTCCTGCGTCAGGGTCTGCGCCGGCAGCGGCGTGGTGGCGCGCTGCAGGTCATGGTCGCCGCCGCCGTCGAGGTTGGCCTGCGCCAGGGCGGTCGGGTTGCGCGGCTTCTGCGCGGACTTGGCATTGACCAGCACCACATCCAGCGCGGCGTCGCTGCGCTTGATCTCGAACACTTCCGGCGCGGCCACCCGCACCATCAGCAGCAGCGCGTGCACGGCCACGGAAATGGCCAGTGCCCGGGCCAGCATACTGCTGTGGTGCCACCTGGCATGCCACCAGGGGCGGGAAGCGGCAAGAGTGGCGATCACGATGGATGGATGAGGGCTCGGGAGACAACCGCGGCAGCACCGGCCGGTGCCGCTGGCAGAGCGGGAGACCGTGGACCGGGGCTCCGGATCAGACCCGCATTGTAAGGGAGCCCCGCAGATTTCCGAAGGCTTCAGCCGGCCGCCGGGGTGCCGGTGTCGCGCTCGCCCGACGCCTCGCCGCCGGCGTCGCCGTCCGCTTCGCCGTCCACTTCGGCCGGCTCCGGATCGGCCACGCCCGCGGCCTGCTCGGCGGCATCCTCGGCCGCGGCCTCGGCTGCGGCTTCGGCGGACAACTCGGCGGCTTCCTCGTCGCTTTCGAGCTCTTCTTCGGGGACTTCGCCTTCACCGGCGAAGATCTCGAGCACCCGGCACGAGACCTCCAGCGTGATCTCGTCGGTCTCGCCGATTTCCAGCAGCACCTGGGTGCCGCGCTGCGCCTGCACCAGCTCGGGCACGCGCGTGACCAGCGGGATCTCGGTGAAGCGCACCGCGCCTTCCTTGAGCACCGAGGCCACCAGGCGCTCGCGGTTTTCCTGCTTGAGCCAGCGCAGGCACCAGTAGCGCTCCATGGTCGACTGGTGGTCGGCATAGGCGGCGTAGGTGCCTTCAAAGTCGGCCACCGCGGCCAGCAGGTCGGCGTCCTTGGGCTTGAACGGCGCCACCAGCTTGGCGGTCACGCCGTGCTGGGCCACCGCCAGGATCTGCCACTGGTTGACCAGGTCGACATAGCGGCGCAGCGGCGAGGTGCTCCACGCGTACTGCGCCACGCCCAGGCCTTCGTGCGGCGCCGGGTAGGTCTGCATGCGCGTGCGGTGCATGCCCCACGCCTTTTGCGTGCGGTAGATGCCGGGGACGCCATGGTCCGCCAGCAGCTTGCCCCAGGTGCTGTTGGCCAGGATCATCATCTCGGCCACGATCTTGTCCAGCGGCGAGCCGCGCTTGCGCTGCTCGATGCGCACGCGCTGGCTGCCGTCGGCCTGGTCGTCGAGGTAGAAGTTGAAGTCGGCGCGGTTGTGCGTCTCCGGGCGCAGGCCGCTGGCCAGGCGCGCCCGCTGGCGCTCGTCGTACAGGTAGCCGGCAAAGTGCCACAGCCGGGTCAGCTCCTCGCGGAACGGGTAGTCGCCGGTGCCCTCGGCGAGCGAGGCCTCGGTGATGACATCGTCGAGCAGGTTGTGGCGCAGGTTGGCGGCGATCGGCACCATCTCGGCGCGGGTCTCGCTGCCGGTGATCAGCCACACCGACGGGTCCACCGTCACGTACAGCGACAGCGCCGGGCAAACCCGGCCTTCCTGCAGCGTGTAGCGCTCGACCACCGGGTCCGGCAGCATGGTGATCTTGTCGCCCGGGAAGTAGACCGTCGACAGGCGCTGGCGCGCGATCGCGTCGAGCGGCTCGCCGCGGCGGATGCCAAGGGCCGGCGCGGCGATATGGATGCCGATGCGCAGCTTGCCGTCGGGCAGTTGCGTTACCGACAGCGCATCGTCGATCTCGGTGGTGGTGACGTCGTCGATCGAGAACGCCTCGACCTCGGCCAGCGGCAGGTCGGCCGGCGGCTCGGGCACATCGGTATCGGGAAAGCCGGTGCCCTTGGGGAAGCACTCGGCGAGGAACTTGGCCTCGTGCAGCGCGCGCGCGCTGGCGACGCCGCCGGCGGCCACCATCAGCCGCATCGGCGACATGCCGAGCGCGCTGCAGGCGGCGTCCATGGCCTTGTATTCCAGGCTGTTCTTGTCCGGCTTGAACAGCAGCTGCAGCACCTTGTTGCGGAACGATTCCGGCAGCGTCAGCGCCTTCAGCTGGTCTTCATATTCGGCCTGCACCAGCGCCTGCTGGCGCTTGCGCTCGAGCGCGGCCAGCGCGGCCTTGAGCTGGTCCTCGGGCGCGCGCTGGTAGCGGCCGCGCCCCTTGCGGCGGAAGTACACCGGATTGCCGTGCAGCGCCATCGCCAGCGCCGCCTGCTGCACCGCGCCGGGCTCGGCCCCGTAGTATTCGGCGGCCAGCTCGGCAAAGCCGAACTCGGCCTCGGGCGCGCATTCCCACAGGAAGTCCAGGTCGATCTCGGCCACCAGCTCGCCGGTCTGGCGCACCAGCTCGGGCGCCGACGGCTGCGCGAACTGCAGCAGCACGTCGCGCGACTTGACCTTGGTGCGCTTGCCGGCCGGCAGCTCCACCTGGTAAGCCTCGCCCTGCTGGTTCAGCACGGTGCCGGCGCGGATCTCGCCGCCTTCTTCGAACAGCAACTGCATCGATCGGTACTTTCAACTATGCGCGGAACCGCGCCGGGCGGCCCTGTGGCCAGCGCTGGAGCGGATCCTGTGGGAGAAATGGTGCCACCGCGCGCACCCGGACATCAACGCGTGGGAACGGGAACGGGTGCGGGGCGCGAGGGCCTGTCGGCGGCCTGCCGGCGACCGGCAATGACCCGGCCTGAGACCTGGCATGATACCGCACCCCGGTCCGGCCAAGGTCCGGCCAAACCCCGGGGCTCAGAGCGACATGCCGCCGCTGGCCTCGATCGCCACGCCGTTGACGTAGCTGGCATCGTCGCTGGCCAGGAAGGCGTAGATGCTGGCGATCTCGGCGGGCTCGGCCAGCCGGCGCAGCCAGCACGACGACTTCATGCCGTCCAGCACCTTGTCCGGCACGGTCGCCAGGATCTCGGTGTTGACGAAGCCCGGGCACACCGCGTTGACGCGCACGCCCTTGGGGCCGAGCTCGCGCGCCCAGGTCTTGGTGAAGCCGATCACGCCGAACTTGCTGGCCGCGTAATTGGTCTGGCCGAAATTGCCGTACAGGCCGACCACGCTCGAAGCGTTCAGGATCACGCCCTTGCCCTGCTCGGTCATCAGCCCGGCCACGGCCTGCGCGCAGTTGAATACGCCCTTCAGGTTGACGTCGATGACGGCATCGAACTGGGCCTCGGTCATCTTGGCCAGGCGCGCGTCCTTGGTGATGCCGGCGTTGTTGACCAGGATATCGACACGCTCGTGCGCGGCCAGCACGGCGGCGACCATGGCGTCGACCTCGTCGCGGCGCGTCACGTCGACGCGGTAGGCCGATACGGTGGCGCCGGTGGCCGCCAGCCTGGCGGCGGCCTCGCGCACGCGCGCTTCCTGCACGTCGCACAGCACGACGATGGCGCCGTCTTCGGCAAAGCGCTGCGCGGTGGCAAAGCCGATGCCGGCGGCGGCACCGGTGATGATGGCAACCCGACCCTGCAGTTTCATCTCGTGGTCTCTTTCTTGATTTCGGTAGTGTGTGTCGAAACAGGGCCTCGGTCTGTCGTCCGCATATATTTGGGATGCGGTACCGCCTCGGTCCCCGGGGATGGCCGCGACAGCAGGTCTGGCAGGAACACTTCTGTCACGAGCATGACGCCGCCGCCGCGCCGGAACACCGAGCGCCGCGCGGTCAGCATGGGCACTGCCGCCATCTCCGGCAGCACGCGGTGCAGGGCCTGGCGCAGCGGGTGGTGCGGCAGCAGCCGCGCAAACTGGAACGGCTCGCGCCGCACCGCCGGATCGACGAACAGGCGCCCGCCCAGCGGACGCTCGCCCAGCCCGCGCAGGAACGGCCAGTCGCGGCGCGCATGGCGCAGCCGCACCACGGTGTGGGCGAATACGGCGGGGATGTCGTCGCAGATCAGCAGCACCTCGCGCGTCAGCGCGGGAGTACGGTCGGCCTGGCCCAGCGCCTGCCATTCGTCGGCCAGCGGGCGCCGCGGCGCCTGCAGCAGCCGCGCCACGCGAAAGCGCGCGGACGCGGCCACCAGCCGCGCCGTCAGCGAGCCGTCATCGCCGGTGACCCAGCGCCGCAGGTTGGGCGGGATGGCCGCATCGAAAGCCAGGTGCGGGCTCCAGCCGCCGCGGCGCACCGACTGCGCGCTCATGCCGCGCCGGCGCCGGCCGGCACCTTGCCGCCGGGACCATAGCCGCAGAAGGCGAGCACATCGTCGACGTAGTCGGCAAATTCGCTGATGCCGTGGTCGCTGCCCTCGATCACGCGGATGTTCGCGCCAGGGCAGGCCTCCAGCATTTCGCGGTAATCCAGCACCTCGTCGCCGGTGGCGGCGATCAGGTAATAGCGCTCGGGCCGGGTGATGGGGTCCACGCGCAGGTCCAGCAGTTCCTGCAGGTGGCGGCGTTCGACCGTGACCGAACCGCCGCCGTGCCACAGCGGCTGTTCGCCCAGGTAGCTTTCGAGGTCGGTCCAGGGATGGATCGCGGGATTGAGCAATACGGTCTTGCAGCCGTGCCGCTCGCCCAGCCAGCGCGCATAGAAGCCACCCAGCGACGAGCCGACGATGGCGATCTCCTGGTCGCCGCCCGCCTGCGCCGCCCGGATCGCCGCCTCGGCCTGGGCCACGGCCAGGGCCGGCGAGACATTGAGCGTGGGGCAGGCGTAGTAGCGGCCCACGCCCCACTCGCGCATGCGCGCCTGCACCAGCCGGGCCTTGAACGACTGGGGCGAAGAGCGGAATCCGTGCAGATACAGCAGCATGGCGAGTCCGGTCAGCCCGCGCTGCCCTGGGCCAGCGCGTCCAGCAGCTTCTGGTGGACGCCGCCAAAGCCGCCGTTGCTCATCACCAGCACATGGTCGCCCGGCCGCGCCGCGGCGCGCACCGCCTGCACCAGCGCGCCCAGGTCCTGGAACGCGGTGGCGGTGGCGCCCAGCGGCGCCAGCGCTTCGGCCAGGTCCCAGCCCAGCGCATCCTTGCCGGCGGGAGCGCCGTAGCCGAACACCAGGTCGGCCTGCTCCAGGCTGGCCGGCAGCTGCGCCTTCATCACGCCCAGCTTCATGGTGTTGGAACGCGGCTCCAGCACCGCCAGGATGCGGGCATTGCCGACGCTGCGGCGCAGCCCGTCCAGCGTGGTCTGGATCGCGGTGGGATGGTGGGCGAAATCGTCGTAGACCGTGACGTCGTTGGCCACGCCGCGCACTTCCATGCGGCGCTTGACGTTGGCGAAGCGCGACAGCGACGCGATCGCCTGCACGGCCGGCACGCCGACGTGGCGCGCGGCGGCAATCGCGGCCAGCGCGTTCATGCGGTTGTGGGTACCCTGCAGGTCCCACACCACGGTGCCGGCAACGGCGTCGCCGAACCAGACATCGAACGCATCCTTGCCCGGCGCCGCCTCGGTGCCGGCGGCGTCGCTCTCGCGCCAGTCGCCGACGCCGAACTGCTCCACTTCACTCCAGCAGCCGCGCTCCAGCACCCGCGCCAGGCTCTCTTCCACGCCGTTGACGACGATCCGGCCCTGGCCCGGCACGGTGCGCACCAGGTGATGGAACTGGGTCTCGATCGCGGGCAGATCCGGGAAGATGTCGGCGTGATCGTATTCCAGGTTGTTCAGGATGGCGGTGCGCGGGCGATAGTGGACGAACTTGCTGCGCTTGTCGAAAAACGCCGTGTCGTACTCGTCGGCCTCGATCACGAAGAAGTCCGACTCGGTCACGCGCGCCGAGATGCCGAAGTTCTGCGGCACCCCGCCCACCAGGAAGCCAGGGTTGTAGCCGGCGTCCTCGAGGATCCAGGCCAGCATCGAGGTGGTGGTGGTCTTGCCGTGCGTGCCGGCCACCGCCAGCACCCACTTGCGCGCCAGCACGTGCTCGCCCAGCCATTGCGGGCCCGACACGTAAGGGAGGTTGCGGTCGAGGATGGCCTCCATCAGCGGGTTGCCGCGCGAGACCACATTGCCGATCACGAACAGGTCCGGCTCCAGCGACAGCTGGGCGGGGTCGAAGCCCTCGATCAGTTCGATTCCCTGGGCCTCGAGCTGGGTGCTCATCGGCGGATAGACGTTGGCATCGCAGCCGGTGACGCGGTGGCCGGCCTGCTTGGCCAGCACCGCCAGGCCGCCCATGAAGGTGCCGCAGATGCCAAGGATATGAATATGCATGGGTTCCCGGAAAGACTTGAAGCCCGCAGGCGTGGGGATTCGGGCCCGGCGGCGCGGCGGCTGGGTTGCAGCCGTGTCGTGCGGTGCGGCGGCCGGGCAGGAAGCCTTCGATTGTACCCGAGCGCCAGCGCCCTTCGCTGCACTGCGGCAGCACGGGCAGCGCCGCAGCGCGACCGCGGACGCCTCCGGTATCATGGGGCATGAACCGACGTACCGCCCCAGACCCCACCCGCCTGCGCGAGGAAATCGCCCAGGCCGCCGCCCGCATGATTGCCGAGGACGGTGCCGACTACGCCACCGCCAAGCGCAAGGCCGCGCGCCAGGTGCTGGGCGAACAACGCGTGCCGGGCGAATGGCTGCCCGACAACGAGCAGGTCGAGGCCGAGGTGCGCGCCTATCAGGCGCTGTTCCACGCCGACAGCCAGCCGCGCGTGCTGGCGCTGCTGCGCCGGCTGGCGGTGATGGCAATGCAAGACCTGGCGCCGTTCCGGCCCTATCTGGTCGGCGCGGTGCTCAACGGCACCGCCACGGAACACTCCGATATCTATCTGCAGTGCTTCTGCGACAGCCCCAAGGACGCCACGCTGCACCTGATCAATGCCGGGGTCGATTTCGAAACCAGCGAAAGCCGCCACTTCGGCGGCCGCGGCGAGGTCGAAACCCTGAGCTTCCTGTGGAAGGGCCAGTGGCCCGACCGCCGCGAGGCGCGTCTCTTGGCCGGCGAAGTCCGCGCGGAACTGGGTGCGCCAGTCGGCATCCATATAGCACTGTATGATGCCGTCGATGAACGCGGCGCAGTGCGCACGGATGCCTCCTGGCGGGCAGCCCGCGCCGATGTGCAGGCCGTGCAGGCCCTGCTGGATGCCGCTGACGCCGCCGGCAACGCCTGAAGCCCCCGCCTTACCTTCCATTGGTCAAGCCACCTCCATGACTAAAACCGTCGCCCCACCCGTCCGCCGCTCCCGTCTCTGGCTGTGGATCGCTGTCGCCGTGGTCGCCTGTGCCGCGGGTGCGCTCGCCGGGCATTTCGTGTTCTCGCCGAAGCCCGCCAACGATCAGGCCGTCGAAACCCTGTTCCAGTCGCGCCTGCCGGATCCCGCCGGGACCGAACTGGATCTGGGCAAGTTGCGCGGCAAGACCGTGGTGGTCAACTTCTGGGCACCGTGGTGTGGGCCGTGCGTCGAGGAAATGCCGGAGCTGACTGCCCTGCATGAGGAGTTCAAGCATCGTCAGGTGGAATTTGTCGGCATCGGTATCGATTCCGCGGCCAACATCCAGCAGTTCACCCAGAAGGTGCCGGTGGCGTATCCGCTGGCCGTCGCTGGCTTCGCCGGCACCGAGTTGTCCCGGAATTTTGGCAACAGCGCCGGCGGCCTGCCCTACACGGTGGTCATCAATCCGGACGGATCGGTGAAGTATCGCAAGATGGGCCGGGTCACGGCGGACGAACTGCGTGCCGTGCTGCCGCGCACCTGAGTCACAACTCCCGCCAATATCGCGGAATTTCGGCTTTTTTGAAGGATTCGTCCCGGCTGCGGACCGCTTTGGTGCGAAAGTGCTCAAAAGGCCGCCGAGCTCTCGGCGAGCGCCCCCAAGGCCTGTATCGCGTGCTAGACAAATCCCTCTAAGCTACGGTAATCTCCGCGCAATTTCGTTGATCTGGTCGAGCCGCCGTGACTGCATCCCGCTCTATCCGTCGCTCACCCCGCTACCGCAAGGTGCTGGTCCTGCACGGGCCGAACCTTAACCTGCTGGGGACGCGCGAGCCGGAGACCTACGGGCACACCACGCTGGCCGATATCGACGCGGCCCTGGCCGAACGCGCGGCGAAAGCCGGCGCGTCGCTGGAGACGTTCCAGTCCAACCACGAGGGGGCGCTGGTCGACCGCATCCACGCCGCTCGCGCGGAAGGGGTCGAGTTCATCATCATCAACCCGGCTGCCTATACGCACACCAGCGTAGCGCTGCGCGACGCGCTGGCCGGCGTGGCGATCCCGTTCATCGAGGTGCACCTGTCGAACGTGCACCGGCGTGAAAGCTTCCGGCACCACTCGTACTTCTCGGACGTGGCGGTCGGGGTGGTCTGCGGGCTTGGCTGGCAGGGTTACCTGCTGGCGCTGGACTATGTACTGGGCCAGGAGCAGCCCCCGCCCGACAGTTCGGGGAGCTGAACCCCCGCAAGGATTTTTTCGACAACCTGCGCGCGCCGCCCGGCGGCCTGCGCCCGTTGGCGTGCCTCGGCACGGCGGGTGCGGATTTCCGGTGGCCGGCACAACGATTGTTCCGCCACGGCCCGTCCCGGGCAGCGGCGGAAAACCCGATTCAGGAGGATAAAAAGATGGACCTGCGCAAGCTGAAGACGCTTATCGACCTGGTGGCCGAATCCGGCATCTCCGAGCTGGAAGTCACCGAAGGCGACGGCAAGGTACGCATCGTCAAGCAACCGCCGCAAGTCGTCGCCGCGCCGATGGCCATGCCGCAGATGCAGGCCCTGCCCGCCGCCGTGCCGGCCGCGGCCGCCCCGGCCGGCGCCGCCGCACCGGCTGCCGAGCCGGTTGCGCAGCTGCCCGCCGGCCATGTGGTGACCTCGCCGATGGTGGGCACCTTCTACCGTGCCCCGTCGCCGGGCGCCGCGCCCTTCGTCAACGTCGGCGACGCCGTCAAGGAAGGCCAGACCGTCTGCATCATCGAAGCCATGAAGCTGCTCAACGAGATCGAGTGCGACAAGGCCGGCGTCATCAAGGAAATCCTGGTCGAGAACGGCCAGGCCGTGGAATACGGCCAGCCGCTGTTCGTCATCGGCTGATCCTGACCGGCATGCCGGCCCCGGGGCTGCCGCCGGCCGCGCAAGCGGCCTCCCGGCGGCCCGTCCCACGCGGCATGCCACGGCGCTTCCGGCGCCAGGGACGTTGTGGGCTTCGCGGCCCGTTCCGTGCAGTTCCATGCAATTCCCGCAGTATCGCGGCCCGGGTGGCCACAGGCCATCACGGAGCGCGCCCGGCGCGCCATGGCGCCACGCAGCGGGACCGCTACTGTTCTCGCAGAGAGAGACCATGTTTGAAAAAATTCTGATCGCGAACCGCGGCGAAATCGCTCTTCGCATCCAGCGCGCCTGCCGCGAGCTGGGCATCAAGACGGTCGTGGTGTACTCCGAGGCCGACAAGGAGGCCAAGTACGTGCGCCTGGCAGACGAAGCCGTCTGCATCGGCCCGGCCCCGTCGCCACTGTCGTACCTGAACATGCCCGCCATCATCTCGGCCGCCGAGGTGACCGACGCGCAGGCCATCCACCCCGGCTACGGCTTCCTGTCCGAGAACTCGGACTTTGCCGAGCGCGTGGAAAAGTCCGGCTTCGTCTTCATCGGCCCGACCGCCGACAGCATTCGCCTGATGGGTGACAAGGTCTCGGCCAAGCAGGCCATGATCAAGGCCGGCGTGCCGTGCGTGCCCGGCTCCGACGGCGCCCTGCCCGACGATCCCAAGGAAATCCTGGCGACCGCGCGCCGCGTCGGCTACCCGGTGATCATCAAGGCCGCCGGCGGCGGCGGTGGCCGCGGCATGCGCGTGGTGCATACCGAAGCCGCGCTGATCAACGCCGTCAACATGACGCGCGAAGAAGCCGGCCGCGCCTTCGGCAATCCCGAGGTCTACATGGAGAAGTTCCTCGAGAACCCGCGCCATGTGGAAATCCAGATCCTCGCCGACCAGCACAAGCAGGCCATCTGGCTGGGCGAGCGCGACTGCTCGATGCAGCGCCGCCACCAGAAGGTGATCGAGGAAGCCCCCGCGCCGCATATCCCGCGCCGCCTGATCGAGCGCATCGGCGACCGTTGCGCCGAGGCCTGCAAGAAGATGGGCTACCGCGGCGCCGGCACCTTCGAGTTCCTGTACGAAAACAACGAGTTCTACTTCATCGAGATGAACACGCGCGTGCAGGTGGAGCACCCGGTCACCGAGATGATCACCGGCATCGACATCGTGCAGGAGCAGATCCGCATCGCCTTCGGCGAGAAGCTGCGCTTCCGCCAGAAGGACGTGCAGTTCCGCGGCCACGCCATCGAATGCCGCGTCAACGCCGAAGATCCGTTCAAGTTCACCCCGTCGCCGGGGCGCATTACCGCATGGCACATGCCGGGCGGCCCCGGTGTGCGCGTGGACTCGCACGCGTATGATGGTTACTTCGTCCCGCCCAACTACGATTCGATGATCGGCAAGATCATCACCTACGGCGCCACGCGCGAGCAGGCCATCGCCCGCATGCGCATCGCGCTGTCGGAAATGGTGGTGGACGGCATCCAGACCAACGTGCCGCTGCACCGCGAGCTGATGATGGACGCCAACTTCGTCGAAGGCGGCACCAGCATTCATTATCTCGAGCATCGCCTGGCAGAACGCGCGAAGGCCTGAGCACCGGTCTGAGCAACCCGCAGCAACAGAAGGAAGCCCGTGGCATTTCAGGAATGTGTGATCGAAGTGGCGCAGGACCAGGCCGAGGCCTGGTCTGACGCCCTGTTCGACCTCGGCGCGCTGTCGGTCTCGGTGGAAGACGCCGACGCCGACACGCCCGATGAGCAGCCGCTGTTTGGCGAGCCCGGGCTGGAACCGAAGCAACTCGCGTGGAACCGCTCGCGCGTGGTCGCGCTGTTCGGCGACGACGCCGATCCCGCCGTGGTGGTGGCCGCTGCCGCCAACCAGCTCGGCATCGACCCGGTGCCGGCGTACCAGCTGCGCGCGGTCGAGGACCAGGACTGGGTGCGGCTGACGCAGTCGCAGTTCGAGCCGATCCGCGTGGGCGAGCGCATCTGGGTGGTGCCGTCGTGGCACGACGCGCCCGAGCCCGACGCCGTGGTGCTGGAGCTCGACCCGGGCCTGGCCTTCGGCACCGGCAGCCACCCCACCACGCGGCTGTGCATGCAGTGGCTGGAGCAGAACCTGAAGCCGGGCGAAACCGTGCTCGACTACGGCTGCGGCTCCGGCATCCTGGCGATCGTCGCGCGCAAGCTGGGCGCGGGCGACACGGTCGGCATCGACATCGATCCCAACGCGGTGGAAGCGTCGCGCTACAACGCCGAGCGCAACCGCGTCGAGGCGTCGTTCGCGCTGCCGGAATCGGTGTCCGACGCCAGCTATGACCTGGTGGTCGCCAACATCCTGTCCAACCCGCTCAAGCTGATGGCGGCCATGCTGAGCGCGCGCGTGCGCGCCGGCGGGCGGCTGGTGCTTTCCGGCGTGCTCGAGCGCCAGGCCGACGAAGTCGCCGCGGCCTACGCGGCCTGGCTGCCGCTGACGGTGTGGCGCAGCGAGGAAGGCTGGGTCTGCCTGCACGGCACCCGCCCCTGATTCCGCCCGATGGCCGCCGTCAAGCTAGTCACGCGCTGCCCGGCCTGCCGCACCGCCTTCCGGCTGGTCGCCGACCAGCTGCGCCTGCGCCAGGGGCTGGTGCGCTGCGGCCAGTGCGAAACGGTGTTCGACGCGCGCGAGCACCTGATCGAGATTCCGCTGCCGGCGGGCACCACCGCGGGCAGCGCCCCGGCCCCGGCACAGAAGCCGGCAGCGTCTGCCGCGCCTGCCCCCGCTGCCGCTGACACCCCCGCGCCGCTCGCATCGTCGCCAGCGGCACCCGCGCCGACGCCCGCCCCGACGCCCGCTTTCACCCCGACCATCGATCCCGGCTACGACGTGCCTGCGCTGGATGCGCCGACCATGCTGATGTCGTCGCCCGAGGACATGGCCGTGCCGCCGCAGGCCGGCATGGACGAAGCCGAGATCGAGCGCGCGCTGCGCGAAGCCAACGCAGCCCTCGCCGACCGCGATGCGCGCGATGCGCAGCGGCAGGCGGCAAGCCCGGTCGCCGAAGTGGCCCCAGCTCCGACCCCGGCACCGGCACCGGCGGCACAACCGCCCGCGCCGGCAACCGCCTGGCCGGCGCTCGATCACGGCGCGCTCGATAGCCCGGCCGAAAAACCCGCGGCGCCGACCCCCGGCGCCATCCCCAGCGCGAGCGAATTCCTGCGTGCGGCATCGGCCGATCAGGCATCCGACTCGGCGCCGTGGCCGGATCACACGGGGCGCCCGGCTGACCAGGCTGCGGCCGCCACGCCGCCGAACGCCTTGTCCGTCGTCGGCGAGCAGGACGAAGCGCGCTCCGCCGGCCCCGACACCCTTGCCAGCGTCACCGGCGGCGCCGTCGCGCGCGAGCAGGCGACGCGGCGCTGGGTCCGCGCCGAAGCACCTGCCGGCCCGGTGTTCGCCCCTGACTTCCTGCGGCACGCGCGCGAGCGCGAACGTGAACGCCAGCCGCGCCGGCCCATTGCCGTGCCCCGCGGTGCGTGGCGCGTGGCAGCCGTGGTGCTCGCCATCGCCGCGCTGTTGCAGCTTGCGTACCTGGGACGCAGCCAGCTCGCCGGGCACTTTCCGATGCTGCGCCCGGCACTCGAGGCGGCATGCGCGCCGCTGGGCTGCACGGTGCCGCCGTGGCGCGACATCGATGCGCTGCGCATCGAGACCTCGCAACTGCAGCGCCAGGATGAAGGCGGCGACACCTACCTGCTCGCCGTCACGCTGCGCAACCTGGGCCGGGCCAGCACCGCGCTGCCGGCGATCGAGCTGGTGATGACCGACCTGCAGGACCAGTTGCTGCTGCGCCGGGTGTTGCAACCCGCCGAATACCTGGAGCCGTCGCAGCAGGCCTTTGCCGCGCAAGGGCTGCGCGCGGGCATGGAGCTGCCGGTTCGGGTACGATTCCGGACGCAGCAGGCGCCAGCCAACTATCGCGTGCTGATTTTTTACCCCTGAATTCCTGGCCCGCCGCCTGACCGAATCCGAGTCTGGCAGCGAGCCTTGCCCCCGCTCCGGACCGCAACCGGAAATCCATCAGACATCAAGGAGTAGACATGAGCAACGTCACCCTCGGCGGCAACGCCATCGAAGTAGCAGGCAAGTTCCCGCAAGCCGGCGACAAGGCCCCGGCCTTCTCGCTGGTCGGCAAGGACCTGAAGGACGTCACGCTGGCCGACTTCGCCGGCAAGCGCAAGGTGCTGAACATCGTCCCGAGCCTGGATACGCCGGTGTGCCAGGCGTCCGCGCGCAAGTTCAACGAAGCTGCCAGCGGCCTGGCCAACACCGTGGTGCTGACCATCTCCGCCGACCTGCCGTTCGCCATGGGCCGCTTCTGCACCGCCGAAGGCCTGGCCAACGTGGTGACGCTGTCGACCATGCGCGGCGCCGAGTTCAAGGGCAACTACGGCGTCGACATCAAGACCGGCCCGCTCGCCGGCGTGACCGCCCGCGCGGTGGTGGTGCTCGACGAGAACGACACCGTCAAGTACAGCCAGCTGGTGCCCGAGATCAAGACCGAGCCCGACTACGACGCCGCCCTGGCCGCGCTGAAGTAACAGGCGGCGCGCCTGCGATGTCAGCGGCCGCCCGCGACCACGGGGCGGCCGCTTCTGTTTTGTGCGTTACAGCTTCTGCCCGCAATGGGCGCCGATCCACCCGAACCCAACCCCGACACCTGGAGAGAGCATGGCCAGCCTGATCTGCGGCTCCGTCGCCTACGACACCATCATGACGTTCGACGGACGCTTCCGCGAACACATCCTGCCGGACCAGATCCACATGCTGAACGTCTCGTTCCTGGTGCCCGGCATGCGCCGCGAGTTCGGCGGCTGCGCCGGCAACATCGCCTACACGCTGAAGATGCTGGGCGGCGATCCGGTGGTGATGGCCACCGTCGGCATCGACGCCGAGCCCTACCTGGAATACCTGCGCAAGCTGGAGATCCCCACCGGCCACATCCGCGTGCTGCCGGAGACCTTCACCGCCCAGGCCATGATCACCACCGACCTGGACAACAACCAGATCACCGCCTTCCACCCTGGCGCAATGAGCCAGTCGCAGCTGAACCACGTCAAGGACGCGCTGGGCGGCGACAAGGCGCCGCGCCTGGGCATCGTCGCGCCCGACAGCCGCGAAGGGATGCTGCACCACGCGCGCCAGTTCGCCGATGCCGGCGTGCCGTTCATCTTCGACCTGGGCCAGGCCATGCCGCTGTTCAACGGCGACGACCTGCGGGAGTTCGTTGAACTCGCCAGTTACGTGACAGTCAATGACTACGAGGCGCAGGTCCTGCTGTCGCGCACCGCCTGGACCAGCGCCGAGGTTGCCGCCAAGGTTCGTGCCTTCATCGTCACGCACGGTGAACGCGGCGCCAGCATCTTTGCCGATGGCCGCCAGTACGCGATCCCGGCCGTCGCGGCCGAGCGCATCGTCGATCCGACCGGCTGTGGCGACGCCTTCCGCGGCGGCCTGCTCTTCGGCATCGAAAACGGATTAGACTGGGAAACGACAGGCCGTCTCGCATCGCTGATGGGGTCGGTCAAGATCGCGCAGCAGGGTCCGCAGAACCACTGGTTGTCGCGCGAGGAAATCGGCAACCGGTTCCAGTCTGCATTCGGGTACCGCTACGCCTAAGCTGCGGCCGGCGCGTGGCGAATTTTTCGGGAACTGACATGAACAACAAGCTACGCGGCGGCGCGCTTGCCGTCCTTGGTGCTACCCTGGTTGCCACGCTGGCGGCCGGCTGCGCCACGCAATCCAATTCCAACAGCGTCTACAGCACCGGCCAGGCGCAGCGCGAGCAGACCGTGCGTTACGGCGTGGTCGAAGGCATCCGCGAGGTCACCATCCAGGGCAGCCAGAGCGGCGCCGGCACGCTGGCCGGCGGCGCCATCGGCGGCATCGCGGCCGGCAGCACCATCGGCGGCGGCAACGGCGCGGTGGCTGCCGGCATCCTCGGCGCGGTGCTGGGCGGCATCGCCGGCAGCGCGGCGGAGAACAAGATCAATCAGCGCCGCGCGCTGGAGATCACCGTGCGCCTGGACAACGGCGAGATGCGCGCGATCACGCAGGAGGCCGACGAAGCCTTCCGTCCCGGCGAACGGGTGCGGCTGCTGTCTTCCGGCGGCGTGACACGCGTCACGCACTGACGGCCACGCAGGCCTTCGCCAAAGGCGCTCCCCGGGCGCCGTACCCGCAAGGGTGCGGCGCTTTTTCTTTGGCCGCTCTGGCGGCCTTTCCATGCCCTGGCGCGGCGCTGGCGCGCCCATGAAAAAACCCGCCGGGCGGTTGCCATCGGCGGGTCGGCAAGACCAGGTGTCTTGCGGACCGGATACGCGGTATCCGGTCATGCAGGCACGACGTGCGTGCCGTTGAGGTTCCTTGCGGAACGGGTAGGATCCACGCCGTGGTGGCGCAGCTTACGGACGGTTGCCCGTCGGGAACGGCCAGGCAGCAGCCGGGTTCAGCGCGGTCTTGGCAGCCGAAGCGGGAGCAACGGCAGGGGCCGCGGCAGGCTTGGCGGCAGCCTTCTTGGCAGCCGGCTTCTTGGCAGCAGCCTTCTTGGCGGCCGGCTTCTTGGCAGCAGCCTTCTTGGCCGGTGCAGCCTTCTTGGCAGCGGCCTTCTTGGCGGGCGCCTTCTTGGCAGCAGCCTTCTTGGCCGGTGCGGCCTTCTTGGCAGCGACCTTCTTCACCGCGGCCTTCTTGGCCGGTGCCTTCTTGGCAGCAGCCTTCTTGGCCGGTGCGGCCTTCTTGGCGGCGACCTTCTTCACTGCGGCCTTCTTGGCCGGTGCTGCCTTCTTGGCGGCTGCCTTCTTGGCCGGTGCGGCCTTCTTGGCGGCGACCTTCTTCACCGCGGCCTTCTTGGCCGGTGCCTTCTTGGCGGCTGCCTTCTTGGCGGCCGGTGCAGCCTTCTTGGCGGCGACCTTCTTCACAGCAGCCTTCTTGGCGGCCGGCTTGGCGGCCTTCTTAGCCGCCGGCTTTTTCTTTGCAGCAGTTGCCATGGATAACTCCTTCACTAGAGAGTGAATATCGAATGACCTAAGTTGGCGACCCGACCGACCCGAGGCGCGCCACAGCAGCGCGGCCCCAGTCGAGCGAGCGATTCATCGGCGTGCGGCCCGACCACTGCTGCACGCTAATGAATTCGGTTGCAGGGGCACCGCCCATGGCGGTGACTTGGCGGCCGGCGCGAGCCCGCAAGCGGGTCTCGGGCACATGCCGCGCCCTGGAATATTCGATCAGCCCGCACCGCCCGTTGAGCCGGCGCGCGGCCAGAATTGAGGAGATATCGGACAGCAGGCCTGCGGTGCGGGCTTGGCCTCGCGCACGGCAGGCGGCATTCATTCGGTGGTAGCGGATCCAACCCGTTAATGGACCAAGGGAGACTGCACGCGTTTTAAGAAGCCGGTCGGGCCTGGTCTGCGTCAAAGTTCTCGTGCTCCTCAGCTACTACCTTCGTCATTGCATCGAAGCGCGCATCGCGCTTTTCGGTTCCATCTTGCTTCCTGCTTCGCTGCAATGAAGTGAGACTCTTGTCAAGGCGAATCATAATTCGTTTGCACGATGATGTTAAGAAAAAAGTGCAAAAAAACTTGCCTGCATGGATCGCTCCAACTAGTTCTCACGCGCGTCGTCACGAAGACGTTGCCGACGACATCAAAACGCGTCGCGCGCATGCCCGTGTCGAGACCCACCACGCGCGCTCGCGCACGCTGCGCGATGCCCCTTCGCTGACTGCGCGCGCCGCAGCTTTTACACACCGTCGCGCGTAGCGATGACAAGCCGCGCGGCATGCGCGCGACGACAGCGAAAAGCTCTGCCGCGTGTCCTCGCACTTTCCGAAAAGCCGCATGGACAAAGGCTTTGCGGGCGATGCACCAACGCGCGAGCGGCGCGCGTCGAGCTGTGCGGCGCCACGCTCCGACACGCGCGCGACGCGATCACCGGCGCGCGCCCTGCATGCTTTACACACTCGACCCGGCACGCACGCGCGACGCCGAGCTCGATGCTCGACGACACCGGGGTCGGTCGCGGCGCGACACCATCGCCGAGCGCGCGCGAGAGTGATGCGCGCACGCAACGGTTTGCATCGACGCAACATCGAAAGGGCATCGCGAAGGCATCGCAAGGACGTCGCGGCGACGTCGAAGCGTTGCGATCGAGCCAAGCCGGACGACAGCGAAGCGTCGCGGCAACACTCCGGCAGTCGCTGCGATGAGGTCGCGTCGTGCCGCGCGATCCGGAGCGCGCGCGCGATGCTTTGCGGATGCGTTCGCGCCGTCGCGAAGGACGCGGCGAGGTGCCGCCCGGTGCGTCGTACGTCCGCTTAGAGGATTGCTTCAGCGGCCGTGCGCAGGCGCGTTTTGCTGCGCCACAAAAACCCGCAAACGCCCGCTGCATGCGGCCTGGCGGGCAGCAGGCAAGCGCCGCGCAGCGGCGCGCGCCGGTCCGCGACGGATTGCGGCGCGGCGGCAGCGCCAGTAGATTGGCGTGGCTACGGACCTCAAAGGAGACATCATGCGCAGCCCTTCCCTCATTGCCTGCACCATGCGCGCCGCGGTGCTTGCCGCCACCCTGCTCGGCAGCGCCGCGGCGCTGGCGCAGGCCACGCCCAGCGGCACGTGGAAGACCATCGACGACAACACCGGCAAGCCGCGCGGGCTGGTGGAGATCACCGAGAAGAACGGCGTCTACAGCGGACGCCTGCTCAAGAGCTTCGTCGACAGCGACGGCAAGCCGAGGGTGTGCGACAAGTGCACCGACGCACGCAAGGACCAGCCGCTGATCGGCATGACCATCCTGTCCGGCCTGCGCAAGACCGGCGACAACGAGTGGAGCGGCGGCGAGATCCTCGACCCGGAGAACGGCAAGGTCTACAAGAGCAAGATGTCGCTCGCCGAGGATGGCAACAAGCTCAACGTGCGCGGCTTCATCGGCATCAGCCTGATCGGGCGCACCCAGACCTGGGAGCGCGAGCACTGATCGCTGGCGCACTCAGGGTTTCTCCGGGGCATGCCGTTGCATGTCCGGCTGAAGCGGAAACAGCAGGCGAAAAAAAACCGGGCGGTGATGAACCGCCCGGTTTTTTTGTCCCCGATGCTGCGCTTTACATGCGGTAGCGCAGGGTGGCCATGACGCTGCGCGGAGCGCCAGGCATGTTCAGGTTGGCGTTGGTGCCATGCGCCGAGACGATGTAGCCCTTGTCGAACAGGTTGTACACGTTGAGCTGGGCCTCGAAGGCGCCGCGGCGGTACCAGGCCATCGCGTCGGCGGTGACGTAGCCGGGCAGCGTGACGGTGTTCTGCGGATCGGCATAGCGCGCACCCACCAGGTTGGCGCCGAGGCCGACGCCGAAGCCGTGGCCCAGGTCCTTGGTCACCCAGAGGTTGCCGGAGTGGCGCGGCGTGATGGTGGCGCGCTTGCCCTGCAGCGCGGCGCTGGACTTGGTGACGGTGGCGTCCAGGTAGGCGTAGCCGGCCAGCATGCGCCAGCCGCTGCCGAGCTCGGCCGCGCCGGAGATTTCGACGCCGTCGGTGCGCTGCTCGCCAATCGGGATCAGCACGTTGTTAGGCGAGCTCACCTTGATGTTGGAGCGCTCCAGTCGGAACAGCGAGATCGTCGTGCTGGCCTTGCCGTTCAGCCAGTCGTACTTGGCGCCCACCTCGGTATTGTTGGTGGTCTCCGGGGCCAGGTCGGCGTTGTTCGCGGCCAGCGCAAAGGCCTCGCCCGACGGCTGGAACGACTTGCTCCACGACACGTAGTACGACTGGGTCTTGCTCGGCTGCCACACCAGGCCGGCACGCGGGCTCCAGGCGGAGTCGCTGCGCGACAGGTCGCGCTGGCCGGCGATGCGGTTTTTGGTTTCCTGCTGGAAGTTGTCGTAGCGCACCCCGACCAGCGCCTTCCACTGCTCGCTGAAGGTGATCATGTCCTGGGTGTAGAACGCCAGCGTGTCGAAGACGCCCAGGTTCGAGGTGGTCGGGTTGCCCGGCGCCGGGCGCGGCAGCACCGGCAGCACCGGGTTGAACAGGTCGAAGGTGCCCGGCACCGGCTTGGTGTTGTTGATCTGGTCCTTGTTCTGCTGGCCGATCTCCATGCCGTACAGGATCTCGTGCTTGGTGCCGAAAATCGTCGCCTTCTGGATCAGGTCGGTCTGGTTGAACCAGCCATGTTCCTCACGGCGGACATTGCCGTGGTTCATGGTCAGGGTGCGCGCCGCTTCGTTGACCGCCGAGGTCAGCGTGTTGTTGCGGTCCAGCGAGTAGTGGTAATACCGCGTCGCATTGCGGATCGACCAGTTCTCATTGAAGCGATGGTTGATCGTGGCAGTGCCGGAGAACACACGCGACTGCGAGTAGTCCGCATCGCGCGCGTTGGCCGCACCGTAGTAGCGCGACGCCGGCACGTCCACCGGCCGCCCGCGGTACGCCGGGATGCCGAAGTCAGTCACCCGGCGGTCCTCCAGGTAGTCGGCCTGGAACAGCACGGTGGTCTCGGGCGCGACCCGCAGCTCCAGCGACGGCGCGATCGCCGCACGGTCCAGGAACTGCTGCGAGCGGTAGCTGTTAGCCTTCTGCACCGCGCCGGTCACGCGGAACGCCGCGGCGCCGTCGGCGAACACGCGGCCCACGTCGGCTTCGGCGCGGCGGTCGGCCCACATGCCGTAGCTGAGCGCGAAGTCGGTGACATCGATGCCGGGCTTCTTGGTCACGCGGTTGATCAGGCCGCCCGACGAGCCACGCCCGTACAGCACCGCTGCCGGTCCCTTGATGACCTCGACGCGGTCGACGTTGGACATGTCGCGGAAGTACAGCGCATCGTCGCGGATGCCGTCGACGAACTGGTCGGCGATGGCGGTGAAGCCGCGGATCGAGACCTGGTCGCGCTGGCCGTCGCCGTGCGAGAACGACACGCCCGGCACGTTCTTCAGCGCGTCCTGCATCGAGGTGGCGTGCTGGTCGCGCATGACGTCGGCGGTGACCACGTTGACGGTTTGCGGGACGTCGCGCAGCGGCGCTTCGGTCTTGGTGGCGCTGACCGCATTGGGCGGGTTGTAGCCCGCGCCCAGTTCACGGCTGACGTCCGCCTTGACGGTGACCTCCGGCAACTGCGCCGGGGTCGCCGGTGCGGACTGCGCCCACACCAGCATCGGTTGAAATACGAAGCTCCCCGCCACCGCGGCACAAATCGGGTGAAGTTTTATTCTCATTGGCCTGTAATCGACTGTAATAATTTGAAAAAGCGGGCGAATTATCGATTACGGGATTGTCATGGTCAACGAGATTGCGAATTATTCCTATTCCCAATCAAGATATGTTGCTTTCAACACAACCAGGTTGGCCGGCATGCTCCCATTTGTGACTTTCTGACCTCAGGTAAGTCGTCTAGGCCAATTGCGCGGCGAGCGCATCGCGCGCCTCGGCAATGAATGCCGATTCCCCGCGCCGCCCCGGCAGCAGGAAGAACTCCGCCTCGGGCAAGCGCGGCAGCCCCAGCCGCGCGATGGTGGCGGCGTCCAGCGGCGCCACGCCGGGCCCGATCGCCGACGCGTTCAGGCACGACAGGCCCAGTCCCGCCGCCAGCGCCAGGTGCAGCCCCGCCACGCCGGACGCCGAATGCGCGATCTCGAACGGCACGCGCTTGCGCATGAGCCGCTGCACCACGTACTGGTGCAGCGAGCAGGTATCGGGCAGCAGCACCAGCGGCAGGGTCGCCGGCAGGCTCTCGGCCTCGGCCGGCGCCGCCACCCAGGCGAGCGGCTCGCGTCGCAGCACCGTGCCACGCGCCGCGGTTCCGCGCGTGCCTGGCAGCCGCATGCTGAGGCCGATATCGAAGGCGTCGCGCGCCGCGGCGGCATCGATCGCCGCGCTCTTCATCACCGTCACGTGCAGGCGCAGGTACGGATAGCGCTCGCGCAGGCGCCGCAGCATGCCGGCGATCTCGCCGGGGCGGAAATAGTCGGTCACCGCCAGCCGCAGCTCGCCTTCCAGCGCGTGGCCGCGCAACTCCTGCAAGGCCAGTTCGTTCAGGTCCAGGATGCGCCGCGCGTGCGCCAGCAGCCGCTGTCCGGCCGGCGTCGGCTGCGCGCCGTGGCGGCCGCGCGTCAGCAGCGGCACGCCGGCGCGCTCTTCCAGCTTGCGCAGCTGCTCGCTGACCGACGACTGCGACAGGAACAGCCGGGGCGCCGCGGCCGACAGGCTGCCGCTGTCGGCAACCGTCACGAAGGTGCGCAACTGGTCGGTGTCGAGTCCACGCATGGCAAGCCTCCGGGCAGGGTTGGAGTGATTTCGGCATAACCGATGGAAGGCATCGGTTATTCCCGCTTTTCCGATACTACACCACGCCCTACCATGGCTACACCAACCCGCCAAACCCAAGGAGCTCCGCCATGCCCCACATCGTCCTGCACTTGTCCGGCCACCCCGATGCCGACCTCACCCGCCGCAGCGCCAAGGCCATCGCCGACCTGACCGAGCGCGTGCTTGGCAAGCAGCGCGACGTGATTGCCGTCACGGTCCAGTACATCCCGCACGACCACTGGATCATCGCCGACGCGCCGCTGTCCGGGCAGGGCCGCAACGCCTTTCACCTGGATATCAGCGTGACCGATGAAACCAACACCAAGGCGGAGAAGGCGCAGTTCATCGCGGCCGTGTTCGAGACCATGTCCGGCCTGCTGGGCAACCTGCATCCGGTCTCTTATGTCCACGTGATCGACGCCCGTGCCGCGGCCTATGGCTACGGCGGGCGAACGCAGGAATATCGCCACCAGCACGCGTGAAGCCGCCCCGCTCCTTCATGCCGGCCACCACCGGCGCCGGCGGCGAGACGCGAGGTTTCGCCGCCGGCCAAGCTGTGGCACAGTCGCCGGCTGATCCCTTTTCCTGACGCACAGAGAGAGACAACGCGCCACAAGCGCAGGCCCCAGCGCGGCAACGGACCGCACCTCAGGAGAAGGCAACCCTGAAGGAGATCCGATGTCGTTCCTGATCGTACTGGCAGCCCTTGCCTTTCTGATGTTCGCCGCTTACCGCGGCTACAGCGTGATCCTGTTCGCGCCGATCGCCGCGCTGGCCGCGGTGCTGCTGACCGACCCGTCGGCGGTGGCGCCGGTGTTCAGCGGCATCTTCATGGAGAAGATGGTCGGCTTCGTGAAGCTGTATTTCCCTGTGTTCTTATTAGGCGCGGTGTTCGGCAAGGTGGTCGAGCTATCGGGCTTTTCCGAGTCCATCGTTGCCGCGGCGATCCGCTATATCGGGCGCTCGCGCGCCAATGCGGTGATCGTCACGGTGTGCGCGCTGCTGACCTATGGCGGCGTGTCGCTGTTCGTGGTGGTGTTCGCGGTCTACCCGTTTGCCGCCGAGCTGTATCGCCAGAGCAACATCCCCAAGCGGCTGATGCCGGGCGCGATCGCGCTGGGCGCGTTCTCGTTCACCATGGATTCGCTGCCGGGGACCCCGCAGATCCAGAACATCATTCCCACCAATTTCTTCAACACCACCTCGTGGGCCGCGCCCGCGCTGGGCGTGGCCGGGTCGCTGTTTATCCTGGTGGTGGGCCTGAGCTACCTGGAATGGCGCCGCCGCGCCACCGCCGCGCGCGGCGAGGGCTATGGCACCAATCTGCGCAACGAGCCCGAGCGCAGCCAGGCCGGCAAGCTGCCGCACCCGCTGCTGGCGCTGTTGCCGCTGGTGGTGGTGGGCGTGGCCAATTTCTGGCTGACGCGGATGATTCCGCTGTGGTACGGCGAATCCAGCAGCGTGGCGCTGCCCGGCCTGGCCAGCCCGGTGGAAACCAAGATTGCCAGCGTCACCGCGATCTGGGCGGTGGAAGGCGCGCTGCTGCTGGGCATCGCCGTGGTACTGGCGACCGCCTTTGGCGCGCTGCGCGAACGGTTTGCCGAGGGCACCAAGGGCGCCGTCGGCGGGGCGCTGCTGGCCTCGATGAACACGGCATCGGAATACGGCTTCGGCGGCGTCATCGCCGCGCTGCCGGGGTTCCTGGTGGTCAGCGATGCGCTGCGCGCCATCCCCAACCCGCTGGTCAATGCCGCGGTCTCGGTCAGCACGCTGGCCGGCATCACCGGCTCGGCCTCGGGCGGCATGAGCATTGCGCTGGCGGCGATGTCGCAAACCTTCATCGCGGGCGCGCAGGCCATGCAGATCCCGCTGGAAGTGCTGCATCGCGTGGTGTCGATGGCCAGCGGCGGCATGGACACCCTGCCGCACAACGGCGCCGTGATCACGCTGCTGGCCGTGACCGGCCTGACCCACCGCGAGTCCTACCGCGATATCTTCGCGGTCACGCTGATCAAGACCGCCGCGGTGTTTTTCGTCATCGCGCTGTATTTTCTGACCGGACTGGTCTGAAGCATTGCCGGCCCGCGCCGGTTGTACATTGCCGGTGTTGTTAACTAGTGTGGTTGGGTGCCGCCGGGCACCCAACCCCGGCCAACCTGGAAGCCAAGCGATGAAGCAAGTCACCCTGCCCGACGGCGAGCGCGTCCCGGCGCTCGGCATGGGCACATGGAATATGGGCGAGTCGCCCGCCGCGCGCGCGGAAGAGATCGCCACGCTGCGCCTGGGGCTGGACCTGGGCCTGCGCCTGATCGATACCGCCGAGATGTACGGCGAAGGGCAGTCCGAGGAGATGATCGGCGAGGCCATCGCCGGCCGGCGCGACCAGGCTTTCCTGGTCAGCAAGGTCTACCCCTTCAACGCCAGCCGGCGCGGCACCGTGCAGGCCTGCGAGCGCAGCCTGAAGCGGCTGCGCACCGACCGCATCGACCTGTATCTGCTGCACTGGCGCGGCGGCGTGCCGCTGGAAGAAACCGTGCAGGCCATGGAGGCGCTGCAGCGCGACGGCAAGATCCGCCACTGGGGCGTCAGCAACCTGGACCTGTCCGATATGCAGGAATTGTGGGATGCGCCCGGCGGCAGCCGCGTGGCCACCGACCAGCTGCTGTACAACCTGGGGCGGCGCGGCATCGAGTGGGATCTGTTGCCCTGGCTGCGCCAGCGCGGCGTGCCGGTGATGGCCTATTCCCCGATCGAGCAGTCGCGGCTGCTGGGCCATGCCGGGCTCAAGCGCTTCGCGCGCGACCACGGCATGAGCGCGGCGCAGGCCGCGCTGGCCTGGCTGCTGGCGCAGGACGGCGTCATCGCCATCCCCAAGACCAGCCGGCGCGAGCGCCTTCAGGAAAACCTGGAGGCGCTGTCGAAGAGCCTGTCCCCTGCCCAGCTGGCCGAGATCGACCGCATCTTCCCGCCGCCCGACGGGCCGGGGCCGCTGGAAATGCTCTGAGCCGCCGGCGCGCCCTCAGTTCTGGCGCGCCAGGTAGCGCTCGCGCTCGACGTAGCGCACCAGGTAGCTGCGCGCCTTGTCGCGGGTGTCGGTGGTCACGCGCGCCGCCGCCTGGCGCGCGCTGCTCTTGCCGTGCGACGACGACATCTGCGCGTCGAGATACCCGCGGAAGGCACTGTGCATCGCGTCCAGTTCAGGCTGGCACGCGGACAGCGCGAGGTCGGCCACGTCTTTCGGCTGGCCCTTGGCCGACAGGTTGTCGTTCGCCTTTTTCTGCGTGCAATCCATGTATTTGGCACGCAGCGCCTGCCATTCGCTGCCGGAATCGGCCGACGGGGCCGATACCGCGGCGTCGGTCGAAGCACCCGGAGGCTGGGAGGCACAGGCAGACAGCAGAAGCAGCGGCAAGGCGGTGAGAAGTTTCTTCATGGCGGATCAAGATGCGGTGACGGCGCCCGATCCTGTGTTGGCGGTCAGCCAGCCGTGGGACGTACCGGGCGCAAGGCCCATTATTCTTGCCGCGAACGCCCATCCTGCACCACCTTCGTCACAAATGGAAACGACTCCTTGGCCTGAATCATTTGCCCGGGTGATTTCGGCGCCTATGCTTCAAAGGCGACAACAACACCAAGGAGACGAGATGAAACGTCGAACCTTCCTTACGGCCAGCGCGGGTCTGGCCCTCGGCACGCTGGCTACCGGCGCGTGCACCACCACCAAGCCCGACGCGCCTGCCGACAAGTCCGCGCGCCGGCGCGAACTGGACTCCGGCGCGGATGCCACGCTGTCGCGCCTGTACAGCTCGGTCAACGGCGCGCGCGAGCTGGGCAGCCGCGCGCGCGGCATCCTGGTGTTCCCGAAGACCCTGTCGGCGGGCTTTATCGTCGGCGGCGAGTATGGCGACGGCACGCTGCGCTCCGGTGGCGGCACGCGCGGCTATTACCGGCTGATCTCGGGCTCGGTCGGCTGGCAGATCGGGGCGCAGTCCAAGTCGGTGATCCTGATGTTCATGACGCAGGACGCCTACGACAAATTCGTGCGCAGCAGCGGCTGGACCGCGGGCGTCGATGCCACCGTGGCGCTGGCGACGGTTGGCGCAAACGGCGTGCTCGACACCAACACTGCCCAGCAGCCGATCGTCGGCTTCGTGCTGACCAATGCCGGCCTGATGGCGGGCCTGAGCTTCGAGGGCAGCAAGATCACCCGGCTCGACCTGTAGCAGCAATTTCCGATCGCCGCCGCGCGGCCTGCAGGTCGCGCGGCGCAGGCATTTTCCGCGGCGGCGCGCCGCGGGCGTTAGAATTCGTCCCTTTGGCCGAATTCCCCATGTGGTTCAAGAATCTGCAGGTCCATCGTTTCTCCGCCCCGTGGTCGCCCAGCGCCGACGAGGTCGAAGCCAGCCTGGCGAAGCACGCCTTCTTTCCCGGCACCAGCCTCGAAATGCAGACGCAGGGCTGGGCCTCGCCGCGTGACAACGGCCAGCTGGTCCATACCGTCGGCCGCCAGATGCTGCTGACGCTGCGCACCGAAAAAAAGCTGCTGCCCACCACCGTGGTCAACCAGGTCACGCGCGCCCGCGCCGCCGAGATCGAAGAGCAGCAAGGCTACAAGCCGGGCCGCAAGCAAATGAAGGAACTGAAGGAGCAGGTCACCGAAGAACTGCTGCCGCGCGCCTTCAGCATCCGCCGCGACACGCGCGTGTGGATCGATCCTGACAACGGCTGGCTTGCCATCGACGCCGCTGCAGCGGCCAAGGCCGATGAAGTGCGCGGCATGCTGTTCAAGGCGCTGGACCCGCTGCCGCTGATCAACCTGCACGTCAACCAGTCGCCGGTGGCGGCGATGACCGAATGGCTGGCCGGCGATGCGGCCCCCGCCGGATTTACCGTCGACCAGGAAATCGAGCTGCAGTCCGGCGCCGAAAGCAAGGCCACGGTCCGCTACGTGCGCCACCCGCTCGACGCGGAAGACCTGCGCCGCCATATCGCCGCCGGCAAGCGCTGCACGCGCCTGGCGATGACCTGGAACGACCGCGTCTCGTTCGTGCTGACCGACGGGCTGGTGGTCAAGAAAGTCGCACCGCTCGACGTGATCAAGGAACAGGCCGACGGCACCGCGCACGATGAAGACGAGCGCTTCGACGCGGACTTCACCATGATGGCGGGCGAGCTGTCCGGCATGCTGGTGGACCTGACCGAGGCGCTTGGCGGCGAGCGCAAGGCCTGAGCCTTCTGGTTGGCAAACACGTGGCGCCGCCACCGGGCAGCGCCACGCCAGCGGCTACTCCACCCAGTTCACCTTCGGGAAGCGCCCGGCGAATCCCGCCGGCATCGCCACCACGCGCTTGGCCACGTAATCGAAGAAGACGAAGCCCGACTTGGCCATCGCGATCAGCGCGCCATCGGCCGGCCGCGTGATGCGGAAGATGATGTCGCCGCCGTACTTGTTGAAGTCCATCACGCCCACCTCGAACAGCAGCTGGTCGCGCGCATGGGCCTCGTTGCGGTACATGGTGGCCAGGTCGGTGACGATGATCCCTACCCCTTCCTCGCGCACATCCTCGCTGCCGAATTCGAACAGGAACCGCGCCCGCGCCTCTGAAATCATTGAGATCATCGAATCATTGGCAAGGTGGTTGGCCGAATTGATGTCCGTCACGCGCACAGTGAGGTGCGTGGCGTAGCAAAGCTGGTCGGCGGGCAGGTCGAGTTTGAGGCGGGCCATGTTGGATCAAGCAGGAAATGGATCAAGCGCCGCACAGACCGGACTGACTGAACGCGCCGGCAGCGGCGGCGCCATCATAAGCGATGCCGTGGTTCGGATCGCGGCACGGCCGCATCCTCTTGCGCAAACCCGATCCGGGTAAGTACTCCCCACCGTTTTCGTCCATTCCGTCGATGCCGCAACGCGTCGTGGCCTCGTACGCTGCGCCTTGCCGTGGCCACTGGCGCACCGACGCCTGGCCGCATGCCGATACGACGTCAACCACTGGAGGACACACCATGCAAGCCGACCGCCGCAAGGCCCTGCACTGGCTGGGAGCCGGATCCCTGGCCGCCGCCGCTTCAACCCTGGGAATCGGATCGGCCCGGGCCCAGCAGTCCTGGCCGGCGCGTCCGGTGCGGCTGGTCGTGCCCTATCCGCCCGGCGGCGCCACCGACGTGCTGGCGCGCGCGCTGGGCGACCCGCTGGGCAAGCTGTGGCAGCGCCCGGTGATCGTCGAGAACCGTCCCGGCGTGGGCGGCATGATCGGCGCCGACGTGGTGGCCAAAGCGCAGCCGGACGGCTACACGCTGCTGCTGGGCCTGCCCAGCCTGGTGCAGACGCCCTATATGGTGGCCAAGCCGCCGTTCGACCCGCTGCGCGACCTCACCGCCATCGGCCAGCTGTGCACCACCAGCCTGGTGCTGACCGCCAGCAGCACCATGCCGCGCACGCTGCCGCAGATGGTGGCCCTGGCAAAGTCCCAGCCGGAAAAGTTCTCCTATGGCACCTATGGCATCGGCACCGGCGCCCATCTATACATGCAGGTCTTCCTCAAGGACGCCGGGGCCCAGCTCGTCCACGTGCCGTACAAGGGCGAAGCGCCGATCGCCACCGACCTGATCGGCGGCCAGATTTCGCTGGGCACGCTGTCGCCGATGACGGTGCGCCAGCATGCGCGCACCGGCAAGCTGCAGCCGCTGGCGGTGACCGGCAATACCCGCGCGCCGATGCTGCCCGACGTGCCGACCTTCCAGGAACTCGGCTTCAAGGGCCTGGACGGCCCGGCCTGGCTGGGCCTGTTCACCACGGCCGGCACGCCGCAGGCCATCGTCGACAAGATCGCGGCGGATGTGGAAACGGTGATGGCCGCGCCCGACATCCGCCAGCGGCTGGGGGATCTGGGCCTGATCGTCAAGACCACGCAGCCGGCGGCCTTCGCGGCGACGACACGTGCCGACCAGGCGTACTGGGGCAACGTGATCAAGGAAAACAATATCCGCCTCGACTGAGGTGCCGCGCCGCCGGCGCCTGTTCAGATGCCGGCTTGCGCGCACCAGCGCACCAGCGCATCGCGGAAATCCCGGCACAGCGGCGACAGGTAGGCGCTGGCTCGCCAGAACACGGCCAGCTCATACTGCCAGCACATGTCCTCGCCCTCGATGGTTTGCAGCCCCTGCCCCACCGCCTGTCGCAGCAGGCGCTGGGGCATGATGCCGAGCATGTCGGTGTTGCGCAGCAGGTCGGCAAACGACACCGATGAGCTGGTGCTTTCAACCGTCACGCGCGGTGGCGGCAGGCCACGGCTGGTGAAGCGCCCCTCAATGGCGAAGCGCTGACCGATGCGGAGCGCGCGCATATCGACCGGCTCTGCGACCAGTCCACCTATAGCTGGCCGTGGCGCGACGGCGATGTGATGGTGCTCGACAACCTGCAGGTCTGGCACGGCCGCAATCCTTACCAGGGCGCGCGCGACGTGCAGGTGGCGCTGATGGATTGAGCCGGCAGGGCCTGAGCCCGGCGCGATGGGCCCCCTATCGTAGCCGCTTGCGCAATCCCCGAACATCACTCAATTGCAGCAATTTGCCCGCGGTGTTGCGCGGCGGCGGCACGGCCCGCCGCGCGCCATGGGCGTCGATATAATCAGCCGCGCAATACCCAAGATAAAGACATTAAAACAATAACTTGCACGGACGGGGTGCAGCGTCTTCTCGAACCACGCTGCGGGGGAATTATGACCAGCGCTGACCACGCCCTGTCCGGACGCCTGTCCGCGACCATCCCTGCCCGCCGTGCCGCGGGCGGTTCCGTTTCCACCCCGGCCGCGCCGCACCCGCCATTGCTGCCAGGCGTGCACCGCCGCGCGGACCGGTTGATGACGGCGATGCTGTGGCTGCTGGGCCTGTTGTCGCTGGTGGTCGGCAATCACTATGGATCCACCGGCCTGACGCTGGCGCTGGGCCTGCCGATCGCGTTGCTCGGCACGCTGATGGCGGTCGCCCTGCCGGCCCGCCTGGCCACCCGGCTGGCGATGGCAGTGCTGATGATGGCCTTTGTGGCGCTGCTGATCCACCAGGCGCGCGGGCAGGTGGAATTCCACTTCCTGGTGTTCGTGTCGCTGTCGATGCTGCTGGCCTATCGCGACTTCCGCGTGATCCTGCTGGCGGCGCTGGTGATCGCGCTGCATCACCTGAGCTTCAACTTTTTCCAGCAATGGGGCTGGAACACCATCTGCTTCACCGATCCCAGCTTCAACATGGTGCTGTTCCATGCGGCCTTTGTCATCGCGCAGACCGCCGTGCTGTGCGTGATCGCCTGGCGGCTGGAACGCGACGCCCATTCCGCCGACGAACTGAGCGCGCTGGCCGCGGGCATCGGGCGCGAACCCGGCTACCTGACGCTGGCCGGCGACGGCACCGAGCCCGGCAGCGATTTCGCCCGCGCCTTTCGCAAGACCCTGGACACCGTGCGCCAGACCTTGCAGCAGGTGCGGGACACCGCCGGCACCGTGGCTGACGCCGCCGGCGAGATTCTCGACACCAGCGCCAGCGTGGCCCGCCGCACCGAGGCGCAGGCGCGCATCGTGGCCCAGACCATGCACGACATGCAGGCACTGACCCAGTCCGCCCGCGCCAGCGCGGACCAGGCCCGCGGCGCCTGCGAACTGGCCGGCGCCTCCAGCGCCGTGGTGGCGCGCGGCAGCGGCGAGATCCTGTCGGTGATCCAGACCATGGGCGAGATTGACGAGGCCTGCGGGCGCATCACCGAGATCATCGGCGTGATCGACAGCATTGCCTTCCAGACCAACATCCTGGCGCTGAACGCCGCCGTCGAAGCCGCGCGCGCCGGCGAGCACGGCAAGGGCTTCGCCGTGGTGGCCGGCGAGGTGCGGCAACTGGCGCATCGCTGCGGCGCCGCGGCGCGGGAAATCCGCGGGCTGATCAATACCTCGGTCGAGCGCGCCCACGCCGGCACGGAGCTGGTAGGCCATACCGGCGAGACCATGAATGAAGTGGTGGCCAGCATCGGCAGGCTGGCCGCGCTGGTGCAGGAACTGGCAACGCTGGGCGACCACCAGCGCAGCGGCATCGAGGGCATGGCGCAACGCGTTGCCGAGATCCAGGCGGCATTCGAAGAGAACGCCGAGCTGGTGGCCGGCGCGGCCGAAGCCGCGCGGGCACAACGGGTGCAGACCGAAGGGCTGAACCGGGCGGTGGGGGTGTTCCGGCTCGACTGAGGCCCGGCTGGGAGATCAATCTTCCTTTTCGTCGCCGGTGGGGAAATGCACGCCGGCCCGGCGCGCCGCCAGCATGATGTGGCGCTCCATCGCGCGTTGCGCCTGCTCCGGCTGGCGCGCGGCCAGCGCCTCGATGATGGCGCTGTGCTCGAGGAAGGTGGCGTTGCGCGCGCCGCGCCGGTAGTACGGCAGGCGCTGGCTTTCGCGCATCACCTCGGCGCTTTCGCGCAGGATCTCGCGGATGACCTGGTTGCCGGACACCGTGACGATCAGCGTGTGGAACTCATAATCCAGCTGCGAGGCTTCGTCATAGGCGTCGGCCTCGATCGCCTGCTGCATCGTGGCCGCGTTCTGGCGCAGCTGTTCGATCTCGCCGGCGGAGATGGCCAGCGCGGCCAGCCGCGCGGTCAGGCCTTCCAGCGCGAAGCGCAGCTGGTAGATATCGATCAGCGAATGCGTGGCGGCAAAGCGCCACGGCGGCGTGGCCGCCGCGCTGTCGCCGGCGGCAGTCACATAGACGCCCTTGCCCGGGCGCGACACCACCACGCCCATGCCCTGCAGGGTGGAGATCGCCTCGCGCAATGACGCGCGGCTGATGCCGACCTTCGCCGCCAGTTCCCGCTGCGCCGGCAGCAGCGTGCCTGCCGGGAACGTGCCGTCGCGCACCCATTGCTGGATAAGGCTGACGGCCTGGTTGGCGACGGAGGCGGAAGATCCAGTCATACGTGCGGGGGGACCAGTAAGAGTGAGGCGCAAGGGGCGACGCGCCATGGGCGCGGCGCCGGTTGCCGGAAATTCTAGCCGACAAACCCGCCCGCCCCGCCCCTTACTTGTTGACCAGCCTGGCCGGCACCGAGTACGTCAGCAGCGCGCCGCACAGCAGCACCGCCGCCAGCACGTACATCGCGGCGTCGGTGCTCTGGGTGGCATCCTTGATCAGCCCGATCATGTAAGGGCTGATAAAGCCGGCAAGGTTGGCGAACGAGTTGATCAGCGCAATGCCCGCGGCGGCGCCCACGCCCGACAGGATCGCGGTGGGCAGGCTCCAGAACAGCGGCGACGTGGCCAGGCTGCCGCCGGCGGCCAGCGCCAGCGCGGCGAGCGACAGCGCGGTGTTGTGGCTGAACAGGGCGCTCAGCACCAGGCCCGTGGCCGCGCAGCAGAACGGCACGATCAGGTGCCAGCGGCGTTCGCGCATGCGGTCCGAGCTGCGGCTGACCAGGATCATCGAACACACCGCCACGCCGAACGGGATTGCGGTCAGCAAACCCACGTCCAGCACGCTTTTCACGCCGGTCTGCTTGATCAGCGTGGGCAGCCAGAAGGTCAGCCCGTACTGGCCCATCACCGTGCAGAAGCAGATCATCGTCATTTTCAGCACGCGCGGGTCCGTCACCACGGTACGCAGCGACATATGGGCGGTCTTGTGCGCATTCTCGGCGGCGATATTGCGCGCCAGCAGCGCCTTCTCGTCCGCCGTCAGCCAGCGCGCGGACTCGATGTTGTTGTCCAGGTACCAGAGCACCGCCACGCCCACCAGCAGCGACGGCACCGCCTCGATCACGAACATCCACTGCCAGCCGCGCAGGCCGTTGACCCCGTGCATGGCCTCCATCACCCAGCCCGACAGCGGCCCGCCGAAGATGCCCGAGATCGGGATCGCGGCCATGAACAGCGCCACCATGCGCGCGCGCCGGTGCGAGGGGAACCAGTAGGTCAGGTACAGGATCATGCCGGGATAGAAGCCGGCCTCGGCCGCGCCCAGCAGGAAGCGCAGCACGTAGAACTGCGTGCTGGTCTGCACGAACATCATCGCCGCGGAGATCAGGCTCCACAGGATCATGATGCGCGAGATCGTGGCCTTGGCGCCGATGCGGTGCATCAGCAGGTTGCTGGGCACCTCGAAAAAGAAATAGCCGATAAAGAACAAGCCCGCGCCAAGGCCGTACACCGCCTCGCTGAACTGCAGGTCGGCCAGCATGTTCAGCTTGGCAAAGCCCACGTTGACCCGGTCCAGATAGGCCACCACGTAGCACAGCATCAGGAACGGCAGCAGCCGCCAGGCCACCTTGCGGTACACCGCGTCCTCCCGGGCCTGGGCCTGCGCCTGCGGCACAGCCATGCCATCGGGCCCGGCATGGGCGGTTTCAGTCGGAATCATGGAAGTCTCCCTTGGTTTATTCGCGTCATCGACAAGCTGCAGTCTGATCGCCGCCGGTCGTTAGTCATACCGGTCTGACCAGTAGATGCTGAATGGTAGGGAGGCGCCTGGCCGGTGTCAAGGCGGCGTCAACATGGGGAAAGCCCGGGTTTAACGCGGTTTAACGCGGTTACACGCACGGCCGCCGGTTGCAACGCTTGTGCTGCGCCACGACTTGCTGCAGAATCCGCCTCAACTGGTCAGACCAGTCAAGCCATGCGAAATCGCACGCCGGCATCGGGCCGCTTGCCGCGATTTTCAGTTCAGGAGACTTAGTGATGGAATCCACGCTTGCGCGCAGGGCATCCCCCCGGTTGCGCCTGCATCCGCAGCCGCTGAGCGCGGCCGCCTTTGCGCCCTTCGGCGACGTCATCGAGGCACGCCCCGCCGGCGACCCCAACGCCTTTCCGATCAACGGCGGCATGGTCATGCGCCACCATGACCTGGCCACGGTGGAACTGGGGGGCGGCCGGGCGCTGATCAACCTGTTCGAGGCCCGGCCCTACGCATTCCCGATGGAAATCACCATGCTGGAGCGCCATCCGCTCGGCAGCCAGGCGTTCATCCCGCTTTCGGACCGCCCTTTCCTGGTCGTGGTGGCGCCGCCCGGCGACACGCTGGAGGCCGAGTCGGTCTGTGCGTTCATTACCAACGGCAGGCAAGGCGTCAACTACCGCGCCGGCGTCTGGCATCACATGCTGCTGGCCGTGGACGCGCCCTCATCCTTCGCTGTGGTGGATCGCGGCGGCGATGGCAACAACTGCGAAGAGCGCTGCCTGGCGCAGCCGCTCTTGCTTGAACTGTCAGGTGCCTGACGACGCAAGGCAACGGTCCGGAACCCGCCCTGTGCTGCCTCAGGCAACCAGCTTGCGGATCCGGCGCTCCGAGGCGGCACCAGATCTGGTGGGACTGACGGACATTGCGGACACCGTTGGCATGTCTCGCCAGAACATGCGCAAGCTGATGCTGGGCCATCCGGCTTCGTTTCCGCCGCCGGTGCACGAGGGCGCAAGTTCTCTCTGGCATTTGCGGGAAGTGCTCTCGTGGTCAAACGCTCCGGCGTCGGCAACAAAGTGCGGCGCGGACGTGCACCTCCCCCCTCACGCCACCGCCATCGCCGCCCCGCCCAACCGGAACACCGCCACCGCCTCGCGCAGCGCACGCGCCTGCTCCGCCATCGATTGCGTGGCCGCCGAAGCCTGCTCGACCAGCGCCGCGTTCTGCTGCGTGACCTCGTCGAGCTGGCCGACCGCCGTGTTGACCTGCTCGATGCCCTGGCGCTGCTCGCCCGACGCGGCGGCAATCTCGTTCACGATGCGCGAGACCTGCGCCATCGCCGCCGTCATCTCTTCGATCGTGCCGCCGGCGCTGCCCACCAGCGCGTGGCCGGCCGCGACGCGCTCGACCGCCACGTCGATCAGCGCCTTGATTTCGCGCGAAGCCACCGCGCTGCGCTGCGCGAGCGTGCGCACCTCGTTGGCGACCACGGCGAATCCGCGTCCCTGTTCGCCGGCACGCGCGGCCTCGACCGCCGCGTTTAGCGCCAGCAGGTTGGTCTGGAAGGCGATGCCTTCGATCACGCCGACGATATCGCCCACCTTGGCCGAGCGCTCGGCGATCTCCTGCATGGTGGCGACGACATTGCCCATCACATCGGCGCTGCGCCCGGCGATATCGCGAGCCAGCGCTGTCTGCTGCGAGACCTGCTCGATGTTCTCGGCGTTGGCGCGTACGGTCAGCGTCAGTTCATCCATGCTCGCGGCGGTCTGCTCCAGCGACGCGGCCTGCTGCTCGGTGCGCGCCGACAGGTCGAAGTTGCCGTTCGCGATCTGCGCGCTGGCCGCCGCCACGCCTTCGGCATTGCGCCGGACCAGGCCGACGACATCGGACAGGCTGTGCTGCATGTCGTGCAGCGCCTGCATCAGCGCGGCGATCTCGTCCTTGCCGCGCGTATCGATCGGCGTCGAAAGATCCCCCCTGGCGACGGTCTGCGCCACATTCAGCGCACGAGACAGCGGTCGCGTCAGCGCGCGGCTGAACACCATCGCGCCGGCCAGTCCGCAGACGAATGCGGCAAACATCAGCGCATAGCTAAGCGTTGCAGCGCGGCTCGCGGTCGCAGCCGTCTGCGCCGACACGGCCGCGGCGTCCGCCGCAATGAGTCGTGCGGCTTCCTGCAGCAGCCGCGCCGGCTCGCGATCGACGCCGGCCACGACGCGGTCGCCCGCGGCAGGGTCAAAGTCCGCCGCCTTGAAGGCCTCGAAGCCGCGCCGATAGCCCTCGCCCATGGCGGCATGCGCGCTGGCGAACTGCGCGGCCAGCTCCTTCGACTTGCCATCGGGCAGGCGCCCGGCCAGCACCGCGCCGCGCTCGCGGATCGCCGCCTCGCGCGCCGCGAAGGCGGCCCAGTGCTTGTCCAGCCGCGCCGTCTCGCGACCGCGCAGGATCGTGTTCTTCCACTCCTGGATCTGTTCCTTGAAATCGACGAGCATCGCCGTGACCAACCGCTCCTCCTCGACCCGCTCGAGCACGACATGGTTGTAGTCGTCGAGCGAGCGGTTCAGGGTACTCAGGCCGTACAGCGCGCCGGCGAACATGACAATAAGCGCCGCGGCGAAGGCGAGCGGGAGTTTGACTGCGATCTTCATTACGGATTTCCGATGGGCATGGGGACACGCCAGCGCAGGGGCTGGTATGGCATGGCTCTTATCGGCAACGGGATCCGTAAATTGAGTTACCGCTAGTCGAAGAACCGGCAGGCGTACACTGCGGCGTAACAGGTTCGCACCTGTTTGACCGACCCAGCCCCGCCCATGCCCACGTTCTCCCTGCCGATCCAATCCGACCGCCTGACCCTGTCGCCCTTCTGCGAGAACGACGCGGCCGAGGCCTGGCCCTGCATCACCCCCACGCTCGCCCGCTACATGGAATGGGACCCCGCCCCGTCGCCCGAGGCGTTTCGCGAGGTCTGGCAGGCATGGCTGCCGGCCATGGAGGAAGGGACCGACTTCGTCTTTGCCGTGCGTCGGACCGGCGATGGACATTTCCTCGGCCTGGCGGGCCTGCATCATGCCGACACGCCGGCACCCGAGTTCGGCATCTGGATCCGCGAGGACGCCCACGGGCACGGCTATGGCAAGGAAGCGGTGCTGGCGGTGGCAGCCTGGGCGACGGCCACCTTGCGCCCGGCACGGTTTGTGTATCCGGCCGCGGAGCAGAACTGGGCGAGCCGCCGGATTGCCGAAGCGATGGGCGGCGTGGTGGTGGACCGGCAGCCGGCGCCCAAGTTTGTGCGGGTGGTTTATTCAGTCCCGGTGCAGTCGCAGGCTTGACCGAGCGGCAACTGCGACGGGGCGCGCGCCGCCCCGTAAAGCGGAATCAACGCCCCTGCCACTCCGGCGCACGCTTGCCGACGAACGCGTCCACCCCCTCCCGGAAGTCGTCGCTGCCATAACACTGTCGCACGAGATCATCGGTATCGGCCACCGCCGCCACGGTCTGGCGGCGCAACGACTCCTTGATGACCGTCTGCGTGACCGGCGCGAGCGCGCCGAGCCGCTCGCACAGCTTGGCGACTTCGGCTTCCAGCGCTTCGGGCGCATGCACCCCCTCGAGGAAGCCGCACGCCAGCGCCGCGTCGGCATCGAGCACCTGCGCCAGCAACAGCATGCGCCGCACCGGTTGCAACCCCCACGCCGCGCGCAGCTTGGCCAGGTTCAACGCGGATAGCGTATTGCCCAGCGTCCTGGCAATCGGCACGCCGAAGCGGGCCTTCGGCGTTGCCAGGCGGAAATCGCAGGCGGTGGCAATGGCCAGGCCACCGCCCACCGCCCAGCCCTCGATGACCGCGACCGCAGGCATCGGCAGCTGCTCGACCAGCGCGATGCCCTCGTCGATGCGCGCTTCGTACGCGACCCCGTCATCGCCGCCGCTGAACTGCTGGAACTGCGCGATGTCGGTCCCGGCAACAAAGGCCTCTCCGCCCGCGCCGCGCAGCACCACCACGCGCGCCCCGGCGGTACCCTCCGCGGCGAGCGTGCGGCAATGCGCGGCAAGCTGCCCGTACATCGCCCACGTCATCGCATTGCGCGCGGCCGGGCGGTCGAAAGTGAGCGTCGCGATCCGGCCCTGGCGCGTCAGCGTGACCTGTCCTTCGCCGGGCGGCGTGCCTGCGCCGGTTGCTGCCTGCGGGGCGCTCATGCGCCGAATGCGCCGGCCGCGGCCAGCGACTGCTGTTCGTTTTGCGACAGACCCAGCTCGGCGAGGATCTCGGCGGTGTGCTGGCCTAGCAGCGGCGGCGGGCGCCGCACCTGCTGCGGCGTACCGCCCATCTTCACCGCGAAGCCGATATTGGGCACCTTGCCTTCGATCGGATGATCGATCTCGATGCGCATCTGCCGGTGCTTGCCGTGCTCGCTGTCGAACGCCTGCGGGTAGGTCAGGATCGGCCCGGCCGGGATGCCGACCTCGAGCAGCTGCTCGATCCAGTAGTCGGCGCTCTGCTTGATAAAGCTCTCTTCCAGCGCGCCGATCAGTGCCTGGCGGTTGGCCAGGCGCAGCGCGACGGTGGCAAAGCGCTCGTCCGCAAGCAGGTCGGGCCGGTCGAGCGTACGGCACAGCAACTGCCACAGCTTCTGGTTGGTCGCGCCCATTACGAAGTAGCCATCCGCCGCCTTCATCGCCTGGTACGGCGCGCTCATGCGGTTGGCCGTGCCGAGCGGCTCGGGTTCGCGCCCGGTGCCCCAGTATTCGCAGGTGTCCCACACCGAGAACGCCAGCGCGGAATCGAACAGCGAGGCATCGACATACTGCCCCTTGCCGGTCTCCTTGGCGCCGATATAGGCGGAGAGCATGCCGTAGGTCGCGAACAGCGCGCAGCCGATATCGGCCACCGGCACTCCCGCCTTCACCGGCGCGCCGCCCGGGTAGCCGGTGACGCTCATCACGCCGGACATCGCCTGCGCCATCAGGTCGAAACCCGGCCGCGCGGCCCACGGCCCGCTCTGGCCGAAGCCCGAGATGCTGCAGTAGACCAGCTTCGGGTTGATCCGGCTGAGGGTCTCGTAGTCGATGCCGAGGCGCTTCATCACGCCTGGGCGGTAGTTCTCGACCAGGATGTCGGCGGTTTGCGCCAGCCGGTACAGCACCTCGCGGCCGGACTCGGTCTTCAGGTCCAGCGTAACGCTGCGCTTGTTACGGTTCATGTTCAGGAAGCCCATGCTGTCCGGGCCCTTCATCTTGAACCCCATCGAGCCGCGCGTCTGGTCGCCGCCATCCGGCGGTTCGATCTTGATCACGTCGGCGCCGAGGTCGGCCAGCAGCATGCAGGCGTAAGGGCCGGCCATGACCTGGCTGACGTCGAGCACACGCACGCCGGCCAGCGGCAGGGGCGCCGCGTTGGCCTGGGCGGCCTGGTTGACCTGGTTGGCGCGGGCGCCGGAGTCGCGGAAATCAGTCATCGGTTGCGTCCTGGGAAATTGGTTCGTGCTGCGTGCATCGGTGCGTCGGCGCTCGGCCATCAACTCTCCGCCTTCACGCCGGCGTCCTTGATCACCTTGGCCCACTTGGTCGATTCCGCGGTGATATAGGCGGCGAACTGCTGGTTCGATCCGCCCGAGTCCTCGGCGCCAAAGCTCTTCAGCCGCTCCGCCACGTCCGGCATGACCAGCACGCGGTTGACGTCTTCGTTCAGGCGCTGCGCCAGCGCCGGCGGCATGCCCTTCGGGCCCACCAGCCCGTACCACGACGCCGCGTCCAGGCCCGGGAAGCCCGACTCCGCCAGCGTCGGCACGCCCGGATGGCTGGGCGCGCGCTTCAGGCGCGTCTGCGCAATCGCGATCACCTTGCCCTGCTGGATAAAGGGCGTGGCCGCGGTCATGGTGTCGAAGGCATAGTCGATCTGGCCGCCGAGCAGGTCCGCCACCAGCGGGCCCGAGCCCTTGTACGGCACGTGCACCACGTCGATCTTGGCCTGCATCCGGAACAGTTCCAGCGCCAGGTGCTGCGCCGAGCCGATGCCAGACGAGCCAAATGAAATCTTGCCCGGGTTCTTGCGGCACAGCGCCACGATGTCCGCAACCGTGCGCACCTTCTGTTCCGGACGGCAGGTCAGCATATTCGGCGTGACCCCGACCATCGAGATCGGCGTAAAGTCCGCGCGCGGGTCGTACCTGACGTCCAGCAGCGCCGGCGCGATCGCGTGGCTGTTGACATGCGCCATCAGCAGCGTGGTGCCGTCGGGCGGCTGCTTGGCCACATATGCCGCGGCAATGGCGCCGGTGGCGCCCGGCTTGTTCTCCACCACCACGCTGGTGTTCCACATGACGCCCAGCTTCTGCCCGATCACGCGCGCCAGCACGTCCGTGCCGCCGCCGGGGGCAAAGCCCACCACGATGCGCACCGGCCCCGCCACATTTGCCGCGCGCGCCAGGCCCGGCACCGCCAGTCCGGCCGCCGCCGCCAGAAGAAATTGTCTGCGCCGCATTGCGTGTCTCCTCTCATCGTTATGGAGCCATCTTCCGCAATGCCCCCGCCCAGGGCTATCGCTATTTTCGGGATTCAGGTTTCGCGTTTTGCGCAAGCACCTGCAGCACGCTCAACGCCGCCGACGACAGCGCCCCCTCCGGCCGATGGCACAGCACAAAATGCCGCACCGCCCACTCCCCCGCGATCGGCAGGCGGACAAAGCGGCTGCCGCCCGCCACCTCGCGCGCGATCGCCTCCGGCATCACTCCGCCCCCCAGGTTCTGCGCCACCAGCGCCGCGATGCTGTCGAACCCGCTCACTCGCATGCGCATGCGCAGCAGCCGCCCCGCCTCCTCCGCCAGCCGCTCCAGCCCGACCGAGATCGCCGAGCTCTCGCCCAGCACGATCAGGTCGCAATCCAGCACGTCCTCCGTCGTCACCTTCTTGCGCTTCGCCAGCGCATGACCGCGCGCCACCACCAGCACCAGCCGGTCGCTGCGATACGGCGCGGTCGGCAGGTCGACCACGCCCAGGCTGCCCTCATAAATGCCGATGTCCACCGTGCCGCGGCGCAGCGACTGCTGGACTTCCTGGCTGTTCATTTCCTGCAGGTCGATGCGGACGCCCGGGCATTCGGTGGCGCAGCGCAGGATGTCGAACGGCAGGAACTGGATCACGGCCGACTTTGGCGCCGCCACCCGCACCACGCCCAGGTCTCCGCCGAGGAACGAAGCGGCGTCGTCCTGCATGCGCTGGACGGTGTGGGTGATGCCGCGGGCATGGGCCAGCAGGGCTCGTCCGGCTTCGGTGCAAGCCATGCCGTGAGGCAGCCGCTCGAACAGGGCGACACCGAGCTGGGATTCGAGCTCGAGGATGCGGCGGGAGGCGGCGGCGGGGGCCAGATGCAGGCGCTCGGCGCCGCGGGTGATGCTGCCCTGGTCGGCAACGGCGATGAAGAGCTGGATGGTGGTGAGGTCGAAATGGAGGCGGGGATTGCGTGAGGGGGCGGGGGACGTCACGGTGGATTGCGCTTTAGGCGTTTCGTTACAGGGGGACGAGTTGCCAACGGAAATGGATGTAGCCCTTACGGCCGCCCTGGAGTCAGGCACCGTATGACACCCCGATTTTCGCGTTGAGAAGCACGGTGTGCAATTGCGGGTTTCCCGCGCCAAACAGCCTGGAGGGAAGGGTTATTCGAAATACTCACTGAAAGGCTCGAAAGGCAAGTTGCAAGCAACTCATGATGCGTTGCAGATCAAGATGTGTGATCCACGATTCCACCGGCTCATGAAGGAGCACTTGACCGACGAGGGTCGCCACTACGGATATTTCCAGGCAGTGCTCAGCCACTTCGGAGTACGTGCTGAAGATCGGCAGCGTCAGGCAGCCAGCCGATCGCCACATCTCTCTTACAGTATTTGTTTCAGCATGAACAGGAATCCGTGTTCGATCCCCAATTGCTTGAATCTGTTGGACTCGGCCGCAATGAGGCAATTGAAGTCCAGCGTCAAACGCCACAAAGTAGAAGTGCCATGCTGCGTGAGGAGCGTGCGAGGCAGCGCATTCATATCAATCCAAAGGATAGAACGCAGGATGAGAAAAATTGGTGTTTCCCTGTCGCGTGCGCGACTAGTAAAGCGTGCGAATGAAGTAGTTCGCAAGAGCATTGCCACGCTCGAACTGATAGGCGTAGTTATGAGAATCGCCAGCTTTGGCGTAGTCAGCTGGTCGGGTTCAAATAGCCCATTCCTAGTCGTTTGGCTGGTCAACACAGTCGACGCCACATTGCTCACATGGTGCGCGATGCTCAAGAGGGACAAAGCCTACACGTTCCTCAATAGCTTCTGGTTGCTTGTTGGGACTATCGGCATGATCCGTGTATGGGTTAGCGTCACGTGACCACACTTGGACTATTCGCTAAGGCGCTTGATTTGCACCTCAGTACGCTTTAGCGATCACAACCTTGCTCGGTGTCGGCTTGCCGGTGAAGATGCACTTCGCGTTTGTACGGTCCAATGCCAGTGGAACACATCGGATGGTTGCACCAAGCTCGGCGAGGATAATCTGAACCTTCTCAGACGATTCAGCCTCAATGTCCATCGGGCAGACTGCCCAACCGAACGGCGCCCGCGTCCCAATGGCATCTTGCAGCGCGTCGAGCGTATCAGCCTTACGCATCAGCGAGGACTGCAAGGCTCTTGCACGCGAAAGCAAGGTTGACTGAATACTGGTGAGCAGGCGCGGCACTTGTTCGCCGAGATCGGGCAACGCGATGCTTTCGGCCTGGAATCCCTCGCTTAGACGACTGACGATGGAGACCGTGTTGCGCTCTATCTCTCGCTTGCCGACCTGCAGGATCAGCGGGACACCATCCTTGACCGCCTGCCAGAACATGGCGCCAGGGCGTCCTTCGACTGCAAGCACCTCGACGCGCACGCACAAGCCGGCCCAGCACAGCCCCTGCAGTGCTGGTTTCAGCCGAGAGGCGATGAACTCTTGCACCTGCCCCAAGTCGTGTGGGTTCGAGGCGATCGCGATGATGCGTACCTGTGCAGGTGCCACTCGCGGTGGCAGGACCAGTCCATTGTCATCGGAATGCATCATGATCATGCCGCCGATCATCCGGGTCGACATGCCCCATGAGGTCGTCCACGCGTGCTGCCTGGCCTGCCGCGCATCCATGAACGTGATGTTGTAGGCAAGGGCGAAGTTCTGACCCAGGAAGTGCGCTGTGCCCGCCTGCAGGGCCTTGCCATCCTGCAGGATGGCCTCGATGCAATAGGTGCATATGGCCCCGGGAAACCGCTCGAGCGGCGTCTTCTCGCCCTTTATCACCGGAAGGGCCATCACATCCTCTGCAAAATCCGCGTAGAGATCAAGGATGCGGCGGGCCTCGGCGTTCGCATCGCCGGCATCGGCATGCGCGGTGTGTCCTTCTTGCCAAAGAAATTCTGAGGTGCGCAGGAATACTCGCGTACGCAGTTCCCACCGCATGACGTTGCACCACTGATTGATCAGCAGCGGTAAATCGCGGTATGACGAGATCCATCTGGCGAAAGCCTCACCAATGATAGCCTCGCTAGTTGGGCGTATTACGAATGGTTCGTCCAGACGCGCGTCCGGTGACGGCACCAGGTGAGCGCCGTCAGACACCAGCCGATGGTGCGTGACGACCGCACACTCCTTGGCGAAGCCGCTGACATGAGCTGCCTCTCGCTCCAGGTACGACAGCGGAATCAGCAGAGGAAAGTAAACGTTCTTGTGGCCCGTAGCCTTCAGTGCAACGTCAAGAGCTTGCTGCATCAACTCCCAGACGCCATATCCCCAAGGCAAAATTGTCATGCACCCGCGGACCGGAGCGTGCTCGGCCAGCTTGGCGGCCCTGACGACTTGTTGATACCATTCGGCGAAATTTTCCGCTCGAGTAGGAGAAATAGCCATCGTCGGTTTCATGATGCTCAATCCCGTTCCGATTGATTCAAGACTCCGATATTCACGGAAATGGCAGGCTCCAGTCAATCGCAGGCGAGATTAGAAACTAGGAAATTCCTGATGACGGTGAATTCGAGCCGAAACTAACAGAGTAGTTCCGGCGCTCAAGCCGGTGTAAAAATCGCTTAACATAAATTATCCGGTTCAGTGCTTGTATATAGCGCTGCGCCCATTTTTATTACTCTCCGGCCACTTAAAAAGTAGTGAATCGGATTTGAGTTTCCCGAAAGCGACGGAAATATCAACCGGTTACTTTGGCGCTAACATGCTGCTGAGGAAACGCGTCGCCCTGCCCGTTAGCATGCCGCTTAATACTGGTTATGCCGAACTCCACTGCTGTAGCACCACGAATGGTCTCGCTGCGAAATGTGATCGGCCGCGATATCACGCCAACGCTGCATTCATTCGACAGCCGGCCCAGCCATTTGCGAACCTTCTGTTCGTGCGTGCCTCCATCCGTACTCTGACGACGTCATCGAGGCTGCAGCCTGCTTGGGCCAGCGCACGGCAATGCAAAGACGCCACAAGCCCTTCGCAATGCCAGTGACCAGTTCTTTGAATGGGTACCGGCGGCCACTTCGGCGGCGGAGACCGCCGCCGAAGTGCCAACGCAAGCGAAGTCTGAGCCCCCGAAGCCAGCCATACCCAAACGGCGCCCAAGGTTCGTGGTGAATGCCATCAGCCTCCTTGCGAGCAACACGTCAGAAGGGCGCGTCCATCTCAGCGCGCTGGGACAGTACCTCAACTCTTCTCCTGCCACCTACGGTCACTCTGGCTTGGTGGATATGTTGAAAACGTATGACCTGCTGGCGCTCAAGCGGGAGACAGGTGGTCACTACACCGTGGGACTGCAGAAGCCGGATTTAGCGAAGCAACGGGTTAACGACGATGGCTAGAGGTCGGCGTACCGGGGAAGGAGGTCTTCGTCGACAAGCCGCCCCCACTCCTTCAAAGTAGGACGGCACGATCATCTGGCATTTCCGTCCCTGCCACCCTCTACAGATCGATGTATCTCGGCAGCAAATCCTGATCAACAAGCCGAACTTCAATGGCATTGGCCGACCTGACGTGCTCCGGGTCAGTTCCTGAGAAGTGCCCGTCGGTTAAGCTCACGACAATCGTTCCCATCTGCTTGTTGTTCTCGTCCAGCACGCCGACCAGGGCACGCGCTTCCGGGACGTGCTGATCCGTGAGGATGGTGGGCAGATAGATCATCCAGCCCACCCCGGGGCGATCTGGGAAGACACGTTCATACTTCTGTGTATCGATGGTTGCGACTAGCGGGTGCCAGATCTTTACCGCCTCAGTCAAGACCTTGCAGACCGTGGTCCAAGAACCCAATCGACTCGCTGGAGGCTTAGACCCTAAGGTAAGACTCAATGCCGACGCTGCACCGTCAGCGCGATCAAAGTAGTAAGAAATGGATGCACCTTGCGATTTCGCCAGTTGCCCATTCCATATGACAAACGTTTTTATGACATCCTCCCCTTCCTGCTCTTGGGCCAGGACCGACAGTGCGGCCGTGGTGGGGCCTTGGCTGTCGAAGACCAAGTATCGGTAAGAGTCGTCTTTCGTGTTCCCTGCCAACAACCACGCGGATTCAGCGAGCAGCGCGTCTTGTGTCCCCAGGAATCGCGTCAGCTTCTGCACCAAGGACAGATGGTCTTTCAAAGTGAGTCGTGGGTCCTGTGAGAACCTGAACCGCAGCTTCAATTCATGTGACATAACCAGTATCAGGGGAAGTAGACCACCTCAATTAGGGGCGCTGCATCCCTGATCGCCTCTCGCATGTACGCGAATGAGATGGGCTCCATGAAATGCCACCGCAATCGCGTTGGTGGCATCGGTTGTGCTGCATGCTGCTGCCGTACAGCACTTGCAGTCATTAGCGCGAAGACCTTTCTTTGGAACGGGTAACGAAATTCCCCATCCTCATCAAAGAACTGGTCGTAAGTCGACTTCGCCTCTTTCAGGAGACACTGTCCGGATGCAAACCCATCGAACCGGACGCCGTTGAAGCTCCATTCGCACAAAAAGCCGGAAGGTGCTTCCGGCATACCAGAGACACGGCGCTGATACGCGATCGCGTCCGCACTCCACCCTGATGTCGGCTGAAGCGCAATCGCACCCTGATCAGGCGGACATTCTTCGCACCTTTCTTTTTCCTTTGACGGCGACTCAGCACGAGAGATCGGAGTGGTTCTCGAGTTCTCGGCTTCCTCCGTCCGTTGACGCGCCACTTCCGCTGCCGCGCCGGCTGCCGCCGCTGCCCCGAGCCACTGAACCACTCTCGAAGCAACCAACCGGATAGCAGGGATTGCAAGCGCCGCCATCAACCGTTCTCCTTGAAGACGAGCTTCATCACTGCTGACAGGTCGTCCAGTCGTTGTTCTGGCGTTGCGCCCGGCTTCAAGAGATACGCGCGGATCTGATGATCCGTTGCCATTTGCGGCGCATCGGCGCAGAGATAGAGCAACTTCACGATGTGTTGCGTTGAGAGCAGACCTGACTCCGCCGCCAGGCTATAACCCGCTTGCATTCGGCCGGAGATTTGCTCCCTGCCTAGCCTTTGCAACAGCTCCGGGCGATGAGCCAGAAACTGTTCGCAAACCGCGCCGACAAAGTTCTGCACCTCTGTGCGTCGCAGCGCCTGCCATTGCGCTTCACTGAGCGTCAGCATGCTGCCTCCCTATACAGACTCTGATGCCCTTGTCCAGCAAATGCCATTCATGGACATGACGGAAGAATTCCGTTCGTTGGTCACCTGCCATCAATTGAAAGAGGGATGCCAGCACACGTGGGTCCCAGAACCGCAAGAGCGCCGTTCTTCCGTCGGGCAGCTTGATGTCGAGTCGCAATTGCAGCAGTTGTGTGAGCCCGGTGAGATCGGCCTCAGCGATAAGCCAAGTGACGGCCGGCGCCGCCGTCTCCAGTGAGATCAAATCGCGCAGGACCGTTTCAGTCACCTGCGCCGCGTCAATCAGCCAAGGGCCTGCGTGCGCCAGCGCGTCATCCGCTGTACCGGAGAACAAGGCGACTATCCCCCCAGGCACATGTTCAAGCTGGCGCTCGCGATGCTGCTGATACAGCGCCCCATCCACCAGGGCATACAGGTTCAGCGTCTGCAAGCCCGTACGGAGTTGGCCGTATCGATCGAGGACATCCATCGTCAGCTACCCTCGGACGACGGTTGCTGCGCCTGCCATAGCCGCCTTCATCAGACAGTCCAGGCAGAGGCCAGACCCCGTTACCGCAGCTGCCCCTGCCGGTTCAAAGTCGGCGGCGACTGGCGCCTCTATGTCGCTTGCCAGCGTGGTGTCCTGGCTGGCCAACAACCTGGCACCGCAGGCGGTGCGGTCCATATGCCTGGCGTAGGGAACGCCATTGGGCGCAGTGATAATTCCGTTCCCTGCGAGGATCGGGAAAGTGCCCTTGCACTTGGGACAAATCGTCATGTCCCCTGCACGTGCCATGGCGCGATTGCCGATGATGCTGGTGGCATCGCCGGTAATGACCGTCCCTCCGTGCGTCGTCCGGTCGCCAACGCAAATGAGTCCGGAGATCAACTGACCCCTCCACCTTCGCTATGTTCGAGAAAGCCGCCTGACTGCCATGGCATGCTTGCTCAAGGTAGTTGGCGTAAGGGGGTCATCACAACAGACCTAATCTGCAAAGATATGCGTCTGTTTCTGCAAGGGTGAGGGAAAGGGCTGCATCAGGGCGAAGCCCTCAGTCAAAAGGTCACCGCTTCATCGAAGGCGCGGTGCCAGCTGTGGATCTCCACACGCTCACGTAGGCCTTGCGTCCAGAATGGATCCGTTTGAATGAGGGTCTCAACCTCCGCATGATCCCCGGCCCGGACAATCCAAGGCCCGCCAACCGCTCCCTGGTTCGGCGCTTCGCGCAGTGAGCCAGCGAGCAGGATCGCGTCGCGATGCAGAGCCAGCCAATCGAGATGGGCGTGCAGAAGGGCATTGCGCAGGGTGAGCTGGTCGGGCTTGTCGTGGAAGCGGACCGCAAAAATCATGGTGTTCCTCACCGGTGGAATGGCAACGATTTTGGTGGATCAGCCGCGAAGCATCGGCGCAAAAGCGCAGAACTTTCGCTGCGCCGCAAGCCCGCCCGTTGCTTGATGTCCGGCGAAGCGAAACCGCCAGAACTTTCTATTTGAATCTTCTGAATGCTCTGACGACCATTGCGTTGCAGCATACCTAACCTGTAAGCAGATGGGCCCGCTCGACACGGCACAACCAATCTGGTCCGTAGACCCCGCAAGACTTTGATGCCCGAAGGTGATGGCGATGAGGTTTCTTCTGGAGTTGTACAAGGATTGGATCTTCGCCTACCGCATCACGGTCAGGAAGTATCCATCCTTACCCATCCACTTCGGCGCAGCAACGCTATTTGTAGCGCTGTGCGCGGCTTTGTCGACGCTGGTCCCCTATCTCTTGCGGGAGGCCACCGATGCGCTGTCTGGAGATGCCTCGCATAGCGCTACGGGCGTTCCGCTGCTCCTGGCAGCCGCGTACGGACTGATCTGGACTGCCGCGCGCGCTTTCGATTGGCTGAAAGCCATACTTTCCGCGGCCGTTCTCGCGAGATGTGACGCTGCCTTCCATGACGCCATCTTTGCCCGACTGGTCAGGGTCGACTACCCGCGCCTGACTGCGGAAGACCCGGGCAAACTGGTCTCCGTCATCGCCCGAAGCCGCGCAGCCTTCAGTGCCATCACCTTTTCGATGTTCTGGACAATCGGACCGATGGTGCTGCAGTTGATGCTGTCCAGCCTCGTTCTGTGGCAACTGATCGGCGGCACCTTCGCGCTGGGATTTGCCGTCTCCATGATGCTTCTCTTTGCCGCGACATGGTTCCTCGCGGACAAGAGCAAGGGCGCCCATGAAGAGATTTTCAGCGGTGCCGACATGTTGTCGAGCCATCTTGTTGAGAAGCTCGGCTTCATGCTCGACATCAAACTCAACAACGCGTACGCCAGGGAAGATGCCGCGTTGCACCGCACGCTTGAGGTCTATATCGGCAAAGTGACCCATGGAAACACCCGGCTCGCCCTTTTGCTTGTGGCACAAGCCATTTGCACCGGCCTCTTGCTCACGCTGTTCACGGTGACTACCGCGTACGGCGTCATCCATTCAACATTCCGCGCCGGCGATTTCGTCATGATTGCCAGCTATATCGTGACGCTGGCAATCCCTTTCACGTATCTCGCGGGATCCCTGTCCGATTTGCGCCGCAACCATCTTGCACTGCGCGAGAGTTTCGGCCTTCTGGAACTGCCAATCGAGCGCACCGAATCCAGCGTGCACATCGACCGCACGGCGAATGAAGTCTGTCGCATCGAGAACGCAGTGGTGATCCAAGGCGGGAAGCAGATTCTGCAAGGCGTGAATATCACTGTCAGGCAGGGGGAGCTTGTCGCGCTCGTCGGGCCATCGGGTGCAGGCAAATCGAGTCTGGTCCACTTGATGCTCGGGCTCGCCTGCCCAGCGGCTGGCACTGTCTACCTGTTTGGCGTGGACGTCAGCAAGCTGGCCGTCAGCGATATCGCACGCGAGATCGCGGTAGCACCCCAAGCGCCGATGATTCTCACGGGCTCACTCAGGGAAAATCTGATCTACGGCTGCAGCAACGTGCCAGCCGACCATGCCCTGCATGAACTCGTAGCCTTGCTCGAATTGCAGGAGATTGCCGCGGACGGAAAAGGCGATATCCTGGATCGCCCGCTCGGCATTCAAGGCCGGGCGCTATCGGGAGGTGAGCGCCAGCGCGTCGCGCTGGGCCGTGCGCTCGCGCGCCGCCCAGCCGTAATCATTCTGGATGAGCCCACCTCATCGATCGATCCGGATCGCGAGGCGCGAATCTTTGCACGTGTCCGGCAGCGGGTACCAACGCTGATCGTGGTGACGCATCGCCATTCGCTGATCAAGACGGCAGAGCGCGTATATCGCGTTGCGAACGGCACCGTCCGGGAGCATTGTCCGGGCGTTGCGAATGCCGCGGGGTGACGCGGCAGTCGACCCGTTCCCAACGATCATCGCAGTGCCTGCTGCTCCTGCTTCAGGAGGTTCCCAGCAAAGAAGTCAGGGTCGATCAAGAGGAAATTTCCTCGACCACGCTCGGAAATCGCCCGATTGATTCCGTGCCCAATGCCTAGTTCCATGTCTTTGGAGGCATCCCAGCCATATTTTTCGTAACCAAAGATGGCCTCAGTTGAAAAGCACGATGCTTCACGCAGCAAACCGTGCAGACCCTTGTGTTACGGCGAATTTCGATTTGGCTTTTCCGGTTGTGAGTCGTCTTACCGTCTCTGCCGTCGCGGCCAGGCTTGGGCTGAGTGCCATGCCTATCCGCTAGCCATGGGGCCGGCCTTGCCCCATTTGGAAGGAGGTTCGCAATGTCCGAACTACACGGCCAATCTGGCGTACCAGCAGGTACGCTTATCACGATGTCGGAGCTGCATCGTCTGGCAATCTTCCTTGGCTGTCGTTACGACGTTGACGCTCGCCATGAAGCAAATGGCCATTGGGTGGTTATTTTCACAATCGCCGATCGTCGCTACGGCCTCAGTACAGTGCGGGGCCAGTTGCGGCGCTGGCGCCGGCTCGAGCCTCTTCTGACGTTCTTGAGCACGCATTGTCAGCACCACGACGCAATGCGCTTGCATACTGGTACTGGCTCATGGACCTTCTCTCGGTCGGCTGCGCCGGACAATTGACAAGGTCAATGCACGCGCCGCAGCGTCACAGCCGCGACAAGCGCGGAAATCGTACAGACCACCGCGACAGGCAGTGCCGAATCGTTGTAGGCAATACCCGCCAGGAACGCGACAGCGCCGCCGGTCAAGGTCTGCAGTCCGCCCAGCATGCCAGCGGCAAATGCCCGGTACTCGGCAGCGACATTCATCATCCATGCATTGGCGACGGGGACAACCAGGCAGTAACCCAGTTGGGCAGCGGCCAATGCCGCCAGGAACAGGTGAAGCGCGCGCACTTCCGTGATGGAGAGCAGCATTAGCCCAAGTGCCGAAAGGCATTGGAAGAAGATGCCGGCGGCAACCAGGCTGCGCTCCGACACGCGTGCCATCAGCGCCCCGGAGCAGAGATAGCCGATCACGCCGACCCCTGCAAAGCCGGCAAAAACGATCCCTATTGCAGTAACTGGCAAGCTAAAACGGCTTGCCAACAGGAATGGTTTGGCCACCAGTAAGGTGGTATAGCTGCCCTGCGTCGCGCACAGCAGAATCAGCGGAATCCTGGCCGTCATGCAAAGACTAGCCAACTCACCCCATGACATCGCCTGCCCGGATGGCCGGGCATCGCGAGTGGTCGGGGCGGCCGGCGGAGGAAACATTGCGAATAGCAGCGGCACCGCGAGCAGAGGCAAGCAGAACCCTGCAAACATTGCGCGCCACCCCCACGCAGCAGCGACCCATCCGCCAGCCAACGGCGCAACGATGCTGGTTGCTTGCAATGCGGCCTGGCCATAGGCAAATAGCCTCTTGTATCGCTCATGGGTCAAGAGGTCACGCATGAGGGCGCGGGTTCCGACTGCGCCTATTGCATTGACCGCAAACATTGCCAGCAGAGCGACGGCATAGGCCAGGTAGCTTTGTGCGGCCGCACTTAACAAGGCCAGCAAGCAGGTCGCCGCGGCGCTCACGGTTACTGTGCGCAGCCGGCCAATGTGATCGACCAGCCATGGCGCACAGATAAAGACAGCGGCCCCCACCATCAAGGTTGCCGAGAAAAAGGCTTGAAATCTCGCCTGGCTGACGCCAAGGTCGGCGCTGATCAAAGGAAGCGCGGGGCTGATCACATCGAATAGCGCCGCCACCAGTATTGTTCGGAAGACGAGGCACACATAGACGATTGTTGCTGCTGATCTCAGGCGGGCTGTCATTTGCGCTCACGGAAAATCATCGCCGCTGCTAACGGCATCGCTCTTTCTTCTTGGCCTCATATTGCAATATGAGCAGCGCCATGGCATGCAGAATCGTCTCGACATGCCATGGCTGATCGCCGCATCTCAAGCAGCTAAAGCCTCAAGCTTGTCGACGCGACAAAGTTTTCGTGACCTTCGTTTTTCGCTGCCGGCGCACCAAATCTCAATGATGTCCTTGTGCTCCGGATAGCGATGGGAGAAATAGTTGGAAAATTCCTCCCACTGGTTCTGATTGAGCATTTCATGCAACCTGTCGAAATCCTCCTTTGGAAATGGAAGGTCCATGTGCATTCTGAATGCCGACTCCTTTTCAGGGGTAGCATGGTCACAGAATACCTCGGCATTATATTGATATTGTCCCATCTTTAGTCTCTCCTGACGGTCAAAGTGAGCAGCACTATTGCCGCTCACCCTTAGCGTATGAGTGGATTTATGGAACGCCAAGTTATTGCGGCGAATATATTTCTATCCTAATTTCTAGGTCTTAAGTAACAGACGATGTCTCGGAATGACATAGGAAGACGGATACGGAAGAGCGCGGAGCAAAACGCATGCATGCGATCCGAGATTGACGATTGCTAGTGCGTGGGCCCGATGGCTATTGAAAATTGCTGACCCATCCAGAACGAAAGACGTTTAGCAGCCATCTTTGGAAATTTCTTATTTCCCCAAGCTAACCCACGAACTACCCTGTACGTTGGCCAAAAGCGAAGAACCATCATGTCCTGCCGAGCACGAAGTCCCCTATCAGAGACTGCCCAGCACGTTGATTCCATTTGGGAAAGAGAATGCTCTGAGGTCGAATACGGAACGTCGTGCGAACTGCCTGTACGGCGTTTCACTAGTGGTGACTTGAAACTGCTAGCCCCACTGACTTACGCCGCCTTCGCAGATACGGTAGATAGTGCGCCGCTGGAGCAATGGACGAGCAAGATCTCCGCTATCGTCAACGGCCGGTACGGGGCTTTTTTGCCAACGGCCTCCTTCGTTGCTGAGGCCCCCTCAGGTCAATTGACAGGCGTGGTACTCGCTACTGACTTTCCGCTCTATCAGGCTCCTGTCATCGCATTGATCGCTGTCGTCCCTTCCGCACAAGGTAGGGGCATGGGCTCCTACTTGCTGCTCCGGTGCATCGATGCTCTTGCTGCCGAGGGATTTGCTGTGTGCCGGGCCAGGATCTCGCTCGGCAATGAGGCTTCGCAGCGGCTGTTTCGGAAGAATGCCTTTAAGCTTCGCTAGCACCAAATTGCGCACATTCTGACGGGACATGCCGACGGCATCGGCGATATCGGTGAGCCCCACCAGATCGGGAACCGCTTCGATCAGCACAGCGGACGGCACGGCGCGGGAGGCATTGGGAAGGGCGCTCACTCGAGCCTTGGCAATTGCGGGTTTCCCGTGTCTCGGACAACCGCCGCCAAACGTTTCGGAATCTGCCATTATCATCGCGACATCCTCAGCCACTCTACGAAAAAACAGATGAGCGCAACCGTCCCTGCTTCCGAGTCTCGCGTTGCTGTATTGGTTGACTGCGATAACACGACGCCAGAGATACTGGACTACGCCCTCCGCGTCGTCGCCCAATTCGGGCGGGTGGTCCTGCGTCGAGGTTATGGCAACCAGAATACGTTGGGCAAGACATGGCAGGACGCGCTGGTGCGCCAGGCATTTACGCCATGCCTCCAGTATCAATACGCTGCCGGCAAGAACACCGCCGACATTGCACTAGCGCTGGATGCGCTGGAAGCTATGTTCGACCACCGCGCTGACAAGTTCTGCCTGGTCACCAGCGACTCTGACTTTGCCTATCTCTGCCGCAAGCTGCGGGAGCGTGGCGCGACGGTGTGCATCGTCGGGGAAGCAAAGACGCCACAAGCCCTTCGCAACGCCAGCGACCAGTTCTTTGAATGGGTACCGGCGGCCACAGCGGCGACGGAGACTGCCGCCGAAGTGCCAGGGCCAGCGAAGTCTGAGGCCCCGAAGCCAGCCATACCCAAACGGCGCCCAAGGTTCGTGGTGGATGCCATCAGCTTGCTTGCGAGCAATACGTCAGAAGGGCGCGTTCATCTCAGCGCGCTGGGACAGTACCTCAAGCGCACCGATCCGAGCTTTTCTCCTGCCACCTACGGTCACTCTGGCCTAGTGGATATGTTGAAGACGTATGACCTGCTGGCGCTCAAGCGGGAGACGGGTGGTCACTACACCGTGGGACTGGCGGAAGCCGGATTAAGCGAAACAACTGGTTGATGACGATGGCTAGAGGTCAGCGTATCGGGGGAAGGAGGTCTTGGTCGACAAGCCGCACCTCAATACTGTTCGCCAGCCTTACGTGATCAGGAAGCAAGTCCGAGAACACTTGATCGACGACACTGATGATGATGATCCCGACTTGCCACTGCTCTCTCACGACCAGAACGAGAGCACCCGCTTCCGGCACCTCACGTTGTGTGATTGAGCCCGGCAGATAGATCATGTTTCCGACGCCCCGGATGATCGCGAAACACCTTCTTCGTCATATACGACTGAGCGTGCGCGGTAATTGGCAAGGGTGACCAGATGACGGCGGCTTGTTAAGGGCGCGCCGATCGAGGCCGACGCCGAGGTGCGGTTCGATAGCAGTGCCGATGTCGCATGACCGCGGATCGGGCAAAAAAGGGGGGTGCAGCTCTAATGAGGCACGACAGAACGTGTTGACTGCCGCGTCGTCGGTCGATCCGACAGATAGCGAGGACTACGACTTCATCAAGGTGTGTGTTGCGAACTTAGACTCGTCTCATTCACCGGCGTGCAGGCGACGCGTAGGCTTGCCCATGGTGCTGAACACACCCCCGCAGCGTTGCCACGTCCGACAGTCGTGGCGTGTCTTCCATAGCATTCTGCTAAGGCCGGGCAGCGCGCATCGATACAAGACCCGAAAGGGGAAACATGCGGGCCGATCTGCGGGCGGTGTTCAAGTGCCCGGCCGCCCAGCTTGCAAGGGCGAATCCAAGTTTCGAATCAGGAGTTCGCTATGCGGAAGACATCTTCCACTGCGCACGTGCGCACATTCACGACCAGCTACAGGCATTTCCACGTCAAGCCAACGGAAGGTAACCGCTATAGTGGGATGCGAAGCGTTCCATGGATTCGATTGGGTGGGATATGGTTGGAACGGGCGGGCTTCAAGATCGGGCAGTCGCTCAAGGTTGAAGTACGGAACAAGGTTGTCGTAATTTCCTCGGAGTAGCTGCCGTGGGAAGGGATTCGTAGGTGTCTTGCTGCGCATCCCCAAAATCCTTGTCGGGACGAGACTAAGGGGACCTAGACTAAGGGGACGGAACGATTTCTGACCTAGATCTTGAAATAGATCTGTCCCCTTCCTTGCTTTCTCTGGTCTCTGGTCTGCGGACAAATCCGTGGATTCAGTTGCGGGGCGGGTGGTTGGAAAAGGCCGGATTTAGCGTCGGGCAATCGCGGAAGGTAAAGGTACAGCGCGGGCCTGTTGTTATTTGGGTGGGTTAGCGCAACGAGCGTGTTGCAGCGCACTGACCGCCGTTCATCCCTGTCGCGAGCGCGAATCATTGGACGCGGCGGAACTTCCCAAGAAAAATCAACAGGGAGCCTCGGATCCCTCGACCCCGGCTCCTCTAAACGACATACGCTATGCCTCCGCAGGTTGCGCTATCGCCTTTATCGACCGATGGATTCGCGACATCAAACGTCGAAAATGCGTATGATCAGCCTTATCTTCACACCGCATCATCACTTCCTCCGTTTCCCTTGCTAAGATGTCCAGCCTTTCCATACGCTCCGGTGCGGGCAGATTTTTGGCGTTCTGCAGCTTATCTAGGTTGGTTGCAATACGCTCATACTCGATAGCGGAGATCGACCCTCGTCGAGGGCTCGAGAGCCTGTCATAGGCTGCCATCTCCACAAGCTTTCGGATCTCTCGCATTTCCGCCTGCATTACACCAAATGCAAGCTCACCCTTATTACCCCCTTTTAGATCGGGGATCTTCGCAGATTCATTGAGAGCTAAGAGCTTCACAATTGAGTTGACATTTCCCGCCTCCAACCCAGCAGCCACTGTCGCCTCAATCGCGTCCTTCAACTCCCCTTGACTGTGCAGGACATCGTGGTATTTCATATCCCTTGAATACTCGAGATATCGGAGCGGCGCAATATCGAATATCTTCGGCGTCCCAGATTCCTGTATTAGCACCACAGGCCTATCGAAAGCCTGCCTTATACCGAGTTCAAATAAAACATTTGGATTTCTGCTACTGAGATCACATATCGCAACCGGCGCCTCGATAAGCTTCTTCAGAATATCCAGATGAATAAGATTCGTCGCCTTAACATCATCAGCCCGAACCGCCTGATATCCGGCCATCTCGCATGACGGCGCTATTATATTCTCATAAACATGCTTGAAATGCCCCGCAGGATATCCATCGACATCTGCGATCGGCATTATAATAAAGCAATCTTTAAAAACCCCCGCTTCCGCCATAGCAATCACCCGTTTTTCTTATAAAGAAAAATACTACCACAAGCCGCGAATACAGGAATATTCGATATTCCGCAATAACACAGCAACGACGCCCACAAAGGCAACCGCAACGAAGACAGCAAAGCTGAGCGGAACCTTATCGCGGAGCAACCCAAAGTTCTTTTGTTCGTTTACCCAGTCAATTTGGTGTTGCCAGAAGAATTTATAGTGGGCATACCAATCACTGAAGAGAATCTGCTTGCTTATGCAAGCAGCATAGTACGCCCCTTCCAACTCCGATAACTTCTCAACGTAGGCTGAAAGATCCGACTCGGACGTGGATTGCACTTGCCTATACAGATCACGGAGGCGATTGTACAACGTCGTTAGCTTAACACCGGCCTGCTCATATGAAGATTTTCGAGCATCATAGAAAGATATATAAAGAGCAATGATACCGAGGACAACAAATGTCGCCGACAAAAATTTGTGCGATAGCGCATCAAATGCCAAAGCATATACACCGAACGCCGTCGAGATGAAGCCAATGAGGCCTGGCATTTTCTCGACAATATCATATGTCGCAAAATGCTTCTTCGCACCAAAGCCAACATTATATCCAGTGGCAGCAATATTTTTAAGCAGACCGTCCTTGTTCATGCTGAAACTCGGCCCGCAATAGGCACATGAATTCTGTTCTTGGCCACGACCACACCGCACTTTACGGCATAACATTCCACGACGTGATCACCCGCAAAATCCGTGCGCTCCGAAATTGTGAGCCGCCCTGTATCTCGAAAAATCTGCCCTCTCACACAATTGCGCCGCTTTGCCTCGCCCCCTCGGTTCAAGACCTTCCAATACAAATCGAAATTTCCGGGAACATCGTGCCCTTCAACGTAGAAGCGCAGTCCTTTTTGCACCTGCAATGGAAGTCGTCCACGCAAAAATTCCCGAAGCCTATATTCTCGGAACCCATTCTGAGAAACATCGCAATTAATTTCGATGGAGAATCGAATATCGATGGGGTACAGATCCTCAACGAATTGCTCGGTACTGGAATACTCAAATTTTTCAATAGCAATAGATGTAACGCCACGCTTATCTGAAATCGGATAGGCGTTCCCAAATACCTTGCGCCAACGATCCCTACGCTTGCCCTCATCCGTCTCTTCTATTGCATCAAGACATAGTTTGTGTGCGTTCTTTGCTGCAGTCTGAAACTTGCTCTTGACCTTGACTCGCTGCCCACTACCTAGTGCAGCATGGTATTCCTGGGCCGGCAAGTCGGCGATGTATTCAAAAAAATCACGACTCATCCAATCGTAGTAAAGATAGCTTTTATCGTCGAACGCTGCCGTACACTTCAGGAAATTATGGGCAAGTGTGTCAATCAGGAGGCCACCCATTCCCACACCGTGCTTGTTTTTCCAAGCTCGAATCATTTTGCAGAGGCGCCGGAGATTGTCATTCTTCTCCGCATTAAACTCGGACATTGCCCGAATTTCATCACGCGGCTTAGTTATTTTCCAACTGCCACCTGAGTAAGTATCCGGATACTTGAAACTCCCGTCATCTTGTTCAAATACAGGTTGAACCTCGATATGAAAATCCTTGTACAGGACCCTGATAACCAGGCGGTCAACATAAACCTCTGTCTGTGGATATCGGGCCTTGATAGCCTCCTTAGTTCGCGTCAGCAACCTCGACTGGCCGCCAACACGATAATCGTCCCAGCAACGCTTGGGGACAAAATAAAGCATATCGAGATCAGAAATTCCCTTGATAGCAGTACCACGACCATAGGAGCCAACCTGCAAACTGTTCGCCGTCTTGGAATCGGTATCGCGGAACTCCTTATTCAGAGCCGCCGTAATCTCCCCATATCGCAGACTGATCTGCTCTGCATTATCAACCGCAAGGTTGGAAAGAAATCCCCGAAAATCTTCAGCTATACCCACAGCGAAACCTCACCAGAAGGCTACCCAAACTCGCAACCAAGTAAGAATTTGATTAAAGCGGTACAGAGAAAGCGATGACTCAAACTCCAAATCTTCCCATGTAACACGATCCGAACGAAGGCGATATGGGGATCAGCGCTACTTTGCGATCGACCGCCGAAATCTCAGAGAAAATTTTCGAATAAGATCGCCGGCGCCATTTCGAATCGAGCGGCCTATAAAATCTAGAAATGCAGCCGACCAAGGTCCAAAACTAGATGGGGCGCGCTTTCGCGCACCCCATTCCACATTGTTGCAGTTTATTCAATCCCAGCTCAACGCCCCACCCGTCTGATACTCAATAACCCGAGTCTCAAAGAAGTTCCGCTCCTTCTTAAGATCGATCATCTCGCTCATCCACGGGAACGGATTCTCCTCATTCGGGAACAGCTGATCCAAGCCAATCTGCTGGCACCGACGATTGCAAATAAACCGCAGGTAAGACTTAAACATCGGCGCATTCAGCCCCAGCACCCCACGCGGCATGGTGTCCTCAGCGTAGCGGTATTCAAGATCAACAGCCTTCTTGAACAACTCCGTAATCTCAGCCTTAAACTCCGCCGTCCAAAGATGCGGATTCTCCAGCTTGATCTGATTAATCAGGTCGATACCAAAATTGCAGTGCAGCGACTCATCCCGCAGGATGTACTGATACTGCTCCGCCGCCCCCGTCATCTTGTTCTGCCGCCCCATCGCCAGGATCTGCGTGAAGCCCACATAGAAGAACAGCCCTTCCATGATGCAGGCGAACACGATCAGCGACTTGAGCAGCTTCTGGTCGTTTTCCGGCGTGCCGGTCTTGAACGACGGGTCGGTCAGCGTGTCGATGAACGGGATCAGGAACTCGTCCTTGTCGCGGATCGACTGCACTTCGTGGTAGGCGTTGAAGATTTCGGCTTCGTTCAGGCCCAGCGATTCAACGATGTACTGGTAGGCGTGCGTGTGGATGGCCTCTTCAAAGGCCTGGCGCAGCAGGTACTGGCGGCATTCCGGCGCGGTGATCTGGCGGTAGGTGCCCAGCACGATGTTGTTGGCGGCCAGCGAGTCGGCGGTGACGAAGAAGCCGAGGTTGCGCTTGATGATGCGGCGCTCGTCTTCGGTCAGGCCATTGGGGTCTTTCCACGTCGCGATGTCGCGCGACATGTTGATTTCCTGCGGCATCCAGTGGTTGGCGCAGCCGGCCAGGTACTTTTCCCACGCCCACTTGTACTTGAACGGGACGAGCTGGTTGACGTCGGTCGAGCCGTTGATGACGCGCTTGTCGGCGGCGTTGACGCGGCGGTTGCTTTGCGCGGCGGCGGCGTTGGGGTTGTTGCCCAGGATGCCGGCTTGCGTGGCGCTCGGCGGCAGGACGCCTTGCTGGTCAGCGGTGGCAGCCGCGGGGTTGGAAACTGCAGCGGGTTGCAGGGCAGGCTGCGGTGCGGCCTGCGGGGTGGCTTGAACGTCGTCGTCCCAGCTCAGCATGATGTTGTTTCTCCGTGATTCGATTGGGGGGCGCGGTGGTCAATGATGACGGCTCACGTTGTGGTGGCGCCGGCCCTCTCCCCCGGCCCCTCTCCCGCATGCGGGAGAGGGGAGCAAACCCCGGGGGTGGTTGGTTACTACGCTATGTCGCTACTGCGGGATTACTGGCAGGCTTCGCACTCTTCAAAGCCGGGGTCGCCCGGGCGCATCGTGCAGACGGCGCCTTCCGCTTCCGGCATGGCCGGAGCCGAAGCAGCCGCCGCATCCAGTGCCGAACCACCATCACTACCCGACGACACCGCATTCAGCGAGCCGCGCGACACGGTGGACTTCTCCACGTGGGTGGCAGCCATGGTGCGCAGGTAGTACGTGGTCTTCAGGCCGCGCAGCCAGGCCAGCTTGTAGGTGTCGTCCAGCTTCTTGCCCGAGGCGCCGGCCATGTAGATGTTCAGGGATTGGGCCTGGTCGATCCACTTCTGGCGGCGGCTGGCGGCTTCGACCAGCCAGGTGGGCTCGACTTCGAACGCGGTGGCGTAGATGTCGCGCAGGTCTTGCGGAATGCGGTCGATGCGCGACAGCGAGCCGTCGAAGTACTTCAAATCGGCGACCATCACCTCGTCCCACAGGCCGCGTTCCTTCAGGTCGCGCACCAGGTAGTCATTGACCACGGTGAACTCGCCCGACAGGTTGGACTTGACGTACAGGTTCTGGAAGGTCGGCTCGATGCAGGCGGACACGCCGATGATGTTCGAGATCGTGGCCGTCGGCGCGATGGCGATGCAGTTCGAGTTGCGCATGCCGTGCTGCTTGATGCGGGCGCGCAGGCTGTCCCAGTCCATGGTGCTGGACAGGTCCACTTCCAGGTAGCCGCCGCGCTCTTCGGCCAGCAGCTTGAGCGAGTCCTGCGGCAGGATGCCGCGGTCCCACAGCGAGCCGGTGTAGGTCTCGTAGCGGCCACGCTCTTCGGCCAGCTCGGTGGAGGCCTGGTAGGCGTAGTAGCACACGGCTTCCATCGAGGTGTCGGCGAACTTCACCGCGGCTTCGCTGGCGTACGGGGTGCGCAGCACGTGCAGGCAGTCCTGGAAGCCCATGATGCCCATGCCGACCGGACGGTGGCGCATGTTGGAATTGCGGGCCTTCTCGACAGCGTAGTAGTTGATGTCGATGACGTTATCCAGCATCCGCATGGCGGTGCGGATGGTCTTCTGCAGCTTGGCGTGGTCGAGCGCGTACGAACCGTCGGCCTGCTTGGCCAGGTGGGCGACCAGGTTGACCGAACCCAGGTTGCAGACGGCGATTTCGCTGTCGTTGGTGTTCAGCGTGATTTCCGTGCACAGGTTGGAGCTGTGGACGACGCCGACGTGCTGCTGCGGGCTGCGGATGTTGCACGGATCCTTGAAGGTGATCCACGGGTGGCCGGTCTCGAACAGCATGCCCAGCATCTTGCGCCACAGTTGCAGCGCGGGCAGCTTCTTGAACAGCTTCAGTTCGCCGCTGGCGGCCTTGGCTTCATAGCCCAGGTAAGCCTTTTCGAATTCCTTGCCGACCTTGTCGTGCAGGTCCGGGCAGGTGGCGGGCGAGAACAGGGTCCACTCGCCGCCTTCCATCACGCGCTTCATGAACAGGTCCGGGATCCAGTTGGCCGTGTTCATGTCGTGGGTGCGGCGGCGGTCGTCGCCGGTGTTCTTGCGCAGCTCCAGGAACTCCTCGATGTCCAGGTGCCACGTTTCCAGGTAGGCGCAGACCGCGCCCTTGCGCTTGCCGCCCTGGTTCACGGCCACGGCGGTGTCGTTCACCACCTTCAGGAACGGGACCACGCCCTGCGACTTGCCGTTGGTGCCCTTGATGTGCGAGCCGAGCGCGCGCACGTTGGTCCAGTCATTGCCGAGGCCGCCGGCGAACTTGGACAGCAGCGCGTTTTCCTTCAGCGCTTCATAGATGCCTTCCAGGTCGTCCGAGACGGTGGTCAGGTAGCACGACGACAGCTGCGAGCGGCGGGTGCCGGAGTTGAACAGCGTCGGCGTGGACGACATGAAGTCGAACGACGACAGCAGCTGGTAGAACTCGATGGCGCGCGCTTCGCGGTCCTTCTCGTTCAGCGCCAGGCCCATGGCCACGCGCATGAAGAAGGCCTGCGGCATTTCGATGCGGGTTTCATCGATATGCAGGAAGTAGCGGTCGTACAGGGTCTGCAGGCCCAGGTAGTTGAACTGGAAGTCGCGGCCGGCGTCCAGCGCGGCGCCCAGGCGGGCCAGGTCGAAGGTGGCCAGCTTCTCGTCCAGCAGCTCGGCGGCGATGCCGCGCGCGATGAACTTGGGGAAGTACTCGGCGTAGCGCGTGGCCATCTCGGCCTGGGTCACTTCGGTGCCCAGGATTTCCTTGCGGATGGTGTGCAGCAGGATACGGGCGGTGACCTGGCTGTAGTCCGGGTCCTTTTCGATCAGGGTACGCGCGGCCAGGATGGCGGAGTCGTACACCTGCGTCATCGGCACGCCTTCGTACAGGTTCTTCAGGGTTTCCTTCAGGATCGGCTCGGCGCTGACCGCATCGCCCAGGCCGGAGCAGGCGTTGTCGATCAGGGCGTGCAGCGCGACGATGTCCAGCGGCTTGGTCACGCCGGCGTCGGTCACGTTGATGCTGATGCCGCCTTCCTGCACGCGGGCCACGGCTTCGGCGCTGGCGCTGGCACGCTCGGCCTTGCGCTTCTCGCGGTACAGCACGTAGGCGCGGGCCACTTCATGCTCGCCCGAGCGCATCAGCGACAGCTCAACCTGGTCCTGCACGTCTTCGATATGAATGGCGCCACCGCTCGGGCGGCTGCGCACCAGCGCGCGCACCACGTTGTTGGTCAGCTGCTCGACGATCTCGCGCACGCGCGCGCTGGCGGCGCCCTGCCCGCCATTGACGGCGAGGAAGGCCTTGGTCATGGCGACGGCGATCTTGGACGGCTCGAACGCCACCACGGCACCGTTGCGACGAATGATCTTGTGATCCGGGTAATTCGTGGTCGCGGCGTTGGGGGTCTGCTGCGTGGTCGAGGCCTGGCTGGCAACGCCGGCGGCGGCGCCACCCGTGGTGATTTCGTTCTGGGCCGTTTGCATGAGAACTCCTGTTTTTACCCTGGAAATAAGAGACGAAAGAGTCCCTGGCGAAATGCGGCGAAAAGAACGTCCCTCCCGGCTCGCAAGCGGGTACGGACAGACTGCCTTTACGTGAACATTTCGCCAGGGACTCTTGTGATTCGCTGGCCTTGCGGGGAGGTTTGCAGTCGATACGCGAATTTCGCGGCTGCTGCCTCGCTCTTGGGGCCGGCTTCCCTGTTTGACTACTAGATATAGTGTGTGATGCGGAAAACTGGGCTAAGTATAGTGAAAGGAATCCGAATGACCAGTCTTGACAACCGCTATTTCGGGCACGCCGGCTGCTGTGCGGCAGCGCCACATGCCCGCAAGCCTAGTACTCGCAAGGGTTTCGGGAAGACCGTTCGCAACTGCACATTTCACAAAAATTTTTTTGATTGTTGCGAGGTTGCGATAGCCCCACACCGACGTGGGGCATGTGCGCCGGTATGCCGCGCCCAAGGGCGGGGAATGACGTTAGGAATCCGTCACGTGCCTCCCGCGCCGGGGCACTGGTAGGGCAGCATGCCCGGCGCCACGCCGGCCTGCCTGGCAAACCGCGCCCAGTCGAAATGCGGGCCCGGATCGGTCTTGCGGCCCGGCGCGATGTCGCTGTGGCCGGCAATCGCACGCACCGGGTAGGCGGCCATCAGCGCGGGCACCAGCGCCGCCACGGTGTCGTACTGGGCCAGGGTGAACGGCAGGTCGTCGCAGCCTTCGATCTCGATGCCGATCGAAAAATCGTTGCAGCGCGCGCGTCCGAAGAAGTCTGACTGCCCGGCATGCCAGGCCCGCTGCGTGCACGGCACGAACTGCACCAGCTCGCCCGTGCGCGTGACCAGGAAGTGCGCGGACACCTGGACCTGGTGGATGGTGGCAAAGAACGGGTGCTTGTCGGGATCGAGCCGGTTCTGGAAGAACGCCTCGATGTCGCCGCTGCCGAACTGGCCGGGCGGCAGGCTGATGTTGTGCAGCACCACCAGGTCCACCGGCATGCCGTCCGGGCGCGCATCGAAATTGGGCGACGGCACGCGGCGCGCGGCCGGTACCCAGCCGTCGGCACCCGGCAGATAGGACGAAGACGCGGGCGCGGTCATGGCGTGCCCTCGCCTTCCACCGCGCCGCGGTCGGCGGCGTCCATGGCTTCGCGGATGCCCAGCTGCTGGATCCGGTAGCGCAGCTGGCGCAGGTTCAGGCCGAGCAGCGGCGCGGCGGCGGTGCGGTTGAAGTTGGTCTGCGCCAGCGCCTGCAGGATCAGCTCGCGCTCGACGGCTTCCAGCCTGGCGGGCAGGTCGATCGGGAAGACGATGCCGCGGCAGGCGCGCTCGGCGGGGTCGCCGGCGGGTTCGGGCGCGGCGTGGGCGGGCACGGCCGGCGGTGGCGGCTCGGCCTGAACCGGCGCAGGCGCGGCGACGGCCGGCACGGCAGCAGCCCCTGCCGTGCCCCAGGGCGCGTAAGGATAAGGCGTCATCGGCTGCGGCACCATCGCCGGCGCCGGGACAGGCATCAGCCCGGCGCGCCCGGCGCCGGCGTCCAGCTGACCCAGGTCGGCCAGCTCGATGTCCTCGCTCTCGGCAAACGCGTAGGCGCGCTCGAGCAGGTTTTCCAGCTCGCGCACATTGCCGGGGAACGGATAGGCCACCAGCCGCTGCAGCGCCGCCGGCGACAGCCGCTTGGGATGCGCATCGCCGTAGCGCACCGCCAGGTGGTCCAGGATGGCGCGCGCCAGCACCGGAATGTCTTCGCCGCGCTCGCGCAGCGTGGGCATGCGCAGCGCCAGCACGTTCAGGCGGTAATACAGGTCTTGCCGGAACTGCCCCGCCGCCACCATCGCGGCCAGGTCCTTGTGGCTGGCGCACATCACGCGCACGTCGACGGCGTCTTCGCGGCTGGCGCCGATCTTGCGCACGCGGCGCTCTTGCAGCGCGCGCAGCAGCTTGACCTGCATCGGCAGCGGCAGGTCGGCCACCTCGTCGAGCAGCAGCGTGCCGCCGTTGGCGGCCTGGAAGAAGCCGCCGCGTTCCGCGTCGGCGCCGGTGAACGCCCCTTTGACGTAGCCGAAGAACTCGGACTCCATCAGGTTCTCGGGGATGGCGCCGCAGTTGACGGCGACGAACGGATGCGCGGCGCGCGCGCTGGTGGCGTGGATGGCGCGCGCGGCGCGCTCCTTGCCGCTGCCGGATTCGCCGCTGATCACCACCGGCGCCATGCTGCGCGCCAGCCGCGACAGCGAGCGGCGCACCTCCTGCATCGCCGCGGAATGGCCCGGCAGCAGCGCGGCGGCGCGGTCGGCGGCCTGATCCGCCGCCGTGGCGGCATCGGCATCGGCGCTGTCGCGCGGCTGGCGGCCCAGCGCGTTCAGCACCAGGCTGCGCAGCTGCTCCAGCGACACCGGCTTGGCGATGTAGTCGAAAGCGCCGGCCTTGAGCGCTTCCACGGCGTTGTCGGCGCTGCCGTAGGCGGTGATCACCGCCACCGGGATGCGCTCGGGCGCGGCCGACAGCTGGCGCACGATCTCGATGCCCAGTCCGTCGCCCAGGCGCATGTCGGTAAGCACCAGGCTGTAGCGACCCTGCGCCAGCTTGTCGCGCGCCTCGGCCAGCGAGCCGGCCAGCACCACGTCATGGCCCATGCGGCGGATGGAGATGTCCAGCAGTTCGCGCAGGTCGGCCTCGTCGTCGATGACGAGGATGGGATCGGGCGCGCGGGACATTCGGGGTGGCATTGTGATGGCGGAATGAGGACGGGTCAGACGGCGGCCGCCGCGGCGGCTTCGGCGCTCTCGATGCGCAGCGTCAGCACGAAGGCCTTGGCCGGCAGTGTATCGCGCGCGGTGGGGGCCAGCATGCCGGTGCGCTCGATCAGCGCCGGCAGCGAGATGGCGCCGTAGCGCACCTGCGCGTCATTGGCGCCGCACAGCTCGCGTGCCATGAACAGGCCCAGCCCGGTGCCCTGGGCGTTGCTGGTGAAGAACGGCTCGAACAGGCTGCGCTGGTGTTCGCGCGCCACCTCGGCGCCGTCGTTCCAGACGATCAGCTCGGCATGGTGCTGGTCCAGCGCGTGCGCCAGCAACCGGATCGAGCCGGGCAGCCGGCTGCAGTAGCGCCAGGCGTTGTCGAGCAGGTTGCCCAGCACCTGCTGCAGCTGCGAGGCGTCGAACACCACCGGCTGGGCCACGTCGACAGTCAGGCGGATGGCATTGGCGTTGATGTCGGCGCGTCCCGCCGGGCGGGTCTCGCCGGCGCGCGGGCGGCGCTGGCGCATTTCGGCGCGCCAGCGCTCGACGATCTCGGGCAGCGCCTGCGCCAGGTGCACGGTGCTGCGGCCGGTGCGCGGGCGGCGCGACATCTGCAGCACGTCCGACACCACCTGGTCCAGCCGGCGCACGTTGTCGTGGATGATGCGCAGCAGGCGGGCGTCGATATCGACATCGGCCCCGCCCGGCTCCTGCGCGGCCGGATCGTGCCGGCCGGAATCGCCGAGCAGCTCGCTGGCCTGGCTGATCGCCGCCAGCGGGTTGCGGATCTGGTGCGCGATGCTGGCCACCAGCCGGCCCATGGCGGCCAGCTTTTCCTGCTGCACCTGCTCGGCGATGCGTTCCCAGCTTTCGATATGGACCAGCACGGTGTCGCGCATCTCGCTGCGCAGCAGCGCCTCGTCTTCCTGCGACCAGGCCATGGCCTCGTTCTGGGCAATGGCCAGGCGCAGGCGACCGGCAGCTTCGGGCGACAGTTCATTCCACGCGGCGGTGTCGAGCGCGGCCGGCACGGTGCGGCCATGCGCCATGGTCGAGCGCAGCCCGGCCAGGCCCGGCAGCACGAAGCGCAGCCGCAGCCGGGTGTGCTGCATGGTGCCATCGGCCAGCGCGGCGCCGGAGGCCATCGGCAGCAGTTGCAGGATGCGCGGCACGTCGTCCTTGCTGCGCAGCCAGTCGCGCAGCATTTCCATCAGCGGCTGCAGGCGCGGGATGCGGCGCAGGTCGAACAATACGGTATCGCCGCCGCCCTGCCCGGCTTCGGCACCGGGCGCGCCGCCGAGCTTGCGCGAGTAGATGCGCTCATGCGGCTGCACCCCCAGCAGCACCACCGCGGCGGGATTGGCGGCCACCACCGCGCCGTTGGCGCGCACCAGCATCACGCCGTCCTGCATGTCGTTGACCATCAGCCGGTTGACCAGCTGCTGCAGGCGCAGCTCCTGCTCGCGCGCCAGCGCCAGGCGCTCCTGCGCGAGCTGGCGGTTGGCCAGCATATACATCAGCAGCGCGGCGATCATGAACACCAGGCCGAACAGGCCCGAGCCCAGCAGCCCGGCATCGGCCTGGCGCAGCAGGATGGTGTGCATGAACGGCCCGCTCATCACCACCAGCGCCGAGATCGCCGCGGCAAACAGCGCGAACAGCAGGCTGGTCAGCGCACCGGCCTCCAGCGCCGGCAGCAGGAAGATCATGGCCAGGCCCTCGGCATGCCCGCCGCGCCCCAGCACGCTGAAGACCAGCGCCAGCAGCGCCAGGTCGGCCAGCACCTGCACCCGCACGCGCAGATGGAAATGCCGGCGCCACAGCGTGCCCGCCAGCATCGCCAGGGCAATGCCAAGGTAAGGGACGGCGACGGCCATGGCCGCCGCATGCTCGATGCCGCCCATGGCTTCCAGGCCAAAGGGCAAGGCGGGGATCGCGGCAGTGAGGGTGGAAGCGGTGCCGGTGGCCGGCTCGCCGCGCCGCATCAGCGCAAAGCCGACCAGCAGCAGGCCGACGGCGACGCGGGTCCAGCAGAAATAGCGCAGCAGGCGCCAGTGGAAGTCAGGCGGCTCGGGCTGGCGCCACAGCTGCGCCAGGCCGCGCCAGGCGTTCAGCCGCTGCCAGGCCGACGGCGCCGGCTGGGTCATGGGCGCGGGCCGCTGCTGCCGTCGCCACTGCCGTCGCCGCTGCCGTTGCTGCCATCGGTGCGGCTTTCATCAGGCAGGTGGCTGCGCCGGCAGTAGTGCAGGCCGCGCCAGGCAATGGCGTCGCCCTGCGGCAGGTGCACGCCGCACTGGGCGCACTGGACCATGCGCTCGGCGGTGGCGTCGGGCGTGCCGGCGGCCGCGTGTTCGCTGGCCTCACGGGCCTGGCGGGCGCGATGCTCGGCCAGGCGGGCCTCGGCGCGGGCGCGCAGCCACCAGAAGACGCCCAGCACCACGGCCAGCAGGATCAGGATACGTGCCATGGAAAATCAGAGCCGGTGCAGGACGACTTCAATCACGAAACGGCTGCCGACATAGGCCAGCAGCAGGATGCCGAACGAGGCGATGACCCAGCGCAGCGCCACCTTGCCGCGCCAGCCGCGGAAGATGCGCCCGGCCAGGATGCCGCCGAACATGGCCCACGAGATCAGCGCGAACACGGTCTTGTGATCCAGCCGGAAGGCGCGCCCGAACAGTTCTTCGGAGAACAGCAGGCCCGAGCCGATGGTCAGCGTCAGCAGCACGAAGCCGGCGCCGATCAGCCGGAACAGCAGCTTCTCCAGCGTCAGCAACGGCGGCAGCAGATCCAGCCAGCGCCCCAGCCACTGGCTGGGCTGCTGTTGGGTCATCCGTGTCGGCGCATGCCGGAACCCGTGCAGGCGCCGCTCGGCCAGCAGCATCAAGAAGGCGTGGAACGCGGCCAGCGTGAACAGCCCGTAGGCCACGTTGGCGATGATGAAATGCAGCTTGAACAGCGGCCGCGCCGCGTAGCCCAGGATCTGCGAGCCGGGAAACGCCAGCGGCATCAGGCTGGCCACCAGCGCAACCGGGATCACGATCAGCCCCAGCCCCGCCAGCGAAAAGAAGAAACTCTCGATCCAGTAGATGCCCACCCCCAGCCACAGCATGGCCGACAGGGCGAAGGCAAAGCCGAACATCATGCGCTCGGCCGGGAAGATGGTTTCGTGCAGCAGCATGCCGTGGCTGGCCAGCGCCGCCAGCATTAGCACGTGCCACCAGGCCGGACGCCCTTCGCCGTGCGCGCCGCCGGACGGGGGAATGGGCCCGCCGCCCGCCACCAGCACGGCCGCGGCCGAAGCGCTGGCCGGTCCGGCCGGGCCGGCAGCCGCCGCCACGCGCGGATGGCGTGTGGCCCAGCCGTGCCAGGCCAGGCCGCAATAGAGAAGTGCCGTCAGGGCATACAGTACAATGACCATTTACGCAGTTTACCTTAGTGCCCACGGCCGGTGGCGGCCCGCTTGAACCGGTGTGGCCGGTGTTCCAGGCCCGCCCCGTGTGCCGGACTGCCTCCGATTTCAGCCCCGAGCCCTGCTCCGACTTCTCCCCCGATTCCTGCCATGCTGGACAATCTCACTCAACGCCTGGCGCGTGTGGTCAAGACCATGCGCGGCGAGGCGCGCCTGACCGAGGCCAACACCGCCGAGATGCTGCGCGAAGTGCGCCTTGCCATGCTCGAAGCCGACGTGGCGCTGCCGGTCGTGCGCGAATTCGTCGCCCGCGTCAAGGAAAAGGCCATGGGCGAAGAGGTGGTCAGCAGCCTCACGCCGGGCCAGGCCCTGGTCGGCGTGGTCCAGCGCGAGCTGACCGCGGTGATCGGCGGCGCCGACGCCGCCAGCGGCAACAACAAGGAATCCGAGCTGAACCTGGCAGTGCAGCCGCCCGCCATCATCCTGATGGCCGGCCTGCAGGGCGCGGGCAAGACCACCACCGCCGGCAAGCTGGCCAAGTGGCTCAAGGAAAACAAAAAGAAGAAGGTGCTGACGGTCTCGTGCGACGTCTACCGCCCCGCCGCCATCGCCCAGCTCAAGACCGTGTCCGAGCAGGTCGGCGCGGAATTCTTCCCGTCGCAGCCGGACCAGAAACCGGTGGACATCGCCCGCGCGGCGGTCGACTGGGCGCGCAAGCATTACCACGACGTGCTGATCGTCGACACGGCCGGCCGGCTGGGTATCGACGAGGCGATGATGCAGGAAATCGCCGCGCTGCACGCCGAGCTGAAGCCCGCCGAAACCCTGTTCGTGGTCGACGCCATGCTGGGCCAGGACGCCGTCAATACCGCCAAGGCCTTCAATGACACCCTGCCGCTGACCGGCGTGGTGCTGACCAAGCTGGACGGCGATGCGCGCGGCGGCGCGGCGCTGTCGGTGCGCCATATCACCGGCCGCCCGATCAAGTTTGTCGGCGTCGGCGAAAAGCTGGATGGCCTGGAGCCCTTCTACCCGGACCGCATGGCCCAGCGCATCCTGGGCATGGGCGACATCCTGGCGCTGGTCGAGGAAGCCCAGCGCGGCGTCGACATGGAAGCGGCCGAGAAGCTGGCCAAGAAGATCAAGAAGACCGGCGACTTCGACCTCGAGGACTTCAAGGCCCAGATCGGCCAGATGAAGAAGATGGGCGGCCTGGGCAGCCTGGTCGACAAGCTGCCGGCGCAGTTCGCCCAGCAGGCGCAGGGCGCCAACATGGACCAGGCCGAGAAGCAGGTGGCGCGCATGGAGGGCATCATCAACAGCATGACGCCGGCCGAGCGCGCCAAGCCGGACCTGATCAAGGCCAGCCGCAAGCGCCGCATCGCCGCGGGCGCCGGCGTGCCGGTGCAGGAAGTCAACCGCCTGCTCAACCAGTTCGACCAGATGCAATCCATGATGAAGAAGCTCAAGGGCGGCGGCATGATGAAGATGATGCGCCAGATGGGCGCGATGAAGGGCGGCATGAAGGGCCTCTTCAACCGCTGAAGCCCGCTGCCGCAAGCCGAACCGCCTCCCCGCAAAAGAACAGGAAAGACATCATGATGAGCGCCGAACAGGCCCGCGAGCTGTGGGCCAATTCCGAAGAAATCGTCTCCGCCGCGGAAGTCCAGGCCTCGCTGGACCGCATGGCCGCGGACATCACCGCCAGGATGGGCAATGACTTCCCGCTGGTGCTGTCGGTGATGGGCGGCGCGGTGGTCTTCACCGGCATGCTGCTGCCCAAGCTGGCGTTTCCGCTGGAGTTCGACTACATCCACCTCTCGCGCTACAACAACAAGACCGTCGGCGGCGAGATGCAATGGCGCGTGGCGCCGCGCGAATCGGTCAAGGACCGCGTGGTGCTGGTGCTCGACGACATCCTCGATGAAGGCGAGACCATGGCGGCCATCCGCCAGCGCATCATGGACATGGGCGCCAAGGAATTCCACGCCGCGGTGCTGTGCGAGAAGACGCTGAGCAAACCCAAGCCGATGCACCCGGATTTCTGCGGCTTTGCGGTGCCGGACCGCTATGTCTTTGGATGCGGGATGGATGCGAAGGGGTATTGGCGGAATCTGGATTCGATCCGGGCGCTGGTTTGAGTCGTCTGAAGGACTGACCGTTTTCTCCCCTCTCCCGCAAGCGGGAGAGGGGAGCCAACACATCACGCCTGGTGCGTCCCCAGGATCGGCCACAGCGACGCCAGCAGCAGCACCGCCATCCCGATATTGAACGCCCGCAGCACCTTGGGCCGGGCCAGCCAGCGCCGTAGCGCCGACCCGCACAACGCCCACATCGCCACGCTGGGCAGGTTCACCACCCCGAAGATCCCCGACAGCAGCAGCACGTTGAGCCACAGGTTGCCGTGCAGCACATAAGTACTGCACGCGCCTACCGCCATCACCCACGCCTTGGGATTCACCCACTGGAATGCCGCGGCGGCCCAGAAGCCCATCGGCCGCGCCACCTGCTGGTCCTGCACGCCGCCGGCCGTGGCCAGTTTCCAGGCCAGCCAGACCAGGTAGACCGTCGCCACCACCCGCAGCACCTGCCAGGTCCACGGGAACGCATGGAACAGCGACCCCAGCCCCAGCCCGACCAGCCCCACCATCAGCGCGAAACCGATACTGACGCCGAGCAGGTGCGGCACCGTGCGCAGGAAGCCGAAGTTCACGCCCGAGGCGAGCAGCATCGTGTTGTTCGGACCGGGCGTGATCGACGACACCAGGGCGAAGCCGGCAAAGGCGGCAAAGACACCGGTGCCGGCGGCGAATTGGGACACTTCCATGACTGACTCCAGGGGGCGTTCATGTGCTTTCGGGAAATCAGTCTACGGCCACCTAACGGTACAGTACCGGTACACTTCAACGGAAATACGCCGATACAGGGCCGCTCAACGAAGCGCGTGCCAGGCGACACCCAGCGCCAGCAGCCACAGGACAGCGCCGGTCAGGCGCTCGACCCATCGCACCGAGCGCCCGAAGCGCGCGGCCATGGCCGGATGGCCGATGCCGTAGGCCACCAGCAGGTCCCAGCCGAGCACGACGGCGAACATCCACATCCCATAGGCCAGCTGCACCGCCGCCGGCGTGCGGCTGGCGGCCAGCACCGAGAACAGGCTGGCGTAGAACAGCCCGTTCTTCGGGTTCAGCACGGCGGACAGGAAGCCGCTGCCAAGCTGGCCGAGCCATGCCGCGGGCGCGGGCTTTGCGGCGGCGGGCGCCGGCATCGACAGTTCGCCCGACGCGCGCAGCAGGCGCCAGCCCAGCCACGCCAGGTAGGCACAGCCTGCCCACTGCAACGCCGCGAACAGTTGCGGCGAGTCCCGCATCGCGGCCACGCCCGCCAGCGCCAGGCCGATAAAGACGCCATTGCCCAGCGCAATGCCCAGGCAGACGGCGCTGGCGCGCCGCGGCCCGTGCAGCAGCGCGCTGCGCACCACCAGGAAAAAATCCGGCCCCGGGCTCAGCAGTGCCAGCGCATGCGCGCCGGCGACCATGGCGAATTGCTGCCACGGCAATGCCCCGGGGGCGAGATCGAAAGCCATGTCCATGCCGACCCTCCGTGAAGAGTCCGCAGTGTCGTGCGCGCCGGGGTGGCAGTCTTGAAGAAAGTTGCGGTAGCGGCGCGAGGCGCCGTGCCTCAGGCGGCGCGCTGGTAGCCGCGAGGTGTCATGGCCACGCGCTGCTTGAAAGCGCGCTGGAAATGACTCTGGTCGGCAAAGCCCAGCGCCAGGGCGACCTCGGCCAGCGCCGCACCTTGCCGCAGCAGGCGGCGCCCATGCTGGATGCGCAGGTCAAGCTGGTACGCGTGCGGCGTCATGCCGGTCTCGGCGCGGAAGGCCCGGACCAGGTGGTAGCGGCTCAGCCCGCAGGCGCGCGCCAGTTCCGCCAGCGGCAGCCGCTCGGCATGGCGCGCCTGCAGCAGTTCGCACAATTGCGCCACCCGGGCGGAGACCGCAGCGGGCGGCGGCAGTGTTTTGGTGGCGGCGCCGGTGTCGAGGGCGGCATGCAGGTCGCCGACGAAGGCCACCAGCGCGGCCTCTTTCTCGACGCTGTCCGCGGGCGAGAACAGCGTGCGGTTCAACGCGCAGACCAGCCGGTAGACGTGTGAGGACGCCAGCACGCGTGCCGGCAGCCAGGCCCGGGCCGCGCTGTCCTCGTCCAGCACGGCCGCCACCCACGCCGGGTCGAAATGCAGCATCTGGTAGCTCCAGCGTCCGTCCGGCACCGGGTTGCAGGCATGGACCTGGTGCGCGGGAATCACCACCACCGCGCCCGCCCCGAGCACGGCGCTCTCGTCGCCGCAGGCAAAGCGGCTGGTGCCGCCGTCGACGGCGCCGACCGACAGGGTGGGATGGGTATGCGGCAGGTAGCTGGCGCTGCTGTGGCTGGCGCGCCGGCTTTCGGCAAACGGCAGCGCGGGGTCCGCCCACCAGCAGCCGGGTGCCGGTGCGGCCGCGGGACGGCTCACGCCGCGCTGCGGTACGGCCGTTCGCGCAGCCATTTGGTGGCGATCCACTTTTCGCCGGCGGCCACCGGCAGGCCCGCATGCAGGGTGCGGTCATCCAGCGTGCCGTCGGGCAGCAGGTAGCTGAAGTAGACCGCGTTGCCCTTGACCGGCGCCACTTCCAGGCCCACGCGCGGGAACGCGGTGGCGCCGCCGGCCTCGGGGGAATTCAGGTAGATCACGAGCGTGGCGATGCGCTGGCCGCCGACGGACAGCTGCCGCGCTTCGCCGGGCCGCTGCGGGTTGAAGTAATCGAAGTGCGGCTGGTACTCGCCGCCCGGCTTGTAATTCAGGATCTGCAACCCCTCGCCGTGTTCGGCCGGCACCCCGGTGACCGCGGCGATGCGGGCCTCGATGCGCGCGATCAGGGCGTGCTCGGCCACCTGGAACATCGCGCCCATGCTGGTGCGGGCGTCGATCAGGTTCTCGTCGCCGGTGTCGGGATTGACCACCGGCGAGCGTGCCAGGCGGCCGCGCGACAGCGCCACCAGGGCATCGCACTCGTCGTCGCTCAGCAGCTGCTGGAACAGCTGTACGTGAGGCGACGCCAGCCGGAACAGGATGGGCACCCGGCGGTCGCCGCCATCGGCGGCGTAGACCGCGGGCGAGCTGGAAGCGGCGGTCTCGGCCTGGGGCTGGGCCGGCCGGGCCGGCACGGCGGCCTCGGTGCCTTGCGCAAACGCCGCGGCCACGCAACGGCGCGCGAAAGCGTCGTCGTAGCCCGAGCGCAGCATCGACAGCACCAGCGCATCGGCCGCAAAGCCCTGGGCGATATGCCGGGCCAGCCATTGTTCGAGTTCGGGCGAGGATTCGGTGTAGCCGGCCTTGCCGCCGGCAACGGATGCTTCGCGGATCATGACGGATTGGCTGCGACGCGTTGCGACGAGAACGGGTTGCGGGCAGGCGGCTCCGCCACCGGCGCGCGCGGGCGCGACGGCGCGATCTCGGGATCGCCGGCCACGGTGACGGTGGCTTCGGAATACTGCCAGCGCTTCCACGCCGCCAGCACCGCGTTGGGATACTCCGGGCGGCCGCGGCTGCCGTTGTAGCGGCCCAGCGCCAGGTACAGGTCGCCCTGCTCGCGGTCCAGGTAGTAGCGCAGGATGGTGCAGCCGTAGCGCAGGTTGCTCTGCAGGTGGAACAGCTTGCGCGCATCGCTGTCGCCGATGGTGCGCACCCAGAACGGCATCACCTGCATCAGCCCGCGCGCGCCGGCCGAGCTGATCGCGTACTTGCGGAAGTTGCTTTCGACCTGGATCAGGCCCAGCACCAGCGCGGGCTCCAGGCCGGCGCGCTTGGCCTCGTAGTAGGCCACCTCGATCAGCTCGACCCGCACCTGCGGCTCGGGGATGCGCGAGGCCAGCCGCGCCGACATCTCGCCCAGCCACTTCAGGTAGGCCAGGCGCTCGCCGCCGGAGGCGAACACCGGCCGCAGCGGCCGGTCATCGGCAATGGCCGCGGCCAGCGCACCGCGCACGGAGTCGGCCAGGTCTTCTTCCTTCTGCGCGCCGGCGTGCGCCGCCGGGGCCGCCAGCGCCAGCAGGAATGCCAGCAGCGATACCAGCAGCGCGCCCGCCAGGCGGCGGGCGGCAACAGCGGCGGCGGTCAGGCCGCGGACGGCGCGCATGAGGCTCAGTCTGCCAGCAGGCTGCGCACGTGGCCGACCACCTCGGCCACGCTGACGGCGGTGGCCTGCGCGTCGCGCCGGCCCTGGTACTCGACCTTGCCTTCCTTCAGGCCGCGGTCGCCCACCACCACGCGGTGCGGCACGCCGATCAGCTCCCAGTCGGCAAACATCACGCCGGGGCGCTCGCCGCGGTCGTCGAGGATCACGTCCACGCCGGCGGCGAGCAGCTCGGCATGGATGCGGTCGGCCTCGGCCTTGACGGCCTCGGAGCGGTCGTAGCCCACCGGGCAGATCACCACCGCGAACGGGGCGATCGCGGCCGGCCAGATGATGCCGCGCTCATCGAAATTCTGCTCGATCGCCGCGCCCAAAATACGGGTGATGCCGATGCCGTAGCAGCCCATCTGCATCGGCTGGGTCTTGCCGTTCTCGTCCAGGAAGGTGGCGCTCATCGATTCCGAGTAGCGCGTGCCCAGCATGAACACGTGGCCCACCTCGATGCCGCGGCAGATCTCCAGCGTGCCCTGGCCGTCCGGCGAGGCGTCGCCCGCCACCACGTTGCGCAGGTCGGCCACGATCGGCTCGGGCAGGTCGCGGCCCCAGTTGACGCCGGTGTAGTGGTAGTCGCGGTAGTTGGCGCCGCAGACAAAGTCGCTCATGTTGGCGACGGTGCGGTCGGCAACCACCTTGACCGGCTTCTTCATGTCGATCGGGCCCAGGTAGCCGGGGGGCGAGCCGAAGGCTTCGACGATCTCGTTCTCGGTGGCGAAGCGGAAGTCGGCCAGCCCCGGCACCTTGGAGGCCTTGACCTCGTTCAGCTCGTGGTCGGCGCGGATCAGCAGCAGCCAGATCTGGGTACCGGCCTCGCCGTCGGTGGCCAGCACGATCGACTTGACGTTGGTCTCCAGCGGCAGGTTCAGGAATTCGGCCACCTGCTCGCACTTGACCTTCTCCGGGGTGAAGGTCTTGACCAGGTCCTGCTTGGGTGCGGCGCGCTCGGCCAGCAGCGGCAGCGCCTCGGCGGCCTCCATGTTGGCGGCGTAGGCCGAGGTCGGGCAGTAGACGATGGCGTCTTCGCCGGTTTCGGCGATCACGTGGAACTCATGCGAGCCCGAGCCGCCGATGGCGCCGTTGTCGGCCGCCACGGCGCGGAATTCCAGCCCGAAGCGGCGGAAGATGCGCACGTAGGCGTCGTACATGTTCTCGTACGACTTGCGCAGGCCGTCGGTGTCGCGGTCGAAGGAATAGGCGTCCTTCATGGTGAACTCGCGCCCGCGCATGATGCCGAAGCGCGGCCGGCGCTCGTCGCGGAACTTGGTCTGGATCTGGTAGAAATTGAGCGGCAGCTGCTTGTAGCTGCGGATATCGCTGCGGGCGATGTCGGTCACCACCTCTTCGGAGGTGGGCTGGACCGCGAAGTCGCGCTCATGGCGGTCCTTCAGGCGCAGCAGTTCTGGCCCCATCTTGTCCCAGCGGCCGGTCTCCTGCCACAGTTCGGCCGGCTGGATCACCGGCATCGACAGTTCCACCGCGCCGGCGCGGTTCATTTCCTCGCGCACGATGTTCTCCACCTTGCGGATCACGCGCAGCCCGACCGGCATGTAGGTGTAGATGCCGGCGCCCAGCTTCTTGATCATGCCGGCGCGCATCATCAGCTTGTGCGAAACGATTTCCGCGTCGGCGGGCGCTTCCTTGAGGGTGGAAATGAAGAATTGCGAGGCTTTCATCCGTAATTTCTCTCTGGGCCGCCGCGGTCGGAAAAATCCGTCCCGGCACAATCCGGGGAGCTGGCGGCGCTGAATTATGCGCACGCGCCTGAAACTGCCCTTCCGCTCGGGGAAAACCACCATCCCCCGGTCCGGGCCCGGCTGCGCGCTTCCTTTATAATCAGCGTAATTCTAAAGGATTCGAGGTGCAGTCATGCTCGATCGTGAAGGCTTTCGCCCGAACGTCGGCATCATCCTCCTCAACGCAAGAAACGAGGTTTTCTGGGGCAAGCGAATCGGCGAACACTCCTGGCAGTTTCCACAGGGCGGCATCAAGTACGGCGAAACGCCGGAACAGGCCATGTACCGCGAACTGCATGAGGAAATCGGCCTGCTTCCGGAGCACGTCAGGATCGTCGGTCGCACGCGCGACTGGCTGCGTTACGAGGTGCCGGACAAGTTCATCCGCCGCGAGATCCGCGGCCACTACAAGGGCCAGAAACAAATCTGGTTCCTGCTGCGCATGGCCGGCAGGGACTGCGACATCCACCTGCGCGCCACCGAGCACCCGGAGTTCGATGCCTGGCGCTGGAGCCATTACTGGGTGCCGCTGGAAGCCGTGATCGAGTTCAAGCGCGATGTCTACCAGATGGCGCTGACGGAATTGTCACGCTTCCTGAACCGCCACCCGCGCGTGCCGCTCAGCCCCTATGGCACACATGGGGCGCATGGCGCCCATGGTGCCCACGGCGTGCACGGGCGCCACGGCGGGCCGCGCGGCCAGGCACTGAGCCGGGCGCAGGCCGCGCAGCAGGCCGACGCCGACGGCAATGCCGAAGCCCCGGCCACGGCCGACTACGTTTCGCCGGCGACGCCGGTATCCACCTCACGGAGCACTGATGACTAGTTTGACCGGCGTGGGCCGCCGCGGCGGCCTGGGCGCTGCCGGATTGCTGCTTGCCGCGGCCAGCCTGGCGCTGGCTGGCTGCAAGACCACCGGCAAGGAGATGGCCGAGGAAGAAAGCACCTGGAACAACCCGTTCGCGCCCAAGACCTTCGAGGAAGCCAAGGCCATGCTGCCGCCATTGCCGCAGGAGGCCAACCTGATTCCGTTCTCGGTGGCCGGCACCGGCACGCTGTCGTTCGCGGTGGACAGCAAGTCGATCTCGGTGGGCAAGGACAACGTGGTGCGCTATACCACCGTCACCACCAGCCAGAGCGGGGCCCGCAACGTGACCTTCGAAGGCATGCGCTGCGACGTGTTCGAGCGCAAGCTGTACGCGACCCTGCCCCCCGGCGCCACCGAGTGGGTGCCCAACACCAGCGACTACGGCGAGACCTGGCACCGCATGCAAGCCGGGGTCCGCAACGCCTACGCTGCCACGCTCGCGATCGATTTCTTCTGCGAGGGCCGCACCGTGGCCGGCAAGCCCGCGGACATGGTGCGCGAGCTGCAGTCGCGCGCGCCAAACAAGCGCTGAAGCGCCCCGCGCACCGGCATAAAAAAACGGCGGAACTGCCAGGCAGTTCCGCCGTTTTTGCTTGCGTCGCTCAGACCAGCACCAGGTTGTCGCGATGGATCAGTTCGGGCTCGTTCAGGTGGCCGAGCACGGCTTCGATCTCGGACGACGGCTTGCGCGCGATCAGCCGCGACTCTGCGCTGGAATAATTGGTGATGCCGCGCGCCACCTCCTTGCCCTGCCCGTCCACGCAGGCGATCACCTCGCCGCGGGCGAATTCGCCCTGCACCTCGACCACGCCGATCGGCAGCAGCGACTTGCCGCCGCTGGTCAGCTTCTCGACCGCGCCGTTGTCGATCACCACGCGGCCGCGCAGCTGCAGGTGGTCGGCCATCCATTGCTTGCGCGCCGTCAGCCGGCCGGTCGGCGCCAGCAGCTGGGTGCCGATGGCCTCGCCGGCCGCCAGGCGCTCCAGCACGTTGGCTTCGCGGCCCGAGGCGATGGTGGTGTGCGCGCCGGACTTGGCCGCGCGCTTGGCCGCCAGGATCTTGGTCAGCATGCCGCCGCGCCCGATCGAGGTGCCTGCGCCGCCGGCCATGGCCTCCAGCTCGGGCGTGCCGGCCAGCGCCTCGTCGACGAACCGGGCGGCCGGATCCTTGCGCGGATCGGCGGTGTACAGGCCGCGCTGGTCGGTCAGGATCACCAGTGCGTCGCCTTCGATCAGGTTGGTGACCAGCGCGCCGAGCGTATCGTTGTCGCCGAACTTGATTTCGTCGGTGACCACGGTGTCGTTCTCGTTGATGATCGGCACCACGCCCAGCGACAGCAGCGTCAGCAGCGTGGAGCGGGCGTTCAGGTAGCGCTCGCGGTCGGCCAGGTCGGCGTGGGTCAGCAGCACCTGCGCGGTGCGGATGCCATAGCGGCCGAACTGGCTCTCGTAGACCTGCGCCAGCCCCATCTGCCCAACGGCGGCGGCCGCCTGCAGCTCATGGATTTCCTTCGGGCGGCGCACCCAGCCGAGCCGCTGCATGCCTTCGGCAATGGCGCCGGAACTGACCAGCACCACTTCCTTGCCGGCCACGCGCAGCTTGGCGATCTGGGCCGCCCAGCGGGCGATGGCGTCGTGGTCCAGCCCCTTGCCGTCGTTGGTGACCAGGCTGGAGCCCACTTTGACGACGATGCGCTTTGCCTGCGCGATGACCGATTGCATGGTGGAAATCCTGTCTCCGGAGATCGTTCGGAACCGCTGATTCTTGTTTATGCCTCGCGCTGGTCCTGGTCGACGTTATGCAGGCGGTCGTCCAGGCGGATGTCCGGCTCTGCCAGCGCCGCGGCCTCTTCGGCCTTGATCGCCTGCAGGTGGTCCTTGATCGCGTAGATCAGCTCGCGGCAGCCTTCGCCGGTCAGCGCCGAGATCTGGAACACCGGGCCCTTCCACTTGTAGCGCTTGAGGAAGTCCTTCACGCGCGCGGCGCGCTCGTCCTCGGGCACCATGTCGAGCTTGTTCAGCACCAGCCAGCGCGGCTTTTCATACAGGGTCTCATCGTACTTCTTCAGCTCGTTGACGATGGCCTTGGCCTCGGCGACCGGGTCGACCGCCTCGTCGAACGGTGCCAGGTCGACGATATGCAGCAGCAGCCCGGTGCGCTGCAGGTGGCGCAGGAACTGGTGGCCCAGGCCCGCGCCTTCGGCCGCGCCTTCGATCAGGCCGGGAATGTCGGCGACCACGAACGATTGCTCATGGTCCACGCGCACCACGCCCAGGTTGGGATGCAGCGTGGTGAACGGATAGTCCGCCACCTTGGGGCGCGCGTTGGAGATATGCGAGATAAAGGTCGACTTGCCGGCGTTGGGCATGCCCAGCAGGCCGACGTCGGCCAGCACCTTCAGCTCGAGCTTGAGCATGCGGCGCTCGCCCGGCTTGCCGTCGACCTGCTGGCGCGGCGCGCGGTTGGTACTGGACTTGAAGTGCAGGTTGCCCCAGCCGCCCATGCCGCCTTCGGCCAGGCACACGCGCTGGCCGTGCTCGGTCAGGTCGGCGATCACTTCGCCGGTGTCCATGTCGGTGATCAGCGTGCCCACCGGCATGCGCAGCGTGATGTCTTCACCGGCGGCGCCATAGCAATCGGAGCCGCGGCCGTTCTCGCCGTTCTTCGCCACATGCTTCTTGGCGTAGCGGAAATCGATCAGCGTATTGATATTGCGGTCCGCCACGGCGAACACGCTGCCGCCCCGGCCGCCGTCGCCACCATCCGGGCCGCCGAAGGGCACAAACTTCTCGCGCCGGAACGAGGCGCTGCCATTGCCGCCGTTGCCGGCGATGGCTTCGATTCGGGCTTCGTCGATGAACTTCATGATGGGTTTTCCGTGATGGATTGGCGGGTCCGCGGGACCGGCGGGCTCGGTGCGAACGTGCGGCAATACGCCGCATCATCCGGACTGGCCATTGTTATTGTCGCCAGAAAAGAAAAAGCCCCGCAAGCGTTGCGGGGCCTTTCATCCTGCAAAGGCTGTTATCAGGCCGCCGGGACGACGCTGACTTGCTGCTTCTTGGCAGGGCCCTTGACGGCGAACTGCACGTGGCCGTCGATCAGGGCGAACAGCGTGTGGTCCTTGCCCACGCCGACGTTGTCGCCGGCATGCACGCGGGTACCGCGCTGGCGCACGATGATGCCGCCGGCGTTGATGGCCTGGCCACCAAACACCTTCACGCCCAGACGCTTCGATTCGGAATCACGGCCGTTCCGCGTGGAACCGCCGCCTTTTTTCTGTGCCATGTCTTACTCCTGTCGCTTTACCGGATTACGCTCGATCGATCAGGCAACGATCGCTTCGATGCGCAGTTCGGTGTAATTCTGACGATGGCCCTGACGCTTCTGGTAGTGCTTGCGACGGCGCATCTTGAAGATCTTCACCTTGTCGTGACGACCCTGGGAGATAACGGTAGCCTTGACGGAAGCCCCGCTCACCAGCGGCGTACCAAACTTGATTTGGTCGCCGGCGCCCACTGCGAGCACCTGGTCGAGCGTGATTTCTGCGCCAATGTCTGCCGGTATCTGTTCTACTTTCAGTTTTTCGCCAGCAGCAACCTTGTATTGCTTGCCGCCGGTTTTTACGACCGCGTACATTGTCGAACCTCTCGGATGTGAATAAAACGCCGAAACCGCGCGATGCGGCCCGGTTATCTCCCGCCGGCAAGGACCCGCAAGGCGAGCGACTACCGGAGGAAACCGGGAATTGTAAACGAGATCGTGGAAAACCGCAAAGAAAACAGGCACATAGCCTGTGAGCGGCGCGCCCGGCACAATCGCAGCGGCTGGGCTCAGGTCAGATCGGCGAGAAGAAACCCCGCCAGTGCGGCAAACGCCACCCACCAGGCGGTGCGGCGCAGTTGGCGGCGAGGTAGGGGCTTGTCCATGGCCGCAATTATAGTGGCGCCCGCCACCGGCACCGCTGCGCGCATACCCTGACATCGCCCGGCCCAGCAGCCCGCCAAACAATGCGGGGCATGCGTAGAACGGCGCCTGCATCGCATATAATCGACCGGTTTTGCGTAACGGTGATCATCTTGCCCCAGCCTTCCGCCACTGCCTTGCTTGCCCCGGTCGCTGCAGACATGCGCGCGGTCGATGCTGTTATCCGCCAGCGGCTGTCCTCCGAAGTCCCGCTGATCGAACAGATCGGCGAATACATCATCGGTGCCGGCGGCAAGCGCCTGCGCCCGGTGATCCTGCTGCTGACGGCGCGCGCGCTGGGTTATGACGGCAACCGCCACCATGAGCTGGCCGCCGTCGTGGAATTCATCCACACCGCCACCCTGCTGCACGACGATGTCGTCGACGAGTCAGAGCTGCGCCGCGGGCGCGACACCGCCAACGCCGTCTTCGGCAACGCGGCCAGCGTGCTGGTGGGCGACTTCCTCTATTCGCGCGCGTTCCAGATGATGGTCGATGCCGGCAGCATGCGCATCATGGAGATCCTGTCGAACGCGACCAACGTGATCGCCGAGGGCGAGGTGCTGCAGCTGCTGAACATGCACGACCCCGACGTCACCGTCGAGCGTTACCTGCAGGTGATCCGCTACAAGACCGCCAAGCTGTTCGAGGCCGCCGCGCAACTGGGCGCGGTGCTGTCCGGCGCCGACGCGCAGATGGAAGAAGCCGCCGCCGAATACGGCCGCCGCATCGGCACCGCGTTCCAGCTGATCGACGACATGCTGGACTACACCGCCAGCGCCGAGCAGATGGGCAAGAACGCCGGCGACGACCTGCGCGAAGGCAAACCCACCCTGCCGCTGCTGCACCTGCTGGAACACGGCACCGCGGAGCAGCGCCAGCTGGCCCGCGACGCGATCGTGCAGGGCGGCACCGAGCATTTCGACGCGGTCTTTGCCGCGATCCACGCCAGCGGCGCGCTCGAGGTCACCTTCGAGGCCGCACGGCGCGAGGCCGAAGCCGCCGAGCAGGCGGCCCGGCAGTTCCCGCCGTCCGAGCTGAAGGAAACGCTGATCCAGCTCTGCGCGTTCTCGCTGCAGCGGCAGTCCTGAGCCGGGACAAGCGCTGGGACAGGCGGCGGGCTGCGTGGCGTTTTCCTCCGCCCTCTTCCATTCCCAAAAAAACGCTGCTAAACTTACGTTCTTTGCTGCTGACGCTAAAGCGTCTGCCAGCAAACCAAATCGGGGTGTAGCTTAGCCTGGTAGAGCGCTACGTTCGGGACGTAGAGGCCGGAGGTTCGAATCCTCTCACCCCGACCAGATTTAAAAAGCCGAATCAACGAAAGTTGGTTCGGCTTTTTGTCTTTCTACACTTCTCCTCAGCCCTTGATGGCTTTGCGCTGTCGCTTGAATGCTTTCAGCTCCGCTACGGAGAAAAGCTGGCTGCGCCCGACTTCCGCACGCGGAGCCACCTTGCCATCGCGCACCAGCCGGCGGAAGGTAGCAATCGAGATTTCGAGGTATTGGGCAGCCTCTGCCGCAGTGAAATCCTCCTCCGCCAGGTGGCCGAAGACTTCCTCGTGCGAGAAATTCTCATCACCAAAGGCCTGCCGCCCGATCAGTGTGAAGAACCTGACGCGCTCCCGCGGGGGCAGCTCGCCGAGGGCATGCAGCAGATCTTCAGCGGTCATCGTGTCCATTCCTTTCAGCCCCCAGGTATTTCTTGAGCTCGTCATAGAAGTTCTCATGCGAGCCGACCTTATAGAAATCGATCCATAGCACCTCAAGTGCCACGCCTTGCACGTTGAACGCCTGCGGCAGCGGCCGGTAGGCGAGCGAAAGGCTTCTTGAAGTTTCGCCTCATGCGATGTTATACACTCATTTTTGATTCTATAACAGATCAGACCACGCCGGACGCCGGCGAGCCACCACGTCGCGAAGCATGGCTGGCCAGCGACCAATGAGGATTGAGGCAGTTCTCAAATTGCCGTCTGCTGTGTTCGCGTCCCCGTGGGACTGGGCCCCGCGCAAGTAGGGTTGCGCCGGTGTCGCGCAAACGCCAATACGTCCCGTCGTCGCCTTTACAAAAAGTGACCCCATCGGCAAACTGCCCCGATCCCAAGAAGCGGGCTCGTCTCGTCCTGCCCTGTCCGCGGACACTGCTCCAACCACTGCGCACCTGCCATGACACTCGGACTTGCCCTGGCCCAGAGCCGGCGTATCGCGCCCGCCCTGCTTGCTCAGCTGGAGCAGGCCGCGCGTGAAAAGCAATCGCAGCTGATCGACGAGATCGTCGGCAGCGGCACCATGAGCGCGCACGACCTGGCGCTGTTCGCCGCTGACAAGTACCAGTTGCCGCTGCTGGATCTGGCCCAGTACAACCTTTCCAAGGTGCCGCCGGCGCTGGCCGGCAACCGTGAATTCCATGCCCACCGGCTGCTGCCGCTGGGCCGGCGCGAGAACCGCCTGGTGCTGGCGCTGTCAGATCCGTCCAACCAGGCCGGCCTGGACGCGATCCGCGACAAGTACAAGCTGCCGGTCGAAGCGGTGGTGGTCGAGCACGACAAGCTGATGAAGCATGTGCGCGCCGCCGGCGAGGCGCTGGGGACGCTGAAGAACATCTCGCCGGTGCAGGCCGAGCGCAAGCTGATCGAATACGACCCGGTCGCCGCCGCCGCCAACCCGCGCAACCGCACCACGGCCGACAACATCGACGACGCCCCGGTGGTGCGCTTCCTGCAGAAGCTGCTGACCGAGGCCTTCCACCGCGGCGCCTCGGACCTGCACTTTGAACCGTTCGAAACCTTCTACCGCATCCGCTTCCGCGTCGATGGCGTGCTGCAGGAGGTCGCGCGCCCGCCGCTGGATATCCGCGACAAGATCGCGACCCGCATCAAGGTGCTGTCGCGGCTGGACATATCTGAAAAGCGCGTGCCGCAGGACGGCCGCATGAAGCTGCTGATCGGGCTGCCCAAGGACAAGGATGCCAAGGAAACCGTCGAGAAGGCGGTGGACTTCCGCGTGTCGACGCTGCCTACGCTGTTCGGCGAGAAGATCGTCATGCGGATCCTGGAATCATCCTCCGACAAGCTCGACATCGACCAGCTCGGCTATGAGCCGGAGCAGAAGGCGCTGCTGCTGGACGTGATCAAGCGCCCCTACGGCATGGTGCTGGTGACCGGCCCGACCGGCAGCGGCAAGACCGTGTCGCTGTACACCTTCCTGAACCTGCTGAACCAGGGCGACATCAATATCTCCACGGCCGAGGACCCGGCCGAAATCCAGCTGCCGGGCATCAACCAGGTCAACGTCAACGACAAGGCCGGGCTGACCTTTGCGACCGCGCTGCGATCGTTCCTGCGCCAGGATCCGGACATCATCATGGTCGGCGAAATCCGCGACCTGGAAACCGCCGACATCTCCATCAAGGCCGCGCAGACCGGCCACCTGGTGTTGTCGACGCTGCACACCAACGACGCGCCGACGACGCTGACACGCCTGATGAACATGGGCGTGGCCGCCTTCAACATTGCGTCGAGCGTGCTGATGATCACCGCGCAGCGGCTGGCGCGGCGGCTGTGCACCTGCAAGCGCGAGGGCGAGATCCCGCGTGAGGCCTTGCTGGAAGCGGGCTTCCGCGAGCAGGACCTGGACGGCAGCTGGCAGCCCTACCATCCGGTCGGCTGCGAGCGCTGCAACGGCAGCGGCTACAAGGGCCGCTGCGGCATCTACCAGGTGATGCCGATCACCGAGGCCATGCAGGAGATCATCCTGGCGCACGGCACCGCGCTGCAGATTGCCGAGCAGGCGCGCAAGGACGGCGTGCTATCGTTGCGCGAAGCGGGGCTGCTGAAGGTCAGGCAGGGCGTCACGTCACTCGAAGAAGTGCTGGCGACCACGAATACGTAGGGAAGCACGACATAACGTAAAGACAAGACGCAGAACAAGCGTCATTTACATCGGGGGTCGATAACATGGCGACGCGCGCACCAGCAGCGGGCGCCCGGGCGGGGGCACCGTCACGGGCCAAATCGGGGAAGGGACGCAAGGCCCCCACCCAGTACATCTTCGAGTGGGAAGGCAAGGACCGCAAGGGCAAGTCCTTCACCGGCGAGCTGCGCGCCGAAAACCAGGCCGAGGTCACCGCCACGCTGCGCAAGCAGGGCCTGACCATCGTCAAGCTGAAGAAGCGCAAGGCCGCGCGCGGGCGCAAGATCACCGAGAAGGACATCGCCTACTTCACCCGGCAACTGTCGACCATGCTCAAGGCCGGCATCCCGCTGCTGCAGTCGATCGACATCATCGCGCGCGGGCACGTCAACCCCAACTTCACCCAGCTGCTGTCCGACATCCGCTTCGACATCGAGGCGGGCAGCAGCATGGCCGCGGCGTTCCGCCGCCATCCCAGATACTTCGACACGCTGTACTGCAACCTGATCGATGCCGGCGAACAGGGCGGCATCCTGGATTCGCTGCTGGAGCGCCTGTCGCTCTACATGGAGAAGACCATCGCGCTGAAGGGACAGATCAAGTCCGCGATGATCTACCCGATCGCGGTGCTGACCGTCGCCTTTGCCGTCACGGTGATCCTGATGCTGTTCGTGATCCCGGCGTTCAAGGGGGTGTTCTCCAGCTTCGGCGCCAACCTGCCCGCGCCGACGCTGCTGGTGATCGCGATCTCGGACTTCTTTGTGCAGTACTGGTACCTGGTGATCGGCGCGCCGGTGGCCGGCATCAGCTTCTATCTGCGCGCGCTGAAGAAGTCCGAGAAGGTGCAGCGCGCCACCGACCGCACGCTGCTGAAGCTGCCGATCTTCGGCAGCCTGTTCCGCAAGGCCGTGATCGCGCGCTGGACCCGCACCCTGGCGACGATGTTCGCGGCCGGCACGCCGCTGGTGGAGTCGATGGAGTCCGTGGCCGGCGCCGCCGGCAACTGGGTCTACTACGACGCCACCCGCGAGATCGAGCAATCGGTGCGCATCGGCACCAGCCTGACCAACGCGATGCAGGCGACCCATGTGTTCGACAACATGGTGCTGCAGATGACGCAGATCGGCGAGGAGTCCGGCGCGCTGGACAACATGCTGCTGAAGGTGGCGGAGTTCTACGAGCGCGAGGTCGACGATGCGGTCGCGGCCATCTCCAGCCTGATCGAGCCACTGATCATCGTGGTGCTGGGCGTGCTGATCGGCGGCATGGTGGTGGCGATGTACCTGCCGATCTTCAAGCTGGGACAGGTGGTGTAAGCGATGCAGTTTGTGTGGTCCGCTTCCCCTTATCCGACCGGCACCGCCCCGCTGCTGCACGCGCTGGCGGCGCTGCCGCCAGTCTTCCTGGTGGCGGCAGCGGCGCTGCTGGGGCTGGTGGTCGGCAGCTTCCTCAATGTGGTGATCCACCGCGTACCGCGCATGATGGAGCGCGAAGAGGCCAACTATATCGCCGAGCTGCGCGGCGACCCGCTGCCCTACCCCGGGCGCTACAACCTGATGGTGCCGCGCTCGGCGTGCCCGCATTGCGGCCACGCCATCGCCCCGTGGGAAAACGTGCCGGTGCTGAGCTACCTGTTCCTGCGCGGCCGCTGCTCGGCGTGCAAGGCGCCGATCAGTGCGCGCTATCCGCTGGTGGAGTTGGCCTGCGGCGTGCTGAGCGCGCTGGTGGCATGGCGCTTCGGCCCGGGCGCGCAGGCGCTGGCCGCGCTGGTGCTGGTGTGGGGGCTGCTGGCGCTGACCATGATCGACGCCGATACGCAATTGCTGCCGGACCAGATCACGCTGCCGCTGCTGTGGATGGGCCTGCTGCTGAACCTGGCCGGCCTGTTCGTGGCGCTGCCCGACGCGGTGATCGGCGCAGCCGCCGGCTACCTGGTGCTGTGGCTCGCCTACTGGCTGTTCCGGCTGCTGCGCGGCAAGGAAGGCATGGGCTTCGGCGACTTCAAGCTGATGGCGGCGCTCGGTGCGTGGTTCGGCTGGCAGGCGTTGCCGGCGCTGGTGCTGCTGTCGTCGGTGGCCGGCGTGCTGTTCGGGCTGGCCAATATCGCGCTGCGCCGCCAGGAGCGCGACACGCCGTTCCCGTTCGGGCCGTTCATCGCGCTGGCGGGGGTGGTGGTGCTGCTGTGCGGCCCCGGGGTGCTGCCGCTGTTTGCATGGTGATGGCCGCGCGGGCGTGACCGGGACACGGACGAGGCGGCCAAACCGGCCGAACCGGCCGAAGCTGGTATCGTTGCGGCAACGACGTCTGACACAAACCTCACATGCTGGAAATCGGACTGACCGGCGGCATCGGCAGCGGCAAGACCCGCGTGGCCGACATGTTCGCCGCGCGCGGCGCCGCGATCATCGATACCGACCTGCTTGCGCACGAGATCACCGCCCCGGGCGGGCGCGCCATCCCGGCGCTGGTCGAAGCCTTCGGCCCCGCCTGCCTGCGCCCCGACGGCGCCATGGACCGCGATGCGATGCGTGCGCTGGTGTTTGCCGACCCCGCCGCCAAGGCGCGGCTCGAAGCCATCACGCACCCGCTGATCCGCACGCTGACCAACGAACGCGCGCAGTCGATCCGCGATGCCGGCGCGCATCCCTACCTGATTTACGTGGTGCCGCTGCTGGTGGAGTCGGGCTCATGGCGCGAACGCGTGGGACGCGTGCTGGTGGTCGACTGCACCGAAGCCACGCAGGTGGCCCGCGTGATGTCGCGCAACGGCTTCAGCCGCGAACAGGTGCTGGCGATCATGGCCAAGCAGGCGACTCGCGGCGCTCGCCTGGCATGTGCCGACGACGTCATCGACAACGATGGACCGGTCGAGGCGCTGGTGGCGCAGGTCGACCGGCTCGACCGCTACTACCGTGAACTGTCGGCGGCGGGCACGGTCCATCCATAACGCGCGGAACCGGCGCTGTGGCGCATTGCATCATGCGTGCGACATTGTCCTCGGACCCTGTCTCGCATAGAATGCGCTGGAACATGCCGGGAAATCGCCGCATAGTGCCGGTATCCCACCGCATAGATCACCCTTTCCGGTATTTCCCGGGCCTCATTCTGCACCGGGCCGCCCCTGAAGCGCCCGACGCCCTGCACGGACACAGCACTTGATTCTGTACGAATACCCTTTCAACGAACGCATCAGGACGCTCCTGCGGCTGGAGGACCTGTTCGATCGGCTGGAATACTTCCTCGGCCAGGATCATGCCCAGCAGCACCATGTCGCGCTGACCACGCTGTTCGAGATCATCGACGTTGCCGGCCGCGCCGACCTCAAGACCGACCTGATCAAGGAACTGGAACGCCAGCGCCAGGCGCTGGCGCCGCTGCGCGCCAATCCGCAGATCGACCAGGACGCGCTCGACTCGGTCATCGGCGAGATCGAGCAGGGCATCGCCATGCTCAACCAGACCGTGGGCAAGGCCGGCCAGCTGCTGACTGACAACGAGTGGCTGACCAGCATCCGCAGCCGCGCCATCATCCCCGGCGGCACCTGCGAGTTCGACCTGCCCGCGTACTATGCATGGCAGCATCGTCCCGCCGAAGACCGCCGCGCCGACATCCTGAAATGGGCGCGCCCGCTGGTGTCGCTGCGCATGGGCACCACCATCGTGCTGCGGCTATTGCGTGAAGCGGGCCAGAGCGGCAAGGTGATCGCCACCGGCGGCAGCTACCAGCAGATGCTGTCGGGCCGCAGCTACCAGCTGATGCAGGTCTACCTGGACGATTCGCTGCTGGCCTTCATCCCCGAGATGAGCGCCAACAAGTACATGCTGTGGGTGCGCTTCACGCAGCAGGACGGCGACCTGCGCCCGCGCTCGGTCGATGCCGATATTCCGTTCCTGCTGAAACTCTGCAATTTCTGAAGCCTGCGCTGAACGCCATGCCTGCTGTCGTCAAATGCCCCACCTGCGGCACCGAGGTGGCCTGGGTGCCCGACAACAAATTCCGTCCCTTCTGTTCCGAGCGCTGCAAGCAGATCGATCTCGGCGCCTGGGCGTCGGAGAAGTACGTGATCGGCGGCAAGCCGGGCGAGACCTCGCCCGACCGGTCCGAAGACGAGGACGACTGAGGGCGCGACGCCAGCGCCCCCCTCAGTGCGCCGCCGCCAGCACGCGGCGGTAGAAGCCCACGCACACCAGCACGAACACCGCCAGGCCCAGCCACTGCGCGGTCGCTTCAAACCCGCCCCCGACCACGGCCAGCGGCGCATCGCTGCCTGACAGGCCGATCACCGCGGCCAGCATCACGCCGACCAGGCTTTCGCCGACGATCAGGCCGGACGCCAGCAGCGTGCCGCGCCGCTCGGCGTGCTCCAGTGCCAGTTGCACGTCATCCCCGCGCGCGGTGGCGCGGCGGCGCTCGGCGCGCAGCAACAGCCACGACAGCACCGCACCCACCACCAGCGCCGAACTGATCGTCGGCGGCAGGTAGATGCCGATGCCGACAGCCAGTACCGGCAGGCGCGCCGCGCCGCCGCGGCGGCGCAGGATTTCGTCGATGGCGATCAGCACCACGCCCAGCCCGATGCCGATCAGGATCATGTTCCAGTTGAGCTGGTGGGTGAAGATGCCGGTGGCGATCGCGGTCATCAGCGTCGCCTGCGGCGCGGCCAGCGCCTGGTTCGGGTCCATGCCCGCACGCGGCAGCGCGCCGGCGAAGCCATAGGCGCTGTAGAGCAGTTCCAGCACGGGCGGGATCACCGCGGCGCCGACCACGCAGCCGATCAGCAGCGCCACCTGCTGGCGCCACGGCGTCGCGCCGACCAGCCAGCCGGTCTTCAGGTCCTGCAGGTTGTCGTTGGCAATGGAGGCCACCGCCACCACCGCGGAGGTGGTGAAGATCGCCAGCGCGATCGCGAACTTGCCGCCCTCTGGCGTGGCCAGCAAGCCATCGGCCTGGCCCGCCAGCAGGATCAGCAGCGACACCAGGATCACCGCGATGATGCCGATGCCCGAAATCGGGCTGGCTGACGAGCCCACCAGTCCGGCCATATAGCCGCACGCCGCCGCCACCAGGAAGCCGAAAATGAACGCGAACACCACCGCATAGACCACCAGGCGCCAGCGCGCCCCGCCATCCAGCGGCGCAGGCGCAAGGAACCACGCGAACACCGTCACCAGCACCGCCAGCAGCGCCAGCATCACCAGCCCGATCCACTTCGCGGGCATGTCCTGCTGCGTGCGCGGCACGCTGCCCTGCCCAGCCGGGCCGGCCTGCAGCGCGCCGAACGAGGCGCGAATGCCATAGAGCATCGGCCTGGCCAATGACAGCAGCGTCCAGATCGCGGCGATGCCGATGGTGCCGGCGCCGATAAAGCGTGCGTGCTGGCTCCATACCATGGTGCCGAAGGCCGACAGCGTGGCGCCGTCCGGGCGCGGCGTGACCGCGGTCAGCCACGGCACCGCGACGCCCCAGGTCAGCACCAGCCCGAGCAGCATGGCCAGCCCGCCGACGATGCCGACCAGGTAGCCCGCGCCCACCAGCGCCAGCGAAAAGCCCATCGACAGCCGCACCACCGAGGCGCCCGCCGACAGCCAGAAATTGGCGCCCTCGGCCAGCACGCGCAGCCCGCCGGCGGCGAAGCTGAACAACCCCGCGACCAGGCCCCCGGCCATCAGGTCGGCGAGTCCGGTCGCCTGCGGCTTCCGGCCCGGCGTGGCTTCGGCCGGCGCGGCGCTGCCCACGCGCAGGATTTCCGCCGCGGCCACGCCCTCGGGATAAGGCAGCTCGCTCTGCACCACCATGGCATGGCGCAGCGGGATGCTGAACACCACGCCCAGCATGCCGCCGGCCGCGCAGATCGCCAGCGTCTGCCAGAACGGGAAGCCCTGCCAGTGGCCCAGCATTACCAGGCCGGGCAGGATAAAGATGATCGACGACAGGGTGCCCGCGGCCGAGGCCTGCGTCTGCACCATGTTGTTTTCCAGGATGTTGGCGCCGGGGAAGAGCCGCAGCACGGCCATCGAGATCACGGCCGCGGGGATCGCCGACGAGAAGGTCAGGCCGACCTTCAGGCCCAGGTAGATATTGGAGGCGGTGAACACGACCGTGATCAGCGCACCGAGGATGATGCCGCGCAGGGTCAGTTCAGGCAGGGAAACGTCGTCGGCGATACGATCGACACGTAGCATGCAGGTTCCTTTCCTGTGGACCGGGCCGACCAGCCCGGGCGGCGCACAAGCGGGCGCCGCGGCCGCTTGTCAGCGACGCGGACGGCAGGATCAGCCGTTGCGCGATTCCTCGTCCAGCCACGCCACCACGGGAATGGTGGCCGGCAGCAGCGGCCCCACCGTCACCGGCGTGCCCTGCCACGAGAACGCCTGGCCTTCGCGGCCGACGGGTTCGCCCTGCCAGGCCGTGACCTTGCAGAAATGCAGCCGCACATAGGCGTGCGGGTAGTCATGTTCCAGGATGTGCCAGCGCTCGCATTGCGTGACATCAAGCCCAAGTTCTTCGTGCAGCTCGCGCGCCAGCGCCGCCTCTACGGATTCGCCCGGCTCCAGCTTGCCGCCGGGGAATTCCCAGTAGCCCTCGTAGGGCTTGCCGGCCGGGCGCTGCGCCAGCAGGAAGCGGCCGTCGGGCTGCACCAGCACGCCGACCGCCACCTCGGTCACCTTGCGCGGCGGGTTGCCGCCCGTGGCTGCGGGGTTCTGCGTCGCCGCGCTCATGCCTTGGCGTCCCCGGCAACATCGGCGATGTACGGCTTGCCGTGCTTGCCGCCCCAGTCGCGCGCGAACTGCCAGGCCACGCGGCCCGAACGCGAGCCGCGCTCCAGCGCCCACACCAGCGCGTCGCCGCGCGCGGCGGCGATGTCCTCGTCGGTGCAGCCGAAGTGCCGCAGCCAGTGGCCGACGATAGCCAGGTACTCGTCCTGCTTGGGCGGGTAGAACGACAGCCACAGGCCGAAGCGCTCGGACAGCGAGATCTTCTCTTCCACCACTTCGCCGGGGTGGATCTCGCCGTCGTCGGTGTGGCGGTAGCTCTCGTTGTCCTTCATGTACTCCGGCAGCAGGTGCCGGCGGTTGGACGTGGCGTAGATCAGCACGTTGTCCGACTGCGCCGCGACCGAACCATCCAGCGCCGACTTCAGCGACTTGTAGCCCGACTCGCCTTCCTCGAACGACAGGTCGTCGCAGAAGATCACGAAGCGCTCGGGCCGCTGCGAGACCAGCTCGACGATATCGCCCAGGTCGCCCAGGTCATCCTTGTCAACCTCGACCAGCCGCAGCCCGTCCTTGACGAAGGCATTGAGGCAGGCCTTGATCAGCGACGACTTGCCGGTGCCGCGCGCGCCGGTCAGCAGCACGTTGTTGGCGGGCAGGCGCTGCACGAACTGGCGCGTATTGCCGACGATGGCGTCCTTCTGGCGCTCGATGTTCTTCAGGTCGTCCAGGTGGATCGGCGGCAGCTGGCGCACCGGCTGCAGGTAGCCGATATTGCCGAACAGGCTCTGGCGCTTGCGCCAGCGGAACGCGACCGCCTCCTGCCAGTCCGCATCGCTCAGTTGCGGCGGCAGCCATTGTTCGAGTCGGGCGAGAAAGTTGTCGAGGCGGGCGGCGAGGTCGGACATGGCGGCGGGGCGGTGACAGGCAGCGAAAATCGAGGCCCTTCCCGCGTGCGCGGGAAGGACGGACAGGCTCAGGAACGGTAGTCGGCGTTGATCGAGACGTAGTCGTGCGACAGGTCGCAGGTCCACACGGTGGCTTCGGCGCTGCCGCGGCCGAGCGCGATGCGCACGGTGATCTCGGCCTGCTTCATCACGCGCTGGCCGTCTTCCTCGCGGTAGTCGGGATTGCGGCCGCCGTCACGCGCGACCCAGACATCGTCCAGCCACAGGTTGACGCGGCCGACGTCGAGATCGTTGACGCCGGCATAGCCGACCGCGGCCAGGATGCGGCCCAGGTTGGGGTCCGAGGCATAGAACGCGGTCTTGACCAGCGGCGAATGCGCCACCGCGTAGGCGATCTGGCGGCATTCCGCCACGTCCTTGCCGCCTTCGACGCGGATGGTCATCAGCTTGGTCGCGCCTTCGCCGTCGCGCACGATCATCTGCGCCAGCTCCTGCGCCAGGCTGGTCACCGCCTCGCGCAGCGCTTCGAAGGCCGGGCCTTCGGCGCGGTCGACCACGGCGCCGGACTTGCCCGAGGCGATCAGCACGAAGGAGTCGTTGGTCGAGGTATCGCCGTCGATGGTGATGCTGTTGAACGAGTGGTCGGCGGCGTGCGTCACCAGGCCCTGCAGCACCGGCTGCGCCACCGCGGCATCCATGGCGATGAAGCCCAGCATGGTCGCCATGTTGGGGCGGATCATGCCGGCGCCCTTGCTGATGCCCGACATCGTCACGGTCTTGCCGTCGATCTGCACCGTGCGCGACGCGACCTTGGGCTGGGTGTCGGTGGTCATGATCGCTTCCGCCGCGGCCAGCCAGTTGTCGGCGCCGGCGTTGGCGATGGCGGCGGGCAGGCCGGCCAGCAGGCGGTCCATCGGCAACTGCTCGAGGATCACGCCGGTCGAGAACGGCAGCACCTGCGCGGCATCGATGCCCAGCTGCGCGGCCAGCGCGTCGCAGGTGGCGCGGGCGTTGGCCAGGCCCTGCTCGCCGGTGCCGGCGTTGGCGTTGCCGGTGTTGACCACCAGCGCGCGAATGCCCTTGCCCGGCTTGTCCGCAACCGCGAGGTGCTCGCGGCAGACCTGTACCGGCGCGGCGCAGAAGCGGTTGCTGGTGAAGACGCCGGCCACGGTGCTGCCTTCGGCCACGCGCACTACCAGCACGTCCTTGCGGTTGGCCTTGCGGATGCCCGCCTCGGCCCAGCCGAGCTCCACGCCGGCGACGGATTTCAGGTTCTCTGCCTGGGGCAGCGGAAGATTGACGGGCATGCAGGACTCCTCGATGTTGCTGCTAGCGACTTGCTTGTCTCAGACGAACATGCCCGCGATGGGCGGGCATGTTCGATTCCTCTTGCGCCACTCCCGTGCTGCGGGAAGCGGCGTCATACCGGATGCCCGGCCTGACTCAGTTCAGCTGAGCTTGCCGTGGCACTGCTTGAACTTCTTGCCCGAGCCGCACGGGCACGGATCGTTGCGGCCGACCTTGGGCATGCCCGCCAGCGCCAGCTCGGCGGCGGCCATGGCCGTGCCGGTGCGCGGCGACGGCGCCTCCTCGACCGGCTCGCGGCCTTCGGCGAACTCGTCGTGCTTGTACTGCACGTTCTCCAGGTGCGACAGGCCTTCCTCGATCTGCTCCGAGGCCTGCTCCAGCTCTTCCGGCGACTGGATCTGCACGTTGAAGGTCACGCGCGTGACTTCGTTCTTGATCACGTCCAGCAGGCGCGCGAACAGCTCGAACGACTCGCGCTTGTACTCCTGCTTGGGGTCCTTCTGCGCGTAGCCGCGCAGGTGGATGCCCTGGCGCAGGTGATCCAGCGCGGCCAGGTGCTCGCGCCAGTGCGTGTCGATGCTCTGCAGCATGACCGAGCGCTCGAAGCCGGCGAACGACTCGCGGCCGACCATCGCCACCTTGCTGTCGTAGCGCTCGGCCGCCGCCTTCATGATCAGGTTGAGCAGCTCTTCGTCCTCGATGCTCTGCGCGCCCTCGATGGTCTGCGCCAGCGGCACCTCCAGGCCCCAGTCCTCGCGCAGGCGCGTTTCCAGGCCGGCGATGTTCCACTGCTCTTCCATGGTGTCGGCCGGCACGTGGTCGCGGAACAGCTCGATCAGCACGCCCTCGCGCAGGTTGACCACCATCTCGCCGACGTCGTTGGCCTCGAGCACGTCGTTGCGCAGCTTGTAGATTTCCTTGCGCTGGTCGTTGGCGACGTCATCGTACTGCAGCAGCTGCTTGCGGATGTCGAAGTTGCGGCCTTCCACCTTGCGCTGCGCCGATTCGATCGAACGCGTGACGATGCCGGCTTCGATCGGCTCGCCCTCGGGCATCTTCAGGCGCTCCATGATGGCGCGCACGCGGTCGCCGGCGAAGATGCGCAGCAGCTGGTCGTCCAGCGACAGGTAGAAGCGCGACGAACCCGGGTCGCCCTGGCGGCCGGCACGGCCGCGCAGCTGGTTGTCGATGCGGCGCGACTCGTGGCGCTCGGTGCCGACGATATGCAGGCCGCCCGCGGCCTTGACCTGCTCGTGCAGCGACTGCCATTCATCCTTGAGCTGCTGGATGCGCGCGGCCTTGTCGGCGTCGGACAGGCCGGCGTCGGCCTCGATGAAGCCGGCCTGCTTCTCTACGTTGCCGCCCAGCACGATGTCGGTGCCGCGGCCCGCCATGTTGGTGGCGATGGTGATCATCTTCGGGCGGCCGGCCTGCGCCACGATCTCGGCTTCGCGCGCATGCTGCTTGGCGTTGAGCACCTGGTGCGGCAGCTGTTCGCGGTCGAGCAGGCCCGACAGGTATTCCGAGGTCTCGATCGAGGTGGTGCCCACCAGCACCGGCTGGCCGCGCTCGTAGCAGTCGCGGATATCACGCACCACGGCGTCGTAGCGTTCCTTGCCGGTCTTGTAGATCTGGTCCTGCAGGTCCTTGCGCTGGGTCGGGCGGTTGGTCGGGATCACCACCACTTCCAGGCCGTAGATCTCCTGGAACTCGTACGCTTCGGTGTCGGCCGTGCCGGTCATGCCGGCCAGCTTCTCGTACATGCGGAAGTAGTTCTGGAACGTGACGGTCGCCAGCGTCTGGTTTTCCTGCTGGACGGTGACGCCTTCCTTCGCTTCCACGGCCTGGTGCAGGCCGTCGGACCAGCGGCGGCCGGTCATCAGGCGGCCGGTGAATTCATCGACGATCACGACTTCGTCGTTCTGCACCACGTAGTGCTGGTCGCGGTGGAACAGGCTGTGCGCGCGCAGGGCCGCGTACAGGTGGTGCATCAGCGTGATGTTCTGCGGCGCGTAGAGCGATTCGCCCTCGCCGATCAGGCCCAGCTGCGACAGGATCTCTTCGGCCTTTTCATGGCCGGCCTCGGTCAGGTAGACCTGGTGGCCTTTCTCGTCGACGTAGTAGTCGCCCGGCTTCTCGACCCCGGTGCCGTCGGCCTTTTCCTCGCCGATCTGGCGCTCGAGCAGCTTGGGAATGCCGTTCATGCGCTGGTACAGGTCGGTCTGGTTCTCGGCCTGGCCGGAGATGATCAGCGGGGTGCGGGCCTCGTCGATCAGGATCGAGTCCACCTCGTCGACGATGGCGTAGTGCAGCGGCCGCTGCACGCGCTGCGACGGGTCGTAGACCATGTTGTCGCGCAGGTAGTCGAAGCCGAACTCGTTGTTGGTGCCGTAGGTGATGTCGGCGTTGTACGCTGCCTGCTTCTGGTCGTGCGCCATCTGCGACAGGTTCACGCCCACCGACAGGCCCAGGAAGTTGTACAGCCGGCCCATCCATTCGGCATCGCGCTGCGCCAGGTAGTCGTTGACGGTGACCACGTGCACGCCCTTGCCGGTGATGGCATTCAGGTACACGGCCAGCGTCGCGGTCAGGGTCTTGCCTTCGCCGGTGCGCATTTCGGCGATCTTGTTGTCGTTCAGCACCATGCCGCCGATCAGCTGCACGTCGAAGTGGCGCATCTTCATGACGCGCTTGCTGGCCTCGCGGCACACGGCGAAGGCTTCGGGCAGCAGCGCCTCGAGCGATTCGCCGCCGGCGTGGCGCTGCCGGAAGGCCTCGGTCATGCCGCGCAGCTCGTCGTCGGAGAGCTGCTCGAACTTCGGCTCCAGCGCATTGATCTGCGCCACCGTGCGGCGGTATTGCTTGATCAGCCGCTCATTGCGGCTGCCGAAGACTTTCTTGAGAAGGCCCGTGATCATCGATTGCTTTCACCTGCGCGGAACCGGGTGGCATCCCCAGGGAAGGCGGACTGCCCCGGCGGCCGGGCGCGGTAATGGATAGATTGGCGCAAAACGCCGAGTTTATCATGTGCCGGGGTCACGGCCGGCGGCGCGGGGCGCCGGCGCAGGCCCTGCCGCAAGCAGTTTGGGATGGTTGCGCCGGCTTCAATCCGGCCGCCCTCGCTTTCGGCCGGCGCTGCCTGCGTGCCCGCGCCGCCCCTTGCTAGAATGGACCCATGCGCCGCTTCACCCATCCCGCCCTGCAGACCCCCGCCGCCAAGCCGCTCAACGACTGGCTGGACAAGGCCGGCCCGGTGTCGACGCTGCTCCAGACCGCGCGCCAGCTGTCGGTGCTGGAGGCCGAGGTGCTGGCGTTGCTGCCGGCCGGCATGCGCGCGGGCCTGGCCGTGGCCGGCATCAAGCGCGACCCGTCCGACCCCAACGGCCAGGTGCTGCTTTTGCTGGCGGCCCATGGCGCGGCCGCGGCGCGGGTGCGCCAGGTCGTGCCGACGCTGCTCGCGCGCCTGCAGCAGCGCGGCTCGCCCGTCACCTCGATCCGCGTGCGGGTGCAGCCCGAGGTGCAGCGCCATTCCGACTGGGAGGTGGAGCCGGTGGCACGGCCGCGCACCGGCGGCCGCATGACGCCGACCGGGCTGGCCAATCTCGACCAGCTCGCGCGCAGCCTGCCCGATTCGCCTCTGCGCGACGCGCTGAATACGCTGCTATCCCACCACCGCTGAGCGACCGCGCTGCGTCCAAAAGCAAAAGAGCCGACCTGTGCAGGTCGGCTCTTTCTCTATGCGAGGAACTCAGGCGAAGGCTGGCTGGGCCTGCGGCAGGAACGCCGCCGGGGCTTCCTCGACGCGGTCGAATGTGACCAGTTCATACGCTTCCTGGTCTGCCAGCAGCGCGCGCAGCAGTTGGTTGTTCAGGCCGTGGCCGGACTTGTTCGCCACATAGGCGCCGATCAGCGGATGGCCGACCACGTACAGGTCGCCGATCGCATCCAGGATCTTGTGGCGCACGAACTCGTCGCCGTAGCGCAGTTCCTCGTTGTTGAGCATGCGGTGCTCGTCCAGCACGATCGCGTTGTCCAGGCTGCCGCCGCGCGCCAGGCCCATTTCGCGCAGTGCCTCGACCTCGTGCGCAAAGCCGAAGGTGCGGGCGCGGGCAATCTCGCGGACATAGCTGGTGTCGGCGAAATCGATCGAGAAAGTCTGGCCGGTCTTGTCGACCGCCGGGTGGCGGAAGTCGATGGTGAACGACAGCTTGAAGCCGAAGAACGGCTCCAGCCGCGCGAGCTTGTCGCCCTCGCGCACTTCCACCGGCTTCTTCACGCGGATGAAGGTCTTGGGCGCGTTCTGTTCTTCGATGCCGGCCGACTGCAGCAGGAACACGAAGGACGCCGCGCTGCCGTCCATGATCGGGATTTCCTCGGCGTCGACGTCGACATAGAGGTTGTCGATGCCCAGGCCGGCGCAGGCGGACATCAGGTGCTCGACGGTGGAAACGCGCGCGCCATCCTTCTGCAGCACCGACGCCAGGCGCGTGTCGCCGATGGCCGACGCGGCCACGGGAATCTCGACGGCCTCGGGCAGGTCGACGCGGGTGAAGACGATGCCGGTACCAGCCGGCGCCGGACGCAGCGTCAGCGTGACCTTGCGGCCGGAGTGCAGGCCGATGCCGACGGTCTTCACCAGGGATTTGATCGTGCGCTGTTTGAGCATGACAGCCTCAACAATTATTAAAATCTATCATGTTATCTTTTTGATTAAGGGATTTTACCACCACATCCGGGACGCTGCAGCCGGGTTTTGTTTCCGGCTGTTAACACGCCCGTCACAAGTTACGTATTATCCACGTTTACCCGGATGACTGTGTCAGCCACGCAACGCCGCCAGCACGGCCTCGGCGCTGCTGACGCGGAATTCGCCCGGCGCCTCGACGTCGAGCCGGGTCACCACGCCATCCTCGATCACCATGGCAAAGCGCTTGGCGCGCACGCCCATGCCACGCGCGCTCAGGTCCTGGTCCAGGCCCAGCGCGCGGGTCCACTCGGCGCTGCCGTCGGCCATCATCCGCACCTTGCCAGCCACCTGCTGCTCGCGGCCCCAGGCGCCCATCACGAAGGCGTCGTTGACCGAGACGCACCAGACCTCGTCCACGCCGGCGTCGCGCAATGCCCCGGCATGCTGCACGAAGCCCGGCACATGCTTGGCCGAACACGTCGGCGTGAAGGCGCCGGGCAGGCCGAACACCACGATCTTGCGGCCGCCGACCAGGTCCGCCACCTTGAACGCATTGGGGCCGAGCGCGCAGCCGTTGCTTTCGGTCTCGAAAAATTCCTGCAGCGTGGCGTCGGGGACGCGGGAACCGACAGTGATCATGGCTTTCTGGTTTTCCTTGGGTGTCTGAACGGGTCTATGAAGGATAGGACGGATGCGGGGCCGCATGGCGGCGCGTTGGCGCAGTGCAACCCAACGATCATAGGCGCCCGGCCGGCGCTGCCAAAGCCGGATCACATCCCGTGACATTCGGACGAATTTCGATACAGCTGAAGACGCTACAAAGACGTCCGCGCGGCGCACCTTTTGGGTGCGCCGCGCGGACGGCGATACATCCCGACCGGGAAGGCGGGAAACCAGTCCGGGGAGGCGGCCAGCGGCACGCCCGTCCCGGCGACGGGATGCGGGTGAAGCGCTGTCCGGCGCAAGGCGCGGCGCCGCCAGCAGCCCGGCGGTTCACGTCAGTCCATGCAAGGCACGCGCGGATGGGGAGCGCACGTGCATCGCGACCAGGCGACGCGTTCCGTCAGGCGGCCGGTGGAGGCACCGATGCCGCGCCAGGCAGGCTTCAGTCTGCCTGCTTGCGCAGGAAGGCCGGGATATCGTACGTATCCACACCCTTTTCCTGCAGCGCCGCCACGTGGGCCGATGCCGACTCACGCGAGCTGCGCCACACTGCCGGCGTATCCAGGTTGCTGTAGTCCGGCGAGCTGTGCTGCGCGGCGGTGGCGGCCATGTTGGCCATCATCTGCACCGGCATGTTGTCGGTGCCGGTCTTCAGCAGCGTCATCGGCTGTTGCTTCTTGGCCGAGCGGCCCAGGCCGGTCGCGACCACGGTCACGCGCAGCGCATCGCTCATCGAATCGTCGTACACCGTACCGAAGATCACGGTGGCATCTTCCGCGGCGTAGCTGCGGATGGTGTTCATGACTTCCTTGGTTTCCGACAGCTTGAGCGAACGGCTGGCGGTGATGTTGACCAGCACGCCGCGCGCGCCGGACAGGTCAACGCCTTCCAGCAGCGGGCTGGCCACGGCCTGCTCGGCCGCCAGGCGGGCGCGGTCGACGCCCGACACGGTGGCCGTCCCCATCATGGCCTTGCCCTGCTCGCCCATCACGGTCTTGACGTCTTCGAAGTCGACGTTGACCAGGCCGTCAACGTTGATGATCTCGGCAATGCCGGCCACCGCGTTGTGCAGCACGTCGTCGGCGCACTGGAAGCACTTGTCCATCTCGGCGTCGTCGCCCATCACCTCGAACAGCTTCTCGTTGAGCACCACGATCAGCGAGTCGACGCTCGATTCCAGCTCGCTGGAACCGTGCTCGGCCACCTTGGCGCGGCGCGCGCCTTCGAAGTCGAACGGCTTGCTGACCACGCCCACGGTCAGGATGCCCATCTCCTTGGCGACCTGCGCAACGATCGGCGCGGCGCCCGTGCCGGTGCCGCCGCCCATGCCGGCAGTGATGAAGACCATGTGCGCGCCACGCAGGGCGTCGGCGATCTGCTCGCGGGCCTGATCGGCGCAACCGCGGCCGACTTCCGGCTTGGCGCCGGCGCCCAGACCCGTATTACCGAGTTGCAGCACGCGCGAAGCGGTCGAACGCTTGAGCGCCTGGGCATCGGTATTCATGCAGATGAATTCCACGCCCTGTACGCCGCGGCTGATCATGTGCTGCACGGCGTTACCACCCGCACCGCCCACGCCAACCACCTTGATGATGGTGCCGTCCATCACTTCCGTTTCGATCATGTCAAAGTCCATCACTGCCTCCGAGAAAAATCAGTCCCCAGACGATGCGGCCTCCCCGCCGCAACCCCTGGTTTCTGAACAAGAAACCAAAAAAAGAAAATCTGAAAACTCTCACCTGACACGCAGGCCTGTCCGGTAGACCGTCCTGCCTGCGCACCGTTGCATCGTCAGCGCGTCAATTTCCGCATCGATCAGAAATTGCCGACAAACCATTCCTTCATGCGGGTCCACACCTGCTTGACCGACCCGCTCTGCACCGCCACCTTGCGCCCGCGCATGCGTTGCACGCGGCCTTCCAGCAGCAGGCCCATCACCGTCGCGTAGCGCGGGCTCTTCACCACCTCGTGCAGGTTGCCGCGATACTCGGGCACGCCGACGCGCACGGGCTTGAGGAAGATGTCCTCGCCCAGCTCGACCATGCCCGGCATCATCGCGGTCCCACCGGTGATGACCACGCCCGACGACAACAGTTCTTCATAACCCGACTCGCGCACCACCTGGTGCACCAGCGAGTACAGCTCTTCGATGCGCGGCTCGATCACCGCGGCCAGCGCCTGGCGGCTGAGCGTGCGCGTGCCGCGGTCGCCCACGCCCGGCACCTCGATCATGTCGTCCGGGTCGGCGATCGCCTGCTTGGCGATGCCGTACTGGATCTTGATGTCCTCTGCGTCCGGCGTCGGCGTGCGCAGCGCCATCGCGATATCGTTGGTGATCTGGTCGCCGGCGATGGGGATCACGGCCGTATGGCGGATCGCGCCCTCGCTGAAGATGGCGATGTCGGTGGTGCCGCCGCCGATGTCGACCAGCACCACGCCCAGTTCCTTCTCGTCCTCGGTCAGCACCGCCAGGCTCGACGCCAGCGGCTGCAGGATCAGGTCGTGCACTTCCAGGCCGCAGCGGCGCACGCACTTGACGATGTTCTGCGCGGCGCTGACCGCGCCGGTGACGATATGCACCTTCACTTCCAGGCGGATGCCGCTCATGCCGATGGGCTCGCGCACGTCTTCCTGGCCGTCGATGATGAATTCCTGCGTCAGGATGTGCAGGATCTGCTGGTCGGTCGGGATATTGACCGCCTTGGCGGTCTCGATCACGCGCGCGACGTCGGTCTGCGTGACCTCCTTGTCCTTGATCGCCACCATGCCGCTGGAGTTGAAGCTGCGGATATGGCTGCCGGCAATGCCGGTGAAGACCTCCGAAATCTTGCAGTCGGCCATCAGCTCGGCCTCTTCCAGCGCCTTCTGGATCGACTGCACGGTGGCCTCGATGTTGACCACGACCCCTTTCTTCAGACCCTTGGACTCAGACTGGCCCATCCCGATCACCTCGTAGCTGCCGTCGGGGCGCAGTTCCGCCACCACGGCCGCCACCTTCGAGGTGCCGATATCGAGACCGACCAACAGGTCCTTGTATTCCTTGCTCATCGGGTTTTCTCCGCGTTCTTGCTCTTCAGTCGCGTCGGATTGTTGTTGGATGTACCTGAAACCGTTGCGGCCGCCCCCGGCCTGGCGGCGCTGGTCGCCGCACTCGTCGCCGCGCTCGCCGCCTTCGCCTTGGCCGCTCGCTCCGCCTTTTCCGCCCGCACCGCCGCCGCGATCTGCGCCTCGGTCAGGAAGCGCGCGTTGGCGGCGCGGATGGCGAAGCCGTTGGGATAGCGCAGGTCGGCGTACTCGATCTGGCTGCCCCATTGCTGCGTAACCTGCGGCCAGGCCGCGACGAAGCGGCGCACGCGCTGGTCCATCGCGGTGCGGTCCTCATCGTTCTGCTCGCGGCCCAGCTCGACCTCCATGCCGTTGGACAGGCGCGCGCGCCAGGCGTAGCGGCCGGACAGGGCCACCGCCAGCGGCTCGGCCTTGAGCGGCTTGAACCACTGGCGCATCACCTCGAGCTTTTCGATCACGTCGGCTTCGCTGTCCGGCGGCCCGTCCAGCGCCAGCAGCTGCGCGTCTTCTTCCGCCTCGGCGGTGTTGGCGACAAAGATCTCGCCATAGGTGTTGATCAGCCGGCCGCTGTCGGGCGCGCCCCAGGTGCCCAGCGCCTCGTGCTCCTCGACCTCGACCGCGAGGCCGTTGGGCCATTCGCGCCGTACGCTCGCGCGCCGCACCCACGGCACCGACTCGAACGCCTGGCGCGCCGCGTTGAGGTCCAGCGTGAAGAAGTTGCCGGTCAGCTTGCCCAGCGCGCTGGCGCGCACGCTGGGCGCGTTCACGTGGCGCAGGGCGCCGCCGTCCATCGGGCCGATCTCGACGTGCGTGATGGCAAACACCGGCCGCTGCGCCAGCCACAGCAGGCCCGCCGCGAGCGCCATCAGCGCCACCACGGCATACAGCGTGGAGGCGATCAGGTTGAGCAGGCGTGCGTTATGCCACATGGTCCGGTGCGGTCCTGTCGGGTGAAGTTATTCGGGTTTCCAATGCTCGTTGGGATGCAGGTCCAGCGTGGCGGCGGCCACCACCTGCAGCACGAAGTCCTCGTAGCTGATGCCGACCGCGCGCGCCGCCATCGGCACCAGCGAATGGCCGGTCATGCCGGGCGAGGTATTCATCTCGAGCAGGTAAGGCGTGCCGTCGGCGCGCAGCATCACATCGGCGCGCGCCCAGCCGCGGCAGCCCAGCACGCGGTAGGCCTGCACCGCCAGCGCCTGCACCTGCCGTTCGACTTCGGCATCCAGGCCCGACGGACACAAGTACTGGGTATCGTCAGTAAAGTACTTATTTTGATAGTCGTAGTTGGCCTCGGGCGCGACGATGCGGATCACCGGCAGCGCTTCGGCGCTGTCGCCCTCGCCTACCACCGGGCAGGTCAGCTCGGCGCCGTCGACGAAAGTCTCGGCGATGACGTCGTTGTCCAGCGCCGCGGCCTTGTCGAAGGCGGTGCGCATCTGGTCCGCCGCGGTGACCTTGGTCAGACCGATCGACGAGCCTTCGCGCGCCGGCTTGACGATCAGCGGCAGGCCCAGGTCGGCCACCACCGCGTCAAAGTCGGTGTTTGCCTGCAGCATGGCGAAGCGCGGCGTGGCCAGGCCGTGCGTCATCCACAGGCGCTTGGTGGCCTGCTTGTCCATGGCCAGCGCCGACGCCAGCACGCCGCTGCCGGTGTACGGCACGCCCAGCTGCTCGAGCAGGCCCTGGATGGTGCCGTCCTCGCCGTAGCGCCCGTGCAGCGCGATGAAGACGCGGTCAAAACCGGCCGCCGCCAGCTCGGCCACACCCTGCAGGCCGGGGTCGAAGCCGTGCGCGTCCACGCCGCGCGACTGCAGCGCGGCCAGCACGCCGTTGCCGGACATCAGCGAGATTTCCCGTTCGGCCGAGCGGCCGCCCAGCAGCACGCCGACCTTGCCCAGGGACTTGGGATCGATATTGGGATGGGCGACGAAGCTCATGCCTGGCTCCCTTGCTGCAGCGGTTGCTGGTGCGACACCAGTTGTCCCGGCACGCCGCCGATCGAGCCCGCACCCATGGTCACGACCACATCGCCGGGCCGTACGGCGTTCAGGATGGCCTGCGGCATCTCTTCCATCTGCTCCACGAAAACAGGTTCGACCTTGCCCGCCACGCGCAGCGCGCGGGTCAGCGCACGGCCGTCGGCGGCGACGATCGGGGCCTCGCCGGCGGCGTAGACCTCGGCCAGCAGCAAGGCATCGACCGTGCCCAGCACCTTGACGAAGTCTTCAAAGCAATCGCGCGTACGGGTAAAGCGGTGCGGCTGGAACGCCAGCACCAGGCGGCGCCCGGGAAAGGCGCCGCGCGCGGCGGCCAGCGTGGCGGCCATTTCCACCGGGTGGTGGCCGTAGTCGTCCACCAGCGTGAAGGTGCCGGCGCCGTCGGGCGTGGCGACTTCGCCGTAGCGCTGGAAGCGGCGGCCGACGCCGTGGAATTCACGCAGCGCCTTGACGATGGCGGCATCCGGCACTTCCAGCTCGGTGGCAATGGCGATCGCCGCCAGCGCGTTCTGCACGTTGTGCATGCCGGGCAGGTTCAGCACGATCTCCAGCGGCGGCTCGGCATGCTGGTTCAGCTGGCGCAGCACGGTGAAGTGCATCTGGCCGTCGACCGCGCGCGCATCCACCGCGCGGATCTGCGCATCTTCGGCAAAGCCGTAGCGCACCACCGGCTTGGACACGAACGGCAGGATCTCGCGCACATTGGGGTCGTCCACGCACAGCACCGCGATGCCGTAGAACGGCAGCCGCTGGGTGAATTCGATGAACGCCTGCTTGAGCCGGGCAAAGTCGTGCCCGTAGGTGTCCATGTGGTCGGCATCGATATTGGTGATGACCTCGATGACCGGGAACAGGTTCAGGAACGAGGCATCCGATTCGTCGGCTTCGGCGACGATGAAATCGCCGGTGCCCAGGCGCGCGTTGGCGCCGGCGGAGTTGAGCCGGCCGCCGATGACGAAGGTGGGATCGAGGCCGCCTTCGGCCAGCACCGATGCCACCAGGCTGGTGGTGGTGGTCTTGCCGTGCGTGCCGGCAATGGCCACGCCCTGCTTCAGCCGCATCAGCTCGGCCAGCATCACCGCGCGCGGCACCACCGGGATGCGCTGGCTGCGCGCGGCCAGCACTTCGGGGTTGTCACCGCTGACCGCGGTCGACACCACCACCGCGTTGGCGCCGCTCACGTTGGCGGCGTCATGGCCGTGCATGACGGTGGCGCCCAGCGACGCCAGGCGCCGCGTGGCGGCATTGTTGCCCACGTCCGAGCCCGAGACCTTGTATCCCAGGTTCAGCAGGACCTCGGCGATGCCGCTCATGCCGGCGCCGCCGATGCCCACGAAGTGGATGTTCTTGACGATATGCTTCATTGGATTGCTGCTTCGCTCACTTCAGTCCCTGGCCAGCTCGCTGCATACCTCGGCGACGCGCCGGGTTGCCTCAGGCCTGGCCAGTCCGCGCGCCAGGCGCGCCATGTCTTTCAGCTGCGGCCGGGTCAGCCTGGCAATGGTCTGCGCCAGGCCCTCGGCCGTCAGGTCTTTTTGCTGCACGAGCAGGGCCGCGCCCTGGCTCGACAAAAACTGTGCGTTGGTGGTCTGGTGGTCGTCCACCGCATGCGGGAACGGCACGAACAGTGCTGCCACGCCCGCCGCGGCCACTTCCGACACCGTCATCGCGCCGGCGCGGCAGATCACCAGGTCCGCGTCGGCGTAGGCGCGCGCCATGTCGTCGATGAACGGCAGCGTCTGCGCCGGCACCTGCGCCGCGGTGTAGTTGGCGCGCAGCGTATCGATCTGCCTGGCGCCCGCCTGGTGCGTCACCACCGGGCGCTGGTCCTGCGGCAACAGCGCGATGGCCTTGGGCACCACCTCGTTGAGCGCGGCGGCGCCCAGGCTGCCGCCCACCACCAGGATGCGCAGCGGGCCGTCGCGCCGGTCGTAGCGCGCCCCGGGGGCATCCAGTTGCGCCAGTTCCTCGCGCACCGGGTTGCCGGTCCATTCACTGCCGGGCAGTGCATCGGGGAACGCGCACAGCACGCGGTCCGCCACCCTGGCCAGCACCTTGTTGGCCAGCCCGGCGATCGAGTTCTGCTCGTGCAGCACCAGCGGCCGCCCCAGCAGCGACGCCATCATGCCGGCCGGGAAGGTGATATAGCCGCCCATGCCCAGCACCACGCTCGGACGCACCCGCCGCAGCGCGGCGATGCTCTGCCAGAACGCGCGCAGCAGGTTCAGCGGCAGCAGGAACTTGGTCACCAGCCCCTTGCCGCGCAAGCCGCCGAACTGGATGAACTCCATCGGGATGTCGTGCTTCGGCACCAGCGTGGCTTCCATGCCGGTGCGGTTGCCCAGCCAGACCACGTTCCAGCCCTGCGCGCGCAGCGCCTGTGCGACCGCCAGCCCGGGGAACACATGTCCCCCGGTGCCACCGGCCATCACGAGCAGGGTGCGCGGCTGCGTCATACCTTCCCTCCGCGCATCAGCACCCGATTTTGGCTTCGGCCGCTGCGCTTAACTTCCTGCTGACGCAGGAAGTTAGCCTTCGCCGAAACCGTGTATTGCTGCGCTCCGGTCATACCTTCCCTCCGCGCATCAATACACGGTTTTCATAATCAATGCGCAGCAGGATCGCCAGCGCCACGCAATTCATCAGGATGCCCGACCCGCCATAGCTGACCAGCGGCAGCGTCAGCCCCTTGGTCGGCAGCAGGCCCAGGTTCACGCCCATGTTGATAAAGGTCTGCCAGCCGATCCAGACACCGATGCCCTTGGCCACCAGGCCGGCAAAGGTGCGGTCCAGCTGCAGCGCGGTGCGGCCGATATTGAAGGCGCGGCGCACCAGCCAGTAGAACAGCACGATCACCACCAGCACGCCGATAAAGCCGAATTCCTCGCCGATCACGGCGAGGATGAAGTCGGTATGCGCCTCGGGCAGGTAGTGCAGCTTTTCGATGCTGCCGCCCAGCCCCACGCCGGTCCATTCGCCACGCCCGAACGCGATCAGCGAGTGCGTCAGCTGGTAGGCCTTGCCGAGCGCATTGCTCTCTTCCCACGGGTTCAGGTAGGCGAAGATCCGCTCGCGCCGCCACGGCGACGCGGTGATCAGCAGCGCGAACGCCCCGATCGCCACCCCGACCAGCCCGGCGAAGAGCTTGCCGTTGATGCCGCCCAGGAACAGGATGCCCATCGCCACCGCGGCGATCACCAGGAACGCGCCCATGTCGGGTTCCAGCAGCAGCAGCAAGCCCACCACCACCACCGCCACGCCCATCGGCAGGAAGCCCTTTGAGACGGTCTGCATCCACTCCTGCTTGCGCACGGTGTAGTTGGCGGCATACAGCACCACCGCCAGCTTCATCAGCTCGGACGGCTGGAAGTTCATCACGCCCAGCGGAATCCAGCGCCGCGCGCCGTTCACGCCCTTGCCGACGAACGGCACCAGCACGATCACCAGCAGGATCAGCGCCACGATGAAGAGCTTGGGCGCGTAGCGGTCCCATACCTTGACCGGCACCTGGAACGCGGCCAGCCCGACCGACAGCCCGATCCCCAGCGCGAACGCATGGCGCAGCAGGAAGTGGCTTTCACGGTAGTTGGCGTAGCGCGGCGAGTCCGGCAGCGCGATCGAGGCCGAGTAGACCATCACCAGGCCGAGCGCGAGCAGCACGATCGAGACCCACAGCATGGGCTGGTCGTACTCCATCATGCGCGAGCGGGTCGGCTTGACGCCCGACACCGCGTCGCGCAGGCCACCCCAGGCATTGCCGATGGTGGCGCCGATAAAACCGCTGCGCTTGACCTGTGCGTCACTCATGGCAGGATCCCCCGGGACAGGGCCAGTTCTTCCACCGCGCCGCGGAACACCTCGGCGCGATGCACGTAGTTGCGGAACATGTCGAGGCTGGCGCACGCCGGCGACAGCAGCACCGCGTCGCCGGCCTCGGCCAGCGCGGCGGCCTGCGTCACCGCCTCTTCCAGCGTGGCCGCGTCGACCAGGCTGGCGCCGCTGCCCTGCAGCGCATCGCGCAACTCAGCCGCGGCGCGGCCGATCAGCACCACCGCGCGCGCGTACTGCGCCACCGGCGCGGCCAGCGGCGAGAAATCCTGCCCCTTGCCCTCGCCCCCGGCGATCAGCACCACGCGCTTGTCCAGGCCCGACAGCGCGGCCACGGTGGCGCCCACGTTGGTGCCCTTGCTGTCGTCGAAGTACTCGACGTCGTCGATGGTGGCGACCCACTCGACGCGGTGCGGCTCGCCGCGGTATTCGCGCAGGCCGTGCAGCAGCGCGTTCAGCGGCAGGTCGATGGCACGGCACAGCGCCAGCGCGGCCATTGCGTTGGTGGCGTTGTGCATGCCGCGGATGTGCAGCGCGTCGGCCGGCATCAGGCGCTTGTGGCGCACCGGCACCGCTTCCGGCGCGGCCTCGGCCGCGGCCTTGCGGCGGCGCGGCTTGCCCTCCCCTTGCGCGTCGGGATCGGGCTCGGCCAGCACCAGCCAGGGCATGCCGCCCTCGCGCAGGATGCCGAAGCTGCCCGGCACTTCGGGCAGGTCGATGCCGAAGGTCACCGGCGTGGTGCCGGGGCGTGCCATGTCCAGCGTCAGGCGGTCGTTGCGGTTCAGCACCTGCACGCACGCGTGGCCGGCCGGGCCGAAGATGCGCGCCTTGGACGCGGCATAGGCTTCCATCGAGCCGTGCCAGTCGAGGTGGTCCTGCGTCACGTTGAGCACGGTGGCGGCATGCGGCGCCAGCGTATGGGCGGTTTCCAGCTGGAAGCTCGACAGCTCCAGCACCCAGACCTCCGGCAGCGACGCCGAGGCGATGCAGGCCGACAGCTTGTCCAGCGCCGACGGGCTGATATTGCCCGCCACCGCCACGCTCTTGCCGGCGCGCTCGACCAGGCGGCCAGTCAGCGCGGTGGTAGTGGTCTTGCCGTTGGTGCCGGTGATCGCGAGCAGCTTCGGCGCATAGCCGGACTCGGCCTCGAGGTGGCGCAACGCGCGCACGAACAGCTCGATCTCGCCCCACACCGGGATGCCACGCGCCTGCGCCGCGGCCAGCAGCGCGCCGGTGGCGGCTTCCAGCGGCGACAGGCCGGGGCTGATCGCCACCAGGCCGATGCCGTCGAGCAGATCCTCAGTGAACGGGCCGCCGACGAATTCGGCCGAAGTCAGTTCGGCCTGCAGGAACACAAGGTTGGCAGGCGCCTCGCGCGTGTCGGCCACGCGCACCGCGCAGCCGTTCAGGCCACACCAGCGCGCCATGGCCAGCCCCGACTCGCCGAGGCCCAGTACCAGCACATGAGGTTTTTGCAGCTCGCCGAACACTTCGATTTCCTGCCCTTGGTTTCCCGTATCTATATAAAGCGCGCCGCGGGTCTCAGCCCCGGCGCAACCATCAACGCAGCTTCAGCGTCGACAACCCGATCAGCACCAGCAGCATGGTGATGATCCAGAAGCGCACCGTGACCTGCGTTTCCTTCCAGCCGCCCAGTTCGAAATGGTGATGCAGCGGCGCCATCCGGAACAGCCGCCTGCCCTCGCCATAGCGGCGCTTGGTAATCTTGAACCAGGTGACCTGCGCCATCACCGACAGCGTTTCCACCACGAAGATGCCGCCCATCACGAACAGCACGATCTCCTGGCGCACGATCACCGCCACCGTTCCGAGCGCGCCGCCCAGCGCCAGCGCGCCCACGTCGCCCATGAACACCTGCGCCGGGTGCGCGTTGAACCAGAGGAAGGCCAGCCCTGCCCCGCCCAGCGCCGAGCAGAAGATCAGCAGCTCGCCCGCGCCCGGGATATGCGGGAACAGCAGGTACTTGCTGTAGACCGCGTTGCCCATCACGTAGGCAAACACGCCCAGGCCGCCGCCGACCAGCACCACCGGCATGATCACCAGGCCGTCCAGGCCGTCGGTCAGGTTGACGGCGTTGCTCGAGCCCACGATCACCAGGTAGGTCAGCACGATGAAGCCGGCCACGCCCAGCGGATAGCTGATCTCCTTGAAGAAGGGCACGATCAGGTTGGACTTGTACGGCATGTCCAGCGACAGCCCGCCCTCGACCCAGTTCAGGAACAGCTCCCAGACCCGCACGTTGCTGCTCTCGGACACCGAGAACGCCAGGTAGACCGCCGCCACCAGGCCGATCAGCGTCTGCCAGAAAAACTTCTCGCGGCTCGACATGCCGCGCGGGTCGCGATACACCACCTTGCGGTAGTCGTCGACCCAGCCGATCGCGCCATAGCCGAAGGTGACCAGCATCACCACCCAGATAAAGCGGTTGCCCCAGTCGCACCACAGCAGCGTCGACACCGCGATCGACACCAGCACCAGCACCCCGCCCATGGTCGGCGTGCCGGACTTGACCAGGTGCGTCTGCGGGCCGATGGTGCGCACCGCCTGGCCGACCTTCAGCTCGGTCAGCTTGCGGATCACCCACGGCCCGAACGCCAGGCCGATCACCAGCGCGGTGAGGTTGGCCATCACCGCGCGGAAAGTCAGGTAGTTGACGACCCGGAGGAAGCTGTAGTCGTTTTGCAGCCACTGGGCCAGAGCCAATAACATCGTGTTGTCTTATTTAGTGTGCGGAAGTGTCTGCGACCAGCGCCGCGACCATCCGTTCCATGCGCATGAAGCGCGATCCCTTCACCAGCACGGCGCCCGCTTGCGCCACCATGCCCCCGCTGTCTTCCTCCAAGGCCCTGGCCAGGTCTTCCGCGCTGCCGAAATGGCGGCCGTTGGCGCCGAACGCCTGCACCGCATGCACCGCCAGCGCGCCAATGGCCCACAGTGCGTCGATGCCGCGCGCCTGGGCGTAGGCACCGATCTCTTCGTGGAACGCCGGACCCTGGTCGCCCACCTCGCCCATGTCGCCCAGCACCAGCACGCGCGGCGCGGCAAAGCCGGCCAGCACGTCGATGGCGGCGCGCATCGAGTCGGGGTTGGCGTTGTAGGTATCGTCGATCACCACCGTGCCGGCCGGCGTGTACTTGACCTGCAGCCGCCCCTTCACGGGCTTGAACTCCTCCAGGCCCGCCTGGATTGCCGGCACGTGCACGCCCGCGGCGAGCGCGCAGGCGATCGCCGCCAGCGCATTGCGCACGTTGTGCTCGCCCAGCAGCGCCAGCCGCACCGCGAAGGCATGGCCCGGCGCCCGCACCTGCATCACCTGCACGCCGTCGATCAGTTCCACGGTGGCATGCACGTCGGCCTGCTGCGAGGTGCCGAACGACAGCGCACGGCGCGTGGCCGCCGCCGCGCGCCACACCGGGGCGTAGGCGCCGCCGCTTTCCGCGTCGAGCGGGAACACCGCCACGCCGTCGGCCGGCAGCGCCGCGATCGCAGCGGCGTGCTCGTGCGCCACGGCTTCCACGCTGACCATGAACTCCTGGTGCTCGCGCTGGGCGTTGGTGATCACCGCCACGGTGGGCTGGGCGATGCCGGCGAGGTAGACGGTCTCGCCGGGATGGTTCATGCCAAGTTCCAGCACCGCCAGCTCGTGCGCGGCGCGCAGGCGCAGCACCGTCAGCGGCAGGCCGATATCGTTGTTCAGGTTGCCGCCGGTGGCCAGGCGCTGGTCCTCGCCGACGGCCGCGGCGAAGATCGCCGCGATCATTTCCTTGACCGTGGTCTTGCCATTGCTGCCGGTCACCGCCACCGCCGGCAGCGTGAACTGGCGGCGCCAGCCGGCGCCCAGCTCGCCCAGCGCAATGCGCGTGTCCGGCGCGACGATGGCCGGCACCGCGGCATCGACCTCGCGGCTCACCAGCACCGCGGCGGCGCCCCGCGCAACCACGTCGGCAATAAAGTCGTGCGCGTCGAAGCGCTCGCCCCGCAGGGCCACGAACAGGTCGCCGGGTTCGACGCTGCGGCTGTCCGTATGCACGCGCGCGAAGCGCACGGCGCCGTCGCCGGAAATACGCGCGCCGGCGATCCAGCCGGCGGCTTGCTGCAAGGTGGTCATGGTGGTCTGGCTCATGCCGATACTCCGCGCGTGGCCAGTGCCAGCCGTACGTGTTCGCGATCCGAGAACGGGCGCTTGCGGCCCTGGATCTCCTGGGTGGCCTCGTGGCCCTTGCCCGCCACCAGCACCACGTCGGCCGGGGCCGCGTGCCGGACCGCATAGAGGATGGCGGCGGCGCGGTCTTCGATCTGGCGCCCGCGCGCGCGCTCGGCCATGCCGTCGGCAATCGCGTCGAGGATGTCCTGCGGATCTTCGCTGCGCGGGTTATCGCTGGTCAGCACGACTTCGTCGGCCAGGCGCTCGGCCACGGCGCCCATCAGCGGGCGCTTGATCGGGTCGCGGTCGCCGCCGCAGCCGAACACGCACCACAGGCGGCCGTTGCGCGCCTGCGCCACCGGGCGCAGTGCGGCCAGGGTCTGCTCGAGCGCGTCGGGGGTGTGGGCGTAGTCGACCACGGCCAGCGGCGCCTGCGCGGCGTCGTGGCCACTGCCGGCACCGAACAGCTCCATGCGCCCTTCCACCGGCGCGAGCGCGCGCAGCGCGGCAATCGCCGCGTCCCACGCCACGCCGTTGGCCAGTGCCGCGCCCAGCACCGCCAGCAGGTTGCTGACGTTGAAGGCGCCGATCATCGGCGTCGCCATCTCGGCGTGGCCGAAGCTGCCGTCGATATGGAAGGCGGTGCCGGTCGCCGTGGCGCGCACGTTGGTGGCGCGCAGCCATGCGCCACGCGGCCCGCGCACCGTGGCGGCGGCGGGGCCGTCGATGCCGTATTCGATCACGTGCGGCGCGGCCACGGCGGCGGCGTCGGCCGCCAGCAGGCGCTGGCCCATGCCGTCGTCGCGGTTGATCACCGCAGTGCGCAGGCCGTCCCAGCGGAACAGGCGCGCCTTGGCGGCCTCGTACTCGGCCATCGAACCGTGGTAGTCGAGGTGGTCCTGGGTCAGGTTGGTCAGCACCGCCACCGAGAAATGCGTGCCGGCCACGCGCTCCTGCTCGAGGCCGTGCGACGACACTTCCATCGCCACGGCGCGCGCGCCGGCATCGTGCAGGGTGGCCAGGCTGGCCTGCAGCTGCACCGCGTCCGGGGTGGTGAAGCCGGTTGCCTGCAGTGCGTCCGGGAAGCCGGTGCCGAGCGTGCCGATGGCCGCGCAGGGCGTGCCGGCGGCCTGCAGCACGCGCGCCAGCCACTGGCTGCACGAGGTCTTGCCGTTGGTGCCGGTGATGCCGGTCACGACCAGGCCGCGCGCCGGGTTGCCGTGCCAGCCGGCGGCGATCGGGCCGGCCAGCTGGTGCAGGCGGCTCACGGCCAGGTGCGGCACCGCGTCGCCGAAGGGCCAGTCGAAGCCGTCGGCCTCGTAGACCACGGCGCCGGCGCCGGCGGCAATCGCCTGCGCGATATAGGGCCGGCCGTCGGTGGCAAGGCGGTCGTTGCCCAGCACGTAGGCGAAGAACACATCGCCGCGCGCCAGGCGCCGGGTATCGCCGCTCAGCTGCGCCGCGGCGGCCACGTTGGTACGCAGCCAGGCCAGCGCGTTGCTGGCCTGGGCGGTGACCTCGAGGGGGAGCAGGGGCTTGGCCGTCATCGGGTCGATCTCATTGGGTCGAACTCCACGGTTCGCTTTCCTGCACCTTGTCGCTCACCACCAGCTGGCGGATCGGCGAATCGGGCTGGACATTCAGCGCGCGCAGCGTGCCGCCGGTGATGGCCGCGAACGCGGGGCCGGCCACCAGGCCGCCGTAGTGGCTGCCGGCGGTGGGCTCGTCCACGCTGACGGCAACGATGATGCGCGGGTTCGACATCGGCGCCAGGCCGATGAACGAGGCGCGGTACTTGCTGCGGTTGTAGCCGCGCCCTTCATGCTTGTAGGCGGTGCCGGTCTTGCCGCCGACGCGGTAGCCCATCACCTGCGCCTCGGGCGCGGTGCCGCCGGGCGCGGTCACGGTTTCCATCATCGCGCGCACGTCGCGCGCCACCTGCGGCGACAGGATGCGCTCGCCGGTAGCAGGGCCGTTGGTGCGGAACATCGTCACCGGGATCAGCTCGCCGTCATGGGCGAAGATGGTGTAGGCATGCGCCATCTGGAACAGCGACACCGACAGGCCGTAGCCGTACGACATGGTGGCCTGCTCGATCGGGCGCCAGCTCTTGTACGGGCGCACGCGCCCGGCCACCGCGCCGGGGAAGCCGATCTTGGGCGCCTGGCCCAGGCCGATGCTGGTGTACATGTCCCACATTTCCTGCGGCTTCATCATCATCGCGATCTTGGTCGTGCCGATGTTGGACGACTTCTGGATCACGCCGGTGACGGTGAGCGCGCCGTAGTTGTGGGTATCGGTGATGGTGGCGCCTTCGAAGTTGTACTTGCCGGTGGTGGCGATCACCGTCGACGGCGACACGCGCTTGAGCTGCAGCGCCAGCCCCACCGTGATCGGCTTCATCATTGAGCCGGGCTCGAAGGTGTCGGTCAGCACGCGGTTGCGCAACTGCTCGCCCGAGAGCCGGGTACGGTCGTTGGGGTTGTAGGTGGGCCAGTTGGCCAGCGCCAGCACCTCGCCGGTCTGGGCGTCGAGCACCACCGCGCTGGCGGCCTTGGCCTTGTGCTTGTCGACCACGGCCTTCAGCTCGTTGTAGGCCAGGTACTGGATCTTGGCGTCGATCGACAGCTGGATGTCCTCGCCGTCGCGCGGGGTCTTCAGCACGCCGATGTCCTCGACCACGCGGCCGAGCCGGTCCTTGATCACCTGGCGCGCGCCGGCACGGCCGGCCAGGCCGCTCTCGCGCGCGAGCTCGACGCCTTCCTGGCCGCGGTCCTCCACATTGGTGAAGCCGACGATATGCGCCATCGCCTCCCCTTCCGGGTAGAAGCGTTTGTACTCGCGAGTCTGGTGGATGCCGTCGATCTTCAGCGCGGCGATCTTGTCGGCGACGTCGGGCAGCACCTGGCGCTTCAGGTAGACAAAGCCCTTGTCTTCGGACAGCTTCTTGCCCAGCTCCTTCTCGGACATGCCGAGCAGCCGGGCGAGCTGGCGGATCTTGCCGGCCTCGACCTGGTTGGGCACGTCCTCGGGCACCGCCCAGATCGCCTTGACCGGCAGGCTGGTGGCCAGCACCAGGCCGTTGCGGTCGAGGATCTTGCCGCGCGTGGCCGGCAATTCGAGCGTGCGCTGGAAGCGCTTCTTGCCCTCGGCCTCGTAGAACTGGTTGCCCGGCCCCTGGATCCACGCCGCGCGCACGGCCAGCGCGACGAACGCGGCGAACATCAGGAACACCACCAGCTTGGAGCGCCACATCGGCAGGCGCAGGCCCAGCACCGGGCTGGCGGCGAACTGGCCGCTGCGCGGGCGCGAGGCGGTGCCGTTGCGGTCACGGCGGGGCGGGTTGGGGCGGGCCATGCTCATCAGCGCGCCTCCGCTGCGCTGGCCGGCGCGGACGGTGCCGGCGGCAGCACGATGCCGGACAGGTACTGGGTCTTGCCGGGGTTGACCGGTGCCATCTTCAGCTGCGCGCGCGCCGCATCGGCAATGCGCGCGCTCTTGCCCAGCGCGCTCTGCTGGTATTGCAGGCGCGACCAGTCGATATCGAGCTGCTTCTCTTCCGCCTGGGCCCGCTCCAGCGCGACGAACAGCGTGCGCGCCTGGTGCTGCGCGCTCACCAGCGACAGCGCGCACAGGATCAGCGCGGCCAGCAGGAAGAAGGTCAGGCGGTTCATGCGCGCGCACCTCCGCCGGCGGTCGACACGGCAGGCGCCAGCTTCTCGGCCACGCGCATCACCGCCGAGCGCGCGCGCGGGTTGGCGGCCACCTCTTCGGCGCCCGGCTTGTAGCGGCCGAGCAGGCGCAGCGTCGGTTGCGGCAGGTCGGCCGCGCGCAGCGGCGCGCGGCGCAGCGCCGGGTCGGCATCCTGCTGGGGACGGGCGTGCGCCGCCATGAACCGCTTGACGATGCGGTCCTCCAGCGAATGGAAGCTGATCACCACCAGGCGTCCCCCTACCTGCAGCAGGTCATAAGCCGCCTTCAGCCCTCTTTCGAGGTCCTCAAGCTCTTGATTGATGTGAATCCGTAGAGCCTGAAAGGTGCGGGTCGCAGGGTCCTGACCCTTCTCGCGTGTTTTGACGGCTTTCGCCACGAGCGCGGCAAGGTCGGCAGTAGTGGCGACGGGTCCGCCATCGCCGGATTCGCTCCGGCGAGCAACAATCGCCTTTGCAATCTGTACAGCAAACCGTTCTTCCCCATAGTCTCGTATCACCCTGGCAATGTCCTGCTCATCCGCCTGCGCCAGCCACTGGGCGGCAGTGATGCCGCGCGTGGTGTCCATGCGCATGTCCAGCGGGCCCTCGAAACGAAAGGAAAACCCCCTCGCCGCTTCATCGATCTGGGGCGAGCTGATCCCCAGGTCGAGCAGCACGCCGGCGACATGGCCGCGCCCCGCCAGGCGTTCGGCCATGGCCGCAAAGCTCGCGTGCTCAATGGAGAAGCGGGCATCCTTGATGGTGCCCGCTTCTGCGATTGCTGCTGGGTCCTTGTCGAACGCAACCAGGGCCCCGTCTGGCCCCAGCCGGGCCAGTACCGCCCGGCTGTGCCCTCCCCTGCCGAAGGTGCCGTCGACATAAACCCCGTCGGGCCGCCAGACCAGCGCGTCGACGGCCTCGTCCAGCAGCACGGTGCGATGGTGCAGGGCGGGGGTTGCCGGGGTTCCGGTAGGACTCATGACCTCTTCAGAAAGAGAAATTCTTCAATGCTTCGGGCATGCCCTGCGCCATCGCCTGCTGTTCCTTGGCGGCGTAGGTTGCGGCATCCCACACTTCGAAATGACTGCCCATGCCGAGCAGCATGACTTCCTTGTCGAGCATGGCGGCACTGCGCAGCTCCGGTGCAATCAGCACGCGGCCCGCGCCGTCCATCTCCACGTCGGCGGCGTTGCCCAGGAAGATGCGCTTCCACCAGTGCGCATCCATCGGCAGCGCTGCAATGCGCGTGCGGAAGGTTTCCCACTCGGGCCGGGGAAACAGCAGCAGGCAGCCATCCGGGTGCTTGGTCAGCGTCACCCGGCCCTCGGCCTGCTGTTGCAGCGCTTCGCGATGCCGGGACGGAATCGACATCCGACCCTTGGCATCCAGCGACAGCGCCGATGCTCCCTGAAACAAGCTTGCTCCCGGTCCATGCCGGCCCTGCGAACGCTTCGCCGGCCGGCATGCGCGTGAATCCTTCCGTTCCGGCTATAGCGAGAATCATCCCATGGCCGGGGCCCAATTTCACACAAAAATACACTTCCTCACACTATTTCCCACTTTAGAGGAAGCGATATGGGCGGTCAAGGCTGCAGGCGGGGCAGCAAACGAGATTTTTTTAATCAGAACAATGACTTAGCGCGCACACCTCACGCACCGGAAAAGTGAATCCTTAATGAAATGAAGATCTTAGGGAGGAAAGCAGAGAAACCACCTGAGAACCACTTGCGGAGGAACTGCCGACCGCGCGGGAAAGACCTGTCCCGGCGCGCGCCCCGAGGATACAACAATTGCCCGCCAGCCCTGCTGAATTCAGGGCTGGGTGGGAGACGCCCGATTCCGGGCGGCGGACCTCAGATGCGGTAGGCGGCGGTGGTCATCACGCGCGAGGCACCGCGCATCAGGGCCCGCACCGGCGCGGGCAGGGGCATGCCGCCGGCCTCGCGCGCGGCGTCGCCATGGCGGATCTCGTCGTCGCGCATCTGCTCGAGGATGGCGCGGGAGCGCCCGTCGGACTCAGGCAGGCGGTCCAGGTGTCCGCCGAGGTGGTGCTCGACCTGGCGCTCGGTCTCGGCAACGAAGCCGAGGCTGACGCGATCGCCAGCGCGGCCGGCGACCCAGCCGATGGCGAAGGCACCGGCGTACCAGAGCGGATTGAGCAGGCTCGGACGCGAGCCCAGCTCGCGCAGGCGCTCGGCGCACCAGGCCAGGTGGTCTTCCTCTTCGCGCGCGGCGGCGTCCATCTGCGCGCGCACGGCGCCGTTGCGCGCGGTCAGCTTCTGCGCCTGGTACAGGGCCTGGGCACAGACCTCGCCGACATGGTTGATGCGCATCAGGCCGGCCACATGGCGGCGCTCCTCGGCGCTCATCTGTTCGGTGTCCGGCGCCAGCCGGTCAGCCGGGTTGGCGCGCGCCGAACGCGTGGCGCCGGCAATGGCGCGCAGGGCCACGTCGAATTCTTTGATCAGGTTGTCCATGTCGCGGAGGCGGTTGGAATCGGTGCCCGGGCAAGCCCCTGCCATGGTGGGGTGCGCGGTCGCGGCGCGGCACGCCGGGGCGCCATCGGGATTACCCGTATTGTAGCTTGCCTCTAATCGCCGCCAGCCCGCATCCCGCCTTGCGTTGATACGCCCGGCTACTCAGAAACCCTGAGTTGTTAAAACAAGACAAGGGGTTGGGCCCCAATGGTGAACGAAAAGTTGTTTGTTACAGTACTTCGCAACTTCCAAGGAAGTTTGACGCACGGGAGATGGAGACCATCAGGAGGTTCTTCCGCGCCGTCACCAATAATTCTTACAGTGGAGATCAACGAGCATGAAGAAATCGCTTCTGGCGCTGGCAGCGCTTGGCGCATTTGCTGGGGCGGCGCAGGCCCAATCGAGCGTGACCCTGTACGGTGTGGTGGATGCCAACATCGAATACGTGAGCAACATGTCCAGCGTCACGCCGTCGGCCGCCAACGGCCTCGCAACGGGCCCGGCGGAAAACGTCTTCCGCCTGACCTCGGGCGGCCTGTCCGGCTCGCGTTGGGGTCTGCGCGGCGTGGAAGACCTCGGCAGCGGCATGAAGGCGCTGTTCGTGCTCGAAAGCGGTTTCGGTCTCGATGATGGCCGGTCGCAGCAAGGCGGCCGCCTGTTCGGTCGTCAGGCTTATGTCGGCCTGGAAAGCAATCAAGTTGGCCGCTTCACCTTCGGTCGCCAGTACACCACGCTGTTCGACATGATGGCCAACTTCTCGCCGACCGGCTACGCCACCCAGTATGAGCCGGTGGTAGCGCAGCTGGGCCTGAACTTCCGCTCGGACAACACCGCCAAGTACACCGGCAAGTTCGGTCCGGTAACGGCAATCGCCCACTGGTCGTTCGGCAACGGCGTGGCCGGCGCCGGCGAGGTCCCGGGCCAGTTCCGCCGCGACACCGGCTACGGTGCCGGCCTGGCGTGGGCAGCGGGCCCGTTCGGCATTTCCGCGGCCTACGACCAGTACAACCCGACCCTGAACGCCGCCGGCGGCACCGGTGACTTCAAGAAGGCCGCCGTTGCAGCGAGCTACGCCTTCGGCCCGGCCAAGCTGATGGCCGGCTACCGCTGGGGCATGAACAAGGCCCCCAACGACAGCACCATCCTGAAGGACAACTACTACTGGGTGGGTGCCAACTACCAGGTCACCCCGGCGCTGGGCCTGACGCTCGCCTACTTCTACGACGACGTCAAGAACCTGAACCTGGCCGCTACCGGCACCACCAACAACATCAAGAACCCCTGGCAGATCTCGTTTGTCGCGGACTACAACCTGTCCAAGCGCACCGACGTCTACCTGACCACCGCCTACTCGAAGAACGCCGGCGTCAACTTCGACACCTCGGCCATCAGCTTCGCCAACGGCTACTTCCTTGGCACCGGCAAGGACAACATGGTCGGCGTCGCGGTGGGCATCCGCCACAAGTTCTGATCCGCCTCCCAAGGCCGATCCTGCAAGGCACCTTCGGGTGCCTTTTTTCATTGCGGCCCCCTGCGTGCACGCCATAGGGCATCACCTCATCGGCGCCGCCGCGGGTGCCGACTAGAATGCACTCACCATACGTACCGTGGGCTATCCAGCGGGCCACAACAGGAGACCAAGCATGCAACCCACTCGCCGGCGCGTCGTTGCGCTGCTGCTGTCCGCCAGCCTCGGCGCGCTTGCCAGCCAGCCGGCGCTGGCCGCCGATCCGTATCCGGCCAAACCGATCCGGCTGGTGGTGCCCTTCGCCGCCGGCGGCACCACCGACATCCTGGCGCGCGCGGTTGCGGCCGAACTCGGCAAGCTGCCAGGCTGGAACGTGGTGGTCGACAACAAGCCCGGCGCCGGCGGCAATATCGGCGCCGACATCGTCGCCAAGGCCGCCCCCGACGGCTACACGCTGCTGATGGGCACCGTCGGCACCCACGGCATCAACCAGTCGCTGTACGGCAAGCTGCCGTTCGACCCGATCAAGGACTTCGCGCCGATCACCGAGGTGGCGGCGGTACCCAACGTGCTGGTGCTCAATCCGGCGTTTGCGCAACAGAACAAGATCGACAGCGTCAAGGACCTGATCGCCTATGCACGCGCCAATCCCGGCAAGATCAACATGGCCTCGAGCGGCAACGGCACTTCGATCCACCTGGCCGGCGAGCTGTTCAAGACGCAAACCCGGACCTTCATGGTGCACTTCCCGTACAAGGGCAGCGGTCCCGCGCTGACCGACCTGGCGGGCGGCACCATGCAGGTGATGTTCGACAACCTGCCGTCGTCGATGGCGCTGATCAAGAGCGGCAAGCTCAAGGCGCTGGCAGTGACCAGCGCCAAGCCGTCGCCGGCGCTGCCGGGCGTGCCGACCATCGCCCAGGCCGCCGGCCTGCCGCAGTACGAGGCCAGCTCCTGGTTCGGCATGCTGGCGCCGGCCGGCACGCCGCCGGAGGTGATCCAGCGCATCCATCAGGAAGTGGCCAAGGCCCTGGGTGCCCCGGCGGTGCGCGAACGGCTGCAGGCGCAGGGCGCCGAACCGGTCGGCAACACGCCGGAGCAGTTCGCCGCCTTCATCCGCGCCGAAACCGCGAAATGGGCCAAGGTGGTCAAGGATTCGGGCGCCAAGGTGGATTGATGCCGGATTGCGCCGGATCGCCTTGAATTGATCGCGGGCAGGGCCGCGGCGCACATCGCGCATATACTTGAGGCATCAAATGTCGGCCGCCCGCAGTGTGGGCGGCCCCTGGCGGCGCTTGCCGCACACCTGCCACCCCAGGCCGCACCGAAGATGCCAAACCTGTCTCCTGCGGCCGGCGCCGAGAGCGCGCCGGTCGACCTCGAAACCCGCGCCGACCACACCGAGCACGAGGCCCTGCGGCTGTGGCTGCGGCTGCTGACCTGCACCAACCTGATCGAAGCCGATATCCGCTCGCGGCTGCGCCAGGACTTCGCCTGCACCCTGCCCCGCTTCGACCTGATGGCCCAGCTCGACCGCCATCCCGAAGGGCTCAAGATGGGCGAGCTGTCGCGCCGCATGATGGTGACCGGCGGCAACGTCACGGGCATCACCGACCAGCTGCAGCAGGAAGGGCTGGTCTCGCGCGAGGCCCTGCCCACCGATCGGCGCGCCTATCTGATCCGCCTGACGCCGGCCGGGCGCGCCGCGTTCTCGCGCATGGCGCGCGCGCATGAGGACTGGATCGGGCAACTGTTCTCGGGCCTGGCCGAGACCGACCGGCGCGCCTTGTTCCGACTGCTGGGCCGGCTCAAATCCGGCCTGATCTCGCCATGAAACCGCTTGCCATGCTTACCCTGTGCGGCCTGCTGCCGGTGCTGGCTGCCTGCAGCAGCACACCGCAGCCCCCGCAGGTTACCCCGGTGAACGCCACCATCAAGCTGGGCCGCGTCACCGAAAGAGTGTTCCTGACCCGCCTGGACGTGGCCCAGGTGCCCCCTTACTACGGCGGCGGCACCAGCGTCGGCGTGGGTGCCGCCAGCGGCGGACACGGCGGCGGCGGCGTCGGCGTGGGCTTTGCCTTCGACCTGAGCCGGCTGTTCAACAAGCCCGCGCCGGTGCAGCAGGTGGACCTGTTCCAGTACAAGGTGCGCACCCTGGATGGCGCGATGGTGACAGCCAACGCACCGGCGGCGCCAGGGCTGGAGCCGGGCGCCTGCGTGCGCGTGATCTACCCCGACGGCGGCCAAGAGGCGCGGCTGGCGCCATCGAACGAGTGCTGAGCCTGAACGACCCCGCCTGAATGCACAACGGCCTCCGAGGAGGCCGTTGTCGTCTGCCGTCGCAGGGACGGGGTTCAGGCTGCCGCGCGGCTGTCGCGCAGCTCGCGGCGCAGGATCTTGCCGACGTTGGTCTTCGGCAGCTCGGTGCGGAACTCGACGTACTTGGGCCGCTTGTAGCCGGTCAGGCGCTCCTTGCAGAACTCGATCACGTCGGCCTCGGTCAGCCCCGGGTCCTTCTTCACCACGAACAGCTTGACCACCTCGCCCGAGTGCGTGTCCGGCACGCCGACGGCCGCCACTTCCAGCACGCCCGGGCACTCCGCCACCACGCCTTCGACTTCGTTCGGATAGACGTTGAAGCCCGACACCAGGATCATGTCCTTCTTGCGGTCGACGATCCGGGTATAGCCGCGCTCGTCCATCATGCCGATATCGCCGGTCTTGAAGAAGCCGTCCGGGGTCATGACCTTGGCGGTCTCGTCCGGGCGGTTCCAGTAGCCGGCCATCACCTGCGGGCCGCGGATGCAGATCTCGCCGGGCTGGCCCAGCGGCACGTCGTTGCCGTCGTCGTCGCGGATCACGACTTCGGTCGACGGCAGCGGCATGCCGATGGTGCCCGAGAACGCATCGGTGTCGGTCGGGTTGCAGGTGGCCGACGGCGAGGTCTCGGACAGGCCGTAGCCTTCGATGATGGGGCAGCCGGTCTTGGCCAGCCATTGCTTGGCCACCGCCTCCTGCACCGCCATGCCGCCGCCGTTGGCCACGCGCAGGCCGGAGAAGTCGACCTTGCCGATCTCCGGGTTGTTGAGCAGCGCGTTATACAGCGTGTTGACGGCCGGGAACATGTTGAACTTGTACTTCTGCAGTTCCTTGATGAAGCCCGGGATGTCGCGCGGATTCGGGATCAGCACGCTGGTGCCGCCGCTGCGCATGCCGAGCAGGCAGCAGACCGTCAGCGCGAAGATGTGGTACAGCGGCAGCGCCGTGATGGTGATGGGCTGGTCGATATGGGCGCCCTTGTTCAGCGCCGGCTGCATCCACGCCTCGGACTGCAGCACGTTGGCGACCACGTTCCGGTGCAGCAGCACCGCGCCCTTGGACACCCCCGTGGTGCCGCCCGTGTACTGCAGGAAGGCGATGTCGTCGGGCCCGGTGGTGGCCGGCTGCAGCGTCAGCTTGCGGCCTTCGGCCAGCACGCTGTTGAAGCGCACGCAGTTGGGCAGCTCCCACGCGGGCACCATCTTCTTGACGTTGCGCACGACGAAATTGACGATGGCGCCCTTCAGCCCGCCCAGCATGTCGCCCATGCTGGCCACCACCACGTGCTTGACCGGGGTCCGCGGCAGCACCTGCTGCAACGTCGCGGCGAAGTTCTCCAGGATCACGATGGCTTCGGCGCCGCTGTCCTTGAGCTGGTGCTCGAGCTCGCGCGGGGTATAGAGCGGGTTGACGTTGACCACCACGAAACCCGCGCGCAGCACCGCGGCCAGCACCACCGGGTATTGCAGCACGTTGGGCATCATGATGGCCACGCGCGCGCCGGGACGCAGCCCGCGCGATTGCAGCCATGCGGCAAAGTGGGTCGAGAGCCGGTCCAGTTCGCCGTAGGTGATGGCCTTGTCCATGCAGATAAAGGCCTTGCGGTCGGCATAGGTGTGGAAAGACGCCTCGAGCAGCGCAGCGAGCGAGCGGAACTGGCTGGCATCGATCTCGGCAGGGACGCCGGCCGGGTAGTGTTTCAGCCAAATTCTTTCCATAGCACCGTCTCCTGAATTTCTGAATGGTCGTTCGATTTTTCCGAGATGCTAAACGTGCGCCCCGGTTAAAACAACAACTTAGACGAAGTCCTCAGGGTCGTTCGCCAATCCTGGCCGCCCCTGGCGAGCATTATGCGCCACCGATCGGACATAGGCAGCGGGATAACCCCTAGGTGCCCGCGCCGCGCTCAACCGTCGCTGGGCAGCGCCAGCTTCATCATGCTGGCCGCGAGCTCGTGCGCCAGGGTCTCGGGGTCGGTGCGCCCGGGTTCGTGCCAGGTGTAGAGAAACCCGACCACGCTGCCGATCGCATGCGCGGTCACGCGTGCGTCGCCAAAGGCAAACACGCCCGCGCGCTTGCCTTCGTCCAGCAGCGCATAGAGGTCGCGATAGAAGTCCCGCGCCATGCTGTCGAGCCAGGACACGGTGTCCGGGCGCAGGTATTGCCGGTCGCGGAAGCTCAACGTGGCCGGCACGTGGCAAGCGATGCAGCGCCGCGCCATCTCGAGCAGGCAGGCGTGCAGGCGGGCCTGGACGGGTTGCGCCGGGTCGGCGGTCTCGCGGATCACGGGCAGGCAGGTCTGGGCCGACTCGCGGCACAGGATGTCGAAGATCTCGTACTTGTCAGTGAAGTAGTAGTACACCGCCGGCTTGGTCACGCCCAGCGCGCGGCATAGGTCGTTCATGGTCATGCCGGGGTAGCCCTTGCTGTAGAACAGCTGCGCGGCGGTATCGAGGATCTGCCGGCGGCGCGCCTCCTGGCGCTCGGCAATATGCGGGCGGGCCGGCTGGGGCTCCGGCAGCGCGCCCGAGGGCGGCGCCAGCGGTTCGGATCTGGGAGCAATCGACATGACGGCATTCTCGCACGGGGCGCGGGGGGCGCAGCCCCGTGGTTACCCGCCCGAAGCCCGCCTGCGGCCTAGTTGGCCGCGGCCTTGCCGCCCGCGGTCAGCGTGTCGGTGCGGGTCGCCGGCGGCGCCAGCCGGCGCAATGCCGCCTCGCGCTCGCCGGCGGGCAGCGCGCCGATGCGACGCGCCTCGGTATAGAAGCGCTGCCAGTCGCCGTCGCAGCGCGCCAGCAGCGCGGTAAAGGCCGGCACCCATTGCTGGTAGGTCGCCACCGCGGCCAGGTGGGCGTTGGTCAGCGGCTGGTCGAACCAGCGGTCATAGCCGCTGTACCCGCCCCACTCCGCCCGCAGCCGCGCATAGCCGGCGCGCAGGTCGGCAAAGATCTTCGCCTTGCCCTCGCGCTTGGCGGCGTCGTCGAGCGGGGTCTGGTACAGCGCCACCAGCCGGTCGCGCGTGCCCAGCAGCAGCGCGCGGAACTGCTGGCGCCGGGCGTCGTACTGGCGATAGCTGGCACGCGCGTCCTCCGACGCATCCTGGTCCAGCCAGCGTTCCACGCCGGCGGCTTCCACCGCGGTGGCGAAGGACTCGTTGAACGCGGTGTCGTTGCGCACGTACACCACCTGGTGCGCCAGTTCATGGAAGATCAGCCGCGCCAGTTCGCCCTCGGGCAGGTAGACGAAGGTATTGAGCAGCGGGTCATCGAAATAGCCCAGCGTCGAATAAGCGGGGACGCCGGCCACGTAGGTCTCGAGCCCGTCGCGGCGCAGATCTTGCGCATACTGCTCGGCGTCGGACTGGGCGTAGTAGCCGCGGTAGCTGATGCAGCCGACGATCGGGAAACACCACTTGCGCAGTTCCATCGACAGCTCCGGCGTGGCGAACACGCTCCACACCACGTAGGGCCGGTGCAGGTTGGCGTAGCGGCGGTAGCTGCCGTTGTCGGGCAGCTTCAGCTCGCGCGAGGCAAAGTCGCGCATGCGGCCGGCCAGCGCCAGGCGCTGGGCCAGGCGCGCATCGTTGGCGTCGCGCGCGCTGGCGATCGCGTCCGTCAGCGGTTGCGCCTGGGCCATCACGCCGAGATGCCCGCCGATCGACTGCGCGTAGTAGCCGACCGCCTCGCATCCCGCCGTCAGCAGCACCAGGGCCGCCAGCGCCGCCGCCCCCACGAGTGCCGCCCAGCCGCGGCGGCCGCGCGGCCGCGTCATGCCGCCTCGACTGCCCCTTGCGCGCAGGCCTCGACCTGCACCAGGCAGTCGTAGAACACCGGCGCGCGGCCCAGGTCGGTCAGGCGCTGGCTGGTCAGCTCATTGGCGTTCTTGCCGTCGGGCGCGAGCTTCTTCCACCAGATCGACAGCCCCACCACCAGGCCGCGCCGAGCGCGATCGGTGACGCGCGCGCGTGCCACCATGCTGCCGCGGTCATTGAAGGCGCGCACCAGCGCGCCGTGCACGATGCCGCGTTCGGCGGCGTCGGCCGGATGGATGTCCAGGTGCGGCTCGCCCTCGGTGGCGCGCAGGCTGTCGACGTTGACGAACGAGCTGTTGAGGAAATTGCGCGCCGGCGGCGAGATCATCGCCAGCGGATAGCGCGCGGCCAGTTCCGGCGCGGTCTGCGGCGCTTCGTACTGCGGCACGTAGTCGGGCAGCGGGTCGAAGCCATCGCGCGCCATCGGCTCCGAATAGAACTGGCACTTGCCCGAGGGCGTCGGAAAGCCGCCCTCGGCGAACGGCGCCGCCGGCAGCGCCAGCTTCTGCCAGCCCTGCGCTTTCAGCGAATCCCAGCTGATGCCGGCGGCGCGCGCATCGTCCGGCAGGATGGCCTGCGCGGCGATGGCCTCGTCGCTGTCGGTAAAGCAGGCGTCGGTAAAGCCCATGCGCTGCGCCAGCCGGCGGAAGATCTCGGTGTTGGGCAGGGCCGCGCCCAGCGGCGCGATGGCGGCGTTGTTGGCCAGGAAATAGGTATGGCCGTAGGCCTTGTGCACGTCGGTGTGCTCGAGCTGCGTGGTGGCGGGCAGGATGATGTCGGCATAGTCGGCGGTGTCGGTGCGGAAATGCTCCAGCACCACCGTGAACAGGTCCTCGCGCGCGAAGCCGGCGGCGACCTTGCCGGATTCCGGCGCCACTGCCACCGGGTTGCTGTTGTAGACCACCACCGCCTCGATGCGCGGCGCGCCGGGCGCGGGCTCGGCCAGCAAGGCATCGCCGATGGTGCTCATGTTGACCAGGCGCGGCAGCTGTTGAGGCCATCCCGGCAGCAGGTCCGGGCGCTGCAGCGCGGCTTCGTTGACGGGGAAGAAGCCCGAGGTCGACAGCTGCAGCCCACCCGCCGGATGGCGCCACGCGCCCACCAGCGACGGCAGGCACGCCACCGCGCGCACCGCCTGGCCGCCGCCGTGCACGCGCTGCATGCCGTAGTTGAGCCGGATCGCCACCGGCTGGCGCTCGCGCACCGCCAGCTGTCCGTAGAGCCCGGCCAGCCATTCGATGTCCTCGACCGGGATGCCGCAGATCTCGGCGGCGCGCGCCGGCGGATAGGCCTGCGCGCGCTCGCGCAGCGCCTCGAAGCCCACGGTGTGGCGCTCGATGTAGTCGTGGTCGAGCAGGCCGTCGCGGATCAGCACGTGCATCATCGCCAGCGCCAGCGCGCCGTCGGTGCCGGGCATCGGCGCGAGATGGCGGTGGCACTTCTCGGCGCTCAGCGAGCGGTACGGGTCGATCGCCACCAGCGTGGCGCCGCGCCGCTTGGCCTCCTGCGCGCGGGTCCAGAAGTGCAGGTTGGAGGCGATCGGGTTGCCGCCCCAGATGATCACCAGCCTGGCATCGACCACGTGCTCCATGTCCATGCCCACGCTGGCGCCGTAGGTGTAGCGCAGCGCGGTGGCCCCGGCGCTGGCGCAGATGGTACGGTCCAGCCGCGACGCGCCCAGCTTGTTGAAGAAGCGCGCGGCCATGCTCTCGCCCTGCACCAGCCCCATGGTGCCGGCATAGCTGTACGGCACGATCGCCTGCGGATCGCGCGCGGCGATCGCCTGCAGGCGCGTGGCGATCGTATCCAGCGCCTCGTCCCACGAGATCGGCGCGAACTTGCCCTCTCCCTTCTTGCCGACGCGCTTCATCGGCGTCAGCAGGCGGTCCGGGTGGTAGGTGCGCTCGGTGTAGCGCGACACCTTGGTGCAGAGCACGCCCTGCGTGCCGGGATGGTCAGGATCGCCCGCTACCTTGACGGCGCGTCCGTCCTCGACGGTGACGAGCAAGGCACAAGTATCGGGGCAGTCATGCGGGCAGGCGGCGCGGACGATGCGGGAAGCCATGGGGTCTCCGGGCGGGGGATGTGTTGTTTTCGTTCGGTCGTACGGAACGGGAGATGCCGGCGCAGGCGGCGGGTGGCGGCGCCTGCGTCGCGCCGGCGGGCGGCGCATTCCCCGTGCGTGCGGCGCGACGGCGGGGAGTATCTCGTCCCGATTGTATTCGATTATGATGTGCCGGCGCGCTCGCGGCACAGACCGGGACGCGCACCATGCCGCTCGATTTTTGGAACTCGCCGGCGCAGACCGGCCGACGCGGCGAACGGGTAACCGAACCATCATTCGCGGGGGGTTTATGTTTTTCCGATCCGGGGTCAATGGCCGGCTTGCCGGCCTGCTGGTGGCGTGCGCCATCGGCACGGGCGGCGCGTCCTGCGCCGCCTTGGCGGCGAACACCGCAGCCACTGCCGCCTCATCCGAGCAAGGCGTCACCGCCGACACCATCCTGCTGGGCCAGTCCGCCGCGCTGACGGGCCCGACCGCCGTGCTGGGCAAGCAGATGAACTCGGGCGCGCGGCTGTATTTCGACCACATCAACCAGCAGGGCGGCATCCACGGGCGCAAGATCCGGCTCGAGGCGCTCGACGACTACTACGAGCCCGAACCGGCGGCCAAGAACACCCGGAAACTGATCGAGGAAGACCGCGTCTTCGCCCTGTTCGGCTATGTCGGCACGCCCACCAGCCAGGCCGCGCTGCCGCTGGCGATCCAGGCCAGGGTGCCGTTCTTCGGTCCGTACACCGGTGCGCAGTCGCTGCGCGAGCCGCGCAGCCGCTACGTGTTCCATGTGCGCGCCGGGTACAACGAGGAAACCGCGGCCATCCTGCGTCAGATCCAGACCACCGGGCTCAAGCGCGTGGCCGTGGTCTACAACGAGGATGCCTACGGCAAGGCCGGCCTGGACGGGCTCGAGCGCGCGCTCAAGGCCGCGCCCGACAGCGGCGTGCAGATCGTCGCGCGCGAGCCCGTGGTGCGCAACACCACCGAGATCGGCGACGCCATGCAGGGCTCGATGAAGGCGAAGCCCGATGCGGTAGTGATGATCAGCGCGTACCGCACCGCCGGCGCGTTCGTGAAGGAAGCGCTGCGCCGCGGCTACAACGGCCAGTTCTACAACGTCTCCTTCGTCGGCACGCAGGCGCTGGCCAACGTGGTCGGCGCGCAGGGCAGCGGCGTGATCATCTCGCAGGTGATGCCGCACCCGGGCAACGCCACGCTGCCGATCGTGCGCGAATACCTGCGCCTGCTGCAGGCCGCCGGCAGGCCCAGCGAATTCGACTACGCCAGCATCGAGGGCTTCATCGCCGCCAAGACCTTCACCGAAGGCCTGCGCCGCGCGGGCAAGGACCTGACGCGCGAGAAGCTGGTGACCGCCTTGGAATCGATGCGCAACTACGACCTGGGCGGGTTTATCGTCAATTTCACGCCGGAGAACCATGTCGGTTCGAAGTTCGTGGAGATGACGATCATCAATTCGAAGGGGCAGGTGATTCGGTGAAGCGCTGAGCGAAACCGCATGTTTTCTCCCCTCTCCCGCTTGCGGGAGAGGGGCCGGGGGAGAGGGCAGGCGCTTGGCAAGCATCGAGGCGCCTCACTCCGTCGAGACTCCTGCCCTCTCCCCCGCCCCTCTCCCATAAATGGGAGAGGGGAGCAAACCAGCGCGAGTTGAGACGCCCTACTTCATGTCATTCAAATGGCATGCCGAGAACCGCAGCGGCGCGATCTCCTTGAGCAGCGGCTGCTCTTCGCGGCAACGCGGCATCGCGTGTGGGCAGCGCGGATGGAAATGGCAGCCGCTCGGCGGGTGCAGCGGCGACGGAATCTCGCCGCGGATCGCGACATAGGTCTTGCGCGCCACCTCCAGCTTCGGCGCCTCCGCCAGCAGCGCCTGCGTATAGGGGTGGTTGGGCGTGGCGAACACGTCTTCGGTCGGCGCGGACTCGACCACCCGTCCCAGGTACATGATCACCACCCGGTCGCTGATGTGCTTGACCACGCCCAGATCGTGGCTGATGAACAGGTAGGTCAGGTTCAGCTCTTCGCGCAGGCGCATGAACAGGTTCAGCACCTGGGCCTGGATCGACACGTCCAGCGCCGCCACGGATTCGTCGCAGACCAGGAACTCGGGCTTCACCGCCAGCGCGCGCGCAATGCCGATGCGCGCGCGCTGGCCGCCCGAAAACTGGTGCGGAAAGCGGCGCAGCACGGTCGGGTCCATGCCCACGCGCACCAGCATGTCCTCGACATAGCCCTTCTGCGCGCCGCGCCCGACCAGGCCGTGCACCACCGGCGCCTCGCCGACGATGTCGAGCACACGCAGCCGCGGGTTCAGCGAGGCATACGGATCCTGGAAGATCATCTGGATCGCCAGCTGCCTCTCGCGGCGCTTGTCCGGCGGCAGCTGGTCCAGATTGGTGCCGCGCCACAGCCGTACGCCCTCGGTCAGCGAGTGCAGGCCCACGGCCATTCGGCCGAGCGTGGATTTGCCACAGCCGGATTCACCCACCAGCCCCACCACCTCGCCGGCGCGGATGCTCAGGTCGACGCGGTCCACCGCATGCACCACCTCTTCGCGCGCATGCGCGCCGAACAGGTTGGCGATGCGCGCGGCGGCATCGAGCGACTTGACGAAGCGCTTGGACACGCCGCGCAGTTCGAGGATCGGCGCAGCGGGCGTGGCGCCTTCCTTTACGGCAGGTTCGGTCATCGGTCGGGATTGCAGTGCAGTGGCGTTCATGCCGCCTCCTGGTTGGCAAGCACCGGATGGAAACAACGCAGGCGGCGCCCGTCCGCGGTGGTTTCCAGCGGGGGGTCGGTCTTGCATGCAGCCGTCGCGTACGGGCAGCGCTCGCGGAACGAACAGCCGCCCGGCAGGTTCAGCAGCGACGGCGTCATGCCCGGGATCTGCCGCAGCGGCGCGCCGCGCGGATTGCGCGACGGCGCCGAGCTGATCAGGCCGTGCGTGTAGGGATGCTCAGGGTGCTCCAGCACCTGGCGCACGTCGCCGGCCTCGACAATCTTGCCGGCGTACATCACGCAGACGGAATCGGCCAGCCCCGCCACCACCGACAGATCGTGCGTAATCCAGATCAGCGCCGTGCCGGACTCGCGGCACAGGGTCTGCATCTCGTACAGGATCTGGCCCTGGATGGTAACGTCGAGCGCGGTGGTCGGTTCGTCGGCAATGATCAGGTCGGGCTTGTTCAGCAGCGCCGTGGCAATCGCCACGCGCTGGCGCATGCCGCCCGAGAACTGGTGCGGATAGGCCTGCAGGCGCTCGTCCGGCGACGGAATGCCGACCCGCGCCAGTGCATTGCGGGCGCGCTCGCGCGCCACCGCCTTGCTCACGTTCTCATGCGCCAGCACCGCCTCGATCATCTGCGTGTCGATGCGCAGCACCGGGTTCAGCGTCATCATCGGATCCTGGAAGATCATGGCGATGCGGTTGCCGCGCACGTCGCGCTGCTGCGCCGGCGTGAGCGCGCGCAGGTCGCGCGTGACGCCGTCGCGGCTGGTCAGCGCGATGCGGCCGTCGACGATCTTCCCGGGCGGGTCGATCAGGCCCATGATCGAGTAGCCTGTCATGGACTTGCCCGAGCCGGACTCGCCCACTAGCCCCATGATCTCGCCGCGGCCCACGGTGAAGGACACGTCGTCGACGGCCCTGGCGATGCCGCCGCGCGTATAGAAATGCGTTTTCAGGTGTTCGACCACCAGTGTCGGTTGTGCCATCGGGTGTGCCATCTCGTGCTCCCGGTTATTGCGTCTGCAGGCGCGGGTTCAGCACATCGCGCAGCTGGTCGGCGACCAAATTCATCGCGACGATGGTGACCACCAGCGCGATGCCCGGGAAGAAGCTGATCCAGTACTTGCCCGACAGCATGTACTGCTGGCCGTTCGAGATCAGCGAACCGAGCGACGGCTCGGTGATCGGCACGCCCAGTCCGAGGAAGGACAGCGTCGCCTCCAGCGTGATCGCCGAGGCCACCTGCAGAGCCGCGATCACGATCAGCGGCGGCAGGCAGTTGGGCAGCAGATGGCGGAACATGATGCGCGCGGGCGGCAGGCCCAGGCAGGTGGCGGCTTCGATGTATTCCTTGCGCCGTTCGACCAGCGCCGCGCTGCGCGTGGTGCGCGCGTAGTAGGCCCACTGCACCGCGACCAGCGCGATCACGATATTGCCCAGCCCGGGGCGCAGGAAGGCCAGCAGGATCAGCGCCAGCAGGATCGGCGGGAACGACAGCTGCAGGTCCGCCACGCGCATGATGAAGGCTTCGGTGCGCCCCCCGAGGAAGCCGGCCAGCAGGCCGAGCGTGGCGCCCAGCAACAGCGCGATCAGGGTGCTGACCACGCCCACGCCGATGCTGATGCGCAACCCGTACATCACCGCCGACAGGATGTCGCGGCCCTGCTCGTCCGAGCCCAGCAGGAAGGTCATGCCGGTGCCGGCCTGCTCGCCCGGCGCCAGGCGCGCGTCGAGCACGTCCAGCGTGGCCAGGTCATACGGGTTCTGCGGCGCCAGCCACGGCGCGAAGATGGCGATCAGGATGATCGTCACCAGCGTGGCCAGCCCGGCCACGGCGATCTTGCTGGCGAAGAACTCGGCGGCAAAGCGCCGCCATGGGGATTGCTCGCGCGCCGCGGCGCGCGGCGGCGTCTTGTCTTCGGGTTCGACAGTTACTGCGGTCATGGCTCAGCCCTTGTTGTCGGCAATGCGCACGCGCGGATCGAGCATGCTGTAGATGATGTCCACCACCAGGTTGATCAGGATGAACAGCGTCACGATCACCATCAGGTAGGCGACGATCACCGGCCGGTCCAGCAGCTGGATCGAGTCGATGATGAGCTTGCCCATGCCGGGCCACGCGAAGATGGTCTCGGTCACGATCGCAAAGGCGATGATCGAGCCGAACTGCAGCGCGATCACGGTGACGATGGGGATCAGGATGTTCTTCAGCACATGCACACCGACGATGCGGGTATTGGACAGCCCCTTGGCGCGTGCGAACTTGACGTAGTCCTGCAGCATCGCCTCCTGCGTGCCGGCGCGCGTGAGCCGGATCACCATGGCGATGTTGAGCAGCGACAGCGTCACCGCCGGCAGGATCAGGTGGCGGATGCCGTCCGCGGTCAGGAAGCTGAGCGGGATGCCCAGCACGCGCACGGTCTCGCCGCGGCCGTTGGACGGCAGCCAGCCCAGCTGCACCGCGAACACCATGATCAGCATCAGCCCGACCCAGAAGGTGGGCAGCGAGAAGCCCAGGATCGACACCGTCATGATCGACTTGCCGGCAATGCCCTTGGGCCGCAGCCCGGCCCACAGGCCCAGCGGGATGCCCAGCACGATCGCCAGCAGGATCGCGCAGATCGCCAGCTCCATGGTCGCCGGCATGCGCTCGAAGATCAGCTTGAGCGCCGGCGTGCCATGCGCGAACGAGGTACCGAGGTTGCCTTGCAGCGCGTTCTGCAGGAACACCCAGTACTGCTCCCATAGCGGCTTGTCCAGGCCCAGCGCCGCGATGGTGCGCTTGATGTCCTCCTGGTCGGCCTGCGGGTTGATCAGGATGTCGACGGGATTGCCGATGGCAAAGACGCCGAGGAAAACCAGCAGCGACATGACGAAGAGCACGACCAAGCTCTGCATCAGGCGCCGGATGATAAAGACCAGCATATTCAGACCACTATCCTTTCGCGCGGGAATGCGCACGCCGCCCGGGAGCGCCATGCGCTTCCAGGCGGCGCGGCAGCCATGCGCGGCACCGCGAACTCAGCAGCAGGCAGCCTGCTTACTGGGGCTTGAAGTTATGCGCGTACGTGCGCTCGTCGGTGCGCGGCACGTAGACGATGCCCTTCTGCGTGGCCCAGGTTGTCACCTGCTGGTGGATCGGGATGATACCGCCATCGTTGATCGCGATCGCGGTGGCTTCCTGCAGCAGCTTGGAACGCTCGGTGTCGTCCACCGTCGACAGCGCCTTTTCCAGCACCACGTCCATCTTCGGGTTGCAGTACTCACCCCAGTTGGTGGTGCCGAAGCCCTTCTTGCTGTCTTCGCACGCCAGCAGCGCGCGCAGCGGCGAGCTGACCTCGCCGGTCTGGGCGCCCCAGCCGAGCAGGCCGAACGACCACTCGTGCTTGATGCCCTTGGACGAGTACGTCGCCATCGGCATGCCCTCGACCTTGGTCGAGATGCCGATGCGGGTCAGGTTCTGCGCAATGGTCTGAGCGATCTTCTCGTCGTTGACGTAACGGTTGTTGGGCGTGTGCAGCGTCACGCCGAAACCGTTGGGGAAGCCCGCCTCGGCCAGCAGCTTCTTGGCGCCCTCGGGGTCATACTTGACCGTCTTCAGGTTGGGGTTGTAGCCGAACAGCGTGGGCGGCACCAGGTTGTTGGTGGGCTCGGACAGGCCTTCCATCAGCCGGTCCTTGATGCCCTGCCGGTTGATCGCCATGCTGATGGCATTGCGCACGCGCGTGTCCTTGAGCGGATTCTTGTCCAGCGGCGCGCCTTCCTTGGTGGTGACGTAAGGCGACTTGTCGCGCTTGGCATCGAAATACAGGTAGATCACGCGATGCGAGATCTTGGAGAAGAACGCCAGCTTGGGATCCTTGCGCACCTTGGGCAGGTCGGGCGTGGGCACGTTCTCGATGGCCTGCACATCGCCAGACAGCAGCGCCGCCAGGCGCGTCGCCGGGTTGGGGATAAAGCGCAGCGTGACCTTGTCCCAGGCCGGCTTGTTGCCCCAGTAGTCGTTGTTGCGCACCAGCTCGACCCGGTCGTCGCGCGCATAGCTGACGAACTTGAACGGGCCGGTGCCGATCATGCCCTTGCCCTGCGCGAAATCGTCCGAGCCCAGGCCCTGCGTGGCCTTCTTCTGCACGATGAAGATCGACGTGAGGTCGTTCAGCATCAGCGGATACGGCTGGCTGGTGGTGAGCTGGATGGTGTGCTTGTCGATGACCTTCTTGTTGACGATGGCCTTGGTGTAGACGTCGAACTTGCCCGGGCTGTTCTGGATGGTGGCGGGGCGGTCGAGCGACCAGATCACGTCCTCGGCGGTCAGCTCGGAGCCGTCGTGGAACTTCACGCCCTTGCGGATCTTGAATTCCCACGTGAGGTTGTTGACCAGCTTCCACGACTCGGCCAGGCCCGGGATGATGCGGCTGTCCGGGTCCATCTTGGTCAGCGAGTCGAAGATATGCTCGGAAACGTTGATGTTGGAGAACAGGTTGTAGAAGTGCGGATCCATCGAGGTCGGCGGCGAACTCATGGCCAGTTTGAGGTCCGCGGCCTGGGCGGTGCCGGCCAGCGCAAGGCCAAGGGCCCCCGCCACCGCGACCGCGCCAATTGCCTTCTTGAAAGTGCGAAGGGACATCGCGCAATTCTCCCTGTAGGAAGTGAAGCAGACGTTTTAGGATCGGCAATGCGCGCGCGCAGCGGGTCACGAGCGGCGCTGCTTTTTGGTGCGATGGGGCATCACAAAGCGACGGTATTGCCGGCCGGGCACTTCAAGCATGAACTGTTCCAGCAGTGCACATGCCACGGCAATGCGGGGAAACCCACCCGCGCCGGCATATTGCACTGCGCCAAGACGGCGAGCGCGCAGCAAATCGCCGCGTTTTGGCGCTTTCGCGACAGGCATCGTATGATCCGGGTATCCCATTGCTAACGCCTTCGACTCCAAGGCCGCCCGGCATCATGAAGCTCATCCCCGAAATCCTGCAGGCACAAGCCGAAATCCGCGCGATCCGGCGCGACATCCACGCCCACCCTGAACTCTGCTTCGAAGAGCAGCGCACCGCCGACGTAGTCGCGCGCAACCTGGAATCGTGGGGCATCGAAGTCCACCGCGGGCTGGGCACCACCGGCCTGGTCGGCGTGATCCGCAATGGCAGCAGCCCGCGCACCATCGGCCTGCGCGCCGACATGGACGCGCTGCCGCTGCAGGAAGCCAATACCTTCGAGCACCGCTCGCAGCACACCGGCAAGATGCACGCGTGCGGCCATGACGGCCACACCGCGATGCTGCTCGGCGCGGCGCGCTACCTGGCGCAGCACAAGCCCTTCGACGGCACCGTGCACCTGATCTTCCAGCCGGCCGAAGAAGGCGGCGGCGGCGCGCGCGAGATGATCAAGGACGGCCTGTTCGAGCGCTTTCCGTGCGACGCGGTGTTCGGCGTGCACAACTGGCCGGGCATGCCGATGGGCGCGTTCGGCACGCGCGCGGGCCCGCTGATGGCATCGAGCAACGAGTTCCGCATCGTCGTGCGCGGCAAGGGTGCGCATGCGGCCATGCCCAACAACGGCAACGACCCCGTATTCACCGCGGCGCAGATCGTGTCGGCGCTACAGGGAATCATCACGCGCAACAAGCGCCCGATCGATACCGCGGTGATCTCGGTCACGCAGTTCCATGCCGGCGATGCCACCAACATCGTGCCGGACCAGGCCTGGATCGGCGGTACCGTGCGTACCTTCACGGTGCCGGTGCTGGACCTGATCGAGCGGCGCATGGAAGAGGTGGCGCGCGCGGTGGCGTCGGCATTCGACTGCACCGTCGAATACGAATTCCACCGCAACTATCCGCCCACCATCAACAGCGAGGCTGAAACCGGCTTCGCCGTCTCGGTCGCCGCCGAACTGGTCGGCGCGGACAACGTCGACAGCCATGTCGAGCCCACCATGGGCGCCGAGGATTTCTCGTTCATGCTGCAGCACAAGCCGGGCTGCTATCTGCTCCTCGGCAATGGCGACGGCGGCCATCGCGATGCCGGCCATGGCCTCGGGCCTTGCATGCTGCACAACCCGAGCTACGATTTCAACGACGAGCTGCTGCCGGTCGGCTCGACCTTCTTCGTGCGGCTGGTGGAGAAGTGGCTCGCACCTGCCTGATGGCAGGCAGCTGATGGCATAGACCAGAGCGTGCCCGAGCACGCCTGCCTGAGCAGGGCAATACGATCAAACAAGGGGAGCTTCGGCGATGGGGCGTTCGGCGCTGGATCGCGAGACCGCGCGCAGCTTTGCGCGCGTGGCGCTGGAGAATATCCTGCGCCGTTATCCGTACAAGCTGGACCACATGATGGCGGGCGCCGGCGATCTCGCCGGACCGGCCGCCTGGCATCCGGTGTTTTGCGGCAGCTACGACTGGCACTCCAGCGTCCATATGCACTGGCTGCTGGTGCGGCTGCTGGCACTGCATCCGGACCTCGAGGACGCCCCGCGCATCCGCGCCATGCTGGACGCCCAGTTGCGTCCGGACGCCATGGCCGCCGAACTCGCGTATTTCCGCCGGCCTGACTCACGCACCTTCGAGCGCCCCTACGGCTGGGGCTGGATGCTGAAGTTGCAGGCCGAACTGCTGGCGCTGGCACGGCACGACCCGCATGCCGGCGCCTGGGCGGACGCCTGCGCGCCGCTGGCCTCGCATTTATCGCAGCAACTCGCGGATTTCCTCGATGCGGCAGTGTTCCCGGTACGCACCGGCACCCACTACAACAGCGCCTTCGCGCTGGTCATGGCGCTGGCCTATGCGCGCAACCATCAGGACCTGGCCTTGCGGCGCGCCATCGTAAGGCGCGCCCACCGCTGGTTCGGCCACGACCAGAAGTATCCGGCCCGCTACGAGCCCGGCGGCGATGAATTCCTGTCCGGCGGACTGACCGAGGCCGTGCTGATGCACGCGGTGATGGACGGCTGCGCGTTTTCGGAATGGTGGGAGCTGTTCGTGCCGGGCCAGGCCGAGCTGGCCAACTGGCTGACACCGGTCACGGTGACCAACCGCAACGACCCCAAGGCCGCGCACCTGGACGGACTGAACCTGTCGCGCGCCTGGTGCTGGCGCCTGCTGGAGCCGGCGCTGCCCGATCCGCTGCGGCCGCTGGCGATCCGCGCGTGGTCTGACCATATCGAGGCATCGCTGCCCCAGGCGCTGGAAGGCGAGTATGTGTCCACGCACTGGCTGGCCTCGTTCGCGGTGCTCGCGCTGGCCGAGCCGATCGGGGGCTGAGGCGCCCCCGGCGCGGCAATCTAGTCCAGCGCGATGTCGCCGTACCAGGCTTCGGCCTTGCTCTTGGTATTGTCGGTATCGGTCATGATGCCGACCGCGATGACCCGGCCAGGGTCGGTCCCGAACGCCTCGCGATAGTCGGCACGCAGATCGCGCTCGTGGCAACGCCACTCATTGGCGTGCTTCGTGCCGCTATCCACCACGATCATGCGCACGCGATCGGTATGCGGGTTCTTCACCACCGCGCCTTCCGCGCGCTGCCCGCCCCAGATATACATCAGCGTGGCGTACGGCATCTCGCGCCCGGTGGTCAGGCGCGCCATCTCGTACATCAACTGGTCCTTGAGTGGCAGCGCGCCCTTGTCGCCATCGAAGGCCACGAACAGCCGCAGCGGCGAATCCTCGCGCGGGCCATGGCTGTTGTCGGCGTTACGGATGATGCCGCCGGTTTTCCAGGTCCAGCGCAGCATGCCGGCATCGCGCTCGCGCAGCGGCACATAGAGGCCCGAGGCCGAGCTGTCGGCCTTGGCGTGCACCACGACCCGCTGGTCGACCTCGGCCATCGAATATGTGGTGGGAATCTTGTTGCGATTGATGGTCCACGGCTGCCAGCCCACGGGCAGGCGGTCGCGACGCGGCGAGACCGAAAACAAGGGCAATGTGGCGAGGGTGGCCGGCGAGGCGTCGGCGGATTCGCCATCGTCGCCGGCTTCGGCATCCGCCGCGAGGGTGTTGGCAGCGGCCAGGGCGTCGGGCTCGGTCACCGCGGCATCGGCCTGCGCCGCCGCGTGGGCAGCCATGCGCTCGGTGAAGGCCTGGCAATCGATGGCGGAGTTGGAAGTAACAGGCGCGGCGGGGGCCGGATGCTTTTGCGGCGCGGAAGGTTCAGGAGGAGTGGAAGCGCACCCTGCCAGCAACAGCGCGCCGGCGGCGCCAGTCAAAACCAGCCGAAACATCTTGGCCGTCATGTAACCCCTCGAAACCCGAAATCGCGGCCCTGCTCTGTCGGCATCGGCCCGCTCTATTGCTCACTGCTTGCTGCAAACACGTGTTGCAACCGCCTTCGTGCCACCCGTTGGCACTTGAGGGTCGAACATAGCAGAAGGTGGACCCGGCAGGAATGCGCCGCGACCCGCAATGCGGCATGAAAACAACGGGGATCGGCGTGCGGGCGACTGGCGCAGCGTTTTCGCCGCGCCAAAGACAAAACCCCTCGCAGCACACGCTGTCGAGGGGTTTTGCAGAATAAGAGCCTGGCGATGACCTACTTTCACACGGGAATCCGCACTATCATCGGCGC